>CAWIRN010000012.1:0-196621 GCA_963838535.1 uncultured Solirubrobacterales bacterium
TGACCGTGGCCCAGTTCCGAGCCGTGGCCGTGACACCCGCTCCCTGGCCAGCCGGTGCGCCCGCCCCGCGGCTGCCCCGAGCCCCTGGCCCGCGAGTCGTTCCACAGCTTTGATCGCGCGACACCGTTCGGGTGCCAGGCATACAGCTCGCGGCCGATGGCGACGAACCGCTCGCTCTCGGCCACGTGGCCCTCGAGCGCGGCGATGGTCTCCGAATCGAGCTCGGCGGACAGGAAGCTGACTTGGTAGCGCTTAGGGTCGCTCGCCACCTTCCCGAGCGGGTTGCGCTCAACCACCTCGGCCAGCTCATCGCGCGTGCGCACGATCACGGGCACGTCGAATCCGAAGCCCTCCGCGATCTGCCGCTCACACTCGCGGGCCAGCTGCTCGGGTGGTAGATCGCTGTCCAAGACGACGTTGCCGCTCTGCACATAGGTCCGCACGTTGTTCAGCCCGGCGTCGGTGAGCCGCTCGCGCAGCGCCGGCATCGCGACCCGGGCGGGCGCCGATATTGATCCCGCGCAGCAGGACGATCTGCCTCATAACGCCGCGCCTGACCGGCTCAAAACAGCCGCTCCTGACCCGGCAGACGCGTGCCGTCGGCCCGTTCCCGCGGCGAGACTTGGCCGAGCGACACCGCCACATCGTGGGCGATCGCCCCCTCCGAGCGCGATGCGACGACCGGCTCCTCGATTCCCTCGACGTACACCAGCGTGCGCCGGCCGTCCCCGCGGTCGTCCCCCTCCAGCGGGACCAGCGCAAACACACGGTCGGCCCGGACGAACTTGCCGTATCCGAGCGGAACCATCGGCGTGGGGCGGACCATGAGGAGCCGCATCGTACGCCCACCGGCACACAGGGGCGGATGACGCCCACCCCGGCACCGGAAATGTCACAGGATCGAAAATCGCCTGGGCAACATCCCAAAGGAGGCTTCGTTTTCGGCGATCGGGTAGTTCCCCAGCCACCAGCCGTTGAACATCCCAATCGACTTTCTCGAGCCCTCGATTGGGCTGTTAACCAGGTGAATCTGTCAGAAATATGACATTCATGGGCCGTTCATCGCGTCGGGACCCCCGCGCACCGGACGAACGCCCCCACCCGCCCGCCGAGCACGGCGGCACGCACCTGCGCCACCGGTGCGGCGGGCCGCCGCCGGTCACCGAGCTCCTGCAGATGGGTCGCCGAGCTAATCGCCGAGGATCAGCGCCAAGCGGCGATCCAGCGTCTCGGCCAGCACCTCGCGCATGGGACCGGCCTCGAAGCGCTCGACCAGCGCGGACAGGAAGCCCTCGATCACCAGCCGCTTGGCCACGTCCTCGGGGAGTCCGTGCGAACGCAGGTAGAACAGCTGGTCGGGGTCGACCTGGGCGACCGCCGCGGCGTGCGTGCAGCGGACGTCGTTGGCCTGAATCTCCAGTCCCGGGATCGCGTCGGCATGGGCGCGCTTGGAGATCAACAGGTTGCGCGACTCCTGGAACGCGTCGGTCCGCTGGGCCCCGGGGTCGACGATGATGTTGCCCCGCCAGACCGCGGTCGAGCGGCCCTGAAGCACACCGCGGAAGGCCAGATCGGAGGTCGTGTCGGGCGCGGCGTGTTCCTGGGTGGTGGTGAAGTCGATGTGCTGGCGGGCGTGCGGGGCATACGCGCCGGTCACGCGCGCCTCAGCGCCCGGGCCGCCGAGGCGCGTCTCCATCCGCACCCGGCCATGGGCCGAGCCAAATCCGAGCGCGACCCAATCCAACCCCGCGTCGCGACCGACTTCCGCCCGGTGAGTACCGAACACCCCAGCTCCGCTCGGCCAGATCCTGGCCGGCGACAAAGCGCAGACGGGCGTTCTGCCCGACGACCAACTCGACGACCGTGTTGAAGACGCCGTCGATCTCGTCGCTGGCCGATAGATACTGCTCCCACACCTCGGCCTGCGCTCCGGTTTCAAGCACGATCAGCGTGCGGCGATCCAGTTCGGTGCCGGTCTGCGCCTGCACGGCGGTGAGCAGGATCGGCCGCTCCAGCGCCACCCCAGCGGGTACATAGACGAACGCACCCCCACGGAAGCCCGCGTCGTTGCGCACGACGAACATATCGTCGCCAGGCACCACCGACCCCAGGTACGGCGCGACGAGCTCAGGGTGCTCGTGGGCTGCCGACTCGAGCGAGCTCACGATCACGCCGTCGGGCAACTCGCCGCTGAACACCGGGACGCCGGCGTCGACCTGGAACAGCTCGGCGACCGCGTCGGGGTCGAACAGCCCGGCGCGGGCGCCCGGCGGCTGGGCGCTGGCGCCGTTGCTGGGAGCGGGCGCCGGCGCGTAGGCATCGAGGTCGAGCCCGCTGATATCGGTGAATTCCCAGCCGGGCTGGCCCTTGAACTGAGGCAGTTCCAGGGTCTCGCTCACGCGGACGGCGCGCTCGCGGCGCGCCGTCAGGAAGTCCGGCTCGGCGGCCGCCGGATCGGCGGCACGTGCTGCACCACTAGCCAATCGAGCCCTCCATCTGCAGCTCGATCAGGCGGTTCATCTCCACCGCATACTCCATCGGGAGCTCCTTGGTGATCGGCTCGATGAACCCGTTGACGATCAGCTTCCCGGCTTCCTCCTCGGGAATGCCGTGCGACATCAGGTAGAACAGCTGGTCGTCGCCGACCTTCGAGACGGTCGCCTCGTGGCCGACGTTGACGTCGTCCTCGCCGATCCGAATCGTCGGGTAGGTGTCGGATCGCGAGTGCTCGTCGAGCAGCAGCGCATCACAGACGACCTTCGACCGGGCGCCGTGGGCACCCTTGGCGATCTCGAGCAGGCCGCGGTAGGACCCCCGGCCGCCATCCTTGGAGATCGACTTGGCGAAGATGTTCGAGGTCGTGTTCGGCGCCACGTGGATGATCTTCCCGCCGGCGTCCTGGTGCTGATCCTTGCCGGCGAACGCGATCGAGAGGATCTCCCCATGGGCGCGCTCGCCGAGCAGGTAGACGCTCGGGTACTTCATCGTCAGCTTCGAACCGAGGTTGCAGTCGACCCACTCGACCGTCGCGTCCTCGTACGCCGCGGCGCGCTTGGTGACCAGGTTGAAGACGTTGGTCGACCAGTTCTGCACCGTCGTGTAGCGGATGCGCGCCCCGGGCTTGGCGATCAGCTCGACCACCGCGGAGTGCAGCGAGTCCGAGCTGTATGTCGGCGCGGTGCAGCCCTCGACGTAGTGCACGTAGGAGCCCTCGTCGGCGATGATCAGCGTGCGCTCGAACTGGCCCATATTCTCGGTGTTGATGCGGAAGTAGGCCTGCAGCGGCATCTCGACGTGGACCCCCGGCGGAACGTACACGAACGGAGCCACCCGACCACACGGCTGAGTTCAGCGCCGCGAGCTTGTTGTCGTTGGGCGGAATCAGCGTCGCGAAATACTCGCGCACGATGTCCTCGTGCTCGCGCAGCGCCGTGTCCATATCGGTGAAGATCACGCCCTGCTTGGCCAGGTCCTCGTGCACCTGGTGGTAGACGACCTCCGACTCGTACTGGGCGCCGACGCCGGAGAGGAACTTCCGCTCCGCCTCGGGGATCCCGAGCCGGTCGAAGGTCTTCTTGACGTCGTCGGGAACGTCGTCCCAGGAGCGCTCGGCGCGCTCGGAGGCACGCACGAAGTAGTGGATGTTGTCGAAGTCGACCTCGGCCAGCAGCGGCGAGCCCCAGGTGGGCATCGGGCGGGCGAGGAAGTGATCGAGGGACTTGAGACGGAAGTCGCGCATCCACTGCGGCTCGGACTTGAACTCCGAGATCTTCTCCACGAGCTCCCGCGTCAGCCCCTTCGGGGCCTTGTACAGGTAGTTCTCGGCATCGTGGAAGCCGTAGCGCTCCTCGTAATCGGCGTTGATGCCGGCGAGTTGCTCGTTCTCGGTCAGCACCGTCGGCTGCGGAATCTCAGTCAGTGTCTCGGGAGTAGCCACTACTCCACCTCCAACTTGATCGTGTCGCGCTCGATGATCACCGGCCGGAAAGGTATCCACCGGAACGTATGCGGGCAGGGTCATGGGGTTGCCGGTCTTCAGGTCAAATAGCGAACCGTGCCGGGGGCATTCGATGGTGCACGCCGCTTGGTCCAACTCGCCGTCGATCAGCGTGCCGTTGTCGTGAGAGCAGCGATCCTCGATCGCATACACGGTGCCGGCGCAGTTGAACACACCGATCTCGAGCTCTTCCCATTCGACCAGGCGCATCTCGCCCGGCGCGAGCTCATTGAGCGGACAGACTTCGATGATTTGCGGCACGATTACTCAAAACCTAGCGTAGAGATCGGATTTCCCTTGAGAGTCTAGCGAGGTCGACCCCCAAGCCGGGAGAAGTCGAAGACTTTTCCCAATGGAAAACTCGCCCGGCCCTTTTCACGCTCACGAGCTGTGCACCGACGGCGAGTTTTTCACGGTTCCCACGCCACGGCGTGCCCGAGCGAGGCGGCCTTGAGCACCTTGAGCGACAGCAGCGCGCACTTCATCCGGGTCGCGGAGATGTCGATCCCGAGCAGGTCGAGCACGAAGAGCGGTCGAGCTCGCAGCAGCTCCTCGACCGTCATGCCCCTGACCTCGTCGGAGGCCATCGAGGCGGCCGCCTGCGAGATCGCGCAGCCGTGGCCGGAGAAGCGCGACGTCGGCGATCCTGTCTCCTCGTCGTCGACGCGCCAGCTGGACCGTCAGCTCATCGCCGCACAGCGGGTTCAGGTCGTGGAACTCGAGGTCGACGCGCTCGAGCTCGGACGCCGGCGGGCTCCAGTTGTGGGGCCGCTTGTAGTGCTCGAGGATGTTCTCGCGGTAGAGCGTCGTCCATCGGCGTCCAAGGTTAGAGTTGCGAGCACCTCGCGGACGACGCTCCAGGCCTTCGATCAGCCGGTCGACGTCGGCGCAGCCGAGTTGTGCACCGCGAACGACGCCCGGGTCGTGGCCGGCACGCCGAGCCGGCGCATCAGCGGCTGCGCGCAGTGGTGGCCGGTGCGCACGCAGACGCCGCTCGCGCCCGAGGATCTCGCCGACGTCGTGCGGGTGGGCGCCCTCGAGCGCGAACGAGACCAGCGCGCCGCGGTCGGCGGCGTCGCGCGGCCCGTGGATCGTCAGCCCGGGCACCTCGCGCAGAGCCGCGCCAGCGCGTGCTCGACCAGGGCGCAGCTCGTGGGCGCGGATCCGCGTCGATCCCGAGCTCGCCGGATCCAGTCGACGGCCGCGCCGAGCCCGATCGCCTCGGCGATCTGCGAGGTGCCGGCCTCGAACTTCCAGGGCAGGTCGGTCCAGGTCGACTCGTGTCTCGCCGACGGTGCGGATCATGTGCCCGCCGCCGATGAACGGCGGCATCTCCTCGAGCAGCTCGCGCCGGCCGTGCAGCACGCCGATGCCCGGTCGGGCCGTAGGCCTTGTGGCCGGTCCAGGCGTAGAAGTCGGCGTCGATCGCGCGCAGGTCGACCGGCATCTGCGGCACCGCCTGGGTCGCCGTCGATCAGCACCACCGCGCCGGCCTCGTGCGCGCGCCGGACGATCTCGGCGACCGGGTTGATCGTGCCGAGCACGTTGGAGACGTGCACGACGGCGACGAGCTTGGGGCCGCGCGCGAGCAGCTCGTCGAGCGCCTCGAGGTCGAGCTGGCCGTCGTCGAGCACCGGCACGTACGCGAGCTCGGCGCTCCCGCGTCCTGGCAGAGCATCTGCCACGGCACGATGTTGGAGTGGTGCTCCATCTCGGTGAGCACCACGAGGTCGCCGGCGATCGACGTTGCTGCCGGCCCCACGTGTAGGCGACGAGGTTGATCGCCGCGGTGGCGTTGGCGGTGAAGATCGTCTCCTCGAGCGTCGAGCCGCAGCCAGTCGCGCGATCCGCTCCCGCGCGCCCTCGTAGAGGTCGGTCGCCTCGACGGCCAGCGGGTAGACGCCGCGGTGGATCGAGGCGCGCGACTCGGTGTAGTAGCGGGTCATCGCGTCGATCACCGGTCTGCGGCGTCTGCGAGGTCGCCGCCGAGTCGAGGTAGGTGATCGGATGGCCGTCGAACTCCCGGCGCAGGACCGGGAACTCGGCCGGAGACGTCGCGCAGCTGCCTCGGATCGCTGCTCACTCACGACCGGCGCCGGTCGATCTCGTCGGTGATCCAGCCGTAGCCCTTGGCCTCGAGCTCGGTCGACCAGCTCCGGCCCGCCCTCCTGGACGATCCGGCCCTGGTACATGACGTGCACGTGGCTCGGCTGCGACGAGGTGCAGGATCCGCTGGTAGTGGGTGATGATCAGCACGCCCATGTCGGGCCCGGCGACCGCGTTGACGCCCGTCGGCGACGACCCGCAGCGCGTCGATGTCGAGGCCCGAGTCGGTCTCGTCGAGGATCGCCAGCTCGGGCTGCTGGAGCGCGAGCTGCAGGATCTCCATCCGCTTCTTCTCGCCGCCGGAGAAGCCCTCGTTGAGGTAGCGGCTCGAGAACTCCTCCGGCACGTTGGTCAGCTCCATCGCCGCCTCGACGGTCTGGCGGAAGTCCTTGAGCGGGATCGGCTCCTCGTCCGCGGGCGTCGCGGTGCGCGTTCATCACGGTGCGCAGGTACTTGGTGACGGTCACGCCGGGCACCGAGACCGGGTACTGGAAGGCCATGAACAGCCCCATGCGCGCGCGCTCGTCGGTCGGCGGCCTCGGTGATGTCCTCGCCCGGCCCAGATGATCTGGCCGTCGGTCACCTCGAGGTTCGGGTGGCCCATGATCGCGTTGGCGAGCGTCGACTTGCCCGAGCCGTTGGGCCCCATCAGGGCGTGGATCTCGCCCTTGCCGACGGTCAGGTCGACGCCGCGCAGGATCTCCTTCTCGCCCGCTCGGACGTGAAGGTTTCGGATCTCTAGGTCTGCCATCTCCAGCTTTCTCGTTCGGCTTTCGGTTACGCGGCGGGCTCGGCAGCACGCGCGGTCGACGCTGATCGGCGAGCCGCGCGTCGGCGCGATCGCGCTCGCTGCGGCGTGAGAACTCGACCAGCTCGGCCAGCGTCGTCGTCTGCAGCGAGCGGATGATGCCGCCCTGCACGCGCGTCCACAGCAGCTTGGTCGCGCAGCCGCGGCCGGCGTCGGGCTCGTGCGAGCACAGCGACGCGCTCGGTGTGGTCGTGGACGAAGCACTCCATCGGCGCGATCGACCCCTCGAGCGCCTGCGACGACCTCGTCCATCGCGATCTCCTCGGCCGGCCGCGCGCCAGCCAGTAGCCGCCGTGCGCGCCGCGGGCGCTCATCACGAGCCCGGCCTTGCGCAGCCGCGCGACCACCTGCTCGAGGTAGGCCAGCGGCAGGCCCTCGGCGTCGGCGATCGCCTTCAGGCTGGTCGGCTGCTCGGGCGACTGTCGGCCCAGCTCGACCATCAGGCGCACGCCGTATTCGGCTTTCGAGGAGAAGATCATCGGTGCTAAATCCTACCAGCCGAGGTCGGTGTTAGCCTCATCGACGCGCCGGCGTCGACCGTGCGGAGGTCGCGGCCCAACCGGCTGAGGCGGGCCGCACGCGGTCATGGGTATAGGCCTGCCTGAGCACGTAGGGTGCCCGCATGCCGAAGGCTCGCGACTGCATCGGCCGACATCGCTGAGGCCGCCGCGCGCGGCCCGCGCCGGCCGGACGGCTCGGGATCGACACCGAGTTCATGTCCGAGGGCCGCTACCGGGCGCTGCTGTGCCTGGTCCAGGTCGCGGTCGACGAACCCGGACCCAACGCCATCGGACGACCTCGCCGCCCGATCGATCCTGATCGACTCGCTCGGACGATCGTGATCGATCGATCCCGCGCCGCTCGCCCGGGCTGCTCGGCCGATCCCGGCGATCGAGGTCGTGCTCCACGCCGGCCGCCAGGACGTCGCGATCCTGCGCCGCGTCTGGCGCACCGAGGTGACGAACATCTTCGACACCCAGATCGCGGCCGGGTTCGCCGGGGCCGAGCGCGCAGTCCGGCTACGGCAACCTGCTCGGCTCGATGCTCGGCCGCCGCGTCGGCAAGACCGCCAGCTACACGCGCTGGGACGCCCGGCCGCTGACCGCCGAGCAGCTGAGCTACGCCGCCGAGGACGTCGCCCACCTGCTGCCAGCTGGCCGACGAGCTCCAGCGCCGCCTGCGGACGACCGGGCGGCTCGAGTGGGCGCGCGAGGAGTGCCGACGGCTCGAGTCCGCGACCGACGAGCGCGACCCGTAGACCGCCTGGGAGCGACTGCCGCGGGTCGGCCAGCTCGACCCGACCGCGCGCGCGGTCGCCCGCGAGCTCGCGGCCTGGCGCGAGCGGACCGCATCGGACGAGGACCGCCCGGTCGGCTCGGTGCTCGCCGATCCGGCGCTGGTCGAGCTCGCCAAGCGCCAACCCGTCGACGCCTCCGCGCCTCGAGCAGATCCGCGGCTGCACCCGTCCAGCGATCAAGCGCCGCGGCGACGCGATCCTCGCCGCGATCGCCGCGCGGGCTGCGAGGCGCCACCGATCCCGCGCGACGAGGCCGCGCGGACGCTCGGAGCCCGGCGACGCACCGCTGATCGCGCTCGCGGAGGCGCTGCTGCGGGCCCGGGCGCTCGAGGCCGGCCTGGCCTACGAGCTGATCGCCTCGCGCACCGAGCTCGAGCTGATCGTCGCGGCCGCCCGCCGCGGCGAGCCCGAGCCCGAGGTCCGCACGCTGACCGGCTGGCGTCGGGAGCTCGTCGGCGGCCGAGCTGCGCGACCTGCTCGCCGGGCGTTCCGCGATCGCCGTCGGTCCAGACCGGCGGCTGGAGCTCACGACGAGCCAGTCTCGAGCATGACCGAGATCGCCGGGGAGCGATCGAACATCGTGCCCGACAGCGAGCGCGATCGGTGCGGGCGCTGGATCCATCCGAGGTCGATTCCCTCCAGGTCGGACGCGGCCGTAGCGTAGGTCAGCCGCAGCTTGTGGCCCGGGGACTCGGCGGCGCGCTCTGGCCGAAGTCTCCGTTCGCGGAGGTCCAGCCGCGCTGGCGCAACGATTGCTCCTCGGCCGCGAGCAGCGCGGTCGACGTCGGATAATCGGGGTCGACGAGCACGAACTCGAGCGCGCAGAACGCGTTCACGCCGGGGTCGCATTGGCGCGCCTGGCTCGACGACCCGGGCTCCGCCGACGAGCGGTAACTTGGACAGCGCCGGAGCGTGGCGGGCCCCGGCCTGCCCGCAGCCGGCCAGCGCGGCCGCCGCGATCAGCGGGGCCAGCAGGGCTAAGTGTTCTCCCGGTCATGGGGTGCCGAGCAAGCGTATCCAAGCCTCTGGTCTCGGCCGCGGGCTAATCTCCAGCTGCATGTCACCACCGCCGCCGACCTCCTCACCGATCCTGAGCTGCTCGCCACCGAGTGGGACCTGAGCGCCGCTGGTCGACGGCGACGAGCCGAACGGCGTCGAGCGCCTGCTCGACGAGGCGCTAGCGCGCTCCCGATCGCTTCGCCGCCACCTACGCCGGGCCAGCTCGCGAGCGCTGGACGCCGAGCGAACTGGCCGCGGCGATGCACGAGCTCGCAGCGATCAACGAGCTGGCCGGCGCGCCGGCTCGTACGCCGTCGCTGCGGTTCGCCACCGACACCGCCGACCCCGCGCGCGGCGCGCTGCTGCAGCACGTGCAGGAGCGGGCACCGAGATCGAGACCAAGCTGCTGTTCTTCGAGCTCCAGTGGGCGGCGCTCGACGACCAGCGCGTCGAGGCAGCTCCTGACGCAGCGACCGACTCGAGTTCTGCCGTCACCACCTGCGCAGCGCGCGCCGCTACCGGCCGCATCTGCTGTCCGAGCCGGAGGAGAAGATCCTGGCCGAGAAGTCGATTTCCAGCCAGAGCGCGTGGGCCCGGCTGTTCGGCGAGCGACGTCGCCGCGCTGCGGGTGAAGATCGGCGACGCGGAGGAGCTGACGCTCGACGTCGCGTTGAGCCGGCTGCAGATCCGCCGATCGCGAGACGCGCCGGGCGTCGGCCGAGGCGGTCTCGGCGACGCTCGAGCCCGGCCTGCGCACCCGAGCGTTCATCTACAACACGCTCGTCCACGACAAGGCGGTCGACGATCGGCTCCGGTCCTATCCGCACTGGCTGGCCAGCCGCAATCTGGCCAACGAGGCCTCTGACGAGTCGGTGCTGGCGCTGATCGACGCGGTCCGCGGCCGCTACGACATCCCCCAGCGCTGGTACACGGCTGAAGGCGAGGCTGCTGGGCCTGGATCGGCTCGGCCGACTACGATCGCGCCGCGCCGATGTTCCCTGAGGAGATCGCGTTCTCGTTCGCGCGAGGCGCGCGAGCTGGTGCTCGACAGCTACGACTCGTTCTCGCCCGAGGCCGGCGGGATCGTGCGCCGCTTCTTCGACGAGCGCTGGATCGACGCGCCCGTCCGCCCGCACAAGCGCGGCGGGGCGTTCTGCGCCTACACGGTGCCGAGCGTTCATCCCGTACGTGATGCTCAACTTCACCGCCCAGCGCCGGGATGTGCTGACGATGGCGCACGAGCTGGGCCACGGGCTGCACGCCGCACTGGCCCAGCCGCAGGGCGTCTTCCATCAGGGCACGCCGCTGACGCTCGCCGAGACCGCCTCGGTGTTCGGCGAGGCGCTGGTGTTCGGGCGGCTGCTCGAGGCGGCGCCGGACGACAGGGCGAGGCTGAGCCTGCTCGCCGAGCGGATCGACGGCGCCGTCGCGACGGTGTTTCGGCAGATGGCGATGAACCGCTTCGAGCACCTGGTCCACACGCGCCGGCGCGCCGATGGCGAGCTGTCGGTCGAACGGATCGGGGAGCTGTGGGTCGAGAGCGCAGAGCGAGCTGTTCGGCGATTCGGTCGAGATCACCGAGGGCTACCGCGCGTGGTGGTCCTACGTCCCTCACTTCATCAACACGCCGGGGTACGTCTACGCCTACGCGTACGGGCAGCTGTTGGCGCTGTCCGCTCTACACCCGCTACCTCGAGGAGGGAGACGCGTTCGCCTCGAACTACCTGGAGTTGCTGGCCGCCGGCGGCTCACGCAGCCCGGAGGAGCTGGGCAGCCATCGTCGGGATCGATCTCTCCGACCCCGGCTTCTGGGATTCGGGGCTCGCCCTGGTGGAGGCTCAGCTGGACGGGGCGGAGGCCGCGGCCGCCCGACCTGAGCGAGTTCGCGCCGTCCCGAGGCGTCTCCCATCCCTGCCAGGTGCGTGCGGAGGTGGGCCACTCAGTGCCGGGTCTTGCGCGTGCGGGTCCGCTCCTCCTGGAGCTCGACCACGTGGACGACCAGCTTCAGCAGCTGCTCGATCCCGGTCGCCTTCGCGTCCCCCTTGGCAAACGCCTCGCGCCAGTCGCGCACGTGCCCCTTGGTCGCCAGCTCGTTGAACTGCGCCCGCATCACCGATAGGCGCACCTTCGCGTCGCTCGCGATGTCCTTGGTCACCTTCGGCCCCGGCAGCTCGACGCGGTAGAGCTGCACATCACCGCGGCCGCGCAACTCCAGGCCGGCGACCAGCTTGAGCGTCTGCAGCGCGGGTACCTCGTCCAGGAACCGCTTGACCGCGGTCTCAATCAACGTCTTGGTGTCGGTCTGGGAGGACACTCGCCGGCTAGATCTTGTGCCGCTGGAGCAGCTTGCGCCCGATCACCATCCGCTGGATCTCGGACGTTCCCTCGCCGATCAGCAGCAGCGGGGCGTCGCGGTAGAGCCGCTCGATCTCGTACTCCTTGGAGTAGCCGTAGCCGCCATGGATGCGAAAGCTCTCCTCGACGCAGAAGCGGCCGGCCTCCGAGGCGAACAGCTTCGCCATCCCGGCCTCGAGGTCAGAGCGCTCGCCGGCATCCTTCAGACGCGCGGCGCGCATGGTGAGCAGCCGAGCCGCATCGACCTGGGTGGCCATGTCCGCAAGCTTGAACTGGATCGCCTGATGCTGGGCGATCTGCTTACCGAATGTCTTGCGCTCCTGGGAGTAGCGCAGGGCCAGCTCCAACGCGCGCTGCGCGATCCCGACGCCACGGGCGGCGACGTTGACCCGCCCCACCTCGAGTGCGTCCATCATCTGCACGAACCCCTGACCGAGGCCGGCGTCCTCGCCGCCGAGGATGTTCTCGGCGGGGCAGCGGTAGCCGTCGAACACGAGCTCGGTCGACTCGACGCCCTTATAGCCGAGCTTCTTGATCTTCGGGGGAACGTTGAGCCCCGCGTAGTGCACCGGTGTTCTCCGAGACCCCGGGCGCCTTCTCGGCAATGAAGCACGTCATGCCCTTGTATTTCGGGTCGGCCGCGGGATCGGTCTTGACGAGCACGAACACGAGCGCCGAGAGCAGACCGTTGGTCACCCACATCTTCTGGCCGTTGATCTCGTAACCGCTGTCGTCGACCTTCTTGGCGGTCGATTTGATCGCCTGCACGTCCGAGCCGCATTCGGGCTCTGACAGCGAGAAGGCGGCCCGGATCTCCCCCGTGGCCATCCGCGGCAGGTATCGCTGCTTCTGCTCTTCGGTGCCGAACTTCATCAGCAGGTAGGAGCCGATGAAGTGCGTGTTGACGATCCCCGAGACCGAGATCCAGCCGCGCGAGAGCTCCTCGACGATCATCGCGTAGGTCGTCAGGTCCAGGCCCATCCCGCCGTACTCCTCGGGGATCGTGACCCCGAACAGGCCGAGCTGCCTCATCTGCTCGACGATCGGCTCAGGAAAGCTGTCCTCGTGGTCGTAGTGTTCGGCGTTCGGGATGATCTGCTCATCCGCGAACTGGCGGACCATCGCGGAGATCGCCTTCTGCTCGTCGGTCTTCTCGGTGTAGGGCGTCGCAACGGCCATGGTCATCGATAGCTCCTCGGTGTCTCGGGGAGCGTGGGCTCCCCGGCTGTCTCAGGGAGCCTTCGCTCCTCGGCTGTCCCAGGAGTCGAGGATACCGCCGCGCCCTGCCCGGGCGTGATACCGTCGCCCCGCACGCACGCCGCGCGCAAGCGCGAAAGAGGGGGAGTCGAATGAAACGCGCCACAATCATTGCTCTGCTGGGCATCGCGCTCGGCGTCGCTGTCCTCGTGCCCGCGGCCAGCGGCTCGGGAACCGCCGGCAAGCCCAAGCCGGTCGTCAAGACCGTCCATATCGGTGACGATTTCTACGCTCCGGTCAAGGTGACCATCAAGCGCGGCCAAAGGGTCCACTGGATCTGGAATAAGACGAACTTCGACTCCCACAACGTGACCTTGATCCAGGGCCCGAAGGGCGTCAACCCACGCAAGTTCACCTCGGCGACCGGCTCGAGCGGAGTCCGCTTTGAGCGCCAGTTCCTGACGTCCGGCACCTATCACTTCGAGTGCACCGTCCACCTGTCGATGAACATGACCGTCATCGTCAAGCGGTAGGGGTGGCGTGATGCCGGTGCCGCCGATCGGTCGACGATCGTTCCTCACCGCGGCCGGCGGCACGCTGTTCTGCACGTTGAGCGGGCACAAGATGTCCGCCAACACGCACGTGTCGATGCAGGGCATGGAGCGGCTGGGCGCCGAGGTGCCGGTGCCTCCCCTGGTCCGCGCGGCGGACGCCGACGATCAGGCGCACACCACGTTCGTCAGCGCCACCGCACGGGCCGCCCAGGCCGGCGGGCAGGTCCGCGAGTACTGGATCCGCGCCGAGAAGACCCACTGGAACATCGTCCCCACGCACCGCGACGGGATGATGAACACCCGCGTCCCGGGCCGCAGTAAGTTCACCGCGCTGGCCTACCGCGCCTACAGCCCCAACTTCGCCAAGCCGCTGGGCCCGGCGACGATCCCCGGGCCATTGCTCGAGGCGGAGACCGGCGACACAGTCGTGGTGAACTTCCGCAACGTGACCGGCGCCCCGGTCACGATGCACCCGCACGGCATCTTCTATACGTCCGCTATGGACGGCGCCTACAAGGGCGCCTTTACCACTCCGGGCGGCTTCGTACGGAACCAGCGCACGTTCCAGTACGTCTGGGAGGCACGCCCCGGCACCGAGGGCTCATGGTTCTACCACGACCATGGGCCACTCGACCCCATCCCGGTGTTCAAGGGCCTGTTCGGCCCGTTGATCATCCGCCCGGCCGGAGCGCCGCGGCCCCAGGCGGAGTTCTTCCTCACCCTGCACTCGTTCATTCCGCTCGCCACCGGCCTGAGCACCAGCTTCTCCTGCATCAACGGGCACGCGTACGCGGGTAACACCCCCACCCTGAGGGCGCGGGTCGGACAGAGCGTCGCGTTTCACGTGTTCGCGCTCGACGACGACTTTCACGCCTTCCACCTTCACGGTCACCGCTGGGTCGATCCCGGTGGAGATCTGGTCATCGACAACAAGGTCCTCGGTCCCGGCGACGTCATGACCGCAGAGTTCATCGAAGACAACCCCGGGCGCTGGTTCTACCACTGCCACGTGTTCTCCCATCTGCACATGGGGATGAACGGGTGGTACCTCGTCAGTCCCTGACCCGCCCCAGGCTCTCTCTAGTTCGCGCCGCGCGCCCGCCAACTGCGGTGGATCTCCCAACTTTGGCGTTTGAGGTCCGAGGGGTGGACCCCAAACGCCGAGGTTCGCGTGAACGCGTGCACCTGCCACCGACCAAGCCGAGCGAGCGCTGCGCGGACGTCTCAGATGCGAGCGGTCAGCCGCGGGTCAGCGCGGGAGGCGCGTTCTGCGCCTTCGCCTCGGACTTGACACCACGGCTCCAGGCGGATTCGGGACGCTCTTGGAGCACGCCGTCGAGCTCGATGTCGACCTTCTCGTTGAAGAAGCACAGCAGCCCGGCGATGCGGCCGACTTCGGGAAGCGGGTCCGCGTAGGTCCAGATCAGGTCCGTGACCGTCTCACCGCCTGAGAGCTTGACCGAGTGGTAGCCGGCGTTCCCCTTGTACGGGCAGCGCGTGATGGTGTCGCTCGGTTCCAGCTCTGCAGTGACGTCCTCACGCGGGAGATACCAGCGGGTCGGCAGATTCGATTCGAACAACGCCAGCGCACGGTGAGTGTCGGCCAACAGCTCACCGTCCAGCGACACGCGCACGTGACGCTCGGTGCGCAGCACGTCGATCCGGTGGTAGGGGCTGCGCGGATGGACGACGATCTCCTCGTCCTCCTCGAACCAGCGATCCATGCGGTTGAAGTAGAAGGCGATCAGGTCCTTGATCGGCGGCGCGCCTTCGATCGGCTGCGGGTAGTACCACGCGCCTGACTCGATCACCTGATCGCCAACGCGAATCGTGTAGTAGGAGGCGTCGCCCTTCTTGGGACAATGCGTGTGACGGTCGCTGGGCTCGATCACGTCGGCGCGGACATCGTCGGGCGGGAAGTAGTAGATCGGCTGATGGCCGGACTCGTACAGCATCATCGCGCGGAGGCTGTCGGCGATGATCTCGCCGCCGACCTCGACCCGGATCCGCTTGGGGCTCGGTTCCAAGTAGAGAGCACGGCCGGGCGGAGGTGGCTCGAAGTTGAACGTCCCCGCCGGCTTGCGGCCGAGCGGTCCGGTACCGGTCATGAGGCCCATCGTGCTTGAGAGTACCAGCCCGCCGCGAGGATCCTGGCAGACTCACCGCCCGCGATGAACTTTGCCCGCGATATCGTCGACTCGGCTCCCGCCGCTCGCCCGGCGCTGGTCGAGATCAGGCGCGACGGCGCTCGCCGCGAGTGGTGCTTCGGCGAGGTGGCTGACCTCAGCGCACGACTGGCCGGACGGCTCCGGGCGGCGGGCGTCGGGCGAGGTGACATCGCAATGACGCTGATCGGCAACCGCCCCGAGTGGGTCCTGGCGATGGTGGCGTGCTTCCGCATCGGCGCGGTGGCGCTCCCGTGCAACGAGCAGCTGCGGGCCAAGGATCTGCGCCTGCGGATCGCCGCCGCGCGCCCGAAGCTGATCATGGCCGACGAACGCAACACCGGCGAGCTGGCCGCTGCCCAACCGGACTGCGAGGTGATCCTGATCCCCGACGAGTCGCTGTACGCGCAGGCCCCGGTCGCGCCCGTGGAACTCGAGCCCACCGACCCGTGCCTGATCACGTTCACCAGCGGCACGACGGGCGAGGCGAAAGGCATCGTCCATGGTCAGCGATACCTGCCGGGGCAGTTGCTGCAAGCCGAGCACTGGCTCGACGCCAGGCCAGGAGATCTGGTGTGGTGCACGGCGGCGAGCGGTTGGTCGAAGTCCGCCCGCAACGTGTTCATCGCGCCGTGGCTGCGCGGGGCCAGCGCGCTGTTGCACGACGCGCGCTTCAACGAGCTCGAACGGCTGGCGATCCTCGCGGCGGAGCGAGTGAACGTGCTCTGTATGGCTCCGACCGAGTATCGGGTGATCGCCAAGCGGGCTGAGCTCGCGCCGCTGCCCGCCCTCCGCGGCCTGGTGGCGGCCGGGGAGGCCCTCAACCCCGAGGTCCTGCGGGCGTTTCGTGAGGGGACCGGCCTGGAGATCCGCGATGGCTACGGCCAGACCGAGACCGGGCAGCTCACCGGCATGCCGCTTGGCCAGCCGGTGCGTCCCGGCTCGATGGGCAGACCACTGCCCGGCGTCAACCTCCAGGTTCTCGAAGACGAGCTCGTGCTGGCCGATCCTGGCAGCGATCCGACGTTCTTCGTTGGCTATCTCGACGACGCCCCGGCCCCGACGCACGAACCGTGGCGCACCGGCGACCGTGTGCGAGTGGACGAGGACGGCTATCTCTACTTCGAGGGACGCACCGACGACCTGATCATCTCGTCCGGCTACCGGATCGGCCCGTTCGAGGTCGAGTCGGCCCTGGTCTCGCATGCCGCGGTCGCCGAGGCCGCGGTGATCGGGGCGCCCGACGAAGAGCGGGGAGCTGTCGTGCGCGCCGTCGTCGTGCTGCGGGAGGGAATCGCCCCGAGCCCCGAGCTGGTCGCCGAGCTCCAGGACCACGTCAAGCGCGAGACAGCGCCGTACAAGTACCCGCGGATCGTCGACTTCGCCGCGGAGATACCCAAGACCGCGAGCGGCAAGGTGCGCCGCGCCGCGTTGCGCGCTGAATACACCTAAGCCCCAGAACGCTGTCGTTGTGGGTCTCACCGAACCGCCCCATCGGAAATGGCGACTCCGGATGACCGCTGGACCGCCCCTGTCCAGCGCGGCGTTCCAGCGCGACTCACTAGGCTGGGGACGATGAGCGAAGCTCGTCCGGCGATCGGAATCTGCACCTCTCTCACCGACGCCAGTTGGGGGCCCTGGAGTCAGCGCGCAGTGTTGCTTCCGCTCGATTACGTCGTCGCGGTCCAACGCGCCGGCGGGCTCGCCCTGATGATCCCGCCCGATCCGCGGCTGGTCGAGGATCCGGACGAGATGCTGGATCGGATCGATGGTCTGATCCTGGCCGGCGGCAACGACGTCGACCCGGCTTCCTATGGAGCGCAACCGCATCCGCAGACCCTCGGCATCGTGCCCGAACGCGACGCGGTCGAGCTCGTGCTCGCGCGGCGGGCAGTGCAGCGCGACATGCCGTTCCTGGGCATCTGTCGCGGCATGCAGGTGCTCAACGTGGCCTTCGGCGGCACGCTGCGCCAGCACCTGCCCGAAGAGCTCGGCCACGAGGAGCACCGGCGAGTCCCCGGCAGTTTTGACGGGGCCGACCACGACGTGCGCCTGGAGCCGCGGTCACTGGCGGCGCTGGCGGCCGGCGAGGACGTGCACGGCACGAAGTCACACCACCACCAGGGAGTGGGCCGGATCGCCGAGGGCTTCCAGGTCACCGGCCACTCGACGATTGACGACCTGCCCGAGGCCATCGAAGCACCCGCATACCGGTTCGTGCTCGGAGTCCAATGGCACCCCGAAGCCGACGAGCGCAGTCGCGTGATCGGCGCCTTGGTCTCACAGGCTCGCGATTACCGCAGCGAACGGGACTCTCACTAGCTCACTGATTCCCGCGCCACCGTTGCTGGGCGAGATCGGCGAAGCGGGCTGCTCACTCGGTCGGGCTCAGGACGATGACGCCCGGGGCGCCGGCGCGAACAAAAGTTAACCCACGCCCCGCTGACTCGGAGGGTGCTCGCGATTTGTGTCGCCCAGCGGGCTCTGACGCACGAGCCCCCCGGGAACAAAGGGGTTGGGCGTGATTTAGCCACTTCGCCCGTCGAGATGTGCGGGAGCGATCCGCCAGCCGGCGGGTGGGCGGGTCGGCGCGGCGCGTGGCGTCGGTCGCCCCAGCGCGTGGCGTCGGTCGCCCCAGCGCGTGAAGTCGGTCGGCGCAGCGCGTTGGGCGGTCCCGATGGGCGCGGCTGTCCCGACGGGCGCGGCGGGCCCGACGGCGCGGCTGTCCCGACGGGCGCGGCGGGCCCGACGCACCGAATGGTCGGCCTCGTCAGTCGGGGAGGGCGACGATCGCGTCCACCTCCACTTGGGCGCCACGTGGCAGGGCCGCCACCCCGACGGTCACCCGGGCCGGCGGATCGGACTCGAAGAACGACCCGTAGACCTCGTTGACGGCGGCGAATGACGCCATGTCGGTCAGATAGATCGTGACCCGGACCGCGTCACCGAGGCGCGCGCCGGCAGCCTGGCACACCGCACCGAGGTTCTCCAGGCACCGTCCCGCCTGTTCGGCGGCGGTCGCGCCGACGAGGTCGCCGGTGCGCGGGTCGAGCGGAATCTGCCCCGAGCAGAACAGCAGTCCGCCCGTGCGGATCGCGTGAACGTAAGGACCGACCGCTGCTGGGGCATCGGGGGCGGTCACGGGCTCGCGGTGATGTGACAATTGGGCTCCTCCTCGTGGGGACCGTCCGGGCAAGCCTATTTATTGCGCTGGGGAAACGGGACTCGTTGCACCCTGGGGACGGTGGCAGAAGCCTATTGCCCACTTCTGTATCGGGGTAGCCTGCGTCCCGTGCCCAACCGCCTGGCCGCAGAGACCTCCCCGTACCTGCTGCAGCACAAGGACAACCCCGTCGATTGGTTCGCCTGGGGCGACGAAGCGCTGGCGCGGGCGCGGGAGCAGGACCGCCCTCTGCTCGTGTCGGTCGGCTATTCGGCCTGCCACTGGTGCCACGTGATGGAGCGCGAATCGTTTGAGGATCCCGACATCGCGGCGCTGATGAACGAGCGCTTCGTGTGCGTGAAGGTCGACCGCGAGGAGCGCCCCGACGTCGACGCCGTCTGCATGGAGGCCTGCCAGGCGATGACCGGCCACGGCGGCTGGCCGCTGAATACCTTCCTGACCCCGGAGCAGGCCCCGTTCTACGCCGGCACGTACTTCCCGCCCGACTCCCGCCACGGCCTGCCCAGCTGGCGCATGGTCCTGGAGGCGATCGCCGATGCCTGGGATCGCCGTCGCGAAGAGATCCGTCGAGCAGGGGGGAAAGTTCAGCGGTCACTGGAGGCGACCACACGCCTGAAGCCGTCCGACGAACCGATCACCGACGCCCAGATGATCGACGCCGTGTCGGGCCTCCGCTCGTCATATGACCGGGCCCACGGCGGGTTCGGGCGAGCGCCCAAGTTCCCGCAGGCGTCGACGATCGAGCTGCTGCTGGCTCGTGGCGAGCGCGAGATGTCACTGGCCACGCTGCGCGCGATGGCCCAAGGTGGGATCTACGACCAGGTCGGAGGCGGCTTCTCACGCTACGCCGTCGACGCGACGTGGACGGTCCCCCACTTCGAGAAGATGCTCTACGACAACGCCCTGCTGGCGCGCGCCTACCTGCACGGCTGGCAGGTCTCGCGCGATGACCGGCTGCGGCGCGTGTGCTGCGAGACGCTCGACTGGGGCGTGCGGGAGATGCGCGGGCCGGAAGGCGGATTCTTCTCGGCGCTCGACGCGGACTCGGAGGGCGTCGAGGGAAAGTTCTACGTGTGGACGCTGCAGGAGCTTCGCGACGTCCTGGGCCCGTCGCTGGCCGAGGAGGCGATCGCGTACTTCGGCGCGACCGAGCCGGGCAACTTCGAGGGGCGCTCCAACGTCCTGGAAGGGCGCGGACCCGAACCCGAATCGCTGCCCGAAATCCGTCGCACGCTGTACGAGGCCAGATCGCAACGCGTGCGCCCGGGGCTGGATGACAAGCGGCTGACGTCGTGGAACGCGCTGATGATCTCCGCACTGGCGCAAGCCGGGGCCGCGTTGGAACGCGAGGACTACGTCCAGGCAGCGGTCGGCTGCGCCGAGTTCGTGCTCAGCGAGCTGCGGGACGCCGACGGGCGCCTGCTGCGCACCTGGAAGGACGGCGAGGGGCGCATCACGGCGTACCTCGAAGATCACGCGTTCCTGCTCGAAGCATTGATCACCCTGTACGAGACGACGTTTCAGGCGCGCTGGTATCGCGAGGCGGTGGCGCTCGCCGAGACGATCATCGATCGCTTCTCCGACAGCGAAGGCGGCGGTTTCTTCACCACCGCAGCAGACCATGAGCTGGGGTTTGCCCGCCGCAGGGACCTCGAGGACTCTCCGATCCCGTCGGGCAGCTCAGCCGCCGCCTTCGGCTTGCTGCGGCTCGCGCTGCTCTCGGGCCAGGCTAGGTTCGAGCGATACGCCCTCGGGGGGCTGCGCCTCGTCTACCCGCTCGCGGTCCGCCAGCCGTTGGCCTTCGGCCACCTGCTCCAGGCGGTCGACTTCTATCTCGCGCCGGTGAAGGAGATCGCGATCGTGGGGCCCGATCCGGCGCCTCTGTTACGCGTCGTGCGAGACGCTTACCGCCCGCACACCGTTCTGGCCGGCCCCGAGGCAGCGGCGGGGGACTCCGGCGCGGCGGCAGTCGACGTGCCGCTCCTGGAAGGCCGTCAGGCGATCGATGGCCGCGCCGCGGCCTACGTGTGCCAGCACTTCGTCTGCCAGGCCCCGGTGACCACCGCAGACGCACTCCGAGCCGCCTTATAAGGGGGCGCGTTGATCCGGGCCGGTGGGCCCGGGCGGTGGGCCGGTGCAAGAGAAACGTCAGCAGCGCCCCTCATAGCCCGTCCCGTCTCGCCGGGAGCTCAGAGCACGGGCAGGTATCGCTCGAGCTCCCACGGTGTCACCTGCACCCGGTAGTCGTCCCACTCCTGCCGCTTGATCTCGATGTAGCGGTTGAAGCTGTGCTCGCCGAGCGTCCGCAGCACCAACTCGGACTGCGCGGTGAGCTCGATCGCCTCCCCGAGGGTCTCGGGCAGCTGCTCGATCCCGAGCCGCCGGCGCTCGTCCGGGGATAGGTGGTAGAGGTTCTTCTCCATCGGATCCGGCAGCTCGTAGCCGTGCTCGATGCCCTCCAGCCCCGCCTGCAGCAAGACCGCGAAGGTCAGATACGGGATTGCACGCGGGGTCGGGGCAGCGCAGCTCCATTCGCGTCGTGCGCTCCTTGCCCGGGTGGTAGAGCGGCACGCGCACGAGCGCCGAGCGGTTGCGTCGTGACCACGCCACGTACACGGGTGCCTCGTAGCCGGGCACCAGGCGTTTGTAGGAGTTGACCCACTGGGCGAACACGGAGCAGATCTCGCGAGCATGGCGGAGCTGGCCGGCGATGAAGGCCTTGCCCACGTCGGAGAGGAAGTACTGGTCGTCGCCGTCGTAGAAGGCGTTCTGGTCGCCGCGGAACAGCGACTGATGGGTATGCATCCCGGAGCCGTTCTTGCCGAACAGCGGCTTGGGCATGAAGGTCGCGTGGAGCCCGTACTTCATCGCGTATTCCTTGACCGTGATCCGGTAGGACATGCAGTCGTCGGCCATCTTCAGCGCGTCGGCGTAGCGCATGTCGATCTCGTGCTGGCTCGGGCCGACCTCGTGATGGCTGTACTCGGTGTGGATCCCCAGCTGCTCGAGCGCCAGCACGGTCTCGCGCCGGAGGTCCGACCCGGCGTCGAGCGTCGTCAGGTCGAAATACCCGCCTTCGTCCAGCACCTCGGTCGACTTCGAATCGCGGAAGTAGAAGTACTCGAGCTCGGGTCCGACGTAATAGTGGTCAAAGCCCATCGCCTCGGCGCGCTGCACCGCGCGGCGCAGCACGTGCCGGGGATCTCCTTCGTAGGGAGTTCGCTCTGGCGTGTGGATGTCACAGAACATCCGCGCCGATCCGGCCTCCTCGGGACGCCACGGCAGCACGGCGAACGTGCTCGCGTCGGGCATGGCGATCATGTCCGACTCCTCGATCGCGTTGAAGCCCGTGATCGACGATCCATCGAACCCCATCCCGCCCTCGAATGCGTCGGCCAGCTCGGTCGCGTTGATCGAGAACGCCTTCAGCTGACCGAGGATGTCGGTGAACCACAGCCGGACGAATCTGATGTCCAGCTCGGCCGCGCGGGCGATCACGTCATCGGCGGTCTTCAGGGGATCGGGCATCGGCGCAGAACGTTACTTGGCCGGGCAGACCGTCAGTGCGCGACGGTGGCGGTCAGCTTCAGACGCCGGCCGGCACGCGCCGACTACCGAGCCAGCGCCTCGCCCAGCGCTGGATCTCCGACAGCGCGGGTTCGAGCTCCCGGCCCATCCGTGAGAGCTCGTACTCAACTCGAAGCGGCGGACCGGAGATCACGGTGCGCTCGACGATGCCCCGCGCCTCGAGCTCCTTCATCCGCTCGGACAGGAGCCGGTCCGACAGCTCAGGGACCGCTTGGGCGATCTCAGAGAATCGCATCGGTCCGTCCATCAGGACGCGCAGGATGGCGCCCGTCCAACGACGCCCGACGAGCTCGACCGCCTCGTGGTACAAGGGGCAACAGCAGCCGCTGCGTGCTACGTGTGCGTCTGCGGTCGGCTCGTCGGATCCCATTCGCGCTCGGAGCTTACGCCGCTTCCAGCGCCCGCGACTCCTCGGTTGAGCCGTCCACGGGAACCTCGCCGGCGACGTTCACCATCGCGGTGAACCCCTCAAGCGCCACAGCCGCGATTGCCTCCAGGATCTGCTCGTCGTCCCAACCAGCCTCGCGAGCCTCCTCGTGGAGGTACATCGGGGGCCGTCCGCCCTCTTCCAGCAGCGCCTGCAGGTAGCGCAGCAACGCCGCCTCTCGCTCATCCTTGGAGGAGAACTTCCGCGCGAGAGCCACCTCGTCGAGGGCGAGGCCCGCCCCGCGCGCGGCCCGCGAGTGCATCGCGATCCCGGGCTCGGAGTGATAGTGCTCGGCGACGGCGAGGGCAATGCGCTCGAGCGTCGGCAGCGTCAGCTTGCCGTGGCGGAGCTCGGAGCGGAACCTCGCATACGCGCGAAGCGCCGCCGGCGAGCCGGCCAGCACGCCCAGGAAGTTCGGCAGCTGCCCACCCGACGCCAGCGCGCCGCGCAGCACCGGCACGGAGCCCTCGGGAGCCGTTAGGTCGTCATGGATCTGAAACCTGCTCATGGATATCTTCATCGTTGCCCACCGGAAGGTCTTAAGGATGGACAGAGTCCAGGGACTCCACCCTTTACTTTCAACATGTGCTTACTGTTCATAAGTGTACCTGGCTCGCGAGGGTTGCACAAGGGATGAACTGTCGTCACGCTCCCGCCGCCGGTAATCAGCCCCGGCCTCGATGGCCCGAGGCGCAACGTGGCTCCGACGGCGAACTTAACCGCGCCTTCCCCTTATACGTGGGCCGATAAACGCCGGATCACGAAACCGCCTGAAACGGCGAAGCGCCAACGGATCAACTGCCGCGCGAAGCGGCCAGATCGCCCGCGGATCAGCCCTGAACGATTGCCTACCGGAGGGCGAGGGCGGCGATGGCGTGCGCCACGCTCGCGTGATCAACGCCGTGGACCGCGGCATGGGCACTGGTCGCCGCGACGACGACCAGCATCACCCCGAGCAGCACCGCCCACATGGCCACCCGGTCAGGGCGAAACCCCGACCGCTCGTACGCTCGGAGCTGGCGCTGACGCTCGGAGCCACCGGCGCGCCGGCCGGCGCCCTGACGCGGTACGGAGCGCTCGGCGCCCTGCCCTCGAATCGTCACGGTGCGGCGACCGGGAATACCCTCGCCCCCGCCCCGCGACGGGGCGACGCGACGATCGGGTGCCGAGCCGGAGCCGTCTGTCACACGCTCGCTACGGTGGACTTCACGTCGGGGCACGGGTCGGCGACTCTACCAACGGTGCCGGACGCAATCGGCGGACCGCCGAGCGATAACTCCGCTACGTGCGCTATTCCTTGCCGGCGACCCTGGCCACGAAGTCCGCCACGTCCTGCGCATTCTGTCCAACTACGATGGCGGCGGGCATCGTGCCGTACCCCAGACAGGCCTGCGGCGAGTTCGCCGGCTGTGGGTTCTGCAGGCATCCGAACTCGATCGTGTGGAGAACGAGCGTCGCCGGCGGTTGGAGAGTGTCCAGATTGGGCCCGACCTGGCCGACGGCATTTGCCGCTGCGAGCGTGTGACAGACCCCACAGTGCTCGCCGAACAGCTCGCGTCCACTCTTCTCCGCAGCGGTCAGCCTGATCCCGCCGACCTGGCTGCTCGCATTCGCGTGGTTGCCGATCAGCAGAACCGTTGGGATGACCGCGCCGAAGCCGATGTAGACGATCGCGAACAACAACCAGGCCCCCTTCCGGCCGGCACGCGACTGAGTCTGGAATGGCGCCCTGGCGGCCGCGAGTCCACCGCGGGAAGCAATGTAGAACAGGCCGAATCCGAGTACGACCCAGAAAGCGACGAATAGGAGGACCGCAAGCAATGCGAGCGGCACCATATCGCGCGAGACAAGAGGATGGGCTGGTCGGTCGCTGGGCCAGTCAGCGACGACGCCCCGATGCGAAGCTCATCACGGGCGGCGCCACGGCTCGGAAGTCCTCAGCCTCGGTTTCGGCGGAGGCCTTCTGCTCGGCCAGGCCTTGCCGCACCTGCTCATCGAGCATCGAGAAATCCTTGACCTCCGCGAGCAGCTGATCGGGCGCCGCGATCGAGCCGACGCGATCAACCAGCACGTTGATCGCCCCGCCCGCCGCCGCGAAGCGCTCCAGCTTGCCCTCGACGAGCATCAGCGGCTCGGTCCTCACGGTCAGACGGTGACGCTCGTAGACCTGCGAGGGGACGATCAGGTTGATCGTCCCGTGCTCGTCCTCGAGTAGGACGAACACGATGCCGTTGGCCGTTCCCGGACGCTGGCGAGCCACGACCAGTCCCCCGACCTGGACTCGCCGGCCGTGATCGAGCGTCTCGAGGTCCCGGCTGGTCACGGCCCCTGCCGGGAGGCGCGCGCGCAACAGCGCGAGCGGATGGGTGCCCGCCGTCAGACCCGTCGTCCCGTAGTCAGCCAGCATCGCCTCCCACCCCGAGAGCCCTTTGAGCACAGGCGGCGCCGGCAGGTCGAGCGGCAGCGCCAACTGGACCCCACCGGGCACGCTTCGTCCCGGCCCCGCCACGCCGAGCTGCCACAGCGCGACTCGCCGGGCGGATCCCGCGTTCGCGGCATCGACGAGCGAATCGCATGCCCCAGACCACGCCAGCAGCTCAAGTGACGAGCCGCTCGATCCAGCGCGCGAGGCGAGATCGGACAGGGTGCGAAAGCGGCCGCTCGCCTGGCGCGCGGCGACCAGCGCGGCCACCTCCTGCTCCCGCACCCCCCGGACATAGCCGAGACCGATCCTGACCCGACCCGGCTCTGGTCTCTCGTCGGGCTCGATCTCGCACTCCACCTCGCTCGCGTTGACGTCTGGGGGGTACACCTCGATCCCCCGTCGCTGCGCCTCGTGCACGAGCGCATCGGGTGGATAGAAGCCCATCGGCTGTTCGTTGAGCAGCGCGCAGAGGAACTCGGGGGCGAAGTGGACGCGCAGCCACGTTGATTGGTAGGCCAGCAGGCCGAAGGCGGCGCCATGGGCCTTGGGAAAGCCGAAGCCAGAGAAGCCGCGAACCATCGAGAACACCCGCTCGGCGGTTTGCTCGTCGACCCCGTGCATGCGCTGTGCACCCGCGACGAATCGCTTGTGGTGGGCCTCGACCGCAGCGTCGGAGCGCTTGCGACTCATCGCCCGTCGCAGTCCCTCCGCCTCGCCGGGCGAGAAGCCGGCAAACGCGATCGCCACCTCCAGCACCTGATCCTGGAAGATGATCGTGCCGAGCGTCTCGCGTAACACCGGCTCCAGCGCCGGATGGTCGTACGGAACCTCGTAGTCAGGGTCGACCCGCATCCGCTGACGCCGCTCGATGTAGGGGTTGACCGCTCCCCCTTGGATCGGCCCGGGCCGGACGATCGCGACCTGGATCGTGATGTCCTGCAGATTCTCAGGCCGGGTGCGGCGCAGCGACTGCATCTGCGCCCGGCTCTCGATCTGGAAGACCCCGGTCGTATCGGCATTCTGGATGCACTCGTATGTGGCGGGGTCGTCATAGGGGATTCTCGAGAGATCGATGCGCTCATTGCGCGTGCGCGCGATCGACTCCACGCAGCGCTCGACCGCCGAGAGCATGCCCAGTCCGAGCAGGTCGATCTTCAAAAAGCCGGCATCCGAGCAGGAGTCCTTGTCCCACTGGACCATCTGGCGGCCCTCCATCGCGGCGGGCACGATCGGGCAGCAGTCGAGCAGGGGACGAGTGGCCACGATCATCCCGCCCGAGTGCTGGGACAGATGCCGCGGTAGCCCGTGGGCTTCGGCGGCCAAACGGGCGAGCCATGCCCAGCGTCCGGTGGAACCCCGGCGACCCTCGCCCCCGGCCGCCCCCGGCCTGACCCCAAACGCGGTCTCGATGTCATTGGCCACCTGCCGCGCGTCCCATCCCTCGCTCCCGCGCGCCACCCGCTCGATCTCCCCCGGTGGCAGTCCCAGTGCCTTGCCGAGCTCGCGGATCGCGCCGCGGGCGCGATACGTCGGGAAGGCCGCCACCAGCGCCGAGCGATCATGACCGTAGCGTTCGTGCACGCGCGGGATCAGCGTCTCCCGGATGTCGCGCGGAAAGTCGAGATCGATGTCGGGCAGCGCGGTCAGCTCCTCGTTGAGGAAGCGCCCGATCAGCAGCTCGTTGGCGATCGGATCGACGTGCGAGAGGCCGGTCAGGTAGCACACGATCGAGGAGACGCTGGAACCGCGGCCGCGCCCCGGCGGCAGGAGCGCACGAGCGCTGTCGGGTCCTCTCACCTGCACCGCCACCTCACGGGCAAGCTCGAGCAGGTCGTGGTGAAGCAGGAAGAAGCCCGACAGGTTCAGCGACTCGATAATCCGCAGCTCCTCGTGCAGGCGGGCCGTCGCGCTGTCACGCGTATCGGCCCGAGCGTCTGCGTAACGTTCGACCAGCCGGCTGTCGCAGAGCTCTGACAGCTTGCGCATCGCCGCCGTGTCCTCCGCGCCCGGATAGCGATAACCAAGGTCGCTGCTCAAGTCGAACCGCAGGCTGTCGGCCAGCCTTTCCGCCTCCGCCACCGCCTCGGGATGCTCGGGAAAGCGCGCGGCCATCGCGGCCGGCGAGGCGAGCACGTGGCTGAAGTTCCCCCGCCGTTCGGGCTCGGAGGCATCAAGCGTCGTGTGAAGACGCACCGCCACGAGCGCATCCTGCAGCGGCGCCCGCGAGCGCGCATGGGCATGCACGTTGCCGGTCGCTACCGATGGCACGCCGAGCCGCCGCGCGAGCGCGTCCAGCCGCCGGTTGCGAGCGCGGTCGTCGCACAGGAACGGCCGCTGAAGCTCGATCCGCAGCCGCTGTGGCCCGAACGGCTCGAGCAGGCGCCTGAGCGTGGACTCGTCGTGCACCCCTCGCAGCGAGCACCCGCTCAGGCAAACCAAACCCTCGGCATGGTCGATGACGACAGGCAGCGGCACGCTGGCTGGCGAGGGTGGGCCCCGTTGATCACGCGTATGGGCCTGGGCCCGGGTCAAGATCCGACACAGGTTGGACCAGCCACGCGCGTCCTGGACGAGCAAGGTCAGATGTCGACCGTCGTCGAGATCGACTTCCGCCCCGTGGATCGGCCGCAACCCCAGGGCGCGAGCGGCCACGGCGAACTCCATCGAGCCCGAGACCGAGTTGTGGTCGGTCAGCGCAAGCGCTTCGTAGCCAAGCTCAAGCGCGGCCGGCACCAGCTCGTCGGGCAGCGACGCTCCGTCAAGGAACGAGAACGCTGAATGGCAGTGGAGCTCGACGTACCCCATCGAACGTATGTTCGCACCATCGGCCGACAGAGTACCCGGGCGACAGAGCAGGGTCGGTCTTCGCGATCCACGCGAGCTTCTCGGATGGCGCGGTCGGTGAGGTGCTCGGGGGCCGGCCCTGTTCACGAGAGCCGGTTTCGCGGGGTCGGACTTGACAATTTATTAGCGACTGCTAATCTCTGCTCAGTTAGCACTCACTAATAATGTTGGAGGTAAGCCGATGACTGTGGTGACCGAAGCGCGCCGGAGAGGCTGGACCCTCGCGATCGTCTCGATCGGGCTGTTCATGGTGGTTCTCGACAACCTCGTCGTCAACGTGGCGCTGCCGAGCATCCACCGCGATCTCGGCGCGTCGATACAGGCGCTGGAATGGACCGTCAACGCGTACGTGCTGTCATACGCCGTGCTGCTGTTGACCGGGGCCGCGCTCGGCGACCGCTTCGGTCGCAAACGCATGTTCATCGTTGGAATTGGGCTGTTCACGGCCTCCTCAGCGGCCGCCGCGCTGGCCCCGACGATCGGCCTGCTGATCGCTGCTCGCGCCACCCAGGGCGTGGGCGCGGCAATTGTCACCCCCCTGACGCTGACCCTGCTGGCCGACGCGTTCCCGCCTGAGCGACGGGGAATGGCGCTGGGCGTGTGGTCGGGGATCAGCGGGATCGCGGTGGCGCTGGGTCCGCTCGTCGGCGGGGCCGTCGTGCAGGCCGCCTCATGGCATTGGATCTTCTGGATCAACGTTCCGATCGGCGTGGTGCTGATCCCGGTCGCCGCGGCGCGGCTCAGCGAGAGCCGCGGGTCCGTGCGCACGCTCGACCTACGCGGCCTGGCGCTCGCCTCGAGCGGGCTGTTCGGGATCGTCTACGGGCTCGTGCGCTCGCAGTCCTTGGGCTGGGGCAGCCCCGAGATCCTGATCCCGATGGTGCTCGGCACCGTGCTGGTCCTGGCGTTCATCCGCTATGAGCTGCGGGCGCCCGCACCGATGCTGCCGATGAGCTTCTTTGCCAACCGCGGCTTCGCGGTCACCAACGTGGTCTCGCTGGCCATGTACTTCGGCATGTTCGGCTCGATCTTCTTCCTCAGCCAGTTTCTCCAGAACGTGCTGGGCAACACTCCGCTGCAGGCGGGCGTGAAGCTGCTCGTATGGACGGGCGCGACGATGATCGTCGCTCCGCTCGCGGGATTCTTCTCCGAGCGCTACGGCAGTCGCCTGTTCATGGTCGCCGGGCTCAGCCTGCAGGCGATCGCCCTGGGTTGGCTGGCGCTCCTGGCCGATGTCCACATGAGCTACGCGAGCATGGTCGTCCCGTTCATCTTCGCCGGCGCCGGGATGGCGCTCGTGTTCGCCCCAGCGGCCAATGCGGTGCTCTCGGCGGTGCGGACCGACCAGGCGGGACAGGCCTCCGGGGCGACGAACGCGATCCGCGAGCTCGGTGGAGTGTTGGGCATCGCGGTGCTGGCGACAGTGTTCACGAGTCACGGCGGTTATGTCTCTCCGCAAGCGTTCGTTGACGGGCTCATCCCGGCACTGTGGGTCGGCACGGCCGTCCTGGCCGTCGGCGCGCTGGTGGCGGCGGCGCTGCCCTTCAGCACGCGGGCCTCGGCGCAGGCCCACGCGGTCGCGGAGTCAGCCGAACGGACACCGGGACGCGACGCGGCGCCGGCCGCGTTGGCGGCCTGACCGTCCCGTAGGATCGTCACGAGCGACATGGCAACCACCTCAACCAGCACAGGCAAGACTCACCGTCAGCGCGTCCCGGCGTCCGAGCGCCGGGACGCGCTGATCGAGGCGGCCGTCCATGAGTTCGCCAGCGGCGGCTTGCACGGGACCCCGGTCGACCGGATCGCACGGCGTGTCGGAGTGGCACAGCCGTACGTGTTCAGCCTGTTCGCCAACAAGCGCGAGCTGTTCCTGGCAGCGGTCGAACGGGACTTCGAGCTGGTCGCGGAGACGTTCACCCGCGCGGCGGCCGAATTCGATCCGGCGATCGCCCTGCCGGACACGGATGTCCTGACGGCGATGGGCCGGGCCTACGTCGAGCTGCTGTCCTCCGATCGCGATTATCTGATGCTCCAGCACCAGGCCTATGCGGCCTGTGACGACGAGCTGATCCGCGATCGCGTGCGCGCGTGTTACGCCCGCCTGGTCACCCACGTCCAACGACTGTCAGGCGCCGACGCAGAGCGAATCGACGAGTTCTTCCGGTATGGCATGTGGCTTAACGTCGCCGCCGCGATGGGAGTCGAGGACCTGTCGGTCGGGTGTGAGTGGATGCGGGCAGAGCAGGCCGACTAGCCCGTGTCCGAGCCTGTCTGCCGTCCCCGGCGGGCGAGATCCGGCCGCATGCCACCTTGGGTCAGCCCCTGCTGAGGCCCCAATCGGCGAGCCACACCTGGGTAACGTCCCATTCGACCGCCTCTCAGAGTCGATTGGGCTGTTCCCCAGCCACCAGCTGTGGAACGTCCCGATCGACTTTTCTCGGCCCTCGATTGGGTTCTTGTACAGGCCAATCTGTCAGAAATCTGACCTCCAGGCCATCCGCTGAGTCGGTACCCGGTGTTTCCGCCGACCGGAGTCGCCGATTCGCGGCTAGTTCGGATCCCGCGCGCCACGGCGTCAGACCGCGGCCCGACCCGACTTCTCCCTCAGGAAGTAATTAAGCAATAACTCGGGTTTCGTGCCCGCTGACCAGAACGTCGCACACACGATGGTCACGCGTCGGCGGGGAGATGGCCCGACGGAGCTCAGGTGGCCGGACGCGTCTCCGGATACCGAGGGAGGCCGTCGTCGGGGATCGGCTCCCAGGCGGCGGCATAGGCGACGAACTGGCGTGCGCCGGGGCGGATACCGGGATCGGCGTCCAAGGCCCCGAGCCGCACGCCGACTAGTGACGGATCGGCGGGGTTGCGGCTGAACAGCGCTGAGCCGCAGTCGCCACAGAACCACTTCTCGGCTCCGACCTCGGGCTTCCAAGCGCGCAGCCGTTCCTCGCCGTGCACGATCCGGAACGCGTCCGACGCCACACGGGCGTTCGCCGAGGCGCCCGTTCCGGTGCGGCGCTGGCAGCGCGTGCAATGACAGTAAAACGGATCGACGAAGGGCCCGGTCACCTCGAACTGGACCGCCCCGCATCCGCACGCACCGGTCAGCGCAATGCTCATGCGGCCGCCAGTCTCTGGGCGAGGTCGCGCTGCGGCTCGATGCGCCAGCGGCGGGCCACCACCTCGAGGCGATCGTCCATGGCCCAGCGGTCGGGTCGCTCGTCGCCCGCGTGCTGAGGACTGGCTCCCTTCAGTGCCATGGAGCCCGTATTGTCGCCGAGCGCGCGGATCGCCTGCACGTCCGCGCTCGACAAGCGGATCTCGGCCGGAAGCGCGGCGAGCTCGGCCCGCTTGTCCAGCACCGAACGCGCACTCGGTCCCACCTCCTGGATCAGCGTCGGCACGACACACGCCACCGGCTCGTGGGCCAGGTTCCACTGACACGCGAGCTGGATCATGGTCAACCCGGCGCGCTGCGCGATCGGCCTCATCGATTCGAGCCGCTCGGATCCCGCCTCGATCCAGCCGGGAGGACGGAAGCTCCGATGATCCTTCGGGGCCAGCGCCTGACCGGGGCGGAGCTCGTCGAAGAACAGCCCGCCGTAGTCCACCACGCGCGTGATCACCTTGACACCGTTGGCCGCGGCGGCGCCGAGACAGAGCTCCCCGGGCCACGGCTCGAGCGGATTGAGAATGATCATCGCCCAGTCGATCAGCGCGCCGAAGCGCTCCAGGCAATCGATCACGTCGAGCGTGAAGCCGTTGGCCGGACCGGGAGCCAGCCCGATCATGCGCGTCAGGCCGGCGTCGCGCAGCGCCGCCATGCCGCTCCACACCGCCTCGCTGGTGTAGCCGGTGCGATCGGGGTTGTGCAGCAGCAGCAGGTCGAAGTTGTCGATCCCGCAGCGCTCGAGGCTGCGCTCGGTCGCCATCCGCAGATAGCCGGCGTAGTCCGAGGCCTGGCGCAGACGGGGATCGGTGAACCGGGGAAAGCCCTTGGCGCCGTCGCGCTCGCCGGTGTAGAAGTCGTGGCCGACGGCGCCGATGACGCACATCGCCGCGCGGGCACGTCCGGCGATCGCCCGCCCGAGCATCGTGTCGGCGTCGCCGGCTCCGTACACGTCGGCGGTGATCACCGTCCGGATCGATTCATCAGGCGTGATCAGAGCGATGAAGGCCTCGTCCTCGAGCGGCTCGCCGAAGTGCATGAACCGGCCGCCGCTCCAGGTTCCGACGGCCACCGGGCCGGGCTCGATCGGGAGACTCGCGTCAGGCATCAGGGCGGAGTTTAAGTGCTATCCGCTGTGGGCTTCGCCGGACCAGGTCAGGCCGGCATCCCCAGACAGCGCTTGATCGCTCCTTCACCAGTCTCACGTCGCCCTAGCGCTGCCGCCACCATCGCCCGCTGCGCAGATCTTGGAACACCACCTCGTCGCGCCCACACGTCGTCACCACCTCCCAATAGCGCCGGCGCAGGGGACGGTCAGTCCACCAGCGATCCTCAACCAACCAGGACTCGCGGATTGCGTCCACGTCACGATCCTCGACCGTCAGCGGGTGCCCGTCGTCGTCGCTGGCGCTGACGGCGACGCGACGGGGTACCAAGAGGCGTCGCGGCCCGGTCATGTCAGCCCATCCCTATTCATACACCTGCCCAGGGACTAGCCGATCAGCCTTGATCCACTCGGATGAGCGCTGGTCCAGATCCAGCGCATTACACAGAAAATATATATTTTTTATACAGAAATTGTGTAACACGTCGCTCAAAGCCCTCACCCCTCAAATGGCGCCAGCACGGCGCGACGCTCAGGGAGGCGCGAGCCGGGATCGACCTCCAACACGCGCAGGGCGGCGTCGGGGCCGGCAGCGGCGCGAGCCTGCCGGATCGCCTCACGCAGGCGAGCTGCCCGAGCCGCCGCGGGATCCTCCAGCAACGCCTGCTGGTCGCTCGCGGGCGGTCCGAAGCGCTCCACCGCGAGCCGGAGCACGTCCGCCGGCGCGGGCATCACCGCCAGGCGCGGTATCAGCGCAAGCCGCATCCGCACCGGATCGGCGAGCGCCCCTCGAAACACCACCGGCTCGCGCCAGGTCCCCCCTTGCTCGACCAATACCGCGGAGATGACTACCGCCCGCAGCGTCCGCCCACGTCGCTCGCGCCGGGCGAGCAGGCGGTCGATCAGCAGTGCCAATCCTCGCTCGAGCTGAAAGCCCGATGCCGCCTCGGGAAGCTCGAGCGACTCACGCAGGAATTCGCTGGCCGGCCGTGTGCGGAGCGCGCTGTCACCCCCACTGGCCAGCTCGTGGGCGAGCAAGCCGGACATGCCGAAGCGATCCGCCAGCGCCGCGGCGGGGAGATCCGCCAGCTCACCCAGCGTTGTCACGCCCAGGCGCTCGAGCGCCTCGGGCAGGTCGGCCAGCGTGGCTCGTGCGCGCAGCAACGCGACCGGCAACGGGGCGAGGTAGGCACGTGCCCTGGCCCGATCATCGGCGCCCGGCGTATGGGTTCCGCGCGACGCCGGACCGGCCGTCGCGCCCGACACGATCTCGGGACGGCGCACCCGCGCCTTGGTTGCCGCCGCCACCGCCGCGAAGCGCGAAGGCGCGACTCCGAACCGCGCGGGGACCCGCAGCGCACGCCGCGCCGCCGCCAGCACGCCTTCGAGCCCTCCGTGCAGCCGCAGCAGCCCTCGGGCGTCGAAGCAGACCAGCCCCGGGCGCTCGGGCTCGACGGCCGCCCCGATCGACTCCAGACGCACGAGTAGCCGCTCCCAGAAGTCGGCTACGCCTGCCGGATCGGGTGGAATGAGCGCCAGCCGAGGGCATCGGGCCAGCGCCTCGCCCAAGCGCATCCCCGGATGAACGCCGAATGCCTCGGCAGCCAGCGACACCTCTCCCACCTGCTGAGCACCGCCCAATTCCGGAGCGAGTGCCGCTGGTCTCTGCAGCAGCTCGGCACGATCGCCGGCGGCGATCGTGAGCTGGAAGCGTGGGATGAGAAGGCAGACGATCATCAAATGAACTCGAACATATGTTCCCATCTGGCTCGGATGGACCGTCCGCTGCACCGAGCGGTGGTACGGTCCCGCGAGCACATGGCGCCACCTGACCTCAGCGGGATCGCATTCAGTGGCGTCCGCACGCTGCGGGCCTTCAGCCAGCGCATCCCGGGAGCCGGCGGCATACTCGCCCGCTCGCTGCATGACACCGTCAAGGGACGAACGGTGATGATCACGGGCGCGTCCTCAGGAATCGGCCAGGCCACCGCGCTCAAGATCGGGGAAGCGGGCGGGACGGTCCTGCTGGTGGCCCGCACCCAAGCGAAGCTCGAGACGGTGGCGGATGAAGTCGACCAGCTCGGTGGCGTGGCCTACGTTCATCCCTGCGACCTGTCCGACCCAGCGGACATCGATCGCCTGGCCGCCGAGGTGCTCGAACGCCATGGGCACGTCGACGTTCTGGTCAACAACGCGGGGAAGTCGATCCGGCGCTCGATCAGCCAGTCCTACGATCGCTTCCACGACTACCAGCGCACGATGCAGCTCAACTACTTCGGGCCGGTCAAGCTGATCCTCGATCTGCTCCCGGTGATGCGGGACCGTCAGTCGGGCCACATCATCAACATCTCGACGATGGGCCTGCAGATGAACGCGCCGAGGTTCGCGGCCTACCTGGCCTCCAAGGCTGCCCTCGATGCCTTCTCACACTCGATCGGCGCCGAGATCATCGGTGACGGCGTCCACATCACCACGATCTACATGCCGCTGGTGCGGACCCCGATGATCGCGCCGACGAAGATGTACGACCACTTTCCCACGCTCAGCTCCGAGCAGGCGGCGAACATGATCGCCGAGGCGATCCGCAAACGCCCGAAGCGAGTCACGACCAAGATCGGCAGCCTCGGGCAACTGAGCTACGCGATCGCTCCCGGCGCGCAGGACCTGGTCGTCAACCGGGCCTACCAACTGTTCCCCGAGGGCGGCGGGGAGCCACAGCCAGAGACGGCGGAGCAGCGCGCGTTCGCGCAGGCCACTCGCGGCGCGTACTGGTAGACGGGCCCGCAGCCAGCGCAAGGCGAACTCTGGCGCTTGGGGTCCATCCCTCGGACCTATCACGCCAAAGTTCAGGAGACGGCGGCTGAGCCGATCAGCTCGCCGAAGCGCTGCGCATCGATGTTGGCGCCGGAGAGCACGACGCCGATCCGCCGCCCCGAGGTCTCGAGCCGGCCCGCCAGCAGCGCGGCCAGCGCGCAGGCGCCGCTGGGCTCGGCGATGACCTTCACGCGCTCGAACAGCAGCCGCATCGCCGCCACGATCTCCGCATCCGAGACCGTGACCACGTCGTCGACCAGCTTCGAGATGATCGGCCAGGTCAGCGCTCCGGGCGTCGCGGCCTGCTGCCCGTCGGCGATCGTCGGCTTGACCTCGACGCGCACCCGGTGCCCGGCGGCCTTCGAGCGCGCGACATCGTCGCCGGCCTGGGGCTCGACGCCGACCACCCGAGCCTGCGGCAGCAGCGACTTGACCGCCGTCGCGCATCCGGCGATCAACCCCCCGCCCCCCACCGGTACTAACAGCAGGTCGATCTCACCGGCCTGCTCGAGCAGCTCGAGCGCGGTCGTTCCCGCCCCGGCCATCACCAGCGGATCGTCGTAGGGGTGCACGAGCCGGAAGCCTCGCTCAGCCGCGAGCTCGGACATCAGCTGCTCGCGATCGTCGCGATAGCGATCGAACGTGACCACCTCGGCGCCATACGATTCGGTGGCGGCTCGTTTGGAGGCCGGCGCATCTTCAGGCATCAGGATCACCGCCCGAGTGCGGCAGAGCCGGGCGGCGAGCGCCAGGGCCTGGGCGTGATTGCCCGAAGAGGCGGCGCACACGCCATGCCGGAGGGTCGCCGGGTCAAGCGATGAGACGGCGTTGTACGCGCCGCGAAACTTGAATGCGCCGACGCGCTGGAACCCTTCAGCCTTCAGGTACACGCGGGCTTTCAATCGCGCATCGAGCGTGTGCGACGTGATGACCGGGGTCAGGTGCGAGACGCCGCTCAGGCGAGCGGCGGCGCGATGGATCTGGTCAAGGTCCAACGCAGCCAGCGGAGCGACGTCCTACGCCGATGTGGCGTCGCGCATCAGCTGCCCGACCGACACCGCGCTGAGGTGATCGGCGCTGAGCTCGGCATCGAGCTTGTCGAGCAACGGCTGCACCTGGCCGGGACCCGAGGGGCTGATCTCGACGACCTCGCCGGCCCGCAGGGGCCCGAGGGCGTCGTCCTTGTCCGAGAGCCTGACCGCTCCGGCGACGAGGCGCCCGCCCGCCTTGTGGGCCAGCCACCACTGACCCACGCTGGGGCCGTTCGAGGCATAGAGGAAGTGGTGGCGGTAGCTCGTCGTGCCGACCAGCCGCCGCAGCTCGCCGCGCGTGTGCAGCCAGCGCACCAGCCCGCCGGTGGGCAGCCGCGGAACTGCCTGGTCGCCGTAACTGGACACACTCGTGTCGACCGGCGAGGACGCCAGGTTCACCGTGAAGGAGGCATGGATCCCCTGAGCCGAGAGCACGCCGGCCAGCGCCGGGATTTCGCTGCTCGGCGCGTCGATCAGCACGCCGACCTCCGCGTGGCTCGTGTCGACCGCCGTCACTGGTCGCATGTGCGCGAAGTGCGAGACCAGCGAGTACGAGGTGCCGTTGGTCAGCATTAACGCCGCCAGCGCGACGGTCGCGGCAATCGTGGTGGCGGCGCGCGCGCTGCGCAGCCGCCACACCGGCAGCTGGCGCGCGCGACGCTCGTCGCCCAGGATCAGCGACGCCGTCGACGGCCGGCGCGCAAAGGAGCCGTCGGGCTCGGGCTTGTGCTCGAGCGCGTACTGGATCGCGGGCGGGAGGGCGCGCTCGGAGCGCGCGACCTGTGCGAGCCCGAAGCGCTCGAGCGCGGCGTTGGAGGCGCGAACGTGACCGACGCCGAAGCCGTAGGAGACCACGGGGCAGCCGCGAATGATCGCCTCCAGGACCGTCAAACCGGCGCTCGAGTGGACGAGCACATCGGCGGCCGCCAGCACGTCGCCCATCCGGTCGGTGAAACCCATCACCCGCAACCGTGGCTCGGACCCGAAGCGCTTGGTCACCTTCGCGCGCAGCTTGTCGTTGCGGCCGCACAGGCAGAGCACGATGGCATCGGGGAAGGCGAGCGCGGCGCGCGTGGCTCCGGTGAGGTCGCCGACCCCCCAGCCCCCACCCGAGACCGCGATCACGCGAGCATCCTGAGGCAGCCCCAGCGCGCGCCGAGCATCGGGGCGCGAGCGCGCGGCCAGGAAGGCCGGCGAGGTGGGTGGCTTGGCCCATCGCGCGCTTCCCGGCCCGGCGATCCGCTCGACCTCCTCCATCGACTCCGGATGCGTGATGAAGTGCAGGTCGATCCCGGGGTGCGCCCAGAAGCGCAGCCCGGCCAGATCGGTGATCGAGGAGTAGCAGGGAACGCTCAGCCGGCCCTTACGCCGCAGCTCGCCGAGCACGCAGGTGACGCCCGGGTAGGTCGAGACGATCAGATCCGGGTCGTGGGCGCGGATCAACCGCATCAAGCCGCGGCGCCCGAGTGCCGTCAGCAGCCGCTTGGCCAGCCATCGCGTCGGCGGGAAGTACATGAACAGCATGTACTGGAGGTCGAACAGCCACGGCAGGTACTGGAACATGAAGGCCGAGTTCTCACGCAGCACCTTGGTCAGCACGGGGCCCATGGCGGGGAGTCCGTTGACGATCGACACCTGCGCGTCGGGATCCTCGTCCTTGAACTCGCGCGCGACCGCCCGGGCGGGCAGGTCGTGGCCCTCGCCGATGTCGGCCGAGATGATCAGGACCTGGCGCGGCTTTGACTCGGAGTCGGGCTCGCCGGCCGGGATCATCGTGGCGACCTGCTGCTCGGATGCCGCCGCGGCCTGCTCGCGGCGCCACTCGATGTAGCGACCGACGCCCTCCGAGAACGGCGTCGCGGCGGTCCAGCCCAGCTCCTGCTTGGCGCGCGCGCTGGAGACGATCTTGCCGCCGAAGTCGCCCGGCCGAGCGGGGGTGTAGACGATCTCGACATCGCCCATCAGCTCCTTGACCGTCTCGGCGATCTGCTTGATCGTGACCGTCTCGTCGCTGGCCAGGTTGTAGACGCGGTTGCCCGCGACATCGCTGACCCCGAGCGCGACGCCGTCGGCGAGATCCTCGACGTAGACGAACCGACGCGACTGCAGACCGTCGCCGGCCAGCGTCAGCGGCTCGCCCTTGAACGCCTTGTTCACGAACGCCGGGATGACGGCGGCCTCGCGCGCGCGCGGGCCGTAGGGGATGCCGAAGCGCAGGATCGTGTAGTCGATCCCGTACAGCTCCTGGTAGGCCTTGCAGTACAGCTCGCCCGCGAGCTTGGTGCTCGTGTACAGGTGACTCGGCGCCGGCAGCAGCGTGTCCTCGTCGACCTCGTCGCCCGCGCAATCGGAGTAGACCCAGATCGTGCTCGCGTAGACGATCCGCTTGACGCCCGCGCGGCGCGCCGCCTCGAGCACGGTCACGGTGCCGCGGGCGTTCACCCGCTCGGCGTCCTCGGGCTCGGCGTGCACGTCGTTGACGTCGGCGACGGCGGCGAGGTGCGCGACCGCGTCGCAGCTGTGCAGCGCACGCTCCAGAGCCTCGCGGTCGGTGATCGAGCCGAGCACGGTGTCGACCGGGTGATCGGGATCGGTATGCCACGGCGAGGGACGCAGGTCGTAGATGACCGGCTCGTGCCCACGCGCGCGCAGCTTGTCGACCACGTGAGAGCCGATGAACCCCGAACCGCCTGTGACGAGAACTCTCATGGGCCTGTGCCGATCGGTAGTGCCGCGTCATCCGCCTGCGCCCGGTCGGTAGTACAGCGGTACGCAGGAATGGTTACGCGCCACCCAGTCCGTGTTCGGCAACTCGACGTCGTGACCCATGATCCGGTGGCAGGGCTCGTCGTAGACGCGGCCGGTCGAACGCTCCAGCCAATCGAAGACGATGTACTTGTACAGGCCGGAGACCATCCCCTCGGGCAGTTCCAGCCGGCTCGAATGCACCGGGTTGAGCTCGGCTCGGGCCACCTCGTTCTTCCATGCGACGATCTCGGGGAGCCGTTCGATCTGCACGAGCCCGAGGGCGGCGGTGAACTCGCTCATGCGGAAGTTCAGCCCGGCCACCTCGTAGCTCGGCTTGCCGTAGTTGCGGAAATCCTGGGCGTACTCGATCACCTCGGGGCGCCGCGAGACGAGCACGCCGCCCTCGCCGGTCGAGATCGTCTTGGTGGCGTAGAGCGAGTACACGCCGACGTCGCCGTAGCTGCCCGCCTTGCGTCCGTTCCAGCTGGCGCCGTGAGCGTGCGCGCAATCCTCGATCAGGAAGATCCCCTTGGCCGCGCAGTAGTCGGCGATCCGCTCGGCGTCGAACGCGATGTGGCCCCCGATGTGGACGAGGAACGCCGCGCGCGGGCGGTGGCGCTCGGCCTTGGCCTCGAAATCGGCAAACGACATGCACAGGTCGTCGCGGTTGCAGTCGACGAACGCCACCTCCGCACCCGCATTCACTGCGGCCAGGGGCGTCGCCATGAAGGTGTTCGACGGGCACAGGACCGTCTCGCCCTGCACACCGGCGAAGTGGAGCGCGGCGAGCGCCCCACCGGCCCAGCTTCCCAGCGCGACGGCGGGAATCCCGTTCCACGCCTCCCACGCCGCCTCGAAGCGCGCCCCCATCTCGGCCTCCGACCAGCGGTTGGAGTCGAGCACCTGGTCGATCAGCTCGTGCAGACGCGAGCGATCGCGGTCGTCGAAGCCGATCGCGAACCGGGCAAAGTCCGGAACGCTCTGTGGGGAGGCGGAAGCGGTGTTCATGTTATGAGGGCGCCGTTACCCGCGTAGCGCGGATGTTCCTACCGCCGGCCGGCGGAGCTGGATCCTGCGCTCAGATCGCTCATCCTGTCAGTGATTGTGCGCACAGACAAGCCTGTCAGACAGGTAGGACGGTAGCGAGTTTACGCCGCTCCAGCTCGTCAAGGATGATCGAAAGCGCCGCGACGGTGCGCTTGTACGAGCCGCGCGCGCTGTAGAAGTCGGCATCGTGCAGGAGGATCACGTCTCCCGCCGCCACGTGGGCGGTCGCCCGCGCAGCAATCCGATCGGGGGTGGTGAACTTGCGCCAGTCCTTGCCCCAGCGCGACCATAACAGCGTTCTCAAGCCGGCCGCGTGCGCCGCGCTGCGCCCCACGGGGCTGTAGATCCCGTACGGGGGCCGATGCCAGGCCGGCGTGACACCGGTCGCGTCCTCGATCGCGGCGGCCCCGCGCGCCAGATCCGACCGCACGGCAGAGTCGCTCAGTCTGAGCTGGAACTGGTGCCGGTGGCCGTGCAGCGCGATCGCGTGGCCCGCCGTCGCGATCTCCGCCGCCAGGCGAGGTCGACGCTGGACCTGCTCACCGACCAGGAAGAACGTCGCGCGCGCCCCGGCGCGCGCGAGCAGGTCGAGCACCGCCGGCGTGCCCTCGGGGTGCGGGCCGTCGTCGAACGTCAACGCGACGCCGGCGCTGCCGGGCAACGTGCGAGGAAGTCCGAGCCGGTGCGCGGCGGTCGGAACGACGGGCGCGAGGGCGTAGCGGATCGAGACGGGCACGACGACGCGGCGGGGAGGCACGAGCGGATCATGACGCCGGCCCGGAAGGATGGTGGTGCCCGGGCGGACGGAACGTGGGGCCCGGGCGGAAGGATCGTGCCGCCGGAGCGGTCCTATCTTGCAGGTCGTGTCGGCTCCGCCGCCGCCCGCGAGGACACCCATGTGCGCGCTACAACACGAAGATGCTGAGAGTTGGCGAGGCCTGCGATCGGCTCGGGCAGAGCCCGGGCTCCCGGTGAGACCCGAGCTCGACGACTGGATCCGCCGGCCCACGCTCCGCGTGGCCTACCAGCGCGAGAGTCGCGCCGACCCGGACACACTGTGGGAGGCCGCCGGAACCGTGAGGACGTCGGACACGGGGCTGCTGGGGCGGCTCATTCGCCTGCGCATCCCTGGGGTGGCAGCGAGCGTGTCATTCGACGATCTGTTTCGCCAGCCGCCGTTCACCGTGCTCGAGGAGGGCGAGCGTTTCCTCGTCTCCGGTCTGGTCGGCCGCATCTGGACGCTGCGCCGCGATTACCCGGAGCTCGCGGCTCCGGACGATTTCCGGGAGTGGGCGACGCCGGGCACGGCGCGAGTCGTCTTCGCGAATTGGGTCGAGGTCGAGAGCCCCAGCCGGGCCGCGCTGCATTCCGAGATCCGGGTGCAACCATTCGGCGCCCAGGGGAGGCTCGGCGTCGCGGCCGTGCGTCCGCTCGTGGCGGCGTTCGGAAACCTGGTCGGCAGCGAAGGGCTCGCAGCCGCGGTGCGCCGAGCCGAGGAGCGCTCGTCCCAGTAGGCTCGGGCCCGGGGTAACGACCAGCCGGGGGGCGAACCTTGGCGTTCTGGGTCCGAGGGGTGGACCTCAAACGCCAAAGTTCGCGCACACGAAGCGGGGTGTCTAACGTCACCGGCTATGGACGTGCAGTTCGACGCCGAGGTGACGGTGCGCCAGGTGCGCTACGCCAGTGACACCACGGGGTGGGCCGTGCTCGACGTGGCCGCCTCGGACGGTTCCCCGGTCGTGCTCGTCGGCCCACTGGTCCACCTGGAGGAGCGGGAGCGCGCCCACGTGGTGGGCACGTGGGTGCAGGACAGCCGCTACGGCCCGCAGGTGAAGGTGACCGAGGCCAGGCCGCTCGCTCCCGACGATCCGCAGATCCTGATCGCCTACCTGCGCCGGGTCAAACACGTGGGCGCCAAGCGCGCGGCCGACCTGGTCGCGCATTTCGGGCCCGAGGTCGTGTTCGAGTCGATCGACCGCGACCCCCCGAGCGCCTTCGCGGCGGTTGGACTGCGGCAACGCCGCGCCGAGGAGGCAGCCACATCGTGGCAGGCGCTGCGGGTCACGCGGCAGCTGCACCTGCTGCTGGCGCCGCACGGTCTCGCGTATCTCGCCGGGCGGATTCACGACCACTACGGCCCGACGGCGCACACCGTGGTCAGCCAGAGCCCGTATGAGCTCACGAGCGTGTTCGGCGTGGGGTTTCTGATCGCCGATCGCATCGCGCTCGGGTCCGGCATGACGATCGCCGATCACGATCGAGCCCGCGCGGCGGTCCTACACGTGCTCTCCGAGACGGAGCGCAACGGCAGCACGTGCATGCCGCTCGAGTCGCTGCTGGCCACGACGGGCGAGCTGCTCGGCTCAGAGATCTCAGAGGCTCTGGTCGACCGGCTCGTCGGGGCCGGCGACCTGGTCCGCGACGAGCAGTGGATCTACCGAGCGCAGACCGCGGCCCTGGAGGCCGAGCTCGCCGAGCGGGTTCGCGACCTCGTGCAGGGGCCGCTCGGGCCGCGCCTGCGCGAGCCCGAGACGGACGCCGCGGCGGCCGGAGGACCCGAGCTGACCGCCGAGCAGATGACCGCGCTGATGGGCGCCTTCCGACATCGCCTGTCGCTGATCACCGGCGGTCCCGGCACGGGCAAGACCGCCTCGATCAGGACGATCGCGGCGGTGGCGGCCGGCCAGGGCGCGCGGGTGCTGCTCGTCGCCCCGACCGGACGGGCCGCGATCCGGATGAGCGAGGCAAGCGGGCTGCGGGCACGCACCGTGCATTCCGCACTCGGCTGGATACCGGGCGAGGGACCGACGCACGACGAGCAGGATCCGCTCACCGGCGATCTGCTGATCGTGGACGAAACCTCGATGGCCAACCTCGAGCTGCTGGTCACGCTGCTGCGCGCGGTGGCCGACACGACACACGTGGTGTTGGTGGGCGACGCCGACCAACTCGCGCCGGTCGGAGCCGGAAAGCCGTTTGCCGAGCTGATCGCGTCCGATGCGGTTCCGGCGACCCGCCTGACCCACATCTTTCGCCAGGCGGCGGGCAGCATGATCGTCCAGGGCGCCCATGCCATCCGCCGCGGCGAGACGCCTGAATTCGTGCCGTCGGCGGACATGCGCCGTGACCTGTTCCTGATCGAGCGACGCGACGCCCGCGCCGCGCGTGAGGAGATCGTCTCGCTGGTCAGCGAACGGCTGCCGGCTCACTACGGGCTCGACCCGATTCGCGACATCCAGGTGTTCGCGCCCGTGTATCGCGGCGAGCTCGGGATCGACGCCCTCAACTCCGCTCTGCGCGAAGCGCTCAACCCCGACGGCCAACCCGTCCGCGGCGGCCGATTGCGGATCGGCGACAAGCTGATGATGACCGGACGCAACCTCCACGACCTCGGCCTGATGAACGGGACGCTGTTGCGGCTGCTCGACGAGGTCTCCGGCGCGCGAACCGGCGGCGACGATGAATCGGATGACGCGGCGCTGATCCTGGGGGGCGAGGACTCGATCTTCCGGCTCCCCCCCGAGGAGTCCGATCGTCTCCGGCTCGCCTACGCCTGCTCGGTGCACCGCGGGCAGGGGATCGAGCTTCCCGTCGCGGTGATCGTCGCTCACCCCGCCGCCGGCGCCTTCTTCCTGCGCCGCGAGATGCTCTACACGGCCGTCACGCGGGCGCGGATCGCCACCGTGATCGTCGGGATGCGCGAGGTCGTGGCCCGCGCCGCCCGGACACCCGACACCGGCCGCCGACACGGCCGGGTGGCCGAGCGGCTGGCAGCCCTGGCGGGTGACGGCGGGCGGGCGGCTGACGTTCAGACGATGAACGACCCGCGCGCGAAATAGAACGCGTAGAACACCAACACGATCGAGCCGACGGCCACCGCTGCTTGGGGCGGCGTGCCAGTGAGGGGGCTCACTGCGTCTGACTGTCGGTGAAGCCGACAACTAGACCTTCGTCCAGGCTGAACTGACGCATCGTCGGCTCATATGCCGCCACACGCAGGCGATACATGCCTGTGTCCTCTTTGGCGCCTCCCCGCGAGGCCGCTCGCTGCCCGGCCCGTGGCTCGTTGTCGGCCGCGCTTAATCGACTGGGGCCCGATGCCGTCCTCGTGGTCGGCGTCCTGGTGTTCGCCACGACGCTGCTGCTGGAACTGCCGAGCGCGTTCAACGTCGACAGCTGGCTCGCGCTGGTTACCGGGCGCGACGTCTGGCAAAACGGGATTCCCGCTCACGTAACACTGACCGCTATCCCGCTGGGAACGAAGTGGGTCGATCAACAATGGCTCGCGCAGCTGTTCAGCTACGCGATCTATCGCGTTGGCGGGCTCGGCCTGCTCGGCGTTGCTGGCGCCTTCGCTCTGGTCGGGAGCGTCGCCGGCGCTGCCGTGGCGGCTCGGCGCCTCGGCGGCACGATGCTCTCGGTACTGCTGATCCTCCCTTTGGCCGTGGTATTGGTCCTTCCGTCGCGGGAGATTCGGACCCAGGACTTCGTGATCCCGTTGTTCGTGGTCGTCGCCTTTCTCGTTGCCAGCGACGTGCGCAGCCCTTCGCGAAGAGTGTTCTGGTGCCTACCCCTACTTGTGCTCTGGGCCAACCTGCACGGCAGCGTCACCCTCGGCGCGATGCTGCTTGCCCTCGACGGCGTCGCGCTGGCGTGGGCCCGCCGGCGCGAGCTGCCGCGAAGCGCACGCGGTTGGTGCCGTCCGGTGGCGCTGGTTGCCGGCGCCGCGGCCTCGATCCTGATAACGCCGTACGGAGTCTCGATTGTGGGCTATTACCGCTCGACGATGTTTGATAGCTCACTGCGCGAAATGGTTTTTGAGTGGCGTCCGATCACGGCCGATCCGCTGGCGGCAGGGGTCCTGGCGGTTGTTGCACTGATCGCGATCTGGGCGCTCTGCCGAAATGCTTCTCGGAGCAACCACTGGGAGCGGCTCGTTCTGCTGGTGCTGGCGGCAGGCAGCATCTCCGTACAGAGGAACGCCATCTTCTTTGGCCTCTTCGCGCTGATGGTTGTGCCAGTCTGGCTCGGCGCCAAAGAACGGACCGCCGTGCCGCCGACCGACCGGCGGCGGTCCGTGGTCAACAGAACCCTCATCGGCGGTGCCCTGGCCGTCGTCTCGGCCGCTGCGGGCGCTGCACTGCTCAGGCCCTCTTCAACGATCGAGTTCAGCTACCAGCGGTCAGGAGTGCTCACAGCCGTGCAGCGGGCGATCCATGTCGACCCCGCCTTGCGCATCCTCGGCGACGTTCGTTTCGACGACTGGCTGCTGTGGCGTGATCCCGCATTGCATGGCCGGATCGCGTTCGACGGCAGCTTCGAGCTTCTCACGCCGAGCGCAGCTGAGCCAGGTCCAGAACCTCATCTCACACTACGGGCCCGGTTGGAAGCAGTCCGCCCGCGGCTATCGCCTACTAGTGCTCGACCGCCAGTCCGAGCCACGCACCGTGCGCAGCTTCCTCGCCGAGCCGGGGCGGCGGGTGCTTTACAACGACGGCGAGCGACTCGTGATCCTGCGCAGCAAGAACCAAGCGGCTGACAAGTGAGGATTACCACGTAGGCCAGGAACGTTCACGCCCGAGCAAGCCGTTCAGGTTCGTTCGGTCGCTCGGAGGTCGGCTGCGCCGTCACGGCACATCCGCCAGCATGCGCACCGGTGTGCGCTCGTAGATCGCCGTTGTCCGGTCCCCGCCCGTCAGCGCGAACCCCGGCGAATGCGACATCAGCGTCTGCGTCTCCGATCCCCGGACGACGAGCACCACGCGGACCCCAGCGGCCAACGCGCGGCGTCCCGAAGCATCGCCTGCGAGCCAGTCGAGATACGCCGCCTGTTCGGGACGAGAGAACGCATCGATCGGATTTCCGACCTCGATCCGGCCGCCGGCGAGCGCGACCTGCTCGTCGATTGCCCCGCTCGCGAGCACGGGGGAGCCATGGGCGAGCACGACCGCGCCCGCGACGAGCGAGCGGCTCGCCCCGGCGGAGGCAGGGCCACGCACCACGGCAAAGCAGATCGCCGCGACCGATGCCAACGCGGCGATGGGGACCAGACCTTGCCACGAGCGCTTCGGGATGATCGCTCTGGCCGCCGGCCCTACGAGGAAGAACAGCAGCCAGACGCCGTTGCGGCTGGCATGGATCGTGAGCGCGCCCAGCGCGGCGATCACGCACCATTCCCACAGCTCGGCCCGGGCCCGCCACATCTGGACGACCATCAGGAGAGCCGCGGCGATCAGCACGAGGTCGAGCGGAGCGCTCAGGGACAGCGCGCCCCACTGGCCCTCGCCCCGCTGCGCGGCCAGGTTGGTGACCACGCCGTGGTAGTAGGCCACCGTGCGCCCCAGCGCTGGGGTCAGACACAGCGCGAGCACCGATGCGGCGCTCACCCCGATCGCGAGCAGGCGGTCGCGGCGAAACCGACGACAACAGCAGGTAGGCAACCACAACGCCAATCCCCAGCAACGCCGCTCCATGCAGGTTCGACCACAGCAGCGATTAGCGGCACGACTAGCCAGATCCGCCGTGACGGCCGTCGAGTCTGTGCACGTAGCAGAGCGACCAGCACGGGAAACAGCGCCAGCGAGAACAATTGCACGCGCGCGATCGCCAGGCTCGGCATCGCCCCGACTCCGGCCAGCAGCAAGGCGGCGCCGGTCCCGGCCGCGGCGGCACCACCCGCGCGGGCATCGCGAGCCAGCACGGTCATCGCGACGGCAACCGCGAGCAGCTGCGCGAGCATCAAGCCCGCGGTCTCCGAGGGTCCGCTCCAGGCCGTCGAAGATGAGCTCGGCCAGCACAAGCACATTCGGCCAATGACTCGTCGGTGCAGCGGCGAAGGGGACTCCGGCCGGAACCGCATGTCGAGTAGCGATCACGTGCCCCAGCGCCGCCAGCCACTGCGCGTCAGCGCCGATCCTGCCCAGCAGCGCCGCGAACCCGACGATCACTGCCACCGCGGCGGCGATGACCAGGTTTGGGCCTATGCGGGAGAAGTCGGTCTGCCTAGACACATCACGGACGTATCGCCCTTTCCGGGCGCGTCCAACCTAGACCTTCGTCTAGGCCGACCTACCGCATCGTCGTATAGCGAGTGTGGCGTCTGGCGACGATCGATCTTCCATGTCCTCGCTTGGGTTATCACGTGATGCTGCCCGCAGACGGGTCCTAACGGAGGTCACGAATGGTTGACACCGTCGGGCGCCGCGTCCGCGAGGTGCACGGCGTCGATCTAGTGATCAACAGCGACGGCCCCTCAACTTCGGGGCCCATCGCAGCGTCGTCGTCGGGTTCAATCACCTTGATCCAGTGATCGCTGCTCCCAGCGCAACCGACAGCGACGCGCGAAGGATCCGCGGTCGGGTACTGATGTCAGTTGGCTGGCGGGCGCTGGTGCTGACTACGCTGTTCGCCTCTACAGCCCTCTTGCTGCTGGCGATACCCGACACGCACGGCTCCCTGTTCGATTTCAGGGGCGGCCTGTACAACGCGGGGCGGGACATCCTTCACGGCCAAAACCCCTACCAGCCGGGGTTTCTCGCCCATCAGGCGGCGATCATGCGAGCAGGCGGTATCGCGCAGGGCGAGACCACGGAGCACGTGTTCTCCATACCCGTCTATCCGGCACCCGCCAACCTCGCCGTCGTCCCCCTGAGCCTGCTTCCGTTCTGGCTGGCCGGCGCGGTCTACACGCTGCTGTCGATCGCAGCGATGATCGTTGGTCTGAGGTTCCTCGGTGTCAACGACTGGCGGTGCATCGGCCTCGCGCTGATCTCGTGGCCGTTCACGTTCGGCGTCTATCTGGGTGCGGTCGGACCGTTCCTGGTGTTTGGCGCCGCCGTCGCCTGGCGCTGGCGAGCCAAGCTCTGGCCGCCCGCGATCGCGGTCGCGTTCCTTGTCGTTACGAAGGTATTCCCCTGGCCACTGGGCATCTGGCTACTGATCACCAGACGATTCAAGACGCTCGGTCTGGCGATCGCGATCGGCGCGCTCACCACCCTGGGCGCGTGGGCCGCGATCGGCTTCCATGGCCTGGTCCAATACCCCCAGATGCTCTCCAATCTCTCGTTCATCCAAGAAGGACGAGCCGTCTCACTTGTCGCCGTCCTTATCGCCATCGGGCTACCCGCCGCCGTCGCCGGCGTCGTCGCCATCGCCGTCGCCGCTGGTCTGCTCGCGGTCGCCTGGCGAATCGCCCAGCGCCCAGACGGAGACCGCACAGCCTTCGGACTCGCGATCATGGCCGCCCTCACCGCCACACCAATCGTCTGGGAGCACTACATGGTCCTGCTCTTCGTTCCGATTGCTCTCATCTCACCCCGGTTCTCCGCGATCTGGCTGCTCCCCCTCAGCACGCCGATCATCATCGTGACCTCCGCCGCCCTCGCGCCTCCCAGCCGCTCGTTCGCGGTGGTCGACCACGGCACTCTCAGATCAGCCGAACTGTGGCTTCTGTTGGAGGCTGTGGTGCTCGTCAGGCTATGCCTGAGCGGCTCCGAACTCAAGGCCCTCAGGGCGCGGATGCGGCTTCGGTCCGCATCATCGAGGGCCACCGCGCCACTCAAACGCGCGTAAGTGGATTGCGGCCACTCCGGACATCCGTAACCAACCGATTCCACCTGACGCGGATCACCGGGGCCAGGTCGTCACGCCGACAAGCCGCGGTCGCGCAGGTCACGCTCGCGGTCCTCGTGTTTCACGCGATCTGGATCGTTGCGTACCTCGGCTCGGGTCACGGCATACGAGACTTGATCAACGTCGGCCCGCGGTTCATCGCGGCCGGCAAGACCAGCTCGATCATCGACCACGACCCGAGCTACCGCGCGACATCGCCGGGCAACGACAGCGATGCCGCCGTTGGTTATGACGGCCAGTTCTATTACTACATCGCCCTGGACCCCACCCGAGCGCGCTCGTACATCGACGCGCCCTCGTACCGGTACGAGCGCATCCTGTACCCGTTGCTCGCCCGCTTCACGGCGCTGGAGCAACCGGCCGCGGTGCCGTGGACCCTCCTGATCATCAACTGGCTGGCCTGCGGAGGTGGTGTGCTGGCGCTCGCAGCCTGGCTGCGGCGCAGGGGTGCGTCACCCTGGCTTGCCGCGATCTACGGCTTGTATCCAGGAATGCTCGTCGCAATCCAATTCGACTTGACCGAGCCGCTCGCCTATGGCCTGGTCGCGCTTGGCGTCTATCTATTTGATTTCGGCGGCCGTCGTGGCGTGATCGCCGCGGCCGTCGCGTTCGGGCTGGCAGGGTTGACCCGGGAGACCACGCTGCTGTTTCCCATCCTGTACGGGCTCTCGATCCTCGCGGGGCGATCAAGCGCCAACCCGCACCCTGGGCTGGGCGCCCGAGTCCGCCAGGCAATGGGATTCGCGGCAGTGGCGTGTCTACCATTCGCCACGTGGCTCACCATCGACTATTCCTGGCTGGGCGCGCCACACCCTGACACGCTTGGCCCGGTGCCACTCGGGGGCCTGTTTGCCGGGCAGCTCAGCCTTCCCCTCAAGTCGCTCGAGCTCGCGTTCGTCGCGCTGCCAGCGCTCCTGTGTGCCGGGGTCCTGGTCGGCGGGCTGCGCGCCAGGACGGGACGTCTGGAGCAGCTTTGCCTACTTGCCAATACCGCCATGATGGTCGTCTTCTCCACCAGCGTGGTGTGGACCGCCTATGCCTCGATCAGCCGCCAGGGAATCGCCATCGTGCTCGCCGCCCTGCTTTGCATCCCTTACCTGCCCGCCCGCGTGGAGGTCGGAAGGATCAGCGCGCCGCCGCGGCGGGTGAGGATGGCGCTAACGTGCGCACTGATCCTGTGCATGGTGATGCTGCCGGGCACGCTCTACGGTGGCTTTGCCCGCGTTCCAGCAACCCCAAGACAGACGATCGCCGCTTACCATCGCGCCGTCCGCGACACGTAGCCTTCACGACCGCCACGCGGTCCGGCGCTCCGGCTCCGGGAGCCTCCGCGACTTTCGCCCCTCATCCTGGGCAACCGCGGCTTGGCAGGGACGGACCTCAGGCCTATCGCATCGAATCAGAGTCCCACGGAGTTGTGTGACACTGAATAGACCGCGGGATAGAGCAGCACGATCATCAGCGCCGGCATGATCAGGAACATCAGCGGGAAGATCATCTTCACCGGCGCCTTCTGCATCCTCTCCTTCGCCGCCATCCGGCGGCGACGTCGCATGTCGCCGGAGAGCTCCCGCAGGATCGGCCCGATCGAGACGCCGAGTGCTTCGCCCCTCGTGACGGTGCGGACGAACGTGCGGATCGATTGGGTGTCGCAGCGCTCGACCATGTCTTCGAGCGCCTCTCGCGTCGAGATCCCGAGGCTCTGCTGCTGCATCGTCAGTCGCAACTCAGCGCCGAGAGCGCCCCGGAAGCGGTTCGCGACCAAGCTCAGCGAGGCGGCGAAGCCCATGCCCGCCTCGACCGTGGCGATGAGCAAATCGATCAGCTCCGGAAGCTGTCGGTCGATCTCGTCCAGACGCGCGGTGCCACGCTTCTTGATGATGAACGCGGGCAGCAACCAACCCATCGCCGCTGCCGCGACGATGACGAGCAGAAGCGTCAGTAGTGACAGGCCGCCACTGGACAAGATCAGCAGCAGGAACGTCAGCGGAAGCAGGATCGCGGCCAGCGCGCGGTAACCATGGACCGCCTCGGGGGTGATGTCGTAGAAGCCCGCGGCGGTCAGGTCTCCGGGCTTGAGCGGGGTCAGCGATGTGAGGTTCCGCATCATGAACTTCCCGACGCGCTCCGCCAGCGAGGCCAATCGCCTGATCCTGAACCGCGCCCGCGAGCCGATGTCCTCCTGCGCTGAGCCGGAATCGAAGCCATAGTCCTGGATCTCGCGCAGGTGAAGCTTGAGCTGAAGTCTCGGCACGACGATCGCGTGGGCGACCAGCCGACCGCTCAGCTCCCACCAGGATCATGCCAAGGAGGGAAGCGAGGAAGATCATCGTGATCAGACCTTCACGTCGATGATCTTCTGCATGATCTTCCAGCCCAGCGAACACCATCGCGGCCGCGACCCCGAGCAATACGATGCCCGATCGTCGAATGAAACATCGGACGCTCGTACGCGGGAGCGATGAGGTTGGTGGCGAGCAGCATCACCGGGACAATCCCGTCAGGACCAGGCTCGACATCTTGGCCTGGCCCGTGAGGGCCTTGACCTCTCTGCGCAGGTCCGCCCGCTCGCGCGCTCCCTCCGCCACCCGGTCGAACGCCTCGGCGACGTTGGAGCCCGAGCGGCGGTGAAGCGCCGCGATCAGCGACACCTGCTCCATGTCCTCGGCGTGCATGCGCCGCGCGACGGCGTCGAGTGACTCCTCGAGCGGTCGGCCGAGCTGCTCGTCGGTCACCGCGCGCTCGAGCTCGCTGCGAATCGGCTCATCAGCGCTCTCGGCCACCGCGGCGATCGCTCCCACGACGCTACGCCCGGATCGCATCGCACCGGAGAGATCCTGCAGGTGGGAGGGCAAGCTGGTCTCTGAACTTGTCCCGCTGCTTGCGGGCGCCCGACGACTGATCACCGCGCGGAGGATGAACGGCCAGACGAGCAACGCCAGCAAGCCGATGAGCGGCGTGAGCCACTCACCAGAGTCAGCCAGGATCGCCACGATCGCGCTGGCCGCAGCCGCGCGTTTGACCAGCGCCAGCGGGAGCGCGCGGGCCGCGCGCGACCTCGACATTCTCGACGAATGGCGCCCACCAGCGACGGCGCTCGAGCCACCTCAAGAAACCGGCTCCCGGCGACCTGGGATGGCTCGCCGGGGCCGTTCTCGAGATCCTGCGGGCCCGGGATGAAACTCCCGACGCGCGCCTGCACGGCACGCTTCCCCGGACGACGGAGGATCATGGCGACCGCGAATACGAGCAGCAGGGCAGAGATACCGGCCACCAGCAGGACGCCGGCGGAGGAGTCCCAGAAGGACTGGCTCTGAGCCGCGGCGGGGATAGCCGGGGCGTGGTCGAAGCTCGGCACCGGGAGAAGGAGACCGCCTTGCGCGACGCTCGGGGTGGCTGGGGCGGCTGCGCGCGTCGGGCACAGGCGCCGGGCGCGGCTTCGGAACGACGTAGCTCGCGTTCACCGCTCCAGCCACGCCGTCGGCGTGGGCGCTGACGGCGATCGGTTGTCCGCTGCGCGCAGCTGCGAGCGATATCGAACGACGTAACCCCGGTTCAGGCCGGCCGCGATCGCGTGAACGCATGCGGAAGCTGGCCACCCGTGGCCTGCGCGAAGTGGCCTCCGGCGACCTGGGCCAGCCGTTGCATCGATGCAGGCGTCGAGGCGCTGTCATGCAGGCCCAGCGTGAACAGCGGCACGTGGAGCGCGTCCGCCGTGGCGGCAACCGATTGTGGGCTGGGTCCGCCGGCAGCCTGCAGCACACCCGCCCCGTCTGAGACCATGATCACCGCTCCGGCGGGAGCGAGGGGAGGATCACGGCGCCGGTGGCCACCTTCGCCTGGGACAACTGCTTCAGCGCCAGCGTCATTGCCGATGGGACATTGGCTCCCACGCCAGTCCACGGTGTCACCGCAACGCCTGGTGGATGCACCTGCGGATCACTGGTGAGAGGCACAATCACGTTCGGGATGGCATCGAACGGTGATCAGCCCGACTCCTGCTTGGCGGCTCAGCTGAGCGGCGAACGCTCGAGCCGCGGTCATCGCCTGCGCAAGTGGTGCACCGACCATGCTTGGGCTCTGGTCGATCACGATTGTGACGCCAAAATCGCGCGGGTTGGCCTGCGTCAGCGGCGTCAGGGTCATGCCGCTGACGGCGCTCCCGTTCTCGGTCACGTGTACTTGGCCGGCGCTAGGGTGTCACCTGACGGCGGATAGAGCACCAACGCGCGATCGGGAAACGTTGTCCCGTTGCCGAGCCATCCGGCGATCGGCGGGCCGCGCGTGCAGCGGCAGCTTGCGCCTTGGCAGCCTTTGCCGTGGCAGCGGCCTTCGCCGCCGCAGCAGCCTTCGCCGCCGCAGCAGCCTGCGCCGCCACAGCCTTTGCGCCGCAGCCGCCTTCGCCGCCGCAGCAGCGTTCGCCGCCGCAGCAGCGTTCGCGCGCAGCCGCCTTCGCGCGCAGCAGCCTTCGCGCGCAGCGGCTTCGCCGCAGCGGCCTGTGCGTGGCAGCAGCCCTCCTGGGCCGGCCGGAGACGTCGTGGTCACGGCAGACGTGGTCGAGACGACGGTCGATCGCAGTGGCCGACCGTGCGCCAGCCGGCCCGATCAGCAGCAGTGCGGCATCGCGGCGAGTCCAACGTACCGGCCGGAAGCGAGTTACCGAACCGGCTCGATCACGCACGACCGATCACCCGCGGATGCGAGTCCCGGCTGATGCGCGGCCTTCAGATCGGGCGGTAAGCTCGACCCCGCGCCGGGCAAATTTCGGCAGGAACGACGGTCTGAGCCCGGACCCCTGCAGCGAGCCGACGATCTGGTTGGTGGCGGACACGGCGTCGACCTGGAAGGTGTACAGGTCTTGCAGCGTGATGACGTCTGACTCCATCCGCTGAACCTCGGTGATCGCCACCACGCGCCGGGTGCCGTCGGCCATCCGCTCGATTTGGATCAGCATGTCGATCGCCGAGGCGATCTGCTCACGGACGGCGCGCAACGGGAGGTCGTAGCCGCCCATCATGACCATCGTCTCCAGGCGGGCCAGCGCGTCTCGGGGAGAGTTTGCGTGCAGCGTCGACAGCGAGCCGTCGTGACCGGTGTTCATCGCCTGGAGCATGTCCAGCGCCTCGATGCCGCGGACCTCGCCGACGACGATGCGATCGGGGCGCATGCGCAGCGAGTTGCGCACGAGGTCGCGGATCGTGATCTCGCCTTCGCCTTCGATGTTCGTCGGCCGTGCCTCGAGCCGGAGCACGTGGCGCTGAGACAGGTAGAGCTCGGCCGCGTCCTCGATCGTGATGATCCGCTCGCCGTCGGGAATCGACGCGGAGAGCGCGTTCAGCATCGTCGTCTTGCCCGAGCCGGTGCCGCCGGAGATCAGGATGTTCAGCCGAGCCTGGACGCAACGCCCGAGCAGGTCGGCGGTCTCGGGCGTCAGTGCGGCGCGCTTGACCAGCGCGTTCATGTCGAGGCGCTGCGTGCCGAACTTGCGGATCGTCAGCAGAGGCCCGGTGAGCGAGAGCGGCGGGATCGTGGCGTTGATCCGGCTGCCGTCGGGCAGGCGAGCGTCGACCATCGGAGAGGACTCGTCGATCCGGCGCCCGACCTGAGCGACCATCTTGCTGATGATGCGTCGCAGATGCCCATCGTCGGTGAACCGGACGGGGGTCTTGTGCAGGCGCCCCGCGCGCTCGACCCAGACGTCGTACGGGCCGTTGACCATGATCTCGGTCACGGTGTCGTCCGCGAGCAGGCGCTCGAGCGGTCCGTGGCCGAGGATGTCGGCCGTCAGCTCTTCGGCGATGCGCTCGCGGTCCTCAGCCGAGATGCCTGGCTCCTGCGCGAGTCGCTCTTGCAGCTCCTCCTTTACTCGGACTCGAAGCGTCAGCGGATCGATCTCGGTGTTGAACAGCTGGCGCCCGAGGTCCTCGATCAGCTCCAGGTGAATCCGGTTCTTGATCTCCTCGAACGGGATCGCGAATCGATCGGGTCGCGCTCTTCGCGCTCTCTGGGACAGGCGTTCGTGCAGCTCCATCACGCCGCTCTTACGACCGCGGCGGAACACCGACTGGCGCGGGGCGCGGGCAGGCTCGCTCGCAGGCACGTGGTCGGAGCTCGAGGACCCGGGCGGCGACCCCATTCCCCGCCCGCGCGTCGGCCTCATCGACGTAGAGGTCGGCCAGAGCCCGGAACGCCCTGGCGGCTTCCGAGCCTCGCTGCGTCGCGATCGGCACGCCCTGGTTGATCGACCTGGTGATGTCGCGATGGCTGGGCAACAGGACGTCGACATCCCGGCCGAGGATGGCCAGCACGTCCTCGCGCTCGATGCCGACGTTCGTGTTGGCCCGGTTGAGGATGATCTTCACACGTCGGCGGTCATATTCCATCCGCTCGAGCGTCTCGAGCCCGAGCTTGGTGTTCTTCAGCGACAGGGTGTCGCGCATCGCGACGACCAGAACGTCGGTCGAGGAGTCGATCGCGCTGATCACCTCGGGCGCGAAGCTCGGAGGCGTGTCGATCACGACAAACTCGAACATCTCGCCCAGCAGGCGCTCGACCTCGGACAGGAACGGAACGGTGATCATCGCGGCCTGATCGGGCCGGACCGGGGCCAGCAGCGCGCGCGCGCCCGATGAGTGCTCCATCAGGAAGTCCTCGAGCTTGCCGGCGTCGAGCGAACCACCGGACCGGACGAGGTCGTAGATGGTTCGCATCGGCGTGAGCCCGATCGCCAGCGCCACGTCGCCGAACTGCAGATCGAGGTCCATCAGCGCCACGCTGTGGCCTGACTCGGCCAGCGAGACCGCGAGGTTGACCGCGGTCAACGTCTTGCCGCTGCCCCCCTTCAGCCCCAAGCACGCAGATCACGTTGCGGACGCGTCGCGGCCTTCGGCGCGGCGGTGCCGCGCTTGCGCATCACGGCCTTCTCGAGCGCGAACGCGAGCTGGCGCGCGATCGCCGGATCGACGCCGGCGGTCTGCTCGGTCGGCAGCGCGACGATGTCGTCGACGCCGTCGTGGAACGCATCGCCGAGTCGCCGTTGCTCCCGCTCGGGCACAACAGCACGATCGGCCGGTCGGGTGCTGGCGATGCGCCTCGATGACGAAGTCCCGCACCTCGGCGGTGTAGTCCGCGACCGCGACGATCAGGGCGTCGCCGGCTCCCAGTCCGCTCGCGGTCGGCCCACCGAGCTCGAGATAGTCGAGCACGGTCACCTTCGGGTCGCGCGAGACGAGGGTCTCGATCAGGCCGCGATCGACTTCGCCGTCGAGTGCGACCAGCGTCTGTAATTCTCCGCTCATGGGTGCGTCCCTGTCGTGGTGGAAGTGGCGGCTCGGAGGATCGAGCTCAGGGTGGTGATCCCCGGGACCGGGTTGGTGGCGTTGGCCGGCCGGAGCACGATCCAGAGCTTGCCGTTGTCGGCCGCGTAAGCCAGCATCGGGGCCTGCGCGGCACTGACGGCCAGGACCAGCGAACCGCCGGTGGCAGCGGCGGGGGCGGTGGTTCCAGAGGCGGGAGCGGCGGCGCGCCTGCCGGCCGGCTTGATCACGAGCGCGTCCGGAATCAATAGGCTCAGGAACGGAGTCCCCTTGCTGGCCAGAGCGGCGTAGACGTCAACGCTGTCGCCGGCCGCCAGCACGTCGGTGTCGCCGTGAGCCTCGTCGATGCTCACCGACACCGCGCGCTGGTTTGGTCCGAGCTGGCCGAGCGACGCCGACGACGGTCGTGAAATCGGCCGCCGTGAGCTGCTGTCCGGGCAGGATGTCGGCTTGGGCCACGCTTCCTTTCAGCGCAGACGAATCACTCAGGGCGCCGGGGACGATCTGCGTCGCGACGACCGGCGTTGACTTGAACAGCTTCGCCGCGACAACGGCAACGCCGGTGGTCCCCTTGTGGATCTCGCCGGTGGCCACGAGCACCGTTGCCTGGACCGTCGTCGTCTGGTTCTTCTGCTTGTACTGGCCCAACGCGAACACCAGTAGTCCCGCCGCCACGATCGCGCAGACCAGAGCGAGCGTGAGCGCGCCCGCGCGGGTCGCGAGCAGACCGCCCAGGTTTGGCCTGGACATTCGCTTCTGAGACAGTTTCACGCCGCTCCTGAGTAATTCAGAGGCTCTAACAGGGAGCAGTCGTGCCGGAGCTGACCCAACTGCCCGATGTTGGCGTTACCTCGATCAGCATCGTCGCCCTCCCGACCAGCGTCGACGTTCCAGGGCGCCCAGGTCGACGGGTAGCTGACCGTGGCGGTGACGCACGCGGTGATCGAACTGGTATTCGGCAGGCAGGCGTCGTTGAGCAGCCGATCCACACGACGGCCTCTTGGTGACGTCTCCTGACTGGCTCTGGAGCTCCGGGGGCGTTTGTGCCTGGATGTAGGCCTGCAGAGTCCCGCACGACTGCGGGTTCACCGACGCATAGCGCGCGGCCTGCTCCGCCAACTGCGTCTCCTGGTTCGAGTAGTTCTCGTAGCGACCGAAGTAGAGATGCCGCCGATGATCAGCAGGAGAACCGGCAAGATGATCGCGAACTCGACCAGCGCCTGGCCACGCTCCTGGCGCAAGCGCCTCAGAAGCCGCTAGAGAATGTTGAAAACGATGTCCATTTCTGCATTGCTGTGTGTCGGTTGCCTACTGCGCGAGCGATTCGCGCACTAGTCGTATCGTTCGATCGCCCAGCCGACCCCCCTGAGAGAACCTCTAGTTAGACCTAGACGAAGGTGCAGGTACCCGCTGGTTAATCCGGGAATCAGGCCGAGGTCGCTAGACCTTGTGTGAGGTGGCGCTGAAGAGCCCGCTGATGCTCGAGCCGAGGAGCGGCCGCGGCGATCACGACAACGATCGCGATGACCGCGATCAGGATGCCGTACTCAGCCATCGTTTGCCCTTCCTCACGGCGGAGGCAGACCATGAACCGGTGGAGAGCAAGCGAACGGATGTCGAGCATGTGTTGCACTGGAAGTCAATCGTCTTATCTGTCCGATCTCGACATAGCGGGAAGATCTAGCTTTACCTAGACCGAACGTCGAGAAGATGGCGCGCGCGACAGGCGTTTGCCGCGACGAGCGTGGTGCGAAAGAAGATCGCCCACCCTGAGCCCTGCATCGCGGCAGGTTCCCTGGGCGGGCGATGGTGTCTCGTCATGCGAGGCTAGACCTTCGTGGCCGTCGAACTGAACAGGCCGGTGATGCTCCCGCCGAGGAGCGCACCGCAGCGACGATCACGACAATCGCGATCACCGCGATCAGGATGCCGTACTCAGCCATGGTCTGACCGTCCTGATGACGCATGCGGATTACGAGCATGCCCACGAAATCAATGAGGTTGTTAAACATAGAATTTCACCTCCCCCCGCTGGGTGCCAATTGGCTTGGTTCAAAGGCAGGCGAGTGCGCGCCCACTGGCCTGATTGATTTCCGAGTTCAATCGCCATGAACTCAGCATCGGGATTTCGGGGGTTCTCCTACCAGAGCAAAACGGCTAGTTCGACCTAGACCAAGGTGGGGTTAAGGCGGATTCGGGGCGCGGCCGGCCGCGGTTTCAGAAGAACAGGTAGCCCGACCTAGACCTTCGTGGGATGCGGTTCCGGCGCACTCACGGCGACATTTCCACCATGCGGCCAAGCGAGCCGAAGATGATCGTGAACCTAACGCGCGAGAGTGTCGTCTGTGAGCAGGCGACGATCGCCGACCGCGCGGTTACCCGGATGCGCGGCCTGCTCGGACGGCGCGCATTGCCCAGCGGGGAGGGCCTCCTGTTGCGGCCCGCGGCCTCGATTCACACGGCATTCATGCAATTCCCGATCGACGTCGTCTTCCTCGACGGCGATCTCCGGGTACTCAAACACGTCCAACGATTGAAGCCATGGCGAACCGCGGCAGCGCTCAGCGCCAAGGCGGTGCTTGAGCTGGCGGCGGGAGAGAGCGCACGCCGTGAGATCGGGCTGGCGGATCGCCTCGCCGTCGTCCCGTCACCCGACGCCCCGCCGGCATCGGAGCTGTCTCCCACCCTCGCTGGGCCGATGACGGCGGATGGGCGGGTGCTGCTGGTCGCCAACGACCGTCGCTTCCGCGCGGTCGCCTCGACGCTCCTGACGCAACGCGGGTATTCCGTCGCCGTCGGCGACCACAGCCGGGACGTCACCGAGTTTGCCGCGCGTGAAGGCGCCGATGTCGTCGTCATCGACGCGACCGCGTCGCTGACCTCGATCGCCCGCGACGTGGCGCGGCTCGAGGCACTGCGTCCCCGCGTCGGGGTCGTCGTGGTCAGCGCTGAGCCCCGGGACGGGCTCATCGCCCTGCCGCTGATCTCGAAGTGGAATTCGTTCGACGTGCTGTTCGAAGCGATCGAGCACGCGCGCTCGGACACGCGATCCAGCAGGGTGGCGAGTGGCCACCGCTAGCCCGCACTCCCGCTCGGCCGTGACCCCAGCGGACCACGCCAGGGTCCGACTCGGGGCTCCCGTCGCGTTGAGCGCAGCTGTTCTGGCCGGGCTGGCGTTCGCGAGCTTCCCGCTCGGCGCCGGCGCGGTGGTCGCGGCCTTCCTGGCCGCTGTACTGGTGGCGATCGCGGCGATCGACTACCAAACCCGACGGATCCCCGACCGGCTGGTAGTGCCGGCGATGGCCGTCGTCCTGATCGCGGATGTGGCCCTCCGGCCAGGACGCACGCCTGGGTTCCTGCTGGCAGCGCTGGTCGCGGGCGGACTGCTGCTGATTCCGAACCTGATCAACAGCGCGTGGATGGGTATGGGCGACGTCAAGCTCGTCGTGCTGCTCGGCCTCGCCCTCGGGTGGGGCGTGATCGGCGCGCTCCTGATCGCGTTCGTCGCCGTGCTCCCCGTGGCACTCGTCATGATGATGGTGGGTGGGACCGCGACCCGCAAGGCGACGCTCCCGTTCGGGCCGTTCATCGCGTTCGGGGCCCTGGTCGTATTGATCGTGCCGGGGCTCGGAGGCTGATCTCGATGGCGGAGCAGGCCCTTAGCGCCCAGCCGCTGAGCGAGCTCGACAGCTGGCTGCGGCTCGAACGTTTCGACTACTCCCGCGTCGGCGAGCACTGGGCGGTCCTCAGGCTGCTGGCCGGTCTCGGCTCGAACCTTGGTGCTCCGGCTGAGGCCATGCTTGTGGTGCAACGCGGGCCAACCAGCGTGTGCGGGTCGGCGCCGAGCGTCGTACCCGGCACGCGCATGCGCGCTGGAGCGGCGATTGCTCGGCCGTCAGGGTGACGCGGGCGCCAGCGGCTTGCTGTGGCGCGCCTCCTTCGCCGTCCCACTTGAGGTGGTCGAGTATCCGCAGGCGCTGTTTGAATTCACCGTCTCGGGACGCGTCGCACTGGCGCTGCCCACGCCTGGGTTGCGCATACTCACCCCCCAGGCGCTCAGGTTCACGAGCACGCAGTTCCCGTCCAGCGCGGGCAGCCGGATGCCGGTCGGCCAGGTCCGCCGCCGGCTGGTCGCTCTCGCGACCGCGGTCGCCGTCACCACGACCTCGAGTCCCGCGATCGGGCTCGCCGCGACCCAGGGTCCGCACAGCGGATCGGCCGGCAAGTCTGCCAGGCGCTCCGCTGAGACCCACAGGCTCGCCGGGCACATCGCCGTCGCCCGCAAGCGCATCGCGCCCACCCCGATCGCGACTCACCGAGAGCGATCGTCCCCGGCCCTGCGCCCTCGCCCGCGCCCCGAAAGCCCGCCGTTCGGGTCCAGGCGGCCCGGCCCGCCGTCACGCACCTGTTCTCGGCGCCGGCCCGACCGGCGACGCTGCCGCTCTGTCAGCCCAACGACGCGACGCCGGCGCAGCGCGCTCAATCAACGCCGCCCGGAACCGTGCCGTCCACGTCGACACTGACGCCGAAGTCCGGTCCGGGCGCGCAACCCAACTGCAGCGATCCGACGCACACCCAAGACCTCGACGCATCATCCGAGTCAGCGCCGGACTGCTGCCAACGGGGCCGCGCGGGCGGGCAAGCACACATGGCAGCGCCGGTCAACCCTCGAGCCACCCCGGAGCGGTGACCGGGGGCGATGGCGGCGCCAGCCTCCCGACCGTTCCCACCGGGGGCGACGCTTCCCACCGCGACGCCTGGCGCCGGCAACGCACCTGCGGCCGCGGGCGGCACCGTAACCCCGCCGCCGAGCGCCGCCACCCCGTCCGCGCCCACCGGCGGCACCGTGCCCCCGCCGCCGAGCGCCGGCAACCCACCCGCGGTGACCGGCGGCAACGTCCCCGCGGCCCCCCTCTCCGCCAACCCACCTGCGACAACCGGCGGCAACGTCCCCGCTGCCCCCCTTTCCGCTGACCCACCTGCAGGGACGGGCGCCAAGGTCCCGCCATCGGCTGCCCGGGGCAACCAGCCGGTACCAGTCGGCGGCGGCGACAACGCCGCCGGACACCCGAACCGGAGGGCGCAGAGCACAGATCCGAACGGCGGTGCGCCGGTCGGGCCCTTGGGGGGACTGAGCCAGCGTCCTCCCGTCAAGCTCTCCTCTCACCCGGTTGTCCCTAACACCCCCGCCGCGCCCGTGGCCCCGACCGCGGGCAGCACTCCCACGCTCACCTCATCGCCACCGACCTCGGCGGCCCCGCAGGCCTGGACCGGAGCATCCACCATCGACCCCAATCTGTCGGGTGCTCTGACCAACCTCTCCGGACTGCTGGCCAACGGTAATCAACCGCCCCCGTTCCTGATCCCGATCTACATGGAGGCGGGCCGCCGCTACGACGTCCCCTGGCAGGTGCTGGCCGCCATCAACGCGGTCGAGACGGACTACGGGCGCGATCTCAGCACGTCCTCGGCGGGGCGATCGGGTGGATGCAGTTCGAGCCCGCGTCCTGGCGCGAATACGGCGTCGCGGCGGACGGCCACAGCGTGGCCAATCCCTACGACCCCCGCGATGCGATCTTCGCCGCCGCCCGTCTGCTGGCCGCGGCCGGTGCCGCCAAGGATCTCTCCGGCGCGGTCTTCTCGTACAACCACGCCACCTGGTACGTCAACGACGTGCTGTCACGGGCGCAGACGATCGCCGATGGAGTGCACCCGGCGGCGGCAAGCTTCACGCGCGGCATCGCGTCGGTGGGGTTCCAGAGCAAGAGCTCCCGGCGCGGGGTGGCGACCTTCAAGGGTGGCTACTCTGTGGCACTACGACCGGCTGATCGCGACGGCCAACATGGTCAGTGCCGCGAATTTCCCCTACCTGTACGGCGGGGGGCACGAACAGCCCTCGGTCTTCGCGCCCGTTCGACTGCTCTGGTGCCGTCTCCTACGTGATGCAGCAGGCCGGCTACAAGGTGCCGACGACCGTCTCCGGGGATATCGCCTCGTGGGGATTCCCCGCCGGACCGGGGGCGGTGACGATCTTCTACAACCCCACGCACACGTTCATGCGGATCGGCAACCGCTTCTTCGGCACGAGCGGATTCGCCCGGCCGGGCGGCGGAGCGGGATGGTTCGACACCGACAAGCTTCCCGCCAGCTATCTGGCCCAGTTCTCAGAGGTCCATGTCCCGCGCCTCGGAGCCGAATTCGTTCGCGCCGGTGGCGCCCACCGTGGGAGCCGGCAACACCAGCGAATCCTGACCCGCTGGGCGGTGCGCGCGCCGCTGCCAGTCTGTACGCTGCAACTGGACCGGCTGCGGCATTTTCCCTGCATTTTAGGGAACAAATGGGTGAGATAGCTAGCATCAGGAACAAGGGACACACGATCGCCGCGACGCTCGACCGGTTGGCCGCGCTCGTCGACGGATCCGGCACGGGTCCGGTCGTGCCCAGAGTGGCGAGGGGCCGCGCTCGCGCTCATGCGCTCGAGTTATTTGATGTGTGCGGTGCCTCCGACGGTGCCGCGGCGCTCGCCCTGCTCGGGTTCGCGGCCGAGCTGCTGGGCGCAATCGCGGTCGACCTCGCGGCGAGCCGACATGAAGCCGACCGGCTGATCGATCGGATCGAGACGACCGCCGGCGTGCCCCGGCTCGCCCTCGGTCGTGAGATCCTGCGCACGCGGCAGTTACCCGATCTGCCGGTCAACGTCGAGATCGAAGTCCAGCTGGCCCTGTTGCTGACCTTCACCGGCGCCCAGGCCGTGTCGCTGTGGACGCTGTGGCCCAGCGGCGACCTCAAGCACGTGTCTCACGCCGGCGACTTCGAGCTCAAGGCCCAGCACACACGGCATGCCGCGCGAGCGCTGATCAGGGGCGAGACACCGGACTACGGGAACAGCGGATCAGCGGTCGGCGTGCGGATCGAGCGCCTGCAGCCGCCCGCGGCGGCGCTGATCGCGCGCGGGCGACATCGAGGTGCCGATCACCGCTTATTGCTGCTCGAGGCGGCGTCGCCGGTGCTCGGCGCGCTGCTCGATCGCGAAGCGCTACTGGCGCCCGATAGCCCCTCCGAGCAGGCGATGATGAGCTCGGTCGATCGTCGGCTGGCGCGCCTGCGCTTCGACCTGCACGACGGGCCTCAGCAGGACGTACACCTGCTCGCCCAGGATCTTCGGCTGTTCCGGGAGCAGCTGCGTCCGCTGATCGCCGAGGAACCCAACGCCGACCGCCTGCTGGGCCGACTCGATGACCTCGACGCCCAGCTGGTCGCGCTCGACGGCGATCTGCGCAGGCTCTCCACCTCGGTGCAGTCACCGTTTCTCCAGCCGGGTTCGCTGCCGGATGTGCTCAAGCAGATCACCGACGCCTTCGCCGGGCGAACCGGAGTTGAGCCGCAGATCAAGCTCAGTGGCGACCTCGGACGACTGACCGATTCCCAGCAGATCACCCTGCTGGCCCTGATCCGCGAGGCGCTGAGCAACGTCCGCGAGCACAGCCAGGCACGCACGGTGACGATCACGATCTCCGCGGAGCAGCGGGGTGTGGAGGTACAGATCACCGACGACGGCTGCGGCTTTGATCCAGAGACGACGCTCGTGCGCGCCGCCCGCGCGGGCCGCCTCGGCCTGGTGGGCATGCACGAACGAGTGCGAATGTTGGGAGGCAGGACGCGCATCGACAGTCGGCCAGGCGGCCCGACGGTGATCTCGGCCACGATGCCTCCGTGGCCGAGCCACGAGCCGTAGGCTCGAACATGCGGAAGCCTGCACACTCTGGATCACGTTGACGGTCGAGCCAGCCCTCTCGATCCGCCCCCGAGGGCTGCGGCTGCAGCTTGACCGGACGAGCGTGTCCGGCCCGGTACTCGTTGTTGCGGTCGCGCTCAGTTTGCTGCTCGGTGCGCGATTGGCCGTCTACCACGGCAACGCGACGGGTCTGATCCAGTTCGGGAGGCACTTCGTCCAGGACACTCACCCGCCGCGTGACGCGATCGTCGCTTCGCCCGATGGCTACGACGGCCAGTTCTTCTGGGTGCAGGCGAACGACCCGCTGCTACTCCACGACACGACCATCGCCAACCTCACCCGGGCAGGTGCCGCCTTCCGGCTTCAGCGCGTAGCCTATCCCGCGCTCTCCGCCCTTCTCGCCTTGGGGCAGTTGAGCGTGATCCCATGGACATTGCTGGCCGTGAACGTCCTCGTCCTGTTGGGACTCACCGTCGGCTTCGCCGTGTACGCCCGGCATCGGGCCTGGTCCGTCTGGTGGGCGCTCGTTGTCGCGCTCACGCCCGGTCTCGTGCTCGCGACGATGCGCGACCTCAGCGACCCGCTCGCGACGGCCAGCATGATCGGGGGTTTGCTGCTGTGGCAGCAGGGGCGCACGTGGTGGGCAGCGGCGCTGCTCGGCGTGGCGGTGCTCGCACGCGAGCCGATGATATTGGCGGTCGCCGCAGTCGCCATCGATACTTTCATGCGCTGGTGGCACTGCAGACGAGAGCGCGGATCGCTCCGGAGAGCGGTGCGACACGCGTGGCCAGCGGTAGTGCTGCCCATCGCCGTTTTCCTCGCGTGGCAGGCATATGCCGACGCGCGCTACGGCGGAAACGCAGCCGCATCAAGCCACGGATTTCGGCCACCGCTCACAGGCATCAGCCAGGTCGTGCGCGGGGCGTTTGATTCAGACCCGCGCAACGGCATGTGGGACCTCATCTATATCGGGATGATGCTGGCGGGCATCGGTGCCGCGTTCGCGCTCGTGCAGCGTCGGGTGACCGCTCCAAACGTCGCGGCAATTCTCTTCGCGCTCAGTCTTCTAGTGCTGGAATTCGGCGACGAGTGGAGCTACACCCGGCTGAGCGCACCGCTGTTCGCCACGCTTCTGCTCGGCGGCCTCGAGCAACGCTCCCGCTTCGCGGTCACGATTGCTGTGGCGGCCGCTGCGATGACCGTGCTCGTGCCGCTGGCGATCCGTGGCGCGTAGCCGGCGCCTATGCACGATGCCGTTCTCGAGCGCGTATCGGACCGCGCCGGCACGATTCACCACACCGAGCTTGCGGTAGATGTTGGTGAGGTGGAACTTGATCGTGTGCTCGCTGATCCACAGATCGCGGCTGATCGCAGCGGTGGTCAATCCCGCCGCGACCGCGGAGAGGATCGACCGCTCGCGATCGGTCAGCGCCGGTAGCGCAGGGGCGCCCGGGCACGCCGACAGGGGCGGAGCGTATGAGGGCACGTGGAACACGTCGCCGTTCGACGCCTGCCGAAGCACGGAGGCGATGTCCACGGTGTGGGCACTCTTCAGCACGTAGGCGCTTGCTCCCGCGCGTAGCGCAGAGTCGATCGCCGCACGATCGTCGCAGGCCGACAGCACCACGGTCTTGACGTCGGGCCAGCTCTGGCGAATCTGCTCGATCGCCTCGACGCCGACGACCCCGGGCATGCGCAGATCCATCAGGACGAGGTCGGGCCCGCGGCGCTCGATCAGTTGCATCAGCTCCGGACCGGAGTGGGCCTCGCCCACAACCTCCATATCGTCCAGATCCTCGATCGTGCGGCGGACCCCGGCGATGATCAGCGGGTGATCGTCGGCCAGGAGGACCTTGATCGTGCCGCTCGTGCGTCGCCGTCGTGCTCGTTATGGTGATCTCGTAGTAGCGTGCTCATCGCTGGCTGTCTCCGTCCTTGGCACCCTCAACGAGGGAATCTCCCTGGACACGTATCTTTTCGACCGTTGTTCGGTGTGGCTTGATCCGTAGTTACTCCGCAATCAGAGGTCGACCGTGAGCGAGCTTGAGTTTCTCGGCGCTCTCGAGGTCGAACTGCTGCGCCACCGCGAACTGCGTCGCGAGCACCCTGATCACGAGCTGTTTCAGACCTCGACGGTCCAGGCGCTGTTGGCCGGGGCGTTCGACGGTGACGTCACTCTGGGCCAGATCCTCGAGCACGGCGACCTGGGCCTCGGGACACTGAATGGCCTCGACGGCGAGCTGATCGTGGTTGACGGCCAGGCCTGGAAGGCCAATCTGGACGCGACGCTCAGCCGGCCGGAGCTGTCGCGCAAGACGCCCTATGCGGTGGTGGTGGCGTTCTCTCCCGGGCTGCCGGTGGCGCTGCGCGGACCGTTCCCGGCCTCAGAGCTGGAGCGGCACCTGGGCGACGAGATCGAGGCGGCGCAGCGGCCCACGGCAGTCCGCATCGACGGCCGCTTCAAGTCGGTCCGGGTTCGCTCAGTCCCCAAGCAGAAGCGGCCCTATCCATCGCTCGCCGACGCCATCGCCGAGCAGCAGGTCAGCGATCTCCCTGATGTCTCGGGGACCATGGTCGGATTCCTGTTTCCGGACGCGCTCGACGGGATCGAGATGGTCGGGTCGCACCTGCACTTCGTCACCGACGACCGCCGCCGCGGGGGGCACGTGCTCAACTACACGCTGCTGGAAGCAAGCGCGCAGCTCGACGACGTCACCCGCTTGCGCGTCGAATTACCACCCGCAGTCGAGGTTCACGATCACGGAGCGCCGGTTGATCAGGACGCGCTCCGACGGCTCGAAGGCAACGGGTAATGCGGACATGCGCGCCCGACGCGCTGCTCGCCCAGTGCGCCGAGGTCACCCGAGCCTATCGCGACACCCAGGCGCAACTGCTGGTCACCAGCCAGCGCAACGTCGCCTACGGATGCGCCGCCCAGAACGGGCTGAACACGTTAGATGACGACTACGATCGGAGGGGTTGGCTTCTGCAAGCAGCCACCACGCGTTCGGTCGAGCGGATCCTGATGCAGGGTTGGACGTGTCGCTCCATCGCCCGCCGGTCGGGTGTCTGCCGACCGGAAAGCGGCGGGACCGTGCTGCTCCTGACGCCGCCACGCCCGCCCAGCGTCTCGCTTGACCTAGCCGGGAGACCACTCCGCGGCGCCCCCCGCAGCCGCTGACTCCCGACCTCGACCCGGAGGTTTAGACGTTGGTCTAGTTGGCTGCTGCGTCACGTCTGCCGATCCTCAGACGTGGTCGGGAGTGACCGAGTGAGCACGGCAACCTTCACGGAACCACCACACGACGTAAGTCGTCGGGCCGGTGCCGCGGGGGCAATTGGTGCGGTTGTGTTGTGCACAATTGGGATTGCCACCGTCATTGGCGTCTCAGCCGATCCGCGGCTGCAGCGTCCCGCGTGGCGGACCGTGGCTCGCGCGCTCGACTCGCGAACGGATCGCGCAGTCTTTGCAATCAACGGCTGTCAGCTGCTGCCGCTGTCGCTGTATGTATCGGGATTGCATTTTGCGCCCGCCACCGGGGCAGTCGTCAGAGAGATTGACGTGATAGCGGTTGCCAATCAACATAATTGGTACGACGTGTTGTTCTCCGGTTGGTTCACCGTGTGTAGGCCCCAGAGGCGCTCCGTCGCGATTCCGCGCCAGTTGAGCAGCTTCCGGGCCAGCGGACCGCCCATTCGGATCAACCAGTTCTCGGTGCTCAGACTACGAGCGCGCGTGCCGATCCGTGTGACTCAGCGGGTATTCTCGGCGGCTGGCCTGAGTGGCGCGCTCATGATCGCGCCTGACGCGAGCGCCGAGTCGCACGCCTCCCTCGTCCTCACGATAGAGGCCGCGAACCGACACGAGGCCCTGGTCGGCTTGAGATTCGCTCGGCGCTCGGGCACAGTGTCCGAGCGTGGTCGCCGCGATCGTCATCCAATTCGAGCTTCCGGCGCGATTCTTGGACACGACGGCCCAGAAGGACGGCTTCGTCCTGCTGGCCGCCTTCCTGATCTCGTTCCTGTTCATTCGGACCAGCGCCCGATTGATGCGCAGCCCAAAGGTCCCGTGGTGGCCAGGCAGCGTGACGACGGAGAGCGGCCTGCATATCCACCACCTGGTGTGGGGGATCGTGCTGCTTCTGCTGTCTGGCTTTCTGGGTTTTGCCCTCGCTCCGGGGAGCCCGTGGAGCGAGATCCTGGCCGCCGCGTTCGGCGTGGGCGCGGGGCTCACCCTCGATGAGTTCGCGCTGTGGGTCCGGCTGGAGGACGTCTATTGGTCCCAGCAGGGCCGCTCCTCGCTCGACGCGGTCGTGGTCGCGGCCCTGATCGGCGGGCTGGTCGTACTGGGTCTGGCGCCGTTCGACAGCTCCGACACCGCGGCGGGCGAGTCGATCGCGGTCGCCGTCGGGATCGACCTGCTGTTGGTGGTGCTGGCGATCGCCAAGGGCAAGCCGTTACTGGGCCTGATCGGGGTGTTCATCCCGCCCGTGGCGCTGGTCGCCGCCGTGCGCCTCGCCACGCCGTCATCGCCATGGGCCAAGTGGCGCTATCACGACGGCAGCCACAAGCTGGCTCGCTCCCGGGCAAGGTTCGCGCGCGCCCAGGCCCGTCGGGTTCGTCTCCTGGACGCGATCGGCGGCGCCCCGGAGACGTCCGCCCCGCCGGACCCGTAAAATCCCTGCAGTCATGCCCGACGCACGGTTGCGAGTGGTACGTGGGGGAGATTGCCTGTGCCTGCCGAACGAGCCGGACGCGCTCGTTGGCAAGCCTGGACGCTTCCTTCGGTTCGCCGGTGCTTCGGCCAGGTCGAGTGTCGAACGTCCTGTCAAAACGCACCTCGTAACGAAGGAAGCGATGCTGTATCAAAGCTATGAAGCAAAGCGCGGTCTTTCCGCCCCCCTGTCCGGAATGGCCGCGCTCCAGACGGCGGCCCTGCAATGGCTTCCCGAGCCGTTTGCCAGCAGCCTGCCAGCCAGGGGATTGCGTGCCTTCGCTGAGACAATCTCCGCGCTCGAGCTGACCCACCGTCGCCCGGCGTTCGGGATCGACTCGGTCGAGATCGACGGAGAGCTCACGCCGGTGCGCGAGGAGACCGTCATGTCCACCCCGTTCGGAACCCTGTTGCGGTTCGCCAAGGACACGGACGTGGCGCAACCCCGCATCCTCGTCGTACCCGGCCTCGCCGGACACTTTGCGACCTTGGTCCGGGGAACCGTGCGCACGCTGCTGCCCGACCACGAGGTGTTCGTCGCAGACTGGCACAACGCACGCGACGTGCCCGCGCCGGAAGGACGGTTCGGCCTCGACGAGTACATCAGCCATCTGATCGAGTTCGTCGCGGCGATCGGCCCCGGCACGCATCTGATGGCGGTGTGCCAGCCGTGTGTGCCCGCGCTCGCCGCAGCCGCCATCATGGCCCAAGACGCTCACCCGGCCCAACCCCGAAGCGTGATCCTGCTCGCCGGCCCGGTCGACGCACGGATCAATCCGGGGCGCGTCAACGAGTTCGCCGGCAGCCGGTCACTCGACGAGCTCGAGCGGGCGGTGATTGCCACCGTACCGCGGCGCTACCGAGGCGCGGGCAGACGCGTGTATCCCGGGTTCCTGCAGGCCATGGGCTTCCTCGGCCTGGCCCCGCGCCGACACTTTGCCGCCTTCACAGGCCTGTTCCGCGACATCGCAGGCGGCGACGACGCGGCCGCGGCCCGAACCGTGGCGTTCTATGACGAGTATTTCGCGGTGCTCGACGTCGCGGCCGAGTTCTACCTGGAGACCGTGAAGACGATCTTCATGGACCACGATATGGCCCGCGGCCAGATGCAGTGGGAGGGGCGACGGGTCGACCCGGGGGCCATCGAGACCGCTCTGATGACGATCGAGGCCGAAAACGACGAGCTATGTCCCCCGGGCCAGACGGAAGTGGCGCACGACCTCTGCACCGGGATTCCGTCCGAGCGCAAACGCCATCATCTGCAGACGGGCGTCGGGCACTACGGCGTGTTCAGCGGCACGCGCTTCGAGCGGGAGATCTACCCGGAGATCAGAAACTTCGTCGCGGGCACCGAGCGCCTCCCGACCCCCGCCCTCAGTGCGGGCGTCATGGATTGAGGTGTCCCGGCACTAGCGCGCATAGGTGAGGACCCGGGCAGGCTGACCAAGGCATGATCGATCCAATCACGCTCCCGAAGGCCGAGCTTCACCTCCATATCGAGGGGACGCTCGAGCCAGAGCTCATGCTCGAGCTCGCAACGCGCAACCGGATTCCCGTCCCTTACGCCGATGTCGAGTCGGTCAAGGCGGCCTACGTGTTCGGCGATTTGCAGTCGTTCCTGGACATCTACTACCAGGCGTGCTCCGTGCTGATCGAGGAGTCGGACTTCTATGACTTGACGATGGCGTACCTGCGGCGGGCGATCGCCGACGGCGTTCGGCACGCGGAGATCTTCTTTGATCCGCAGACGCACACGATGCGCGGCATCGACCTCGGCACCGTTGTGCTGGGAATCTCGCGCGCACTGGCCGACGGCGAGCGGCTCGGGATCACGTCGCGGCTGATCTTGTGCTTCCTGCGTCATCTCTCAGAGGACGAGGCCATGGACACGCTCGAGCAGTCGCTGACCTACGGTGAGCTCATCACCGGCGTCGGCCTGGACTCCTCGGAGGTGGGTCATCCGCCCGAGAAGTTCCGGCGCGTGTTCCGGAGAGCGACCCGGCTCGGCTGGCGAGCGGTTGCCCACGCCGGCGAGGAGGGACCGCCCGATTACATCTGGCAGGCGCTCGACCTCCTCGGAGCCGAGCGGATCGATCACGGCGTGCGCTGCCTCGAGGACCCACGTCTGGTCGAGCGCCTCGCGGCCGAACAGATACCGCTGACCGTCTGCCCGCTCTCCAACGTCAAGCTGCGCGTGTTCGACGAGCTGGGGCAGCATCCGCTGGCCCGGATGTTGGAGCGTGGCCTGTGCGCGACCGTGAGCTCGGATGATCCGGCGTACTTCGGCGGCTACGTGGCGGAGAACTTCTCGGCCGTGCAGTCGGCGCTGGGGTTGGGAGACGAGGCGCTGGTGAAACTCGCCCGCAACAGCTTTGCGGCGTCATTCCTCGAGGACGCGGCCAAGGCCCGCTACCTGGCCGAGATCGACGCCTACGTCTCGGCCTCGCGGACCCAGCCGAGTTGATCTGCCCGCCCGGACCCGGGCATGCTTGCGTCCTGCCATGCGTGATTCTCTGTCAGGACCGATGAGATCAGCCGAGGCGACCCGTCTACCCCGCTGTACACGTTCTCGCGATCGAAGGGACAACGAACCGTGACCTCAACCCGCCCGGATAGCCGCTCACGCTGGTTTGCCTTGATCATCCTCTGCCTCGGCTCGCTGATGATCGTGCTCGACAGCACGATCGTGAACGTCGCGCTCCCGTCGATCAAGAAGGATCTCGGCTTCTCGCAGACCTCGCTGGCGTGGGTCGTCAACGGTTACCTGCTCACGTTTGGCGGTTTTCTGCTGCTCGGCGGGCGGCTGGGGGATCTCTACGGCCACCGCCGGCTGTTCCTGGGCGGGATCGCCCTGTTCACGCTGGCGTCCCTCGCCTGTGGCTCCGCCACCTCTCAAGGCATGCTGGTGGCCGCGCGAGTCGTCCAGGGGCTGGGCGGCGCGGTGGTCTCTGCCGTCTCGCTGTCGCTGATGATGTCTCTGTTCGTCGAGCCGGCCGAGCGGGCGAAGGCGATGGGCGTGTTCGGGTTCGTGGCGGCCGGCGGCGGGAGTCTCGGCGTGCTGCTCGGCGGGATCCTCACCGACGTGCTGGACTGGCACTGGATCTTTCTGGTCAATGTCCCGATCGGCATCGGCGTCTGCGTCCTGGCGGCGAGGGTGCTCCCCCGCGGGAACCGGGCCGCAACCGGCGCCCGCCTCGACGTCGCCGGGGCGGTCACCATCACGGCCGCGCTGATGCTCGCCGTCTACGCGATCGTCAACGGAAACCAGGCCGGCTGGACGTCCGTCCAGACGCTCGGGCTCCTCGCCGCGGCGGCCGCGCTGCTCGGCACGTTCCTCACCATCGAGTCCCGCGTGACCTCCCCACTCGTGCCTCTCGGCCTGTTCCGGCTGCGCAACCTCGCCACGGCCAACAGCGTGGCGGTGCTCTGGGCGGGCGCGATGTTCGCTTGGTTCTTCCTCTCGGCGCTGTACCTGCAGCTCGTGCTCGGATACAGCCCGCTGCAGGTCGGCCTCGCGTTCCTCCCCGCGAACCTGATCATGGGCGCGTTCTCGCTGGGCATCTCGGCGAAGCTGGTGATGCGCTTCGGGATCAAGCGCCCACTGGCGATCGGCCTGCTGCTCGCGGCGGTCGGCCTGGGGCTGTTTGCCCGCGCACCGGTGAGCGGCCACTTCGGGCTCGACGTGTTGCCCAGCATGATCTTGCTCGGACTCGGGGCCGGGATCGCCTTCAACCCGATGCTGCTCGCAGCGATGGGCGACGTCGACCCCAGCCAATCCGGCCTGGCCTCGGGCGTCGTCAATACCTCGTTCATGATGGGCGGCGCGCTGGGACTGGCGATTCTCGCCAGCGTCGCGGCGTCCCGGACCAGCCATCTGCTCGCCTCCGGGCACAGCGCCATCGGGTCGCTCAACGCCGGCTACCACACCGCCTTCCTGATCGGGGCGCTGTTCGCGCTGCTGGCCTCCGCCGTCGCCGCCGTCAGGCTCCAGACGAGATCCGCCACGGCACCCAGCGAGGAGACCTCGGCACATCGCGAGGAACGGGCGCTCGCCGACGCGAGCGTGTGAGTCCCCGCTCAGTGACAAGCCGATCACCCATCAAGCCGCCACCGTAATGCCAGTAGGCCGGGCGCTCCACTCGTGCCAGGACGTTGTCGCATAGTCGGCGCCGTCAGGGCGGGATCGACTCCGTCGCGGTGGCCGTTTCTATTGGCCGCCTCTCAGAGCACGAACGGCCCGAGCCATACGCCTGAGGGAACGGGATTGCTCGATCGCCAGTTGCTCGCGTAGACGATCACTTTCCCGCCGATGTCGCTCCGCACGTCCGGACTCTCGCTCGGCGTCGAGCTCTGCTTGCTGCGCTCGTTGTTCGGCTGCGACGGCACGACTCTCAGCGTCGTCGGCCCGGCGCTCGAGGGCATGCAGCTTGACCATGGTGGCCGTCGCCGCGGTGTCATACTGGCCAAGGCGCTCCCGCCCCAGCCGGGCATTGGTCTGCCAGAGGTCAACATTCGCCCGCTCCAGGCCCTTCATGTACCGGTTATGCACCGGCGCGAAGGTCAGATAGGCACGGCCGGACGGAAGCAACTGGCGCGCTGGAGCCGCGTGTGCCGCAACCCTTCTCACGCGGTGCCGACAACACCAGCGGTTTCCGTCCGCGGCTCCGTGCCACGGGGGACGTGACAGCGAGCACATAGCTCGTGGCTCCGCCTGCCTATAACGTTCGACACTGAGCCGCGGCGCGCTTCGCCATCGGCCGTACCGATTCTCAGATGATCTCCTTGCTCACGCGTTAATGCGCGTCGGTCTGCACGCGCTCGGGATCGGAGCCGGCGCCCGTCGGTCGGTCATTGATGCCGTGGCGCGATCCGCCGAGGACGCGGGCTTCTCCACCCTGTGGGCGGGCGAACACGTCGTGATGATCGATCGGCCTGGTTCTCGCTACCCCTACGCTGCGGACGGCCGGATCCCCGTGCCGGCAGACGCGGACTGGCTCGACCCGATTGTCTGCCTGAGCTTCGCGGCGGCCGCCACCCGTCGGATCACGGTCGCCACGGGCATCCTGCTGTTGCCCGAGCACAACCCGCTGCTGGTCGCCAAGCAGGCGGCTACGCTCGATGTGCTGTGCGACGGGCGGCTCGCTCTGGGGGTCGGCATTGGCTGGTCGGCCGAGGAGTTCGCCGCCCTCGGAGTCCCGTTTTCCGGCCGCGCAGACCGGATGGTCGAGTACGTCGAGGCCATCAGAACGTTGTGGCGCGAGGACGTCGCTTCGTTTGCCGGTCGCTTCGCGGGATTCGATGCCGTCCGGATGTACCCCAAGCCAAGGCGGGGTGGGGGGATCCCGATCATCTTCGGTGGCAACAGCGACGCCGCACTGGCCAGGGTGGCGACACACGGCGATGGCTGGTACGGGTTCAACCTGCCCGGGCTTGACGGCGTGCGGGACCGCGTGGCCACGCTGCGCGAGCACTGCAGTCGTGCCGGTCGAGATATCAGCGAGCTCTACGTCGCGGTGGCGGTGCAGGATTGCCAGCCCCACGACCTCGCCGCGTTGGCCGAGCTCGGCGTGGACGAGCTCGTCGTCGTCGCGGGGCCACCAGCCGATCCGCTCGCCGCGACTGATTGGGTCACTGAGATTGCCGAGCACTGGATCACGCCATGACCCAGTGAAAGAATGGCCCCGTACCGTCACCGGCACGGAGGAGAGACCATGTCCACAACCGCCACCCCGTCGGTGGCTGCTGAGATCGACCAGTGGCTATCGCGATTCGGTGAGGCATTGGCGCGGGGAGACAGCAACGCTGCCGCGGAGCTGTTCGCCGAGGAAAGCTTCTGGCGCGACCTCGTCGCCTTCACCTGGAACGTCAAGACCGTAGAGGGCCGTGCGGGCGTGAGAGACATGTTGGAGCACACGCTCGCGCACATCAAACCGCGCGGCTGGCACACGACGGAGGAGCCGACGGCCGCCGACGGCGTGAGCGAGGCATGGATCGCCTTCGAGACCGAGGTCGGTCGGGGTCGCGGGCACCTGCGCCTGATCGGAGGCCAGGCGTGGACTCTGCTCACCACGCTGGAGGAGCTCAAGGGCCATGAGGAGAGCACCGGGGCGCACCGGCCCCAAGGCGTCGAGCACGGCGCGAACCCGGAGCGCCAGACGTGGTTGCAAGAGCGCCAACGCGAGGCCGAGGAGCTTGGCTACGCCACCCAGCCGTACGTCGTGATCATCGGTGGCGGACAAGGGGGGATCGCGCTTGGCGCCCGCCTGCGACAGCTGCGCGTGCCCACGATCATCGTGGAGCGCAACGCGCGCCCGGGCGATTCGTGGCGCAACCGATACAAGTCGCTGTGCCTTCACGACCCTGTCTGGTACGACCATTTGCCGTACATCAAGTTCCCGGCCAACTGGCCGGTGTTCTCGCCGAAGGACAAGATCGGCGACTGGCTGGAGATGTTCACCCGTGTCATGGAGCTCAACTACTGGGGCTCCACGATCGCCAAGCGCGCCCACTACGACGAGCAGGCCGGCGAGTGGATCGTGAGCGTCGAGCGCGAGGGTGCGGAGGTCACGCTGCGCCCGAAGCAGCTCGTCATGGCCACTGGCATGTCCGGGCGGCCTCACCGGCCGCAGTTCCCGGGCATGGACGTGTTTGCCGGTGACCAGCACCACTCCTCCCAGCACCCCGGTCCGGATCAGTACCGCGGCCAACGGGCGGTGGTGATCGGCTCCAACAACTCCGCCCATGACATCTGCGCGGCGTTGTGGGAGCACGGCGCCGATGTGACGATGGTGCAGCGGTCCTCGACCCACGTGGTCAAGTCACGGACGCTGATGGATATCGCCCTGGGAGGCCTGTACTCCGAGGATGCCGTCGCGGCGGGAATGACGACCGAGAAGGCCGACCTGACCTTCGCGTCGCTGCCCTACCGGATCATGGGGCCGTTGCAGATTCCGGTGTACGACCAGATTCGCGAGCACGACGCCGATTTCTACGAACGCTTGGAACGGGTCGGCTTTCAGCACGACTGGGGCGAGGACGGCTCAGGGCTGTTCATGAAGTACCTCCGGCGGGCGTCGGGCTACTACATCGATGTGGGCGCCTCCGAGCTGGTCGCCGAAGGCAAGATCAAGCTCCAGCCCGGCCAGGTCGATCACCTCACCGAGAATGCCGTCGTCCTGGCCGACGGGACGGAGCTGCCGGCCGACCTCGTGGTCTATGCGACTGGTTACGACTCGATGACCGGCTTCGTCGCCGATCTGATCTCACCTCAGGTGGCCGACAAGGTGGGCAAGATCTGGGGCCTGGGATCGAACACCGCCAAGGACCCGGGTCCGTGGGAGGGCGAGCAGCGCAACATGTGGAAGCCCTCCCAGCAGGAGGGGCTCTGGTTCCACGGCGGCAACCTCCACCAATCCCGGCATTACTCGCTCTACCTCGCGCTTCAGCTCAAGGCGCGCGCGGAGGGCATGGACACCCCCGTGTTCGGCCTGCAGGAGGTCCATCACCTCCGCTGACGGGCCTTCGGCGATCGGGGTGGTCCCGGCCGCGCCGCGGTCAGGGGATCTCGCGGACCATGATCAGGCTCGTCGCCGTGGGCGTGCCGGTCCGGCGGCCCGTCGTGAGCACCACGCGGGCACCGCTCGGCAGGCCGGCCAGGTCGCGCGCGGCCAGCAGTGAAGCCTCGACCAGCGCGTCGACCGATTCCGCACCGGCCATCGAGATCGGATGCACGCCCCATTCCAACATCAGCTGGTTGCACACCAGCGGGTCGTCGACGAGCGCGATGATGGGCCGCTCCGGCCGGTACTTCGCGCACGTCCGCGGGCCGCCACCGGTCACGGTGGGGATCACCAGGGCCGCCGCATCGAGCGAGTCAGCGAGTTGGACGGCCGAGTAGAGGACCGTCGCCGCCGCCGTGTCGGTGTCGACGGCGCTCGCCCGACCGTGAATCACCGGCGACTCCTCCGCCGCCAGGGCGATCTCGGCCATCGCGCGTACGGCCTCGACCGGGTACTCGCCGACCGCGGACTCCGCCGAGAGCATCACGGCAGAGGTGCCGTCGATCACCGCATTGGCCACGTCGGCGGCTTCCGCCCGGGTCGGCTCGGGCGCGTGGATCATCGACTCGAGCATCTGCGTCGCGGTGATCACCAACTTGCCGACCTGCGTCGCGCGATAGATGGTGTCCTTCTGCATCAGCGGCACGCGAGCCACGCCCACCTCCACGCCGTAGTCGCCCCGCGCGACCATGACCCCGTCGGCGACAGTGAGGATCTCGTCGAGGTGCTCGGACGCTTCGACCTTCTCGATCTTGGCCACTGTGCGAGCGGGGGAGCCGAGCGCCCGCAGGCGATCGCGCAGATCGACGATGTCGGCGGCTCCGCGGACGAACGACAGCGCCACGAAGTCCGCGCCCGTTTCCGCGGCCAGCGCCAGGTCGCCCACGTCCTTGTCGGTGATCGCGGGCAGGTTCGGCCGCGCGTAGGTCACGTTCACGCCCTTACGCGCAGACAGGGCACCTGATGTCAGCGCGCGCGCCACGACACATCCGTCCTCCACCCGCTCAACCGCGAACCGGGGCACGCCATCGCCGATGACGACCTGCGAGCGATCCATCACCAACTCCGAGAAGCCCGGGAAGTCGACGACCACGCGGCCGGCCGACCCCGGACCGTCGGAGCCGATGAACGTGACCGCATCCCCCGGCCGGACCCCCCGGGCGACCGTGTCCGGCGAGAGTCGGAGTTTGGGCCCCTGTAAGTCGAACAGCAGCCCGATCGGACGCCCGGCGCGGGCCGCGGCCGCCCGCGCAGCCAGCGCCCGCGCGCGCTGCTCGTCCGCGGTGCCGTGTGAGCAGTTGATACGCACACAATCCAGGCCGACGGCGATCAGCCGATCGAGCACCTCCGGCGAATCGCTCGCGGGGCCGAGCGTCGCGACGATCTTCGTTCGTCTCCTTGCCATGACCGGCTGAGAGTGTGGCACGACTTCGGGGTCGGAATCCTCCAAGGCGCGCGCCGACCCACGCGACCGCCGGTGATCCCAGACAGTGCCTAACGGCCGACGCGTACCGCCATGCCGTACGGAGACTCGGCCAGCCACCTGGCGAGGTCGTCGGGCGCGCATGGCCGGCTGAACAGGTAGCCCTGGACGCTGTCGCATCCGTAACTGATCAGCAGGTCCATCGCGCGATCATCCTCGACGCCCTCGGCCACGACACTCAGACCGAGGTTGTGGGCGAGGTCGATCGTCGAGCGCACGATCACCGCGTCATCGCTTCCGTCGGACAGGCGCGTGATGAAGGACCGGTCGATCTTGAGCTCGTCGACCGGCAGGCGCTGCAGATAGGCCAGCGACGAGTACCCAGTCCCGAAGTCGTCGATCGACATGACCTCTCCCATGCCGTGCAGTCGGGCCAGGATGTCCCGGGCGGCCGCTTCGATCAGTGCACCCTCGGTGAGCTCGAGCGTGAGCCGGTCGGGTGCGGTGCCCCAGGTCTCGGTCAGCTCCGCGACGATCTCGGGAAGATTGCTGGTGGAACCCAGGCTGTGGGCGGAGATGTTGACGGCCATGGTCAGATCAACGCCTTCATTGCGCCAGATCCGCTGCTGGCGCAGTGCCTCGTTGAGCACCCATCTCGTCACCGGCTCGATCAATTCGGTGCGCTCCACCTCAGGCATGAAGCTGGCGGGGGCCAGCAGACCGAGGGAGGGGTGCTGCCAGCGGACCAGCGCCTCGACCCCGGAGATCTCCCGCGTGGCGAGGTCGATCTTCGGCTGGTAGTGAAGGACGAGCTCCTCGCGGGCGATGCACTGGCGCAGGTCCACCAGCAGCGCGTGTTGCCGGGCTGAGTCTGTCTCCTGGGCCGCGTCGCAGACGGCGTGACCGCTACCGGACCGTTTCGCGACGTACATCGCCGCGTCGGCCCGGCGCAGCAGTTCGGCGGTTGTGGTGCCGTGCTCGGGGAACATGGCAATGCCGATGCTCGTCGCGACTTGCGCGACTTCGTCATCGAGCTTGAACTCGGCCGAGCAGGCCTGCTGGATCTTCCACGCCACCGCCACCGCCGCCGCCAGGTCGGTCGTGCCCCCGGGCAGGATCCCGAACTCGTCCCCTCCGAGCCGGGCGATCGTGTCGGTGTCTCGCACCACGTCGATCAGACGCTTGGCGACCTGCTTGAGCAGGGCGTCGCCGTGGTCATGCCCCAGCGTGTCGTTGACCTCCTTGAACCCGTCCAGATCCATCACCAGCACCGCCCGCGGCTCGTCGGTGCGCTTGGCCAAGGTGAGCGCCTGCAGCACGTGCTCGCCGAACAGCGTGCGATTGGCCAGGCCCGTCAGCGCGTCGTGCAGCGCCTGGTGTTCGAGGCTCTCGGTGTACGCCTTGCGCTCGGAGACGTCGCGCACGAACGCGAGGGTCAAGCTGCGATCGCCAAGCCTCATCTCGCCGTGCTCCACCTCCATCGCGAACGTCGAGCCATCCTGACGGCGCCCGAGCGTTTCGGTCGCCCGGCTCTGCGTTCCCCCTTCCGCCAGCAGACCCTGCGGGGCCCGCCCCAAACCCAGAAACTCATCGCGACGCGCCGGCGCGATCACGAGCGTGATCGGCTGTCCGATGACCTCTTGCTCGCGATAGCCGAACAGGGCTCGCGCTGCCGGGTTAAACGATTCGATCAGCCCTCCCTCGCCGGCGGTCACGATCCCGTCCGCGACGTTGTCGAGGACCGCTTGCGTGCTCGCCTCGCTGTCGCGCAACGCCGCGTTCAGCGCGGTGATCGAATCGAGCGAACGCTGCAGTTCCGCAGCCTGCACGAACAGATCGACGAACACCGACACCTTCGCCCGGAGGATGTCGGGCACCACCGGCGTGAAGATGAAGTCGACCGCGCCACTCGCGTAGGCCGCCACCGTCTCGGTGTCCTCGCGCCCAAACGCCGTGACGAAGATGATCGGCGTCCGACTCGACTCGCGCCGCTGCCGGATCAGATTGGCTGTCTCGTATCCGTCCATGCCGGGCATCCGGACGTCCATCAGGATCAAGGCGAACGATTGGCGCAACACAGCCCGCAGCGCGTCGCGTCCCGAATCAGCCTCAACCACGGACACGTCCAACGATCCGAGCATGGCTCGGATCGCGACGCGCTGAGCATGACGATCGTTGACGACCAGGACCGCCGGCGGCGGCCGCGCGACACCCGACACCTCGACCGGGCCGTCGTCCGCCATCAGCGCGTCACCTGGGAGGGCGCCGCCTCGGCCAGGGCGGCGGTCAGGCAGTCGCCGAGGGTGACCAGGAAGTCCGGCCCATTCTCGACCGGTTTGGGGATATACGCGGAAGCGCCGGCCTCGATGCAGCGCTCTCGCTCACCGCCCCCGGTCTTGGCCGTGAGCGCGATGATCGGCAGACGCCCGAGCCCCGGTAGCTCACGCATCGCGCGCATCGTGTCGTAGCCATTCATGATCGGCATCATGATGTCCACGAGCACGATGTCGATGTCGGGCATCCGCTCCAGGACCGAGATGCCCTCGCCGCCGCTCTCGGCCGAGATGACGTTGAGGTTCCCCCGCTCCAGGAGCACGGTGATCGCGAAGATGTTGCGGAAGTCGTCGTCGACCACGAGGACCTTCTTGCCCACCAGGACGCCCGCCCCGACGAGCGGTTCTGGGGGCAGCCGCGCGGGAACGGGAGTCAGGGTCGGCGGGTGCGGGGCCCCGTTGGAGGCCGGCGCACGGAACGCCTCGGCCTGGGCCGCCACGATGTGGGGAGCCGGTGGCGACGGCTCGACGATCGCAGCCTGGGGGGCCGGAGCCCGCGGCGAGGGCACGGGCGCCGCCTCCGCTGCCCGCGGCGGCTCGACGGGGGCGGCCGCGGGAGCCGTGTCCCTCGATCGGTGGAGGACCGGGGTCGCAACCGCCTCGGGAATCACCGTGACGGCATCAGCGTCAGACGCCGACGGGAGATACACGGTGAACGTGCTGCCCTCGCCGAGCGTGCTGTTGAGGGCCATCTCGCCCCCGAGCAGTTGCACGAGCTGCCGGCTGATCGACAGGCCCAATCCGGTGCCGCCGTACTTGCGCGCTGTGGTGCCGTCGCCTTGTGCGAAGGCCTCGAAGATGCGCTGCTGCAACTCCGCCGCGATGCCGATGCCGGTGTCGCTGATGCTGAACGCAGTGACCCCACCCGCTTGGGCGAGCTCGTGGTTCGCCGGCCTCCAGCCGTTGTTCGGCCGGCTCACGCGGATGGTCACCTCGCCCCGTTCGGTGAACTTGAACGCGTTGGCGAGGAGGTTCTTGAGCACCTGACGGAGACGCCCCGAGTCGGTCGCGATGGTGCCGGGGATGCCCGCCGCAAGCTCCACCGAGAAGGTGACGCCCTTCTGATCGGCCAGCGGGCCGAACTCGCGCTCGAGCGCGTACTGGAGATCGACCAGCGGCAGCTCGCCGATCTCGAGCACGACCGTGCCCGACTCGACCTTGGCCAGGTCGAGGACGTCGTTGAGCAGGCGCAGCAGATCCGAGCCCGAGGATTGGATGATGCTGGCGTACTGCACCTGCGCATCGGTCAGATTCCGCTCGGGGTTGGCCTTCAACTCGCTGGCCAGGATCAACAGGGAGTTCAGCGGCGTGCGCAGCTCGTGCGACATGTTGGAGAAGAACTCGGACTTGAACGCGGACGAGACGGCCAGCTGCTCGGCCTTCTCCTCGACCAGCCGTTTGGCCAGCTCCACCTCCCGGTTCTTGGCCTCCATCTCCGTGTTCTGCTCGGCGAGCCGGGCCGCCTGCTTGGCCAGGTCCTCGTTGGAGCTGCGCAAATCCTCCTGGCGGGACCGCAGCTCCTGGGACTGGGACTGAGACTGCCGCAGGAGGTTCTCGGTCAGTGTGTTGGCCTCGATCGTGTTGAGCACCAGCCCGATGCTCTCGGTCAGCTGATCGAGAAATTCCTTGTGAGCGGCGCTGAACGGGCTGAACGAAGCCAGCTCCACGACGGCCCGGACCGAGCCCTCGAACAGGATCGGCAGCACGATGATGTTGAGCGGCGGGGACTCGCCCAGGCCCGAGTTGATCGTGACGTAGTCACCGGGCACGTCGGTGAGGAGAATGCGCTCCTTCTCCTGCGCGCACTGGCCGACCAGGCCCTCGCCGAGGCGGAACTGGTTGGCCAGGTGCTTACGCTCGCGGTAGCCGTAGCCGGCCTGATACTGCAGCACCGGTTCGTCGTCCTCTTCGAGTCTGACGAGGGTGTAGAAGACGCCGTGCTGCGCCGAGAGGAGTGACGCCAGCTCCGAGAGGATCATTCTCGAGACCGTGGCCAGGTCGCGCTGGCCCTGGAGCATGCGCGTGAACCGCTCGAGGTTGGTCTTCAGCCAGTCCTGCTCCGTGTTCTCCCGGGTCGTCTCGCGCAGATTGCGGATCATCTCGTTGAGCTTGTCCTTCAGGACCGCGACCTCGCCGCTGGCCTCCACGCCGACCTGCCGGGTCAGATCCCCCTCGGTCACCGCCGTGGCGACATCCGAGATCGCCCGCACCTGATTGGTCAGATTCGCCGCCAACTGATTCACGTTGTCGGTCAGGTCCTTCCACACCCCCGCGACCTCCGCCGACTGCGCCTGGCCCCCCAGCTTCCCCTCCACTCCGACCTCACGCGCAACCCGCGTCACCTCTGAGGCGAACCGGTTGAGCTGGTCGACCATCGCGTTGACCGTGTTCTTCAGCTCCAGGAACTCGCCCTTCACATCCGCGGAGATCTTCTTGCTCAAATCCCCGTTCGCGACCGCCGTGGTCACCTCGGCGATGTTTCTCACCTGCCCGGTCAGGTTGCCGGCCATCAGGTTCACGTTGTCGGTCAGGTCCTTCCACACCCCACCCACCTCGATCGTGACCGCCGCCGCCTGACCCAGCTTCCCCTCGGTCCCCACCTCACGGGCCACTCGCGTGACCTCGGAGATGAACCCGTTGAGCTGGTCGACCATCGCGTTGATCGTGTTCTTGAGCTCGAGCATCTCGCCGTGCACCTCGGCAGTGATCTTCTTGCTCAGGTCCCCGTCGGCGACCGCACCAATCACGCGCTGCATCTCGCTGGTCGGGCGCACGAGGTCCTCGATCAGGCTGTTGACCGATTCGATGCTGGCAAACCAGACTTGGTCCGATCCCCGTGACCGCACCCGCTGGGACAGCCTGCCCTCCTTACCCACCACCCGACTGACTCGCGCGAGTTCAGCCCCTAGCGTCTCGTTCGCGGCGATGACGTTGTTGAGCCTGTCGGCGATCTTGCCCGGCACGCCCGTCCATCCGAGCGGCATGCGCACACTGAAGTCGCCGTTCTCGACGTCGGACAGCACACTCAGCAGAACCGCTTCGTCGAGCTCGTCGGCAGCGCCGACCTGTTGATTTATCATCGCAGCGATCTCCATGCGTTGTGTTGTGCGCGTGCCGACGTCGCGGGCCGGCCTGGCAAACGGGCCGCGAGAGAGCCACAGGCTCCATCGTCGCCGAGGTTTCCCGAGCGGTCCGAGCTAACGGGCGGCTAGTAGATGACGGCACCCAGCCGTGTGGGCTCATCTCGATTTGAGTACTGCTTCGGACCGCCAAGGCAAGAGCTGGGTCGGTGGTCGACCTTCAGTGCCCCAGACCGCGGCAGGAAGTCGACGCTGGTGGAAGGCTTGGTAGCGTCGTAAATGGTCATCGTGAAGTCAGGTGGAGCATCGGCACGATTGCGCCCACCCTTGAGCCCCGCCGCCATACCCCTGCGGATGTGGTGTGTCGCGGCGGAGGTCCGCTTATGCTCCGGATGTGAGTAGGAGAGCTCCGCAGCTCCTGGTGACGTTCACAGCGCTGATTGGGACATTGGCTGTCTGCTGGGCGATGGTGGGCCGGGCATCGGCGGCGCCGGGCCGATCAGAACCACCGAAGCGGTCAGATGCGATCACGCTGGAGTGGGTCGGTGACATCGCGCTGAGCACGCAGCGAGGGCTGCCTCCGGGCGGGCTCGGGCAGGCGCTTGCCCCCGTAGGCGGGCTGTTGCGTGACGCCGACGTGACGCTCGGCAACCTCGAGGGCACGCTGTCGGTGGGTGGGGCGTCGAAGTGCGGCGGGATCGGCGGCGGCACGTGCTTCGCCTTCCAAGCTCCTCCGTCGACCGCCGGCCAACTGCGCGGGCTCGGCTTCGACCTCGTCAACCAGGCCAACAACCACTCACTGGACTACGGCGCCTCGGGGCGCAGTCAGACGATTGCCGCCTTGGATCGAGCCGGCGTGGCCCAGACCGGCCAGCCGGGGGAGATCACGGTCCTGAGGGTGGCGGGCACGCGTGTGGCGTTCGTGGGCTTTGCGCCGTATTCGTTCGACGCCAACCTGCTGGACATCCCTGCGGCGCCAGGCCTTGGTCAGACGCGCGAAGGCGCGGGCCCCGCTGGTCGTCGTGATCATCCACGCCGGCGCAGAGGGCGCCGGCGCGCTGCACACGCCCTACGGCAGCGAGTCCTACCTCGGTGAGGATCGCGGAAACCCGCGAGCGTTCGCCCACGCGGTGATCAACGCGGGCGCCTCGATCGTGCTCGGCTCAGGGCCGCACGTGATCCGCGGCGTCGAGCGATACCGAGGCCGGCTGATCGCCTATTCGCTCGGCAACTTCGTCGGGTACCACACGCTCGGCGGCGGTGGCGTGCTCTCCGACAGCGCAATCCTGCGGGTCACGCTCGGCCCCGACGGACGCGTGCTCGCCGGGCGCTGGATTTCCATCCGCCTCGTCGACGGGCTGCCCCGCCCGGACCCGACAAACGCCAGCGCCAAGCTCGTCGCGGCGCTCTCGGGCTCGGATTTCCCGTCCGACCATTTCGTCATCCAAGCCAACGGCGACTTCCGCCTCCCAGTGACCCGGCATCAGCCACAGTGACTGCTGTGTCGCCGGCCGAGCTCCACTCGGGGCGCGCCCGCGAGACCGAGGAATGCTCCGTGGCATGCCACGGGGGGGTCCGTCACAGGTGCACCGCCGCGCAGACGCTGTGGGGGGTTCGCCCTCCCGGCACTACGGCCGCCCTCCCCCGGATCCCAAATCGTGGTCCGCGGCGAGGAAATCCAGGGGCGGACCTGCACCAGATCCCAAACCGTCGCCCGCGCCGAGGCATCGGGGAATTGCGCACGCCCCAGATGCGCGATCCCCGATCCCAACCCGCACTCCTCACTTTGGGAGATTGCGCAGCTTGACCTCAGGCCAGGTCAGCGATCGTGAACCCGTTCCGCCGTGTTCAGCGACCGTGGACTTGCTCCCCAGCCTGCAGATGCTCCCGCTCCTGCTCTTGCGCGTGATCGTGCTGGTGCCCGGACGGCGCGTGGCTCCCGCCGCAGGCGACGTGGCTGGCGCCGCGACGCATGGTCAGGCCGAACAGGGCCGCGAACACGATCAGGCCGAGCACGTTGAGCACCAGCTTGTAGTTGAGCCTGACCGATTCGAAGATGTCGGAGCGGGTGGGGCGGACCTCGGGGATCAGGCCGAGGACGCCGAACACCGCGCCGATGATCAGGGCGGAGATCACGATCGTGACGAACATCAGCGCGGTGATCCTCAAGGCGAACGTGCCTCCGTAGTACTTGCGGTAGATCAGGATGATCGGGATCACGATCAGGTCGGCGAAGATGAACGCCAGCACGCCGGAAAAGCTGATCCCGCCTGACCACAGCACGGCGGCCAGGGGCACATTCCCGACCGAGCAGACGAAGGACAGGATCGCGACGATCGGGCCCACCAGCACGTTCTCGATGGTTCGCAGCGCGTGGTTGGAATGAGTGATGAACAGCTTGTTGAAGAAGTCGTTGCCGAGCACCCCGATGAATCCGGCGAGGAAGAAGCCGATCGTGATCTCCTTCCACACCATCGTCCAGTCGTTGCGGAAGTTGCTCGCGACCTGCGACCAGGCGTCGAGCGAAACGACGCGCTGCCGGAGTGTGAGCGGCACCTCGGCCGTGTGGTGCTCATGGCCCGCATCGGCCTGCACCGCGTGAGCCCGGGCCTGCTCTTCGAGCCGGCGTGACACGAACAGCCGTAACAGCAGTGTCATGACCACGATCAGCACCAGCCCGCCGACGAACTCCGCGAGCGTGAACTGCCAGCCGACCAGCACCCAGATCACGATTCCCAGCTCGATCACGAGATTGGTCGAGGCGAACTGGAACGCCAGCGCGGCCGCCCCTGACGCACCCTTCTCGAACAACGATTTGGCGATGGCAATCGCCGCATACGAGCACGACGAGGACGCCGCCCCGAACGCGGTGGCCAGCGCAACCGGCCGTGGGCCAGCACCGCCCAGCGCGCGTTGGATCCGCTCTCGGGGCACCCATGCCTGGACGATCGCCGAGATCGCAAATCCCAGCACCAGTGCCCACCACACCGCCCACGCCATCAGGAAACTGTTCGACAGGCCCTCGCCGATCTTGCTCAGCACATCGCTCATGGCTGTTCGACTATACCCCCATAGGGTATGCTGTCAAGCCTGATGACACTCCTCACTCAAACCACAAGCCAATGACCCGTGGTTACACCGCCAGCAAGGACCAGGTGCTCAAGCGGCTCGCGCGGGTCGAGGGCCAGGTCCGCGGCGTCGCCCACATGGTGGAGGAAGACCGTTACTGCATCGACGTCCTCACCCAGATCAGCGCCGCGCAGGCGGCGCTTGACAAGATCGCTCTCGGCCTGCTCGACGCTCACGCCCGACACTGCATGCAGGGGCACGGTGAAGAGCCCAGCGACCCGCAGCAACAGGTCGACGAACTGATGGGGGCCGTCGGGCGGCTCGTGAACCGTTAGACGGCTGATCCACGGCGGTCGGCGGCTGTGGCGCTCCTCTATCTGTCGCGCCCGAAACCCCCAAGGAGGTACTGTGCCGGGGATGGACGAAGGCCTGCCAACCGCTTACCAGGTATTGGATGACGGTATCCCCGTCTACGCCTCGGATGGCGTGCAGGTGGGCACCGTCGACCACGTCGTGTCCGCTCCGGCCGAGGACATCTTTCACGGCATCGTGATTCGGGCGCAGTCCAAGCGACAGTTCGTCGCCGCCGAGGATGTCGCCTCGCTGCATGAGCGCGGGGTGGATCTGCGCATCGACGCCGCAGCGGCTGCGGCCCTGCCCGAGCCTCACGGCGCCGCGCCGGCCTGGCACGACGTCGAGCCCGGGGTGAAACCCAGGCGCTGGACGCACTTCGTTGATCTGCTGACCGGGAAGGATCCCCGCAAGCGGGATTGGACCGAGGAAAACTAGCCGCACGGATGCGGATCGTTGTCGTAGGTGGCGGGATTCTCGGTCTGGCGACCGCGCACCTGCTCATCAAATCGGTGGCCGAGGCGGAGGTCGTGGTCGTCGAGAAGGAGGCGGCGTTGGCCCGTCACCAGACCGGCCGCAACAGCGGCGTGGCCCACGCGGGGCTCTATTACACGCCGGGGTCGCTGAAGGCGACGCTGTGCCGGCGCGGGCAGGGCTTGTTGCGGGAGTTCTGCCGCGCGCGCGAGCTTCCCTACGAGGCGTGCGGCAAGATCGTCGTGGCCACGGAGGACCGCGAGCTCGAGCCTCTACACCGCCTGGCTGAGCGGGCGGCCGCCAACGGGGTCCCGGATCTTCGGTGGTTGACAGGGGCCGAGCTGACCGAGATCGAGCCGCACGTGCGCGGTCTGGCCGGGCTGCATTCGCCCGAGACGGCGATCGTCGACTTCGCCGCCGTGGCCCGCGCCATGGCCGCGGAGGTGCGGCAATGCGGCGGCGAGATCCGGACCGAGACCGAGGCCGTGCGCGTGCTCGGTCACGGGCCACACCCGACCGTCGAGCTGGATCATGGCCCGTCGCTTCAGGCGGACCGGGTCGTGGTCTGCGCCGGGTTGCAAGCCGACCGGATCGCGCGCGCGTCCGGCCAGAACGCCGAACCCCGGATCATTCCGTTCCGGGGCGAGTACTGGCAGCTGCGCGCGGATCGCCGGCACCTGGTGCGGGGCCTGATCTACCCCGTGCCCGATCCCACATTGCCGTTCCTGGGCGTGCACCTGACGCCGCGGATCGGCGGCGAGGTCTGGCTGGGGCCCAACGCGGTGCTCTCGCTGGCGCGGGAGGGCTACGGGCGCGCCGACGTCAACCTGCGCGACGTCTACGAGACCGCGACGTGGCCGGGCACTCGCCGCATGATCCGCCGGCACTGGCGGGCGGGCGTCGGCGAGTTGGCACGCTCCGCGCGCAAGCCGCTGTTCATCGGTGAGCTCCAGCGTTACGTTCCTGAGCTGGTGCCCGAGGACGCGGTTCGCGCGCCCTCGGGCGTCCGGGCCCAGGCAGTCGACCGCAACGGCTCACTGGTCGATGACTTTCGCCTCAGCGTGACCGACGGCGTGGTCTGGGTGCGCAACGCGCCGTCACCGGCCGCCACCTCCTCGCTGGCCATCGCCGAGGAGTTGGTCGCGCGAGCGGTCGGCTGAGGCTCCGGATCGCACCGGCGACCGCGGTGAGCAGCCGGGACGCGCGAGCGGTCGGCTGAGACTCCGGATCGCACCGACGACCGCGGTGAGGGGACGGTACGCGCATGGGGTGGGCTGAGCCGTCTGGCCGTCAGCTGAGCCCGATCAAGCAAATCCGTATCGTTCCCGGCTGACCTTGGCCACTGATTCAGCCACATCCACGACATCGGCGCCGGACGCAACCGAGCCGCGGATCCGGCGGCCGGTGATCCTGGCCGTCGATGACGAGCCCGTGGTTCTGGCGGCGGTGTCCCGCGACCTCCGCCGCGGGTTCGGTGAGCGCTACCGGATCATGCGCGCCCCCTCGGGCGCCGAGGCACTCGAGCTGCTCACCGAGATACGCGCCCGTGGCGACCAGGTCGCTCTGCTCGTAGCCGATCAGCGTATGCCCGGGATGGCCGGAACCGACTACCTGAAACAGGCCCGGATGATCGTGCCGGAGGCCAAGCGCGTGTTGCTGACTGCCTACGCCGAGACCGAGGCCGCGATCTCCGCGATCAATGACGCGCACCTCGACTACTACCTGGTCAAGCCCTGGGATCCCCCCGAGGAGCAGCTGTTCCCCGTCGTCGAGGATCTGCTGACCGGCTGGGAGTCTGAGGCGGTGCTCGAGGCCGGTGGGCTGCGGGTCATCGGCCACCGGTTCTCGAAGGAGTCCCACGACCTGCGCGACTTCCTGGCTCGCAACCGGGTGCCCGCCCGCTGGCTGGATGTGGAGCGAGATGCCGAGGCGCGCGAGCTGCTGACCGTGATCGCGGTCGATCCAGAAGGACTCCCCGTGGCACTGCTCGAGGACGGCTCGGTGCTCGAGCGGCCAACGGTGCTCGAGCTCGCCGAGCGGCTGGGAATCTCCGCCGCGCCCTTGACCGACCACTACGACCTGGTCATCGTCGGCGGAGGCCCAGCGGGCCTCGCCGCCGCCGTGTACGGCGCCTCGGAGGGGCTGCGCACGGTGATGGTCGAGCGTGAGGCTCCGGGCGGGCAGGCCGGCCAGTCGAGCCGGATCGAGAATTACCTCGGCTTCCCGCTCGGAGTATCGGGTTCTGATCTCGCCCGTCGCGCCACCGACCAGGCGCGTCGATTGGGCGCCGAGCTCCTGACAATCCAGGATGCCTGCAAGCTGCGCGTGGAGGGAGCGGGGCGCGTGATCGAGCTTTCGGGCGGCGGGGCGCTGAGCGGCAACTGCGTGCTGGTCGCCTCCGGGGTCGCCTACCGACAGGTCGATGTCCCCGGCTTCGCCGAATACGCCGGAGCGGGCATCTACTACGGGGCGGCGATGACCGAAGCCCGCTCGTGCGAAGACCAGCACGTCGTGGTGATCGGCGGCGCCAACTCAGCCGGCCAGGCCGCGGTGTACTTCGCCGGCTACGCGGCGCGGGTGTCGATTCTGGTCCGCGGCGATTCGCTGGAGAAATCGATGTCCCACTACCTCATCCATCAGATCGACCAGCTTGCCAACATCGAGGTTCGCACCCACACGCAGGCGATCGCGGCCGAAGGAGAGGACGGGCGCGTGAGGGCGCTGAAGATTCGTGGACCCGACGGTGCCGAGACCGTCGAGCCGGTCGACGCCTGCTTCGTGTTCATCGGTGCCGCTCCCCACACCGACTGGCTCGAGGGAGTGGTGGCTCGCGACGAGCGCGGTTTCATCCTGGCCGGGCTCGATGTCCGCGAGCACGGTTGGCCGCTGCGGCGGGATCCGTACGTGCTCGAGACCAGCGTGCCTGGAGTGTTCGTCGCCGGTGACGTGCGCGCGCGATCGATCAAGCGGGTGTCCAGCGCCGTCGGCGAGGGTTCGATGGCGGTCTCGCTGATCCACGAGTACCTGGCCAGCGCATGAGTCACCCTACCGTCGAGCAGCTCCGTCCGATCGACCTGTTCGATGGCCTGACCGACGTCGAGCTCGAGCGGTTCGCCCAAGCGGCGGTGATCGTGCACATCGAGGCGGGTGCGATGACCTCCGAGCAGGGCCGGCCTCCGCGGGGGCTCGAGCTCATTCTCACCGGCTCGCTGGAGGCGATGGCCATCGGTCCAGACGGGCGCGACGAGCCGGTGGGCGAGCACGTCGCGCCGACCTGGATCGGGGCGATCGCGGTGCTTACCGGTGGCCTGAGCCTGGTCCGGATGCGCGCGCTGACCGACGTCACGCTGGCGGAGATCGAGCCGGAGACGTTCATCGAGCTCGTGCTCGCCCACCGTCCGGTGTTCGACCGCGTGATGCGACAGGTGCGGCCGGTGGTCGGCCGGATCGCGGCCATGGAGCAGAATCGCGAGCGGCTGGCGTCGCTGGGCACGATGGCCGCCGGCTTGGCCCACGAGCTCAACAACCCTGCCTCGGCCGCCAAGAGCGCGGCAGCCGATCTGGCCCGCGCGCTGGACGTGCTCGGCTCCACCGTCGGTCGTTTCGTGGAGTCCGGCGTGGAGCGAGCGCAGGTTCAGGAGCTGGTCGAGCTGCAGCAGCGCGCGATGGCGACATGCTCCGCGCGGACCGCGCTCTCCGCGCTCGACGCCGCCGACGCCGAGGACGAGCTGATCGAGGCGCTCGAGGCGCTCGATATCCCGGAGGCCTGGAAGCTCGCCGAGCCGCTGACCGCGGCCGGAGTCGACGCCGCCTGGCTGGCGCGGGTCAGCGAACTCGCCGGGTCAGGTACCGAGGCGGCGGTGCAGTGGGTCGCCGCGACGCTGGCCGCGCACAACCTCGCCGCGGACCTGACCGAGTCCACCGGACGGATGAGCGCGCTCGTGGCAGCGGTCAAGTCGTATGCCTACATGGACCGCGGTGAGCTGGTCGAAGCCGACATCCACGAGGGCCTGGAGACCACCCTGGCCGTGCTCGGCCACAAGCTCAAGCACACCGAGGTTGATTTGGTTCGCGACTACGAGCGCTCGCTGCCCAAGCTGACCGTGCAAGGTGGAGAGCTGAACCAAGTGTGGACCAACCTGCTCGACAACGCAATCGACGCGATCGGCGAAAAAGGCACGATTACGATCACCACGAGACTGGACGGGCCCTGTGTGGAGGTCGATATCGCCGACGACGGCCCGGGCATCGACCCGGACGTGCGCGAGCACATCTTCGACCCCTTCTTCACCACCAAGGACGTCGGTAAAGGCACCGGGCTCGGGCTGGACACCGCCCGGCGGATCGTCACCGAGCGCCACCGCGGAAGCATCTCGGTGGACAGCGAGCCGGGGCGGACGGTATTCCACGTCTGGCTGCCCACCGAGCGAACGACGGCCTGATCTACCATTTGGCGATGAGCCGAACGCAGATCTGCTCGCATCTGGATCAGGTCACGGTGCTGGACGTGCCCACCCGCGCCGGCGTGCCCGGTTGCGAGGAGTGCCTGAAGATCGGCGGGCAATGGATGCACCTGCGCGTCTGCCGCAGCTGCGGCAAGGTCGGGTGCTGTGACTCCTCACCCAATCACCACGCCTCCACTCATGCCAAGCAGGACTCGCATCCGATCATGACCTCGATCGAGCCGGGCGAGGACTGGTCGTGGTGCGTGGTGGACGAGGTGGCGTTCGAAATCCGCTAGCGGTCCGCGCCGCCAGTAGGGTCGCGACCACGAGGGACGTCGACAGGTAGCGATCTGCTCAGACCGGCGTCTGAGCGAACCGCTGGCGCAAGTCTGTCTTCTTGAACTTGCCGGTCGCGGTGCGCGGGATCTCGTCGATGAACTCGAAGCGGTCGGGGACCTGCCATTTGGCGTACTGAAGCGCGAGATGGTCGCGGAGCTCCTCGGGGCCGGCCTCCGCGCCCTCGCGAATGACCACGACGGCGAGCGGCCGCTCGCCCCAGCGCTCGTCGGGGATCGCGATCACGGCGGCCTCGGCAACGGCGGGATGGGCCATCAGCGAGTTCTCCAGATCGACCGAGGAGATCCATTCGCCGCCCGACTTGACGAGATCCTTCGACCGGTCGCAGATGCGGATGCAGCCGGCCGCATTGATCTTGACCACGTCGCCGGTCTGGAACCAGCCGTCGTCGGTGAACTTCTCCTCCCCCTGCCCGCGGTGATAGGCGCGCGCCACCCAGGGGCCCCGGACCTCGAGCTCGCCCATCGCCTCGTCGTCCCATGGGATCAGCTCGCCGTCATCGTCGCGGGCCCGGATCTCCAGGAACGGCAACGCCGTCCCCTGCCGGCCGCGGTAGTCGTAGCGCTCCTGCTCGGGCGCGCTGTCGAGATCGAGCGGGAGGCGGCACACGCTCCCGAGCGGGGAGGTCTCGGTCATCCCCCACGCGTGCACAATGGTCAAGCCGTGGCGGTCAAAGCCCCGGAGCATGCTCTGTGGCGCGGCCGACCCGCCGACCACGAGGTGTCGCAGAGCGCTCAGATCCCAGCGGTCTGGCTCGGCGTCGAGCGCCTGCAGGACCGCCATCCATACGGTTGGCACGCCGGCGGTGACGGTCACCCGCTCGTCGGCGAGCAGGTCGAGCACGCTGACCGCGTCGAGCTTGGGCCCGGGGAGCACCAGTCCGGCCCCCATCATCGTCGCCGTGTAGGCCAGGCCCCACGTGTTGGCGTGGAACATCGGCACCACCGGCAGCAGCGTATCGCGAGCCGAGACGTCCTTCGCGTCCGGCAGGGCGGCGACGAGCGAATGCAGGACGAGCGAGCGGTGCGAGTAGACGACGCCCTTCGGCCGCCCGGTTGTGCCCGACGTGTAACAGATCGCGGCCGCGGCGCGCTCATCGGCCTCGGGCCATTGCATCGGCTCGGCGGCGGCGATCAGCGACTCGTAATCGTGATACCCGTCCGCGAGCTCGCCGTCGGAGTGTCGTACCACGATCACGTGGTCGAACTCCCGCGCCCCGTGGAACGTCTCGAAGACGTCGAGCAGGGACTCGTCAACCACGATCACGCGGTCCTCGGCGTCGTCGACGATGAAGCTCAGCTCATCGGGATGCAGGCGTGGGTTCAGCGTGTGGATGACCGCGCCCATCGCGGGCACGGCGAAGTACAGCTCAAGGTGCTCGGGCTGGTTCCAGAGCAGCGTCGCCACCGGATCCCCGGGCTCGATCCCGAGTACACCGAGGGCCGCGCCAAGCCGCCGTGATCGATCCGCGCACGCGCCGAAGGTCGTGCGACCCACAGAGCCATCCGGCCGCCGGTAGACGACCTTCCGCCCAGCGCTGAACCGCTCCGACCGCTCCACCACCGCGGTCAGCGACAGCGGGTAGTCGTCCATCATCAGGCCTTCGCGCATCTGTCGCTCCCGTGGACTCGCGTTTACGGAAGAAGCCTACGCGCGTCTGGACACCCGCGCACCTTGTGACGTCGGAGATCCCCGCGACATCGCAGCCAGATGCGCCCCAGTCAGGCGGCCAGCGCGAGCTCGGAGTTGAGCTCGGGTGCGTCCGCCGCGGAGGGGGGCCCGTCGTTCACGGAGGAGCTCGCGTCGCCCTCGCCCCACGGCACGGCGAGGCGGACGATCTTCTTCACCACCGAGCCAAACTGCCTGGGCAATGAGCCGGCGTTGTAGGGCAGCCCGTACCGCTGGCAGATCTCGCGCACCTCGACCGCGAGCTCGCCGTACCGGCGAGCTGGGATGTCGGGGAACAGATGGTGCTCGATCTGGTAGGAGAGATTGCCGCTGAGGATGTGGAACAGGCGCCCGCCGGTGAGGTTCGCCGAGCCGAGCATCTGCCGCACGTACCAATCGCCCCGCGTCTCCTGCTCCACCTCGGCCTCGGAGAACTCGTGTGTGCCGTCGGGGAAGTGGCCGCAGAAGATGATCATGAACGACCACACGTTGCGCAGCGCGTTCGCGCTCAGGTTGCCCGTGAGCACGAACGGCGCGGCCGGGCCGGCGAGTACCGGAAACGCGATGTAGTCCCTGAGCACCTGCCGGCGTCCCTTGCGCCAGATCGCCTGCAGGATCGCGCGCTTGTCGCTCAGCGCGATCTCGCCCGCCTCAATCCGCTCGACCTCGAGGTCGTGCGCAGCGACACCCCACTGGAACAGCAACGCCAGCAGTGTCGCGTAGACGGGGTTGCCCAGATCCCGCGCGCGCCACGGCTGATCCTCGGACATCCGCAGGATCCCGTACCCGATGTCGCGGTCCATGCCCAGCACGTTGGTGTGGGTGTGATGCACATAGTTGTGGGAATAGCGCCATTGCTCTCCGGGACAGGCCGTGTCCCATTCAAAGCGCTGTGAGTTCACCGACGGATCCTTCATCCAGTCGTATTGCCCGTGCATCACGTTGTGCCCGATCTCCATGTTGTCGAGGATCTTCGACAGCGAAAGCGCGGCGACACCGCCCAGCCACGTGGGCGGTAGGAACCCGACCGTCAGCAACCCGCGCCCGGCCACCTCGAGTCCGCGCTGGGCTCTGATGATCCGGCGGATGTATTCGGCGTCGCGCTCGCCGAGCTCGGCGACGGTTCGGCGGCGCAGTTCGTCCAGCTCGCGGGCGAGGGCCTCGGTCTGCTCGGGCGTCAGGTCAGGATGGGCGGTCGGCATGGCGTGTCCTCTTGTTCGCAGAAGTTCAGATTTCGAGCGCGACGTTCCCCGCCGGGACCGACACACAAAGCTGGATGTCCTCGTCCTCCTCCGCGGAGACCTCGCCCGTCAGGACGTTGCGCACAACGCCGGCCGCCTTACGGCAGGTGCAGGTGTGACAGATGCCCATCCGGCAGCCGAACTGCGGGGACAGGCCCGCGGACTCGATCTGCTCGAGCAGCGTCCCAGCACCGATCGCGACGCTGCGCCGGCTGCGCAGAAAGCGGATCCGCCCTTCCGCGCCGGCCTCGGCTACGCTGACCGGCGGCGACGTGAAGGTCTCAGCCAGCACGCGCTCAGCGCCGCCGTCGACCTGCGCCCAGATCGCGCGTACGCTCGCGATCAGCGACGGCGGTCCACAGACCGCCACATGCGGGCGCCCCTAGCGCGTCGCCGCACTAGGCGCGCGCAGCGTCGCGGCGCTGAGGCGCCCGCCGCGCCGCCTCATGACCCGCGCTGCCCGTCCGCGCCGCCCCCGCCCGCCCCGCGTCCGCTCTCGTGACCTCCGCTCTCGCCACACCGGACACCGCTGTCCCCGCTGTCGCCGCGCGTCGCGCGGTAACAGAGCTTCAGGTTCGGGTGAAGGGCCGCGAGCGCCCGCGCCTCGGGCTGGTAGAGCCAGTCGGCGGGGGTGCGGGCGTAGTGGACGAACGCGATCTGTCCGTCGTGGCCCTCGTCGCAGAGCGTGCGCAGCATCGACATGACCGGCGTCACGCCACTGCCGCCGCTGATCAGCACCAGTCGATCGGGGCGAGGGTCGGGCAACGCGAAGGAGCCCTGCGGAGTTCCGAGGTGGAGGATCGCTCCGGGCCGCACGCTGCGCTGCAGGTGACGGGAAACCAGCCCCTGCTCATGCGCGGTCACGGTCAGCTCGAGCGCAACGCCCGACCCGTGCTCGGAGCCGGCCGGAGAGTAGGTCCGCGTCTGACGTACCCCGTCGATCTCCACGCCGACGGCGACGAACTGGCCCGCGCGGAGCCCCGCCCAGGCAGCATTCGGGCGCAGGGCCAGCGTCACGCTGCGGTCAGTCTGTCGGCGCACCGACACGACCTCGGCGCGGGCGTCGTGCAGGGTCAGATCAGGCCGGATCAACTCGAGGTAGCCATCGATCCCATGCGGACCACAGAGCAGGTCGACCAGCGGCGAGCTCAGCAATCGACGGGCGACGGCAACGGGACGGCGGATGGGGGTCGAGGGCGGCATCGATGCCTGGGAAAAGTGTACGACTGTGCACTAAGGATAGTGATTCGCACGTCGCGACCAGACTCAGATGTAGACTCACGCCTGTGACGATTGGTACACAATGTCTGTGAACATACGTACACCTGCCGGTGGAGGCCGCGACTCAAGCCGTGGTCGGCCGGCGGCGACCGCCCCCCGCGCGCGCCGCTCGCAGGCTCAGCGGCGGCAGCGCACCCGGCAGGCGCTGATGGACGCCGCGCTGCAGCAGATGGACGCAGGAGCGAGCTTCGACGCGCTCAGCCTGCGCAGCGTCGCGCGGACGGCCGGCGTCGTACCGACGGCGTTCTACCGCCACTTCGACAGCATGGACGAGCTCGGGCTCGCCTTGGTCCAAGAGTCGGTCCGCACCTTGCGATCGATGCTGCGCCAAGCGCGCGAGGGCTGGCCGCCTCCCGAACACATGATCCGCCGATCGGTGGGCATCCTGGTCAGCCACGTGCGTGAGCACCGTCGGCACTTCGCCTTCATCGCCCGAGTCAGATCGTCGGGGAATGGGGTGCTGCGGCACGCGATCCGCACCGAGATCCGCCTGTTCGCCAGCGAGCTCGCGACTGACCTGGCCCGACTCCCGGTCCTGCGCGAGTGGACGACCGACGACCTGCAGATGCTCGCTGCCCTGATCGTTGACACGATGATCGCGACGATCGAGGCGGTCCTCGACGTACCCACGGCGGGCGCCGCCGGGCACCCGGCCTCACCTGAAACCGAGGCTGAGATCGCCCGCCTCGCCGAGCAGCAACTGCGCTTGATCATGCTGGGCGTGCCGCACTGGCGCTCCGGGCGCCCCTTCGGCTCCGACGACTAGCCGCGTCCAGGGCCCTGACCGCCCCTGCCGGCCGCGCGACCCGAGATCAGAACAGGCTCACACACATCAACATGAACATCGACCGACCGAACCAGCAAACTATGCGTGTTGCGCTGACCCCCAGAGGCGCTAAAGCACCTGGTAAACGTCCCAAACGAGGCCTCATTTTCGACGTTCGGGTCGTTCCCCAGCCCCCAGCTGTGGAACAGCCCAATCGACTTTTTCGGGCCCTCGATTGGGCTGTTTTACAGGCGAAACTGTCAGAAATCTGACTTTCGACCATCCCGTAGATCGGGGCCCCCGTCCGTCCCCCGGGCCTTGCCTGGGAACCCCCGTGCGTCTCCCCGGCCGCGCATGGGAACCCCCGTCCGTCTCCCCGGCCGCGCATGGGAACCCCCGTCCGTCTCCCCGGCCGCGCATGGGAACCCCCGTCCGTTCCCCCGGCCGGGCATGGGGACTCCCGTGCGTCCCCCCGCCTTGCGTCGGGTCCCCTGCGTCCCCCCTCGCCCTCGGCCGCGCGCCGGACCCTCGTGCGTCCGGGCCCCGTGCGTCCGCAGTGGATACCGTCCGTGCGGTGGCTATCTCGCGGCCCAGCCGTTCGTACCCGGAGATCTCGTGGTCCGGGTGGGGAGATCCAGGCCTGGTCCCCACGGTTCCTGACGGGCTTCGCGCGCTGTTGACCGAGGGGCTGGGCGTGCGCCGGCCCAGCGCCGTGCCGCGCTCGATCGCCGACGTCGCGCTGGCCCCGACCCGGTTGGCCCCGGACGCGGTGGCGGAGCTCGCGGCCATCGTGGGGCCGGAGAATGCGCGGGACGATCCGGACGCGCGGGTCCGTCACACCCGCGGCAAGTCGACACCGGACCTGCTCCGGCTGCGCGCGGGCGAAGCCGACGACGCGCCCGATCTGGTGCTCATGCCCGGCTCCCACGAGGAGGTGCTCCGGGTGCTGCGGGTCTGCTCGCAGCGGCGCGTCGCCGTGGTTCCCTTCGGCGGAGGCACATCCGTGGTGGGTGGGCTGGAACCGCAGGCGGCGAGTTTCGCGGGCGTGGTGGCACTCGACCTGCGCCGCATGAACGCCCTGCGGGAGCTCGACGAGGAGTCGCGATTGGCGGTGCTGGAGCCGGGGCTGCGCGGACCCGAGGCCGAGGCATTGCTCTCGCACCACGGTTACACGATCGGCCACTTCCCGCAGTCATTCGAGTACGCCACGCTCGGCGGGTTTGCCGCCACCCGATCGAGCGGCCAGATGTCCGCCGGGTACGGCCGCTTCGACGAGCTGGTGCTCGCGCTGCAGGTGGCCACCCCCGTCGGCACGCTGACGCTGGGGCGCGCACCCAAGTCGGCGGCCGGCCCGGATCTCCGTCAGCTGATCCTCGGCTCGGAGGGCGCGCTCGGCGTGATCACCTCGCTCACCGTCCAGGTCCGTCCCGTTCCCGAGCAGCGAACATACGACGGCTGGCGCTTTGATTCCTTCGGCCTCGGCGCCGCGACGTTCAGGAGACTGATCCAGGACGGCCCCGCCCCCACGGTGCTACGGCTCTCGGACGAAGCGGAGACCGCGCTCAACCTGGCCCGCCCAGTGGAGCTCGGACAGGCCCAGCAGACCGGCGGTTGCCTGGCCATCGTGGGCTACGAGGGCACCCGGTCCGACGTGTCAGCCCGGCGGGCGGCCGCCTCGTCGTGGCTTGAGGCGGCAGGCGCGCGGCGCGTCCCGGAGGCCGGCGAGAGCTGGGCGCGAGACCGATATCTCGGCCCCTACATGCGCGACGCGCTGCTCGACGCGGGAGCGCTCGTCGAGACGCTCGAGACGGTGACCTTCTGGTCGTCCTTGGACACGGTCTATCGCGCTGTGTCGAGCGCGTTGCGCGACACGCTCGAGGCGCTCGGCACGCCGCCGCTCGTCCTGTGCCACATCTCCCACGTGTATCCGGCTGGTGCATCGTTGTACTTCACGGTGGGCTGTGCGCAGCTCGATGATCCGCGGGCTCAGTGGCGCAAGGCGAAGACAGCCGCCAGCGAAGCGATCCTGGCCGGCGGCGGATCGATCACCCATCATCACGGCGTCGGGATCGATCATCGCGAGTGGTACGAGCGCGAGGTCGGCGAGCAGCTGGTGGACGTTCTGCGCGCAGTCAAGGCAACGCTCGATCCGGTCGGGATCCTCAACCCGGGAATCCTGATCACGCAGCAATGACGATGGGGATCCGAAACCGAGGCTGAATATCCGGCGCATTACCATGGGGCAAACTCCCAGGGGAATCTTCGTCTGATGACCGAGATCGACTATGTGGGCGCGCTGGCCAAGCTGATCGTCGGCCTGGGCGCCAATGTTCAACCCGGACAGATCGTCGCGCTGTCCTCGGAACCAGGCAAAGAGCCGTTGGCCCGGGCGATCGCCGGGGTCGCCTATGAGGCCGGAGCGAAGTTCGTCGACCTGTCGGTGTTCGACGTCCATTTCAAGCGCGCCCGGGCGCTCCACGCCGCCCCGGACACGCTCGGCTTCGTGCCGCCCTGGATCGGTGAGCGGATTCAGGCGCTTGGCGAGCACCGGTGCGCGCGCATCGTCCTGTCGGGGCCCGTCGCACCCCATGTCATGGACGGCGTCGATCCGCAGCTGCTGGGCCGGGACATGCTGCCCGCGGTCCGCGAGTCGATTGCGGTCGTCAACGAACGAACCACGAATTGGACGGTCGCGCCGTGTCCCTCGCCGCAGTGGGCGCAGCTGGTGCACCCGGAGCTCGACCCGGAGTCGGCACTGGAACGCCTGTGGCAGGAGATCGCGCATATCTGCCGGCTGGACACGGATGATCCGCAAGCCGCCTGGGAAGCGCGACTCGATCAGCTCGTGGCGGTGGCGGACAAGCTCGACCAGCTGCACCTCGACGCGCTGCGGTTCGACGGGCCGGGCACTGAGCTGACCGTCGGCCTACTGGACGGTAGCCGCTGGCGCTGCGGGCGTTTCTCGACTGTCGATGGGATTGCGCACGCGCCCAACCTGCCGACCGAAGAGGTGTTCACGACCCCGGACCCCGAGCGGGTCGACGGCGTCGTCAGGGCGACCAAGCCACTGTTCGTATCCGGCGCGATGATCACCGGACTCCAGGTCAGGTTCCAGGACGGCCGTGCGGTCGAGATCGAGGCCGATCAGGGAGCGGGCACGCTGCGCGCGCTCTCCGAGCGCGATCCCGGCGCCGCTCGCCTCGGCGAGGTCGCACTGGTCGATCGCGAGGGCAGGATCGGACCACTCCAGACGGTGTTCTTCGACACGCTGCTGGACGAGAACGCGGCCAGCCACATCGCACTGGGGCAGGGCTACGAGATGGCGGTGGTCGGCAAGCAGGACATTCGCCGCGTCAATCACAGCGAGATCCACGTCGACTTCATGATCGGCAGCCCAGAGCTGGCGGTGACCGGGCTGGGCGCCCAAGGTGAGGAAATACCGCTGCTGCGGGACGCCACCTGGCAGATCTGAGGCGGCCCCAAAACGGCCGCCACGGTACGCTAATCCAGGTGCCCGGAGAGGTGCCGGAGCGGCTGAACGGGCGCGACTGGAAATCGCGTAACGGGGGTAACCTCGTTCGGGGGTTCGAATCCCCCCCTCTCCGCTTGCTTTTCATCCGTCGGGGGGTAGTGGTCCAGAAAACATTGCGCCGGGTAATCCTTTTCCCTACACTCCCCGGTTCGGAGGGCGCCGCGCCGTACGGAGGGGGCACGACGGCTCAGAACGCGTAGGGAGCATTGACGGCGATACAAAAGCCTGCACTGAGACTTCTAGAGGGCGGCATCGACACCTCAGTGCGGTGGTCGTGGTTCTGCGGCCATTGTGCAGCGCCGTCGCCCGGCGGAAGCCCGCCGCCGCCGACGGCCCGCGTGTGCGCTTCCTGTGGGCTCGGCCTGCTGTTGGAGGCACGCGAGGACGCGCTGCCGACGAAGGGCGAGGCCTTCCTGGTCATCGATTCAGCCTTGCTCGTGCAGGCCATGTCCTCCCGAGCGCAATCGTTCCTGGGCGTCACCGAGGAGCTGGCCGTCAACCGGCCGGTCGCCGAGCTGCTGGTCTCGGCCGACGCCGAGGCGCAGAGCGGCACGAGCTTCGCCGCGGCCATCGTCCAGGCGAGCGTGGGCCGGGGCGACGAGATGACGCACAAGTTCGTGCGGCCGTGGAACACGTTCGGCGTACGGATGCAGGCCCGCATCGCCACCTGCGGGCCGCCCCGCGCGGCGCTGCTGGTCCTCGAGGACAGCGGGCCTCGCTCGCTGCGCGTCGTCGAGGACCGCTGAGCGCGCAGCGCGATCGAGCCGCGCGTCCAGACGCCGCCGGAGCGCATAGCGATTCTGGAAACCTTGTCCTACGTCGCCGGCGCCAGCACCTCTGGCGCGCCGGCCGCCACGAGCGGGGCCGGGAGCACCACCGAGCCGTCCTCGCGCTGACCGTTCTCGAGCAGCGCGATGATCGTTCGCCCCACCGCCACAGCGGTCCCGTTGAGCGTGTCGACGTGCGCGGGCTTGCCGTCCGCCGCGCGGTAGCGGATGTCCAGCCGTCGCGCCTGATAGTCGGTGGTATTGGAGCAGGAGGTCAACTCGCGGAAGCGACCCTGTCCGGGCAGCCACGCCTCGCAGTCGTACTTCTTGGCGGCTGAGGCGCCGAGTTCGCCCACCGAGATCGCCACCACGCGATAGGGGATCAGGAGCTCCTGGAGAATTGACTCTTCGATCCCCAGCAGGCGTTCGTGCTCTGCCGCCGCCTCCTCGGGCGCCACGAAGCAGAACATCTCGACCTTGTCGAACTGGTGCACCCGGAAGATCCCGCGGGTGTCCTTGCCCGCGGCGCCCGCCTCGCGGCGGAAGCAGGTCGAGAACCCGGCATAGCGCAGCGGTAGCGCCTCCTCGGACAGGATCTCGTCACGATGCAGCGAGGCGAGCGAGACCTCGGAGGTACCGATCAGGTACAGATCGTCCTCGGGCACCCGATAGATCTGCTGTTCGGTGTCGGGCAGCATGCCGGTTCCGTACAGCGCCTGCTCGCGGACGAGCACCGGCGGAATCACCGGCTCGAATCCCTCACCGAGCAGCTTCTCCAGGGCATACCGGACCAACGCGAGCTCGAGCATCACCAGCTCGCCGCGGAGGTAGGCAAAGCGCGAGCCGGACAATCGCGCAGCGTGCTCGATGTCGATCCGTGAACCCGCCAACTCCAGGTGATCCCGGCCCGTGGCCCCGGCCTCGCCGACCTCGCGCAGCACCGTATCGGCGTCGGGAGCATCGGGCATCGGCAGGTTCGGCAGCGCCGCGAGCGCGGCGTCGCGCTGAGCCCGCAGCGCCGACTCCTGGTCGCTGAGCGAGCGTCCGCGCGCCGCCACGGCGGCCAGCTGTTGACGTTCGGCATCCGTCGGCGCGCCCGTGCGACCGCGACTGGCCCGGTTCTGCTCGGAGCGAACCGACTCGAGCTCAGCGGTCAGTACGCGCCAGCGCTCGTCGAGCTCGAGGACCCGATCGACCGCTGCGGCGACCTCCGGGCCGCGGCGCGCCAGCGCCGTACGCACGGCGTCAGGGTCGCGGCGGATCAGCCTGATATCGAGAACCTGCGGCCTCCGTTGTCAGCGTGCCGTCGGTTTCCCGGTTGAGGCGACCGTCGACGCCGTGGTCGCGGCACTCGTCGCCGCAGTGGCCGCGGCGGCGGTGGCGGTGGGCGTCACCCGCGCGGGGATGATCCCCACCGGCAGCGAGCCGCACCTCACGACGTCAATGAGCTTGGGCGCCTGCCGACCGGCATAGGTGGCGACGAACCTGGCCACCTCGGTCGCGTCCTGGCCGACGACGACGTTTTGCGGCATATAGGCGCCGGAGAAGCCACCGTTTTCGATCGCATACAGCACACGGGTGACCGGGCGCTCGCAGCGGACGTTGAAGTTGGGGCCGCTGATCGCCTGCGCCGTGCGGACGTTCGGAGCGGAGCCGTTGGCCGCCGCATACGACAGCGTGTGACACCCCGAACAGCGCTGGTTGAACAGCACAGCACCGCGGTAGAGCGGGCTGGTCTTGGGGACGGAGATGCGCTCGGTTCCGCACGCCGAGGCGAGGGCCGCAACCGCGATCGATGCACTCGATAGGACAAGGACCCTTACCAACCGACTCATGCGGCCGAAGATCATAATCGGATCCCCATGTCCGGGCGCCGCGCACCCCTCGCTCTGCTCGCGGTCTCGGTCGCGCTGCTGTGCGGCTGCGGCCAAACTCACGTCGTTCGGGCCAACGACACGCTGACCATCGCGCTGAGCGAATACCGGGTCACTCCGCAGAGCATCCGCGCCCCCGCCGGGTTGCTGACGGTCTTCGTGCACAACGACGGTCGGCTCACGCACAACCTCGTCATCTCGCTCGACGGGCACCCGCAGGCGGCGACGCAACCGATCGCGCCCGGCGGGACCGGCGTACTGGCGGTCACGCTGGAACCCGGCAAATATCTGGTCGCATCCACGCTGCTCTCCGATCAAGCGCTCGGGGCATACGGGACCCTGACCGTGCGATGAGGCAGACGAATGCCCGTGGGGCAGGAACCGCGCTGCCGACGGCGAAGAGGGCGCCACCCCCGGTGCCGGCTTTTGAGACGATCGCCCGAATAGGCTCAAAGCGCGATCGTCCCCATACGGCGGCAACCAATGGAGCCTGGCGCCGGGGGTAATTCGTATTGGGGCTGGGGCGGGCCGCCCAGGGGCTCGCGGGCCCGAAGTCGCCTAGGGGCAGTGTCCGGCGCGGTATAAACCGCCGGCGATGGGAAGCGATCGTGATCCTGAGCTGTTCCGGGAGGTCTTCGGGCGCTTTGCCACCGGCGTGGCGGTGATCACCAGTGCGGGGCCGGCCGGCTCCGGCGGCATGACGGCCAATGCGCTGTGCTCGCTGTCGCTCGATCCGCTGCTCGCGCTGGTCTGCTTCGAGAACGGCGCGCGAACGCTGCCGATCGTGCGCGAGGCCGGCCGGTTCGGCGTCAACATCCTGGCCGCTGAACAGGAGGAACTGGCCGGCGTGTTCGCCTCCAAGCTGCCTGAATCCGAAAAGCTCGAAGGCGTCGGCCATCGCCTCGAACACGGCGTGCCGATCATCGAGGGATCGCTCGCCTGGGCGGCGTGCGACCTACGTGAGCTGATCGCCGGCGGCGATCACACGATCGGGATCGGGGAGGTCGTCACGATGGGCCTGGGCAGCGGAGACCCGCTGCTCTGGTACGCCGGCCGTTATCACGCCGGCCCCCCGCGCTAGCGGGGCCGCTCGAATGCGAGCGTAGTTACGGCGGCGACCACTAGCCCGCGGTCCCGGCCGCCCGCACGAGCAGAGCCGTGATCACGAGCGCAGCGAGCACCATCACGCCCATCTCCCGCTGGACGATGGCGAGCACGACCGCGCGCTGATCCTCGTCCGGCAGCTCTCCCACGGCCGCCGCGGACTCGAACCCGCGGGAGTCGAGCACCATCTGCGCCGAGGCGACGCGCAGCTGCTCGGCAAGAAACGCCACCGCCAGCGGCAGCAGCCCGTAGAGGACGTGCAGCCCCGACGCCTTCTCCCCGAGCAGCACGAGCACACCGCCGAGCGCGGCTTCGAGCACCACGACGGCCTGACCGGCTCGCAAAAGACGCCAGAACCAGGCGCTCGATTGTGCACGCCACCAGCACCATGCGCCGTATAGTCCAGCCGTGCCGTTGAGCCCGATCGCGAGGACACCGATGACCAGGTGGACCTGTTTCACGACGAGCGCCCTTTGCTCCGGAGAAAGCCGCATTCCGCACTAAGTAACATCTTGTTACAAGCTACGCCACGACGGTGATATAAGACACCCTGTGCTCCGAGATTATCTTCCAGCGATTGTTTTTCTTGTGCTCGGTGGGATCGTCGGGCTGCTGTTCTCAGTGCTGAATATCTTCCTGGGTCCCCGACACCCCAACCGGAGCAAGCAGGACCCCTACGAGTGCGGCCTGCCGTCGGAGATCCAACGTGGGTTCCGGTTCGGAATCAGCTTTTACCTGATGGCGATGCTGTTCATCTTGTTCGACATCGAGGTCATCTTCCTGTATCCGATCGCGGTGCAGCTGCGGGCCTTCGGCACGTTCGCACTGACCGAGACGATCGTGTTCGTTGTGCTGCTGATGGTGGCGTTCGTCTACGTCTGGCGAAGGGGGGCGCTCGAATGGAAGTGAAGCGCGAGAAGCTCGACGGCGGCGGCGCTCCGGCGGACTTCCGCTCTCGCCAGCTGCTGGCTCGGGACATGCTGCGCGGCGACCTCGAGGGCGAGGCGCTCCAGCGTTACGTGGAGGAGCGCGTGATGACCACGACGATGGACAAGGCGGTCGCCTGGTCACGCGGAAACTCGATCTACCCGCTCACCTTCGGCCTGGCCTGCTGCGCGATCGAGATGATGTCGATCGTCGCCGCGCGGATGGATATCGCGCGCTTCGGGTTCGAGGCCTTCCGCGCCTCACCTCGGCAGGCGGACCTGCTGATCCTCTCCGGACGCGTCTCAATCAAGATGGCCCCCGTGATCCGGCGGATCTACGACCAGATGCTCGAGCCGAAATGGGCGATCTCGATGGGAGCCTGCTGCTCCTCGATGGGCGTGTTCAACAACTACGCGCTGGTGCCGTCGGACAAGTTCATGCCGATCGATGTCCACGTGCCAGGGTGCCCGCCGCGTCCGGAGGCGCTGGCGCACGGAATCCTCAGGCTGCGCGACAAGATCCAGGGACATCGGACGGAGGGCTGGCGCGAGCGCTACGACGCGGTGGGGACCGAGGAGGTCGTCGGTGATCACGCCGGGACGGTGGCGATCAACGTGTTCGGCGAAGGGGACACCGCCGGTGCCTGACGCGACGGAGCTCGAGCTGACCGCCCAGGAGCTCCGCGACGCCAACGCCGAGTCGATCCTCGATACCGACTTTCACCGCGGGCGAGCGACCCTGATCGCCAATCCCGAGCACGTGCTCGTCGTGCTGGGGACCCTGCAGTCAAAGGGGTACACGTTCCTGGCCAGTCTGCACGGCTGTGACTACTACCCGCACGAGCCGCGCCTGGGCATCCTCTACGAGCTGCTCGACATGACGCGCGTGGACCGGATCACGGTCAAGGCGCGGGTTCACACCGACGACCCGCGGATCGCCACGGCCGTCGAGCTGTTTCCGGGCGCCGAGTTTCCCGAGCGCGAGGTGTACGACATGTTCGGGGTCGTGTTCGACGGGCATCCGGACCTCCGGCGGATCCTCATGCCCGAGGACTACGAGGGCTTCCCCCAGCGCAGAGATTTCCCGATCGGAGGCGAGCCGGTCCTGTTCACGTACAACGACGAGACGTCGTACGGAAAATGGCAATGACAGCGCAGCGGTCAAGTGAGGCTCGAGGCCGAGCAGCTGGGTCAGAACGGTGGTCCGGATGACCAGCGGGGGACTCACTTCTGACTATCGGAAGCGTGAGGAGTCGATCACGCTCTCCAGCGAGCCGGTGGGCGAGACCCACGAGCTGCTCACGCTCAACATCGGCCCCCACCACCCGGCGACCCACGGCGTCCTGCGCCTGCTCGCGACGCTGGAGGGAGAGGTGGTGCACGACGTCAAGCCGATCGTCGGCTACGTCCACACCGGCATCGAGAAGACCTGCGAGGGCAAGTCCTATTGGAAGGTGATCCCGGTCGTCGAGCGGATGGACTACCTGTCCTACTACTTCAACGCGATGGCCTTCTGCGGCGCGGTGGAGACGCTGCTCGGCCTCGAGGTGCCTGCGCGAGCCCAGTACCTGCGCGTCATCCACCTCGAGCTCAACCGCATCATGTCCCACCTCGTGTGGCTGGGGACCAGCGCGCTTGACCTGGGTGCGATCTCGATGTTCTGGTACTGCTTCCGGGAGCGCGAGACGATCCTCGACCTGTTCGAGATGTCCTCCGGTCAGCGCATGCACACGCGGTACTTCCAGGTCGGCGGCGTGTTCGAGGACATCCCCAGCGGGTTCCCGGCCAAGCTGCGCAAGTTCCTCGACGAGATGCCGACGCGGGCGGACCAGTACGCCGACCTGCTGGAAAAGAATCAGATCGTCCTTGAGCGCCTGCACGGGGTGTGCCCGCTGAGCCAGGAGACGCTGCTGAAGATCGGCGTGACCGGCCCGCTGCTGCGTGCGTCGGGCAATCCATGGGACCTGCGCAAGGCTCAGCCCTATTCGAGCTACGACCATTTCGACTTCAAGATTCCGGTCGGCACGGTCGGTGACAACTACGATCGCTATCGCGTCCGCCACGCGGAGCTCTACGAGTCGGTCAAGATCATCAGCCAGGCGCTCGAGGGACTGCCCGAGGGCCCCCACATCACCGCGGACCGAAAGATCGCCCTGCCGCCGCGACACGAGCTGGCCACGTCGATGGAGGCGCTGATCCACCACTTCAAGCTCGTCACCGAGGGCTTTCGCGTCCCGCCTGGGGAGGCCTACTTCCCGATCGAGGGGCCGCGCGGCGAGCTGGGCTGCTTCGTCCGCTCCGACGGCTCGGCCAAGCCGGCGCGCGTGCATATGCGCGATCCCAGCTTCGTGCACCTGCAGGCACTCGCGCCGATGGTCAACGGCGCCTACATCGCCGACCTGATCGCGACGCTGGCGATGCTCGACCCGATTCTCGGAGGGATCGACCGATGATGGGAAAATCGCAAGCGATTTCCCTGGCAGGTTCTGGCTGCGCCAGAACCTGGGAGGTTTGCCCATGAGTCCGGAGATCCCGGTTCCGCGCTTCGGGCACGGCTCGCGCGTTCCGGGCTGGGACGAGGCAGTTGACCTGACCAAGGACCCCGCGGTCGTCCCGGATCCCGCCACGACGCCGGTGCCGCAGGCGCTCCGCCAGCAGATCGAAGCGGCGATGGCCAAGTACCCGGACCGGCGTTCGGCGACGATCCCGGCGCTGCACGCGGCGCAGGAGTTCTACGGCTGGTGCTCGCCCGAGGCGATCACCCAGGTGGCCGCCGTGATGGCACTGACCCCGGCCGACCTGACGTCGGTGGCCAGCTTCTACGACATGCTCGAGCTGTCTCCCCGGCCGCCCCACAACGACGTCTACGTGTGCACGAACATCTCGTGTTCGCTGCTCGGCGCGGATGAGTTCTACGAGGCGATGATCGCCGCGGCAGCCGAGGACCCGAGTGTGCACGTGCGTTCGTTCGAGTGCCTCGGGGCGTGCGACATCGCGCCGATGGCCTCGGTCAACGGGGAGTACGTCGGGCCGCTGCAGGAGCCCGACGCGGCCCAGATCGTGGAAGACCTCGCGGCCGGCCGGCCGGTGCTGCCCGAGAAGCAGCTCCGGTTCCGGCCCACGGCGGACCCGAGTGCCCGGTAATGAAGCTCCTGTTTGACCGCATCGACGAGCCGGGCCTGAACACGCTCGAGGTCTACGAGCGACGAGGCGGCTACCAGTCGTTGCGCAAGGCCCTGACGATGTCGCCCGCGGAGGTGCTCCAGCAGATCCTCGACTCGGGGGTGCGCGGCCGCGGCGGCGCCGGCTTCCAGATCGGACGCAAGATCTCGTTCCTGCCCCACGGCGACATGGAGAAGTACCTGGTCTGCAACGCGGATGAATCCGAGCCGGGGACGTTCAAGGATCGCGAACTGATCCAGAAGAGCCCGCACATGCTGATCGAGGGAGTCGTGATCGCCGCCTACGCCGGCGAGATCAGCCGCGCGTTCATCTACATCCGCGGCGAGTACCAGTATCAGGCCGACATCCTGGAGGCGGCGATCGCCGAGGCGGCGCAGGCCGGGTACATCGGCGAGCAGATTCTCGGCTCGGCGGTGTCGCTGCCGTTGGTGCTTCATCGCGGCGCCGGCGCGTACATCTGCGGCGAGGAGACCGGCCTGCTCGACTCGCTCGAGGGCAAGCGCGGCAACCCCCGGCTCAAGCCTCCGTTTCCCGCCATCGAAGGCCTGTACCACGGGCCGACGCTGATCAACAACGTCGAGACGTTGTGCACGGTGCCCCACATCATCCGCATGACCGGGGCTGAGTACGCGAAGATCGGCACCGAGACCTCGACCGGCACGAAGGTCGTCTCGGTCTCCGGAGACGTGCAACGACCGGGCAACTACGAGGTCGATCTGGGCATCCCGTCACGGGAGCTGATCTACGGGCTGGCCGGCGGGCCGTTCGACAACCGGGAGATCAAGTTCTGGTTCCCCGGCGGCTCGAGCTCGCCCGTGCTCACGAAGGACGACCTCGACATCCCCTACGACTTCGACAGCATGGCCAAGGCCGGCTCGATGCTCGGGTCGGGAGCGATCATCGTCGCCGACGAGCGTCGCAGCGTGCTCGCGGTGGCGTTGAAGCTGGCCACGTTCTATGCGCACGAATCGTGCGGCAAGTGCGTCCCGTGCCGCGAGGGCACCAACTGGACGGTGAAGATGCTCCAGCGGATCCAGTCCGGCGAGGCCACCCCGATGGACCTCGACATCATGGCCTCGGTCCAGGAGCAGATCATCGGCAACTGCCTGTGCGTGCTCGGCGACGCGATGGCGATGCCGATCGGCTCGATGGTGGCGAAGTTCCGCGGCGAACTGGAGGCGGAGATCGAAGCCGCCCGTGAGCGCGCGGGCGCCGCGCTGCTCGAGGATGTGGTCCCGGTCGGCGTAGCCGGCGAGTTGGCCGGCCCGATGCCTGTCCATTAGCGCATGCCTCGGCCCGAGCAGAAGACCATCCAGCTGACGATCGACGGCCGTGAGGTGCGGGCGGTCGAGGGCGCGATGCTGGTCGACGCGGCGAAGTTTGGCGACGTCGAGATCCCCTTCTTCTGCTACGAGCCCAAGCTGGGGAACCCGGTCGGAGCCTGCCGTATGTGCCTGGTCGAGATCGAGGGCATCCCCAAGCTGCAGACCTCGTGCTCGACCGCGGTCAAGGACGGCATGGTGGTCCACACTCAGACCGAGCGTGTCCGCCACGCCCAGAACGCGGTGGTCGAGTTCCTGCTCGTCAACCACCCGCTCGATTGCCCGGTCTGCGACAAGGGCGGCGAGTGCCCGTTGCAGGACATCACGTTCGGCTGGGGACTGGGCCGCTCGCGCTTCATCGAGCCCAAGCGCCACTTCCAGAAGCCGCTCGCGCTCTCGCCGCTGGTGGCGATCGATCGCGAGCGCTGCATCCTGTGCTATCGCTGCGTTCGCTTCTCACAGGAGATCTCCGAGGACTACCAGCTGATCTTTGCCGAGCGGGGCGCGCACTCGTTCGTCGCCACCCACGACGGGCACCCCTACGTGGCCCCGTTCAGCGGCAACATCGTCGAGCTGTGTCCCGTGGGCGCGCTGACCTCTCAGCCCTACCGGTTCCGCGCCCGGCCCTGGGACAACGAGGGGGCCGGGGGCATCTGCACGTTGTGCCCGTCGCAATGCAACGTGCATTTCACGGTGCGCGACGAGAAGGTCATGCGCGTCCTGGCCCGTGACCACGCCGAGGTCGACGATGGGTGGCTGTGCGACAAGGGACGCTTCGCCTACCAGGCGATCCATGTCGACGACCGAATTACCGCGCCGCTCGTGCGCGACGGAGATGAGCTGCGCCAGGTGTCGTGGCAGCGCGCGTTCGAGGTAGCGGCGGGCCTGGCGCGCCACAAGGGCCGCGCCGCCGCGCTGGTGGGCGGCCAGGCGTCGAATGAGGAGGGCTTTCTGCTCCAGCGGCTGCTGCGCGAGGGCCTGCAGTCTGCCGATATCGACTCGCGCGTCGGCGGCCCGGTGCGGATCGAGCTCGCGCGGGCGCTGAGCGCCCCGGCCCTGCAGGCCACAGTTCCGGATCTCGAGTTCGCCCACACGGTGCTCGTGCTCGGCTGCGAGCCGCTCGATGAGGCGCCGATCTTCGATCTGCGGATTCGCAAGGGCGTACGCCGTCGGGGCGTGCAGCTGGCCATTGCCACCCCCCGCCCGAGCGCGCTCGACCCCGGTGCCCACACCGTGGTGCGTTACCCACCCGGCGGAGAACTCGCGTTCCTGACCGCGCTCGACGCCGCGCTGGCCGGAAGCGCCGGCGCCAGTGACGAGACCCGTGCGCTGGCCAACCTCCTGCGCGAGGGCGGCGAGGACATCGTGATCGTCTGGGGTGAGCGGATCGATGGCGAAGCGGCCGGCGTGCTGCTGCGCATCGCTGAGCGCCTGGGGCTCGACGAGCGCCCGGGCGCAGGCCTGCTCGAGATCCCCGCCGGCGCCAACGGGCGTGGGCTGCGCGAGGCCGGCGTGCTGCCGAACGCCGGACCCGGATATCAGGACCTGCCCGCGCCAGGGCGCAGCGCCGGCGAGATCGCCCAGGCCGCCGCGGACGGCGATGTCACCGCCTTGTACCTGTTCGGAACCGACCCGCTGCGCGACCAGCCCAATCGCGGGCTGTGGCAGCGCGCGCTGCATCACGCGCCCCTCGTGGTCGCCCACGCCTCGGTGCTGACCGAGGGCCTGTTCGAGCATGCATCGGTGATCTTTCCGGCCGAGTCCCACGCCGAGAAGGAGGGGACCGTCGTGCATCCGGACGGCCGTCTCCAGCGGTTGCGGATCGCCATCGCTCACCCGGGAGAGGTTCGAGCCGGGTGGTCGGTGGTGGCCGAGATCTCGCGGCGCGTCGGGCATGACCTGGGCGTGGCCACCAGCCAGATGGCCTTCGAGCAACTCGAGTCGGCGGTCCCCTTCTATGCCGGGCTGACGCTCGAGGAGATCGGAGGCAAGGGAGTTCGGTGGACCGAGCGTGCGAAATCGGCTGGCGCCGATTCCGTGCGATCGGCTGGCGCCGATTCCGTTGAATCGGCTGACGCCGATCCGGGTGGAGCGGGGCTCGCTCGGGGTGGGGAGTCGCCCGGCGATGGAACGGACGTCGATGCCGCGCCGCGCGTGCCGTCGATTGCTGGACTCATGCGCGCCCCCGCGGGCGAGACGCCGGAACCGTCCCTGGCCGCCCCACCCCCCTTCGCCGAGCCCGCGGGCAACGGTCGGGGCGACAGCGGATCGCTGCGCCTCGGGACCCACCGCCCGATCTGGGCCTGGCCGGAGGTGGAGATCTCCCCGGCGCTGAAGTTCCTGGTGCCCCACCAGCAGGTCGAGCTATCCCCGCCCGACGCGCGCCGGCTGGGGATCGACACATGGCGAGGCGGTGGAGGTGGTTCAGGACAGCGTCCGCTTACCGGCGATCGCCCACGTCCGCAGCGATGTCCCGGTCGGCACGGCGTTCCTGGCCGTGGGCATCGCGGAGGCCTCGGCGAACGCGTTGACCGGGTCGACGATCCAGATCGAGCGAGCCGCGGCTCGGGTCGGCGCGCGATGACCCCGTTCGCCCTGGTCACCTACTTCGAGCCGTGGTGGATTCAGATCATCAAGGCGCTGGTCATCTTCGGGGTGGCGTTCGCCATCCTGCCGATCCTCACCGTCTACGAGCGCAAGCTGCTCGGCCGTTTCCAGGGCCGCTACGGCCCAAACCGGGTGGGGCCGTTCGGGCTCATGCAGCCGCTGGCCGAGATCGTCAAGTTCGCCACCAAGGAGCCCTCACGCCCGACCACGTCGGTCGGCTACCTGTTCCGGATCGCCCCGGCCATCGCGATCCTCACCGCGGTCGCCGGGCTGGCCCTGGTGCCGTTCGGAGACGTGCAGACCATCTTCGGATATCGGGTCGGGCTGTACGGGATCGATGTGTCGGTCGGCCCGCTGTACGTGTTCGCGTTCGCCGGGATCTCGTTCTACGGGATCATGCTCGGCGGCTGGTCGAGCGGCTCCAAATACTCGTTCCTCGGTGCCATGCGCGCCGCCGCGCAGCTCATCTCCTACGAGGTCTCCCAGGCGCTCTCGCTCGTCGGCGTCATCATCACCGCCGGTACCCTGTCGCTGACCGGCATCGTCCACGCGCAGCGGGGCATGTGGTTCTTCATCCCGCAATTCGTCGGGTTCTTGATCTTCATGATCGCATCGTTCGCGGAGACCGGCCGATCGCCGTTCGACCTCGTCGAAGCCGAGACCGAGCTTGTGGGCGGTTATTTCACCGAGTACGGCGGCACGGGGTTCGTGGCCTTTCTGTTCGCCGAGTACATGAACATGATGGTGGTCTCGGGCATCGCGGTGACGATGTTCTTCGGTGGCTGGCTGCTGCCGTTCGGCATCCATCCACCCGGCTGGGTGGACCCGATCGTGGTGATCGTGAAGATTCTGCTGTTCTTCACGTTCTTCATCTGGGTCCGGGCCACGCTGCCGCGGCTGCGCTATGACCAGTTGATGTCGCTGGGTTGGAAGATCCTGCTCCCGCTGGCGACCCTGAACCTCCTCGTGACTGCGATTGTGGTGGTCTCATGACTCCGTACGACCCCGGTGCCGACGTGATCGAGGTGCTGCGCGCCCCCGTCCCCGGGCCGGTCCGCGGCACCTATCGAGCGTTCGGCGAGACGCTGCGGGGGCTCAAGACGACCTTCGCCCGGATCGTCGAGGGCCCGTCGACGCTCCAGTACCCGGAGGAGAAGACCCCGGTCTACCCGCGCTTTCGCGGGCGCCACAAGCTGCACCGGTTCGAGGACACGGGGCTCGAGAAGTGCGTCGGCTGCTCGCTGTGCGCGGCGGCGTGTCCGGCCGACTGCATCCGCGTCGTCGCCGCCGAGAACACGCCCCAGAACCGCGTCTCGGCCGGCGAGCGCTACGCCGCTGTGTACGAGATCAATCTCAGCCGCTGCATCTTCTGCGGCTACTGCGAGGTGGCCTGTCCGTTCGACGCGATCACGATGGGGCACGACTACGAGATGTCCGACTACACGCGTTCGGACCTGATCTTCACCAAAGAGATGCTGCTCGCCGAGCCGATCGAGCGCACGCCCCTGCGGAACGAGGGCGAGTAGGGTCGATGTCCCAGGTGCTGTTCTTCATCGCCGCGATTGCCGCCCTGACCGGGGCGATCGGTGTCGTGATGCTGCGCAACCCGTTCTACAGCGTGCTCGCCCTGGTCTGCCATCTGATCGCGCTGGCCGCGTTGTTTCTGCTGCTGCGGGCCGAATTCGTGGCCGCCGCCCAGGTCGTCGTCTACGCCGGGGCGGTGATGGTGCTGTACGTGTTCGTCGTCGCCTACGTCGGCGGCTCCGACGAGCCGCTGACCCGCGGCGGCGCGGCGCTGAAGATTCTCGGGCCGCTGTTCGCGTTGGCGGTGGCGATCGAGCTGTGCATCGCGGTGCTCGGTTCTGCGCTCAAGGGAATCTCCGGCAAGGGGGCTCCGTATGTCCCGGGGTTCGGCACCCCGGCACACATCGGCACGCTGTTCCTGACCCGGTATCTGTTCCCGTTCGAGCTCGCGTCGTTGCTGCTGCTGGTCTCGGCCGTGGGCGCGATCGTGCTGGCCCGCCGCCGGCGCGGGCTCGAGGACGTCGATGCACGCGAAGAGCTCCGGTTCCACCCTCCCCGTCCGAGCTACACCGGGACGATGGCCGAGGCGGCGGGGCAGCGTCATGCCGTGCCCATCCAGCCGCCGGAGGCCGCCGGCACCGGCAACGGCAACGGCCACGCCCCCGAGCCGGAACCCGAACCGGTGGGAGACCCCCAGTAGATGGCGATCGGCTGGTATCTCGTCCTCTCCGCGCTGATCTTCTGCATCGGCGCCGCGGGGGTGTTGACGCGGCCCAACCCGCTCGTGATCCTGCTCTGCCTCGAGCTCATGCTCAACGCCGCCAACCTGGCGTTGGTCGCGTTCTCACGCATGTGGGGCAATGAGGCCGGTCAGGTATTCGCGCTGATCGTGATGGTCGTGGCGGCCTGCGAGGTGACCGTCGGGCTGGGGCTGATCGTCGCGATCTACCGCCGGCACATGGCGATCAACGTCGATGAGCTGAACGAGCTGCAGGGGTGATCGCAGCCCGATGAGTCCGACCACGTACGGCTGGCTGATCCTGCTCTTCCCGTTGCTGGGGACGATCGTGATCGGCCTCAGCTCCCGATTCCTGAGCGGCCGGGCAGCGGGCTGGATCGGAACGCTGGCGATCGCGCTCGCGTTCGCCTGTGCGATCGGGGCGCTGATCACGATTCTCGGTCATTCCGAGAACCATCGGGAGCTCACCTCGTCGCTGTGGAACTACGACTTCACGGTCGGGGTCAACGCCCAGCTCTCGATCCTGGTCGACCCGCTGTCGGTGTTCATGGCGCTGATCGTCTCCGGCGTGTCGATGCTGATCCACGTCTACTCGGTCGCCTACATGGACTCAGATCGCGGCTACACGCGCTACTTCGCCTACCTGAACTTCTTCGTCTTCTCGATGCTGCTGCTCGTGCTGGCGGGCAACTTCCTGCTGCTGATCATCGGCTGGGCGTTCGTGGGCGCGGCCTCCTACATGTTGATCTCGTTCTGGTATCGCCGCAAGACCGCCACCCGCGCCGGCATGAAGGCGTTCGTGATCAACGTCCTGGGCGACGTCGGGCTGGTGTTCGGGACGTTCTTCATCTTCAAGCACACCGGCACACTCGATTTCGTCTCGGCGTTCCGAGACGTGCCCCACGTGTTCACCCACAACCAGGGCGATCTGGTGGCCGGATGCCTGCTGCTGCTGGTCGGAGCGTTCGCCAAGTCCGCGCAGGTGCCGCTGCACACATGGTTGCCCGACGCGATGGAGGGCCCCACCCCGGTCTCCGCGCTGATCCACGCCGCGACGATGGTGACCGCCGGCGTGTACCTGATCGCCCGCATGCATCCGCTGTTCGAGCAGGCCCCGGCGGCCGCGGACGTGGGCGCCGTCGTGGGCTGCGCGACGCTGCTGATCGCCGCGACGATCGCGATCGTGGTCACCGACATCAAGCGCGTGATCGCCTACTCGACGATGTCCCAGATCGGCTACATGATCATGGGCGTGTCGGTCGGCGCCTACTCGGCGGCGCTGTTTCACCTGATGACCCACTCGTTCTTCAAGGCGCTGCTGTTCATGTCGGCCGGCTCGCTGATCAGCGCGATGGGGGGCGAGCAGTCCCTGGACAAGATGGGCGGCTTTCGCAAGGCGATGCCGTTCACGTTCATCTGCTTCATCATCGGGGGCCTGGCCCTCTCCGGGCTGCCGCCGTTCTCAGGCTGGCTGTCGAAGGACGACATCATCGCGTTCCTGGACCACCGCGGCGGGGCGTTCGAGGTCCTGGGCATCCTCGGCTATGTCGGCGCGCTGCTGACCGGCGTGTACACGTTCCGCATGATCTTCCGAGCCTTCTTCGGCAAGCCGTGCGAGGAGGCCCGCGAGCTCGAGCAGGGGCACCTGTTCCATGCCGAGGTGCCGTTCAACCCGCAGACCGGCGAGGAGGAGGACACCGACGTCGGCTTCCCTGGCCCGGCCCACCACATCGCCGAGCGCGAACCGATCATGAAGGCGCCGATGTCGATGCTGGCCGTCCTCGCGGTGGTCGGTGGGGTGCTGCAGATCCCCGGCGTCGATGACGGGATCCAGCGCTTCCTGGCCCCGACGTTCGCCGGCTCGGCGCTGGTCCGCGACGCCCCGTCAACGGGGTCGGACTGGCTCGGGCTCGCGATCGGCGCGGTGATCGCCGTGATCGGGATCGCGATCGCCTACCGGGTGTGGATCGCCAAGCCGGGCACCGCGGCCAAGCTCCGCGCGCGATTCGCGCTCCCGTACACCCTGTTCATCAACAAGTGGTACTTCGACGAGCTGATCGACTTCGTCGTCGTCCGTCCGGCCCAGTGGGGCGGACGCTTCGCCGACTCGGTGCTCGAGCGCGTGGTGATCGCCGGCGGAGTGACCGGCAGCGTGACCGGGCTCGTCCGCGCCGGTTCGGCCGCTGTGCGCCGCGCGCAGACCGGCTTCGTGCGTTACTACGCGGCCCTGGTCCTCGTCGGCCTGTCCGGACTCGTCCTGTACTTCCTGATCTCCTCTACCTGATGACCCTGTCGATCCTGATCTGGCTCCCGGTGGCGATCTCGCTGCTGGCTGGTCTGGTCCCGCGAGCGGCGATCGGGCGGGCGACCGCGGCCGGCAGCCTCGTCACGTTGGCGATCGCGATCTCCTTCCTGGCGCGCTTCAACCTGCATCACGTCGGGCTGCAGTTCGTGACCGACCGGCTGTGGATCCCCGCTCTGGGGATCCACTACAAGCTCGGGCTCGACGGCCTCAACGTCGCGCTGGTGGTCCTGACGACGGCACTGTTCAGCGCCGCTCTGGTGTGGTCGTCGTTCCGCGAATGGGATCGCCCGCGCACGTTCTACTTCCACTTCGGCCTGGCCGAGACCGCGGTCCTCGGAGCGTTCTGCGCCCAGGACCTCGCGCTGTTCGTCGCGTTCTTCGACGTGATGCTGATCCCGTTCTACTTCCTGACCGGGATGTGGGGCACCGGCGACCGCGTCCGCGCGACCACCAAGCTGGTCATCTACACGCTCGTCGGGTCGTTCTTCATGCTCGTGGCGGCGATCGCCACCGGCGTGCTGGCCTCCCAACAGCACGGAACCCCGCTGACCTTCGCGCTCTCCGCGCTCCAGGCCCTGCCGCTGTCGAAGACCTCGCAGGAGTGGATCTTCCTCGGCTTTGCCGTCGCCTTCCTGGTCAAGATGCCGCTGGTCCCGTTCCACGGCTGGCTGGCCGACGGCTACAAGGCGATGCCGATCCCCGCCGTGGCGGTGTTCTCGTCGATCCTGTCCAAGGTTGCCGCGTACGGGTTCCTGCGCATCGTGCTCCCCCTGTTCCCCTACGCGTCGGTCCACTTTCAAACCCTGATGCTGTTGATCGCGCTGGTGTCGATCTTCTGGGCCACCTCGATCGCCTTCACGACCCCCGACGCGCGCCTGGTGGTCGCCTACTCGAGCGTCGCGCAGCTGGGCTTCATCACACTGGGGATCTTCGCGCTGCGACCCGAGGGCGGGCAGGGCGCGCTGCTGCAGATGGTCAACCACGGGCTGGTGACGCTGCCGCTGTTCCTGATCATCGCGGCGCTGGCCGCCCGCGCCGGTGGATCAGAGAAGCTGCGCGATATGGGCGGGATCGCCTTCCGCGCGCCGGTGCTGGCGACGCTGTTCCTGATCGTCACCTTCGCGACCCTGGCCATGCCGGGCTCGGGCAACTTCGTCGGCGAGTTCATGATCCTGCTCGGCCTGTTCAAGGCCAAGCTGGTGTTCTCCCTGATCGCCGCCGCCGGGGTCGTCGGAGCCGCGGTGTACGCGTTGCGGCTGTTCATCCAGTCGATGCACAACCGCGTCGGCCCGCGGGTCGACTCGCGGGAGATCGGGCTGTCTGAGGCCACGGCGATCGTGCCGATCGTGGCGGTGATCCTGGTGCTGGCCTTCTATCCGCAGTTCGGGCTGCGACGCTCTGAACGGGCGGTCAGGGCCGCGCTCGCGCCGGCTCAGCTACAGCAGGCGGCATCACTGACAGCGAGTCGGACGCCATGACCGGTGCGCTCGCGCCGGCGGCCCTGGCCGCGGTGACCCCCCACCTCAAGGGCCCCCACATCGACTGGGTGGGGTTCTCGCCGTTCGTCGCCCTGAGCGTCGGCGCGGTACTCGTGCTGCTGGTCGGCCTGCTCCGCGGCGCGGTCGCCCGCGAGCGGATCGTCCCGGTCCTCACGCTGATCACGCTGCTCGTGACGATGGGCTTCATCGTCGCGCGCTTCGACCATCACACGGCGATCATCTCGGGCGCCCTGGAGATCGACGACCTGGCGCTCGTGCTCGACCTGATCTTCTCGGTCGCGGCGATCGTCGCCGTGCTGCTGTCGTTTCGGGTGCGCGCGCCCGGCGCCGCCGGACACGGCGAATACCACTCGCTGCTGCTGTTCAGCGTGCTGGGCATGGCCGTGCTGGTCTCGGCCCAGGACCTGGTCACGCTGTTCATCGGCTTCGAGCTGCTGTCGATCCCGCTGTACGTGCTGTGTGCGTCCGAGGCGCATCGCGAGGGCTCGCTGGAGTCCGGGCTCAAGTACCTGGTCATCGGCTCGGTCGGCTCGGCCACGCTGGCCTACGGGCTGGCCCTGATCTACGGCTCCACCGGCTCGACCGGCTTCGCCGGGATCGCCACTGCGATCTCGGTGGGCAAGCTGGCCGGCGGCGTCCTCGGCGACCCGATGCTGCTGACCGGTCTCGGGCTGGTAATCGTCGGCTTCGCTTTCAAGGCTTCGGTGGCGCCATTTCACCAATGGACCCCGGATGTCTACGAGGGGGCGCCGACCCCCATCACCGCCTTCATGGCCACCGCCACCAAGGCCGCGGCGCTGGGTGTGTTCCTGCGCTTCTTCGACGTGGCTGCCATCGGGGCCCAGAACAAGTGGGCGCCGGCGCTGGCCACGCTGGCCACGATCACGATCCTCGTCGGCAACGTGGGCGCGCTGGGCCAATCCTCGCTCAAGCGGATGCTTGGTTACTCGGGGGTGGCGCAGGCCGGCTACATGCTCGGCGGAGTGGTGGTCGGCAGTCAACTCGGGATCCAGGCCACGGTGCTCTATCTCGCCGTGTACCTGGCGATGAACCTGGCCGCCTTCGCGGTGATCATCGCCCAGGAGGACGACCGCCCCGACGGTGACGACATCTCGGCGTTGGCCGGTCTCGGTGCCCGACGACCGTGGCTGGCCTGGCCGATGACGATTGCCATGCTGTCGCTGGCGGGGATCCCCGGCACGGTCGGGTTCATCGGCAAGTTCCAGCTCATCCACGCACTGGTCGACGGCAGCTACACGTGGCTCGCGATCGTCGTGGTGATCGGATCGATGATCTCGCTCGGCTACTACCTGCGGGTGGTGGCGGTGATGTGGATGAGCGCGCCGGCGGTCGCTCGCCTCCCCGCCGGAGGGCTGCTGGCGCCGATCGCCGGCGGGGCGCCCGAGGCCGACAGCGGAAGCTGGCCCACCGCCGCGCGTTCGCTGCCCTACGGCGAGGTCGCGTTTGTCGCGCTCGCGTTCGCGGCGGCCAGCGTGTTCTTCGGCATCTTCCCCTCACCGCTGTTCCACCTCGCCGCCCACGCTGGGCACGCGATCGGCGGCATTTTCTGAGTGGTCGCGGTCGTGTCCGGGGTGGCGTGACGCTTGGTCGACGTGGGGTCGTCGGAGGGCCCCGTGGCCTTGTGCGGCGTCGACGCGGGGGCAGTCTGTCCGCGCCGGGGGATCCGACGCGATCGACGCGATAACCGTCTGATTTCTGACCGATTCGCCTGTACAACAGCCCAATCGAGCGCTCGAAAAATTCGATTGGGATGGTTCCCAGCTGGTGGCTGGGAAACAGCCCACAGGCCGAAAATGGGGGCTCGGTTGGGACGTTGCCCAGGTGGTTTCACGATCCCATGACGTTTGCGCGGGCCGCCACCTCGTCGCAGCGCCCCGAGAGTCGGCACTGATGTCGCCGACTGCTAGGTTGCGGCGATGTCCTCCACGTGGCCCACACCGCCCGCTTACGAGGCGTGGCGCGCGACCTGCGACACCCTCCACGCCCACACCCAAGTGCTCGGCAAACTGGCGGTGGCGCTCGCCCCGCCCGAACCGCAGCTGCAGCACGCGGCCCTGCGTCTCACGGCGCGAGGCTGGGAGACCGCGCCGCTGCCGGCGCCCAACGGTTCCGGCGCGCTGGTCGTCGCGCTCGATCTCCACCGCCACGAGGCGGTCGTCGAGCACAGCGACCGGCGTGTGGGACGCGTCGCTCTGGCACCCGACCGGCCAGTCGGCGCGGTTACGCGCGAGCTGCTCGAGGCGGCTCGTTCATTCGGGGGGGCGATCGAGATCGACGCCACTCCGCAGGAGGTCGCCTGGACTGTCCCGCTTGATCAGGACGACGAGCACGCGAGCTATGCGCCGGACCAGGTTGAGGCCTACTTTGCCGCGGCGACCCAGGCCGCGCTGGTCCTGAGTGCGTTCCGGGCACCGTTCCGCGGACGCTCAACGCCGGTCAACGCGTGGTGGGGGTCGTTCGACCTGGCGGTGAACCTGTTCTCCGGCTTGCCCGCCGAGCCGCCGTCGGCCGACTTCATCATGCGCAACGCGATGGATGCGCAAGAGGTCGCCGTCGGTTGGTGGCCGGGTGACGCCCGCTACGGCCGGGCCGCCTTCTATGCCTACGCGCACCCGGCGCCGGCCGGGTTCGCTGCCGCGGCCGTCTCGCCGGCCTTGGCGCGCTGGGACGGGGCGCTGGGCGAATACATCCTCGACTGGGACGACGTGTGCGCCAGCGACGACCCGCACGCGCTCGGACTTGAGTTCGCCCGCTCTGTGTTCCGTCATGCCTGCCTGGTGTGCGATTGGGATCCAAAGCTCGCGGCCAGCGCTGAGGGGACGCCACCGCCGATTGCCTGAGTGAGTGAGTGACGTCCGGGCGGCCCGCAACCATGCGGGCATGAACTCATCGACAGCGCTCACCGAGCCGGCAGCGCAACCGTGTGCCATGCGCGAGACCGCCCCGTCCATCTTCCTCATCGCGCGGCCGTCGATCGACCTCGCTGCGGTTGGCGCCTATCTTGATGATGTCGGCGGTGGCTCGTGGCTGGAGCGACGACTCGCCAATGCCGACAGCGAGGCTGAGCTCAACGGCGCGCAGTTGCTGGTCGAGTTCTGCGGGCGGGTGTGCTACCGCAGCTGGGAGCCCGGCCTGAATCGCAACGTGACGCGCATCCGCGAGGACCAACACGAGTATCTGGGCAACCTCCTGAGCAGCCTCCACGGCAGCGTGCTCGAACACGTCAACTACACGTTCGCGTTTCGCAACGTCTCACGCGTGTTCACCCATGAGCTGGTGCGCCACCGGGCCGGCTCCGCCTTCAGCCAGGAGAGCCTACGCTACGTCCGCTTGACCGACCTCGGCTTCCGCGTCCCGGCGGCGCTGGAGCCCATCCGTGAGCAGGTGGTCACCCTGGTCGAGCAGCTCGAGGAGTTCCAGGCCAGCGCGGCCGCGACGCTGGGGCTCGACGATGAGGGCGTGCCGTTCAGCGTCAAGAAGGAAGTGACCTCGGCGCTACGGCGTTTGGCGCCCCTGGGGCTGAGCACGGACATCGTCTGGACGGCCAACGTACGCACCCTCAGGCACGTGATCGAAATGCGCACATCAACCGGTGCCGAGGAAGAGCTGCGGCTCGTGTTCGACCGGGTGGCTCAGATCATGCGCGAGGAGGCCCCGAGCCTGTTCCAGGACTTCGCGCAGGATCCCGACGGCGCGTGGGTCCCGGCCTTCAAGAAGGTCTGAGCGACCGGGTTCCTCGGAGACAGGTGGATTGTCCGGGTCGTTGGTTTGGTGATCTTGATATTTCTGTGAGTGAGTATGTCTCTGATCTGCGGGTCGGAGAGGCCGGCCGGGGGTCGCTGGTCTTGGATGGCCGTTGGGGCGGCCTGAGCGGCCCCCCTTCGAGTAGCTGGTGAGCTCACGGCAGCGGTCAGGGTGCGCGCAGCGAGATCGATGGGGAGTGGTCTCGGCAGGCGGCGGGCGGCCGGGCGGGTGGGACCGGTGGATCCCCGGCGCCGGGGCTCCCGACACGATGACTGGCCCTGGGAAGGTCAGATTTCTGACTCACTTACCTGGGTAACAGCCCAATCGAGGGCTCGGAAAACTCGTTTGGGATGTTCAACGGCTGGTAGCTGGGGAACTACCCGATCGCCGAAAACGGGGCCTCCATTGGGGCGTTCCCCAGGCTCACCTTCACCCTCACCCTCACCCCGACCCAGGGATAGGAGAGCCGTTTAGCTCTAGGTCCCTTCCTGCTCGCGCTGGCGCAGTTCGATCCGCCGGATCTTCCCGGTCAGCGTCTTGGGCAGGTCGGGCACGAACTCGATGATCCGGGGATACGCGTAGGCCGACAGGTGGTCGCGGACGAAGGCCTTGATCTCCTCGGCCAGCTCGTCGCTGGGCTCGTGACCAGCGGCCAGCACCACGAACGCCTTGACCACGTTCCCGCGCCGCTCGTCGGGCGAGGCGACGGCGGCCGCCTCGGCCACCGCCGGATGCTCGAGACAGGCCGATTCGACCTCGAACGGGCCGATCCGATAGCCGGCCGAGATGATCACGTCGTCGGCCCGGCCCTCGTACCAGAAGTAGCCGTCCTCGTCGGTCTTGGCCGCGTCCTTGCTGTGGAACCACTCGCCGCCGAACACCTCTTGAGAATCCTCCGGGGGCCGGTTCCAGTACCCGAGCGGATAGTGCGGGTTCGAGCGCGCCTTGAGGCAGATCTCGCCCCGCTCCCCTGAGGCCACAGGACGCTCGTCCTCGTCGAGGATCGCCACCTCCCAGCCCGGCATCGGGCGGCCCATCGAGCCCTCACGCACCTCCATGAAGGGGTAGTTGCCGCACAGCGGGTAGGACTCGGTCAACCCGTAGTAGTCGAGCACGGTGACGCCGTACTGCTCGCGGAACCAGCGGATCGCTTCCGGGTTGAGCGGCTCGCCGGCTGAGCAGACGATCCGGAACTGCTGCGGGTAGCGCGTGCCGGCGTCGGTGATCGACATCATCGAGCGGATCGCCGTGGGGGTCCCGAACACGTTGCTGACCCGATGGCGGGAGAGGAAGTCCAGTTGCTTGTCGGGGTTGAAGCCGCCTTCGCGCTGATAGACCGCCTGGATGGCGCCGTAGCGCCAGGGCCCGAGCAGCGGCGCGATGCCGGCGGCCCAGGCCCACTCACCCATGCCGTGGAACCGCTCACCGTCGCGGACGTCATGGCAGTAGACGAACTCGTCGTGGGCGAGGATGTATCGATGGGCGTGCAGGATCCCCTTGGCCAGGCCCGTCGTGCCCGAGGAGTAGTACAGCTGGGCCGGGTCATCCGCCGCCGTGTCGACGGCGGCAAACGACGTCGAGCCGCTGCTGAGCAGATCGTCGTCGAGGATCAGGACATGCTCCACCAGCGAGCGCTCCATCCGCTCGGCATTGGCCTGGTTGGTGACGAGCACCTTGGGCTGTGAGTCCGTCAGCCGGTGGCGGATTCCGTCGTCGCCGTAGAGCACGGACATCGAGAGCAGGATCGCCCCGGTCTTCCAGGTCCCGAAGAACGCCGCCGCGGTCTCGGGCGTCGGCGGCAGCAGCATCGCCACCCGGTCCTCGCGCTCCACGCCCAGGCCGGCGAGCACGTTGGCGAAGCGATTGGACATGTCCTGCAGCTCACCCCAGCTCAGCTCACGGACGTTCCCGGCCGGATCCTCGTGGATCATCGCCGGCTTCTCACGCGGATGGCGATCGCAGACGTCGGCCGCGATGTTGTAACGCGCTGGAACCTCCCAGCGGTGCTGGCTGTAGGCCTCCTCGTAGGAGGAGAAAGTCGGTATCGAGCTCATCGGTGCATCATCGCGGTCCGCGCGCCGGGACTCAAGCCCCCGGAACAATCCCGCGCCGACCTCGCCCGACAGTAAGCTAGCGGCGGAGGGATTATGAGTTTTGTGTTGGGTGTCTTGCTCGGGATCGGGTCGGCCGCCACGGTCGCCGTGGCGTGGAGGCTGGTGCGGGCCCCGCGCGCCGTGCGCACGCCGGCGGCGGCCGGGATGCAGTCCGCGCTTCACGCGGCCAGCTCGATGCTTCCGCATCTGCGCCGAGGGCTCAACTCGCGCTCGGCCGCACACGCCGCCCCGCATCTGCGCGCGCTCACCGGCTCGGCGGCGATTGCGCTCGCGGACACGCGGGCCGTCCTGGCCATCGACGGCGAGGGACGCGAGCAGGTCCGTCCGGGAGATCTCCTCTCGCGCCTGCTCGCCAGCACGCGCGACGACCGCGTGCAGATCGTGCCGCGCCTGATCTCCTCCGACCCCACCTGCCCGCTGCGCTCGGCGGTGCTCGCGCCGCTGATGGTGCAGGGCAAGCGGGCGGGCACCCTGATCGCCTTCTACCGGTCGGTCGGCCGTCCTGCGCACGATGAGCTCCGGGTTGTGCAGAAGGCGGCCATCCTCGTCTCTGCGCAGGTCGAGCTGTCGGTCGTGGCCGAGCAGGAGGTGCGACTCGCGCAGGCCGAGCTGCGTGCGTTGCGGGCGCAGATCTCGCCGCACTTCATCTACAACGCGCTGGCCGCCGTGGCCGGCGACATCCACGCCCGCCCCGAGGAGGCGCGGGAGCTGCTGATCGACTTCGCCGAGTTCACCCGGTATCTGTTCCGGGACGGCCGCTCGTACGTGACGCTGGGCGAGGAGCTCGACCACGTGGAGCGTTATCTGCGACTCGAGCAGGCGCGCTTTCGCGACAGCCTGCACGTCACGCTCGACGTGCCGGCCGACACCCGAGGCGCCGTCGTGCCGGCCATGTCGGTCCAGCCGCTGGTCGAGAACGCGGTGCGTCACGGGGTGGAGCGACGCGCGGGCACCGGCCGGATCGCGATCGAGGCGCGCGTCGTGCATGGAGACGTGGAGCTGAGCGTCAGCGACGACGGCAGCGGCATCGAGCCGGAGCTGGTTCCCCTCGTGCTGGCGGGGGCGGGTGGCGGGATCGGGCTCTCGAACGTCGACGCCCGCTTGCGGGCCACGTTCGGCGATCGCTATGCGTTGCGGATCGACTCGCGGGTGGGCGAAGGCACCACCGCGATCATGACGGTGCCCAACCTACGCGGCGAGACCTCGAGCCGAGCCCTGGCGTTGGCCGGCGCGGAATGACTGACAATCGACTGACGATCCTGGCGGTCGACGACGAGCACACCCAGCTCGAGGATCTGGCCCGGCTGCTGCGCGGCGCGCCGAGCGTCAAGGACGTGGAGTGCGCGTTCGACGGTCACGGTGCGCTGGTCAAGGCCTCGAGCCAGCACTACGACGCGATCTTCCTCGACGTCCGGATGCCCGATCTCGACGGGCTCGAGCTGGGCCGGGTGCTGAGGCGATTCGCCACACCGCCGGAGCTGGTGTTCGTCAGCGCCTACGACAGCCCCGCAGTCGAGGCGTTTGAGCTGCGGGCGCTCGACTACCTGCGCAAACCGGTCAGCCGCCGCCGCGTGGAGGAGGCGGTCGACCGGGTCGCCTACGCCGTGGAGTCGGCGACCGGCACGGCGGAGAACGGCCACGGCTGGCCGCACCCGCCCGCGCCCGCGCCCGTCGAGAGCGAGATCATCGCCGTGGCCAACGTCCGCAACGGCTCCACCCGGCTGATCTCGCGCAGCGCGATCCTCTACGTCCAGTCCTACGGAGACTTCGTGCGCATCGTGGCCGGCGACGGTCGGTACCTGCTCCGCACCACGTTGGGCGAGATCGAGCGCCGCTGGGAGCCGTTCGGATTCGTGCGCGTCCACCGACAGTACGTGGCGAATCTGTTCAAGGCCGTCGAGCTGCGCGCGCTGCTCGGCGGGACCGCGGAACTCACGTTCCCCGATGGTCAGACGATCCCGGTCGCCCGCCGGCACGCCGCCGAGCTCGGGCGACGACTGGGCGTCTGAGGCCTCGAGCTCGGGCGGCGCGTCGACTCGCCGGATGTGACGGAGGACTACCCCTCCGCCTGCGCCTGTTCCTCTTTGATCTTGGCCTCGAGCTGAGCCATCACGTCGGGGTCGCGCAGCGTGGTGACGTCGCCCATGGCGCGGCCCTCGGCGATGTCGCGCAGCAGCCGGCGCATGATCTTGCCCGAGCGGGTCTTGGGCAGATCGTCGGACCAGATGATCCGCTTGGGGCGGGCGAGCTTGCCGATCTTGACCGCCACGTGACCGCGAATCTCCTCGACCAGCGCGTCGGTGCCCTCGAGGTCTCCCTGGAGGGTGACGAACGCGCAGATCGCCTGGCCGGAGTCCTCGTCGGACTGTCCGATGACCGCCGCCTCGGCGACCTTCGGATGGGAGACGATCGCCGACTCGACCTCGGCCGTGGACATCCGGTGACCGGACACGTTGACCACGTCGTCGATCCGGCCGATGATCCACAGGTAGCCGTCCTTGTCCTTGCGCGCGGCATCACCGACGAGGTAGACCTCCCGGCCGAAACGCGAGAAGTAGGTCTCGATGAACCGCTCGTCCTCCTTGTAGAGCGTGCGCAGCATCGACGGCCACGGTCGGGTGAGCACCAGCAGCCCCTGCCCTTCCGCGAGCGGTTCTCCGTCGCGCTCGCCGACCACCTCGGCGGCGATCCCGGGGAACGGCCGCGTCGCCGAGCCGGGCTTGGTGGACACGATCCCGGGCAGCGGCGTGATCATGATCGCTCCGGTCTCGGTCTGCCACCACGTGTCGACGATCGGGCAGCGCTCGCCGCCGACCACCACGTGGTACCACAGCCAGGCCTTCGGGTTGATCGGCTCGCCGACCGTCCCGAGCAGCCGGAGCTTGGACAGGTCGAACTTGTTGACGTTCTCCACACCCCACTTCATGCACGCGCGGATCGCCGTCGGCGCGGTGTAGAACAGCGTCACGCCATAGCGCTCACACAGCTCCCACCAGATCCCCTTGTGGGGGTAATCGGGCGCGCCCTCGTACATGACGCTCGTGGCGCCGTTGAGCAACGGGCCGTAGACGATGTAGGAGTGCCCGGTGACCCAGCCGACGTCGGCCGAGCACCAGTACACGTCCTGCTCGGGCTTGAGATCGAACACGTACCGGTGCGTCGCCGAGACGCCGGTCAGATAGCCGCCGGTGGTGTGCAGCACGCCCTTGGGCTTGGCCGTCGAGCCGCTGGTGTACAGGACGTAGAGCGGATGCTCGGCATCGAGCTCCTCCGCCGGGCATTCGGCGTCCGCCTGCTCCATCACCTCGTGGAACCACACATCGCGGCCCGCCTGCATCTCGCACTCGGCGTCGGTGTGCTTGACCACGATGATGTGCTCGAGCGTCTCCACATCGCCCATCACGGCATCGACCTGCTGCTTGATCGGCGCGGTCTTGCCCTTGCGCCGGGCCCCGTCGATGGTGATCAGCGCCTTGGAATCCGAGAACTGCATCCGCTCCTTGACCGAGTCAGGCGAGAAGCCGCCGAACACCACGTTGTGCGGAGCGCCGATCCGCGCGCACGCGAGCATCGAGACCACGACCTGCGGGATCATCGGCAGGAAGATCCCGACCACGTCGCCCTTCCCGATCCCCAGATCCTTCAGCGCGTTGGCGAACCGCTGCACGTCGCGGTGCAGGTCGGCGTAGGTGATCTCGCGCTCCTCGCCCTCCTCCCCGCGCCAATAGAAAGCGACCCGGTCACCCCGGCCGGCCTCGACATGCCGGTCCAGGCAGTTATACGACGCGTTGATCTTCCCGTCGCTGAACCACTTGTAGAAAGGCGGATTGGAGTCGTCGAGCACCTCCGTCGGCTCCTTGAACCAATGCAGCTCCCGCGCCTGCTTGACCCACCAGCCCTGCCAATCCTTCTCGGCCTCCTCGTAGATCTCGGGATCGTTGAGCAGCGCGTGTGCGGCGAAGGCCTCGGGGGGATCGAACTTCTCGATCTCGAGCATCGCCTCGAGCTGTTCCTCGAGCGTGCCCTCGCCGGCGGGAGTCGTTGCCGTGTCTGCCATACAAGCCTCTCCTTCTCAACGGGCTGGCGTCTCACACAAACCAGCCATGGGCGCCGACGGAACCGTCGGCGCCCGGGCTGGCTGCTGTGCGGCGATTAGTGAACTAGTTGTACCCGAGTTAGCCCTCGGGCAGTCCGCTCGGTCAGCCGCTCATCGGGAACAGCGGGAGCACCGTCCGACCGAAGGTCGAGTTGATGATCCCCGCGGCCCCGGCGTACCAGGCGGCGAGCGCCGTGGCGATCCCGACGTAGCCGCCGATCTTGATCGTGCTGAGCGTGTTGCCGGAGAAGCCGATCGACAGGAAGATCAGCGTGATCAGCAGCAGCACGAAGACCAGCACAATGATGCCCGCGGTCCGCAGCGACGCGATGAGCATGATGCCCGTGAAGATCGTCCACATCCAGAGCCACAGGCCGATCCCGGCTGACACCTCTCTGGCCGGAATCGCCAACACCGATGTATGCAGCAGGATGTAGAGCGAGATCCAGAACGCCCCATACGACGAGAACACCACCGCGCCGAACGTGTTGCCGGTGCGGAACTCCCACATCCCCGCCAGGAGCTGCACCAGCCCGCCGTACACGAGCGCAAGACCGAAGAAGCTCGGGAGGGCGCCCGACTCCGACCAGACGCGCAGTTGATCATGCTCAAGACAAACGTCGTTCCGGCGAACGCCATCAGGCCCAACGGCCCCGGATCGGCCGGCGACCACCCCGCGGCTGGGGCTGGGGCAGGCGCCGGTGCTACATCCGCTTCACGCGGACCTTGACTGGCTTCCATGTAGCTCTCCTCCTACGATGGGTTGACAAGACGGCGGGAACCATCTCCGGCCAGTGCCTCCAGCGGCAAGCCCTGATCGCCGGGCGGTGGCTGGAGCGGCCCGAACGGTCCCCAGCGCACGACGAACGGCGACCGCCCAGCCCCGCGGGCCCCACGACGACCGAGAAGCGGCGGCTAGGAGCGGCGCTTGCGCTTGCGCTTGGACGTCGTGCTGCGGCTGCGGGCGTTCGCCGCCGGGGCCGGAGCTGCGACCGCTTCCGGCGCCGGGGTGGCCGCGGGTTTGGCGCGGCCGATTCCGGCGCTCGGCCCACCCATGCGACGCCCGCGCATGCCCTGCCCGGCGGGCCACGCCTCGACGCGACCGGTGCGCCAGGCCGGAGGCACTCCGGTCGGCCAGCGACCCGACAGCAGGTAGGCCAGCGCCAGCAGCCAGTAGCCCTGCACGATCGGCACCTGGGTGACTTGGAACAGAACCAGCACGCCGGCGCCGATCCCGAGATACCCCATGAAGCGCGTCAGCAACCCCACGCGCATCGCGTTGAGCGACACCAGCACGAACCCGATCGCCAGCAGCAGCGCCGCCGCCTGTCCGACCAGCTGCAGACCCAGCAGCCCGGCCGCCGCTGGTCAGGTGCTTGGCCTCGTCGTAGGTCTGGGCACCCGTGGTGGCGAACGTGTGGACCTTGGTGGCGACGATCGCGGCGTAGAGGACTCCCGTGACGGCGGCGAGCACGCCTCCGCCGACCGCGATCCATTTGATGAACGGCTTCAAGTCCGGCTTGCGCGCCCGCGCGCATCCGTACAGGAAGGCCAGCGTCCACGCCACGGCCAGCGAGCCAAGCCCGTTGAGCACGGCCGCGATCAGGTCGAGCGGGAATCGCTTGTTCGCGGTGAGCAGATCGACCGTGAGCTCGTCGACCGTCGTGTGCGGCCCGGACAGCTGCACGATCGATCCGACGAGCACCAACAGGCCGGCCAGCAAGGCGATCGCCGCCTGCCGGTTGCGCACGCGGGCCTCGTAGAGGAGTTGATCGTCAGCGCTCATCGGGCCGCTTATGCTAGCCGCAGAGGGCCCGCTGGCCGAGCGAGCTACCATTCACGAGTATGGAAGGAAGCGGCTTCGGCGGAATGTTCGGCGACCCGGATGAGCTACAGCGCAAGTTGGGCGAGTTCGCGGACCAGATGCAGGGCGCTCAGCGGCTCGCGTGGGCGGATAACGCGATCAAGCTGGCGGTCGATCTGACGGTCGCGGCGATCCAGCGCGCCAACATCCAGGGCACAACCGATCAGCAGGCAGAGCAGCTTCGCGCGGTGATGGCGGTCATCTTCCCCGAGGCCGTCACGCTCGTGCGCGAGGCGCGCGAGGGCCTGCAGTAGCGCTCGTCACAGAGCGCCCAGCACGAGCTCGTCGTGCTCGGCGGGCTTGACGCTGCGGAACACCTCTCGGACGACTCCGTCAGGCCCGATCACGAACGTGGTTCGCTCCGCACCCATGTAGGTGCGCCCGTACCGCGTCTTCTCGACCCATACGCCGTAGGCCTCCGCGACCTGGTGGTCCTCGTCGGCCAGCAACGGGAAGCCGAGGTCGTACTTCTGGTCGAACGCGGCCGTGCGCTTGACCGGATCGGGCGAGACGCCGAGCACGACCGCCCCGGCCTGCGCGTAATCGGCCCGGTGGTCGCGCACCCCGCACGCCTGTGTGGTGCAACCGGGCGTGTCGGCCTTGGGATAGAAGTACAGGACCACCGTCTGACCGCGCAGCCCCGCCAGGGAGACCGGGTGGCCGGCCTGATCAGGGAGCGTGAAGTCGGGCGCTGGGTCGCCGGGCGCAGGAGTCATGTCCCGAAACACTACTTCAGCAGACGGGACAGGCGTCGGTCCTTGAGCAGCTTGCCGTCGGTCTGGCAGGTCGGGCAATAACTCATCACGTAGTCCTCGTAGAAGACCGCCTCGAGTTGGTCGCCGCAGCGCGGACAGGGCTCGCCGTTGCGACGGTGGATGGTCAGCGGCATCGGCAGCTTGTCGGGGATCGGCAGCCCCATGTGCTCCTCGTAATACGCGATCGCGTCGCTCAAGCGCCCGATCGTCGCTGCCCGCAGTCGATCCGCCTCCTCAGCGTCCAACTCAGAGCCGCGCTTGAACGGCGAGAGCTTCGCCGCGTGGAGAATCTCGTCCACCCACGAGCGCCCGATCCCCGCGATCACGCGCTGGTCGCGCAGCAGCGCGTACAGGGGCCGGGGCGCGTCGAGCAGCTCCTGCAGCGGCGGCGGATCAGGCCAGGCGTCGGGCCCGAGCGTGGCCAGCGTCTCCTCGGCCTCGAGCTCCGAGGCCCGCAGCAGCTTGACCCACGCCGCCTGCTTGGTGCCGAACTCACGCAGGCGCAGTTCGCGCCCGTCGTCCAAGCGGACCAGCAGACGCGAGCTTCGATCGCGCAGTGACGCGCGCGTATCGAACATCTGCAACCGCCCGGCCGACATCAGATGGATCAGCAGGTCCAACTCGTCCTCGATCTCGACCACGAACAGCTTCCCGCGTCGTCTGATCCCCGTGATCTGGAGACCCTCGATCGCGGCCAGCGGGGGGTCGTAGGTCCGCAGCGCGTTGATGCCCGGGGCCAGCGCAGACTCGACCCGCGCGCCGGCGGCGGCGGCGCCGATCAGACGCGCGGTGATCTCGACCTCGGGAAGCTCGGGCATCGTGTACACGAGGCTACTCAGGCTGGCTCAATTGTTCGAGACCATTCAGGCAGCCTTTACGCGCGCGAACCAGACTTCAGCCCATGAGTGACCTACTGGCAATCGTTGGACCCTCGGACGCCGAGGACGAACTGATCGACGAGATCGCAAGCTGGAGACCCGCGCGCGTGACGGTGCTCGTGGAGGACGGCGACACGGACTGGGCCCTGGATGACTCGCTTTCGGGCCATGCCCGGCGGGATCGCCTGGCTGGGCTGCTGCATGCCATCGAGCGGCGCACCGGTGCGTCGGTGGTCGGCCTCGCGGGCGATCCCGATCAGCTCCTGGGCTGGCGCTTCGATCGGGTTCTGAGAAGCCGCGTACCGCTGGCCGTCTGAGCCAGGCAGGGCCGGCGCGCGCTCGAGTGAGCGCGCAGCGGGTCAACCGCGGCGACCGGACCGCCGGCGCCGGCGTCTTCACCGGTAGGCTGCTGACCGACGTGAGCGCCACCGTGGCCCCTGACGACATCGTCCGGACCCATGCCGACGGAGCCGGCAATACGCGGGCTCCCCTGTTGGTGGTCGAGCCGCTGCTCGACTTCCTGGCCGCCCACGGGCTCGCGGCGCCGACGCACCTAGGCGCGACGCCCATCGGTGACGGACATTCGAACGTCACGTTCGCGCTGTCCACCGGGGTCGTGCTGCGGCGGCCCCCGCGCGGGCCCCTTCCCCCCAGCGCCCACGACGTCCTGCGCGAGGCGCGACTGCTCCGAGCGCTCGAGCCGACGCCGGTTCGTGCGCCGCGGGTGCTCGCGGTGTGCGAGGACCCCGAGGTGATCGGAGCTCCCTTCTACGTGATGGAGCAGATCAGCGGCGATGTGATCACCAACTCGATCCGCGACGGACTGGACAACCCGATCGAGCACCGCCGGATCGCCGACGAGTTGATCGACGCGCTGGTCGAGTTGCACGCGGTCGATTTCACGGCCATCGGGCTGGAGGGATTTGGGAAACCCACCGGATATCTCCAGCGACAGCTCCGACGCTTCAACGGGCTGTGGGAGCACAACCGGACCCGGGACGTGCCCGAGTTCGAGCTGGTCGGCGCGTGGCTGACCGCCAACCTGCCCGAGTCGCCGCCGGCGACGATCGTCCACGGGGATTATCGGCTCGGGAACACGATGTTCGCGCCCACCGCCCCGGCACGCCTGACCGCGATCCTCGACTGGGAGATGGCCACCATCGGCGACCCGTTCGCCGACATCGGCTACATGATGATCCACTGGATGCAGGCCGATGACCCGCCAAACCTCAACGTTCAACCTCCAGAGCGTCACCAGCCGGCCGGGATTCCCCACCCGGCGCGAGCTGGTGGCACGTTACGAGGAGCGCTCGGGGCGCTCGATGCAGAGGCTCGACTGGTACGTCGCGCTCGCGCTCTGGAAGGCCGTCGTGTTCATGGAGGGCAACTACAAGCGCGCGATCTCCGGGACGACCGACGACCCGTACCTGATGTCGTTCGGCGAAGGGGTGGTCGAGCTCGCGCGCCGCGCGCTCGCAGTCACGCACGATGGGTTCTAGTGAGGCGAGGCGCTGTGATCGCGACCCTGGCCGCGCTCGCTGCTGGGTGGCTGCGGTTCCACCTCGTTGTCGAACACGCAGCTGAGCCAGGACGCGAGCCGAATCTGTGCGACGGCCAATCGGCGCACCGCCCGCATTCCCACCCCCACTGCGACGGCCGACGGCGCCGCGTTCCTGGCCCGGGGGGCCGCGGCCCTCGGCCCAGAGCTCACCGGGACTCCGGGCGCTGCGAGCGCCGAGCGACCTCGCGCCGGTCTACGCGACCGCGCTCAGCGCATCCGCGGCGGAGTTGAGCGCCCTGAGGGCGACCGCTCGCCAGCTCAAGCGGGGCGACGATCCGGTGAGCGCGATCCGGACGCTGCAGCGCCGGCTCGCCCCCATCGAGTCCCGCGGGGATGACGCCTGGCAAACGCTCAAGATCTCGGCCTGCTTGAGCCGGTAACGCCCGGTGGCTAAGCCGGATCCAGGTCGATCGACTCGATCTGCGGCGGGTCCTTGGGCCGGTCCTGGGCTCCGGTGGGCACCGCTTCGATCGCGTCGACCGCATCCATGCCGGCGGTCACGCGTCCGAACACGGTGTGCTTGCCGTCAAGCCACGGGGCGCCATCGGCGGTCACGATGAAGAACTGCGAGCCGTTGGTGTTCGGCCCGGCGTTGGCCATCGCGAGCGCGCCGCGGACCACCTTGTGGTCGTTGAACTCGTCCTCGAACTGATACCCGGGTCCGCCGGTGCCGGTGCCCTGGGGACATCCCGACTGGATCATGAAGTCAGGGATCACGCGGTGGAAGATGATCCCGTCGTAGAAATGCTCGCCCGCCAGCTTGCGGAAATTGGCCACCGTCTTGGGCGCGTCGTCGTCGAAGAATTCGAGCGCGATCGTGCCATGGGTTGTGTTCATATTGGCTGTGCTCATGACCGTGACAGTACCCGCGATCCAGGCGACGCGTGGTCGCCTGGATCGCGCAGGCCGTGCGGACTAGCTGTTGCTCGCCGTCTGGATCGCGTTGATCGAGGTCGAGACGACGACCTTCGGCTCGGGCGTGCCCGAGAACGTCTTCGTGCATGAGACCGTCGCGGTGATCGCGTTCGCGTTCGACGGCGCCGCAACGACGAGCGGAATCGACGAGGCGGGCGTGTCGCCGGTACCGAGCTCGACGCTGTAGCTCCGGGTCTGCGTCGCGGTGGGTGTCGGGCCCACCGACAGCGTGCAGTCAACCTCAACCGACTGCGCGGGCGAGGGCGTACTGCTGGCGGTGATCTGCACGGACGGGTTGGCGAACACCAGATACGACGAGCTGCCGGGCAGGGACTTGGTGGTGATCGGCGTGGCGGTCGTCCCGCTCGGCACCGTCACCGCGGTCGTCGTGCTGGCCCCGAACTCCTGCGGCGGGGCCGAGCCGCACTGGACCTTGCCGGCGTTGGTAATCGAGCTGATGGCTCCGCCCGTCGCCGCGCACGTGCCGCTGACCCTCGCCTGCACCTGGTTCGGGTTGATCTGGGCGGTTCCCACCGCGCCGTTCTCCATCTTCCGCGGGCCGACCGCTCCGAAGGCCAGCTTGAAGTTGCCCACCGAACCGTTGAGCAACTTGTGATTCGTCACTGAGGCGTTCTGTAGCTGTGTGGTCCCGACGCTGTTGGCCGGCAGCGCGACCGCGGCCCAGCCGACGCCCCCGAGTGCGACGAACAGCGCGGTTACCGAGACGATCATCGACGCCGAGGGGCGGCGCCGGAAGAGCGATCGCAGACGCATCGCGTACCTCCTGAATAGTGGTTTGAGCCCGACTGGCTACGTCGGGCTTTCGCCACTGAACACCACAGGACCTCCTGAAGTCGCGGCCCGGAGTCAGGGAGCTGACGCAGGCCTGACACCGAGCGAGGTCAGGACTTGGCGACCTCGATCTGCAGCCGGTGCCCCCGCACCTGGCTGCCGCCGGCCAGCTCGGCGACCCGGCTCGCCTCGCGCTCAGGCACCTCGACGAACGCGAACCGTTCCAGCACGCGCACGTTGCGCACGGCCTCGCCGTCCAGCCCGGTGGCGGCGGTGATCGCGTGGATGATGTCTGAGGGTTCGAGTCCGGCGGCGCGACCGCCCGAGACGATGAGCTTGCGTCCCGGCCCGCCTCCGTTGGCCGAGACACTCGGCTTGGAGTGACGACGGGGCGGGGCCTTGACCGGCGTCGGCGCGACATGCGCGCCCTTGACCCACGGCGACAGCTTGACGCCCGCGTGGCGCTCGATCGCCTCGATCTCGCGCTGCTGGCGGGGCTCGTAGAACGTGATCGCGCGCCCGCTGCGGCCAACGCGACCGGTGCGCCCGATCCGGTGGACGTAGACGTCGGGGGAGATCGGGACATCGAAGTTGATGACGTGCGAGATGCCCGAGATGTCGAGGCCACGGGACGCGACATCGGTCGCGATCAGCAGCGGCAGGCGCCCATCCTTGAAGGAGATCATGACGCCGTCACGCGCGCCCTGGGTCATGTCCCCGTGCAGCGCCTTGACGTTCATGCCCCGGTCGCGCAGGGAGCGGTAGAGCTGGTCGCAGCGGATCTTGGTGCGCACGAACACGAGCGCCTGCTCGGGCCGTTCGGCCTCGAGCACCGTGGCGAGGGCCTCGGGCTTGTCGCGCGGCTTGACCTCGAGCGCAAACTGCTCGACCGTATCCACGGTCAGCGTGTCGGTCTTGACCTTGATCATCACCGGGTCGTACAGGTACTGATCCGCCAGTCGGCGAATCGCCGGCGGCATCGTGGCCGAGAACAACGCGGTCTGACGACTGGACGGAGTGAGCGAGAGAATGCGCTCGACGTCCTCCAGGAACCCCAGGTCGAGCATCTCATCGGCCTCGTCGAGGACCACGAACCGGCACGAGTGCAGCATCAGGGAATGCCGCGAGATCAGATCCTTGACACGCCCGACGGTACCGACGACGACCTGTCCGCCGGCGCGCAGTTGGGCCTGCTGGCTGCGGATCGGCGCGCCTCCGAACACCGCCACGACGTCGATGCCCTTCCGCTTGCCGTAGGCCCGCAGGGCCTGCGTGACCTGGATGCAGAGTTCGCGCGTCGGGGTCAGGACGAGCCCTTGGACATCGCTCTCCGGAGGGATCGACGTATTGCAGCATCGGCAATCCGAACGCCGCCGTCTTGCCGGAGCCCGTCTGCGCCTGTCCGATCACGTCCGAGCCTGCGAGCAGCGGCGGAATCGCCTGCTCCTGGATCGGACTCGGAGCCTCGTAACCCACGTCGTGAATCGCAGCCAGGATGTCGGGCGCGAGCCCGAGATCAGCGAACGTGGTCATGTGTCCCTCACGATAGACCTCGGAGACGCACCGACGAGCGACGGCCCGCCGAAGCGGGCCGCGTTCCCATGCAAATGTCGGTTGAGCCCGAGCGGGCTGGCGCTAAAGCGCCTGGACGTTCGCAGCGTTCGGTCCCTTGGGACCGACCGTGGCCTCGTAGGAGACCTTCGCGCCCTCTGAGAGCGACTTGAAGCCGCTGCCTACGATCGCCGAGTGGTGGACGAACAGGTCCTTGCCCTCGTCGTCCGGAGTGATGAAGCCGTAGCCCTTTTCATCGCTGAACCATTTGACGGTTCCGGTTGCCATGTGTTTCCCTCCAGGGATGTTGTGTGCTGCGAAACGCGGGAGGTGCACGAGGCAACAACTACGGACGCTGGCACTGATTTGCCGCGCCAAAATGCGCGGTACAACCACAAGTGTAGCTGTCCGGCTTGACAGGCGATGTTTCGGTTCCTAATCTTTAGGTACCGTATCGATATCCTCCCTCCGGAGACCGAGCCACATGGCCTCTGCAACGGACCGAACCGGCAGCTCCACCGACCGCATCGACGCCTACGTCTGGCGCATCAGCGCCGTGGTGATCGTCGGGGCGATCATGTCGATCCTCGACACGACGATCGTCAACGTCGCGCTGGCCACGCTGTCACGGGAGCTGCACGCGACCATCGATCAGATCCAGTGGGTCGTGACCGGCTACATGCTCTCGCTGGCGGCCGTGATCCCGGTCACCGGCTGGGCGGCGCAGCGCTTCGGCGCCAAGCGCGTCTACATCACCTCGCTGGTCCTGTTCACCGCCGGATCGGCGCTCTGCGGTCTGGCCACCTCGACCACCGAGCTGATCGCGTTCCGGGTACTCCAGGGGGTCGGCGGCGGGATGATCCTGCCGATCGGTCAGCTGATGATGGCCGACGCGGCCGGGCCCAAGCGCATGGGTCGCGTGATGAGCATCGTCGCGGTGCCGGCGATGCTGGCGCCGATCCTCGGCCCCACGATCGGCGGGTTGATCCTCGAGAACGCGAGCTGGCGCTGGATCTTCTTCGTCAACGTCCCGATCGGCGTGATCGCCGTGATCGCGGCCGTGCGCGCGCTGCCACGGATCGAGACCGGCCCGGCCGGCCGGCTGGACGTCGCGCGGCCTGGCGCTGATGGCGACCGGACTGCCGCTGCTGACCTACGGCCTCGCCGAGATCGGGGCCACGGCGAGCTTCACCTCGCCGAAGGTCGTCATCCCCTGCCTGACTGGGGCTCGCGCTGATCGCGCAGCTTCGCCGTGCACGCGCTGCGGATTCCGCAGCCGCTGCTCGACCTGCGGCTGTTCCGCCGGCCCACCTTCGCCTCGGCGTCGTTTGCCATGTTCTGTCTCGGGGCCGCGCTGTTCGGGGGCCTCATCCTGCTGCCGCTGTATTGGCAGGACGTCCGGCACATGAGCGTCGTGGACACCGGCCTGCTCGACCGCGCCCCAGGGTCTCGGGATGGCGCTCGTGCTGCCGTTGTCCGGGCGGTTGACCGATCGCGTGGGCGGGGGACCGCCGGCGTTGTTCGGAGTGATCCTGACCACGGTGGCCACCGTGCCCTTCGGGCTCATCGGAGCCCACACCTCGGTCCTGCTGCTGTCGATCGCCATGCTCATCCGCGGCATGGGGATCGGGTTTGCCTTCATGCCCGCGATGTCGGCCGCGTTCGCCTCGCTGCGCCGCTCAGAGCTCGCCAACGCGACCCCGCAGCTGAACGTGCTGCAGCGGGTGGGGGGTTCGATCGGCACCGCGGTGCTGGCGGTGGTGCTGCAGCGCGCCCTGGTCGGCGCGCACACGAATGCCGCTGCGGCGGCCGCCTACGGGACGGCGTTCTGGGCCTCGGCGGGCATCACCGCCTTGGCCATCCTGCCCTGCATCATCCTGGTGCGCGCCGAGCGAGCGGCCCGGTCGGCGCCGGGCGTCGACGACGGTGCTGAATCCGCCGAGGCGCTGGCCGAGGCCGTCGCGGCGTGAGCGCCGAGCCTCCGCAGCTGCTCTCGGCTGCCGTCTCGGCCACGAGCGGCGACGATCCTCAGCGCGTGGAGGCGTCGGACGAGCTCGGGCGATCGTTCAAGGCATTGCTGGCGTCGGTGCGACGGTTGCGCGGCCGCGAGACCAGACAACATGGCGGTTTGAGCAATGCGCAATACGGCTTGCTGTTCGGACTGTGCGAGCACAGCGAGCTCTCCTCCAGCGAGCTGGCCAACGCGGCCGACCTGTCGCCCGCCACCGCGACCGAGATGCTGGAGGGGCTCGCGGCGGCCGGACTCGTCGCGCGCGAGCGCTCTGAACGCGACCGGCGGGTGGTCCTGATCTCGCTGACGGCTCGCGGGCGCACCTTGGTCGAAGCACGCCGGGCGCGCCTGCAGCCCCGGTGGCGCGCAGCGCTGGCCGAGTTCAGCGACGAGGAGCTGAGAATCGCTGCCCGCGTCCTGGAGCGCCTGACAGGACCTGTTCGACGAACTCCCCGAGGACCCGTAGTGGTTGACTGGGTGGGTTGGTTGTTAATCAATTTTCATTAATTTGGCGAAGTTGAGCCGGCGCGATACCTGTTGGATGTGACAAATCGCCGCGGCCCGACGGGATTTTCCGACTTCTGCAGGCCTGAGCTGTCAGGGCTGACAAATCGGGCGGCCATGACGCGATTTGTCATGGATTGCATGTCGGATCACCGGCGACGAGCCCTGGGTCGGACGCGGACCGAACACCGACTGAACGATTACTCCCTTGCGACGTTATCCACGTGTTTCTCGCGGATTGGGGTGCCGCCGGCGTCACCGCGTGGTGTCGGTCCCAGGTCCCGGGTTGGTCGCAGTGACCAGCCCGCCCCCGCTCGTGGCGCGGCGGACGAGGCCGGGGGCGAGCAGGCGCAGTCCGGCCGCTAGGCCGTAGAACCGCGGGACGTAGCGCTCGGCCCGGCCGCCGGGGCCGGCGTCGAGGATTGCCTGCGCGACCAGATCCGGGGTCGAGACGAGCCACCGTGTCTGCGGGCGGGCGAGCAGCTCCGCGGACGGGAATCCCTCGGTCTTGACGAACCCCGGCAAAACAAGTCCGACGTGGACGCCGTGCCGGCGCTCTTCGCCATACAGCGCATCGCTCCATCCGGCCAGAGCGAACTTGCTGGCCGAATACGCGCCGGAGTTGGGCCGCGACACGCGCGCCGCGGTGCTCGCGACGTTGACGATCGATACACCCGGGCTGGCCCCCGCATGGCTCGTGCCGGCCGTCCTGCGGAGCACCGGGAGCATCGCCTCGGTCAGGCGCACCGGAGCCTCGAAGTTGAGCCGCATGTGGCGCTCGATGCCGGCCCACCCGGTCTCGGCAAAGCGTCCGCGCCAGGCGGCGCCGGCGTTGTTGACGAGCAGGTGAAGCTCGCCGTGCTCGCGCTCGACCACCTCCCGCACGCGCGAAGGCGCGTCGGGGTCAGTCAGGTCGACGGCGATCACCGTCGCCCCCCCGAGCTCCCGCGCGAGCGCCTGCAGTCGCTCTTTTCGCCGCGCTACCAGCACGAGCCGCGCGCCCGGTTCACGCGCGACCCGTCGCGCGGTCGCCTCGCCGATCCCACTCGATGCACCGGTGATGAGCGAGACGAAGGCCATCGCGGAGGCAGCCTAACGCGTCGCGCCGGAACGCCGCCTAGCCCACGCCTTCGGCGAAGACGGAGTTTGGCTCGTAGCCGTCGAAGCTGACGCTGCGCGCGAGCGGGAGACGCTCTTTGACGATCACGCAATATGTGCGCGTGCCGTCGGGGCTCGAGACGCAGCTGCGGTAGATGCTGCCGGGCTGGATCGTGAACGTGTCCATGTGCGTGAGGTTGCGGCGAAACTCGGCCGGCGCGTGGACGCCGATGAACCCCTCGGCGCGCGCGAGCGCGTCGTTGAACACGCGCTGCTGCGCGACCAGCGTGGGGCGATGGCTGAGCCCGGCCGCGAGCACCACCCCGGTCACCAGGAGCACGGCCCCGGCACCGGCGTAATTGCGGGCCACGAGGACCGGGAGGTCCGGGCGCGCGCGCCGCAGGAGCGCTCCCAGGGGTCTTGAGAGCAGGACCACCGCGATCAGGTTCAGCACCAGTCCCGCCAGCACGGCGGCCGCCACGGTCTCCGACTCGCCGGCGGGCGGCAGGGCATGCCCGATCACACCATCGACGGCCGTCGCCGCGATGAAGGTCGGCCAGAGCCAGGCCCCGCGCTGTCGCCAGCGCATGCGGTGCAGCCAGGCCGCTTCCATCGGCCGAAGGGTAATAGCCTCGCTCGCGGCTCCGGCCCGATGGGTGGAGTAAGCTCGGTGAGCCCGATCGAGAGGCCGCGGCGGGGATCCCGCAGCGGCCTCAGGTGTGAGGCCGGACGGAGATCCCGACCGGCTCAAAGCGAAAGGGAAAGCGAGCGATGGCGACCCATACGGCCCCTCCGACCGCAGCCGGCGTTGGCACGGCCGGATACCTCCAGCTCGACGACCGGATCCTGGCTGCTGCGCGCGATGCTGCTGATGCGCGGGATCGAAGAGCGGGCGATGAGCCTCTACCGCCAGGGCAAGGTTCCCGGCTCCTTCTACGACGGTTACGGCCAGGAAGCCGTGTCGGCGGGAGCGGCGTTCGCGATGGCCGCCGAGGACCGGCTGTGCATCCTCCACCGCGACCTGGCGGCACATCTGATTCGCGGCGTGCCCCCTGAGCGGATCTTTGCTCAGTACCTGGGGCGGGCGGCCGGGCTGACCTCGGGGCGCGACGGCAATGTGCACTTCGGTGACCGCCATCTGGGGTGCGTGGGCATGGTCTCGATGCTGCCGGACATGATGCTCGTGGCCACCGGAATGGCGATGGCCTTCAAGCTGCGCGGGGAGCGTCGATGCGCCCTGACCTGGTTCGGCGACGGCTCGACCTCGCGCGGCGACTTCCACGAGGCGATGAACTGGGCCGGTGTGCAGAGGCTACCGGTGGTGTTCGTGCTGGAGAACAATCAGTACGCCTATTCGACGCCGCTGGACAAGCAGTTCGCCGTCGATCCGATCGAGCGGGCGGCGGCCTACGGCTTTGGCGGGGTGACGGTTGACGGCAACGACGTCGAGGCCATGTTCGAGGCCACCCGGGCGGCTCGCGAGCGAGCCCTGGCGGGCGAGGGACCGACGCTGATCGAGGCGCAGACGATGCGCATGCACGGCCACGCGGCGCACGACGACATGAAGTACGTGCCCACCGAGCAGGTCGAGGAATGGCGCAAGCGCGACCCCATCGAGCGTCAGGAAGCGCGTCTGCGCGCGGTGGGGGTCGACGTCGAGGCGCTCCGGGCCGCGGTGCTCGCGGAGATCGATGTGGCGGCGCAGGACGCCCTGGCGGGCCCGATGCCGGATCCCTCCACGGTCCTCGATGGCGTCTTCTGCGACTCCGAGGCGGAGGCGCTCGAGGACGGCCAGGCGCCCTGGAGTGGGTTCGCCGCGCGCCAGGCGGGCTTCTGATGGCCACCATGACCTACCTCCAAGCGATCTCCTCGGCGCTGCGCGACGAGCTGCGCAGCGACGAACGAGTGCTGCTGATGGGCGAGGACATCGGCGTGTTCGGCGGCGCGTTCAAGGTCACCGACGGGTTCATCGAGGAGTTCGGTCCCGATCGGGTGATGGACACTCCGCTGGCCGAGTCGGCGATCATCGGCACCGCGGTCGGCGCCGCGGTGGTCGGCATGCGGCCCGTATGCGAGATGCAGTTCTCCGACTTCATCTCGTGCGGCTTCGATCAGCTCGTCACCGTCGCGGCCAAGATGCACTACCGCCAGGGGCTCGCGGTGCCGATCACGATTCGGCTGCCCTCGGGCGGCGGGTTCTCCGGCGGGCCCTTTCACTCGCAGAACCCAGAGGCGTGGTTCATGCACGCGCCCGGGATCAAGGTCGTCGCACCTTCGACGGCCCATGACGCCAAGGGCCTGCTGCACGCCGCGATCCGCGATCCCAACCCGGTCTGCTTCATGGAGCACAAGCACCTCTACCGCCGGATCAAGGGCGACGTGCCCGACGGCGTGTTTGTCACGCCCATGACCGCCCGGGTGGCCCGCCCGGGGTCGGACCTGGTGGTGATCGCGTACGGAGCCATGGTCCATGTGGCGCTGGAGGCGACCGAAGACCTCGACGGCGCTCAGATCGAGGTGCTCGACCTGCGCTCGCTGGTGCCGCTGGACCGCACCGCCATCCTCGATTCGGTCGCGCGCTGCTCGAAGGTGGTGATCGTCGACGAGGCGAACATGACCTGCGCCGCCGGGGCGCAGGTGGCGGCGCTGATCGCCGAGCACGGTTTCGAGGACCTGGACGGGCCCGTCGTCCGGGTCGCCACCCCTGACGTCCCGATCCCGTTCTCCCCCCCACTGGAGCAGGCGGTGCTGCCCAGCGTCGAGCGCGTGCGGGAGGCATGCCGTGACCTCCTCGCGTACTGAGGCCGTGGTCGACGTGACGATGCCCCAGATGGGCGTCTCGGTGGCCGAAGGCACCGTGGTGCAGTGGCGGGTCGAGGTCGGAGACCGGATCGCGGCTGACGAGACGATCTGCGAGATCTCCACCGACAAGATCGACGTTGAGGTGCCGGCGCCGGTCGACGGGGTGGTCGCGGAGATCCTGGTGGCGGTCGAGTCGACCGTGGCCGTGGGCGTCGTGCTCGCGCGGATTGCCACCGAGGCCGGTGACGGGGTGGGCGCCCCCACGGCCGATGACGGGGTGGGCGCCCCCACGGCCGGTGACGGAGCGGGCGCCCCCGGTTCTGGCGCCGTGGCCCCGGCCGTCTCGGCTCACAACGGGGCAGGCGCGTCGGCCGATCATCCCGTCCCGCCGGCTCGGTCCCCCTCGCCACGTGGCTACTCCCCAGTCGTCCAGCGGATGGCCGCCGAGCATGGGATCGACCTCTCGCAGATCAGTGGAACCGGCCGCGATCGCCGCGTGCGCAAGCAGGATGTCCTGGCCGTGATCGCCGCCGAGGCCGAGGCCAAGCCCGAGGCGCCGTTGCACATCGAGAGCCCGTACCGGCCGGACCCGGTGCGGCCGCCAGGGAGCGGGGTGCCAGCAGCCGGGGAGACCGCCGTGCTGTCTCGCATGCGCCGCCAGATCGGCGAGCACATGAAGCGCTCGCTCGACACGGCCGCCCATTGCACGACCTGGATCGAGGTCGACATGAGCCAGGTGGAGGTGGCTCGGGCACGCCTTGACGTCACGGCACTCGCGTTCGTGGCCCGCGCCACGATCTCGGCCTTACGCGAGCACCCCTCGCTGAACGCGTGGCTCGAGGGCGAGCGTTACACGGTTCACCGCGGCGTCAACCTGGGAATCGCCGTCTCGCTCGGTGCCGACGGTCTGATCGTGCCGGTGCTCCAGTCCGCACACGAGCTGTCGGTCGAGGGGCTCGCCGCGGGGATCAGGGATCTCGCCCGCCGCGCCCGCTCACACGCGCTGACACCCGACGAGGTGCGCGGCGGGACGTTCACGATCACGAATCCCGGCCAATACGGATCGATCATGGCGACGCCGATCATCAACCAGCCACAGGTGGCCATCCTCGACTTCGAGGCGACCGTCAAGCGCGCCGTCGTGATCACCGACAGCGCGGGCAACGATTCGATCGCGATTCGCCCGATCACGATCCTGGGACTGAGCTGGGACCACCGCGCCCTCGACGGAGCCGTGTCGGCCCAGTTCCTGGCCAGCGTCAAGCGGCACCTCGAGACGATCAGTCCGTGACCGCCGGCCGCTCAGAGCTGTGGGTCTGTCACCTGGGCACGATTGAGTACCGGGAAGCGCTGGCGCTGCAGGAGCGATTCCGCTCCGCCAGACAACGCGACGAGCTGCCCGATGTGCTGCTGATGCTGGAGCACTGGCCCGTGTACACGCGCGGCCGGCGCTCGGCGCCCGGTGAGCTGCCGATGGGCGAGGAGTGGTACCGCATGCAGGGGATCGACACCGTCGAGACCGACCGCGGTGGCAAGGTCACCTACCACGGGCCTGGGCAGCTGGTGGGCTATCCGATCGTCAGAGCGCCAGATGTCGTGGCGTACGTGCGGACCCTCGAGCGCGCGCTGGTGGCCGCGCTGGGAGACGAGGGACTGTCGGCGCGCTCGCGCCCCGAGGATGGCCCGGACTACACGGGCGTGTGGATCGAGGGCCGCAAAATCGCCTCGATCGGAGTGCATCTCGCCCGGGGCGTGACCACCCACGGCTTCGCCGTCAACGTCGAAAACGACCTGCAGCCGTTCGAGTGGGTGGTGGCGTGCGGGCTGCCAGACGTCCGGATGACCTCGCTGATCAAGGAGACGGGCCGGCTCGCCGGACAGATGAGGTGCTTCCGCCGACGCGCCGCGTGGCGAGTTGCTCAGGCCTTGGGCCACCGGCAGCGACTGGTCAGCCTGGCGCGCCTCGAGGCGGTCGCCGGAGCATCGCCGGCAGCACTGACGGCGAGCCCGCACACGGCGCGCGATAGCCTTGTTCTGTGAACCAAATCGCTGGACGCCGGCACGCGACCCGATCCCGATCGAAACCGGGCGGGATCGAGGACGTGCAGTCGCTCCTCGGATCGGACGTCCAGCCGCACCGCGGGCGCAAGCCGCCGTGGTTCAAGGTTCTGGCCCCGGGTGGTCCCCGCTACCGCGAGCTGCAGACTCTGATCGAGTCCGAGAACCTGCACACGGTCTGCCAGGAGGCCGCGTGTCCGAACATCGGGGAATGCTGGCAGCGCGGCACGGCGACGTTCATGATCCTCGGCGACACATGCACGCGACGGTGTGGCTTCTGCAACGTAAAGACCGGCAAGCCGACCTGGAACGACCCGCTCGAGCCCGCCCGCGTCGCGCGCAGTGTGGCCAAGATGGGGCTCCGCCACGCCGTGGTCACGAGCGTCGACCGCGACGATCTGCCGGACTATGGGGCGTCCGCGTTCGTCGGCGTCATCCGTCAGATACGGCGCCAGGCTCCGCGCTGCAAGGTCGAGGTGCTGACGCCCGACTTCCGCGGTGTCGAGATGCCGCTCGCCAAGGTGATCGCAGAGCGGCCTGACGTGTTCAACCACAACGTCGAAGTCGTGCCTCGCCTCTATCCCGTGGCGCGCCGGGGGTCCCGGTTCGAGCGCTCCTGCCGTGTGTTGCGTAACGCCAAGGAGATGGGCGGCGATGAGGTCGTGACCAAGTCGGGCCTCATGGTCGGGCTGGGTGAGAGCTTCGAGGAGATGGTGGACGCACTCGGAGTGCTGCGTGAGCACCACGTCCAGGTGCTGACCGTCGGGCAGTATCTACGCCCGACCGAACAGCACCTGCCGATCGTCCGCTACTGGCACCCCGACGAGTTCACCCAGTTGGAGCACGCCGCCTACGCGCTCGGATTCGAGCACGTCGCCGCCGGGCCGCTCGTGCGCAGCAGTTATCACGCTGACCAGCACGTCCCGCAACGCGAGCCGGGAAGCGGACCACTCGCGGAGGCGGTCGGGGCATGAGACGCCGCCTGGTGATCGCGCTCCTCGTGGCGCTGGCCCTCTCGTTGGCTCTGGCGTCCGTGGCGTTTGCCGCCGCGGGCGGCGGCTCGGCCGGATTCGGCGGCGGTGGCGGCGGGGGCGAAGGCGGTGGTGGCGGCGGCGGCAGTGGCGCCGGCCTGTTCATCGTGGTCGAGATTCTCTTCCGCATCGCGCTGCTCGGACATGGCCTGGGCGCGCTGTTCCTGATCGGCCTGTTCTTCATCTGGCTCATGTTCACCAACTTCGGGCCGCGCATCCGGCGCTGGTGGCAGGCCCGCAAGAGCGAGGGGCAAGCCGCCCGCAAGCGCGTCTCCCAGCGCCAGCGCCGCGTCGAACTGGCTGCCGCCGAGGCGGCGGAGGACGATCCGGTGTTCGCGCCGGATCGGGTGCGCGCGGCGGGCGCGAAGCTGTTCACCGACGTTCAGGCGGCGTGGGACGCGGGCGACCGAATCCGCCTGCGCGGACTGGTGGCCCCGGACCTGCTCGCCGAGTGGGAGCGGCGGCTGGACGACTTCGACCGCAAGGGCTGGCGTAACCGCGTGCAACCCGTCGGCGCGACGACCGTCGAGTACGTCGGCCTCACCCACCGCGGGGACCTCAAGCATGATCGCGTGGTCATTCGGATCGAAGGCCGGTTGCGCGACTACGTCGAGGACCGTTCGGGCAATCACCTGAAGCGAGCCGGTCGGCTCGGAGAGGAAGTCCGGGTGCGGGAGTTCTGGACGCTGGGCAGGCGCGGGGACGGCGCCGCCGTCGCCGGTACCGACGGATGGGTGCTGGTCTCGATCGAGCAGGGAGCCGAGGGCGAGCACGCGTTGGACGAGCAGATCGTGGCCACCCCATGGTCCGACGAAGGGTCGCTGCGCGATGAGGCGCTGGTCGAAGCCGCGGTGGCCGACGCGGTGCCGGAGGGCACCAAGATTTCCGAGGTCGCCGACCTCCAATTCGAAGGCGAAGCGCGGGCCGCGGCACTCGACCTCAGCCTCGCCGACGGTCGCTTCTCCCCTGACGTGCTCGAGATTGCCGCGCGCCGGGCGGTCGCAGCCTGGGCCGGCGCGGTCGACGGTGACGACGCCGCACTGCTCGCGATCGCGACGCCGGCGGCCGCGCGCGAACTGCTGCATCCGGGCGACCCCAGCGGTCGGACGCGCTTGGTGGTCCGCGGTCCTCTGGTCAGGCAGATCAGGATCGCCGGGCTGGACGCGGCGTCCGAGCCGCCGACCATGACGATCGACGTCGATCTGGCTGGACGTCGCTACCTCGAGGACCGCGACACCACCGCGATCGTGGCGGGCAGCCAAACGCGCTCCACGAAGTTCACCGAGCACTGGACGCTCGCGCTCGACGGCGATGCCGCGCAGCCGTGGCGGATCACCGCGGTCGGCGCGCCGGCTCAGCCGCGGCTCGTGCAGCGCTAGCCACGCGAGCAGCCTGAGCGAGCGCCGCGTGTGGCGCCCGTGCGGCGGCCCGAGCCGCTTGCCCCGAACATAAGCTCTCGGGCGCGTGCTCCCGATCAAGGACAACATCCCCACCGAGCGGTTCCCGTTCGTGACGGTGGCCCTGATCGTGGCGAACGTCGTCGTCTACCTGCGCCTGTTCGTGACCAAGCGCAGACCGATCATGCCCCCCGATCCGGTGTACTGAACCGTGCGCGCCGCGGTGCTCACGCTGGCGCTGTTGTTCATCGTCCTGCTGGGCGCCCTCACCGTCGCGGACATCGCCGACAATGGCCTCACGCCGCTGGACGTCGTCTCGGTTCTGATCCTCGCGCTGTTCACGATCGCCGTCGTCGGGGCACTGCGCAATCCGCCCCCGGAGTGACGACCGGTCAGCCGTCCCCGTGGAATGTGACTGAACAGGAGTGAGATCGTTCTCCCTCGGTACGCCGGACTGACGCGAGCTCAGACGGCCGCACGGAGCCCACCAGGGCGACTGGTACATTCGGGCCGATGACGGCGGCTAACTCGGATGCCCGCTCGGGGGGGCCCAGCGATGCGCGAGAGCGACTGCTGAGCGCCGCCTATGAGCTGTTCTCCCGCCAGGGGGTCCAGGCGGTGGGAGTCGACGCGATCATCGAACGATCCGGGGTCGCACGGCAGACCCTGTACCGTCATTTCGGGTCCAAGCAGGATCTGGTGCTCGCCTTCCTCGAGCGGCGCGAGGCAGCTCTGGACCCGCGGCTGGTTGCAGACCGAGGTACAGCGGCGAGCCGTGGCACCGCGGGAACAGCTTCTGGCGATCTTCGACGTGTTTGACGAGTGGTTCCGGACGCCGGATTTCGAGGGCTGCTCGTTCATCAACGTGATGCTCGAGCACCCGGACCCCAGTCATCCGGTCAATCGCGCGGGCGCCGCGTACCTGGCCGGAATCCGTCACTTCCTGGAGGATCTGGCCCGCCGCGCGGGGATCGCCGACGCCGACCATTTTGCCCGCGAGTGGCACATCCTGATGAAGGGATCGATCGTGGCGGCCGGCGAAGGCGACGCTGATGCGGCGCAACGCGCCAAGCACATCGCGACGCTTCTGCTCGATCACGCGACTGGCTCCCAGCCGCTCGCGCGCACTTGAATCGCCTCCCGCCGGGGAGTAAGGTGAGCTGCTCAGAGGGAGATCGGTCAGTCTGATTTCGTCGGGCCTGCATCGTTGTGGGCCGTGGTCCTCAGGTGACCATCCGAATGCGTTACTACGAGGAGAGGACTCCTTATGCCCATCCCGACAGAGCTCGTCGGTTCCCTTCCGAGGCCGATGAAGCTCCAAGAGGCCTACGCCGACCACGACGAGGGCAAGATCACCTGGGAGCAGCTGCAGGCGGCTCAGGACGAGGCGGCAACGGACTCCATCCACCGACTCGAGGCGACCGGCGAGCCGATCGTGACCGACGGTGAGCAACGAGAGTCGAGCTTCGCCACCTATTCGATCACCGACACCCTGGCCGGCACCGGCCTGGCCGACAATCTCGCGGGTGACGGGCAGTTCTTCGCGATCTTCGACGACGGCCACCATCGCCAGCTCCCACGCCTCACCGGGGGCCCGTTCCGATACAAGACGTATGCCTCGGAGTACGTCGAGAAGAACGTGAAGATCGCCACCAAGCCGGTCAAGCAAGCGGTGATCTCGCCATCGATGATGGCCCTTCTGTATCCCCTGGAGGACGAGCTCCCCGGGTACAGCCGCGAGCAGTTCCTCGATGACGTCATCAACGAGTGCGAGAAGGACATCCGGCAGTGCTTCCAGGCCGGAGCGGTCAGGGTCTCCGTCGATTTCACCGAGGGCCGGCTGGCCAACAAGAACGACGCCCGGAATCCGTGGACGGGGAAGAACATGCTCCAGGATTTCATCGACATGAACAACCGGCTGCTGGACCGCTTCTCCGCGCCGGAGCGCACCAACATCGGCATCCACACGTGCCCGGGCGGCGATTGCGATTCGGTACACAGCAAGGAAGTGCCCTATGAGCTGCTGCTCGAGCACATGTTCGACATGAACGCCGGCTACTTCCTGATCCAATGCGCCAGCGAGGAGGACCGCGAGAGCGTCTACAAGCTGTGCGGCCAGTACAGTCGCGCCGACGCGAACGGAGTCGCGCAGGTCTGCTTCATGGGCGTGATCAACCCCCTATCGCCCGAGGTGGAGACGGCTGAGCACGTGAAGCAGGAGCTGCTCACCGCTGCTCAGTACATCCCGATCGAGCGTCTGGGCGCCACCGACGATTGCGGGTTCTCCCCGTTCAGCCGGGACGTGAAGCCAAAGCACGGCTCGCCTGACTTCGCCCGGGATGTCGCGATGCAGAAGATCTCCGCTCGGCTCGAGGGAGTCCGGCTTGCGTCAGCCGAGCTAGGCGTCTAGCTCACGGTGGCCGTCTGTTCGGCGCGCTGCTCGAGAAACCGCTCGAGTGCGTCGGCCGAGAGCGGCGCGGCGAACAGAAATCCCTGCGCGAGGTCGCAGCCCTCCCGTTGCAGTCGGCGGACCTGGTCATAGTGCTCGACGCCCTCCGCCAGGGTCTCGAGGCCGAGAGCCTTGCCGAGGTGGATCAGCGTGTGCGTCATCGCGTGCTCCTCTCCGGAGATCGCTAGGCCCGTGATGAAGCTGCGGTCGATCTTGAGCGAATCGACGGGGAACTGACGGAGATAGGCCAGGGAGCTATACCCGGTGCCGAAGTCGTCGACGGCGATCCGAGCGCCCAATGCCTTCAGCTCAGCCAAGAGCTTCGCGGTGGCACCCGGGTTGCGCATCAACGCGGTCTCGGTGATCTCGAGCGTCAGCGCGCCCGGCTCGAGGCCACTGTCGTGCAGGGCGCTGCGCAGCTCGCCGACGAACTCTGTGCGTTCGAGCTGGCGACCGGAGACGTTGACCGACATGCTCAGGGCATGTCCCTTCCGGCGCCAGGCGGCGGCTTGGCCGCAGGCTTGATCGAGCACCCAGCGTCCGATCGGAACGATCAGGGCGTTGTCCTCCGCGATCGGTATGAACATGTCGGGTGGAATCACGCCACGCGTCGGGTGTCGCCACCGCACCAGCGCCTCCACGCCGACCACCTGCTCGTTCTCGAGGCTCAGCACCGGCTGATACTCGAGGAACAGCTGGTCGTCCGCGAGTGCGCCGGCCAGGTCCAGCTCCAGGTGCATGCGATCTCGAGCCGCCGTCTGCATCGCGGACTCGAACAGGACATACCCGTCCTTGCCGACCGCCTTGGCGCTGTACAGCGCCAGATCCGCGTCTTGCAGCAGATCCTCGGCCGCGGCGGGTATTCCGAGCGCGATGCCGATGCTCGCCGTGACCAGCAGCGACGAGCTGGCCGGCTCGGGCAGGATGATCGGCTGGCGCAGCAGGCCCAGGATCCGCTCGGCGATCAGCTCAGGCGCCGCATCCAGACCCGCTGGGTCGACCAGCATCACGAATTCGTCCCCGCCGAGGCGGCCAACCGTATCGCTGTCTCGCAACACGCTGTTGAGGCGTGCCCCGACTCGCCGCAGGACCTCGTCTCCGGCCCGATGGCCGAACCGATCGTTGATCTGCTTGAAATTGTCGATGTCCATGAACAACGCGATCGCCGGAACCCGACGCCGTCGCGCTCGCGCGAGCATCTGTTCGGCGCGGTCGAGGACCAGGGTCCGATTCGGCAGACCGGTCAGCGGATCGTGCAGCGCCCGGTACTCGAGCTCTTCGGTCTTCTCACCGACCAGGCTCCAGGCGCGCTGGCGCGAGCGCGACTGGGCGATGTAGAGCAACAGGATGAGCAGCGTGATGATCAGGCCGAAACCCAGGACAACGAGCCCCTGGGCGCTGGGCGAGACCGCGCCCGAGGAGGTTCCCATCACCTCTGCCACCCAGCCGTCTGAGAGCGGGTTGCGGGTCGAGTAGACCGCCGTCCCGCCGTTCACCGCGGCGCCCGCCCGCGCGATCAGCTGGAGCGGCTCACCGGCATTCCTGTGGTACAGCGCGACGCTCAGCGTTGGCCGGCCGACGAGCACCGAACGGATCAGCGCCGCGCTGTTGAAGGAGGTCCCGATGAATCCGATCAGCGCGGCCCGCCGCGCCCTCACGGTCGAGATCGGCGCGGCGCGCCGGTACACGGCGGCGCCGACCGCAACCAGCGAACCACCGACACCCGGTAGGGAGCTGACAAAGAATGACCCCGTGTCGGTCCCCGTCCGGATCAACGCCGCATAGGGCGATCGGCCGATGATCGGGAGCACCGGGGCGCAGTAATCCAGGAGCGGCGGATACAGGCTCGTCGCCGTGGTGTCGCTGCCCACAATCGCCCGAGTCAGGCAGTAGACGGCTCGCCGGCCGGTCGGCACGATCTGAAACCGTCCGCCGAGCAGTGTGCGAAACGTCGGGTCGGCCTCGGCCTGGCGGCGGAACGCCGCCAGCGCAGACGCGCGCACCGGCTCGATCAGCACCGCGACGACCCCCGGCGCCGCGGGAGCTCCACGCTGCAGCTCCTCATACCACTGCCGGAATCGGGTGTCCCCGGCGTGGGGCTCCATCGTCGCGATCGCGCGCATCGTGCGCGTCAGTGCGAAGGTGGCCTCCAGCTTGGAACCCAGCGAGCTGCTCAGGTCGGTGGCCGTGGAGCCAAACGACGTGCGGTTCGCGCTCAGCTGATTGGATCGCCATTCAGCCGCCAGCAAGCACGACGCGGCAGCCCCGACGCCGATGATCAGGCCCCCGATGAGCGCCGCGCGGGCGCGACCCCGCAGCCGCCCCCAAACCGAGCGCGGGGGCCCACGCTGCGCGTTTGAGATGACGTTGGGGTTCATCAGCCGACGGGTCCTCACCGTCACTATCGTCAGACGACAAGCCCGGCTTGAGTTCCGCGGGTCGAGACGGCGGGACCCGGGTCGCGAGCGTGGAACGTGGGATCTAGGCGGCCAGCGTTCCGGAGTGGCTTCCGGCCAGCGGCGCGAGCATGAACACCTCGACTTCGAGGTCGGGACCGACGTGATGGTTGGAGATGAAGGTCAGCACCTGGCGACCGGACAGGCTTTCCACCGCGGCGATGAACTTGTTCTGCATTGCTGACTGGAACGCGCTGCGCGTTTCCTGGACGATCGGGGCGCGTTGAATCTCGATGATCGTCTTCTCGACCTCGGTGTAGACGCCTCCGAGCACGCACACGAGCAGCTCGTCGCCCAGCAGCAGCGTCTTGGCGGTGACCGGCGCACGATGGAAGTAGCGCTCGTGTAACGCGACCATGGCATCGGTCACGGCAACCAGTAGAGCGTCACCGACCAACGGAACATTGGGGGCCGACATAGCGGCCTTCTCTCTCGTCCTCCGAGGCGGGTCTCGCGCGCGAGGGAAGGGCGATGACCCAACGAGCGATCGAGGAACAACTGTAGCGCCGATGTCGTTAACATCGGTTTGTCGACGGATACCGAGCACACCCGGCCTCGCATTGAGCCCGCCAGACGTTACGCGCACGCCCCGGACGCATGGTGATGTGCTCACCGCGATCTCGGACGGGATGGTTGCCCTGCTGAAGGAGTTCTACGGTCGCGGGCCAACCCGCACAAAGTCCTATTACCAGGACGATCTGGTGGTGTGCGTGTTACGCGGTGGCTTCTCGCGCGTGGAGCAGACGCTGCTGGAAGGCGGACGCGGGGCCACCGTGATCCAGCAGCGCATGGAGTTCCAGGACCTGATGCGCGAGCGCTTCGAGGCCGTGATCGAGCACGCCACCGGTCGCCGGGTGACCGGCTTCATGAGCGGTAACCAGCAGGGTCCGGACATGATGTGCGAGGTGTTCATCCTTGCCCCCACCGACCTCGTCGATCCCGACGAAATTCCCCCGAGCAGACCATCAGCGCCGGCCAGTGAGTGACCGCTGGTCATGAGGTGAGCACAGGGGAGCTGCACGAGGAGGAGATCGAGTCCCGGTTCGAGGCGACGTTTGCCGTGGGGCTCGTGATCGCACTGCAGGTCACGCTCGCCGCGTTCAGTTTGGCCCATGGATGGACGCTGGTCGGGCTTCCGGGCTGGGTCTGGCTGATCCCCGCCGTCCCCGAAGCGGTCCTGCTGTTGCCACTCGCGTTCGCGCGACCGCGGCACCGCCTGGAGCAGATGGGCTTGCGCCGCTCATTCGCCCTGGCACTGGTCGCCGTGATCACGGCGGCAAACGTCGTGGCGCTGATCGCCCTGATCGCGTCGTTGTTGAACGCGGAGGAGAAGAGCGGCGGGGAGCTGCTGCTGAAGGGCGCCACGATCTGGAGCACGAACGTGATCACGTTCGGGCTGTTGTTCTGGGAGATCGACCGCGGCGGTCCGATCCGCCGGCTCGCCGCGGAGCCGCCGCCGCGCGACTTCCAGTTCCCGCAGGACGAGAACCCGACCCTGGCCGAGCCCAACTGGCTCCCGCGACTGGCCGACTACATCTACATCTCCTACACCAACTCGATCGCCTTCAGCCCGACCGATTCGATGCCCCTGAAACGGCGCGCGAAGCTGATGATGCTCGCCGAGTCGGCGATCTCAGCCATCACGGTGCTCCTGGTAGCCGCGCGAGCCGTGAACATCCTCCGCTAGCTCGTCCTGCGCCAGCCCGTTCCGCGCCAGTCCGTCCTGCCCGAGTGCGCTTGGTGTCGCGCGTTCAGGCTCGCGCCGGCTGCGGCGTGTCGGCGGGCCGTGACTCGGGTTGCCCTTCGGTCTGGGAAACGAAGTCGCTGGAGCGGATCAACGCCAGCGCGGCGACCGAGCCCAGCAGGGCGACGATCGCGCCCACCAGGAAGATCTCGTTGAGGCCGGCGATGAAGCTCGCGCGGGCCACGTGACCCACGGCCGCGCGTGCGCGAGGCGCCACCTGGGCGACCGCCTGACGGGTCTGGCCGTTGGCGATCGCCGTGGCGATTGCCCTAGCTCCGCCCTGGTGGACGGCCGCCAATCCGGAGTTCACATGCGCCCGGACCGCACTTGTGAAGATCGAACCGAGCGCGGCGATCCCGGTCGCGATCCCGACCTGGCGGAAGGTGCTGTTGATCCCGGACCCCATGCCGGCCTGGCGCGGCGGAACGACGGCAATCGCGGTCGAGGCGAGCGGGGGGTTGATCAGGCCGACCCCCACGCCGCCGACCACGAAGCCGGGGAGCAGGTGCGTCCATTCCGAGGTCACGGTCACGCCTCGCATGAGCAGCAGGCTCACTCCGACCAGTGCCAGCCCGGCGCCCATCAGCAACCGTACCGGCACGACCGTCGTCAGTCGGCCGGCCACGAACGCGGTGATGAGGATCGCCCCGGACAGGGTGAGCAGGCGCAGACCGGCGCTCGAGCGGCGACAGGCCCAGCAGGTCTTGCAGGTACAGCGTCATGTAGAGGAACATGGCGAAGATCGACGCCGACAACGTGAACGCGACGATCGACGCGCCGTCGAACGCGGGACGGCGGAACAACGACAGATCCAGCATCGGCTTGGGGTTGCGGCGCTCGACCACCACGAATGCCGTGATCAGCACGACGCTCGCGATCAGGCAACCTTCGACCAACGCGCTGCCCCACCCCCTCGGGCTGGACTCGATCAACGCGAACACGAGCGCGGCCAGCGCGGCGGTGAAGGTGACGAAGCCGGGGATGTCCAGGCGGGCGCCCTCCGGGTCGCGCGACTCCTCGAGCTTGGACATCGTCAGCGCGAGCGCCAGGATCCCGATCGGAACGTTGACCAAGAAGATCCAGCGCCAGCTGAGCGCGTCCGTCAGCGCTCCGCCGACCACCGGCCCGATCGACACGGCGGCACCGGTCACCGCGCCCCACACCCCGAAGGCGACACCGCGATCGCGTCCACGATAGGCGTTGCCGAGCAACGCGAGCGAGGTGGCAAACATCATCGCGCCGCCGATCCCCTGCACACCGCGCGAGAGATTGAGCATCAACGGCGACTGGGCGACGCCACACAGCAGCGAGGCCGTGGAGAACACCACCAGCCCGATCGCGAAGATCCGCCGCCGCCCGAGCAGGTCGGCGAGCGATCCGGACGTGAGCAGCAATGCCGCCAGCGTCAGCGCGTAGGCATCGATGACCCACTGCAGATCGGTGAAGCTCGAATCCAGCCCGGCCTGGATCTTCGGCAGGGCGACGTTGACGATCGTGACGTCGAGCAGCAGCATGAACGTGCCGACGCACACGGTTACGAGGGTCCACCATTTGCGGTCCACAACCGACCTCCTTCGTTCGATCGGTAGCTCAGTCTAGGTGGGCGCGCTCCCCGATTTGGCGAGCGCGGGCGACGAGCTGCTCGTGATGCGGCGCTGACCTATTCCGTCTGGCGCCCGAGAAGGGCGAGGAAACGTCCGACACGCACGCGCTCCTCATCAGGGAGAGCGCCGTCGACCTCGACGAGCAGGGTCATCGGGCGCCGTTCGCGGGCCCAGGCCCGAACCGAGTCGCTGAATTCCGCGCCGACCCAGACCAGCGGCAACGAGCCCGCGAACGCGATCACGGTCTGTCGCTGCAACGTGGCGCTCTCCTCGCTGCGGACGATCGAGACGGTGACGAGATCGAGCGCGTGAGCCGCGGCGTTGATGGCCTGCAGCCCACCCTCGTCGACCAGCAGCGCGACTTCGCCGTCGCGGAGGGTCTCGGCCGCCCACCCCTTCGGTGCGCCGGCCAGCGTCGCGGGACTGCACACCATGCGGAAGACCGGTGCCATCGCCAACACGCTAGCTGCTCGGGCCGGCCCGTGGTCCTCAGACCCGTCCGAGGCGGGGCGCCACCGGTGCCGGCGCTCAGGAGGCAGCGGGATGCCCGAAATGCGAGGATGAACGCGTGGCGCTGTCCTTCAATTCGGTGTACGCGCCGGTCGCTACCGAGTTAGACGAGCTCCTGCCGACCCGCGCGGCGGTCGTCGACGCACATACGCATCTCGGTCTCGATGAGGACGGTCAGTCGCTTGACCTCGAGGGCCTGCTCGGGCACCTCGACCAGGTCGACCGCGCAGCGCGGGCTTGCGTATTCCCGTTGCACGATCCCGAGCGGCGACCGGCGTATCGGGTGCCCAACGATCGCGTCCTGCAGTGGGCACGAGAGTCCGGTGGCCGGTTGTACCCGTATTGCCGCCTGGATCCGTCAGACGAGCCGGTGGCGGAGGCGCAACGGTGCCTGGCGTTGGGCGCTCGCGGGATCAAGCTGCATCCGCGCGCGCAGGCATTCGGATTCGGCAGTGCGGCAGCCGCGTCAATCTTCGCCGTCGCGCGCGATGCCGGCGTCCCGATTCTGATCCACGCGGGTCGTGGAATGCCATCGATGGCCCCGCTGGCCGAACTCGCGCTGGGCTATCCCGAGGTGCCAATCGTGCTGGCGCATGCGGCAATCGCGGATCAGGGGATGTTCGCCTCGCGACTGGCTGACCATCCCAACGTCGTCTACGACACGTCCTGCTTTTCGGGCATTGACGTGGTCGAGTTGTTTGCTCGCGTCCCGGCTGAGCGCATCGTGTTTGCCTCTGACGCCCCCTACGGGCGGCCCGCAGGGGGCCTGTTTCTGGCCATGCGAGCCGCGAGCTACGCGGGTCTGGACCTCGACGAGCGGGTGGCGCTGGCCGGCGGAACGATGACCACCCTGCTCGAGGGTCGTCCACTCGCCCCGCCTCAACCACCACGCGTCCCCCAGGTCCGACTGGTCAGCGGGAGGCTCGCGCGGGTCGGTGCCTACCTGGTGATGGGGTTCTCCGCCGTCATGAGCGGCCCTCGACCGCCCGACCGCACGCGTGCGTTGCCGGGGATCGCGCTTGCCCGCGCGGCCTGCCGCGATCCCGATCCTGGTCTGGTCGGCCCGGCGCTGCAGCGCATCGATGCGCTGCTTGCCGGCACCGAGCAGCTGATCGCCGAGGGCGGCCAGGACGGATTCCAGGCCTTCGGCCTGATGATGATCGCCGGCGCCATCGCGGCCACCGAGCCGGTCGGCGAGTCGACCTAGCGGCTGGCCGCTTGCGGGTCGTCGCTTGCGGGTCGCCGCTTGCGGATTAGCTGTACAATGCTAACCTGCTAGCAGACCCCCTTCACGCATCCAAGGAGAACGACCCATGGCAACCGCCACCAAGATTCCGACGGACTTCAGCGCCGCTGCCGAGCATGTCAGTGACCTCAACGAGCGTCTGGTCAAGGCCGGCAAGCGCGCCGGCAGCCGTTATCTCGACGGCTACGAGAAGCTGGTCGAGAACATCACCAGCTATCAGCAGAAGCTGGCCGACCACTCGAAGAACGAGACCGTGCAGAGCGTCGTGAAGACGCAGGTCGACCTCACGCGTCAGCTCACCGCGGCATACACCTCGGCGGCACGCGAGTTCATCGCGTAGCCGTGGCGTCGCGCCTCGCCGCGACCGCACCGCTGGTTCACGGAGCACAGGCGCGCCGAGCGCCTGTGCTCTCTGTGCGTCGTGGACCGACGACGATGCGCCCGTGAACCGTTTTGCATCGTGCCTGGGTCTATGTCATCGAGGCCGTTCGGCCGTGACCACCCCTGACCAGGAGAGGACCAGACATGACTCACTTCCCGCCCCCCAGCTCTCCGGCGCGAGCGCGCAGCAGCCGCGTCGCAGTCTGAGCGCAGTCTGCTCGATACCGCGCAGCGAGCCACCTTCGCAGCCGGCTGCTTCTGGGGCGTCGAGGCCGCGTTCCGCGACGTTGAAGGAGTGCTCGAGACGAGCGTCGGATACATCGGTGGGAGTGTCCCTCATCCCACCTACGAACTGGTGTGTCATCACGATACCGGCCACGCTGAGGCTGTCGAGGTGTGGTTCGACCCAGCCAAGGTCACCTACGCGGAGTTGCTGCGCACCTTCTGGCGGAATCACAACCCGACCACTCGCAATCGCCAGGGCTGGGATATCGGCGACCAGTACCGCTCGGCGATCTTCTTTCACGACGCAGATCAGCAGGCGCTCGCGATCTCCTCGCGCGACGATGAGCAGCGGTCGCTGAGCGATCCGATCGTCACGGAGATCACCGCGGCGCCAACCTTCTACCGCGCCGAGGAGTACCACCAGCAGTTCTTCGAGAAGGCGGACAGCAGCGCGGCCTGCGCGGTCACGCTGCGTTAGGCCGCGCTGGTGCGCCGTTCCGAACGTCCTTAGCTCTGGGCGTCCTGGGGCTTTCGGCCCATGGCGCTCAGGGTCTGTTTGAAGTCATCGAGCACGCTGGCGTCCTCGATCGTCGCGGGCATCCGCCAGGGCTCGCCATCCGCCATCTTGCTGATCGTGCCGCGCAGAACCTTCCCCGAGCGAGTTTTGGGCAGCGCATTGACGACTCGCGCGTCCTTGAAGAACGCCACCGGGCCGATCTCATCGCGTACCAGTGCCACCAGTTCGGTAGCGACCGTCGCGTCGTCGCGCTGGACGCCGGCTTTGAGGACGACAAAACCGACTGGCACCTGCCCTTTCAGCGGGTCAGCCATGCCGACCGCCGCGCACTCAGCCACATCGGGATGACTGGCCAGGACCTCCTCCATGGCTCCAGTCGACAGCCGATGGCCCGCCACGTTGATCACGTCGTCGATGCGGCTCATGACGAACAGATAGCCGTCCTCATCGAGGTAGCCCGCGTCACCGGTGAGGTAATAGCCGGGAAACCGCGACAGGTAGGTCTCGATCCAGCGCTCGTCGCTTCCCCACAGGGTCATGCTGCACCCTGGCGGCAGCGGCAGCTTAATGCAGATCGCCTCGACCTCACCGGCGTCGACAGGCTCGCCCTGCTCGTCGAGTATCTGCACGTCATACCCTGGGACTGCCCGGGTCGGTGACCCAGGCTTGACCGGGAGCTGCTCGAGTCCCATGCAATTGGCCGCGATCGCCCAGCCGGTCTCGGTCTGCCACCAGTGGTCGATCACGGGGCGATGCAGGATCTCCTCGGCCCAGTGCAGCGTGTCGGGATCACAGCGCTCGCCGGCCAGGAACAGGGTCCGCAATCTCGACAGGTCATGGCCCTGCCGGTGTTCCGCTCCGGGACTCTCGCGCTTGATGGCCCGGATCGCCGTGGGGGCCGTGAACATCACGTCGACGCCATGCTCGGCGCACACCCGCCAGAAGGCACTCGGGTCGGGGGTGCCCACCGGCTTGCCCTCGTAGAGGATCGTCGTGCAACCGTGCAACAGCGGGCCATAGACGATGTAGGAATGCCCGACCACCCAGCCGATATCCGAGGCGGCCCAGAAGACCTCACCGGGCTTGACGCCGTAGACCGCGTCCATCGACCACTTCAAGGCCACCGCGTGGCCTCCGTTATCCCGGACGATGCCCTTGGGCAGCCCGGTCGTACCCGACGTGTACAGGATGTACAGCGGATCGGTGGCCTCCACGGTCACGCAGTCCACCGGCTGGGCGCCGTCGAGCGCCTGCTCCCACGTGATGTCGCGCCCCGCGACCATCGAGGCCTGATGCTCGGGCCGCTGCACGATGATGCACCGCGGCGGCTCGGTATCGAGCATGGTCAGCGCGCGGTCGAGCAGCGGTTTGTACTCAACGATCCGCTTGGGCTCGATCCCGCATGACGCCGAGATCACGAGCTTGGCCTGGCAGTCCTCGATCCGCGTCGCCAGCTCGTGGGCCGCGAACCCGCCGAACACGACCGAGTGGACCGCTCCGATCCGGGCGCAGGCCATCATGGCCATGACAGCCTCGGGAATCATCGGCATATAGATGATCACGCGATCGCCCTTGCCCACCCCCTCGCGGGTCAGTGCCCCGGCCACCCGCGCCGTCTGATCAAGCAGCTCGCGGTAGGTGTACGTGCGCACCTGATGGGTGACGGGGCTGTCGTAGACCAGCGCCGGCTGGTCGGCGCGCCCATCGCGCACGTGCCGATCGAGCATGTTGAAGCAGGTATTGAGCTGACCACCGGCAAACCACCGGTACAGCGGAGCCCGGGTGTCATCCAGTACCACCTCCGGCTCACGCACCCACTCGATGTCGGCTGCCAGCTCGCGCCAAAAGCCTTCTGGGTCCCGATGCCAGCGGCCATAGGTCTCCTCGTAGGCGCCGGCCTTCGCAGTCTCGTGCATCACGTCTCCCTCGGATCCTCTATGAGTGCTTCCTCGATGACCGTCAAGCCTCCGGCGGCCGCGCAGGCCGGCTTCGCTGCTCAGCCGAGCACGTACTCGCCGGGCCCGTTCGCCAGCACCGGATGGCGTGGGCCGCCCATCCGCGGTGGCTTCCCGAGCGGGCCCGCGCGCTCGGCCATCCAGAGGGCCCAGTCCTCCCACCAGGATTCGCTGTGGCGGGTCGCCTGCTCGCGCCACTCGTCCGCGGAGGGCGGGTACTCGTCGGAGGTCATCACCCACGCCTTCGGCTCCGGTGGACTGACGATGCCGGCGATGTGGCCGCCGCTGACCAGGACGTAGCGCACGTCCCCGCCCAGCAGCGCAGTGGTCCGATACGACGAGCGCCATGGCACGATGTGGTCGCGCTCCGCCGCCACGACATAGGTGTCCGACGTCACCGCCGCGAGGTCGAGGCGCCGGCCGCCGAGCTCCATTATGCCGGTCGCCAGCTGGTTCTCGATGTAGAGCGAGCGCAGGTACTCGGAGTGCATGGCGGCCGGCATCCGGGTTGCGTCGGCGTTCCAGGCCAGGAGGTCGAAGGCGGGTGGCTGCTTGCCCATCAGCCAGTTGGAGGCCACGTAACTGAAGATGAGATCGTTGGCGCGTAGCGCGTTGAAGGTACCTGCCATATCGGCACCGTCGAGGTAGCCCTTGCGCGCCATGCGGCGCTCGAGCTTGTTGACCGTGCCCTCGTCGACGAAGCAGCCGAGCACGCCCGGCTCGCTGTAGTCCAGCAGCGTGTTGATCAGCGTCAGCGTGCCGATACCATCCTCGCCGCCGGCCGCCAGCTGCGCCGCCGTCATGGCGGCCAGGGCGCCCCCGAGGCACACCGCCAGCACATCGACGGTGTCCGACCCCGTGATCTCGCTGATCGCCTCGAGCGCGGCGCGAACGCCGAGCGTCGAGTAGTCATCCATCGTGAGCTCGGACATGGACGCGTCCGGATTGCGGTAGCTGATGGCGAACACCGTGCGACCGTGCTGGACCGCCCATTCGATCAGGCTCCGGCCCGGTGCCAAGTCCATGATGTAGTACTTGTTGATCCACGGCGGGCTGGCCAACAGGGGGACCGCGTGGACCTCGTCGGTCTGGGGCAGGTACTGCAGCAGCTCGATCAGGTCATTGCGAAATACGACCTTGCTCGGCGTCGCGCCGATGTTCTCGCCGAGCGTGAACGGGCTCGTGTCGACCTGCCGCGGACGGCCGCCGTTGTGACGCAGATCGTCCAAGAAGTTGCGGGCGCCGACAAGCACGCTCCGGCCGCCAGTGTCAAACGCTCGCTTGAGAGCCGCCGGATTGGTCAGGAGCAGGTTCGTCGGCGCCAGCGCGTCGGCCAGGAAGCTCACGGCGAATTCCGCTTTGGCCCGCGTGGCCTGATCAAGCTCGCCCGCGGCGACAATGTTCTCGGCCAGTCGGCGGAGCACGAGATACGACTGGCAGAGCCAGAAGAAGGTCGGATTTTCCTCCCACGCGGGATCAGCAAACCGACGATCCGCTCCGGTCGGTGGCAACGGCCCCGGCGTGCTCGCACCCAGCGCCCGCGACGCGGTGGCCAGCGCGGCACGGGTGAGGTCGACGGCACAGCTGATGCCCGCCTCGGCCACTGCCACCGGGTGCTGCGCCGCGGCCGCCGCGGCATCGGCCAGCGCCCGCCCGAACAGAGCCGGGTCCAAATCGATCAGTGCGCTCGGCCTCAGGCGCCAACGCGCTCGCCGCTGAGCGAGCCAGCTCGGCGGACGCCGCGGTTCCGTTCGTGATGCTATTCACCAAACTCTCTCAGCCACCCTGCCGCCTGACCCGGCGGCCCGATCGTTCGTCACAATACCCGGTACATCGATCGTACCCGAATCGCGGTTGATCACACGATGCCCCACCGCTCTTTGACACGCAACACGAAAGGAAGTTCCTGTGACCGACGTCGTGATTGCTTCGGCGGCCCGGACTGCTATCGGGTCGTTCGGGCGCAGCCTGCGTGACGTTCCCCCCTCCGAGCTCGGGGCCACGGTGGCCCGCGTTGCCATCGAGCGCGCGGGTCTCGGACCCGAGCAGGTTGACCAGGTCGTCTTCGCCAACGTCATCCACACCGCCCCCGAGGACATGTACATGGCGCGCGTCGTCGGTATCCGGGCCGGCATCCCCAAGGAGGCGCCGGCCTTCACGGTCAACCGCCTGTGTGGCAGCGGCGTCCAGGCGATCGTCTCGGCGGCCCAGGCGATCCAGACCGGCGATGCGGAAGTCGTAGTAGCCGGGGGCGCCGAATCAATGAGTCGCGGCGCCTATTGGCTCAACAACAGCCGCTGGGGCGCCCGCATGGGCGACACGTCCTTGACCGACTCCGTCGTCGGCTGCCTCACCGATCCGTTCAACGAGATCCACATGGGGGTGACGGCCGAAAATCTCGCCGAGTCCCACGGGATCTCCCGCGCCGCGCAGGACGAATTCGCGCTCGAGTCCCACCGTCGCGCCCAGGTGGCCATCGACGCCGGCCGGTTCGCAGGCGAGGTCGTACCGATCGAGATCAAAACACGCAAAGGGACGGTCGAGTTCAGCGTTGACGAGCACGTCCGCCGCGACGCCACAATCGAGACGTTTGCCAAGCTGAAGCCGGCGTTCAAGCCGGACGGGACGGTGACCGCCGGCAACGCCTCCGGCGTCAACGACGCCGCCGCCGCGGTGGTGGTCATGTCCGCCAGCCGAGCGCAAGAGCTGGGCGCGCCGGTGCGCGCACGCATCCTCTCCTACGCGATGTGCGGGGTGGAGCCCAAGACGATGGGCATTGGGCCCGTTCCCGCGGTGCGCAAGGCGCTGGCGCGGGCGGGCAAGACGCTCGATGAGGTCGACGTGATCGAGCTCAACGAAGCATTCGCCGCCCAGTCGCTCGCCGTCTGCCAAGACCTCGAGTTCGACCTCTCAAAGGTCAACCCAAACGGCGGAGCAATCGCGCTCGGGCACCCGATCGCTGCGACCGGGGCGATCATCACGACCAAGATCCTGGCCGAGATGGAGCGCAACGATGACAAGCTCGGGCTGGTCAGCCTCTGCATCGGCGGCGGCCAGGGCATCGCGATGCTGCTCGAGCGGGACTGACGCCCACGCCGGTGCGGCCGGCGATCAGATTGCGCCGGTGAGAACCAGGGCGCCGATCACGAGCAGCACGATCGCCGTGATCGCGTTGCCCCAGCGATCGAGCCACTGACCGCGAATCTGGTATCCACCCTTCGTCGCGGTCAGGGTCAGGCCAACGATCGTGCCGATCGTGACCGCGGCGAAGATCACGACCGAGCCGATGGCGGTCACGACGCCCACCGCAGCCGCGGACAGGAAGACGGGAAGAATCGTGAGATCCGGTGAGGCGGCCGCGCCGAACGGGATCATCACGGCCGCCAGGCCGCGGACCCCATGTCGGTCGCCGTCGTCTTGGTCGTGTCCCTCGTTGCCGTGCTCGTGTCCGTCGTCGCCGTGCTGGTGGCTGTGTCCGTGCCCATGTTCGCCGTGCGCGTGCCCCTCGTCGCCATGTGGGTGGCTGTGTCCGTGCCCCGTCAGCTCAAAGGCGAGAAAGGCGATGCCGGTGGCCATCAGCAGAGCGCCGATGATCGTGTCCTGAGCGTTTTGGATCGCCGAGCGGAACTGCAGGCCGATCGCGATGATCACGCCACCGAGCACGATCGAGAGCAGGACGTGGGCGACGCCGGCCAACCCGGACAGACGGGCGACCTTGGACAGCGGGTAGCGTCGTGCCCGGCCGAGCACCGACAACGGCACCCAGTGGTCGGGGAGGATCGCGTGTCCGACGCCGACCCCGGCCGCCGCCGCGAACAGAGCGGGTGTCGTCGCGCTCATGCCGGTAGCGCTTCCGCCGCCGGGCTCGTGGCCAAGCCAAGGCGGAGGTGCTCGGTGTGAGACACCGCCTCGCCGAGTAGGGCGCGCACGTGATCGTCGTGCAACGCGTAGATGACCTGCCTACCGTCGCGCTCCCCGACGGCCAAGCCGAGATGGCGCAGCACGCGCAGTTGCTGTGAGACGGCCGACTGTTCCATCCCGACGTCGCGCGCCAGGTCGCCGACCGAGCAGGGACCGACCGCCAACCGGCTGAGGATTCTCACCCGGCTTGGCGTGGCCAGAGCCTGCATCGTCTGTGCGACCGATCGCGCCGTGTCCGCGGAGAGGAAACCCAGCTCGGGCTCGACGCCATGTCCCATGCTCAAATTATTGCATGAACAGTTGTGCAGGTGTTGTGCGCGCTAGCCGCGCGGATCTCCCTGCTGCAGGGACAAGCACCGGTGCGGATCTTTGGCCAGGTGGCTAAATGCTTCCGCCGCGCTCGCGTCCATCATGGGTGGCATGAAATCTCGCTCCACGAGGAAAGTGCGCCATGAGCCCTGAACGTGTACAAGCCTACCGGCGAGTTGTTCAGCTCCTCGATGACTTGGGTCCGAGCAAGCTGCTGGACAACGAGCAGGACCGAATCCGCAACGCCGCCGACAATCTCATCTTCAGCCAGGACCTGTTCGAGGATCCCGTGGCCCAAGAGTCGCTGGACGACGTCGAGCGTCTGTGCAACGAGCTCGTCGCCAGTGGGCGCTGGGAGCAGGTGACCGCCACGCGTCTGTCTGATGGCATCTCACAATGCGGTCCGATCCACGTGGCAGAGCTCACGGCCGTCTAGGACAACGTTCCCAGCGCGAGCGGGACGACCCGCTCGGCGCCCGCGCGGCGGAGCTGACCGCCGACCATGGCCAGCGTCCATCCCGAGCTGCGGCGATCGTCGAGCAGGACACCGGTACCGGCCGGTGGGGTGGCCAGAACCGTAAAGGCACCGCGCACGTTGGCCGCCTGCTGCACGGCGTTGGCCATCTCGCGTTGGGGCGGGCGAGCCTGCTTGCGCGCCACGAGCTCCACGTGCGGGACCCCCAGCTCGAGCGCCAGGCGCTCCGCCAGCCGCACGAGGACGTCGCCCAGGCCGCACCGAGGGAACACTGGTCACCCACGCCACGGACTCGCCTGCGTCGCGCAGCATGTCCGCGAGCGCGACGACGACCTCGGCGTCGAACTCTCCGGCGCGCAGGCCGCGCTCGACCGCCGGCCACCAGCCGCCGTCGCCGAAGCGCGCGAGCGCCCAGCCGGGCTCGATGCGAACGTCCTCGGGGATCTTGCGCATCGTGCCGGCCGCATCGGGCGCCATCTTCTTGACCTCCAGCTCCAGCGGCCGCGAGCGCAGGTGGCGCTGGGCCGCCTCGACCAGCGCGGGGTCCGGCGGCTGGGCGAAGCGCGGCGCGGTGCACACCGAGCAGCGGCCGCAGTCCTGCGCATCGGGGTCGTCGAGCTCCTCCTGCAGCACGCGCATCAGGCACCGGCCGTCGACGCCGAACGCGGCCATCGCCGTCTGCTCGGCACGGCGCAGGGCGGTGACCTGCGCGTAGCGCTCGCCGTCATAGCTCCAGTCCGCGTCCGGCACCGATCGCCAGCGCGAGCCGTCGCGGCGCACCGCGCCCTCGACGTCGAGGATCTTCAGCATCGCCTCGATCCGTCCCATGCCGAGATTGACCACGCGCCATCAGCTCGCGCGTTGTCCGTCCCGACTCGCCGGCCGCCTCCAGCTCGTCGAGCACCGCGGCGACTCGCTCGCGCGCGGGAAACGCCTGCTCGATGAAGAAGTCCTGGATGCGGCGGTCCTCGCCGCCGCGCAGCAGGACGACGTCGGCGTGATCGACCCCGCGGCCGGCGCGGCCGACCTGCTGGTAGTAGGAGACGACCGAACCGGGCGCCTGGTAGTGCACGACGAAGGTCAGATCGGCCTTGTCGTAGCCCATCCCCAGCGCGCTGGTGGCGACGACGGCCTTGATCTCGTTGCGCAGGAGGCGCTCCTCGGTGGCGATCCGGCTCTCGGTGTCCTGTTCGCCGCTGTAGGCCAATGCCGGGATCCCGTTGGCGGTCAGGAACGTCGCCACCTGCTCGGCGTCGCGCTTGGTCAGCGTGTAGACGATCCCCGAGCCCGGAATTGCCTCCGGCCCGCCCAGGTGCTCGACGAGCCAGGCGAGCCGCTCGGCGGGCCGCGGCAGCTCGAGGACCTCGAGCCGCAGGCTGGTGCGCGCCAGCGGGCCTCGATACGAACGCAGCGGCTCGCCGGCAGGCGCGGCCAGCTGCTCGAGGACGTCCCCGACGACGCGATTGTTCGCTGTGGCCGTGGTGCCCAGCACCGCGACATCGGGCGCGAGCGCGTCGAGCATGTCCCTGACGCGCCGGTAGTCCGGGCGAAAGTCGTGGCCCCAGTCGGAGATGCAATGCGCCTCGTCGATGACCAGCAGCCCGACCGACGCGGCGAACAGCGGCAGCATGTCCTCGCGGAAGCGCGGGTTGTTCAGCCGCTCGGGACTGATCAGCAGCAGGTCGATGGTGTCCGCGGCGAGCCGGTCACGGACGTCGTCCCACTCCTCACGGTTCGTGCTGTTGATCGTGTGGGCGCGCAGCCCCAGCCGCTGCGCCGCGGCGATCTGGTTGCGCATCAGCGCCAGCAGCGGGCTGACGATCAACGTCGGGCCCGGCGCCCGCCTCGCGCAGCAGCGCCGTCGCCACGAAGTACACCGCCGACTTTCCCCACCCGGTTCGCTGCACGCACAGCACTCGCGCGCGATCGGCGACGACGTCGTGGATCGCCTCCAGCTGTCCCGGCCGGAATTGCGACCCAGCTTCGGCGGTCAGCGCGCGCAGGCGGTCGAGGGCCGTCGGGGCGAACGTATCCGAGCTAGTCGTGGCCATCCAGTCATGGTTGCACGCGGACCAGAGCGCTCCCTACCCACAACACAGAAATGTTGCAGTCGGCTGGCCGCCGTCACTACGCCGGGGTCGACCCGCCGCTCGCCTGCTTCGCGGCGTTGATCAACTCCAACAGACGCGACGGTGTCGCGGGGAGCACTCGCGCGCGGACCCCGAGCGGCGCAAGGGCGTCGTCGATCGCCGCTGCCACCGCGGCCGGCGCCATCATCCGCCCACCTTCACCGCCGCCCTTGATCCCGTGCGGAGTCCACGGTGACGGTGTCTCTTGGTGTCCGATCACGAACTCCGGCGCTTCCATGGCGGTGGGGATCAGATAATCCAGGTAGCTCTGGGTGACCAGATTGCCTGTCTCGTCATAGACGAACTGCTCATACAGCGCGGTTCCGATTCCCTGCATCACCCCACCGGTGATGTGTCCCGCAAGCGATCGAGGGTTGACCAGCGTGCCGCAGTCGTGCACGGCGATGTACTTGATGAAGCGCACCTGACCGGTCTCGATATCGACTTCCACGATCGGGATGTGGCACGCGTGGCCGACGAATGGGTAGAACACGCCGAGGTCACTGCGATCGGCGGACGGCATCGTGGTGTACGGATGGTCATAGACCTTGCTGGCCTCCAGACCGCTCTCGATCTCCTCGGGAAGGCTGTGCTTGAACAGGTGCGTCTGCAGCGCGATGTCGCCCAGCGACTTGCGCGTGTCCGGCGAGCCCTTGACCTGGACGCCACCGTCGTGCCACTCGAGGTCATCGAGGTTGAGCCTCGAGCATGTGCTCGGCGACCTTGAATGCCTTCTCCTTGATCCGCTCGGTGGCGCCCTCGATCGCCCCGGCCAGCATCACCGTGGTACGGCTGCCACCCGGACCGGTCGCCGGCAATCCGTTGCGCGAGCCTGCGTAGATCACCGACACGTCGTGCGGCTCGACGTCGAACTCCTCGGCGACCAGCTGCGCGACCATCGTCTCGGGACTGTTACCCCAGAAGGCGCACGAGTACAGCGTCGCGGTGATATCGCCCAGCGCGCCGACCCTCAGCGTGATGCTCTCCGGCATCGACGTGACGGGCGCTGCAGGTTCGTCGAACCAGAACCAGAACTCGGTCGCGCTGAACACGCTGCGCTCCTGGCAGGCGACCAGGCCGATCCCGACGTAGCGACCCTCCTCACGCGCCTGGCGCTGCATTTCGCGGCAGCCTTCGTAATCGGCCAGCGCGAGTGCCTTGTCGAGCACGCCCTCGTAGTCGCCGCTGTCGTAGACGTTCCCGGTCGGGATGAAGTAAGGGAACTCCTCCTTGCGAATGAAGTTGGCCCGGCGGATCTCGGCCGGGTCCATGTTCAGCTCGCGCGCCGCCAGATCGACCATCCGTTCCAACATCCAGTTGTGGACCTCGGAGCCAAAGCCGCGGTAGGCGCCCTGCTGACACTTGTTGGTGAGCACCGCCTTGACGCCGTACTCGAGGCTGCCAATGTGGTACGGGCCGGTGGCCTGGGCCAGCGCGTTGCCGTGATGGCCCACGCCGAACTGAATGTAGGCGCCGTAGTCATCGACCGTGTGCACGCGGAGACTCTTCAGCGTGCCGTCGCGCATCACCGCCAGATCGGCGTAATAGACCCGATCGGAGCCATGGTGGTCACAGTTGGACATGTTGTCGATCCGGTCCTCCACGTACTTGACCGGGCGCCCGACCAGCTTGGAGAGCATCCCCGCGATCGCCGAGACCTTGGTGGCGAACAGCTTCGTACCGAAGCTGCCACCGGCCGGATGCGGCTGCATGTCGAGCCGATTCGGCGGGATCTTCAGCGTTCCGGCGAGCATGAACAGGTAACTCGTGAAGCTCAGCGAGTTGGTCTGGATCGTCATCATCCCGGTCCCGACCTCATAGGTCGCGATCGCACCGACGGTCTCCAGCGGCTGTCCGCCCGATCGGTGCCAGCGCAGTCGGTCGGAGACGACCAGGTCCGCCTCGGCGAAATCCCGGTCGACATCGCCGAACGTGAAGGTCCGCTCGTAGGCCAGGTTGGTGCCCAGCAGGTCGTGAACGATCGCCGCGTCCGGCGCGAGCGCGGCCTCGGGGTCGACCACCGGCTCCAGCTGCTCGTACTCGACCTCGACGAGGTCGGCGGCGTCCTCGGCCACGTAGCGGCTCTCGGCGGCAATCGCCACGACACCCTCACCGACGTAGCGCACCTTGTCCACGGCCAGGCAGCGCCACACGTGCTTGTCGGCGGCGGGTCCGAAGTCCGGCAGCGGGTCGGTCAGCTCGGCTGCTTCGGCACCGGTCACGACCGCGAAGACACCCGGCAGCTGCCGGGCCGCCTCGACGTCGATGCTGAGGATCCGGGCGTGGGCGTGGGGGCTGCGGACCAGCGCCGCGTGGAGCATGCCGGGCACGCGCATGTCGTCGATGTAGTTGCCGCGGCCCCGGAGGAACTTGGGATCCTCAACCCGCCGGATCGATTTGCCGACCCATTTGCGCTCGCCGCTCAGGTCACGGGTGGGTGGATGTTGCGTAGTGGCCATCGCTATGCCTGCATCTGCTCGGCCGCTTCCAGCACCGACTCGATGATGAACTGGTAGCCGGTACAGCGGCACAGGTTGCTCGAGATGGCCTCCCGCACCTGATCAGCCGACGGCTGGGGGTTCTCGCGCAGCAGCTCCAACGAGCGCAGCAGCATGCCGGGCGTGCAATAGCCGCATTGCAGTCCCTGCTTCTCCCAGAAGGCCTCCTGCAGGGGATGCAGCGTCGCGCCCTGGGCCAGCGACTCGACAGTGGTGAGCTCGGCGCCGTCGGCTTGCACGGCGAACGTAATACAGGATCGGATCGACTCGCCGTTCATCAGCACGGTGCAGGTGCCGCACACGCCGTGCTCGCAGCCGATGTGGACGCCGACCAGGTCCAGTTGCTCGCGCAGGAAGTCGACGAGCAGAAGCCGTGACTCCACCTCGGCTTCGTGGCGTACGCCGTTGACCGTCAGGGCGATCGGGATGCGGTTCATGACGCTCCTTCCCGGGCACGCGCTAGCGCCCGCTCGACGCAGACCCCGGCCACACTCAGGCGGTAATCGGCCGAGCCGTGGATGTCCCCGGACGGTGAGAGCTCGCTCATCGCCGCCGCGCCCACCTCGGACGTCGGCGCGCCATAGCTCTCGCCCAGCAGCCGCTCGGCCGCCTGCGCCCGAACCGGAATGGGACCCACGCCAAACAAAGCGATCGCCGCCGGCTGAGCCCCATCTGCCCAGAGCGAGACCGCCGCGCCGGCGATGGCAAAATCGGCCACGCGGCGGGTGATCTCGACCACCGCCCCGCCGGCCGGTGACCGGGCCGGCACGCGCACCTCGGTGATCATCTCTCCGGGTGCCACCGCCGTCGTCAACGGTCCCTCGAACAGTTCGCTCGCCGGCACGCGCCGCTCGCCGCGTTCTCCGCGGATCACGACCTCGCCGTCAAGCGCACGGAGGACCGCCGGCAGCTCGGCCGCCGGATCCGCATGAGCGATGCTGCCGACCACGGTGCCGCGGTGGCGGACCGGCGGATGGGCGACGAACCCGAGCGCCTCGGTGAGCAGCGGCGCTTCGCGCGCGACGAGCTCGGAGTGCTCAGCCGCCGATTGGCGCACCCGCGCTCCGATCGCCAACCAGCCATCGTCGAGCCTGATGTAGTCGAGCTCGTCGAGAAAGTTGATATCCACCAGGTTCCCCGGCAGCGCGACGCGAAAATTCATCATCGGGATCAGGCTCTGCCCTCCGGCCAGGACGCTGGTGTCCTGCGGATCCGCCGCGAGCATGCTGAGCGCCTCGTGCGTGCTGCCCGGGCGGTGGTAGGTGAACGGAGCAGGCTTCAAAGCAATGGCACCCTCACGCCGAACTGGTCGCTGATTGTTCCGGCCTCCCTCGATCCAGCCGGGGAGGCGAATCTAACCGCGGGGCTCGTGCACTCTGCTTTTCGGTCATCGGGCCCGTCCAAATCGACTCGTCTGACCTTCTCAGACGGCCGGATCTCCCACTCCCGCTCGCTCCAGACGCATGTGCGCCGTGATCGCGTGACCCAGGAACATCTCGGCCTCGGCGATCGCCGCCGCCGCCGGAGCGATCCGGCGCGTGCCCTCGTCGGTCAGGCGTTGGTAGGTCACCGTCTTGAGGAACTTGCCGACCCACAATCCGCCGGTGTATCGGGCCGCCCGCGCGGTGGGCAGCACATGGTTGGTGCCCACGGCCTTGTCGCCGTAGGTGACCGTCGCCTCGCGGCCCAGGAACAGAGAGCCGTAGTTGCGCAGCCCGGTCAGGTAGGCATCCAGCTCGTCGTCGTCGGCGTGCACCTCGAGATGTTCGGGCGCGTACTCGTCGGCCAGTGCGATCGCCTCCTCACGGGTACCCACGACCACAACGGTGCCCAACTCGCGCCAGGCCTGGCCTGCCACCTCCGCCGTGGGCCAGGTTTCCAGCAATCTGTCGACCGCCTCGATCACACTCGCGGCGATCTCGCGCGAGGTGGAGATCAGTATCGCCGGCGACGTCGGTCCGTGCTCGGCCTGACCGAGCAGATCGGCGGCGACCAACTCCGGCTCCGCGGTGCGGTCGGCGATGACCAGGATCTCGGTCGGGCCGGCCAGCAGGTCGATGCCGACCTGTCCGAACAGCTGGCGCTTGGCCTCGGCCACGTACGCGTTACCCGCACCCACGATCATGTCCACCGGCGCCACATCGTGCAGTCCGAACGCCAGCGCACCGAGGGCCTGCACCCCGCCCAGGCAGATGATCTCATCGGCGCCTGAGGTGGCCATGGCATGGAGCATCGCGGGATGAATCCCCTGGCTCTGCCACGGGGGCGCACACGCCACGACGCGTCCGACCCCTGCCACCTTGGGGACGAGCACGGTCATGAACGCGGAGGCCAGCATCGGGTAGCGCCCGCCGGGCACATACGAACCGACCGCGCCGACCGGCACGAGGCGGTGCCCCAGCACGACTCCGGGCAGCGTCTCGATCTCGAGCGGGGCGAGCGTCTCGCGCTGCCTGATGGCAAACGTCCGGACCTGGTCCTGGGCGAACGCGATGTGCCCGCGCAGTTCTTCGGTCAACGCGCTGGAGGCCGCCGCGATCTCCTCGTCGCCCACGCGAAAGGAGGGCGGGTCCCAACGGTCAAGCCGCCGGGAGTAATCGCGAATGGCGTCCTCGCCCTCAGCCTGAATCCGCTCGAGCATCTCCTCGACCGTGCGCTTGACCTCGTCGCGAGTCTCGCGCGACGGGGCGGGTGCCTGCTTGAGATATTCCGGCATCATGCTCCTCGGTTTCTGAGCTGGTAGGTCTTGCGCGGGCGACCGGGACCGTCGACGACCGGCGCCATCGTGGCCTGCCCGACGGTCACCAGGTACTCGAGATAGCGCCGCGCGGTGACGCGGGCCACGCCCGCCCGCGTGGCCACGGTCTCTGCGGTCTCCGGTCGGCCGGCACAGGACAGGATGCGCCTGATCTCCTCAAGCCGAGGGCTCGACACGTCGCGCGGGAGCCATCGCAACCCGTTCGGCCCCTCGGAGCAGATCAGGTCGACGTCGCGTTGCCCGAGCTGGGGGCGCTGCAGCATCACCATGCGACGCTCGAACAGCCGCAGCGACTTGCGCAGGCGATCCTGGTCGAACGGCTTGACGAGATAATCGACCGCGCCGAGCTGGACGGCCGCACGGACGGTGGCCGTCGCCGTGGCCGCCGTGACGGCGATCACCTCCACCTCCTCGGCGGCGGCGCGCAGCCGTCGCAGCAAGGAGATCCCGTTCTCGCCGGGCAGCCCGATGTCCAGCAGCAGCAGATCCGGGCGCATGACGCGCACCATCTCCGCCGCCTGGGTGGCGCTGGCGGCGACGCCGGCGACGGAGAACCCCGGTACCTCAGCGATGAAGCGGCAGTGCAGACGCGCGACGATGCGATCGTCCTCGACCACCAGCACGCGCCAGTCATGCATCGATCGTCACCCGGAAGGTCGAGCCCTCGTCGTGCCGCTGGACCTCGATCGTGCCCCGCGCCGCGGTCACCGCCTCTCCGACCAGGGCGAGGCCGAGCCCCTCGTGGCCGGCCTTGGTGCTGACGCCGCGATCGAACAGCGCGACCTCGCCGGACGGCAGACCCTCGCCCCGGTCGCTGACCTCGATCAGGGTCCGCCCATCCGCTTCGGCGATCAGCAGCCGCACCTGCCGGCGTTCCGGCGGCATGTTGGCGACCGCGTCGAATGCGTTGTCCAGGAGATTGCCCACGATCGTCACGGCTTGCGTGTCGGTCAGCGCCGCGGGCAAGCGGCGCAGGTCGCTCGTCTCGTCGATCGTCAGCGTGATCTCACGCTGGGCGGCCGCCACGGTATCGGCGAGCACCAGGCCCGCGAGCGTCGGCACCTGAATGCGCGAGTCGAGGGTCTCCCGGACCGCCGTGTGCGTGGTCTTCAGCACGTGCAGGAACTCCTTGGCCTCCTCGATCTCGTCGAGCGCCAGCAGGCCGCTCACCGCATGCAATCGGTTGGCGTGCTCGTGGGTCTGCTCGCGCAATGCCCGCACCAGACGACGCAGGGCCATCACCTGCTTGGCGCGCTCGTCCAGCAGCTGGGCCGTGTGCACAGCGCCGGCGGCGTGCTCGGCGAAGAACCGCAGCAGCTGGACCTGCTCCTCGGGCCAGCCTCCCGCTTCGGTGCGGTACAGGTTGAGCGTCCCCACGACCGTGCCGGCAGGCACCAACGGCAGCGAGACGATCGCCCGATAACAGCCCTCGCGGGCGATGTCCCGCCACTCCCAGGAGGCAAGTGCCGGGTCTGTGTCCAAGTCGGAGATGACCACCGGAGCGCCGCTCACATACGCCAGTCCGGACGGACCCTGGCCCGGTCGCAGCTTCGCCTCGCCGGTGGACAGCAGCCGCTTGTAGCGTTCGCTGAGTCCATGGCTGCCCGCCAGCCGGAAGCGATGCTCGCGACCCTCGATCAGGATGATGCTCGCCCGGTCGGCGCCGCGAACCACCCGGGTGGCCTCGGTGGCGATCTCGTCAAGAATCTGCGATAGCGGCCGCTTTTGCAGCGCGGCGCGACTGACCCTGAGCATCGTCGCGACCTCGGGCCGAGACTCCAGGCTTTCACCGCTGGTGGCGAGCGTCACGGGAAAGGGAACCAACGTGCTCCTCAGTTGTCCGTCGGGTGGCCTCGGGCAAGCCTAGCCCTATGAACCCGGCGGCGGCGATGCGGTCGGCGGCGATGACCGAAACACCGGCCGCGCCGGGCCCGCACGGTAAATCGTGTCTCAACCCATGCTGCGGAGGTTGTGCCGTGCCGACTCTCGTTGACCTGTCTCAGGAGATCTACCAAGGTATGCCGGTCTACGCCGGTCATCTGAAGACCGTGGTCTTCCAGCACCACACCCACGAGGAGACGGCGCCGAACTTCGACAGCGATTTCTCCTATCAGAGCCTGGGGCTGATGATGTGCGACCACGGACCGACGCACGTCGATGCGATCAGCCACCTGGACCCGCGCGCAGACGCGCCGACCATCGACGTGATGCCCCTGGACACGTTCTGGGGCGTCGGCACCTGCCTCGACATCTCCGACGTACCGCCGCGCGAGTACTGCACCGCAGACCGACTGGATCAAGCCGTCGCGGACTCGGCCTCCGAGCTCAAACAGGGAGATGTGCTGCTGCTGCGCACCGGGACGCGCCGAGCGATACGGCGGCACGCGTGAATACACCACTCAGTACCCGGGGCTCGACCAGAGCGCCGCCGACTGGCTCGAGGCGCAGAAGCTGAAGATCTTCGGCGTCGACTCGCCGAGCCCGGACAATCCGATCGACAGGGTGTACCCCGTGCATCTGCTGTGCCGCCGCACCGGCATGACGCACTACGAGAACCTGGCCAACCTCGAGCCGCTGGTCGGCCGGAGGTTCACGTTCTACGGCTTTCCCCTGCGAGTCCGCGGCGGTCACGGCTCTCCGGTGCGCGCCGTAGCCATGCTGGATGACTGACGTCCTGCAGGACGCCGTCGCCGTGGTGACGGGCGCCGGCAAGGGGATCGGCCGTCACATCGCAGTGGCGTTCGCGCGCGCCGGAGCGACCGTCGCGCTGGCGGGACGCGACGTACCAGCGCTCGAGGAGACACAGGAGCTGATCCAAGCGCTCGGGCGGAGCGCTCTGGTCACCCCCGCCGACGTGTGCGTGCCCGAACAGGTGCAGGAGATGGGGGCACGCGTGCTCGGGGAATTGGGCCGCGTCGATGCGCTGGTGTGCAACAGCGGCGTGGCCGGGCCGACCGCGCCGCTGTGGGAGATCTCGCTCGAGGACTGGGAGGAGACCCTGCGCGTCAACCTCACCGGAACATTCCTGTCCTGCCGGGCGCTGCTGCCGGCCATGATCGAGCGCCGGACCGGCTCGATCATCGTGATCGGCTCGATCACCGGCAAGCGGCCGCTGCAGGGGCGCACGCCCTACGCCGCCAGCAAGCTCGGTCTGGTCGGGTTGATCCGCACACTGGCATTGGAGGCGGGGACATACGGCATCCGGGCGAACCTGATCTCGCCGGGCTTCGTGGCGGGTCCCCGAATCGATCGCGTGATCGACGCTCAGGCGACGGAGTTGACGATCACGCCTGAGGAGGCTCGTCAACGTTTCATCTCCGCGTCGCCCTTGGGACGCCTCACCGCTCCGCAGGACGTCGCGGCGGCGGCCGTCTTCCTGGCCTCGCCGGCCGCGGCCGCGGTCACCGGCGAGGATCTCAACGTCGCCACGGGCGTCGTGATGTATTAGGCGGGATTAGGCGGGCACGCTCGGGCACCTCGCGCGAAGGCGGCATGGCTACGGGGCGCGAGCGGTCCGGCCGACGGCCGCGCGCGCCCAGCCGCGCCGGTGTGTGAGGCGTGTCACGCCGCCACTCGGCGGGGGCAGCCAGAGTGCACGTCAATGCTCCGTCTGACCGCTCTCATGGTCGCAATCGGGCTCGCCGATTCGCTCAACCCGATGACGGTCGGCCCGGCGCTGTTCGTGGCGGCCGGGAAGCGCGGTCGCCGTCGCGTCGCCGAGTTCACTTTCGCCGTCTTCGCCGTCTACCTGCTCGGGGGTGCCGCGATCGCGCTCGGCCCGGGCCAGGTTGTGCTCTCGGCGTTACCGCACCCGCGGGGCGGGGGAGCTCACATCCTCGAGATCGTCGCCGGCACGGCGTTGCTGGGAGTCTCCATCGTGGTCTGGTCGCGCCGCCGGCGGATGGGTCGACTGCGGCCGGCGGCGACCGACCCGCAGGTCCGCTCGAGCGCCCTCCTTGGCGCCACGATCTCGGCCGTCGAGCTACCGACGGCCTTCCCCTACTTCGCCGCGATCGCCGCGATCACCGGGTCCGGCTTCGATGTGTCGGGGCGGATCTTTCTCCTGGTGCTGTTCAACGTGTGCTTCGTGCTGCCGCTGGTCGGGATCATCGCGATGCTGTGCGTCTCGGAGTCGGCGACGTCGATGCTCTCCCGCGCCCGTGAACGGCTACAGGCTCATGGACCCGCGGTGCTCGCCGGAGTCGCCTTCCTGGCCGGGGCGTTGGTCGTGACGGCCGGCGTCGCCGGACTGTCCGGGCACGCCATGCCCGGGCGGTTGATCTGAGCCGCCCTCAGGCGCGCCGCGGCCGCCAGGCGCGCCCGCGAGACCTGCGCTCGGACCCTGGCTCACGACAGCGTGGTTAACCAACGCAGAGCTACCTTGACATTCACTCGTTGGATCGGGAGGGTTGCGCCAGAAGCCACCGACGGTGAGCCCTGACTCGATACTGAGGAGGCCGCACATGGCCGAAGATGGTGTAGCTGATCAGGTCGTCGCGTCCCCGACGTACATGGCGGACATCCGGTTCTTCTTCCGACCGGTCGACGTTGACCACATGGGCGCCAAGGGGATCGACCTGGGGACCTATGACGACGTCAAGAAGAACGCGCTCGCCGTTTTCGCCCACACCGCCCCACCCAACGCTGACATGCCGCCCGATGCGCCCGGCAAATGGAGCGCCGAGCGCTCGCAAACGTTCAAGAACTGGATCATCAACGGGTTCCCGCTGGGCTCTGCGACGCCGCCCGCCACCGGCACCTCGCCGACCAATGGCGCGCCCGGCGCGCCGGCGGATCGCGTCCGCAAGAACGTGACCAGCCTCAGTGCTCAGGAGATCGAGACGCTCAAGACCGCTTTCACCGGGCTGATGAACCGCGATCCGTCGCAAACCGACAGTTACTTCGTCCTGGCCGGCATTCACGGCTTGCCGCAGGCCTGGTGCCTCCATCATGAGGACCGCTTCAATCCTTGGCACCGCGTCTACCTGAGGGACTTCGAGGATGCGCTGCGGTCCATCCCCGGCTGTCAAGACGTGACACTCCCCTACTGGGATCTGACGACTCCCCTGCCCGACCTGCTGCAGCAGCCGCCATTCGCGAGCTACGTCCTACCGAAGGACCCGGGCGCCAACGCGACGCCTCCGGCCCCGGGCCAATATTTCCCCTATACGACGCAGCGCTACGCACCGGCCACCATCGTGGACAACCTGCACACATTCGGTGTGCTTGACGACATCACGACATCGCTCAATCAATCGCTCTGGGGTGCGTACAACACCAACGGCTACCAGGACTTCTCGATCCAGGCTCATGACGGCGGCCACGTCTCGATCGGCCCGACGATGGCCGATCAGAACGTCTCGGCCTACGACCCAGTGTTCTGGTTCTACCACTGCAACCTCGACCGCCTGTGGCTGAAGTGGCAGCAGAGCGTCAATGCGACGACGCTGACCGGTTTCACATCCACGATCACCGGCGATACGAGCTGGTTGTCGGCACCGTTCAATGCCCTGCCGCCGTTCTCGACGACGGCCGACGAGACGATCGCGTTCGGGATCTCGTATGACGATGGGCCACCGGCGGCCAGGAAGGAGCCTGAGTTGGAAAACAAGGCTGGTAGCGTCGCGGCAGGGCACAGCTTCTCGATCAAGAGCTCGACCCCAGTCTCGGTGCGGGTCAAGGACATCGACCGGCTCAGCATCCCTGGATCGTTCATCGTCAAGCTGCTGGCGGATGGCGAGGCGATCGCGCAGCGCGCGTTCTTCCAGCCGAAGTCACCGCGCAACTGCGAGAACTGCCGGAAGCTCGGGCTGATCAACATCGATTTCCGCATCGATCAGCAGAAGCTCCTGGACCGGAAGCTGTCGGTCGCGATCGAGGTACCCGGCCACGAGAACATCGGCGCTCGCTTTCCCCTGTCGCAGGCGGGCAATCCATCAATCAACGTGCGGCTGCTGCTCGAGGACGAATAGGCTCACTCCGCCTCCCGAAATACAAAGGACGACACGTGTCTGACAATCCCGACATCGATCCGTCGGTTCCGCCGAGCGGGACCGGCTGTGTGGAGTGCCTCGCCGAAGACGGCTGGTGGTTTCACCTGCGTCGCTGCGCCCAGTGTGGACACATCGGCTGCTGCGATTCGTCCCCCTCACAGCACGCGAGCAAGCACGCCGCCGGTGACGCGCATCCACTGATCCGCAGCTTCGAGCCGGGCGAGGACTGGTTCTGGAGCTACACCACGGAGCAGTTCTACGAGGGTCCCCCGCTCGCCCCACCGGAGCATCATCCGCTCGATCAGCCGACGCCCGGTCCTCGCGGGCGAGTCCCCGCCGATTGGCAGCGGCACCTCCACTGAGACGCGGGCAGGAGGAGCGACCGGTGCGTGATCCGACACGCCGGACCGCACGAGCGACGGGTTCCACTCGATCCCAACGCTGCCGGGTGGGCCGGCTCGCCGCGCGCTGCCGGTAGGCTGACCAATCGTGGACGCGTACCTGGCCGTTGCGAGCAAGCGAGAGGTCCGCACGTATGCCGACCGGGATGTGCCCCCGGAGGTCATTGGACGGATCCTCGACGCGGGGCGTGTCGCAGGTAGCTCGCGGAACCGCCAGGCCCGGCGCTTCGTCGTGCTCGAGCGGGTGCGGGAGGACGCCGCGCAATGCGTCTTCGCACCCGCGAACGTGAGCACTGCCGCGCTCGCGGTCGCGATCGTGATCGGGGGGAAGGGACCGGCGGGCTTCGACGCCGGCCGCGCGGCCCAGAACATGATGCTCGCCGCGTGGAACGATGGCGTGGGGTCGTGCCCGAACGGCATCGCCGACGCAGACGAGCTCTCGCGGCTGCTGGGGCTGCAGGAGTCTGAGCGGATCGCGACCGTCGTCTCGTTCGGCTACCCGGCGCGCGAGGCCGACCCCGCGCGGCGCACCCCCGAGGAGTGGGTCGCGGCCGCCGACCGGAAACCGTTCGACGAGATCGTCACCTACGCGTGAGCCGGCAGCGCTGGGTGAGCGGCAGAGCGCAACCGCAGGGCCAGGGCACCGCCTCTCATTAGGGTGCCCTAACCTGGTGCTATCGTCCGTGCCGCATCCGATGTGCCTAGGAGCCCATGCCCGAGCGCCGCGTCCTCTCCACCACCGTCACTGAAGCCTCTTGGCTGACCCCGAGCATGGTCCGGGTGGTCGTCGGAGGCCCCGATCTGGAGGGCTTCGGCGTCGGACCGTTCACCGACCACTACGTCAAGTGCCGGTTCGACGACAAGACGCGCTCCTACACGGTGCGCGAGTGGGATCCCAACCGTCGTCTGCTCACCCTTGACTTCGTTGTCCACGGCGATCGAGGTATCGCCGGACCATGGGCCGCCCAGGCCAAGCCTGGCGACACCCTGGAGCTCATGGGACCCGGCGGCGCCTACGCGCCGTCCCCGGAGGCCGATTGGCACCTCATGGTCGGCGACGACGCCGTGCTCCCGGCGATCGCGGTCTCGCTATCGCGGGTCCCGGTAGGCGTCCCGGTGTTTGTCGTCATCGAGGTCGACGGACCGGAGCACAGGCAGCCACTGGACTCTCCCGGTGAGCTCGAGATCGTCTGGGTTCACCGCAGCACCGGCGCCGGACAGGATCCGTCCCTGCAGCTCGAGGCCGTCAGGGCGCTGTCGCTGCCCGACGGGCGGGGACACGCGTTCGTCCACGGCGAGGCCACCACGGTCCGCCTCATCCGCCGTCACCTGGTGCTCGAGCGCGGACTGCCGGCCGAATCACTCTCGGCCACCGGCTACTGGAAGCTACGCCGCACCGACGAGGAGTGGCGCGCGGAAAAGCGCGAGTGGATGGCGTTAGCGGACGCCGATCTAGCGGGCGATCGAGCCGCCTAGTCCTGCAAGGCTGTCGGTACCCGGAAATCGCCAGGACCGCGAGCCTCCTAAGCTAAGTCCTGCGAGGCTTGTCGGTAGCCGGAAAATCGTCAGGACCGCAAGACACCTGGGGAACGTCCCAAACGAGGGCGCGTTTCCGGCGTTTGGGTCGTTCCCCAGCCCCCAGCCGTTGAACAGCCCGCAACGACCTCGTGAGTTCTGAACCCCCCGAAGAGGCTCGCCCTGACAGGGGGCGAGGTGTGTGACCCGGTGCGGACGGTTATGACTGCGAGTGGCGCATCGGGCGGTGAACTTGTCTATGCGCTCGGGACTGTGGCGCCGGGCGCTCACAGGGCGCTCACTTTCGATCACAACGCACTCACGTCCAACGACCCGCCGCGAGGCAGGCCTGCTGCAGCGCGAAGCGCTGCGTTCCGAGACGTCGCGCTTGCGCAAGTCCCGGGGGAAGGGGGGAAGCTCACGCCCGGACCTGTAAACTCGGGCGACCATCATGCGTCCGAGGGTTGGACGCCGGCTCGCCGTTAGGGTCTTGACAAGAGGTCGCGGGCGATCAGGGTGGCGGCGGCCGGGGATCCTTTGACGAAACCGAAGAAGGGGCCGAAGTCTCTGGTAGCGGAGAAGCCGGTCACGTAGAAGCCTGGGAGACTGGTCTCGAAGCTCGTGTCGAGGACGGGAAACCCATCGGCGGTGTCGATCCGCTCGATCAGTCCGGCCAGGTAGGGGACGCGGGTGAGATCGGCGCGGTAGCCCGACGCGAAGACGATCTTGTCCACGGTCAGTCGCTCGGAGTTCGATAGCGCGACGCCGAGCCGTTCCTGGCCATCGACGTGGGCGACGTTGACGACCTCTGTCCCGGGCCAGCGGTGGATGCCTTCCCAGTCGAGCCGGGGCGTCAGCCAATACTCGAGTGTCAGACGGCCGACCTCCCAGAACCGTGCCGCAATCGCCTCCTGCTGTGCTGGGGCAAGCTTGCGCCAGTAGCCGGGCACGTTGATCGTGTTCTCGACGTGCTCGTCGACGAATTTCCAGCTCACGCGATCGAAGCGCGGGACGTCGTGGCGGTGGACGATGTCAATCCGCTCAGCTCCGTGCTCGCGGATCAGTGCGGCCCATTCGTAGGCGCTTTGCCTGCCCCCGACGATCAGGACACGGGCGCCCGCCAGCTCGTCGAAGCGCACCAGGTCACACGTGTGGGCAGTCCGCTCGTCCGGGAGGGATGCGGCCCAGGCCGGAAGGTTCGTGTAGTGGCGAATACCGGGAGCGCACACCACCGTGTCGGCGACGATTGACTCGCCGCTGGCCAGCTGTGCTTCGAACCGGCCGTCAGGCTTTGAGAGGTCCACGACGAGGTCCTGACGGACATCGATCTGCTTGGCGTTCTCAAACCACTCGACGTACTCGAGGAACAGCCCGATCGGTATCGGATCCACATCTGCAGGCACGATCTGGCGCTCGTCGAGGAACGCCATGAACGTGTGGACACCGTCGGCGTCGAGATGCCAATCGGCCCCGGAGCGCAGGAACATGCCATCGGGCATGTGCTCGCGCCAGAACGCCATCGGCTGGCCCACGATCACCGTGTCGATACCGCGCTCCCGGGCGATGGCAGCGGTCGACAGCGCATACGGCCCCGCCCCAATGACCAGGAGCTGCGTAGAAACCGGCACACTACCCCCGCTCACGTTGCTTGAGTTCTGGCTGGCTGATTCCGGCCGGAACCTACACTGAAGCATCGCGAGAGTCCATCCATGACGCGCTCGGTCATCGTCTCTGCTGTCAGAACTCCGGTCGGAAAGTACGGCTCGGCGTTTCGGACCCGCTCGGCCGTCGATCTCGGCGCGGTCGCGATTCGCGAGGCGGTGGCACGCGCGGCGATCCCGTCCGCCGACATCGACTACGTGATCATGGGCCACGTGCTGCAAGCCGGTGCGGGGCAGATCACCGCCCGGCAGGCGGCGATCGCCGCCGGGGTTCCATTGGAGGTGCCCGCGATCACGCTCAACAACGTCTGCCTCTCGAGCCTCACTGCCGTGGCCTACGCAGACCAGCTGATCCGTGCGGGCGAGCTCGACACGGTCGTCGCCGGCGGGATGGAATCCATGTCCAATGCGCCATACGTCTTACCGAATGCCAGGTGGGGTTCTCGGATCGGCGATAGCGACGTGGTCGATGCGATGATTCACGACGGGCTGTGGTCGACGTTCACCGGCCAGCACATGGGCGAGTCCTCCGACGAGGTGAACGCGGCGCTCGAGATCTCGCGCGAGGACCAGGACCGCTGGGCAGCCCGCTCGCACCAACGGGCCGCGGCCGCGCGGGACACCGGCCGAACCGCCGGAGAGATCGTTGCCGTCAAGGTCGACACGGCCAAGCGATCCGTGTCGGTGGTCGACCAGGACGAGGGGATTCGTGCCCAGACAACCCCTGAATCCCTCGCACAGCTCGCCCCGGCGTTCGGCCCGGACGGCACGATCACGGCAGGCAACGCCTCACAGCTATCAGACGGCGCCGCAGCCATCGTCGTGATGAGCGCCGCGCGCGCCGAGGCGCTCGAGATCGAGCCGCTCGCGGAGATCGTCGCGCACGGGATGTGTGCAGAGCGCTTCGCCTACCTGCACACTGTGCCCGCTATCGCACTCCAGAAAGCGCTCACGAAGGCCGGACTTGACGTCGAGGACCTCGAACTGATCGAGATCAACGAGGCGTTCGCGTCAGTCGCTCTACACGCCAGCCGGATGCTCGGTGCCAACGAGGATCTCGTCAACGTCAACGGCAGCTCGGTTGCGCTCGGGCACGCGCTTGGTTCGACCGGAGCCCGGATGACGGTCACGCTCGTGCACGAGATGCGCCGGCGCCAGATCCAGTACGGCGCAGCCACCCTATGTGGCGGCGGCGGCCAAGGCTACGCGCTCATCCTGCGACTGCCCCCCGACACACGGCGATAGCCGCGCAGTCGCCAGGGAGCTCCGGGGCCTCGACCTGGATCGTTAGGATTGCCGACGTGATCATTGCCGAGGAGCTAACCGGCATCGATGGCCGGCGAATTGATCCCGTCCTGATGGATGGCAAGGCGGTGCTCGTGGTCAATGTCGCGTCGCAGTGCGGGTTGACGCCTCAGTACGAGGGCCTCGAGCGACTGCAGGAGCGTTATGCCGGTGCCGGGTTCACGGTGCTCGGTGTCCCGTGTAACCAATTCGCCGGCCAGGAGCCTGGGACGCCCGAGGAGATTCAACGGTTCTGCTCCGCGACGTATGGCGCGAGCTTTCCCTTGACTGAGAAGCTGGACGTGAACGGTCGCCACCGTCACCCGCTCTATGAGCGGCTGACCGCCGCGCCCGACGCCGATGGTCATGCGGGCGAGGTCCAGTGGAACTTTGAGAAGTTCCTGATCTCTCCGACCGGCGAGGTCGTCGCGCGGTTCCGTCCACAGGTTGAACCCGAGGACGTTCGGGTCACGCGCGCGATCGAGCGCGTGCTTCCCTGATCGTGGCTTCGGCGACGGTCAAGGCCACGGACGTCCGCGTGGGTGACCGAGTGCGCGCCCGGTCAGGCCAGGAGCTGACCGTGACCCGGATCGACGAGGGGTTCATGGGCCGAGCAGAGATGCTCGCGTTCGTCGAGGATTCCCAGGAGCAGTGGTTCAAGATGCCGGCCCTCAGGGACAGCGACGTCGAACTCGTCAGGCGCGTCGATTCGGTGGACTGAGGTCCGTGCGCACTGCTCGTATGGCCGAGCAACCCGCACACCGAAGCTCAGCTCGATCACGATCGCCGCATCGGATAGAGTCGCGCCGATCGGGCGTTGCGCCGGAGCGAGCAGTCGGCGCATGCCGTGCTCCCAGAATGAGGGAAGGTGATATGCCGATAGTGATGGTCAGCCATGCCCCTTCGCGCGATCTGTACGAACAGGTGGCCGCCGCGGCGCACATCGACACAGAGCGGCCCGAAGGGCTCATCATCCACACCGCCTCAGAGACGGCCGAGGGCACCGTCCGGATCGTTGACGTGTGGGAATCAGCACAGCACGTCGACGAATTCGAACGCACCCGCCTCGTACCGGTGTTCGAGGCCATCGGAGCGCCCGGGGGACCACCGCAACGCGAGATCACCGAGGCGTTCAACATCATCCGCTAACCCCCGGCCCCGCCCTCCTGTCCACGGCTCGACCGGGCCTTGAGGCCGTATCCCACCAGGACGATCAGCAACGCGACGGCTTTCGGCAGCAAGTCGAGTGACTCAGCCGATCCGCTCGTGCCGCTGGGCGCGGGGCGCAGGGCCGGATCGAGTGGCAGCCCATGAGCCGTTGCGAGGGCCGCAAGCCGACTGTGCGGCACGACGGGGACGCTGAGACGCTCGGCGACGGTGTCGAGCTCCCGTCGTTTGCCTCCATACGTGAGTGGCTGTTCCAGCCCCACGATTCGTGCGTGCTCAGCCCGCATCCCGGTCGCGTGGACCTCCACCCGGCCCCACACGACCACCGCACCCGCCACGAAGTCCGGCGTACCCGCTGACGCCATCAGCGGGCACGGGTCGTAACACGCGTAAATCCCGCATGAGCATCCTTTCGATGGTGCGAGGGTCGGATCATGTCCCCCCGCGGTGCACGTCGCGCGCAGCTCCGCCGTCGCCCATCGCACTCCGCTGTAGAGCGACCACAGCGCTCCCTCGGAGAGTCGCCATTGCCGAAAACCGACGATCGGATCCACCAGGTCCGGCGCTGCACCATCTGACACGGGGATTGGCCTCAGCTGCGCCGAATGACTACTTGACCGGGCTGACGTGCAACGAGGTCGTGGCCGTGCTCGAGCAGGTCGAGAAGTTCTTCTTGAGCGTCACCGCCCGGCTCTGGTTGGGCGGGAAGATCTTCAGCCCAGCGGCGGTGACCGGCTTGCAGACGGCCGCGGAGAAGTTCCCGGTGTCCACGATGCCGACCGACGAGCTCCGCTGCTTGCCCGGGGCCAGCGTGACCGTGCTGAACTTGGAGCTGATGCGCGATGCCGGGTTGCCGATCTGCTTGCCGCTGCTCGTCACCGCCGAGACGCCCGGATACCCGCGCAGGGTGCAGGTGGTCGTGCCCTGGTTGACGAACCTGAGCGGGTAGAACGTCGTACCAGCGGTTCCGTTCGCGGGGCCGAGCGACACCTTGAGCGCCGAGGTCGCGCAGCTGGGGAGTGGAACGCTGCCCTTCGCGTTGCTCCACTTCACGGTGAACCTTGTCGTGCTCTTGTTCTTGGTGTAGGTGCCCCAGCCCTTGGCGATCGCCTTGCCCGTCCAGCCCGGGATCCCGTTGTTGTATTTGTTCAAGAACGTTGTGAAGAAGTTCGACGCGGGCTTGCAGCCGAGGTTCGGGCTCGTGACCGTGTACTTGCCGGCGGGCAGGATCACGCCGCCCGACTGATCGTTGTGAAGCACCGAGAAGCTGATGCCCCCGCAAGACGCCTGCGCCGGCGTCGCCGCTGTGGCGGATGTCGAGACCGCGATCGCGACTGCCAGCGTGGCGGCGACACCACCGGCCGCCAGCGCGCGCACACGAGAGTGAGACAGACGATTAGTCATTGACTAAAACTCCCTAAGACGGGCGTGGCCAGCACGCCGATTGGATACTTCCATCCGCAGAGGCGCGGCGGGGATCGCGATGCGACATCCGAACAGGGTAGTCGGATTCGGAGCACCGTAACTCCGGTTCCGGCGAGAATTCCTTCAGTGGCTGCTCTCGCGATCGCGATCATCTCCGACACGCACCTGCCCCGGGGTAACCGAAGGCTGCCTGCCGAGTGCGTGTCGCGGCTGCGGGCGGCAGACCTGATCATCCACGCGGGTGATCTGACCGCCGCCAGCACGCTGGCCAAGTTGCGCGGCTTCGGCAAGGTGGCGGCCGTACACGGCAACGCTGACGACACGGCCGTGCGCGCGCTGCTGCCAGCTCGTCTCGAGCTGACGGTTGGGGATGTCCGGCTGGGGATCGTGCACGACGCCGGCGCCGCGAGAGGCAGGCTCGATCGATTGCGAAGGTCATTCACGGAGGCCGACGCGGTGATCTTCGGCCACTCGCACATCCCGCTGCTCGAGCGAGATCCAGCCACCGGCTTTCAGATCTTCAACCCGGGGAGCCCTACCGACAAGCGCCGGCAGTCGAGCTACACGATGGGATGGGCGCAGATCACCGACGGAAAGATCTCATTTGAGATCGCCAACCTCGGCTGAGTCAGCGCGAGGAGAAACTCGCGATCCGCAGCGGGACCGCCGCGAACGGATCGAGCGCATAGGCCAGCGATACCCGGTGATAACCGTCCGCGATGTCCGCAACGTCATCGAACGACACCACGAGCACCGGCGAGAGCTTCTCCCCCGACGCCAGCTTTACGAGATCCCGCAGGACGCCGGGATCGCTGAGCGGGAGCGGTTCGCGCCGACACGCTCGCAGAATGTCATTCGCACGGCGTTCGGTGAGGGACGCGTCCCTGAGTCGACCGACGAGACGCTTGGCATTTTCGGGGGTCAGCCGAATCGACAGAAAGGCTTCTGCCGCGTCGAAGTCGTGGGCGGCAACGTCCTTCTTCCAGCGGATCGTCGGGTCGGGCTCGCTCATGCCAGAAAGGCTATCCCCTCAAGGATGACGACAACGCGTTATGCCGCCGGTGCGTTGTTGACGACGTGCGTCCGTCCCATTTGCCGATCGACCACGAAGGCACCGCGGCGCCGTGATTTCGGCGGCTTGGCGATCGGCGTGGCGCCGCTCGCCTATAGTCGGAGAACATCGGGAGGGAGATGCCAGGCATGACCGCCGCTACAACCACACCCCTGCAGAGCAAATTTGGCCCCATCGTCGCTGACGCCGCCGGAACCATCACCGTTCAGGAGGCCAGCGACGTCCTCGACTGCTCGCGCTATCGCGTCGGCGAGTTGCTGAACGCCAGCGCGGGGCGCGTGCTCGTAACCGAAGTGCTGGCTCTCACACTCGCCGTTGCGCCCGGCACGCTTGAAGCACCCCCCGCTGCGAAGCTCGTCAGCAAATAGGCACGCCGACGAGGTCCGCAGGCAAGGCGCCAGATTTCCGCTCCGGCCAGCCGAGTGTGATCGTTAGGCGACGGCCGGGGACGCGCCCGCGCTGCCGGTCGTCAGCGGTGGGGGCGTGAGCACGGCTGCTGTCAGGGGTGTACGGTGGGGCTGGCGGCCCGGTGCGGCGCTGCTCGGGCTGGGAAGGCCGCGTGCGCAGGCGGCTTCGATGAACCGTGCGAGCTCGCTCGCACGCTCGCGCTGGGGGTGGTGGCCCATCTTTTTCCAGACGCTGATCTGCGCGTGCGGGAATGCGGTCATGACACCGTCGCGGTGAGCCAGCGGGACCACTCGGTCGTGATCGCCCCACAGCGCCAGTACCGGGCCGCGGTAGTCGAGCTGGCGGCGGTAAAACGCGCGGGGGGACAGCCCCGACGCAGTGATCGCCTCGTTCGCGCACTCCGCGCCCGGCGCCCAGCGGTGAGCGTTCTTACGCAGTCGCGCGACGAGCTCGGGGTCTGGACGATGGCCGTTGCCGACAACCGCCATGTAGACGCCGACCGCGGTCACCGGGTTCGCCAGCGCCAACGGCAGGCCACGGCGGACCAAGCCGTGTACGCCCGGCAGCTGGATCGCCTCGGCAAGATGAATGCGCCCAAAGCCGACGGGCGCGATCAGGACGAGCGCGGCCACATCGTCGCGTAGGCGTTCTGCCAGCCCAGTGGCGACAGCGCCACCAAGCGAATGGCCGACGAGCGTGAAGTCGTGAACCTTGAGCGCCGCCAAGGCGGCCTGCACGTCCTGCACGTAAGCCGAGATGCGGTTGCGCGTTGGGCAGGCCGATTCGCCGAAGCCGGGCAGATCGACGGCATAGCAGGGACGGTCCATCAGACCTGCCAGGTGCTTCCAGCCCGCCGCGCAGTCCAGCAGGCCGTGTAGCAGCACCAGCGGCGGGCCATCCCCGGGCCAGCACTCCACGTTGACGCCGCGGCCGTCAGCCAGCGCCACAGACACTGCCGTGGGCACGCCGCCCTTTCGCGTGGGCTCGCTCGAGGCCGCGTCCGAAGGCAGTCTGTGCGCAGAGGCGATCTACGAAATCTGCCTGCTCGTCGAAGTGGCGGTTCTGCGTTACCGTCCGCTGTAAACGCTTCGACGAGCAGGTCAGACCATCGTCCGGATCGACATCACAAGGAGTCAGACCCTTCAACACAGTGGAACCCCGATCCCCGTTCACCGTGCTCTCATGACACACCGGGAGCCCGAAGCCGTCAATGGCCACGGCGACCCATTCTCGTTCAGCGCGTGAACGGCGGCGACTGCCTCCCTACCCCTTCACCGGGCGCCGCTGGCCGACCACCGTGGCCCTGGAGCCACCCGCAGATGCCGGCATGACCTAGGGACTTCCCCCTGGTGGGAGATCCTCCGAGCAAGGCAAGCCAGTCGCCAGTCACCGCGCCGCCAGCCTGAACCCATGACGCCGCTGACGTCGGCCGCGCCCCCGCTGAATCAGTCAGCAATCATTGCTGCTCAAGCTTGAAGCCGATCCTCATCTCCACCTGGAAGTGGGCTATCTGACCATCCTCCACATGCCCACGGATACTGCGCACCTCGACCCAGTCGACGTTGCGCAGCGTCTGACTGGCTCTGGCGACCCCCGACTGCATGGCCTCAGTCACCCCATCAGGTGAGGTGCCAGCAATCTCCACGATCTTGTACGTATTTGGCTCGGACACACTCGCTCCTTTGTTGGACAACGGAGGCCAGCCTAACTTCTCGCACCGAATCTCGTGATCACGACTCGTGACGGCGGCCCTCCCCTGCGCGCCGCTGCATCCCTCTGTCGATCGACAGAAAGGTGTGCCCGTCATGCTCAATAAGCGCCCCTCCCGCTTGCTGCCTCGCTGCGGCCACCGTGATCACGGCGGTCATGGTGCTCACGGCCACGTAACGCACTGGCTAGCGATTGCGGCCGGTCGTGGCGATCTGCAGCGGGTACGCTGACGCCATGCCGATGCCCAAGCGATCAAGCGTCGATGACTTCTTTGCTCAGCTGAGCGACGTCCAGCGGCCGCACCTCGAAGCGCTTAGGGAGCTGAGCCTTGATGCCGACCCGGAGGCGCGGGAGGAACTGAAGTGGAACCTCCCGGTGTACGTCCGCGGCAAGCAGACGAGTCTGTGGATGCTTCAGAACTTCAAGAATCACTGTTCGCTGCGGTTCCCGCCAGCGTTCTTCGCCACGCAGAAGGCCGCGGCTGAGGCCGCTGGCTTTGAGGCTGGTGAGGGCTTCGTCAAGCTCCCTTACGAGCGCGAGCTGCCGACCGAGCTCCTGAAGACGCTGATGCGGGCGCGGGTCGAGGAGTACGAAGCGACCGGGGCCGGCTGGAACGACCGCTGACCCCGGGGCATGTCTGGTCAGCGTCCCGGTGTTGACGGTCGCCAAGCCTTGGTGTGGTCGCCGCGCGCCTTCCCGGACCCAGCAGCGATGTATCTACAGTCCGTTGAGCAGGCCGCGTAGCGTGTCGGTGTAGGTGTCCAGGGCGGCGCGACCCCGGTGGGTCAGCGCCACCGAGGTTCGCGACGCTGGCCCGTTCCCGGACTTCTCGCTGGTGAGGTAGTTGGCGTCCTCGAGCTTGCGTAGGTGCGTGATCAGGTTGCCGGGCGTCAGTCCGATCATGTCCTGCAGGCGGGGCACGAGCAGCGATTCGGTGCACGCCAGAGCGCAGGCGTACACGGGTCGGACCGCTTGCAGACGCGTCGAGGTAGTCAACGACGTTGGCTGGCGCCGCGTCGAGCACGCACGGCGACACCGCGAGACGGCGAGCGACCCCGCTCGACGCACGATCGCCGTCCGGACTCGACGACGGCACCTGACCGCTCGCTCGAGCTCGAGCGTCGGCGTCGGCGCCGACGCGAGCAGCTCGCCCGCAGCGACGAGCTGATCATCGCCGAGACCAGGCGCACATGACGGGCTGTGGAGCGGCGGCGTCAGAGGACCTAGGATCCTTGTCGATGTCGCGTGCCCCCTCACCGCTTCCTGACGCGGCGCCCGTGGTCGTCATCGGCGGCGGGGTGATCGGGACCAGCGCGGCGTTTCACCTTGCCGAGGCCGGCGTGGAGGTCGTCCTGATCGAGCGAGATCAGCTCGGAAGCGGGTCCACGTCCCGAGCGGCCGGCGGCGTTCGCACGCAGTTCTCAGACGTGCTGAACATCGAGATCGCGAAGCGCAGCATGGCCGCGTTTCGTGACTTCAAGCGCCGTCCCGGCTGGGAGATCGACCTCAAACAGGTTGGCTACCTGTTCGTGCTGAACCGCGAGCCCGATCTCGACGAGTTCAGACGCAGCGTGGCGCTTCAGGCCGAGTATGGCCTTGACTCCCGGATCCTGACCGCCAACGAAACCCGCGCGCTGTGCCCGCTGCTGGCCGGGGAGGACATTCTCGCCGGGGCGTTCTCGCCCGGCGACGGTCACGCGACTCCCGAGGGGGTGGTTCAGGGCTATGCGTACGGTGCGCGCGCCCGGGGGGCGCACATCCGCGTGGGCTGTGAGGTGCTGGCCATCGAGACGAGCGGTGATGAGATCTCCGCGGTGCTTACCACCCAGGGCTCGATTCGAACCGGTGTCGTGGTCTGCTGCGCCGGCGCGTGGTCACGGGGATGCGGCGAGATGGTCGGTGTCGACCTTCCGGTCACGCCATTGCGGCGCCAGATCCTGTTCACCGACGCGATCGATGGCCTGCCAGCCGATCTGCCGATGACGATCGATTTCGAGTCGAGCTTTTACTTTCACCGCGAAGGGCCTGGCCTGCTGATGGGGATGTCGGATGCCAGGCAGAAGCCGGGTTTCAACATTGAGACCACCGAGGACTGGATCCCCGGCCTGATGGAGGTGGTGCGCCACCGGGCGCCGGAGATCGCCGATGCCGGCATCCGGGGCGGCTGGGCCGGGCTGTATGAGATGACGCCTGACCACAACGCGATCATCGGTGAGGCCGCCGGCGTGTCCCGATTCCTGTATGCCACTGGGTTCTCCGGTCACGGGTTCCTGCAGGGTCCGGCAGTCGGGGAGATCCTGCGCGACCTGGTCCTGTGCCGTCCCACGGTGATCGACATCGCCCCGCTGAGTGTCGAGCGGTTCGATGCTGCCGCGCTGCGACCCGAGTACAACGTCGTCTGAATTCGGCGGCAACGGCGATGAGTCCATCCACATCCACTCAGGTCCTCTCGGTGTCCTCCACCGACGAGCTCCGAGCGCGAGCGCGAAGCAGTCTGGAGCGCTGTGGGGTGAAGCTTGGCGATCGGCCTGGACCGCGCGTTGCCGCGCGCTCGCCGATCACCGGCGAGGATCTGTTCGCTGTGCCTGGCGCCGGGCGTGAAGAGGTCCTGGCCGCGATCGCGGCTGCCCAGGCGGCATTCGTGAGCTGGCGCACCGTGCCCGCTCCGGTCCGCGGCGCATTGGTCAAGCGGTTTGGCGTTCTGCTGGCCGAGCACAAGCCCGAGATCGCCGAGCTGATCACGATCGAGGCGGGGAAGATCCCGTCGGAGGCGCTCGGCGAGGTTCAGGAGATGATTGACATCTGCGACTTCGCGGTGGGCCTATCGCGCCAGCTCGAGGGGCGCACGATGCCGTCCGAGCGGCCCAGCCATCGGCTGATGGAGACGTGGCATCCGCTCGGGGTCGTGGCGGTGATCTCGGCCTTCAACTTCCCTGCCGCGGTGTGGTCCTGGAACACCGCGGTGGCGCTGGTCTGCGGCGACAGTGTCGTCTGGAAGCCCTCGCCGATGACACCGCTGACGTCGCTGGCCTGCGCGGCCGTGCTTGACCGCGCCGGCGCGGAGTGCGGTGCGCCAGAGGGGCTGCATCAGCTGGTGATCGCCGGCGCGGAGGCCGGCGGGGCGCTGCTCGACAGTCCGGACGTGGCGCTGGTCAGCGCCACCGGATCGGAGCGGATGGGAGCGCAAGTGGCGCCTCGGGTGGCCGCTCGCCTCGGCCGGTGCCTGCTCGAGCTGGGAGGCAACAACGCGGCTGTGGTTGCGCCGTCGGCCGACCTCGAGCTCACCACCCGCGGGATCGTGTTCGCCGCCGCGGGAACGGCGGGGCAGCGCTGCACGACCATGCGGCGCGTGATCGCGCACGAAGACGTTGTCGAGGAGTTGGTCGGCCGCCTGCGCGCTGTGTTCGGACGGCTACCCGTCGGCGATCCATCGGCGGAGGGGACGCTCGTGGGCCCGCTGATCAACGAGCGGGCGTACCGCGGGATGGTCGGCGCACTCGCGCAGGCGCGCTCCGACGGCGGCGAGCTGATCGCCGGCGGCGGGCGCCGCGAGGTCGCCGGTGCGCCAGATGCCTACTACGTCGAGCCCGCGCTGGTCCGCATGCCCGCCCAGACCGACCTGGTCAGACGAGAGACGTTCGCCCCGATCCTGTACGTCATGAGCTACCGCGAGCTCGAGGAGGCGATCGCCCTGCACAACGGCGTCCCCCAAGGCCTCTCCTCGAGCATCTTCACCCGCGACCAACGCGAGGCCGAACGCTTCCTCGCCTCCGACGGCTCCGACTGCGGGATCGTCAACGTCAACATCGGCACGTCCGGCGCCGAGATCGGCGGCGCCTTCGGTGGCGAGAAGTCCACCGGCGGCGGCCGCGAGTCAGGCTCGGACGCCTGGCGCGCCTACATGCGCCGTGCCACCAACACGATCAACTACTCCGACGAGCTCCCACTGGCCCAGGGCGTGAGCTTCGGCTGACGGAGCGCGCCGCCCGCCCGGCTGCGCACGAAGGCTCCTATGTCAAGTGCAAGCGCTGCGGAGTTGAAGTCCGGAGCGGCGAGAACGCGCCGATAAGCAACTGGCGGGTTGCTGATGGGTGGGTTGTACGGCGTTCTGCGGGCATGGCAGGACCTTGCGCGACCCGTCCGGTCGGCGCGGTTGGGCCCTTGGGGGCACCCAGCTCCCTGCCTGGCGGAGTGTGGCGCTTGCCGCGGCGCCGTCAAGGATGCCGCTGCGCGGCTCGCGTGCGCTCGGCCCTGTCGGACCGTTCCTTGACTGCGGCCGCGTTGCGCGCGGTTATGCAGCGAGGAGGGGCTGGGCGGATAGTGAGGCGCGGTCAGCGGCGGCGAGGTCGCGGATCATGCGCCGGTAGATGACGTCTGAGAGGTGGCGCTTGAGGATGCGCCGGGCCTCCTTCTTGGTGTGTCCGTTAGCGCGCGCGCCTGCGTAGATGCGCTGGGCGCGCGGCTCGCAGCGCAGCTGGGTGACCGCCATCCGGTGCAGGATCGCGTTCACCCGCCGGTTGCCGCCGGGGTTGTAGCGGTGGCGTACCGGCTCGCCGGGGCCCTCGGCGGTCGAGGCGGGCAGCGGCGCTGAGCCGTTAAAGCGCGCGAACCCGCCGTGTGCCGTCCCCAGCTCGCCGAGCCCTCGATCCCCCACCGGGCGATCTGCCCGAACTGCCGCGCCCACGCCTCGAGCTCGCGGTGCCCCTCGCCCGAGACGCGGAAGTGCGCCGAGGCCAAGATCCCGCCGCGCTCGTCGGCGACCGTCGCGGTCAACGTCCGCTTGTGCGGGTCGACCCCGACCACGTTGCCCGCATGATCGGGCGTCATCAGCAAATGCGACGGTCCCGGACCGCGCCTCTTCGATCGCTTCACTGGAGAACCTCCACGGGTTGTATGTTGTGGGCGGACCGGCCGACAACATCCCGGGTAGACGCTCCCCCACGCGGGGGGGCGAACGCTCCTATCAAGTCAGGCCGATCCTCGAAGGCAAGAACCGAGGCCGACACTTCGTCCGAAAGACACCCCTCGCCGGGAGTCAGATCGCTTTCGAGTCAGACCTCGGTTCAGCCTCCGACCCTACGCGAGCCGTCACCCCGCGTGGGCACCGAGATTCAACACCGGGATCGCTTTCAGACCAGCGCCGGCGAGTCGCTGGCAAGGGCCAGCGACCCGGATCAGCTGACGGTCAGATGCCGATTTGGCCCTTGACTGCTGCCGGTACGGTAAAGCTGCAGATCGTCTGAAGCCGGCCGGAGCCGATACAGTCGCCCCGGGGCCGTTAGTTTTCGCGCTCGACGAAGGGAGCGGTTGTGCCAAAGGACATAGTGGTCGCATTTGGCGTGGACGTGGACGCGGTGGGGGGCTGGCTGGGATCCTACGGTGGAGAGGACTCGCCGTCTGACATCCAGCGGGGAATGTTCGCCGGCGAGGTCGGTACGCCGCGGCTACTCGACCTCTTTCGCAAGCACGACATCCTCGCCAGCTGGTTCATACCCGGTCACTCGATTGAGACATTCCCCAAATCGGTGCAGATGGTTGTCGACGCCGGCCATGAGATCGGCGCCCACGGCTACTCGCATGAGAATCCGGTCGCGATGTCGCCCAAACAGGAGGAGGATGTCCTCAAGAAATGCGTTGACCTGATCGAGCAGGTCTCCGGTCGGCGCCCTCGAGGGTACGTTGCCCCCTGGTGGGAGATGTCGAACGTCACCGCCGAGCTGCTGCTCAAGTACGGCTTCACATACGACCACAGCCAGGGTTACAACGACTTCACACCGTTTTATGCGCGTGTCGGCGATCGGTGGACCAAGATCGACTACACGCAGGAGGCGGCCGAATGGATGAAACCCCTCGTGCGGGGTAAGGAGATCGACCTGGTCGAGATCGGTGCCAACTGGTACGTGGACGACCTGCCCCCGATGATGTTCATCAAAAAGTCACCGAACAGCCACGGCTTCGTGAACCCCCGAGACATCGAAGAGATGTGGCGCGATCAGTTCGACTGGGTGTACGCAAACATGGATTACGCGGTGTTTGCTTTCACGATCCACCCGGACGTCAGCGGCCGACCACAGGTGCTGCTGATGCTGGAGCGCCTGATCAGCTACATCAACCAGCAGGCCGGCGTCAGGTGGATGACCCTGGAGCAGGCTGCTGACGATTTTCGGTGCCGCCATCCGTTCAAGGCATAGGGGGACGCAGGATCTGCCGTGTGCATCCTCTGCTACGGCCTGGCTGGCGAGGAGCATTGGACCGACATCCGTGTGGGTCCAGAGCTGCCTGCGAGCGTTCGCGCTCGGCGACGACGCATCCTGACGCAGATCATGGCCGCGCAGGGACTTGACTACAGCGATGACCCGACTGGCGTCACCTCTCTGATCGGCGACCGTAAGGGCAAGGTCGCGATCGCGCGAAACCTCGGGGAGATGTGGACTGTCTGCGAGCAGCTGGCGGGGCATCCGCTGGACCCGCTCGACGCCGGCCTGCTGCAAAGGCTGGCCAGCCGTCCGTCGGCGACATGAGGAACGCGGGACGCATCCCGGTCCTTGTCGCGAGCGGGTTTCTGGGGTCGGGCAAGACCTCGATGCTGCGCCATATGCTGACCGGCGCGGTGGAAACCGCCGTGATCGTGAACGAGTTCGGCGCGGTGGGGCTCGACCATCAGCTGCTGCGAAACTGCCAGGAGCGTGTCCAACTGGTGGGCGGCGGCTGCGCCTGCTGCAGCAAACGCGAGGATCTGGTGCTCGTCCTCCGGGAGCTTCTGAACGTGCGCGATCGCGGCAGTGCCCGACTCAACCGCGTCGTCATTGAAACGAGCGGTCTGGCCGACCCAGCGCCAATCGTCTTCACGATCACCAACGATCCGATGCTGCGCCATCACTTCGAGATCGAGCGTCTCATCGTGACGGTCGATGCAGTGCACGGCAGCCGACAGCTCGCCACTCATCCCGAGGTCGCCAAGCAGGTGCTTGTGGCTGATGATTTGGTCATCACCAAGGTTGACCTGGTCGACCCGGAGGCACGCAATGCGATTGCGGTGCACTTGGCCAGCCTGAATCCAGCAGCGTTGATCCACGTTGCGATCCACGGCGTCGTCGACCCGGCGCCGCTGAAGGTGACGGGCCAGCGATCCGCGCAACCAGCCGGTGGTCCGTCACCAGCTGCATCGAGATCCGCGACAGGACACACGGACGACGTCAGCAGCCTTCGCCTCGGCGCAGACGGATCGGTCGACTGGCTTGCCTTCGCTGTCTGGTTGAGCATGCTGTTGCACGTTCACGGGGAGCAGATCCTGCGCGTCAAGGGTCTGCTCAAGCTCGACGACGGCACGCTCGTGTCCGTCAACGGTGTGCAACACGTCGTCCATACGCCTGAGCATCTGCCGCAATCGGCGCTTGCCGAACCGTCGCCGAACATCGTCTTCATCACGCGCGGACTTGAGCCCCACCGTCTCCGGGAGTCGTTCGAGCGATTTCAATCCCTTGCCGGCGTCGACTAGAGCCGTCACGCCCCATGATCGTCAGGGACCTCGTTTCAGTCAGCGTGCTTGCGTTGGGCCCATCGGAAAGGCTCGAAGCGGTCGTTTCGCCGTCGCGAGCTCGGCGGAGAGCGTTACCGAAGTGGCCCGTTTCCAGTGAGGCTCCCATCAGGCTTCCACGGACGGCTACGGCTTCAGCCACGTGCGCGGCTGGATCTCGAGGAGTTCAACCGGAACGACGAACATGTCGAGAAGTAGGAGCGTGGACCAGCAGCGCGGCTTGGTGGCCGCGCGTCCTCCTCGGGGCGACCGACGCTCCGGGGAGGTGACCGTTAGGCGTTGAGATGGCCACAGCCGGGGCCTCGCTCACACCGTGCGCGAGCACTCTGCCCTTTAACCGCTTCGACCCCCAGACCGACTGCGCCAACAGTTGAAGGGGATCGAGGCAACAACA
>CAWIRN010000013.1:0-209833 GCA_963838535.1 uncultured Solirubrobacterales bacterium
CTTGCCCGATCGCCCCGCATTGCCCCGGCTTTCCGTGGCAACGCCGAGCTTCCTGCGGCGGGGTTGTCGAGGTATGCGCCAGGCCGCTGGATCCGCGCGAACTCACAAGCGAGCGGGGCCCTCGATCTCGATCAACGCGACAGCGGCCGCGTGGTCATCGGGATCGCGGCGTAGGGAGCGGCTGCCCCCGCAGGTCCTGCCTTGCACCACCGTGATCCCCGACGACCACATCTGCGCCCTCGGCGATGCGGCGAGCGCTCGTGGCCCTTTGGGATAGGAGCTGAGGTCGGCTGATCGCGCTCAGAAATTGGACGCTGCGGCTATCGAAAGTTATCGGATGGTTACCACTGGTCTTCATCCTGCCTCGGACGGGACTCATGTAGAGGCGATCTCGTGCCACATAGAGGATGCGGTCCACGAGAGTTCCTTGGCGCGTCCTGCCGACAAGTGGCCGGCTTCTTGTTGAGCTTATGGGCGCTTCGTCCGGATCTAACGGAAGGAAGGAAGATATGTCGAGCGGTGATGCCTGGTCTGAGTTGGAACGCACAGCAAAAGACATCGCGATCGGGTCTGACAGCTCCGTTTGGGTCATCGGTACGAACGCCCGGGTAAGGAAGGGCTTGACAGTTTGCCAAGTGTTAATAGATTACGACCGTTGTAGGTCCGCACCTTGCAGGTTGCGGGACAGGTACGCCGGGGGGGTGACCGATCGGGAGCGGGTTGGTGACAGGGGCAATAGTGGTCGGGGCGAGCTCGAGCGTGCAGACATCGCCGCTTGTCAGACCGTACGTTGAAAGGGGGGAATTCGACGAGGTTATCGGCGACGAGCCGCCGATAACCCGGATTGCAGTGGTCAGTCCTGACGGTGTCGTCAAACAGATGTCTTTTTCGGCCGATACCGACTTTACTGTGGGGCACAGGCCGAACCAGCCGCCGCCGTCGTTGCCGAAGGCGGAGGGTGGGGCATGATGTCGACGCGAGGCGGGGCGAGCATGCGCGTGAGCGGGCGAGTTAAGGGAGACGAAGTCGTGGGTGACTATTTCACAACCGGGATCGACTTATCAATGGAGCTGTGGATGCTGGGAGCCTGGGGCGAGACGATGGCGCGACGGACGCCGGAATCATGCTAAGCAGGGTGGGGGTCGACGATTCGATCGATAGGGGTGTCGACTCTCTGGGGGCGGCGGACCGCTCGGGTACGGAGAACGTGACGCCGAGGAGGTCCTCGAGGATCTCGTTCTGGCGGAGATCGGCGCGAGGCGTGGCACGTCGGTCGGGCAGGTCGTCATCCGTGGGTGTCCGTGGCAGCAGGAGGGCTATGCGGTGTCAGATCCGTAAGCTGGCGCGCGCGGTCGTTGCTGGGGTCGCCTTGCTCGTGCTGGCGGCGGCCGGTCAGGCGTCGGCGGGGACGCGCGACACAATCAGAGTCTGCCCCAGAGGCTGTGACTACACGACGATCCAGGGCGCGATCAACGCCGCCTCGCATAGGGCGATCATCCTCATCGCGCCTGGCACCTACGGTGGGTTCAGCGTTCCGGGCACGAACAACAGCCTTACGACGGTCACGCTGCTCGGCGCTGGTGCCGGTCGAACGACGATCAGCGGCGGCTCGCCTGTCGTCGCGATAGGCGGCGGAGTGTCGGCGACGATCACGGGCGTCGAGATTACCAAGGCGGACCGGCCGCCCTGATGGACTGGGCGGCGGCATCTCTAACGACGGGACCTTGACCTTGGAAGACGCCACCGTGAGCGGCGGAAACGGTGCTCTTCCGTCAGGCGGCATCACCGAACTACGGCGCGGCGACGGTTGAGAACACCGCCATCACCGGCAATAGCGGTGGCATCTTCAACCTCGGCACGATGACGCTGACAGACAGCACCGTCAGCGGCAACGAAGTCGAATTCAGTGCCGGCGGCATTATCAACAGCGGGTCGCTGACGCTGACAGACAGCACGGTCAGCCGAAACTCGGCTAGCGATGATGCCGGCGGCATCTCCAACAGCGGGACGGTCACGCTGAAACACAGCACCGTCAGCGGCAACGGTGTCGACAGCGGTGCCGGCGGCATCTTCAACAGTGAGGGCGGGACGGTGATACTGAAAGACAGCACCGTCAGCCAGAATGTTGGTGTCTCCGGTGGGATCTCCAACAGCGGGACGGTCACGCTGACAGACAGCACCGTCAGTGGCAACGCCACCAATTCGCCTTTCGGCAATGGCGGTTTCGGCGGCGGGATCAGCAACCAGCGGGACGCTGACGCTGAAAGACAGCCGCGTTCACAACACCGCGACCGGCTTTGGTGGCGGCATTAGCAACGGCGGGACCGGGACGGTGATCTTGAAGCACAGCATCGTCAGCGGCAACACAGCAAACGACCAGGGCGGCGGCATTGACACCGGTGGGACTGGGCCGGTGGTCTTGAAAGGCAGCATCGTCGCGGGAATACGCCTGACAATTGCTACCCGCCAGGAGGCGTGGCTGGCTGCTCTGGCTAGTCGCAACAACAGCATCGGTGGGGTTCCGGCTCTGGGTGCTGCTTCTTCCGCTGAGACGGAGCGCGTCACCACACGGCGTCACTTGCGTCGGCATTGTCTTGGCCGAGAAGCGCCAGCCGTGTTCACGAGATCCACAGGAGCGTCCGGGACCGTCGTCTTGGACGCTCCGGTGAGGAATCATCAGCGCTTGGGGTACGCATTTCACGGTAATGGCAACACCTCGTCGCGATCGAGGTCAACGCAAGCGACTCCATCGGCTCCCCTGGCTGGCGCGGACTCATGACGCTGCGCGACAGAACGGGAGAGCGGTTTCGAGCGGGCGCCCTCATCCACGTGGGTCGCCAGACGCTCCCGCTCGGCGATCGCCTCTGGTCGCTCCCATCTCAGGCCTTTGGGGCTGATGACGTGGAGCTAGGCGGCGAACCCGCCGGGCGCGGCTGATAGATGGCGCTGGTGACCTCAGCGGAGCTCCGCTAGGCGGGAGGCGGCGTGTGCGGCCGATGGGACTCAGTGGTCTGGCTCGGAAGTTCGCGCACGTATCGGGCTAGCGGGTTCAGGCGGCGATGGCGGTGGGCGGGGCGTCGGTCTTGGCGAGGAGCTTGCGTAGACGACGCTCGACGGTGAACTTCATTGGAAGGGCGCGGCGATCTGTTCGTAGCGGCGGCCGAGGGCGACGCCGTGCAACTCACTGGCGACCCGTGTTGTTGGTCCTCGTTTGTCACATCTCTTCGCGTTCAGGTGTCCTAGTGGTATGACCCGACGCACGGGAGGGATGTGACAGATGGACGAGCAGGAGTGGCTGGCGGAGCGTTTCGAGGAGCACCGAACGCATCTGCGCGCGGTGGCCTACCGGATGCTCGGCTCGCTCAGCGAGGCCGACGACGCCGTCCAGGAAGCCTGGCTGCGGTTGAGCCGGTCGGATGCGGGCGAGATCGAGAACCTCGGCGGCTGGCTGACGACGGTCGTCGCGCGCGTGTCGCTGAACATGCTGCGCTCGCGCGCCACGCGCCGCGAGGAGCCGCTCGGCGTGCACATTCCCGATCCGATCGTCGATCCCGCCGACGGCACCGATCCAGAGCACGAGGCGCTGCTGGCCGACTCGGTCGGGCTCGCGCTGCTCGTCGTGCTCGAGACGCTGTCGCCCCGCCGAGCGGCTCGCGTTCGTGCTGCACGACATGTTCGGCGTTCCGTTCGACGAGATCGCGCCGATCGTCGAGCGCTCGCCCGAGGCGACGCGCCAGCTCGCGAGCCGCGCCCGCCGACGGGTGCAGGGCGAGCGCACCGATCCCCGACCCCGACCTCGACCGCCAGCGCGAGGTCGTCGACGCGTTCCTCGCCGCCGCCCGCGACGGCGACTTCGACGCGCTCGTCGCCGTGCTCGACCCCGACGTGGTGCTGCGCGCCGACTTCGGCGGCGGCGGACGCAGGAACTGCGCGGCGCCGAGGCGGTCGCGAGCCGGCGCCAGGCCTACTCGCGGCTGGGCCTCGTCGTCCACCCGGCGCTGATCAACGGCGCCGTCGGCGCGGTCACGACACGCGACGGTCGCCCGTTCTCGGTCGGCGCGTCACGGTGCGCGACGGCAGGATCGTCGAGATGGACTTCCTATCCGACCCGGAGCGCCTCGCCCGGCTCGACCTGACGGTGCTGGACGGCTAGTGGGCCCCACCAGCCCGACGGTGCGCCGCGGCTCTCGTGATCGTTGGTCGTTCATCGGTCACATTCTCGTCGCTCCGCGGGTCATGGAAGTAGACCCGCCGGAGCGCAGAAACGTGACCGGGAGACGCACTCTCCGGTGGCGTGGGCGGGCGGTAGGACACATCACGACCCAGGAGCACGACGATCATGCAGGCAAGAATCGAGAACCCAGCGATGAGCGTTCCCGGGCGCGCTCGAGGCGCTTCAGACGCTCGGAGCCTCGGCGACCACCACCGGGATCCCCGCGACCACGCTCTACATGGTGCATCTGCGCGCGAGCCAGATCAACGGTTGCAGCGTGTGCGTAGACATCCACTCCCGCGAACTCGAGCATGCGGGCGAGAGCAGCGAGCGCATCCACACCGTCGCAGCGTGGCGCGAGACGCCGTATTTCAGCGACGCCGAGCGCGCCGCTCTCGCGCTCACAGAGGCCGCCACCCGTCTCGCCGACCGGCCCGACCCGGTGCCGGACGAGGTGTGGGATGAGGCCGCGCGGCACTACAACGAACCGCAGCTTGCTGCACTCGTGGTCGCGATCGCGGCGATCAACGCGTTCAACCGCCTGAATGCGACGACGAGGCAGATCAGCGGCGAGTGGGTTGCCCGCATCGTTCAGATGGCCGCCCAGGCAGCCTGAGGTACGCCCGAGCGCTCGGGCGGGGGCCTTGGGCGTCGGTCACGACCACTCCGTGCTCATCTCGATCGCGGGGTGGCGTGGTCGGACTCGTCACTGCCCCGAGCATTCCCCGCGAACTGAGCCTCGTCACACCCCTCGACCATCAGCCCTCGCCCGCCGCCCAGGCGCTACTCACCCCGATGGAGATCAACCACTAGCCAGTGACGCCCAGGCCGAGTCCGGTTTTCGGCTGGGCCGCCATCCCGGGCCTCGTGTTGACTGTGGAGCGCGTCTCAGCTGGAGAACGCAGTGTGGAGGTACTCCAGCAACACCCGGACGGCGGGTCCCGGGCCGGGTCTCCAGACAAGCATCAGGTTCGCGGTGGTCTTGACGTCGCGGATCTGGATGGTGGCGAGATCGTCGCGGCCGGCGAGCATCGACGCGCTGAGAACCGCGACGCCTAGACGCGGGCTGGCCAGGTCGAGCACGGCCCCTGGGGGCGGTCGCCTCGAGCGTGACGTTCGAGCGCAGCGCCTGGGCGGCGCAGGCCTGCTCGAGGACGGCGCGGATCCCCGTGCCGGCCGGCATGCAGACGACCGGATGGGCGGTGATCTCCCTCAATCGTGCGGTGGATCGGGCGCTCAGAGGGTGGCCGGACGCGGCCACGGCGGCGACAATCGGTTCGCTGAGGATCGTCCGGGTGGGCCAGCTCGGGAAGCTCGGTGGCGGCGGTCCCGATCAGGGCCGCGTCGAGGTTGCCCGCGCGGATTCGTTCGACGAGTTGATCTGAGGAGTGCTCGACCAGGCCGAGTTCGATCGCGGGGTGGGCGGTGGCGAATGCGCAGACGGCGTCGAACAGAGGCGTGATCGTGCACCCGGTGCACCAGTCGCGAGGCTGAGCCGCCCGCGGAGGAGACCGTTGATCTCCTCGACGGTCTGGCGGACCGCGCCGGCTGATGCGAGCGCCTGCCTGGCGAGGTCGAATACTGCCGCGCCTGCGGCGGTCAGCGTGGCCGTCCGGCCGGACCGGTCGATGACGTGGTGTGCCGAGCTCCCGTTCCAAGCGGGAGACCTGGGCGCTAACCGCCCGACTGGCTGATGTGGACTCGGGCGGCGGCGACGCGTGAAGTTGGCCTGCCGCGGCGACCGCGTACGAAGTACTCGAGCTGGCGTAGCTCGCATCTGTTCTTCATGCTGGCAGTTCTTATCGCAGACTATGTGTCGCAGTGCTCGTACGGATTGCTGGACTGCTGACGGATACTGACAGACCACGATCGAGAAGGCACATGCGACCTGACAGATCTCATCCGCGCAAGTTCGTCGAGCGGGCCAACGCCGGCGAGCGCGCGGGCTGCAGCGCCACATCGTCGCCGAGGTACGACGCGGTGATGGCGGACCTCGCCGGGGATCGGACCGTCGGGCGGGAGGCGATCCGGCGACTGCTAGGAGAAGCGTTCTCGCAGGCCGGCGGCAGCTTCGAGCCTGAGGCGCCGCTCCCGACCCTCATCGCCGGCGAGCTGGCGCTGACCGCGACGGCGCCGCGGGACGGAGCCGGCGCCCGGGCCCAGGTGGCCCGTCGCCAACCCGACGGGACCTGGCTGCGGGTGCTCGACCAGCCCGAGTTCACGGCAGTCTCCGGATGATGAACCTCGCGGGAGCGAGCGAGCTCGCGGCGTGGGGTTGGCAGACTGGAGGCTGATGTCGATCAAGCCTGCGTTCGCGACCGATCCTGGGACAGCCCGGTACTACGACCAGAGGGCCCGAGAGTACGACGACTGGTACACCGGTCGCGGGGTCTTTGCCGAGCGTGATCGACCGGGCTGGGAGGCCGAGGTTCAGCAGATCGTCGATCTCGTGAGACAGCTGCCTCCGGCGCGAACGCTCGACATCGCGTGCGGTACGGGTTTCCTCACGAGGCATCTGTCCGGGTTCGTGGTCGGCGTGGACCAGAGTCCATCGATGGTGGCGATCGCCCAGTCACGGCTCGTTGACGGAGTGGCCATCGTTGGTGACGCGCTGCACCTGCCGGTGTGCGACGGTGCCTTTGATCGGGTGTTCACCGGCCACTTCTACGGGCATCTACCGGCCGGGGAGCGAGTCGCATTTGTGGCCGAGGCCCGCCGTGTGGCAGGGGAGCTCGTCGTGGTCGACACCGCCCGGCGCGAGGATGCGCCGGCCGAGCGATGGGAGCGGCGGGTGCTGAGCGATGGCTCTCGCCACCAGGTCTACAAGCGGTACCTATCTGCCGATCAACTCGCTCGCGAGCTCGGCGGTACGCCACTGCTGGAAGGACGTTGGTTCGTCGCTGCGCGGCGTCTCGTGGGCTTGCTGGACCGGTTGACCTGCTGGGGTCACGTGACCGTTGCGGCAGCTGCCGCTGCAGCGAACTTCGCCGACGCGCGAGGTCCGTGGTACGCCGCGGGGCGAAGTTGGTCTCAGCCGCGAACTCTCGACTGAAAATTGCCCCCGCAGCTCACCGCGCCTGACTCTTGCGGTCCATTATCCGGCCAGGATCGGCTGGCTCGAAGCCGAAACGCGCGTAGAGACCATGCGCGTCGGCCGTGCCCAACACGAAACGGACGGCCCCGAGGTCGGGATGAGCGAGCACCGTCTCGATCAGCCACACACCCAGTCCCACACCGCGATGGCTCTCAAGGACGAAGACATCGGCCAGCCAGGCAAACCGGGCGCGGTCGGTGACCACCCGCGCGAACCCCGCCTGATCGCCGGTTGGCGAGTACATGCCGAACACCAGCGAGTTCTCGATCGCCCGCTCAACGACATCCCGCGCCACGTTCGGCGACCAGTACGTCGTACGCAGGAAGCGCCAGATCGCTTCACGGTCCAGCCGCGCCGGATCGGTCGAGATCAGGTAGCCGTCGCGACGCCACTCCACGGCCGACATTGAAGCGAACCGTTGGGGACATGGGCAGCGCCGGAGCTCATGCGCCCGCGCGTCCGAACGTGTGTCATGCTGATCGGGTGGAGCGCGCCAGAGCGTTCGGCCTCGTCGCCGCGGAGTACGAGCGCGGGCGTCCGGGCTATGCCGCCGAGGCGATTGGCTGGCTCCTGGGGGACCAGCCGTTGGACGTCGTAGATCTCGGCGCGGGCACGGGAAAGCTCAGCCAGGCCCTGGTCGCCGCTGGCCACCGCGTGACTGCGGTGGAGCCGTCGGCCGAGATGCGCGCGATCCTTCAGGACCGCGTGCCTGCCGCCCGAGCGCTGGATGGCACCGCGGAGGAGACCGGGCTGCCCGACGCGTGCGCCGACGCGGTGGTCGCGGGCTCCGCTTTCCACTGGTTTGATCGCGCCCGGGCGTTTCCGGAGATCATCCGGATCCTGCGGCCGCCAGGAGTTCTTGGTCTGCTGGGAAACGGCTTCGACCCCTCGGTCCAGTGGGTCGCTCGCCTCCGCGAGATCCTCGGCGGATCGCGTCTCGGACGCCCGGGTCACTGGCCCAGCAAGAAGGACCTGCTGGAGTACTTCGGCTCGGTGCAGGAGCGCGAGTTCCCACACGAGCAGATCGTCGACCGCGATCTGCTCAGGGACCTCGCGCTCTCGCGCAGCCGCATCGCAACACTGGGGGCGGTTGAGCAGGACGATCTGCTGAAACGTGTGGCCGCGCTGTGGGTGAACGAGCCAGAGCTCGAGGGGCGCGACCGTGCCCGGTTGGGCTACCTCACCCGCGTCCGACGCTGCTTCGGTCTTCACTACCACAAGCACGCGGCCAGAGGAGGAGCCGGATGAACCACGTGCTCAGGAACGTTGGCGGACGCTCACCAGCCTAGGACAGACGGGACCGTGGTGACAGTTGACACGGTTGTCTGCGGAGTAGCTCAGATCTCGCCGTCGTAGTAGTCCAGATTCTCCCCTCGGCGAACCCGCAGCTTGTCCTCTGGGTCACTCGAGTCGGTCCAAACTGAGATCTTGTTGGAGTCGGGATAGACGCAGTACCCGATTGGATCGTTGGTCGAGAACATGACCATGCGGACTGGTGTGGTGCCGTTGTTGGTTGTCTTGTGCGCGCCCGCGGGTCCCACCGGAAAGGCAGTGATGTCGCCTGGGTTGAGCACATCCTCGCCCTCGGCGTGGCGGAGTGTGACCTGACCTTGCACGACGAGGAGCCATTCCTCCTCTGATTCATAGTGATAAGGGCAGATCGACTTGCCGGGCGGCAGCTCATACACCGTCGCTCCGATCCTGGTTGCGCCGATGTCGGTACCGAAACGGTTCGCACCGCCACGATACGGCTCAGGGTCGGAATCGTCGTAGTTCATCGGGGCGTCGAAGATGTTGAGTTTGCGCATAGATCCATTCCAGCACTTCGCGGCGGCCAGGTCGAGCGCTGAGCCCGTCCTGTGCTTTTCCGAATGGACTCAGCGAGCGGCGCGCGTGAGCCGGGAGGCCAGAGTGCGCAGATGCTCGATCAGCTCGGGCGGCTGCTGTATTTCGAAGTCGACACCGAGCATCGCGATGCGCCAGGCGAGCCATCTGAGGTCGTCGTCGCCGGTCGTGTACTTGGAGGTGTGGGCGTCGATCGGCTCGATCAGGCCCCAGTGGGCCGGGACGCGGCCTGTCAGCTCGTCCGCGGGAGCGTGCAGAGTGACGATCGCTTCGAATCGGTTCGGTGCTGTGGTGATGCTCTGCTTGACGTACGCGGCCGCGTCTTTCGCGGGCAGCTTGCGGGGGACGAATCGCACGCCGGTCGACGCCGGTTGGGTCACGCGGTCGAGCCGGAAGGTACGCCAGTCGGAGCGGCGCCGGTCCCAGGCGACGAGATACCACCGCCGGCCACGGTTCACGAGCGAGTGGGGATCGACCTCGCGGCGGCTGTCGGTGTGATCGCGGCTGCGGTACCCGAAGCGTATGCACTCGGAGTCGCGGCACGCCGTGGCGATCACGGTCAGGTGTTGGGGGTCGATGGTTGGGCCGGAGACTGGGAGCGTCAACGTGACCGAGCCGAGGGCCCTGACGCGGCGGCGTAGGTGCGCCGGGAGCACCTGCTCGAGCTTGACCAGGGCGCGTACCGCGGCTTCCTCGATGCCGGCCACGGATGCGCCGGCGGCGGTGCGAAGCCCGACCGCGATCGCGAGCGCCTCCTCGTCGTCGAGGAGCAGCGGGGGCATCGCGGTCCCGGCGCGAAGCCGGTACCCCCCAGCCGGGCCAGTCAGCGATTCCACCGGATAGCCGAGTGCGCGCAGCCGCTCGATGTCGCGTCGGATCGTCCGACCGGACACCTCGAGCCGCTCCACGAGCTCATTGCCCCGCCAATCCCGGCGTCCCTGCAGCAGGGACAGCAGTGCGAGGAGCCGGCTCGGGGTGTCGCTCATGGCAATTTCATCGTCCCGTTTATTGCGGACAGATTCTGGCCTAAATGCTCCCTAGCATCGTTCGCGATGTCAATCGACCGGAAGGAGCAGCAATGCTGGAGCGAGATGGGTACATGCCGGGCGTCCCGTGCTGGGTGGACACCAGTCAGCCCGATCCGCAGGCCGCGGTCGCGTTCTACGGCGGCCTCTTCGGATGGGACTTCGAAGACGTGATGCCGCCGGGCGCACCGGGCAGGTACTTCATCGCTCGCCTGCGCGGCGGCGACGTGGCCGCCGTCGGGTCGCAGCCCGAAGGTGGCCCACCGAGGGCGTCGTGGAACACGTACATCTGGGTCGAGAGCGCCGATCAGACCGCCTCGAAGGTGCGCGATGCCGGCGGCCGCGTGATCACTGACCCCTTCGAGGTCATGGACGCAGGCCGAATGGCGGTGTGCGTGGATCCCGCCGGGGCCGTGTTCTACCTCTGGCAGGCCAACCAGCACAAGGGCGCTCGGATCGTGAACCAACCCGGCTCGTTGAACTTCAACGGCTTGAACACCCGGGACGCCGAGGCCGCGAAGTCGTTTTATGGCTCGGTGTTCGGATGGGAGACGCTCAGTCTCGGAGGCGCGGCTGAGATGTGGCGCCTGCCGGGCTACGGCGACTTCCTTGAGCAGAGCGATCCCGGCCTCCGCGAGCGGATGGCGGAAACCGCCGGCGCCCCAGAGGGCTTCGAGGACGTCGTCGCGGCGCTCAACCCGATCACGGACAGCCAATCCGAAGCCCCCGCGCACTGGAGCGTGACGTTCGCGGTCGACGACGCCGACGCGACCGCCGAAACGGCAGCGAAGCTCGGCGGCCAAGTCATCGTCCCGCCGCTCGATGCCCCCTGGGTGAGGACGACCGTGATCACCGATCCGCAAGGCGCGACATTCACCGCAAGCAAGTTCGTCCCCGAGAACCGGGACCTCGGCCGTCACGTCGAGACGACTCGCACGGCTGCATAGCGCACGATCGTTCGGAGTCAGGTTGCCCGAGCTGTGAGGACATCATCACCGCACCGCTGGTGATGATGTCCGCGTCGCTCACTGCGCGCGGGGCTACGGCGCGGTGAAGCTCGTCAGGAGTCGCCTTTGGGCGGCGCGCCCCTGGGTGGGCTGCGGGCTGGCGATCCCGACTTCTTGGATGATCCCGCCGCGCACCTTTAGCACGCCGCGGCTGGCCGTGCCGGCGAGCACATACCAGTCGTTGCGCCCGATATGGAAGGGCCTGTGGGCACCGAGGCGTCGCGCCACGGCAGCGAGGCGGATCCCGGGCCGGGCCCCGTCGAGCGCGTAGTACGGGTTGGCGGTGAGAGCGAGGATGATTCGTCCGGCTATGCGCGCGCGCTGGTGGGGCGAGAGCTGGCGAGACAGTCTTACGGACGGGTAGCCGACGCGGATTCCCGACCCGGCGAACAGGCAGAAGTTGTCCATGTTGTTCGAGGTCACGCCGAAGCGCCGGAGCATCCGGCGTGCGTGGGCCCGCGTCCATCCGAGCCTCAGCGGGCCGAGCGAGAGACCCGTGAGCCGGCCCGTCGGCTTTGGGCAGCGCTGCGTGCCCGGGATCACGGGGGTGCCCGGCAAGCCGTGGGACGCCAGCCAGTTGACGACGTGGTCGACCCAGGTCGGCAGCGACGTATGAACCATGAACAGGTGGGCGGTGTTGGGGAGCAGCAACTGGCTGACGTCACAGCCGCAGTGGGCCTTGTAGTAGGTGAAGTCAGCCACCGCTGAGGACGGCGGGTCGGTCGTGTCGTTCTCGCCGGAGGTGAGGAGCACGGGAATCGACGGGCCGATCATGGCGATGTAGGCGTCGTTCTGCGCATACATCGCGGGGAGATCGAGGATGTTGCCGTAGGGCGAGTCTGGGAACGGCGCAGTGCACACGATCTGCGCGGCGTACTGAACCACGCCGGGTGTGTAGGTGTTGAAGTCAAAGCAGTCCTGGGGGGTCTGGAAGAACTCGAAATAGTCCGGGTGGCTGGGATCGGGCGTAAAACCGCCACCGGACAACGAGCCTCCCAACGGGCTGCTGGCGGATCCGCCCGCCGACCCCGAGATGTCGGCTTCAATCATCGCCGCGACGTCGTGATATTCGCCGGGGTAGCCGGCGACGGTCCATCCGCCCGCGCTGTGACCGATGACGACAACCGACAGGCTCTTGGTATTTCCGGGGGTCGAGGCTCCCGAGCAATCCCCGTTCGCGGTGATCCGGTAAGCGCTGGTCTTCACGTCGTTGACAACGTTGTGCAGCATCGAGCGATGCGCGGCGGTGGTGAGCGTTAGGCCACCACCCGGATGGTCGTAGTAACTGCTCTGCCCGTAGCCCAGCCGGTCGTAGGAGAACACCACGTAGCCGGCGCTGGCCAGCGCTCTGGCCACCGACCACGTCGGTGAGACGTCCCACGCCTGGGTCGAGGAGGCGATGCCGTGCACGAGGACGATCGCGGGTGTCGACGGGCCCACTGGCCCGTCCGTGAATCGCTGCCCGTACAGCAGGCTCTGGCCGGCGGCGGGGTTGGTCACCGGCAGGCAGACCGGGACGACCTTCATCTGGTTGGTGAACACCATCCGCGGCGCGTTCGGCGGACCCGTCACCGGCAGCGTGAACGCGGTCGCGACGGATGAAAAGACAGCCAGCGACAGCCCCGCGGCGAGCGCGATGGCGACACCGAGACGAACGCTCTGACGTCGCCCGCCCGCGGGTTCGGCAGCCCGTCGCCCTCGGTATGGCCCGGTCTCCAACCACGACGACAGCACGGCGACTCCTCCCGATTGCGACTCCGCAGCGACTCAGCCAAGAATCGGCACAACGCGCCGGGCGGCCAACTAGACGAACGTCTAGACCACCGCCGCCACCCGCGGCCGGGCTCGGCACCGGGTACGGGCGCGCAGAAATGGACGTGGCGCGGAGCCGTCGTGAACAAGAGTGAATCTCCTGTCGTTTCCGTGGGTGGTTGAGCGGCCTGGGAGGAATGGGCGCAGGTCGGCGAGGCTGAGCCTTGGCGAGTGCGATCAGGGCGTTGGCGGTGTTGAGCCCGAACGCGCGGTGGAGGTGGGTGTAGCCATGCTCGGTGCGCGAGCAGGGTCGGTCGGTCTGGTGCGCGGCTGTCCCGGCGAATCCGGCGATCCCAACGCCGGGTCCGTCCCGACGCGCGGAATGGCCTCCTGAAGGTCAGTTTTCTGACAGGTTCGCCTGCATAAGAACCCAGCAGAGAGCCCGAAAAAGCCGATCGGGACGTTCCACAGCTGGTGGCTGGGGAACAGCCCGAACGCCGAAAATGAGGCCTCGGTTGGGACGTTTGCCAGGTGCTTCGGCTTCCGTGAGATTGCCATGGGTACCGGTACCCGGCGAGTGTGCCGAGAACCCCGCGTTTGCCCACTCGGCGAGCGCGCCCAAGCGATCGTGAGCTCTGGGTTGGGCCAACCCTGGCCGCAAACCCTCAGGGCACACCGGCGTCCGGCTCTTTCCCGCCCGCAGGGGTCGGGCGCTCCCAGCGCCCGACATCCTGGCCATCCAGCGCGGCGCGCGGCGGCGCTCAAGCAAGGATTTGTGTCGCCCAGCGGGCTCTGACGCGCACACCCCCGCAAACAATTGGGTTGGACGTGATGTGGCCCACTTCACCCGGCGGGCCTGCGGGCGAGCCGGCTCGGCGGGCGATTGGGGCAGCGGCGGTCCGGCGCGCGCGGAGGTCCCGACGCATGGGACCTGGCCGCCCAGGCGCTCGTCAGCCCCAATCGATCCGGCCGTCGCCGGAACCATGTGAGCACGACGGTGTCCGGCGTACCCCGCCCGCAACGAACGCCTCACCCCAGACCCACTGAGAAACGTCAGCAGCGCCCGGAAATGTCAGTGCTGACTAGGCCGCGCCGCGTGCACCGCTGCCGACAGCGTCGTGATGCGCGCGCAGAGCGGTGAACGGGACGATCCGCCCGGGCTCGCCGCGGAGGTGGCCGGGCATCGCCGCGAGCAGGCGGTGACACTCCTCGGCGGGGACGGGTCGGCCGATGTGGAAGCCCTGCGCGAAGTCGCAACCCAGCTCCTGCAAGCTCCGCTGAACGCTGGCCGTCTCGACGCCCTCGGCGGTGACGCGCAGACCAAGGTTGCGCCCGAGTTCGATGATCGAGCGCACGAGCACCGCATCGTCGGGTTCGGTTTCCATGCGCATGACGAACGATCGATCGATCTTGATCTCGTCGACCGGCAACTGTTGGAGTTGCGAGAGCGAGGAGTAGCCGGTGCCGAAGTCGTCGATGGCGATCGTCAGGCCCATCGCCCGCAGCTCGTGCAGCACGTTGCGCGCCCCGCCCACATCGGCGACAAAGCGGCTCTCGGTGATCTCGAGCTGGAGCGAGTCTGGCGGTACGGCGAATCGATCCAGCAGCCCGCGGATCGTCTCGGGCAGGTCGTGATCCATCAGCGTGCGCGTCGAGACATTGACCGAGAAACGGACATCGAGGCCCTCCGCGCGCCATGTTGCGCATTGGCGCAAAGCCGCCTCGAGCACGCGTTCGGTGACGCCCTTGATCAGGCCGGTCTGTTCGGCCAGGGGAATGAACCCGTCCGGACCGATACAGCCGAGCTGGGGATGGTTCCAACGCACGAGCGCCTCCACCGCGCACGTGCCTCCCTGGGTGAGCGGGATCTTCGGCTGGTAGTGCACGACCAGCTCCCCCTGATCGATGCCGCGGCCCAGCTGGGCCGCCAGCGCGAGGCGGTCGATGCTGTGCTCGTCGTGCTCGTGCGCATAGACCGCGCAGGTCGAGCGCTCTGCCTTGGCGCAGTACAAGGCAACATCGGCGTGTCGCAGCAGCACGTCGACCGTGTGCCCGTGCTCCGGGTACAACGCGACCCCGACACTCCCGCCGACATGGAGGGCCACAGAGTCCACCTGACACGGCCGCTTGAGGGCGGCCAGAAGCTGCTCGGCGCACCGCAGCGCGTCGGCCTCATCGCGCACGCCCTCCAGCACCGCCGCGAACTCGTCACCGCCCAACCGCGCCAGCAGCCCCCGAGGACCCAGCGCCTCGGTGAGCCGGGGCGCGACCAGCTGGAGCACGCGGTCGCCGAACTGGTGGCCAAGCGTGTCGTTGATCGACTTGAAGTCATCGAGGTCGATGATCATCACCGCCATGCTCGACCCCGCGTGTTCCGCTGCGGCCAGCGCGTCGGTGACGTTCTCAATCAGTAGCCAGCGGTTCGGCAAACCGGTCAGCAGGTCGTGGAACGCCCGGTGAGCGTTGATTCCCGCCTGGCGCCCGCCGACATAGATCGCCAGCACGGGCGCGAACGCGAGCGGGATGAGCGCGAGGCTCGCATCCGATGACGCGACCACCCCCGGAGCGAGGGCGAGCAGGCAGCCCGCCGTCAAAGCGTGGAACGCGACGTCGTCGAGCAGGTAGGGCGCGATCGGCAGGCCGGCCAGCAGCGCGGCTCCGGTACCCGCCAGCACGTGATTGATGACGAAGCACGCCAGCGCGGCGAGCAGGATCGCCGGCAACACGGCTGCATCCAGAGCAATCGGCGGGGCAGCCCCGGCGAGCAGCAACACCGCGCCTGCTCCGGCCAGCGAGAGGACGTATTGCGCGGCATTGAAGACCACTTTGACCGGCGCGGTGCGGGCGGACAGGTCCGCGGTCGCCGACGCGGCGGCGTACACCGCGCAGGCCGGCAGTATCCCGACGCAGAGCAGCATCGCGAACGCGAAGGCCGTCGAGACCGCCACCTTGTCCAGCCCGTGGCGTCGCGGAACCGGGATCGGCAAGAACTCCCCCGCGAGCACGAACACCGCCAGCAGCCAGAATCGCCCGGGCGTCTCGACATGCCAGCCGACCTTCCAACCGAGGGCCGCCACCGCCCCCGCGGCAGCCACGACCGTCAGCGTCGTGAAGTCGACGAAGCGACCCGAAACCGCGCCTGGCGCAACTCTTGTGCTCTCGCTGTCGCAGCCCATTCTCGGCTGCTCACGTGCCGTGATCTTGGTCCACTGTCGAGCATCGACATCCCGGGCGCCTCTCCCGAGCGCAGAAACCCACACGTTCGATCAGCAATGCACCGCATGATCGACGCGTACATCACCGCAAGCTGACCACTCCCGCGACTCAGCCCACCTTGCGACCGAACTCCGTCCAGGGCCGAGGTTTGTGACTGCGGGCGTGACCGTGTCCCTTGGCGATCGTCGCCGGTCGCGCGGATTTCGCGCCGCCGCCGGCGCCGGTGACACACGCACCGGCCGGAGCCGCGGCCGCCATCAGGGACACCACCACGGCCGGCACAAGCAGGATCCGCCGCGCGAAGTGCCGGCTGTGACTGATAGCTGGGCTGCGATGGGATGTCATGGTCACCCATCGACGCGAGTGAGGTCGCACTTAAACCGCTGAAACCCACACACATCATCAGCGGTCAACCGCAGTGTTCGATCCGTATATCACCGCAAATCGCCCGCCAGGTCGAACTTGCCCGCCGTACCCGATCACCAAACCTCCGCTATCCTCGCGAACACTGGTGTCATCGCACACCAACCAGGCTGGAGGAGGCCGGGTGGACAAGGTCCTCAGGAATGATTCCGACGACCGCGCGCGTGACCCACTGCCGCTCGGTGAGGGCGCACTGCGGGCGGTGCTGGAGGGGCTGCCGGACGCGACGGTGGGAGCGGCGCGGGACGGCACGATCGTCTTCGTCAACGCGCTGGCGGAGCACCAGTTCGGCTACCCCCGGGAGGAATTGGTCGGCCGCCCAATTGAGGTGATCTGGCCTGAGCGCGTCCGGAAACGCTATCGGCGCAACATGGAGCTGTACTTCGAGGTCGAGCACCCGTTGCGCTTCTCGGAGCGAGCCTACGGTGTGCGGCGCGACGGCAGCGAGTTCGTCGGTGAGATGAGCTGGGGGATCGTGGCCACCGGGGACGGTCCGCTGCTGCTGGCGGTCGGTCGCGACATTTCCGAGCGTCTGGCGGCCGAAAAGCGGATCCGCCGTCAGTCCACCCAACAGGCTGCGATCGCCGCCCTGGGCGAGCGCGCGCTGAGCGGCCTCGGCCCGGTTGATGTGAGTCGGGAGGCGGCCGAGCGCGTTGCGTTGACACTCGGAGTCGAACGGGTCGCCGTGCTCGAGCCGGCGCTCGGCGGTCGCCCGGCCGCATGCCTGGCCTCGTGGGGGCACCCGGTGCTGGCCGGGAGTGAGATCACGGTCCCGATCCAGACCGGGGAGGACGTCCACGGAGCGCTGCAGGCGCAGGCCGAGCGCCAGGATGCCTTTGGCGCCGAGGAGCACACGTTCCTGACGGCGGTGGCTCACCTGCTCGCGATCACGCATTCACGCCAGGAGACCGACCAGCGGATGCGCCACCAGGCTCTCCATGACCCGCTCACCGGGCTGGCCAACCGGGTGCTGTGCCGCGATCGGATCGCCCATGCGCTCGCGCACTCCGAGCGCGCGGGAAGCGTCGCGGCAGTGCTGTTCGTCGACATCGACAACTTCAAACGCGTGAACGATCTGTTCGGTCACGCGGCCGGCGATCAGGCGCTGATCGCGCTGGCGCAGCGCATGTCGGCGACGGTGCGACCGGCGGACACCGTGTCGCGTCTCGGAGGGGACGAGTTCGTGGTCGTCTGCGAAGACGTCAGCGAATTGACCGCGCTGGCCCTGGGCTCGCGTCTGGCCGCCGCCGTCCAGGAACCGATCGAGGCGGGTGATACCCAACACCGCCACCGCCTGTCGGCGAGCGTCGGCATCGCGCTCGGCGCCGGGGCGTCGACCGACCCCGACGTGCTCGTCGGCCGCGCCGACGCGGCTGCCTACCGGGCCAAGGAGCGGGAGAGCGGCGGCGTGGAGATCTTCGACGAGGGCATGCGCCGGCGGGCGCTCGCTCGCGTCAGAACCGAGCGCGACCTCGAGGGCGCACTCGAGCGTGGTGAGCTCGAGCTTGCCTTCCAGCCGATCGTGTCGCTCGTCGACTCGAGCACGGTGGCGCACGAGGCCCTGTTGCGCTGGCGGCGCGCTGATCTACGCGCGATCGACCCGGCCGAGTTCATCCCGGTGGCCGAGGAATCGGGACTGATCATCGCGATCGGCTCCTGGGTGCTCGAGCATGCCTGCCATCGCGCGGCTGAGCTGATGCGGGCACCGGGCGCCGCGGAAACGTGGGTCTCGGTCAACCTGTCCGCGCGGCAGATCGCGGAGCCCGATCTGCTCGAGGTCGTCACAGCCAGCCTGCAGCGCAGCGGACTACCGCCGTCGTGTCTGCGTTTGGAGATCACTGAGGCCGTGCTGTTGGAGGTCACGCCTGCCATCGCCGGCCGTTTGACCCAGCTGAACACCCTCGGCGTTCGGCTGGTCCTCGACGACTTCGGCACGGGCTACTCGTCCTGGCGGAAGATCCAGGAGTTCCCCATCGACACGGTCAAGATCGACCGGTCGCTCGTGGCGAACCTGGCGAGCGACCAGCCCGAGGCCGCGATCGTCGCCTCCGTCGTCTCGTGGGCCGCGGTCCTGGGACTCAGCGTGGTGGCTGAGGGGGTTGAGAGCCAGCGCCAGGCTGCGCTCCTCCGAGAGCTCGGATGTCCGCTGGCGCAGGGATTCCTGTTTGGGCCACCGGCGTGAGCGTGCCTGTGGGCCCCACCGCAACGACCCACTAGAGCGCAGCTCGCGCGGCGGCGATGACCGGCGTTTGGGTGAGCGCGAAGAAAGCCCAAATCGCTTCCCCGGCGCTGGGGCCGCGAGGATCGGTGTACGAGCCGCCGGCCGCGCCACCGGACCACGCGTGGCCCAGCCCGTCGACCATCAGCAGCTCGTGCATCACCGCTCCGTGTCGGTCGGTCCAGCGTGACAGCGTGTAGGGATAGCCGCTCTCCGCGTCGACGGTTCGCGCGCTCGTCGGTTGGTCCGGGTCGTGCCCGTGGGTCTCGGGTGCCGCGAGATGGTTTGTGATCATCGACTGTCGCAGGACCTGGGTCGCGTTGAGCGGAGCGACGATTCGGTCATCGGTCCCGTGGATGACGATGCTGGGAATTGGACGCGCGTGAGCGCCCATCGCGGCGTACGCGGCCTGGCCCTGGAGGGCGGCGTCGCCCCCGCCGCGTGACATCACCTCGAAGGCGGATCCCGCGTTGGTCGCCGATCCGTAGGCCAGCCCTGAGTGCACCGCCACGGCGGCGAACAGGTCCGGGTAGCAGGCGCCCAGGATGACGGCCATCGCGCCGCCGGCCGACAGGCCGGCCACGAACACGCGTGCCGCGTCGATCGTGCACAGTGAGTTCGCTTCGATCAGCTCGCGGACCGTCGCGGCGATCGCTGCCGGCTCGCCCCGATCGCGCCGCTGGTGCTCGGCGACGAACCAGTTCCAGCAACCCTGCGGGTTGCGCCGGCGGTTCTGGCCGGGATACACGACCACGAAGCCGTGGCGGTCCGCGGCGCGGTTCATCAGCGTGGCCGCCGCAAACGTGGCCGGGTCCTGCGTGCAGCCATGCAGCATGCAGACAAGCGGCGCCGGCGTCTGCGGATCGAGGCCCGGCGGGACGTGAACGAGCGGCCGGGGGCCGCCGACGGCGGTGTCAGGCCTCAGTGCTCACCGACTCGCGCACGAGGATCTCGTCGGCCTCTTCGTCATCGCGGCGGATCGAACCGCTGCCGTGGCGCAGCGAGTTGCCCTCGCGGCCGGCGCGCCGGGCGATGATCTCAGCGAGGATGGCCACCGCCGTCTCCTCCACCGTCGAGGAACCGATGTCCAGACCGCAGGGGGCGTATACGCGCGCGATCTCCTCCGCGGCGACGCCGGCCTCGACCAACCGGGCGTTGCGATCCAGCGTCGTGCGTCGGCTGCCGAGGGCGCCGATGTATCCAGCCTCGGTGCCGAGCGCGGCCTGCACCGCGGGCACGTCGAGCTTGGGGTCGTGCGTGAACACGAGCACGGCGTCCCGGGGCCCGAGCGTCATGTCGGCGAGGACCGTGTCTGGCCAGGCCACGATCGTCTGGGCCACCGACGAGAAGCGCGGAGAGTCAAGAAACGCTTGGCGCGGATCGGCGATCGTCACGCGGTAGCCGAGGCCCTTGGCCACGGGCGCCAGTGCGGAGGCGAAATCGATCGCGCCGAAGATGACCATACGCGGTGCTTCGGCAAACGCGGCGACATGCACCCGCAATCCGCTCCCCAGCGACGCCCCGTCGGGCCCGAATGCGCGCACGGTCGACCGGCCCTGCACCGCCAGGCCGCGGGCCTCCTGGGTGACGTTGCGGTCCAGCAGCGCCGTGACGCCGAATGACCCGACCGTCGAGGTCGCGTCGACATAGAGCTTGCGGCCCGCGAACTCGCCGTCCATCAGCGTGGCCACCGCCGCCGGGTGTTCGTCGCGGATCGCCGCCAGCCCGGCGAGCGCCGCCTCCCGCGCGTCGTCGCGAATCGGATGGATGAAGATGTGGACGATCCCTCCGCACATCAGCCCGACGGTCCCGGCCAACTCGTCAGAGATGCCGTAGGTCACCAGGCGGGGTGGACGGTCGTTCTCGAGCATCGCGAGCGCCTCCTGGGCGACGGCGCTTTCGACGCAGCCGCCGGTGACCGAACCCTCGATCGTCCCGTTGGCGTCGATGTACACGCTGGCTCCCACGTTGAGTGGCGCGGAGCCCTCGACCCCCACGAGCGTGCCGGCGGCCACGGTCCGGCCGGTCCGGAGCCATTCGATGACGGTGATCGCCGTCCGTTGTATCGGTCTCAACATCAGATTGTCCTCTGTCCGGTTCGTTCCCTAGCGTTACGGAACACGTGTTCGCATCCGTCGTCGCTCCGACCCGACTCGAGTCTAGTTCCTGGCTCGATGAGCTCAATCCCGAGCAGCGCAGCGCTGCCACGACTCCGGCCGGCCCACTGCTGATTCTGGCCGGGGCGGGGACGGGCAAGACCACCACGCTGTGTGCCCGGGTGGCGTGGCTGGTCAGCGAAGGGGTGGTGCCCGAGCGCATCATGCTGTTGACGTTCACGCGGCGAGCGGCGCGGGAGATGCTGCAGCGAACGCGAGCGCTCGTGCCCGTTCAGGCGGGTTCTCGTGGCGTCGTGGGCGGAACATTTCACTCTGTCGCTCACCGCTTTGTCCGGCTGCACGCCGCCTCGTTTGGACTCGCGTCGGGCTTCGGTGTGCTGGACGCGGGGGATGCCGCCGACGTCCTGGACATGGTGCGCGAAGAGCACGGCTACGCTGAGTCCCGACGCCGCTTTCCCAAGAAGAGCACGCTGCTTGACATCTACTCGCGGACCGTGAACGCCCAGCGCTCGCTGTCGGAGGTGGTGGCCGAGAGCTTTCCGTGGTGTGAGGAGCACAGCGAGGCGATCGCCTCGCTGTTCAAGGCCTATACCGTCCGCAAGCACACGCTGGGCGTGCTGGACCTCGACGACCTGCTGCTGTATTGGCGTGCCCTCGCGGCCGACGAGGCGCTGGGTCGGGAGGTGGGGGCCGGCATCGATCACCTGCTGATCGACGAGTATCAGGATGTCAACGGTCTCCAGGCCGACATCGTTCGCAGCTTGCGTCGCGAGTGCCGCAACGTCACCGCGGTCGGCGATGATTTTCAGGCGATCTACGGATGGCGGGCCGCCTCAGCCGACCACATCCTCGAGTTCCCCAACCACTTTCCCGGCGCGACCGTCGTGACGCTCGCGCGCAACTATCGCTCCACGCAGCCGATCCTCGATACGGCAAACGCCCTGGCTGCGCAAGCCGCCCGGGCCTTCCCGAAGCAGCTGCTGACGGATCGTCGCGACGGTGCCCGCCCGGAACTCTTGTTCTGCCGCGACGAGTCGGCGCAAGCGGCCGAGGTGTGTGATCGGGTCCTGCAAGCGCGCGAGCGCGGCATGGAGCTGCGCCAGCAGGCGGTGCTGATGCGGACCTCACATGACAGCGACCTGCTGGAGCTCGAGCTCGCCCGTCGCGACATCCCGTTCGTGAAGTACGGCGGGCTGCGCTATCTGGAAGCGGCGCACGTGAAGGACCTGATCGCGTTGCTCCGCCTGGCCGACAACCCGGCCGACGAGCTGGCGTGGTTCCGAATCCTGCAGCTCCTGGAGGGCGTCGGGCCGGTGATCGCGCGACGGGTCATGGATGTGTTGGTCAGTGCCTCCGGTGGCGATCAGCTCGCGGTATGGCCGCAGGCGCGCGAGCGCCTGCCCGCGGACGCTCGGCCCGCTGCCGATGCCGTGGTGGCGGCGCTGTCCGAGACACGCGGGGCACTGAGCGCCGGAGTGCGAGCGGAACGCCTGCGCGATGCGCTGGCGCCGCTGATCAAGACGCGCTACCCGGACGGCGCGCTGCGCCTGCAGGATCTCGATCAGCTCGTGGCCGTCGCCCGTGAGGCCTCGGCGCTCGGGCAGTTCGTGACGGACCTGGTTCTCGATCCACCCCAGTCCAGTGGCGATCTGGCCGGGCCGCCGCATCTGGACGAGGACTACCTCGTGCTCTCGACGATCCACTCGGCCAAGGGCCTCGAGTGGGGGGCGGTGCATGTGCTGGCGCTGTACGACGGGAACTTCCCGGCCTGTATGTCGGCCGGCTCGCAGGAGAGCGTCGATGAGGAGCGGCGGCTCCTGTACGTCGCCATGACCCGCGCGCGGCGGGAACTGCACCTGTATGTGCCCGTGCGCTATTACCACCGGCCGAAGGGGATCGATGACGCGCACGGTTACGGCAAGCCGTCACGCTTCTTGACCGGCGAGGTGCAGGGCCTGTGCGATGTCACCCGGCCCGTCGAGCCGTCTCACGATGCCGTGCAGACCGACCGCCGGAAGCGCATGATTACCGTCTCCGTCGACTCACTGTTTCAGTAACCCTTGGTGATCCTGGGAGGCTCACTGTGAAAGTGGTCATCGCCGGTGGAGCGGGTGGGGTCGGTGCCTCGGTCGCGTTCAATCTGCTGCACGGCCCCGGCGACTACGACGTCGTGCTGCTGGATCGCCGGCCGGAGATGCTGACCTCACATGCCATGGACCTGGAACAGGTACTCGAGCAGGGGGCGATCGGAAGCATCCGCGAGGGTGACGACCGAGATCTGCCGGGAGCCGACATCGTCGTGGTCGCAGCCTCGGCTCCGCTGACCGTGAACGACTCGCGGATGGTCTATCTCGACGCCAATGCGCGGATCGTCGCCGGGGTGGCCGACCGGCTGCCGTCTGTCTGGGACGGGGTCCTGCTTGTCGTGACAAATCCGGTGGACCCGCTCTGTACGTGGATACAACAGCGCACCGGGCTCGATCGCCGGCGTGTGCTCGGCTACACCCTGAACGACTCATTACGGCTGTGCACGGGGATCGGGCAGGCATTGGGCCTGGCCCCCGGCCGCGTGCAGGCGTGGATGATCGGGGAGCACGGCAGCCTGGCCGTGCCACTGTTTGACCGCGTCACGGTCGACGGCACCCCTGTGCAGTTGAGCCATGACCAGCGCGCGCAGGTCCTGGAGTTCATCGGTAACTGGTACGTCCGTCACGTGGCGCTCGACTCCGGTCGCTCGTCGACGTGGACCTCGGGGCTCGGCGTGGCGCGGATGGTGTCGGCGATCGCCAACGGTGAGTCCGATCGGGTCTGGCCGGCCTCGATGATGCTGGCCGGCGAGTATGGAATCGACGGGGTGAGCGTCAGCGTGCCGGTGTCATTTCGACCTGGGGCGGTCGACCGGATCCTCGAATGGGAACTGACCCCCGAACAGCGTCGGGCGCTCCTTGACGCCGCGGATTTCGTGCGCGGGGCTGCGGAGGGACTTGGGGATCTCACAGCGGCCGACCCGGACTGATTCGACGAACTCGTGCACGAGGGCCTCGGCCTTGGCGTCGAGCGGGTCGGTTCTCAGCTGCGCAGCGGGTCGCCGAGCTCGCCCCCGGCGAGCCAGTCCGCGCCCCGCCGATAGAGCCGCTGGACCGCCGGACCGAGCAGGCCCGGCATGTCGCGTTTGACCTCGTAACCGATCCCGGTCTGAACGTAAGCGAGGTGGCGGTAGCCGACGGGAAAGCGCCCGAGCAGCTCATCGTCGAGCCGAAGCGTGGCCGCCGGGTTGACCGGATCGAGTCGGTCCTTCTCGTAGATCGGCTGGCGCAGCACGATCCCCCAGCGGCCGCCGCGCCGTTCCAGGAAGTCATAGAAGCGCCCGGTGCAGACGACGTCGCACTCGACCTCGTGCACCTTCGCGCGCTGCGAGATCGTCATCTTCGTCTGGGCGATCGCCCGGTCCCCCGCGAGGTCGATCGACGTGCCGCCGAGGAAGTGCAGGATGCTGACGCCGCGCTCGAAGCCCTCCCGGCTCACCCGGATGAACTCGGTCGCCGGGCCCTGAAACCAGGTGGCCATCATGAAACCGTCGTCGTGCCAGACCGTGGCGAAGCGCTCCCAGTCGCCGGCGTCGCGCCACACCACCCAGTTCTCGACCAGGTCGCGGATCAACCCCTGTGAACCGGAGTCACTCATCGGCGCAAGCCGCCCGCGTCTGGGACGGGCTCATCGGCTCACGTCGCCTGACCTGTGGCCACTCACACGCGCAAGCCGCCGAGGTCAGGGATTTGGCTGGTCGGGGGGATGGGTGGGCCGGTCGCAGTGCCACTGATGTCCGGGGTGCCGTAGGTGTGGAACGTTTCGATCGTCTTGACCCCCCACGCCTGACCACGGGCTCGCTCAGCCTGGGTCCAGACGACGGTCTCGTAGGCCGGGTCGTAGATGAAATGCGTGCCGGTGGTCACCTCGACGCGGTTTCCCCCCGGCTCGTACACATACAGGAACATGCCCTGGGCGACCGCGTGCTTGGACGGAGCGGCCTCGATCGGTACGTCGGCGTCAAGGAAGATATCCGCTGCCCGTAACAGCTCCTCGCGCGTGTCGACGAAGAACGCGAGATGGTGCAGGCGCCCATTGAGGCCCGCGTGGTCGGCGACATAGATCAGCTCATGCGCGGCAATCGTCAGGCTCATCCAGGCGCCGGCTTCGCTGCCATCGTCGTTGATGATCTGCTCGTAGAGGCGGAAGCCAAGCTGCTGCCGGGCAAATTGCCGGTTGGGAGCGACGTCTCTGGCCAGGACATTCACATGGTCGAGCCGCTTGACGGCGGCACCGCGCCCGACGTACCGCTGCGGGACGTTCTTCAGCGCCGGTCGCAGCTCGGGCGGAGCCTGGTAGCGATCACCTTCGTAGTACAGCTCCAGCAGATGACCGTCGGGATCGGTGAAGCGGTAAGCGGGCCCATGACCATGATCGCCGTCGATCCAGCCAATGCCCAGACCGCTCTGCTCGATTGCCGCTACCCGCCGGTGCAGCGCCTCCGGGCTCCAGGCCCGGATGGCCATGTGTCCGAGCCCGGGTAGGTGAGACTCGGTCAGCTTAAGGCTGTAACTCTGGTAGTCGCCCCAGCCACGCAGGTAGACGGAGGCCTCCTCGCGCGCTTGGACCTCCATCCCGAACAGCTCGACGAAGAACCGCAGGCTGTCATCCGGCGTCGGCGTCAGCAACTCGGCGTGCCCGATATGCGCCAGGTCGTGCAGCGGCTCGGTCACCGGCCGCCGGCCTCCTGTAGGCGCTGGCGCAGGCCGTCGAGCTCGAACGAGAGCGCGCCCGCCTCGAGCTTGGCGCGTTTAACCAGCTCACGCTCCGCGCGCTCGCGGGAGGCCTCGAGCACGGCGGTCACCCGCTCGTGCTCCACCACCGCCACGCCATCGGCGTCGAGCACGAGCAGATCTCCCTGACGGATCGTGGCGCCGCCCACACGCACCGGCTCGCCGATCGCGCCGGCCGCGTCCTTATCAGCGCCGCGGACCCGCACCCACCGCGCCCAGATGGGGAGCCCGAGGTCGACCAGCTCCTCCAGATCGCGCACGGAGGCGTCGATCAGCATCGCGGCGGCTCCGTGCGCCCGCGCCTGGGTGGCCAGCAGCTCGCCCACCAGGGCCACCGGCCGCGGTTCCGGCATGCTCAGCACGATCACCTCGCCGGGCTGCACCTCCGCCATCACGGCGTGGACCATCAAGTTGTCATCCTGACCGCAGCGCACCGTACGCGCCGGGCCGGCAGCGCGAGAACCGGGCACGACCTGCACGAGATCGGCGTCCACGTATCCCCGTCGCCCGCCCGCCTCGTAGACCGTCGCCGACCCTAGCCGGGCGAGCTCAGTGTGCAGGTCACTCACAGCGCGCTCACCACCTGTGGGGTGACACGTTGGAAGGCCTCGGCCTCGCGGATCTCGGGGTTGCCCGATGAGCGGCGGGCGTGGTTACCGCGGTGCCCGGCGCGCTCGGCGTAATAGCTGACCAGGTACGTCTGGGCCTTCATCTCGGCCATCGCGGCCAGCTTCTGCTCCATCACCGATGTGATGTCGACGAACGTCGTCGGTGTGAAGTTGCACAGCTCCGGTTGGTGTGGCTCGAACAGGAAGAACTCGGGCGGCGTGATCGTCGCGAATGCGCTCTTCACGCCGGCGCCGGCGGCGAGGCTGCGAGCGCGCCCGACCGCGGCATGGGCGACCGGGTGGTCCGGGTTGAACGGATCCGTGTCGGTGTGCGTGATCAGCACGTCGGGTGCGAACTCACGGATGCAGTCCGAGATCCGCCGCAGTGCGTCGCCGTCGATGTCAAGCGGGTAATCGCCGAGATCGAGACACTGGAACCCGGCCCCCAGCGCGGCCGCGGCCCGCTCCGCCTCGCCGTGGCGGATCTCCTTCACGCGCTCGATGGTCTGGCCCGCCTCCTTCCACAGCTCACCGGACTCGCCGCGTTCGCCGTAGGAAAGCGCGATCACGGCCGCGGCGCCGCCACGGGACGTGGTCACCGCGATCGCCCCGCCCGACCGCCACACGAAGTCCGCCGAGTGCGCGCCGATCACCAACATCCGGCGTGCACTCATGCTGTCGGCACCCCCGCCACTCGGCGCGTGTTGACCACCGCCATCATGTGCACCTCCTCATCGTCGAATCCGGCCGCGAGCAGCCGGTCCACCATCAGCCCCATCCCGTCCTCCACGGCTGGGTTGAACACCTGTCCCAGATCGGTCGAGAGCACCGAGTGCTCGGCGCCGGTGGCCCGGATGTTCTCGATCCAGCGCTCCCACGACACCTTGCCGGTATGTGGCGTGGTGAAGCAGCGCTCGAGCAGCGCGCCTCGCTGCGCCAAGCCACGCTGGTCGTCGATCGACAGATTCTGGGAGGGGAACTCCGGGTGAGTGATGACGATCTCGCGCACACCCTCCTGCACCGCGGCGTCGACGACGGTGAATATCTCGTCGCGGCCGAGATGGCCGGTGGCCAGCACCATCCCGTGGCGGGCGATCGTGGCCAGGACCGCGCGCGTCTCCGCCAGCACGCCTCCGTCGCGGTCCACCACCGGCACCGGCTCGATCTCGATCCCCTGTTCGCGCAGCTCCAGTTGGAGCTTCACCCACACCGGCACCTTGGCGCCGGGCGGGGCTTCCCGCTCATGGGATTCGTTGACCGAGTCGACGGTCGGCAGCCAGACCGTCCGTGCGCCCTCGCGGGCGGCGACCTCCACCGCGAGCGGGTTCATGCCGCCGACCGCCCGGTTAAGGGAGATCGCCCCCAGCACCCGCACACCCGGCACGGCCGCGCTGACGACGCTCGCTCGCTCCGCTGTCGAGGTGTAATGGGACTTCAGCAGAAAGCCGGCCATGCCCAGTTCGGCGAACCGATGGGCCAGCGAGATGTCATCGATCTTGCGCTCCACGACGTCGGGCCCGATGTGCAGATGGGTGTCGAACGCGCCCCGCAGAAGCTCACGCGCTCGCGTTGACGGTGCGTCGCTCATCGGCTCTTCTGGCCCCGCAGCGCCTCGGCGACGTGAAATAGGTGTGTGCGCATCGCCGCCTCGGCCGTGTCAGGGTCAGCGGCGGCAATCGCCTCGACGATGGCCTGGTGCTCGGCGAACGAGCGCTCGCTGCGCCCGGGAAGCAGAATCGTCCGGTACTGGAACCGCACGAGTTGGAACTTCAGCGATGAGATCAACCGGGAAGCCGTGCTGTGCCGGGCGATCCCGAGCAGCCGCTGGTGAAGCTGGGCGTTCTGATCGGACGCGCCGATCAGGTCCCCGGCATTGAGCAGGCGCCGCATCTCGGCGAGGATCAGGCGAAGGATCTCCAGGTCGGAGTCGCTCGCGTGGACCGCTGCCTGGCGTGCGGCCAGGCCCTCCAGCACCGCGCGGGTCTCGAGAATCTCCACCGCCTCGCGCTCGTCGACGAGGCGCACCCGGGCGCCGCGGTGGCGCTCGTGTGCGACCAGCCCCTCGTGCTCGAGCCGGGCCAGCGCGGTACGCACGGCCGACCGTCCCACGCCGAGGCTGCGCGTCAACTCCGCCTCGACCAGACGCTCGTTCGGCTGCAGGCGCCCGCTGACGATGGCCGCGCGCAGCTTGTCCTCAGGACGCACGAGCAGCCTCCGCGTCGAGTTGCCCGAGCCAGCCCGCCGCGGCGACGCAGACCCGTGGCTCCACTCCGAGCTCGATCAGCATCTCCGCCGCCGCGTCCATCTCATGCTGCCGCCGCGAGGCATGGAGGCGACTACCGGTCAGCAGACGCTCGAGCAGCGCCGCATCGGCGCCCTGGAAGACGTCGCCCAGCTCGCCATGGAGCCACTCCTCACAACCCTCCACGCGTGCGGCGGCGAGGCTCTCAATCGCTGCGGCGGCGATCCCCTTCATGAACACGCTGCGCAGCAGCTTGCGCGCGGCGGCGTCGCCAGGCTCATCGCCGACCACCTGCACGGGCATACCCAAGCCACCGAACAGGTCGACGAACCTCGTGGCGCCGGGGCCCGAGGCGAGGCCCGGCGTGCGCAGCCCCGTACCCGGTACCGGTGCCATCAGGGCGACATCGACAAACAGCGCACCGCTGGGCTGGATGACGCCGGCCACCTGAACCTTGAGGCCCCGGGCGGTGGTGTTGAGATCGGCATACAGCTGACCGGGGGAGAGAGCGGGAGCGAGCTCGCGGGCCACGTCCAGCGCCACGGCCGCGGCGTTCACGCTCAACACGGCGGTCGCGTTCGCCACGGCCGCGGCGGCACTCCCCGCCAACTGCACCGCTTCCGGCGGTTCGTCGACCACTGGGTCCCAGCCCACCACGTCCACTCCTGCGGCCGCCAGATCCGCGGCGATCGCGCTCCCGGCCTCGCCGAGTCCGATCACCGCCACGCGCAGATTGTCGACAATTTCGTCAACCATAGGGTGGGGGATGATAGTCCGTGCCCGCGAGTGGCAGGTCGCGCCACGAATGTCCTGCAAAACGTCCAATGGAGGGCCGAAAGGGGCGCCCCTGCATGTTCCGTGGGTCGAGGTGAGGCGTTCGTGGCCACCGGATGCCGTGGTGCTGCCACCCGGTTCCGGCTCACGCCGCGCGACGCCGCTCACAGGGCTGGGACCGCCCGCCGGCCTCTCCAGCCCCATCACGAACAAGGCTCACACACAGGTGCGGCGCGAGAATGCGAAACGCCGCTAGGCGTCTCCACCGCTATGCGGTTCGGCCAGGATCGACGAGCTCAGTCTGATCGTCGCCGGGCGCCAGGACGATGTCGGTGGAGAGCGAGACCCAGTCGCCGTCCACCCCGGACGGACGGTCGGGGTCGTCGGCCGATCGCTCGTCGAACGAGCGCACCAGCGAGGGCTTGACCGCGAACACCGTGTCCGAGTCGAGGTACTCGCTCGCGGCGTCGAAAATGTGGGTGGCCACGGTTCGGTAGCCGGGCGCCCGCACGATCATGTGGATGTGGGCAGGGCGCCATGGATGCCGGCCCGAGGCGGCGAGCATCTTGCCCACCGGTCCGTCGTCGGGGATCGGATAGGGCACGGGTCGTACGGCCACGAACGCATAACTGCCGTCCTCGCGGGTCAGGTAGCGGCCGCGCAGATGATCATCGGGCGCCTCGGGACGCTGCACCGCGTAGAGCATGTCGGCACCGTTCTGCCAGACGTCGAGCTCCGCGCCGGCGATCGGGGCGCCGCTGACGTCGAGGACCCGGCCGTGCACCAATGCGGGCACGCCCGCGCCAGCCTCCACGACCATGCTCTCGCCGTACTGTCGCGCCGGGGAGCCTGGCACGTAGAACGGTCCGAGCACGGTCGACTCGGTGGCGTTGGCCGGCAGCTCATGGGCCAGCGCGTCGACGAGCATCGACAGCCCGAGCGTGTCTGACCACAGGATGAACTCCTGGCGCTTCTCGTCGGTGATTGCACCGGTGTCGGTCAGCACGCCGATCAGGCCGCGCCACTCATCCTCGGTGAGCGACACGTCGACGGCGAACGCGTGCAGGTGCCGGACGAAAGCCTGCATCAGCTCACGCAGCCGTGCGTCTGCGCAACCGTCGAAGCTGCCGACCGCGGCGCTGGTGATGTCCTCCGGAGTGCTTGTGGTCTGCGCAGGATTCATCCCGACTGGACCACATCATCTCGCATGGCGCCCATTCTGTATAACGGTGCCCGACATATCCACCGGCCTGGAGGAGAGCGATGGTGGTTCTGGATCAGCAGAGCTCGCAGCTCGTGCGCTCGCTATGTGAGCTGATGGTTCCCGGATCGGGGCGGGTCGGGCCGGAGGTGTACATCGACGCGTTGCTCGCGCGGATGCCTGACCATCACCGCGACCACGCGCTGGCGGCGATCGACGCGCTGAAGGCCCCGGCCGCCGCGGGTGCCGACGGGCTCGCCGAGCACCAGTTCTCGCCCGAGTTCCAGCTCGTGCGCGCCCTGGCGTGCGAGGCGTTCTACAGCGACTTCGTGGCTCCGGGTGCCCCCGGCCCAGGAGGGTGGGAGGAGATCGACTTCAAGCCGCCGCTGGCCACGCGTCTGCACAAGGACTGGTCGTACATGGGGGTGACAGGATGAGTGAGCACTACGAAGTCGTGGTGGTCGGCTCGGGCGCGGGTGGCGGCGTGGTCGCCGGCGAGTTGGCGGAGCGCGGCCGCGACGTGCTCCTGCTCGAGGCCGGGCCGCACAAGACGGCGGCTGACTTCATGCGCTGGGAGGCCCGGGCGAACCATGAGATGTGGTGGCCGCCGGCCTTCGCCGAGCCGGCGCGGCCTGACGAGCCGCCACTGATCATGTTCCGCGGCCGTTGCGTGGGCGGGACGACCTCGATCAACACGAAGGTGGCGCTGCGGCCTCCCCAGCAGGACTACGACAAGTGGCACGCCGCTGCGGGGCTCGCGGGGGAGGGCGGCGAGCCGTTCGGCGAGGCTGATCTGCTGCCCCACATCGAGCGCGTGGAACGACGGCTGGGCGTCAGGCTGCGCACCGATTGGCAGAAGTGCGTGCAGACGGTGGTACCGGGCTTCCGGGCGCTGGGGGCCGAATTGGAGCCGGTGGTCTCCTACACCGATGCCAACTGCATGCGCTGCGGCTCGTGCCTGCAGGGCTGCCCCACCAACGCCGGCAAGTCCACCCTCAACACCTACATCCACCCGCCGTGGGCCGAGGGCCGGCTCGAGCTGCGAGCCGACTGCGACGTGCGCGCGGTCACGATCGAGGATCGAGGCGACGGGCCGGCGGTCACCGGCGTCGAGTACGTCGGGCCGGATGGCGAGCGCCACAGCGTGGCGGCGGACGTGGTCGTGGTCGCGGCGGGCGCGCTCGCCACGCCTGGCCTGCTGATTCGCTCCGGCGTCCGCGAGGCGGCCAACGGATCGACCAGCAGCGAGCTGATCGGCCGCCACGTCGGATTTCACCCGGCGCGTCTGGTCGAAGGCCTGTTCGACGAGATCCAGGACGCGCATATGGTCTATCCGATCACCGCGCATTGCATGAAGTTCCAGCGCGACGAGGACGGAGGCTTCGTGGTCGAGGCCTCGACCGTGCAGGATCCGATCGGCTTCGCCACCGCGCTGTGCGACGAGCAGGACCGGCCGTTGTGGGGCCAGCCGCTCGTGGATGCGATGCGCCAATACCGGTACTTCACCGGCCTGCTGACGATGGTCAACGACGAGAACAACGGCACCGCGTGGGTCGACGAGACGGGAGCCGACCGCTTCTCCTTCGACTTCAACGACCGTGAGCGAGAGCGCAACCGCCGCTCACTCGAGTTCGCCCGTCAGGTCCTGGAGGCGGCCGGCGCCAAGCGCGTGTTCCACACCGGCGTACTCAGTACGCACGTTCAGGGAGGCTGCCGCATGGGGAGCGATCCGGCGCGATCGGTGGTCAATGCACACGGCGAGTCCCACGACGTGCGACGTCTGTTCATCGGCGACAGCTCCGTGATGCCGCGGACGCTGTCGGTGAACCCCTCGCTGACCATCATGTCGCTCGCCAGCCGCTTGGCCGAGTACCTCGACAGCGGCGAGCACGGCTACTTCAGCCGCACCAGGGCCAGCGCGGCCGCATAGCCGGAGATCAGCTCGCCGGGCAGGGGCGGTGCTGAGAAAACCCCTGCCATCCGCGCTTTTTCAGCGCTGCCGGCCTCGGTCACCTCGGCGCGGGGGCGGCGCGGGGGAGTGCTGAGATAACCCCTGCCATCCGCGCTTTTTCAGCAACGCTGGCCTCCGTCACCTCAGCGCGGCGGGCGGCGCGGGGGGAGTGCTGAAGAACTCGGCACAGTGGGCAAGGTTTCAGCACGCCTGGCTCACGGACCGGGGCGCCGCCGCCCCAGCCGCCGCTGCCGCAGCTACGCCAGCGCGACCTCGCTCACGGACCGGGGCGCCGCCGCCCCAGCCGCCGCCGCTGCGGCTAGGCGAGCGCGACCTCGAGCAGGAGGGGCTCGCGACGGGCCGCCAGCCCGGGGAGCACCTCGTCGAGCGTGCGCAGCAACTCGTCGTGGGTCTCGATGCGGAGAGATGGACAGCCGAAGCAGGTGGCGAGCCCGGCGACGTCGACGTTGGCAAAGCCCGGCCAGGGTTGTGCGCCGCCCACGCTCTCGGCCAGGCTGTCCATCACGGCGTAGCGCCCGTTGGCCATCACGATCATCAGGACGCCAACCTTGTACTGGGCGGCGCTCCACAGCGACTGAATCGCGTAGATCGATGATCCGTCGCCGATCACTCCGATGACCGGCCGATCGGGTAGGCCCATCCGCAGCCCGATCGAGCCGGACAGGCCGAAGCCAAGCCCGCCGTTCGCGGTCCCGACAAAGCCCAGCGGAGCACGGATCGCGATGCGGCGGTAGAGCTCCGGCTGGCTCGACGGCGTCTCCTCGACGAGCACCGCGTCGAGCGGCAGTCGCTGGGCGAGGGCCGCGAGCACGTGCGCGGCCAGCATCGGTTCGCCCGGAGCGGGCGGCGCCGGCGGGGGTGGGCGCTGGAACGGCTCGGGCGGGATCACATCTCGCTGAGGAACCTGCGGCGCCAGGGCCGCGCACACGCGCGCGACAGGACCGACGATGGCAAGCTCGCACGGGCTCCGGTGCGCCTCGGCCGGATCCTCGGTGATCACGGCCACGTGCGTCCCGGGCGCCACCGGAGGGCCGGGCTCGTCGAGTAGGTAGAGACGAAACGCGTTCGTGCCAACGGTCAGCACGAGGTCGTGCGGAGCCAGGGTGTCGCGGACCAGTCGGCGGCGCCACGGCATATGGCCGGCGAACAGCGGGTGGTCCTGCGGAAAGCCGGCGCGGCGGCTGAACGTCTCCTGCCACACCGGGCAGCGCAGTCGCTCGGCCAGCGACACCACGGCATCCCACCCCTCGCGGCTGTCGGCGCCTGGCCCGACTACGATGGCGGGTGACTCGGCATCGGCGATCAGGGCCGCGAGCTCGGCCACTTCCTCGGGGGCGACCGACCGCGGGCGGAGAACCCGATCGGGTGTGCCGGCGGCCAGGTCGTCGGCCGGCTCCTGCCAGTCGCCCATCGGCACCACCAGCAGCGCCGGCCCCTTGGCCGCCTGTGCCTCGTGGTACGCCCGCGCAATCGCCCCCGGCACGTCCTGGGCCCGGAGTGGCAGGTTGGTCCACACCGGGTACTCGCCGGCCAGCCGGTCGAGGTGACGGCCGGTCAGGAAGGGCTCAAACGCCACCTGGCGGCGGTCCTGCTGCCCGACCACCACGACGAGCGGCGCGCGAGCATCGCGCGCGTTGGCAATCGCGTTGATGGCATTGCCGAGGCCCGCCGCGGTGTGCAGGTTGACGAACGCCGGTTCGCCGCGCGCGATGGCGTAGCCGGTCGCCATCCCCACCACCGAGCCTTCGTGCAGGCCGAGCACAAAATCGAGGTCGGACGGGAGGTCGGTGAGAAAGTGAATCTCGGTCGAGCCGGGATTGCCGAAGATCGTGGTCAGCCCGAACTGGCGCATCACGTCAAACGCCGCGTCACGCACCGTCCGGTGGCCAGATGTGGAGCGGCTCACATCCCCTCGCCCCGTCGCGACACTCGTCCGCGCTTGCTCAACCACGCTCACGATCCTTTGGGGAGATTGTCCGGGCCACAACGTAGCACGGTACGCTGTGTGAACACCCGGGCACGTTGCGCACGAGCGGTGACCCGGTTACCGCTATCACGCGTGGATCTTCCGTTCCGCTGCGAGCACCGCATCGATGCGCATACGGCACCGGCGAGCGCGCCACCTGCTTCGACCACCCTGAATGAGCGACAACCCTCCCAGCAGCTCAGACTTCGTGCAATCGCTGGATCGCGGGCTGAGGGTAATCCGCGCATTCGACTCCGAGCACCGTGAGCTCGCGCTGAGCGACGTGGCCCGTGCCACCGGACTCACTCGCGCGGCGGCCAGGCGTTTCCTGCTCACGCTGGTCAAGCTCGGCTACATGAATGTCTGCGATGGCCGCTTCTCGCTCAGCCCGCGGGTACTCGAGCTCGGGTATGCCTACCTGTCGAGCCTCAGCCTGCCCGAGGTGGCACAGCCACACATGGAGGCGCTGGTGGCACAGGTGAACGAGTCCTCCTCGATCTGTGTACTGGATGACACCGACATCGTCTACGTGGCGCGTGTTCCGACACGCCGCATCATGAGCATCACGCTGTCAGTGGGAACCAGGTTGCCCGCGTTTGCCACCTCGATGGGCCGCGTGCTGCTGGCCGGCCTACCCGACGAGGAACTCGAGGAGCGGCTGGGGAGAATCGAGGTGCGCCCCCTGTCGGCGCGTACGGTGGGCGACAAGGCAACGTTGCGCACACTGCTCCAACAGGCACGCAAGCAGGGATACGCGGCGGTCGACGAGGAGCTGGAGGAAGGCTTGCGCTCGCTGGCCGTGCCGATCCGCAACGCCTCCGGAACGGTGCTGGCCGCGCTCAACGTGTCCGTCCACGCGAGCCGCACCTCGATGGCCGCCCTCCGGCGAGAGTTTCTGCCCGCGGTACTCCGCGCCGCCACCGCGATCGAAGCCGATCTCCACGGCGGCTCAACGCGACGCTCCCGCGGGACGGTCGCGGCCTCGGCACCCTGACCCGCCGCCCGGGCCTCTGCTGCGCAGGCGTAAGGTCATGCGTCGCCCGGGCCCGTGCTGGCGGGCGTAAGGTCAGGCGTGGCCCCGGACCCAGACCGGCGGGGGGAGTGCGTGCTCCTGAAGGTCGATCGCTGCCTGCGTCAGTGGTGCCTCGCGCCCGCGGGGGGCGATCAGCGAGACGCCGGTGCACCAGGTAACCGGTAACGAGGCGACCGGCATGCCGGTCATGTCCCACAGCGCGGTGAGGGCGATCATGGGATCGCCGGCGCCGCCCGCGTGGCCGCGGTCATAGCCCGGGCCGCGCTCGTAGGGCACGATCGGCAGCGTGGGCTCGAGCACGAGATCCACGTCGTGCACGCGGAACCACTCCTCCCAGAGGGCGGTGCCGTGGGCCCGACGCTCCTGCGCGCGGAGGTAGGCCGGCGCGTCGGTGAAGTGGGCGGCGGCCTCGACGAACTCCGCGATCGACGGACGGTAGAGGTGATGACGCGCCGCGTGCTGACTATGGTGGGCCCACACTTCGGTCAAGAGCACACGGCTGAGATCGTCCCAATCGAGCGTCCACGGAGCCGGGCGCTCGATCACCCGGGCGCCGAGGCGCTCACAGGCGCGTCGGGCGGCGTCGAGGCCGGCGGCCACGTCTGCCTCGACGGTCAGGCCAGCGGTACGGTCGGTCAGCGCGATGGTCATGCTCTCGAGCGGGTGCGAGCCCGACCGCGCCGAGAGTGGCAGCCGGCCGACCGGCGCGGGCGGCGGCATGAGCGGGGTCGTGGTCGCCTCGCCGCCGGTCAGGCCGGCGAGCAGGGCCGCGCAGTCGGCCACGCTGCGCGCCATCGGCCCCGGATGATCGAGCGACGGCGCGAGCGGGATGATGCCCTCGATCGGTATCCGTCCGTGGCTGGGCTTGATCGCGCTGGTCCCGCAGCAGGCTGACGGGATCCGCAGCGAGCCGCACGTATCGGAGCCCAGGGCAGCCGGCACCACGCGCGATGCCAGCGCCGCCGCACTGCCGCCGCTGGAACCTCCCGCGACGCGATCGAGCGCCCAAGGATTGCCTACCTGGTCGGTGGTGCCGCCGGCCGCGGATTCATGAGTGTGGGTATGACCGACCAGGACCATGCCCTGATCTCGCAGCCGGGCCCACGCCACGGCGTCCTGCGCGGCGATGTTGCCCTCAAGAGCGCGGCTGGAGGCGGTCAGGGGTAGGCCGGCCACCCCGTACAGGTCTTTCAACGCCAGCGGGATGCCACACAGCAGGGGGGTCGCCGCGCCGTCGCGCTGCCGGCGCTCGTCCGCGGCTCGCGCCTGCTCCCGAGCCAGCTCGGGGTAGATCCGCACCCACGCATTGATCGCGTCGGGCGCGCCATCGTGCGTAGGTGGGCCGCCGTTGCGCTCGTCGATCCGGCGCAGGCACGCCTCGGTCAACTCGGCCGCGGACAGCCGCCCGTCGCCCAGCAACGCCGCTGCGGCCAACACGCCCAGGTCGGCGGGATCCACCGTTGAGGCCTCCCCGGCCCGCCCGGTCATTTCGCTACGCCGCCGCGCGCGAGGTCGGTCGGGGTCCGCTGGTGACGGGTCATTTCGCTACGCCGGCCGCGCGCGAGGTCGGTTGGTCTGCGGGTCGCCGGGTCATCTCACTACGCCGCCGCGCCGACCCTAGCTCCCGCGCCGACCTCGACCGAGGGTTCCTGCTCCAGCTCGTTGGCCAAGCGGGTGAGGAAGCCGGCCAGGTCTGCGTGTTGTTCGGGGGCCCAGCCTTCGCACAGGCGGGCCAGGCTCGCGCGGCGCTCGGCGACCAGCCGCCGAGCGATCTCCTGCCCGCCTGGCGTCAGGGCATGGACAGGTGCCGTGAGGTCCGCGGTCGACGGGTCGGCGAACAGTCCTCGCTCGTGCAGTTCCAGCAGCGCCCGTTGACCGACGTCGACCGGAATGTCGAAGCTCTGGCAGAGCGCCGGGATGTCCGCGCCCGGATCCTCGCACAGCCGCACGACCAGCCAGCAGGCGGCCGCCGACAGGTCGACCCCGGCCCGTTGGGCCAGGCGCTCGACCAGTCGTTTGCGCCCTTCGCGACCGACCACGACCGTGAGGGCCCGCGCGGCCTCGGGGAGCGAATTGGCCGACTTCGGAACCGCGAAGCTCTCCCCGACTCCGCTGCCGGCGGCGATCGTCTCCCGGAGCGGACGCTGCTCGAGCACCCAGCTGAGCAGGAACGCGAACCCGGCGACGGCGGCGGCGACCACGAACACCGTGTTCAGCGCGTTGGTGAATGCCTGGATGTAGGCGGCGTGGAGCGGCGCGGGGAGCTTCGCCAGCGCAGCTGGGTTGGCGTGGGCCGCGGCCGCGCGTGCGCCGGCGCTCGTGCCCGGCGGCAACAGGGACGTCAGCTCGGCGGCCAGACGACTGGCGAAGATCGACCCGAGGATGGAGGTCCCGACCGCCCCCCCGATGGAGCGAAACAGCGTTGCGCCCGACGTCGCGACGCCGAGATCCTCGTAGCCGACGGAGTTCTGGACCGCCAGCACGAGGACCTGCATCACCAGGCCGAGGCCGAGGCCGAGGATGAACATGAACGCCGACGCCTCCAGCCGGCTGGTCTGGGCGTCCATCGTCGACAGCAGCGAAAGCCCGACCACCATGATCGCGGTGCCGGCGATCGGAAATGGCTTGTACTTCCCCGTCCGGCTGATCAGTTGCCCGGAGGCGATCGAGGTGATCAGCAGGCCGCCGATCAGCGGCAGGATCTGAAGCCCTGAGCTCGTCGGGCTGGCGCCGTTGACGACCTGGAGGAACAGCGGCAGATACGTGACCGAGCCGAACAGCGCGAAGCCGACGACCAGGCCCATCGCGCTGGTGACCGAGAAGATGCGGTTGGCGAACAGGCGCAGGGGAAGCACCGGTTCGGGGACGCGGCGCTCGGTGAGCGCGAACAGCACGACCAGCACCACCGCGGCGACAGCGAGCAGGATGGTCGCCGGCGAGCCCCACTTGTAGGTCGTGCCACCGAGCGTGCAGAGCAGCACGATCGCACTCAGGGCGGCGGCCAGCAGGCCAGCGCCGAGATAGTCGACCTGGTGCCGTACGTGGTCGGTGCGAGAGGGGAAGGTGGCCATCAGCACGACGAACGCGAGCACGCCGACCGGGAGGTTCACGTAGAAGATCCAGCGCCACGTGAGGTTGGTGGTGAGGAACCCGCCCAGCAGCGGGCCGATCACGCTGGCCAGGCCGAACACCGCACCGAACAGGCCCTGGTAGCGGCCCCGCTCGCGCGGGGGCACGATGTCGCCGATCGCGGCCATGGTGCTGACGATCAAGCCCCCGCCACCCAGCCCCTGTACCGCTCTGAAGATGATCAGCTCGGTCAGGCTCTGGGCAGCGCCGCAGAGCGCCGATCCGATCAGGAACACCACCAAGCCGACCTGGAGCACGATCTTGCGGCCGTAGAGGTCCCCGAGCTTGCCGTACAGCGGGGTGACGGCGGTCTGCGCCAGCAGGTAGGCGGTCACCACCCACGAGATGTGATCCAGCCCGCCGAGGTCGCCGACGATCGTCGGCAACGCGGTCGCGACGATCGTCGAGTCCAGTGCCGCCATCAGCAGCACCAACATCAGTCCGATGAAGACAACCCACACGCTCTGCCGGCGCTGCGCGACCGGCAGCGTGGCGGCCGCGACACTCACGAATCGGCCACCGTTCGGGCGCGCGTGCGAGCTGGCACGCGAACGATCATACGTCGCGGCTCAGCCGATCAATCTGCGCCCTGGGGGCCCCGCGCCCCGAGGATCAACTCGATCATCAGCTGGTCCGCATGCTCGTGTCGGCGCCCCCGCTCGACGTCGATCTCCGCCAGGTCGGTCGCCCGGATCCGCTCGGCCTCCGCGACCGAGAACGCCGGTGTCGGCTCGGACAGCTGCTCGGCTCCCGCCGCCCGCCGCGCATCGACGAACACCGGATCGGATTCGAACGCCGCCGCTTTGGCCGCCAGGATCTTGTAGTTGCGCATGCAGCCTCGGGCAAAGGACGCGTATACGTCGGCGTCATCCTCGGTCCGAAAGGCGCGGCAGTCGAAGTGGCGGGCGCCCGTGTAGCCGGCCCGCTCGAGCAGCGCGACGGTCAGGAACGCCTCCTTGAGGTCCTCGGCCCCGAAGCGGAAGTCCTGGTCGTAGCGCGGTCCGTATTGCGCGTTGAGGTCGATGTGGAACAGCTTTCCCGCCCACAGCGCCTGACCGACCGCCTGGTGGAAGCTGAGCCCGGCCATCGCCTCGTGGGCCATCTCGGGGTTCACGCCCACCATCTCGGAGTGCGCGAGGGTCTCGATGAAGTGCAGCATGTGCCCGGTGGTGGGCAGGTACAGGTGACCGCGAGGCTCGTTTGGCTTGGCCTCGAGCGCCAGCCTCAGCTCGAGCTGCTGCGAACGGATGTAGTCGCACAGGAAGTCGATCGCCTCGCGGTAGCGCTCGAGCGCCAGCCGTGGGTCGCGCGCGGCGCCCGACTCCACACCCTCGCGGCCGCCCCACAGAACGAAGATCGGCGCCTGCAGCTCCGCTGCCACGTCGATGGCACGCATCGCTTTGGCCAGCGCGAACCGGCGCACCGCGGGATCGGCCGCCGTGAACGCACCGTCGCGGAACACCGGCTGCGTGAACAGGTTGACGGTCGTCATCGACACCACGAGGCCGGCGTTGCGCACAGCGTCGCCGAAGCGGGCGACGATGCGATCGCGTTCGGCGGGCGCGGTGCCAAACGGAATCAGATCATCATCGTGCAGGCAGACACCCCAGGCGCCGACCTCGCCCAGCCGCGCAGTGATCTCCTCCGGCCCGATCGGAGGTCGCGTCGGCAGTCCGAACGGGTCAAGTCCGCGGTGCCCGACCGTCCACAGGCCGAACGAGAAGCGGTCTTCAGGTGTGGGATCGAACTGGTCTGGCATCTCGTCTCCTCGAGTGGCTGTGGACACTGGCTACGCTACCCAGGAACGGCACCAGGTGCGCGAAGAAGACGTTGCGGGGGTACGCGCCTGCCGGGTCGTTGTGCGCGTAGGTGCTGTGGCGGTTGATCAACGTCAGGTTGCGCATCGGGATGTGGGACTGCTGGGCCAGCCGCTGCGCGTCGATCAGGACGTTCTGAGCACCCAGATGGGCGCCAAACGCGTAGATCAGCAGGTCGTGAGGCAGCTTGTGGCCCAGCGTCGCCTTGACGTCGAGCACCCGCTGGGCCGGATTGGCGTTGCCGTTGTCGACCGCGCCGGTGTCGAGTGTCAAGCGCTCAGGGAAGTACCACTCGGTGCCATCCGCGCCCTGGACGCCCAAGCCCGAGAACATCGTCGCGAAGCGGCTGATCGGCGTCAGCGCTCCGGTGCCGTTCCAGCCATGCGGGTTACCGGTGGCGGCGATTCCCTGGCCGAGGTGCGCCTGCGCCGCAGCCAGGGCCATCGGCGAGGTCGTGACGTTGAGCGCGTACCCGTACTGGCCCAGGTTCGTGACGGGGACCGGCGGGACGAGGTCGGCGGGGAGTAGCCCAGACGTCTGCGCCAGGTTCGGGGCGTTGGGGTCGATCAGCGCGGCGGTCGAGCCGGTCGCTTCGAACAGCCCGGCATACGGCGCGCCGATGCCTCCGAACGTGAGCCACGGCGACCCTCCGGGGGCGTCCAGGGTCCGCAGCCCCGCGGCTGCCGTCTTCGCGGACACGGCGGAGAGGCTGCCGCCGTCGATGTAGACGAGGCCGGCGAGCTCGTCAGCTCCGGGATGCCCCTGGAAATTCCAGCTGGCGTAGGCCGTCACCACCGCGCCGCCGAGCGAGTGTCCGCCCAGCACAACCTGGCCGCCGAGCTTGCCGGCCGCCTCGATCACACGGTGCAGATCCTCGACGGCGACGGTCATGCCCCACTGCTTCGCGAACCCGACGCTCGCGTTGGGGATCAGTTGGAAGTGGCGCGTGATCGCCGGGTCCTTCAGCCATCCCAGGTAGTAGTCGAACAGCTGGGCTGCGTTCGCCCGGCCGACCTTGGTGAGGTCGAGTTCTGACTGGTCCTCGAGCAGGTTCTCCCGCCGCTCGACCGACCACACCTGCCAACCCTTCGTCCGCGACACGATCCACTGGGCCAGCGGGACGAAGTAGGCAGCGCCCGCGGAGGTCCCCGGCTCGAGCACCAACACGTTCTTGGCCCGCTGGGGCCCGATCTTGATCACGCCGACCCGGTCGTACCTCGACGGCGTTCCGGGGGCAGGGAACCCCGGCATCCAGTCGACGCGCAGCTTGGCGCCGGCGGAGCCCGTACACGTCAGGCACAGCAAGGCGACCGTCAGTCCGAGCAGCTTCGCGATGTGACGCATCCGTCCCTCTCCGATTCTTGCGCAGGCACCAGCATGAGCCATCTCGTGACCGCTTCGAGCCACCCGGTCGCCTTGTTGAGGATTGATTAAGCGTGCACATATTCGTCTGGCCGTATCGCATATGGTGCCGATTGCCCGTACATTTCGTGGACTGGGACCATGCACCTCTAGGAGGAGTCGCGCATGAAACGTCGCAACAGGCCGGCCGCAGCGGTGCTGCTGGCGCTGGTCGCCGCAATCGCGATCAGCGCCTGCGGCAGTTCATCGAGCTCGTCGAGCTCGGCCAGCGGATCGGGCACGTCGTCGGCCAGCTCGACAGCGTCGGGCTCGAAGTCCGGTGGCACGGTCAGCCTGGTGATCGGGACAGCGCCGGACTCGCTCGATCCACAATTTGGCTACACGACCCAGGCCGCCGAGCCCGATTGGCTCACCTACACCGGGCTCGACACGTACGCCCACGCCAACGGGCAGGCCGGGACGGTCGCTGATCCCGGGCCTCGCCACCTCGCTGCCCAAGATCACCGACGGCGGCAAGACCTACACGGTGACCCTCCGCAAGGGCCTTGTGTTCTCGAACGGGACCCCGGTCAAGGCGAGCGACTTCGCCTACACCGTCGAGCGCGCGATCAAGATCCCGTGGGGCGGATCCGGCCAGTTCATCACGGCCACGATCAAGGGCGGGACGGCGTTCGCCAACGGCAAGGCCAAGACGATCTCCGGCATCACCACCGATGACGCCACCGGGCAAGATCACGATTCACCTGATCGCGCCGTACGGGGCGTTCGACAACGTGCTCGCGTTCCCAGCGCTCGGGCTCGTCCCCAGCGGCACCCCGTTCAAGAACGAGCCGAACAACCCGCCGCCGGGCGTCGGGCCGTACATGATCACCAACATCGTCCCCAACGGTCGTTCTCGCTGGTGCAAGAACCCGCGACTGGGCGGCGATGGCCATCCCCAGCATTCCCGCCGGGCACGTCAACGTCAACGTCAAGATCTCCTCCAACATCGACGCCAACGCGCTCGCGGTGCTCAACAACTCCGCCGACATATTCGACTGGGCCGACACGATCCCCGGCAGCCTGTTGCCGCAGATCCAGGCGCAAGCGGCGGACCGGTTCGGATTGTCGATCTCGGCGGCTGCGACCTACTACGTCTTCATGAACTCGAAGACGAAGCCGTTCTCGAGCCAGCTGGCCCGTGAGGCCGTGGTGACGGGGCTGAACCAGAACGCGATGAACCGGCTCGGCTCCGGCACGCTCGCCCCCGGCTGCTTCTTCCTCCCGCCGGCGATCATCGGACATCCAACCGTCGGCGTGCCCGTACGGTCCCCCCGGCGACGGCAACCTCGCCAAGGCCAAGCAGCTCGTCCAGCAGTCAGGGATGGCCGGGACGCCGGTGACGGTCTGGAGTCAGAACCGGTCGCCGCGCCTCCAGTGGATGACCTACTACACCGCGTTCCTGAACTCGATCGGGTTCAAGGCGACGCAGAAGGTGATCGCCGACGCGACGTACTTCTCGACGATCGGGGACTTGAAGAACAACCCCCAGACCGGCTTCGCCGACTGGAACCAGGACTTCCCCAACCCGATCGACTTCTACCTGCTGCTGAGCGGGGACGCGATTCTGCCGACGAACAACCAGAACTTCGGCCAGATCAACGACCCGACAATCAACGCGGCCGTCGGCAAGCTCGGCGCAGTGCCGACGAGCCAGCTCAGCTCAGTCACGACCCAGTGGCAGACAACTGACGAGTACACCGCGAAGAAGGCGTACGTCGCGGTCTTCGGCTATCAGACGTTCCCGAAGTTCGCCTCGAATCGGATCAACTACGGTGCGGCCATCTTCCACCCGGTGTACGGATGGGATTGGAGCTCGTTCCAGCTGAAATAGCCCGCGCGGGTGGGTCGGGGCAGCCAGGCTGTGCCCGACCCACCCGGCATGGCCCAATCACGGGCACAGGTGGCATAGTTCCGTAATGGCCACGACCACATCCGGTACCGGCACCGAGTTCTCCGGCGAGATCCCCGCCCCATTTCTCGCCGACGGCGAGGAGCTGCCGCCCGGGCTCGGACCGTCGCAGCTTGCGTGGCGACGGTTACGCCGCAACAGGGTGGCGCTTGGTTTCGGCGCGCTGTTCATCCTGATCGTCGTCCTCTGCCTGCTGGCGCCGGTCTACGCGCACTACGTAGCTCATACGTCCCCGGCGACCGAGGACATCACCGGACGGTCAAGGTCGGCGGCAAGAACGTGGACATCGTCAGCCTGACCTCGATCCCGATCGGGCCGACCTGGCACAGCCGCTACTTCCTCGGGGCGGACTCGAACGGCCGCGACGTGGCGGTGCGGCTGCTCTACGGGGGTCGAAACTCGTTGGAGATCGGAGCCGTCGCCACGATCATCACGATGGTGATGGCGATGCTCCTGGGCGTCATCGCCGGCTATTTCCGCGGGATATCTGACGGCTTCATCAGCCGCGGCCTCGACGTGATCTGGGCCTTCCCCGCGGTGCTGCTCGGGATCACGCTGGGGACGGTGCTGGCGGTGGGTGGGATCGGCCCGTTGAAGGGCACCACGTTGCTCGTACCGGCGGTGGTGATCGGCATCGTCTACATCCCCTATGTGGCGAAACCGGTGCGCGGCCAGGTGCTGCAGTTACGGGAGCGCGAGTTCGTCGACGCGGCGCGCCAGCAGGGGCTCGGCCACATGCACATCATGTTCCACGAGGTCCTGCCGAACCTGGCGTCGACGATCATCGTCTTCATCCCGCTGATCCTCGCCAACGCGATCCTGCTCGAGGCCGCCCTGACCTACCTCGGTGCGGGTGTACAGCCACCGAACCCGTCCTGGGGGACGATGATCTCCGACGGCATCAGCACGATCCCGGCCGCCTTCCACAACGTGCTCGCGCCAGGGATCATGCTCGTGCTCACGGTGCTGTCGATCAACGTCTTCGGTGACGGTTTGCGCGACGCGCTGGACCCGCGGGCGAAAGTCCGCATCGGACGCTGATGCTCGGCGGAGCGCCCTGATGGCACGGTTTGCCGTTCGCCGGCTGCTGGCGATGCTGCTGGTGCTGTTCCTGATCTCGGTGCTGACGTTCCTGCTGTTCGAGGCGATCCCCAACGGCAACCCGGCGCTGCGGCTCGCTGGCCGCTCGGCGACGGCGACCGAGATCCACCAGATCACCGTCAAGTATGGCTTCGACCAGCCGATCTACGTGCAGTATCTGAGGACGATGAAGAACATCTTCACCGGCCAGGCGTACTCGTACACGCAAGGCTTCAACGTGCTGGACGAGGTCCGCAACGGCTTGCCGGCGACGCTGTCGCTGGCCATTGGCGCCGGCATCATCTGGCTGCTTGGTGTCGATTCTGTTCGGCACGCTGGCGGCGATCAAGGCGGGCAGGAGCACCGACCGCGGGCTGACGGTGCTCGCGATGCTGGGGGTCTCGTTCCCGCCGTTCTTCCTGGGTGCCGTGCTGATCTACTACCTCGGCTACGAGGCGAACATCTTCCCGCTCGGCGGCTACGTGAAGTTCACGCAGAATCCCGCGCAGTGGTTCACGCACATGATTCTGCCGTGGTTCACGCTGTCGGTGCTGTTCATCGGCTTCTACTCGCGCGTCCTGCGCTCGACGATCCTCGACACGATCAACGAGGACTACGTGAGGACCGCGCGCGCCAAAGGGCCTGTCCGAGCGCCAGGTGCTGATCCGCCACACCCTGCGCAACAGCCTGATCCCGATCGTCTCGCTGTGGGGCCTTGACATGGCGGCCGTGATCGGCGGCGGCGCGATCCTCACCGAGTCGGTCTACAACCTGCACGGGGTCGGGCAGCTGGCCCGAGACTCGATCCAAAGGCTCGACCTCATCCCGATCCTGGTGATCGTGATGCTGACGGCGTTCCTGGTCGTGATCCTGAGCGCCGTGATTGACATCCTCTACGCCTTCCTTGACCCGCGGATTCGGCTCTCGACGTGAACACGGAAATGGATCCGGCTCGCGGGGGTGTCGAGAGCCCTCTGCTCGATGTCGAGGACCTGCACGTCTCGTTCGCCACCGAGACCGGCACGGTGCGCGCCGTCGACGGTGTCTCGTTTTCGGTCGGCAACGGCGAGGTCGTGGCGATCGTCGGCGAATCCGGCTCGGGCAAGTCGGTCACCGCAATGACGCTGATGGGACTGACACGCGGCCCCAACGCTGAATTCGCCGGGAAGGCGATGTTCGGTGGCCACGAGCTGGTCTCCGCGCCCGATTCGCTCCTGCAAACGATCCGCGGCGCCGGGATCGCGATGGTCTTCCAGGACCCGATGAGCTCGCTGGATCCGGTGTATCGGATCGGAAACCAGATCGTCGAGCAGATCCGGGTCCACGAGCACGACGTGTCGAAGGCCCAGGCCCTCGACCGCGCGGTCGAGTTGATGGAGCGAGTGGGCATCCCCCGCGCGCGCGAGCGGCTGCGCTCCTATCCGCACGAGTTCTCCGGCGGGATGCGGCAACGGGTGATGATCGCCATGGCGCTGTCCTGCTCGCCCAAGCTCCTGATCGCCGACGAGCCGACGACCGCGCTGGACGTGACGATCCAGGCGCAGATCCTCGATGAGCTGCGCAAGCTGCGGGCCGAGACGGGGGCCGGAATCATCCTGGTCACCCATGACCTTGGGGTCGTGGCGGACATCGCCGACCGCGTGATCGTGATGTACGCCGGCCGGGTCGTCGAGCAGGGGACGCTCGATGAGATCTTCTACGACCCTCAGCACCCGTACACCTGGGGCCTGCTCGGCTCGATCACGCGGGTTGACCGAGACCGATCGCAGCGTCTCCCGGCGATCGCCGGCCTGCCCCCGTCGCTTCTCGCGCCGCCTCAGGGGTGCCACTTCCGACCTCGGTGCCCGCACGCGTTCGCACGCTGTACCGAGATACCCGACCTCACCGCCCGCCTGACGGAACAGCCCGACCACCTCGATCGCTGCTTCCTGGACCGGGAGCAGAAACGCAAGCTGCGACAGGTGGGTGACCAGATCGGCCTGGCGAGCCCCGAGACCGTGATCGCGTGAGCAGCGAGACAACCGCCGAATCGGTGAGCACCGAGCCGGGGAACGGCGCGGTGCTGCTCGACGTGGCACATCTGCGGGTTCTGTTCCCGATCAAGGCCGGCGTGATCGTCGATCGTAAGATCGGCCACGTTCACGCGGTCGACGATGTCTCCTTCCAGCTCTCGGAGGGTGAGACGCTGGGGATCGTCGGCGAGTCCGGGTGCGGGAAGACGACGCTGATTCGCGTGTTGGTCAGGCTCATCGAAGCGACCTCCGGCGAGATTCGGTTCCGCGGCGAGGACATCACGAAAGCGAGCCGCAGCGAGCTGGAGCCGGTGCGGCGCCAAATGCAGATGGTCTTCCAGGATCCCCAGGCGTCGCTGAACCCGCGCAAGCGCGTCGATCAGGTTCTCGCCACGCCGTTGCGGCTACGCGGGGTGGCGAAGAATCGCGTGGTGACCGAGAGCCGGGCGCTGCTGGAACGCGTCGGTTTGCACGCCGAGTACATGAACCGCTTCCCGCACGAGTTCTCAGGCGGTCAGCGCCAGCGCATCGGGATCGCGCGAGCGCTGGCCATGAACCCCACGCTGATCCTGCTCGACGAACCGGTGTCCGCACTGGACGTGTCGATCCAAGCTCAGGTCATCAATCTGCTCGGCGACCTTCAGGATGAGCTGCACCTGAGCTACATCTTCGTCGCGCACGATCTCAGCGTCGTGCGCCATGTCTCCGATCGGATCGTGGTCATGTATCTCGGCAAGGTGATGGAGCTCTCGCCCGCGGAGGAGCTCTACGCAAAGCCGATTCACCCATACACCTCGGCGCTGCTCAGCGCGATCCCGATCCCCGACCCGAGGGAGAACCGGGCTCGCTCGCGGCCGATCGTCACTGGCGAGCCACCGAACCCGATCAGCCCGCCTTCGGGCTGCCGCTTTCATACGCGTTGCCCGCGAGCCACCGAGGTGTGCCGCACGGTCGAACCACGTCTGACCGAATACGCCGAGGGTCATCTGGCGGCGTGCCACCACCCCCAGCACGTCACCGCACAGGAGATCGACGCCTCCACCGTATCTCCGGCGACCCCATTGAGCGCCGACGATCGAGCGCCGGAGGCTGACGCCTAAGGGGTCTGCGCCCCGAAGTAAGGGGTGCCCGCACGGGATCGGCTGCTTTCTGCCGATGTGCGAACCCGCGCCTCAGTCCATGCTGCGGTGAGATGCAATCCACCGAGAGGAGTCACCCATGGACCCCCGGCTCAGCGCTGCCATGGCCGTCGCCCGCACGCAGGATCTCCGCCGATTCGCAGACCACCGTTCCCGAGCGCCGGGTCCTCGCCTCGTCTGGTTCGCTCGCCTCACGGGATACTTCGGCCATGCGCGCCAGGCTGACCAGCAGTCACTTCGTGGGGCGCGTCGGCGAGCTGGCCGAGCTGGAGCTCGCCGTCCAGGAGGCCACGGCGGGCCGACCCGCCCTCGTCCTGCTCGGGGGTGACTCGGGCGTCGGCAAGACCCGTCTGGTCGGCGAGCTCGAGCAGCGGCTGGCCCTCGCGGGCGAGCGGGACGGTCAGGCCGGGCCGCTGGTGTTGCGCGGCGACGGAGTTGAGCAGGCCGATGGAGAGCTGCCCTACGCCCCGCTGCTGAGCGCGCTGCGCCCGCTGCTGCGTGAGCGCCACCCGTCGCTGGAGGCCCTCAGCTCCGGCAATCGCGCCCAGCTCGCGACGATCCTCCCCGGGCTCGACGATGACGGCCGTCAGCGCGACCAGCGCCCGGACCCGAGCAGCCAGCTGCGGCTGTTCGAAGCGGCGCTGGAGCTGATCGACTGTCTGAGCGAGTCCGCGCCGGTGATCCTGATTCTGGAGGACATGCACTGGGCCGACCGCTCGACGCGCGCGTTCGTCGCGTTCCTCGCCCGCAGCCTGCGCCAGGAGCGGGTGGCGCTGGTGCTCACCTACCGCGCGGACGAGCTGCACCGCCGACACCCGCTGCGCCCGCTGCTGTCCGAGCTCGAGCGGTTGGGGCGCGCGCGCCGGATCGAGCTCGCGCCGTTCGATCGCGGCGAGCTCGGGGAGGCGCTGGCCGACATTCTCGGTGCGCAGCCGGACACGCCCTTGGTGGAGCGGCTGTTCACGCGCAGCGAAGGAAACCCGCTGTACACCGAGGAGCTCCTGGCCGCCGGGCTGGATGGTCGCGGCGCCGCGCCCCAGAGTCTGCGCGACGCCTTCCTGGTTCGCATCGAGCGCCTGTCGTCCGATGCCCAGCAGGTGGCGCGCGCCGTCGCGGTCGGACGGACCGTCGACCAACCGTCACTGGCTGCCGTCAGCGCGCTCGACCGCGACCGGCTCCAGACCGCACTGCGAGAGGCCCTCGCCGAGCAGGTGCTGGTGACCGGGGGCGACGAGCGCTTCTCCTTCCGCCACGCGCTGCTGCGCGAGGCGATGTACGACGACCTGCTGCCGGGTGAGCGCGGTGAGCTCCACATCGCGTTTGCCAGGTACCTCGAGGAGTGCGACGGCGTCGCCGGCGAAGGCGAGCTGGAACGCAGCGCGGCGATCGCCAGCCACTTCGCCGCCGCCGGCGACCAGCCGGCGGCGCTGCGCAGCACGATCGCGGCGGCGCTGGCGGCGCAGCGCGTGCTCGCCTACGGCGAGGCGGCCGATCTGACCGAGCGGGCACTCGAGCTGTGGCCCCGGGTGCCCGAGGCCGAGCAGGTGGCCGGGATCGATTACGTCGAGCTGCTGGGCCGCGCCGCCCGGGCGCACTCGATCGGCGGCGACCGGCCCCGCGGCGAGGTGCTGCTCAACCAGGCGCTCGGCCAACTCGATCCCGAACGCGAGCCGGCGCGCTACGCCGCGCTGCTGGCGCGGCTGTCCCGCATGATCTGGTCGCTCAACCGTGGCGCCGAGGCGGTGCAGACCGCCGAGCGTGCGCTCGCGATGCTGCCCGACGAGGATCCCGGGGGCGTCCGCCCGCTGCTGCTGGCCTGGCTGGCGCGCACGCGCTTCTTGCGCGGGCGCTTCCGCCAGACCGCCGTCGACGGCGAGGTCGCGCTCGAGGCAGCCGTGCAGGCGGGCGACCGGTTGGCCGAGACCGAGGTGCTCAACACGCTGGGCATGGCGCGAGTGGCGCTGGGCGACGTCGAGGTAGGCGTGGGGCTGTTGCGCCGGGCGATCCAGATCGCCCGTGAGGACGACGACGCTGACAGTCTGGCCACCGCGTACTCCAACCTCGCCGACATGTTCAGCGTCGCCGGGCGAACCGACGAGGCCCTGGCGACCGCGGTGGAGGGGATGGAGTCCACGCCGCGCCACCATTCGCGCAGCCGCGATTGGATGAGGCTGACGTTGTCGGAGATGGCGTTCGAGGCGGGGGATTGGGAGGCTGCGCGCAGGAATCTGTCGCCCGCGGCGTCGGCGCTGGTCGGCATCGTGCTGATGTTCCGTCAGCTCCGTGAAGCGGACCTGGCGCTCGGGGTGGGCGACGAGGAGGTCGCCGAGCGCTGCCTGGAATCGGTCGCGGAGCTGGTCAGCGTCTCGGCCGAGCCGCAGTGGATCGGCCTGTTCGGAGCGCTGGAGGGAGAGCTACGGGCGCGGCGGCGAGAGCTCGACCGAGCCCGCGCCGCGGTCGAGGACGCGCTGGACCGGATCGAGCTGTGCACCGACGACGTGATGCGGATTTCCCGAGTCAGCGCCGTCGCGCTCAGAGTCGAGGCCGACCGTGCCCAGCGGGCGCGCGACCTACGACAGCCTGCCGAGCGGCGCGACGCGCTCGCGCGGGCCCGGATGCATTTCGAACGACTCGGCGCCGCCGCCCAGGAGGGCGGGCCGGTGGAGCAAGCCCGGCTGGCCCAGGGGCGGGCCGAGCTGGCTCGGGCGCGGGGCAGAAACCCACACCGCGAATGGGCGCTTGCGGCGGCGGCGTGGGAGGCCATCCAGCGACCGTACCCGTTGGCTGTGGCCCGCTGGCGTGAGGCCGAAGCTCACGTCGGGACAGGTAACCGCGCGGCCGCCACCGTGGCGGCGCGCCAGGCGCTGGAGGGGGCGCAATCGCTCGGCTCGCGGTGGCTGGTCGAGGAAGTCCGGGCGCTGGCCGAACGTGCCCGGCTCGAGGTCGGCTCGCCACAGAGCCCGGACGCGGACCCGCCCGAGGCGGCCGAGGATCCCTTCGGGCTGACCCCGCGCGAGCGCCAGGTCCTGGCGTTGCTGGCCGAGGGTGCGACCAACCGTCAGATCGGCGCGGCCTTGTTCATGGCCGAGAAGACCGCGAGCGTGCACGTGTCGCGGATCCTGGCCAAGCTCGGAGTGAGCAGTCGGACTCAGGCGGCGGCGCTGGTGCATCGCCTGCACCTGGCGTGAGTGTCCTGAGCTGCGTTTGCGCGTAGGCTGCGCTCGTGCGCACGCCCGCCGAATGGGAACCTCACGAGCGAACCCTGATGGGCTGGCCGTGTCGGGCTCGACTGTGGGGCGAGGCGATCGCCCAGGCGCGCGCGGACTATGCGGCGGTCGCCAACGCGATCGCCGAGTTTGAGCCCGTGACCATGATCGCCAATCCGGGCGCCGAGGCGGCGCAGGCCCGCGCCGCGTGTGGCGGGAGCGTCGAGGTGGTTGAGCTACCGCTCGACGACTCGTGGCTGCGCGATTGCGGCCCGATCTACACCTACGGCGAGGCTGGCCGGCGGATCGCCGTCCACTTCCGCTTCAACGCGTGGGGAGAGAAGTTCACGCCGTGGGACCGCGACGCAGCGGTCGGCGGCCTGATCGCCGAGTCGTTGGGGGACGAGGTGCTCGAGGCAGCGATCGTGCTCGAGGGCGGATCGATCGTGTCCGACGGCGCGGGCACGCTGTTGACCACCGAGGAGTGCCTGCTCAACCCTAACCGCAACCCGTCGTTGTCGCGCGAGCAGATCGAAGATGCCCTGCGACGGTATCTGGGAGCCCAGCGGATCGTCTGGCTCGGACACGGCCTGGTCGAGGACCGCGACACTGACGGCCATGTCGACCTGATCGCGGCGTTCACGCGACCCGGCCAGGCGCTGCTACAGACGGTCCCCCGGGACAATGTGAACTTCGAGCGCTGCGAGGAGAACCGCGCGCGCCTGCAGGCGGCCGGCATCGACGTGATCGAACTGCCGTTCCTGCCCTACACGTCGGTGGCCGGCGAGACGGTGGCCGCCGGCTACCTCAACCTGTACCTCTGCAATGGCGCGGTGATCGTGCCCGCAGCGGGGGCGGACACCGATTCCGAGGCCCGTTCGATCATCGCCCGCGCCTACCCCGGCCGGGAGGTGGTGCTGGTGCCCGGCGCCGTGCTGGCGTACGGTGGTGGCGGGCCGCACTGCATCACCCAACAGGTACCACTGCGCCATGGCTGATCTCCCCACGCTGCTCACCGCATTTCCCGCGCCGGCATCGCCGGCCCGCACGCGGCCCCCGTCGCGCGCTCCGCTCCGCGTCGGCCTGGTCCAGCAGCGCTGGCATGAGGCGGCGGACGAGCACGAGGAGGCGCTCGCACAGGGGATCAGGCGGGCGGCCGCCGAGGGAGCCCGGATCGTCTGCCTGCAGGAGCTGACGCTGTCGCCGTACTTCGCGATCACGCCGGATGGACCACAGGCCGCCGGCGTGACGCCGGAGGATTTGCAGGGCGGCCCGACGTTCGCGTTTGCCCGCCGGCTGGCCGTCGAGACCGGCGTTCACGTCCACGCCTCGTTGTTTGAGCGCGCCGACGGCCCCGACGGCCCCGACGGGCTCGGCTACAACACCGCAATCGTGGTGGCGCCCGACGGCCGACTGGTCTCGCGCACGCGAAAGCTGCACATCCCGGTCACCGCCGGCTATTACGAGGACCGATATTTCCGGCCGGGCCCTGCCGACGGCGATCCGTTCCCGCTGACGGCGCTCCCGACTCCGGACGGGGAGGCTCAGCTGGGTTGCCCGACCTGTTGGGACCAGTGGTTCCCGGAGCTCGCCCGCGCGTACTCGCTCGAGGGCGCGGAGGTGCTGATCTATCCCACCGCGATCGGGTCTGAGCCCGATCACCCCGAGTTCGACACCGAGCCGCTGTGGCAACAGGTGATCGTCGCTGGCGGGATCGCGAACGGGACGTTCATGGTGGCGGTCAACCGGATCGGCGTCGAGGGACCGATCACCTTCTACGGCTCGAGCTTTATCTCCGACCCGTACGGCCGGGTGCTGGTCCAGGCCCCGCGCGACCAACCGGCGGTGCTCGTCGCCGACCTCGACCTCGACCAGCGCCGCGACTGGCTCGAGTTGTTCCCGTTTCTGCGGACCCGCCGGCCGGATGCGTACGCGACACTGACGCAACCACGCGCGTGAGCACCGTCGGTTAGGACGGGCGTTCTAAGCCGCTGGCCAGCGGCAGCGCGTAGTACACCGCGACCGCGGCACAGATCGCCAGCGTCGCGTACGCCGATACGAGTGCGAGTGCGGTGGCCACCGCGTACGGAACGAGACCGAGGGCGGCGCGGGTTTGGATCGTGCGTCGCCGCTGTTCGGGCATCGATGAGACCAAGAAGTGCGCCTTGCGCAACAGGATGTGGCGGTTCAGCAGCCCGAACAGGAACGACATGAGCAGAAATGCGCCGCCATACACCCCCGCGGCCAGATGCTGGCCCTGCGGCTCCCTCAGATACGCGGCCATGAGCGCCGTGGCAAAGGGCAGGATCCCGATGCTGAGCAGGAGCAACAGGTTCAGGATCAGGATCGTGTGGTCGGCTTCGCGCAGCCGGCTGATCATCACGTGGTGATTGATCCAGATGATCCCGATCGTGATGAACGAGGTCGCATATGCGGCGTACTGCGGCCAGTTATGGGCGAGCTCGTGGCCCAGACTGGCGTTCGCGGTCGCGTGCGGCACCGTGATGTCCAGCACCAGCAGCGTGATTGCCACGGCGAGGACGCCGTCGGAGAACGATTCGAGCCGGTTCGTGCTCACGCTGTCTGGGTTCGCCGGATTGCCCGGTGATCCTGGTTTGTGACATCGCCGCGGTTCAGGGACGGAAGGCCTCGACGAGCCCCGCCGGGGCCTTCCTTTCCCATGCATCGCGAAGCAGCTCGCCGAGCAGATCGGCGTCGGCGAGACGGAGATCGACGCGGACCGCCGCCAAGCGCTTGCCCCACCACACCTCCGCACAGATCTCGGGGCTGGCCTGCACCGCGGTGTGGATCCCGTCGTGATCCACCATCACATTCATGTGCTCCTGATCCCAGAGCGTGGCGAAGATCCGTCGCCGCACCCGGAACGACGGGCGTCCGTGATGGTCCTGCTCGACTGCTTCAGGGAGGGCGAGCGCCAGTGCGCGCGCCCGCTCACGCTCGACCATGGTCGCGAACGATATGTGAAGGGGGCGCCTGGCCGCCGGGTGTTCAGCGGCCCAGCGCGCGGCGTTCTATCCTCGCGGCAGTGCACATCGCGGAGCTGACGCCACCCGAGCAACGTGTGCTCGGCTGTCTGATCGAGAAGCGCTGGACGACACCCGATCAATACCCGCTCTCGCTGAATGCGCTGCGGCTGGCCTGCAATCAGTCGACCAATCGTGACCCGGTCACCGATTACGACGAGTCGACCGTGCGGGAAGCCGCGCAGCGACTGTGTAAGTACGGACTCGCTCGGCTGGTCAGCGGTCACGCATCGCGGACCGTCAAGTACCGCCATTTGGCCGAGGAGGGGCTCGGCCTGGAACGGGATGAACTGGCCATCTTGGGCGTGCTCCTGCTCAGGGGAGCTCAGACACCCGGCGAGCTGAAGAGCCGGAGTGAGCGCCTCGCGCCGCTCGGTTCGCTAGCTGATGTGGAGCGCGTCCTGGCCGCGCTCGCCGAGTACGAGTACGCGGTCCGACTCGAGCGCCGCCCGGGACAGAAGGAGGACAGGTTCCAGCAGTTGCTCGGCGGTGGTGCGTACCGGCCCCCGGCGAGCGGCCAGCCCGCATTCGCCAACCCGACGCCTGCGCTGCGGCCGAGCGACCAGGCTCCCGCTCCCGCTCCCGCCCCGGCTCCCGCGGTCGCGGTCGACCCGGGCCTCGCCGCCCGCGTGGCGGCGCTCGAGGCGGACGTCGCCTCCCTCCGGGCTGAGCTGTCGGCACTGCGCAGCCTGGAGTAGCTCCTGGACAGGCCCGATCCGACGCGTTGTGGATCGGGAGCCGCCGCATGAGCGGGAAGCGCCAAGCCGATCAGGTGGGAAGCGCCAAGCCGATCAGGTAGGTCGCGCCGCCCACGATCGCGCCGGCGATCGTCATCTCGATCCCCGACCCCCACCAGGTCCGCAACGTGACCAGCGACTTGGCGGCGCCGACCAGGAAGTGCGCCACAAGTGAGATGATCGCCGCGGCAATGATCGCTGTGGCCCCGGTCGTGATCATGAACGGAATCACCGGGATGATCGCGCCCACGCCGGTGGAGACACCGGCCGCCAGGGCAGCCTCGGCGGGGTCTCCGGCACTGGTCGCGGTGGCCCCGAGCTCCTCCGCAGCCAGCACCTGCAGCATCGCCTCGGGCCGCCGAGCCATCTTCTCCGCCAGATCGTCGGCAGTCTGTTGGTCGATGCCCTTGAGCTGGTAGAACAGCGATAGCTCCTCCTTCTCCTCCTCAGGGTGCTCGGCAATCTCCTGACGCTCGCGCTCGACGTTGGCCGCCACCAACTCGTCCTCGGAGCGTTCGGCAAGGAAAGCCCCCGTAGCCATCGAGAGCGCAGAGGCGATTGCCCCCGCCAGGCCGGCGGTCAACACCGCGCTCGACCCGCCGGTGGCGCCGGACACCCCGGCGACGATGCCGAATACGGCCGCCAATCCGTCATTGGCCCCGTAGATCGCGCCGGAAATCCAGCCTCCACCTTTGCGGTGCCCGTCCTCACGACTGAGGATCCGGTCCAAGCGCGCCCGCGCGCCGGGCAGCGCGATCGTCGGCGAGCCGGCTGCCCGCCCGTTGAGCAGATCGCCCGCGCCCGCGCCGTCATCTCCGCTGGGACCCGACCGAATATCCTGCACCGCGAGCGAGTGCGAACGCTCCTCCTTGCGGATCTCGCGCAGCAGCCCGTCCGTGATCGGATCGCCGGTCGAGCGCTTGTACAGGTCGTCGACCTCCTCCTCCTCGGCCGCTTCGCGGGCCGCCAGCAGCCGGTCGATCGGCGCGATCCGCAACTGGAGTCGCAGCCACATCGGTACCCGCACGCTGTCGCGCTCCGGCACGACGATCCCCAGCTCGTGCATTCGCTGCTCCAGCCGGCGCCGATGTCCGCTCTCGGCCTCTGCCATGCGGCGCAGGATGTCGGCTTCGCGGTCGGGCATCCGCCGCGCGATCAGATCGTAGGCCGCACCGGCGACGATCTCTCCCCGCCAGGCTTGCAGTAAACGATCCCGGGCCTCTGGGGTGGCTTCGCTCATCTCTCGAGAGCGTAGCCAAGCCCGCGCTAGCCTTTCCGTGAATGCGGGACGCGCGCGAGGCTGCTCCCGAGCACCGAATGGATGATCGTGCCGCTCGAGCCGCCAATCGATTTTCGTGACGCTCACGTCGACTCCGGCCCTGGAGCGGTGCTTGCCCAAGCGATGCGGGATGAGATTGCTGTGATGTATGACGGGCTCGAGCTCGATGCGGACTACATGCCCGCTGCCGGACCCGCTGAGCTGAGCGCACCGGGTGGATCCTTTCTGGTCGGCTGGCGGGAGGGGCAGCCGGTGTGCTGCGGTGGCATTAAGCGGCTCGACGGGTGCACGTGTGAGATCAAGAAGATGTACGTCGTGCCCGAGCTGCGTGGCCAGGGGGCGGCGCGTCAGCTGCTTCACGCGCTCGAGGCGCGGGCGCGCCGGCTGGGTTACCGGTCCGCGCGTTTGGACACCGGGCCCAAGCAGATCGGTGCCCGAGGCCTGTATGAATCCGAGGGCTACGCCGAGGTCGAGGACTTCAACGGAAATCCCGTCGCGGCGTTCTGGGGCGAGAAGGAGCTGTAGACACCCGGCCCGTGCCGATCGGACCGGCCCGCCTCACAGAATCCCGATCTCCGAGTTGTCGCCCACCAGGAACCGGTACGCGTGGGGCTGGCGCTGGTCGCGGCCGATCCTGACATTACGGCCGAGCAGGGAGGACTCCATCCGGCCCGCGAGGTCGTGGACCGAGGAGCCGGCCAGCAGGATCGAGTGCTCGACCTCGGCGTTCTCGATCGAGCAGCCCTCGCCGATCGAGGTGTAGGGGCCGATGTAGCAATCGGTCAGGTGGGCTGCCGCGCCGATGATCGCCGGCCCGCGAACCGTGCACCGCTCGAGCCGCGCGCCGGGCTCGATCACCACCCGGCCGTCCACCTGAGAATCGACCAGCTCGCCTTCGACGCGCCCTTCAATGGTGTCGAGGACCAGCCGGTTGGCGGCCAGCATGTCCTCCAGGCGGCCGGTGTCCTTCCACCATCCCTTGACGACGTGCGGCTCGACCCGCATTCCGTCGTCGACCAGGTACTGGATTGCGTCGGTGATCTCGAGCTCACCCCGCCCGGAAGGCTCGATCGCTCGAGCCGCGGCGTGTACCGCGGACGTGAACATGTAGACCCCGACGAGTGCCAGATTGGTCTTCGGGTGCTCGGGCTTCTCGACCAGGCGCACCACCGCCCCGTTGCTCAGCTCGGCCACGCCGTACTGCTCCGGATCGGGAACCGGCGTCAGCAGGATCAGAGCGTCCGGCTGGTGGGCGCGGAACGCGCTCACGAGATCCTCGATCCCCCCTTGGAGGAGATTGTCGCCCAGGTACATCACGAATGGCGACTCGCCGAGGAACGATTCGGCGGTCAGCACGGCATGTGCCAGTCCGAGCGGCTCGTCCTGAACGATGTAGGTGAGCGTGACGCCGAAGCGCGAACCATCGCCCGCTGCGGCCCTGATCTCCCCGCCGGTCTCCGGGGCGATGATGATCCCCACCTGGTCGATCCCGGCCTGGGCCATCGCCTCGATCCCGTAGAACAGGACCGGTTTGTTGGCCACGGGCACCAGTTGCTTGGCGCTCGTGTGGGTGATCGGCCGCAGTCGGGTGCCCGTGCCACCCGACAGGATCAGTCCCTTCAGCTCTTGCATCACGCGGACAGTAAAGCTGGTCCCGAGCCGGACGCGGTCTCGCGACGGCTAATACACCCCGGCCAGCTTGCGGTGATCCCAACTCGCGGTGCGTCGCGGTGCGAACTGCAGCGCGACGCGCTTCGCCGCCTGGGCGCGGACCACGTCGATGAATTCCGGCCCGGTGGAGTCGCTTCCATAACGCTGGAACAGCTCGGCGCCGAACTCGGCCACGAGCTCGGTCTCGCGGTGGATCTGGGTGGTGGCCTCGATCATCACTCCCCGCAGCTCTTCGTAGCGTTCACCGGCCTCGATTTGAAGCGTGGCGCGGGCATCGCGCTCCAGGTTCCGCACCTTTTGCGACTTGGCATACGTCCAGGCCCAGATCTCGTCCTCCCGCACCAGGTACCAGAGCGGCATCAGGTGAGGCCAGCCGTGCACTCCGGCCGTGGCGCAGACGACGACGCGCTGCTCCCCGAGGAACGCCGCCACCTCGGGCGGACTCATGGTGATCCGGTCCCGGCGGTTCACCGTGTGCCTCAGGCGGCGACGGCCGACGCAGGCTCGACCCCGGCGGCGATCGTCTCAGCCGCGGCGCGCACGGCATCACGCGCGTCGGGCGGGCCGAGCACCACGGCATCGCCGGCCTCTTTGAGTACCTCGCGCACGAGCCAGTCGACGCCGGCGAAGCCCAGCTCGACGATCACCGACCCGTCCTCGAGCTCGCCGATCACCGTCCGCTCCTCCCTCGCCCAGCGGGCCCGCTCGGGAGACACCCACACCTGCGCTCGGCGGGAGGCCGGCACCTCGCCGGTCCGTGGCCAGCCGTCGACATCGGCGGCCGGGTCCACGTCGGGACGCGGCTCGAAGTGCTCGGCGGTGTCGGTCGCCGACTTGATCCGGTCCAGCCGGAAGTGGCGCACGCTGTCGCGGGTCGGGTCAAAGCTCGCCACGTACCAGCCCTCGCGGCCATTGATCAGCGCGTAGGGCTCGACCAGCCGGGTGGAGAACTCGTCCTCGTTCTCCTTGTAGTACTCGAACGACAGCAGCTGGCGGCGCGTGATCGCGCGGGACACGACGGCCGCGATCTCCGCGTCGTCGCCGCCGGCCGCGGCGACCTGCAGGCCCTCGTGGGCCGGATCCTCGCCGAGTGCCGCAACCACCTTCTCGCGCACCGAAGCCAGCGAGCCTGCCGGAATGTGCTCGCCGATGAGGTCGATCGCGGCGACCAGCGCCTTGGCCTCGACCGGCAGCAACCGAGCCGGCCTGGCGAACGAATCACCGTACGGTTCGGGCTCGACCGTGATCGTCCCCTGCTCGTCGATCTCCGCATAGAGAACGTATGTGCCGGCGCCGAAGTTGACCACGTTCAGCACGGAGATGTCCTCGCGGAGCTCCTGATCGGAGATCTTCAGCGCCTCGCAGAGTTCGTTGGCCTCCAGCCGCCGCCCGGCCCGCCCAGCGTCGATGAGAATGCTCGCCAGCGTGACCAGGCGTGCGAACCGCTCGGGTCGGATCGCGACGTCCGGATGGTGCCCGTTCCCGTCATCGGCCTCGCCTCGCGCGCCCTCTGCCGAGCGCGCCGTGGCGCCCGAGCGTCCCTCCGCGTCCTGGTGTGGGGGTGGTTCGGTCACCGGGGCGATCTGCGGCTCGCCCGTGTGACGCTCGATCAGCAGCGCCACCCGGTCGCGCAGCTCGGCGACGAGCTCCGGGGGCCCGAGGATCCGCGCGTGCTCGCCCAGGCCCAGCACCCAGGCGATGAGCTGACGGGCGTTGGCATAGGAGGTCGCGAACATCCGGTCGCCGAGGTCAGCCCCGCCCCCATTTGCGGCTGTCGCGCTCTGGGCGGTTCTCGTCGCGCGCTCCCCCGTTCCTCTCGTGCTCTCGCCCGCCGCTGCGGTCTGGGCCGCTCCCGTCGTGCTGTGCGCGTGCATCTCGCCGTAGCGACCAAAGTGTCGCTCGATCTGCCACGCGATCCGATGCCCGATCCACACCTCGGCCGTGCCGATCGCGCTGCCGAACTGCCAGTCGATCCGGTTCGCGTAGGCGCGCGGGTCGAAGTTCGCCGGACGCTGGAAGTCGTGTTCGGCCTTGGTCGCGTAGCCGACCTTGCCGCGGATCCGCGACAGGCGGAAGACGCGGATCGCGCTGCGCTCATGGGAGCGCCCGACCACGTAGAACTGCCCGCCCTGGTACAGGAGTTGATACGGGTCGACGCGGCGCGGGCCCACCTCGTCGCGTTCCATCGTGTAGTAGTCGAACACGACGGTCTTGCGGCGAAAGATCGCCGTTTCGATCTTCGCCAGCCGCTGCGAGACATCGTGGCCGCCGGCAGAGCCGGTGATCCCGAGCGCGACCGTATTCTGCTCCGGGGCGCTCAGCGGGCTCGGGCGTCCCCACGAGATCTGCTGCAGCGCCAGCCGCAGCGGCTCGGCGTAGGCGAACTCGCCATCGAGCAGCTGCAGCGCGGTGCGCAGCGCCGCGAGCTGCTCATCCGAGAACTCGATCGGGGGCAGGTGGAAATTCTCTGGCGGAAGCGAGTAGTTCTCCTGCTCGACGAGTCCGTCGACGGGCTTCTCGACGGTGAGCACGATCCCCAGCGCCTCGAGCTCGGAGCGGTCAGCGTAGAAGCGACGCGCGAACGCGTCTTCGTTCATCACGCTGTAGCCCTCGACGTCGCGCCTGATCTCCGGCGCCGTGACCGGACGGCGCTCGGCCATCAGGTATGAGATGAGCGAGAGCTGACGGATCAGCTTTTCAGTGTCCTTGGCCATCCTTGGCAACTGTAATCGGGGACCGCCGCGTGCCACCCTGACCCAACGGCTGCCCGTGCGCTATTTGCGCAGATTAGGAACCCCGCGCCACACATCCCTGACAGCTCTGGCCGAGGAGCTGGGGCCGCGCTATGCCGCCTCCCGTGCTTCCTCAGTGCGCCCGGCGAAGTATGCGCCGCCGCCGATGCCCTTGTCGAAGGCCGTCCAGTGCGCGCCCGCCGCAAGCTCCTTCTCGAGGCGATCGAAGCTGCCGAGCCGGCCGCCGAGGTTGTCGATCATGTGGACGAGCGTTGCCTCACGCGTGCACGGGATCACGGGACTGCCGTGCTCGAGCGAGCCATGGTGGCTGAGGATGATGTGCAGCACCGCATCCTCGAGCTCAGGCGGGAAGCCCTCGAGGCGCTCAATCGCCTGGCGCACCCGGTAGTAGCCCAGCGGAATCTCGCCGTACAGCCGGCCGTGGTCCGACATCGAGATCGCTCCGCCGTGAACCTCGTACGCCTCGAGCTTGCCGATGTCGTGCAGCAGCGCCCCGGTGACGGCGACGTCGCGGTCGATCCCGGGAAACGTGGCCGAGATCGAGCTGACCGCCTGCGCGACCGTGAGCGAGTGCTCGAGCAGACCATGTGGATAGGCCTGGTGGTAATGCTTGGCGGCCGGCGCCTCGCGAAACCGCGCCCAGGTTGCCGATCCCTCGCCGAACACGGCCGCCAGCAGGCGTCGCAGATGCGGGCTCTGAACCGTCGCGAGCAGTCCGCGGAGATCGGCCTCCATCTGGGCCGCCGCGCGCGTGGGACCGGCGATCAACTCCTCGCGGGCGTATTCGTCCTCGGCCGCGGCGCGCACCGCCTCGACTACGAGCTGCTCACCGTGGTGATCGTCGACCGTGTACGTGCCGACCACGTACACGGCCTTCCCGGCGCCGCACAGATCTTGTGCGTCCGCCGTGCCTTCCCAGAGGACCGCGGGGACACTCCCGGTGCGGTCGCCCAGCAGCAGCCTCAAGTACTCGCTGCCGCCCCGACCTCGGCGCACTTCGATCTCGCGGACAAGTAATACTTGCGCGACGTCACACCCGTCTGCAAATTGCCGTACCTGCATCGCGCAAACGAAGATAGAGTGACGACCGGACGTCAGCACAATGGCCAAAACCGCGCTGGTTACAGGGGGAACGGGTGGTCTGGGGACCGCCGTGGTGGAGCGACTGCTCGAGGACGGCTGGCGCGTCGTGGTGCCCTGGGTGGTCGAACGGGAGCTCGAACGGGTGCAGAGCCACGATCGCCTGCATCTCATACACGCCGACCTCTCCGATGCCGACGCGGTGGCCGCCGTGGTCGAGACCTGTTCACAGGCGAGCGGGACGCCGTTGCGGGGCGTCGTCAACCTGGTGGGCGGGTTCGCCGCCGGCGGCCGTGTACACGAGACGCCGCTGTCCGAGTTCGAGGACCAGTTGCGGCTCAACCTCCGGCCAACCTACGGCGTCACGGCCGCGGCGCTGCCGCGCCTGATCGCCGCGGGTGGGGGCTCGATCGTGTGCGTGGGCACCCGCGCCGCCTTACAACCATTCTCCGGTGCCGCCGGCTACATCGCCTCGAAGGCTGCCGTAATCGCGTTCGCCCAGGCGGTTGCGGTCGAGTACCGCGACGACGGCGTGCGCTGCAACGTCATCCTGCCCAGCGTGATCGATACGCCCGGCAACCGCGCCTCAATGCCAGACGCTGATCACGACCGCTGGGTCAAGCCGGCCGAGATCGCAGGCGTGATCGCCCACCTGCTGTCGGACGACTCCTCACCGGTGAGCGGAGCGGCAATACCCGTGTACGGACGCGCTTAATGGCGCCGCCGCAAGTACGGCCGAGACCACTTAGCCTGAGCGAGCCGGCCTCACGCCGCCGAGCGATTGTGCGCAGGTGGCTCCGGTTTTCGGATTTCTTTCCGTGAGAGGTCGGATCATCGGCCAGCCGGCACCCCGACCGACGTCCGGCGGCCGGCACCCCGACCGACGTGCGCCGGGCCGGCACCCCGACCGACGTGCGCCGGGCCGGCACCCCGACCGACGTCCGCGGCGGCCGGCACCCCGACCGACGTGCGCCGGGCCGGCACCCCGACCGATGTCCGCGCCGCGCGGCCCGCCCAATCAGGTGGATGTCCGAACTTTGGCGTTTGGGGTCCGAGGGGTCGGACCTCCAACGCCAAGGTTCACGTGATACGGCCGTGAGGCGCAACCCGAGCGATGGATGCCGCAACCTTGGCCCGGCTGAATGGCGAGACGCTGCGTGGGCTAGATATCGAGAGGTTCTTCGGTTAGTTTGTATACCTGTACACAAACTCCACGAGAGGAGCACGATCTGATGTCAGGAGAAGCGCCCACCTTGTATCCGTCGATGCGCTACCGCGACGCGCCTGCCGCGATCGAGTTTCTCAAGCGCGCCTTCGGATTTGAGGAGCAGGTCGTCTATCGCAATGACGATGGAACCATCGCTCACGCCCAGCTGACCTACGGGCCGAGCATCCTGATGCTCGGCTCTGACCGCGAGGATCCGTACGGTAAGCGTGCCGGCCAGGGGTGGCTGTACGTCGCCGTCGACGATCCCGACGCCCATTGCCGGCGCGCCCGCGCCGCCGGGGCCGAGGTCATGACGGAGCTGCACGACACCGACTATGGCTCGCGCGACTACGCCGCCCGCGATCCCGAGGGCAACGTCTGGAGCTTCGGCACCTATCGCCCGGCCGTCGAGCACGCGTGATGCCCGCTTGCTCAGTCGCGGTCGGGCACGGGTGACTCAGCGCCCGGGCCGTCGGAGGGGCCCCGGACAGGTGTGAGCGCTCCGGGTACGTCCGGCCGCCCCGGCCGTCCGCCGCGGCTCTCGCGGGACGCGATAGTCGCGGCGGCCTCGGCCGTTATCGCGCGCGAGGGGATCGGGTCCCTGACGATGCGACGCGTCGCCGAAGAGCTCTCAAGCTCTCCGATGTCGATCTACCGCCACGTGCGCGACAAGGACGAACTGCTCGTGTTGCTGCTCGACCATCTCGCGGCCGAGCTCCCCCGCCCACAGCTGCCGACTGAGCCACGAGCACGGCTGCTCACAGCCTGTCGCACGATGCGCGACGGTCTCGCCGAGCACCCATGGATCGTCGACGTCCTCGCCGGAGGAGATCTCATCGCCCCTTCGATCCTCTGGCTGGTGGAGGAGATCGTCGCCGGCTTCGTCGCTTGCGGTCTCAGCTATCCGCAAGCGGCCGACGCCTACCGGGCCGTGTGGCAGTTCACCGTCGGCGAACTGATCATCCGTCGCGGCCTCGACCAGGTCGCGACCTTGCGCCGGCCACCCTACGTGCTCACGGTGCTCACGAGCGTCGATCCCGACCAGCTGCCTACGCTCGCCGCCCTCGCCCCCTATTGGGCTCCCGCGCGCGACCGCGACAGCTACGACACGGGCCTTCGAGCCCTCATCGGCGGTCTGCTCGCGCGGACCTCGTCGCCGGCGTCGCCAGAGCAGCCTGACCCTGATCGGTAGCTCGCCCCGGCCTCACCAGCGGGTCACAACAGTCGGGTCGTTGCACATCTTTTTAGAAAAATAAATAGGTTTACACCTCACCACCCACCTCCTCCACCACCTCCACACCACCCCCACCACCGGCTGGCGCCCCACCCACAGCCGCCTCACCACCCGCGAATGGGAAATCATCGAACTCCTCGACCAACACACCACCACCCAACAAATCGCCCAAACCCTCGTCGTCTCACCCACCACCGTCTACAGCCACATCAAAAGCGTCCTACGCAAACTCGGCGTCCACACCCGCCACGACGCCATCACCGCCGCCCACCACCTCCGCCACCAAGAAGTCCAGAGCACAAAAACCCCCACCCCAACCCAATAAACCCGCCAACACCTCGCAAAGCGACTCATCACACGGGCTCTTAAACCGCCGTCGCGACGGCAGGTTCGCCCGGACCTGCACGGAATCCCAAACTGAGGCTCGGATCGTGGATTCGGGGAATCGCGCATCGTCCACATGCGTGATTCCCCAAATCCGTCTCAGTTGACGCAGTTTGGGAGATGGTGCAGGTCATTCTCCGGTCCTGGTCGCGCGCCGGCTCCGGTCGTTCTCGGGGCCTGGTCGTGCGCCGGCCCCGGTCGCTCTCGGGCCCCGGTCACTCCCCGGCCCTGGTCACGCGCGGGCCCTCCTCCCACGCCGCAGGCCAGGGTCAGAAGTGAGAGTCAGAGACCGACCGGGTGCCTGACCGAGAACGTCTTCAGGTCCGGCTCATCCGCCGAGGTGTCAGACCAGCGCGATCCGGTCTCTGCGAGCGCGACCGTGTCGAAGCGCAATCCGGCGACGTACATGAAGGTGTGGCCGGCATTGGCGAACACGGTGATCCATTTGCCCGGGCCGGCGCCGCCCCAGTTTTCGAGCTGGCCCGAGACGACGGTCTGGTTGAGCAGGTGGGCAGCGGCGAATACGTAGCTGATCGAGCCAGAGCAGTCATAGGCGGTGTCCTCGTAGGTCAGATGGCCTCCGCCGTACCGGTACGGAAGTCGCGCGATCTCGTTGCCCGCCGCGATCACCGCCTGGACCGCGGGTGGCGCATCGATCGGCGCGATGGCCAGCCCATTGGGCGTGAGCGTCGCCTGGTTGGGACTTGCCGTCATGCCGCTCTGCGCGAGTTGCGCCCGGATCTCGGCGTTCGAGATCGGCTGGGGCAACGGAGCGCCGGAACCTGACCCGGAGCCCGAGTCAACGCTGACCACGCTCGGGCCCGCTGACGCAGCGGCGCCTGGCGCTTCGGTCGACGGTGCCGCAGCCCCCGCCACCGGCTCGATCGCCTGGGGGTGAGCGTGCAAGCCGGTCACCGCGCTCTGATCAGAACTCGTGGTCGATGTGCTGACCGCCTGTACCTGACCGCACCCCGCGATGAGGATCGGGAGGAGCGCGAGCGTCGCCATGCTACGTGTGCGCACGAGCCCGATTATGACCCGGCCGCCGATCGCGCGCCTCGGTACTTCGCTCGATCACCCATGACAACGACGCCACAACGCCGCGCGTCGCCGCCGGAGTCGGTCAGGACCGCGCGATCGACGCCGGGTCGGCGCGCTCCAACCGGGTCATGGTGACCGAGGCGTCGAGCTTGGCGTTCGCCCCGCCGCGGTAGACCCCCTTGATCGGGGCCACGTCGGCGTAATGGCGCCCATGGCCGATCTTGACGTGGGACTCCTGGGCGAGTACTCGGTTGGTCGGGTCGGTCCCCACCCACATCGGCTCGCCGCCCCCCGGCACGGGGAGCAGCGCCTCCAGCCACGCATGCGTATCGACCTCCACCGACTCCTGGCGGTCGTCAGAGCCGCCGGCGAACAGGTAGCCCGACACGTAGCGGGCGGCGATCCCGTGGTGGCGCAGCAGGCACAACCCGAGATGCACGAAGTCTTGGCACACGCCCGCGCCGGCCTCGAACAGATCCTCGATCTTGGAGTGCACGTACGTGGCTCCCTGCCGATATTCGAACCGGTCCGGGATCAGCTCGGAGGTCAGCAGCACGGTGGCCAGCGGGGTGGACGCCGCGCGTGTGGTGGTGAGCAGTTCCGCGAGCGCCGGATGGTTGGGCGCGTCATCGGTCTGCAGCAGGAACTCGCCACCGGCCTCGAGGTAGCCCGGCTCGCGCAGCGCGTCCCACGTCGCGTGCGGGGGGCTCTCAGGGTTCTTGGTGCTGACCCGGGCGCGGACGTCGATCGTCAGATGCCGGTGGGGCCGCGAGACCTCGAACTCGACCACCTCGGTACCGAAGTAGTCCGCATGGCGATGCAGCCGCACCTCGGGCGTCAGCCGCACGCCGAACTCGTCGCAGCGCTGGTGTCCGTTGGCGGCCGGCCTGACTCGCAGCGCGTTCAGATTGTCGACCACGTCGGCGTCGTATTCGTATTGGGTCAGGTAGCGGATCGCGAAGTTCATGTCAGACAGCATGGCGCGGGCTACAGATGCACCGCGGAGAGGGCGGCGATCGCAAAGTAGCGGGTGTCGATGTCATGATCGATCAGTTCCAGCTCATCCTGTACCCGTTTGAGTGTCTCGGTCAGCGCGTTACCGGCGTCCGGCGCCCGCCGTTGCAGCTCGAGATCTGCGATCAGCCGCCCCAACCGCAGCACCGGCGGCGAGGAGCGCGGCTGCGCGTCGGCGGCGAACAGCGCGTCGCGCAGCGACTCCACCGAGGACGCGACCGAGCTGGGGTAGGAGCCGTCGAAGAGCAGAAACCGCACGACGAACCCGACGGTCGGCGGGTAGCGGACCGCGCGACGATAGGCCTGGAAGCCGCCCACCGCATGCAGCAGCCCGAGGGCTTCGCTCTCGTGCCCATCGTCCAGCGATCCCGTGGGCACGGTGACGCGCAGCATCCGGAGCACCATGTCGGCTTCCTCGATCCGGTCTCCCGCCTCCAGAAAGGCGCGACCCTCATCGCGCAGCATCGTGCGGTCGACGAGCCCCCAGAACAAGGCGCAGCGTTCCTTGACCTCCTGGTAGACCGAATACGGCCCCGTGCGGACCGCCGCATCGAGGTCGTACCGGCCGAGCGAGAGATAGAAGGAGTTGAGCGCCTCCCACATCTCGGTCGAGATCACGTCGCGCAATGTGCGACCTCGCTCACGGGCTCGAGCCACGCACGACACCACGGACGCCGGACTCTCGGTGTCGAGCGTCAACAACCGCGCGACCTCGCTCCGACCGAGCGGCTCCGGATCAGGCAGGGCCGCTTCCTCCTCGCCCGGCACCGACGGCTTGGCGCCGATCGTCGCGACCACGCCTTCCCAGCTCAACGCGATCCCGCGCTCGCCGAGGACCCCTGCGACGTCGGCGTGAAACGCACCGTCGAGCATGCGGGCGGTGTGTTCCGCACGGGTCACGTCGCGGCCGAGCCAGAACAGCTCTTGCGCGATCCGGGCCAGCACTCAGCTCCTCATCACAGTCCCGAGATTTCCCTCTGGGAAATCTCGCCAGGGCCGAAGGCCCCCTGCTGTTGTGCTGTTGCTGCTCCTGGCCGTGCCAGCCGCCGTAACGAACGTCCGGCAGCCGCGGAGGGCGATGCGCGGGAAGCGTCCCGGGCGAAAGCTCGCTCTGGCTCTCGTCGTCCAGCACCCAGGTGTCCTTCGATCCGCCGCCCTGCGAGGAGTTGACGATCATCGAGCCCGCCCGTAGCGCCACTCGCGTCAGCCCTCCGGGGACAATCCGGATCTCGTCCCCGAACACCGCGAACGGACGCAAGTCGACGTGGCGGGGCGCCAGTATGCCGTTGCCGGTCTCGGTCGGCGCGGTGGACAGGTGGACGAGCTCCTGAGCGATGAACTGGCTGGGCTGGTCCTCGATCAGACGCTGCTCCTGTTCGAGTTCGGCCCGGCTGGCCTGCGGACCGATGAAGACTCCCTTTCCACCCGACTCCGCGGTCGGCTTCACAACCAGCTCGGCCAGCCGACCGAGCACCTGCTTGCGGGTCCGCTCATCGGAGAGCAGGTACGTGGGTACGTTGTCGAGAATCGGCTCCTCGGACATGTAGAACCGGATCATCTCCGGCACGTAGTGGTAGATCGCCTTGTCGTCGGCGACCCCGGTTCCGATCGCGTTGGCGATCGCGACCGTGCCCGCCCGGTACGCCCGCACCAGGCCCGGGACACCGAGTAGGGAGTCGGGCCGGAATTCCAGCGGGTCGATGAAGTCGTCGTCCACCCGCCGGTAGATCGTGTGCACGCGTTGCAACCCGGCGGTCGTGCGGATGTAACAGACCGCGTCGCGCACCACCAGGTCGCTCGCCTCGACCAGCTCGACGCCCATCTGGCGGGCCAGGAACGCGTGCTCGAAATAGGCGGAGTTCAGCGGCCCTGGCGTCCACACGACGACCGTCGGATGGCCCTCGGCCGCGGGCGCGACCGCGCGCAGCGCGTCGAGCAGCAGCGAGGGATAGTTATCGACCGCGCGCACCCGATGGCCGGCGAACAGCTCGGGCACCAGTCGAGTCATCGCGACGCGGTTCTCCAGCACGTAGGAGATACCCGACGGCGTGCGGACATTGTCCTCCAGCACCCGCCAGCGACCATCGCCACCCCGGACCAGGTCGCACCCGGACACGTGGCAGTAGACGCCGCCGGGCGCGCGCACGCCGTGCACGGGTCGCGCGAAGCTTGGGCGGCTGACGATCAGCGACCAGGGAACGATGCCCGCCCGCACGATCTCGTGGGCGTGGTACACGTCGTCGACGAACGCGTTCAACGCTCGGATGCGCTGCGCCAGACCGCGTTTGATCGTCGTCCACTCGGCGGCGGTCAGGACCCGCGGAACGAGATCGAGCGGGAACGGGCGGTCGCGACGTTCGCCGTCACTGCCGGCGATCTCGAACGTGATCCCCTGCTGCATGAAGATCGTGTCCCGGCGTTGCCCGGCGGCGTGCAGCGCCTCCGGTCCGAGCCGCTGCAGGGCCTCGATCAGCGACGCGGCATGAGGCAGCGGCATTCCATCGTCCGCCAGCAGCTCGTCGCAGCACCCGGGCGGAACGTGATAATTCTCGATCGGCCGCGTGTCGATCGCGTCGGTCATCTTGTGAAGGTGTACCTGTTACGCGTGTTTGCTGCCACACGCACCCGGCCAACCCGCACTCTGGCGGCTTGGCCAAGTGGAGTAGACGCCGCGGCTCACCCCCTCCCAGCCCGGCCGGCCCGAAGCGCACGCGCTGCGGCGAGCACCGTCTACCCTTGGCGCGGGATGCGCATCGTGATTACGGGTTCGGCCGGGATGCTCGGCCAGGATGTCGCCGGCGCGGCGCGAGACGCCGGTCATGACGTGGTCCCGCTCGCCCGCGCCGAGCTCGACGTGACCGATCCCCAGGCGGTCACCGCCGCGCTGGGGCGCGCGCGGCCCGAGGTGGTCGTCAACTGCGCGGCCTGGACCGACGTCGACGGTGCCGAGTCGGCCCCCGACGCGGCACGCGCGGTCAACGGTCCGGGAGCGGGCAATGTCGCGCGGGTGGCCGCCGAGGCTGGGGCGTGGACGATCCACGTCTCCAGTGACTACGTCTTTGCTGGGGAGAAGCGCCAGCCCTACGTCGAATCCGACCCGGTCGGGCCGCGATCGGTGTATGGCAGCTCCAAGCTCGCGGGCGAACGCGCGGTGGCGCAGGCGGCGCCGGGCCGTCACACGATCGTCCGCTCCTCCTGGCTGTTCGGGGCCGGCGGGCCGTGCTTCCCGGCCACGATTCTGCGGCTCGCCGCCGAACGCGATGAGCTGACCGTGGTCGAGGATCAGATCGGCTGTCCAACCTTCACCGGGCACCTCGCGCAGGCGCTGGTCGAGCTCGCCGGAGGCCCGGGCCAGCCTCCGATCGGCCTCGTTCATGTGGCCGGCGGTGGGCAGTGCTCGTGGTACGAGTTTGCCCGCGAGATCGTGGCTCGGTCCGGTGAGCAGTGCGCGGTCAAGCCGGGGCTGACGGCCGATCTCGCGCGTCCAGCGCCCCGGCCCGCCTTCAGCGTGCTCGGTACCGAGCGCGGCTCCGAGACGCCTGAGCTGCCGGATTGGCGCCACGGTCTGGCGGAGTTCCTGGCCATGCGGGTCGCGGCGGCATGATCCGGCCGCCTCGGTGCACCGTGGGCGCGATCGGCGCCTGCGCCGCCGGCGTGAGGATGCCCCGCGCATGAAGCTGCTCGTGTGCGGAGGTGCCGGTTTCATCGGTTCGACGTTTGTCCGGCTTCGGGTGCGCGAGCACGGCGACGAGGTCACGGTGCTCGACAAGCTCACCTATGCCGGCCGTCGCGAGAACCTCCACGACGTGATCTCCGAGATCCGATTCGTGCATGGCGCGATCGAGGATCCGGTCGCGGTTGCCGATGCCCTCGGTGCCCACGCGCCTTGCGAGGCGATCGTCAACTTCGCCGCCGAGACGCACGTTGACCGGTCGATCGCCGACTCCGAGGGGTTCATCGTCACCAACATGCAGGGCACTCACGTGCTCCTCGAGGCCGCGCGCGAACGTGGCCTGCGCTACGTGCAGGTCTCCACCGACGAGGTGTACGGATCAATTGCCACCGGATCGTTCACCGAAGCATCTCCGCTGCAACCGTCGAGTCCCTACAGCGCGACCAAGACCGGCGCCGACCTGCTCGTCTCGAGCTACTTCCACACCTACGGGCTGGAAACCGTGATCTGCCGGGGCTCGAATAACTACGGGCCCTATCAGTACCCCGAGAAGCTGATTCCGCTGATGATCCTCAATGCGCTGGCGGACGATCGCCTGCCCGTCTACGGGGATGGCCGCAACGTCCGCAACTGGTTGTTCGTGGAGGATTTCGGACGGGGGATCGGCCACGCGCTCGCCCACGGTGTTCCCGGCGAGGCCTACAACTGCGGCGGGCCCGACGAATGCGAGAACATGGAAGTCGTGACGCGCATCCTCGAGCTGACGGGGGCGGATCGGTCGCTGATCGAATATGTCACCGACCGTCCCGGTCACGACCGCCGCTACTCGCTCTCCTCAGGGAAGCTCCGCGCGCTCGGCTGGGAGGCGCAGACACGGTTTGTGGACGGGCTGGCACGGACGGTCGATTGGTATCGCGACAACGCCTGGTGGTGGGAGTCGATTCGCTCGGGCGCGTATCGCGAGTATTACGAGCGCCACTATGGGCGCTCGCTCAAGACCTGAGATGGAGGCCAGGCCGCCCGCCGCCCGGGGGCGCCACGCTCCCCACCCGAAGTGCGGCTGCCTCTCCAGCGCGAACGGCTGCTGCGCGCCTCGGCCCTCGAGTTCGCGCAGCGGGGCTACGCCGGGGCGAGCTCGGAGTCGATCAGCCGGCGGGCGGCGATGTCCAAGGCGACCTTCTACGAGCACTTTGCCAACAAGGAGGAGTGCATGCTCGCGCTGTTCGATCTCGCCACCGAGGTGTTGCAGGAGGCGATGGCCCGCGCCGTCCGCGACGCTCCGACCAACGATGCCGCCCAGCGCACACAGGCGGGCACGCGCGCCTTCCTGACCTCGCTGGCCGAGCACCCCGAGTTCGCCCAGACCCTGCTGGTGGAGATCATCGGCGCTGGGCCTCGCGCGGCCCAGCGGCGCGATCAGATCGTGCAGGCATTCGCCGAGGTGCTCGACGCCGAGAATGAAGCGGCCGCCCGGCGCGGCTTGATCGGTCGTTTCGAGTCCCCCTACGACGCGTTTGCCATCGTCGGCGCGATCACCGAGCTGGTCTCCCGCCAGGTGCGCCTCGGCGAACCCGAGAACGTGCTCGACCTCGCGCCCGTGATCGACCGGCTGATCGCGGGGGTGTTGGCGCCGGGCAGCCCATGAGCGCTGCCGGCGGCTCCCCCACGGATGATCCCGCCGGCTCCGCCGCGGCGGCGGCCGGGTCCGCCGAGCCGGCCGAGCCGGCCGAGCCCGCCGAGCCGGCCGAGTCCGCCGAGCCCGCCGAGCCGGCCGAGCCCGCCGAGCCGGCCGAGCCGGCCGAGCCGGCCGAGCCCACCGAGCCCGCCGAGCCTGCCAGATCCACCGAGCTGGCCGGGCCCGTCGCTCCGGCAGGGCTCGCCGAGCTCGAGCGCGAGGTCATCTCATGTCGTCGTTGCCCCCGCCTCGTGGCCTGGCGCGAGGAGGTCGCTCGGGTCAAGCGAGCCTCGTTCAGCTCCGAGGAGTACTGGGGCCGGCCGCTCCCCGGATTCGGCGATCCCAGCGCCCGCGTGCTCGTGCTCGGGCTGGCCCCCGCGGCTCACGGCGGCAATCGCACCGGGCGTGTGTTCACGGGCGATCGCTCAGGTGACTGGCTGTTCGGCGCCCTGTGGCGGGCGGGGTTCGCCAATCAGCCGCAGTCGCTCTCCCGCGAGGACGGCTTGCAACTCCACGGCTGCTACATCACCGCGGCGGTGCGTTGCGCGCCGCCGGCCAACCGCCCGCTTCCCGCCGAACGCGACACGTGCCTGCCCTACCTGGTCCGCGAGCTGTCCCTGCTCTCATCGGTCCGCGTGATCGTCTGCCTCGGCGGCTTCGCCTGGGACGCGGCCCTGCGATTGCTCCGCGAGCTCGGGGCCGCCACGCCCCGGCCTCGGCCCAAATTCGGCCACAACGCCGCGGTCCAGATCGACCGGTACACACTGCTCGGCTGTTACCACCCCAGCCAGCAGAACACGTTCACGGGGCGACTGACCGAGGAGATGATGGATCAGGTGTTCGCCCGGGCGAAGGAGTTGGCGTGAGATAGCCGAGTGGGGCGAGCGGCTCGGCTAGCGGGGCGAGCGCCCGCGCGGGCTCGGCCAGCAGCCCAGCATGGCCCCACACCGACCTGCACAATCCCCCAAATCACGTCGACGCGAAGCGGATTTGGGAGATCGCATGGTGGTCATGTGCGATTGCACAAATCGTCGACCCCGTGAGCGATTTGGGTTCTCACACAGGTCACCGGGCGATCGGACCCGACCAAAGCTGTCCCAACGAAGTCATCGGCCGCTTAATCCCGCCCGCTAGGCTCATCGAAACAGTGGCACTGTCAGGCTTCAGCCCACGCACCCGCGAATGGTTCCAGGGCGCCTTCGCGCAACCCACTCCGGCGCAGACCCAGGCCTGGCCGGCGATCGCGTCCGGTGAGCATGTCCTCGTCTCGGCCCCGACCGGGTCGGGCAAGACGCTGGCAGCCTTCCTGTGGGCGATCGACCAACTGGCCGGAGATCCCGCGCCCGCCACGGCGAAGGATCGGCGCACCAGCCTCGTCTACGTCTCTCCGCTGAAGGCGCTCTCCTACGACATCGACCGCAACCTGCGCACGCCGCTGCGGGGCATCGGCGCGGACCTGAAGGTGGCGGTCCGCACCGGCGACACCCCGCAGAAGGAGCGTCAGGCGATGCTGCGCGAGCCGCCCGACATCCTGATCACCACCCCCGAGTCCCTGTACCTGATGCTGACCGGCCGCGCCCAGGCCCTGTTCGAGGGCGCCCGCTGGTGCATCGTCGACGAGATCCACGCGGTCGCCGGCACCAAGCGCGGGGCCCATCTCGCGCTGACACTCGAGCGGCTGGCCCAAGCGGCGAACCGAGACGTGCAGCGGATCGGGCTATCGGCGACCCAGAACCCGCTCGCGGAGGTCGGCCGCTTCATGGTCGGGCCGCACCGCACCTGCACCATCGTCGACACCGGCATCCGCAAGGAGCTCGACCTGAAGATCCACGTCCCGGTCGAGTCGATGGTCGAGCCGGAGTCGCCTGGCGGCGACTCCGGTGGAAGTTCGCTTCGCGGACTTCCCGAGCTTGACCCGCTACAGGGCGGTGAGGCGACGAGGCGCTCGATCTGGCCCGCGATCTACCCCGAGCTATTGGAGCTGATCCGCGCCCATCGATCGACGATCCTGTTCGTCAACAATCGCCGCGCTGCCGAGCGGCTGGCCATCCGGCTCAACGAGCTGGCGGGCGAGGAGCTGGCCCGTTCGCACCACGGTTCACTCGCGCGCGAGGAGCGGACGGTGGTCGAGGAGATGCTCAAGGGCGGCGAGCTGCCCTGCCTGGTGGCCACCTCGAGCCTCGAGCTGGGGATCGACATGGGCGCCGTCGATCTGGTGATCCAGGTCGAGTCGCCCAAGTCGGTGGCGCGTGGGCTGCAGCGGATCGGGCGGGCGGGCCACTCGGTCGGCGACGTCAGCCGAGGGCGGATCTTCCCGAAGTTCCGCGGCGACCTGCTCGAGTGCGCCGTGGTGGCCCAGCGGATGCGCGAGGGTGCGATCGAGACCACCGTCGTGCCCCGCAACGCGCTCGACGTCCTGGCCCAGCAGATCGTCGCCATCGCCGCTGCCGCGCCCGATGATCAGCCCGTCGCGGTCGGCGACCTCCACGCCCTGGTCACGCGCACCTACTCCTACGCCGAGCTGAGCCGCGCCCAGTTGGACAACGTGCTCGACATGCTCGACGGCCGCTACCCCTCGAGCGAGTTCGCCGAGCTGCGACCGCGGATCGTCTGGGACCGGATCGCCGACACGATCCGCGCGCGACCCGGGGCGCGCCAGCTCGCGGTCACCAACGCCGGCACGATCCCCGACCGCGGCTTGTTCGCGGTCACGCTGCCCGACGGCCGCCGCGTCGGCGAGCTCGACGAGGAGATGGTCTACGAGGCACGCCCGGGCCAGACGTTCCTACTCGGCGCGACGACCTGGCGGATCGAGGAGATCGGCCGCGACCGGGTGATCGTCACGCCCGCTCCCGGTGTCCCCGGCGCCGTCCCGTTCTGGAAGGGCGATGGCATCGGCCGCCCGAAGGAGCTGGGGGAGGCGATCGGCGCGTTCGCGCGCTGGGCCGTGGACCAGCCGCCCGAGGTGTTGGAGCGCGACTACGACCTCGACCGGCGCGCGGCCAAGAACCTGCTCGAGTTTCTCTCCGAACAGCAGGCCGCCACCCGCGTGATCCCGTCAGACCGGACGATCGTCGTGGAGCGGTTTCGCGATGAGATTGGCGACTGGCGTCTGTGCGTGCTCAGTCCGTTCGGGGGCCGTGTCCATGCCGCTTGGTCGCTCGCCCTGAGCGCACGGATTCGCGAGGATTTCGGCCTCGAGTCCGACGCGATCTACTCCGACGACGGGATCATCGTCCACCTACCCGACGCCGAGGACCCGCCAGGCGCGGAGTTGGTGATGATCGAGCCCGACGAGATCGAGGATCGGGTGGTGGCCGAGCTCGGCTCCTCGGCGCTGTTCGGGGCGCGCTTCCGCGAGAACGCCGGCCGCGCGCTGCTGATCCCGCGCGCCCGGCCGGGAAAGCGGACCCCACTCTGGCAGCAGCGCCTGAAATCGCAGTCGCTGCTGGAGGTGGCGAAGAAATACGGCGAGTTCCCGATCGTGCTCGAGACCTACCGCGAGTGCCTGCGCGACGTGCTCGACGTCCCGGGCCTGATCGAGCTGTTGACCAAGCTGCACCGGCGCGAGCTGACCCTGGTCGAGGTCGAGACGCCGACCGCCTCCCCGTTCGCGTCCTCGCTGCTGTTCGACTACGTCGCGACGTACATGTACGAGGGCGATACGCCGAACGCCGAGCGTCGCGCCGCCGCGCTGTCGCTCGACCGCGATCTGCTGCGCGAGCTGCTCGGCCAGGAGGAGCTCCGGGATCTGATCGACCCCGCAGCGCTCGCCCGTGTGCAGGACGATCTGCAATGCGTCTCTGAGCCCGCCCGGGCCGCCAATCGCGAGGGACTGCTCGACGTCCTGCGGCGCGTCGGGGACCTGACGGTCGCCGAAGCCGGCGACCGCGTGCTCGCCGGACTCGACGCCGGCCGGATGCTGTCTGAGTTGGCGGCGGAGCGTCGCGCGGCCCGGGTGCGGATCGCCGGCCAGGAGCGCTGGATCGACGCCGCCGACGCCGGGCTGTATCGCGACGCGCTGGGCGCGGCCCCGCCCGGCGGGCTGCCGAGCGCGTTCCTGGAGGATGTGCCCGACGCGCTGGCGCGGCTGCTGCGCCGCTTCGGCGCCACCCACGGGCCGTTCACCACGGCCGAGGTGCGCGACCGCTACCGCCTCGACGCTTCGGCCGCCCTGCGCGAGCTCGAGCGCGACGGCGCGCTGGTGCGCGGCGAGCTGCGCCCCGGCGGCAGCGAACGCGAGTGGTGCGATCCCGAGGTGCTGCGCCGCCTGCGCCGTGCCTCGCTGGCGGCGTTGCGCAAGGAGATCGAGCCCGCCGACCAGCGCGAGCTCGCGCGCTTCCTGCCCGCCTGGCAGGGCGTGGACCGTCACCCGGCCAGCGGGGCCGGCATCGATCGGCTCCGCGAGGCGATCGTGCCGTTGCAGGGGCTCGCGCTCCCGGCCGACGTGTGGGAGCGAGACGTTCTGCCCCGGCGGGTCGGCGCCTACTCGCCGTCGTGGATGGATCAGCTCTGCGCGAGCGGTGAACTCGTGTGGATTGGCGCCGGCGCCCTCGGGCGCAGCTCAGGCCGAGCCGCGCTCTACTTCCGCGAGGACCTCGGGCTGCTCGGAGCCCCCAGCTTCAAGGGATCCGCAGGTGGGCTCGTGCAACGCGACGCGCACACCGCTGTCCGCGACCGCCTGGCGGCTGGTGCCTGCTTCTTCACCGACCTGATCGTCGACGTGGACCTGGCGCCGGAGGAGCTGCAGGAGGCGCTGTGGGATCTCGCCTGGGCGGGCGAGGCGACCAACGACGCGTTTGCACCGCTGCGGGCGCCCCGCCTGACGCTGGCCCGGGCGCAGCGCGAGCGCGGCCGGTCGGCGCGCCGGGGCAGATTTGCCGCCCGGCGCCGAGGCGGGGCGGCGGCGCAGGTCTCGGGGCGGTGGTCGCTGACCGAGCCCCTGTTCCGCGAACCCGTCGATCCGGTGGCCCGGCGCCGGGCGCTCGGTGAGCTGCTGCTGGAGCGCTACGGGATCCTCACCCGCGAGCAGGTCCTCGCCGAGGGGCTTCCGGGCGGGTTCTCGGCGATCTATGCCGAGCTCTCGCAGCTCGAGACGTTGGGGGTGGCCCGCCGCGGCTACTTCGTCGAGGGGCTCGGGGGCGCCCAGTTCGCGTTACCCGGTGCGGTGGAGCGGCTCCGGGCCCCATCGTCGGACGATCAACCGCCGCTGATGCTCGCGGCCGTCGATCCCGCCCAGCCCTACGGTGCGACGTTGCCCTGGCCCAAGCGCACCGATGGCGAGTCACGGCGTCCCGCCCGCGTCGCCGGCGCGTACGTAATGCTGATCGGCGGAGAGCCGATCGTCTACCTGGAGCGCGGCGGACGGGGGCTGCAGACCCTCGTTGCCCCTGATGACCCGCTACTCGAGCCCGCGCTTGCCGGGCTCGCCGAGCAGGTCCACCGCGGGACGATCAAGCGGATGGCGCTCGAGAAGATCGACGGGAACCCCGCGATGGGATCACCACTCGGCCCGGCCCTGCTCGCCCTGGGCTTCCAGGAGGGCCCCCGGCGTCTGACCTTGACCGCGTGAGGGAAATCGACTGGCGTCGATTCCCTTGGGGGAATCGCCCAGGGGGCGATTCCCCGGGGTCGGCGTTGGCCGAGTCGCGGCCAATCCGCGGGGTGGGCGTTGCCCGAGTTGCGGGCGATTCGCCGGGGTGGGCGTTGCCCGAGTCGCGGCCAATTTCCGGGGTGGGCGGCGCCGCGGGCGGGGGCGGTGCCTCCGGGGGTGGGCGGTGATTGAGGGGTGAACGGTGCCTGAGGGCGACACGATCGCCTACGCGGCTTCGCGCATCCGTCCCGTGTTGGAGGGCCGCGTGCCGGATGAGATCCGCGCGCCGCACCCCCGCCACTCGCGCCAACGCTGGCCCGAGCGGTTGGCCGGGCAGACGGTGCGCAGCGTGGACACGCACGGCAAGCACCTGTTCCTGCGCTTCGACGGAGGGCTCGCGTTCCACTCCCATCTGGGGATGACGGGTGCCTGGCGGGTCTACGACCGCGGACAGCGCTGGCGGCGCTCCGCGTCCCGAGCCTGGCTTGTGCTGACCGCGGGCGGCCAAGAGGTGGTCGAGTTCGACGGCCCTCTGCTGGAGTTGCTGACCGAGGGCCGCACTCGATTCGATCAACGCCTCGCCGCGCTCGGCCCCGACGTGCTCGCCGGCGAGTTCGACGCCGAGCGGTTCCTGCGCCGACTGCGCGGCGACGACCCGACACGCACGATCGGCGACGCCCTGCTCGACCAAGCGACCGTCGCCGGGATCGGCAACATCTGGAAGGCGGAGGGGTGTTGGGAGGCCACCATCGACCCTTGGCGGGCCCTCGCCAGCGTGTCCGATCATGAGGCGGTGGCGATCATCGACGGGACGCGGCCACGCATGCTGCGCTCGGCACAGTTCGGCCATCGGGCGATCGAGCCGCGCGTGTACGGACGCGCGGGGCGACCCTGCCCCCGTTGCGGGACGACCATCCGGGCCCGAGGCCAGGGTGATGCCAGCCGGACCACCTACTGGTGCCCGGGCTGTCAGCGATAGCCCACGCAACGATTCAGCACGCCCGCTGGTGGCGCTCGGGTGAGTGAGCCGAGCGTGCTGAATCCTTGCCCATGGTGGGGTGATGTTCAGCACGGCACCGGGAGAAACGGGGGTCGCGGCTAGCCTGTCCAGATGAGCGAGCGTCCCCTCAAGCGGGTCGGGCACAAGGGTGCTGCGCTGCTCGCGCCCGGGAACACCCACGCCAGCTTCGACGCCGCGCTCGCCGCCGGTGTCGACATGATCGAGTTCGACGTGCTGCCGGCTCGAGTCGGCGAGCGGCTGCTGCTGGCCCACGACTACGACGACGCGGCCTGGCGCTTGCCCCACACACTCGAGGAGGCCTTGGCCCACCTCGCCGCGGACGCATTTGCCGCGATCGAGTTCGACGTCGACCTCAAGCTGCCCGGCTACGAGCTCCGGGTCCTGGACGCGCTGCGGGACTACGGGATGCTCGATCGCGCGCTGATCTCAAGCCAGTACCGCTCCAGCCTGGCGGCCATCCGGGCCGCTGAGCCGAGCGTGCGGCTCGGGTGGTCGGTCCCCAAGCTGCGCCGAGACCCCTTCCGTTCCCGCGCCACGACGGTGGCCGCGCTTGTCGCCGTACAGGCATCACATGCGATCCTCCCCGCCCGGGCAGGGCGCGCGATTCGGCACGGGGATTGCGACGCGCTGATGGCCCACTGGCGGCTGGTCACGCCGCGGCTGGTCCACAGCGTGCACGCGGCCGGCGGCGAGCTATACGTCTGGACTATCGACGAGTTGCCGCGACTCCGGGCAATGGAGACCCTCGGCGTGACCGGAGTCATCAGCAACGATCCGCGACTGTTCGCCGCGCTCGCCACATAGTGCGGACGGTTCGCTACCGAGCTCTCGGTTCAGATTGTGCACTGGGCTGCGCTGAAGTGGGGTGGGTCGCCGAAGTCCGCGTCGGGATGGCCGGCCGTGACGGGGCGGGTCGCTCGGGCGAGCACCTTTCTGGCCAGGCTCCAAGTGAACGTGATCGTCGCGCTGAGCGCGCCCGTGTGCGGTGTGAAGCGCCAGTTTGCCCCCTCCTGGTGCAGGCCGGTCGTGGCGATGAAACCGATCGTCCGGCTGGCGCCGGGAACCGGCTTGAAGCGGTGATTGGCCTGGTTGAAGTACTGGACTTGGATGTTCATCGACATCGAGGCGGCGAAGCCCAGGCTTGGCATCTGACCCCGGATGCCCAACCGTCCCGGATAGCGACGGGTGCTGCAGATGTTGACCGTCGCCCATAGCGCGCCGGACCGCTCCGCCCGCAGAATCGCTGAACGGATCTGCCCAGAGCTCGGCGGGCGGCTCGCCGCGGTGGCGAACGGTGCCGTCGAAGCGACCACGAGAAGGGTCGCTAGGGCCGCAATGCGGACCAGGGTGCGCACGCGAGGAACATATCGACCTCGTGACGAATTGGCTCCCGCTTCGTAGTAGGGGTGTGATCGAGACTCAGGCATCGCCCGCGTCATCCCCGCCCCAGACCGCCTGGGATAGGTTCGAGGCGTTGTACCGCTCGAGCCGGGACGACGTGTACGCCTATGTCGCCACGCTGCTGAACGATCGCGCGGCGGCCGAGGACGTCACCGCGCTCGCGTTCGAGCGTGCCTACCGACGACGCGTATCCTTCGACCGCCGACGCGGCCCCGAGCGCGCGTGGCTGTTCGGGATTGCTCGTAACGCTGCGCTGGATGAGCTGCGTCGGCGCCGTCGCCTGGCGACATTGGTCACCGAGCCAGAGGACATCTCCGAAGCCACGGCGGACGATGGCGCCGAGGTGGCGCTCCGTCGCACCGCGGTTCGCACCGCCATGGCCGGGCTGCCCGCCCGCGAGCGCGAGATCGTCGCGCTGAAGTTCCACGCCGGACTCAGTAACGCCGAGCTGGCGCGAGTCCTCGGGGTCAGCGAGTCGGCCGCCGGAACCCTGCTGTACCGCACGATGCAAAAGCTGAGAAAGGCCTGCGATGAGACGCGTTGACGAGCCCCCGATCGGCCCCGAGGCCCGCGCATCGCTCGATGCGGTCGACGCGACGCTGGCGGGCGAGGCGGTCGACCCCATGCACGCCGAGCTGGCGGAGCTTGCGCTGCTGCTCGCCAGTGATCGGCCTCAGATGCCCGCCTCCGCTGCTCATGCCCTGGACGCCAAGGTGGCTCGCCGGTTTGCCGGACCGGCGAGTTCCCGGCCTCGACGCCGTTGGCTGTTTGCGCCGGCAGCGATGGTCGCCCTCACCGCCGCAGTCGTGGTGGTCGTGGTCGTCGCGCCAGGAGGTCCCGGGTCTATCTCGGAATCATCGACCTCCGCGGCGGCGCCGGCGCTCCGGGCAAGTTCGGCGGGCGCCGGAGCTGCGACCTCGGCGACGCCATCCACGGGCGGGGGCGCGGAGTCGGCCACGGCGGGCTCAACCGCCGCAGCGCCATCCGCCGCAGGGGGCCGAGTTCCCTCGTCCGCTGGCCAGACCCCGTCGGCACCCTCCCCCGGCCAGACCGCTGCGGCACCCTCCGCCGGGACCGGAGCGGCCCCGGCCCCGCAACCTCCCGCCAACGGCCACAAGATCATCCAGTCGGCCAATCTCAACCTCGCGGTGTCTCCCAATCGGATCGATCAGGTGGCGCAGGAGGTGTTCGATGTGGTCGGAGCGCAGAAGGGGATCGTCAATCATTCGACCGTCACCGCGACGGGCGGCTCGGACGGATATGCCGAGTTCCAGCTCAGCGTCCCGAGCTCGACCTTGTCGCAGACGATGACCGAGCTCTCACGGCTACGCGGGGCCAATGTCGTCTCGCGGACTGATGCGACCCAGGACATCAACGGCCAGTTTGTCTCCACCAACCGCCGGCTCGCCGACGCGCGGGCTTTGCGCACCGCTCTGCTCAAGCAGTTGGCCAACGCGACGACAACGACGCAGATCGACAGCCTGAGAGCCCAGATCCGCGACGCCGAGGCTTCGATCTCGAGTGACCAGGCGACGCTGCGGAGACTGAACCAACAGGTCAACTACAGTCAGATCACGCTCACCATGAACGCGAGAGTGCTTCCGGTTCCGGTGTCCAGCGGCGACTCGTTCACGATCGGCAGGGCAGCCCACGACGCGGGGCGTGTGCTCACCGTTGCCGCAGGGGTAGGCCTGATCGTGCTGGCTGCGTTGGTGCCCATCGGCTTGGTGGGGGCGGCAGCGTGGTGGGTCGCCGGGGGCATCCGTCGCCGCCGTCGCGAGCAGGCGCTCGATCTCGCCTGACCCATAACCTGGGCGACGGGCGCTCGGTTGTACACAACAAGCCATGCGTATGGTATCCCTCGCCAATGGCGACGACGAGCGAAGACACGATCGCCCTACTCGCGCGAGTGCCGATCTTCGCGACGCTGGGGGAGGAGGACCTGGCCCGCGTCGCCGAGGTGGCGGTTCCCCGCCGGTTCGCGGCGGGTGAGTTCGTGTTCCGCGAGGGCGACCGCAGCGGCACCTGCTATGTGGTGCGCTCGGGCCAGGCCCGAGCCGTGCGGGATCACTCCGACGGCCGCTCGATCACGCTGGCGACATTCGGCCCCGGGGACATCTTCGGCGAGCTGGCCCTGTTTGACGACGAGCGGCGCTCGGCCAGCGTCGAGTCGCTCGGGGAGACTGAGTTGATCGCGATCTTGGGCGGCGACATGCGCCGACTGTTGGGCCAGCATCCAGAGATTGCGGTCAAGCTCCTGACGGCCCTGGGGCGCCGGCTCAGGGAGACAAACGAGCGGCTGGCCCGGCAGTCATTTCAAACTGTCCAGAGTCGCGTGGCCACGGTCCTGGCCCAGCTCGTGGCGTCCGCCCGGGCGGAGGGCGACACCGATGGCGATGTGCTGATTACCGCAACGCAGACCGACCTCGCCCAGCTGGCTGGATCCTCGCGCGAATCCGCCAGCCGATTTCTGGCTGTTCTGGAGCGGGCGGGGGTCATCACCCAGGGGCGGGGCAAGCTGGTCGTCCACAATCCTGCGGCGCTGGAAGGCTACGTCTATTAGCAATCGCGATTTTTCGGCGGGAGGCGTCGTGGTGCGTGACGGCGAGGTGGTCGTGATCGTGCCGGTCAAGCGTGGCGCCGACGGCAACCGAGTGCTCGGGCTTCCCAAGGGGCATCCGGACGGGGACGAAACCGCGGAGCAGGCGGCACAACGCGAGGTCAGGGAGGAGGCGGGGGTCACCGCCGAACTGATCGAGGAGCTCGGAGACGTGTATTACGACTACCAGCGCCATGGCCACGACGTGTGCGAAGCGGGTCACGTTCTACCTGTTCGAGTACCGCTCGGGCGATCTCGAGGATCACGATCACGAGATCGAAGACGCGCGCTGGATGCCGCTGGAACGGGCCGCGTCGGAGCTGACTTATGCCGGCGAGCGGGAGATGGTCGTCCGCGCCCTATCGCGATTGTCGCCGGATCGGTAGGCTGGCGCCGGTGCGTGTCCTGAACTTCTACTCGTCGGTGTTTGCCGACCAGCTTCGTCGTGGTCGCAAGACGGCCACCATCCGGCTTGGTGACAAGTCGCACAAGTACAGCAAGAACGAGTGCGTCCTGGTGACCATCGGCTACCAGCATTCGCCGCGGGAGAGGATCTTCAACGCCGTGATCGACCAAGTCGAGGTCAAGCGGGTGAGGGATCTCTCGCCGCGGGAGATCGAGCACGACAATCCCGAATTCCGCCGCGTCGACGAGATGGTCCACTTCCTCGAGCAGATTTACGGTCGCAAGGTCTCGATGGACGACACCGTCACGGTGGTCCGGTTCTCACAGATCATCGAGAACCCCCCGGAGCAGCTGCGCGACCGGATTCACGGACTGGGCGGGGCGCGCCGGAACCGGGAATCGGCGCTAGCCAATCGGCGTCAGCCGATTGGCCGTCACCCGCGAGCCGAACGGTCGCAATCGGCCGCCGATGCCTGGCACTCTGAGCCGGAGAGTGCCAAGTTTGTCTTGAATAACGTTCGCGACAAGCTATAGTGCGAGGCGTTGGCACTCTGCACACACGAGTGCCAAGCACAAACGGCCTACACACTCTTTACCCGGAGGTCCAATCAGATGAAGCTAAAGCCCCTCGGCGATCGGTTGATCGTGCGGGCGATTGAGGAGGAGGAGACCACTGCCAGTGGCATCGTTCTTCCCGACACCGCCAAAGAGAAGCCTCAGAAGGGCAAGGTCCTCGCCGTCGGCGATGGCAAGGTAAACGAGGACACCGGTAAGCGCACGCCGCTGGACGTGGCAGAGGGTGACGAGGTCCTCTACAGCAAGTACGGCGGCACCGAGATCAAGGTGGACGGCGAGGAACTGCTCGTCCTCCGTGAGTCGGACGTGCTCGCCAAGGTCCAGTAGAAGCTTTCGCTACCTAGGAGAACCAGACACATATGGCACATAAGGAACTTAAGTACGATTCGGAGGCCCGCAAGGCGCTGGAGTTGGGCGTCGACGCGGTAGCCAACGCCGTCAAGGTAACGCTCGGCCCCAGGGGCCGGTACGTGGTGCTCGACAAGAAGTTCGGCGCCCCGACGATTACCAACGATGGCGTCACGATCGCGCGTGAGATCGAGGTGGAAGACGTCTTCCAGAACCAAGGCGCCCAGCTCGTCCGCGAAGTGGCAACGGCGACCAACGACGTGGCCGGAGACGGCACGACGACGGCCACCGTGCTCGCCCAGGCGATTGTTCGTCAGGGCCTGAAGAACGTCGCCGCCGGGGCCAACCCGTTGGCGCTCAAGCGCGGCATCGAGCGGGCGGTCGACGAGATCGTCAAGAACATCGAGTCGCAGTCGGTCGAAATCTCCGGCAAGGACCAGATCGCCCGCGTGGCGACGATCTCGGCCGGCGATGAGGAGATCGGCGATGTGATCGCAGACGCGATCGACAAGGTCGGCAAGGATGGCGTGGTCAACGTCGAGGAGGGTCAGACCTTCGGCATGGACCTCGAGTTCACCGAGGGCATGCAGTTCGACAAGGGCTACATCTCGCCGTACATGGTCACCGACCAGGAGCGCATGGAAGCGACCCTCGAGGATCCCTACATCCTGATCGCCAACTCGAAGATCGGCTCGGTTCGTGACGTGCTGCCGGTGCTCGAGCAAGTGATTCAGTCGGGTCGGGCGCTGCTGATCATCGCCGAGGATGTCGAGGGCGAGTCGCTCGCGACGCTGGTGGTCAACAAGCTCCGTGGCACGTTCACGGGCGTTGCCGTCAAGGCACCGGGCTTCGGCGATCGCCGTAAGCGCATGCTCGAGGACATCGCGATCCTGACCGGTGGTGAAGTGATCACCGAGGAGATGGGTCTCAAGCTGGAGAACACCCAGCTCTCCCAGCTCGGCCGCGCACGTCGCGTGGTTGTCGCCAAGGACACGACGACGATCGTGGATGGCGCCGGCGAGTCCGACGCGATCAAGGGCCGTATCAACCAGATCAAGGCTGAGATCGAGAACACCGACTCGGACTTCGATCGCGAGAAGCTCCAGGAGCGGCTGGCCAAGCTCTCCGGCGGCGTCGCCGTCGTGAAGGTCGGAGCTGCGACCGAGACCGAGATGAAGGAAAAGAAGCATCGCGTCGAAGACGCGCTGCAGGCCACCCGCGCGGCGCTCGAAGAGGGCATCGTTCCGGGCGGCGGAGTCGCCCTCCTGAACGCGCAGAAGGCGCTCAAGGTCGACGCGATCGAGCTGCCGGATGAGCGGACGGGCGCGATGATCGTGCACCGCGCGCTCGAGGAGCCGCTCCGTCAGATCGCCGAGAACGCGGGCCTCGAAGGGTCGGTCGTCGTCAACGACGTCCGGCGGGCCAAGAAGGGTCAGGGCCTCAACGCGGCCACCGGCGAGATCGTCGATCTCGTCGCCGCGGGCATCATCGACCCGGCGATGGTCACGCGTTCGGCGCTTCAGAACGCGGCGTCGATCGCCAAGAACATCCTCACCACCGAGGCAATCGTGGCCGAGATGCCCGAGAAGAACGGTGGCGGCGGTGGCGGCGGCGGCATGCCCGACATGAGCGGGATGATGTAACCACCAGCCAACGCTGGCGAAGGTCTTCGAGGGCCCGGCGCGAGCCGGGCCCTCGGTATTTAACCCTGGGTGAACAAAATGTCACTCAACCCTCTTGGCTTGGTGGGGTGTGCGTGTTCTGGCCCGCTGAGCGGTCTCTCACGCGCGAACCCCCGTGAACCAGAGACTTGGGGGAGATTTAGCCCAGTCGCGCGCGGGTGCGCGCCGCCGTGCTCGGCGGGGGTGGGATCGGGCGGTCCGTCGCACGCGGGGGTCGCCACGCAATGGTGGTTCCCCCTGAAGGTCATATTCTGACAAATTCACCTGTATAACAACCCAATCGAGGGCCCAAAAAACTCGTCTGGGACGTTCAACGGCTGGGGGCTGGGGAACTACCCGATCGCCAAAAATGACGCGTCGATTGGGGCGTTGCCCAGGTGTGTAACGGATCCGTGACAGTTCCGTGGGTTGAGGGGCGACGGCTACGACGCTGGTGCTTCACGTGCCCGGGCGGCCGAGGGCGACGTGACGTGCGCGTCGGACAGCTTGCCGTACACGGCGCCGGTCTGCCGGGCGACCTCGACCCAGTCGAAGCGGAGCACGTGCTCGCGGGCCTCGGCTACGAGCTGAGCTCGGGTCTCCTCGTCGGTCAGTATCCGTTCGAGGATGAGGCCGAGCGCGGCTGAGTCGCGTGAGGGGAAGCGCAGGCCGACGGTGCCGTCGCCGGGCACGACCTCGCGCAGGCCGCCCGTGTCAGCCACCACGCACAGACAGCCTGAGGCCATCGCCTCGAGCGCGACGAGGCCGAACGGTTCGTAGATCGATGGGACGATGCACAGGTCGGCGACTCGGTAGAGCGAGTGGAGCATGTCGTCGCCGACCCAACCCAGGAAGGCGCCGTGGCGCGAGAGGCCCAGGCGCCCGGCCTGGCGCTTGAGCTCGGCCTCGGCGGTGCCGGTGCCGGCCACGACGAACCGGACACCGCCGAGCCGACGGATCACCGGCGCGAGCGCGTCGAGCGCGAGGTGGAAGCCCTTCTCGTAGACGAGCCGGCCGACGAGCAGCACCAAACGCTCATCGGGCGCGGCGTATTGTGCCCGCAACGCGTCGAGGTGAGGCACGACGGGCTCCAGGTCGCGCGGGTCGATCCCGTTCTGGATCACCGTGATGCGCGCGGGGGGGATGCCGAATACGTTCGCCACGTGGCTGCGCATATAGCGTGAGCAGGTGATCACGTGGTCGGCGCTGCGGACCATCGCGCGCTCGACGCCGTGGATGTGGGACTGCGGGTGGTTCTGCACCCATCCCTGATGGCGTCCAAACTCGGTCGCGTGGACGGTCGTCAGCCAGGGGCGGCCGATCCGGCGCGCGACGCGCTCGGCCGCTCCGGCAACGAGCCAATCGTGCGAATGGACGAGCCCGAACTCGAACCGGTCGCACAGCTCGTCGCCGAGCTCGCCCATGTCCGCGTTCATCGCCCCGACCCACCGCACAAATGCGGTCACGTCGATCGGAAACGGGGGCTCCCGAACCCGGTGTATGACCACGCCATGGCGCTCCTCTTCAGCGGTGAGGTGGCGCCCGCCGCGGGTCAGCACGTGGACCTCCACGCCCTCCGCGACCAGGTGCTCCGAGAGCTTGCGCACGTGGCGCGCCAGCCCGCCTTCGATCACCGGCGGGTACTCCCAGGAAATGAGTAGAACGCGCATCCCGCGCGTCAGACCCTACTTCACGTTGCTAGACACGCTCGTAGACGGCGATTCCCTGCTCGTCAAGCACGTCGGCCAGCGGGGCTCGCGGGTGCAGTGACCGCTCGCCGCCCTGCAGCACGTCGCGCCACTGGCCGGCGGGCCCCTGGAGGTCGTCTGCGGGTGGACCGGGTCGTGTCGCGACCGCCACCAGCACCGTGCCGCCGCGCACGAATGCCACGGCCCGATCGCCGGCGGGCGCCGGCTCGTAACCACCCGTGAACGCCTCCGGCCGTCGAATCCGCAGCGTGAGCAGACGAGCCGTCAACCAGAGCTTGTGCGACTCTGCGTTGGGTCGCCCGCCTCCCATCAGCCGAGCCAGCTGCGACTGGCGCTCTGCCCAGTCGACTGCTCGGCGGTTGTCGGGGTCGACGAGCGCGCGGTAGGGGAGCTCGTCGCCCTGGTAGATGTCGGGGATCCCCGGCGCCGTCAGCTTGAGCACCAGCATCCCGTGGGCGATCCGGGCCCCCACGCGATCCACGCTGGCCACGAACGGTTCGAAGTCCGCCAGGAAGGACTGATCCTCATACAGGGCGCGGCAGAATCGCGTGACCGCCGCCTCCCACGCCTGGTTCTGCTCCACCCAGCTCGAGTTGCGTTTGGCTTCGCGCAGGGCCTTCTGCATGTATTCCTCGATCCGCGGGGGCTCGATCGGCCACGCCCCGAGGAGGGTCTGAAACAGGAAATAGCGCTCGAGGTCATCCGGAGCTCCATCGGTGCGGAGCGGCTCGGTGAGCTCCAGCCACCGCCGCAGGTGCTCGGGCCACTGCTCGGGCATCGAGGTCAGCGCGGCGATGCGCGCCCGGACGTCTGCCGAGCGCTTGGTGTCATGCGTCTGGGTGGTGAGGAGGTTGAGCGGGAAGCGCTGCGCTCGCTCGGCGTTCGCGGCGTGGAAGCGATCCACGTCGATGCCGAAACGGCTCGGGTCACCACCGACGTCGTTCAGCGCGAGCAGCCGTCCGTACCGGTAGAACGCGGTGTCCTCAACCCCCTTCGCCTCGATCGCCGGGGTCGTCTGCTGAAAGCGGGTCACGAACTCGGGTCTAGCCGGTCGTTGCAGCAGCAACGTCTCGGCGATCTCCGCCGACATGTCTGCGGCGGCGATCGCGCCACGATCCTCGTCGGTCACCCGGCCGCTACGTGGGTCGACGTAGGTGCGGTACACGGGCAGCGCGGCGACCGCTTGCGCGACATCACCGGCGAACTTTGGCGGATTGGGTCGGAGGAGTGGACCCAAAACGCCAAAGTTGGCGTTGGCGTCGGTGTCCGGGGCAGCGGTGGCGTTGTCGTCGGGCCCGAGCTCGCGCGCCAGGCGCTCGACCTCGGGGGCGAAGGTGCCGCGCGACTGTTCGAGCTTGGCCTCGACGGTGATCTCGGCGAATGGGCGCGGGTCGCCCGAGACCTCTTCCCACAACGCGGTCAGGGGCGTCTCCGCCGCCGGGTCGACGAACAACGCGCACACGTCGTTGAGGAACTCGTAGCCGACGGTGCCCGTCACGGGCCAGTCGCGGAGGTGCTCGTCGGGCCCGAGGATCTTCTCGACCCAGACGCGTTGCGCCCCCCGATCGCGGAGTCGCGCGAGGTAGCCGGCGGGATCGGCGAGCCCATCGGGGTGATCGATCCGCAATCCGTCGAGCAGTCCCTCGCGCGCCAGCGCCAGCACCAGCCCGTGGGTCTCCTCGAACACGTCGGGATCCTCTTGGCGCACGCCCGCCAGGTCGTCCACGTCGAAGAACCGGCGGTGCCGGCCGGTGACCGGATCGATGTCGAAGAAACGCTCCCGCAGCGCCGGATCGGCCCAATAGCGGTTCCCCGCGTCGGTCGCCATGTGATTGGGCACGATGTCCAGCACCACCCCCATTCCGGCACCGTGAGCGGTGTCGACCAGGGCCCGAAACTCCGTCTCGCCACCGAGCGCGGTCGAGAGCCGGCGCGGGTCGATCACGTCGTAGCCATGCTCAGACCCAGGCCGCGCTTGCAGCGACGGCGACAGGTAGAGGTGCGAGACGCCGAGGTCTCGCAGGTAGGGGACCAGCGACGCCGCGGCCGCGAAGCCGAACGACGAGTTCAGCTGGAGCCGGTAGGTGGCCCGCAGATCGATCGCGCGGCGGCTCACGCGACCCGTTTCAGGATCACGATCGAGTTGGCGATGACGGTGATCTCGGTCCGGGCGCCGTAGCCGGCGCTACCGGCCTCCGCCGCCGGGTCGGCGGTCGACAGTTCCAGCGCCCACTGGGCGCCGAAGCGGCGGCGCGGGAGCATGAACGTGCGGTCCTCGCCACCCGCGTTGAACAGCAGCACGAACGAGTCGTCCTCGATGTCCTCACCGTGGGGTCCGGGATTGGGGATCTCGCGGCCATTGAGGAACATCCCCAGCACCGGCTCGCCGGCCTGCCAATCGCGCCGCGTCGCCTTGCGCCCATCGGCCCGGAACCACCAGACGTCCGGCAGGCCGGAGCCTTTGAGCTCCTGGCCGAGCAGGAAGCTCTCGCGACGGAAGGTGCAGTGCTCGCGGCGCAGTCGGATCAGCCGGCGAGTGAAGTCACGCAGCTCGGCGGCGCCGGGAACCTCATTCCAGTCAAACCACGAGAGCTCGTCGTCATGGCACCAGCCGTTGTTGTTGCCGTGCTGGGTGCGATTCATCTCGTCGCCGCCGAGCAGCATCGGGGTGCCCTGGGAGACAAACAGGGTGGTGAGGAAGTTGCGTTGCCGGCGGGCCCGGAGCGCGAGGATCCGCTCATCGTCGGTGTCCCCCTCGGTACCGGAATTCCACGCGCGGTTGTCGTCGGTGCCGTCGCGGTTGTCCTCCATGTTCGCCTCGTTGTGCTTGGACTCGTAGGACACGAGGTCCGCGAGGGTGAAGCCGTCGTGCGCGGTGATGAAGTTGATCGACGCGAACGGGTCGCGGCCGTCGGACTTGTAGAGGTCGGCCGAACCGGCGAGCCGGGAGGCGAACTCGCCGGTGCTCGCCTGTCCGCGCCAGAAGTCCCGCATCGTGTCGCGGTAGACGCCGTTCCACTCCGACCACAGGATGGGGAAGTTGCCGACCTGGTAGCCGCCGGGTCCCACGTCCCACGGCTCGGCGATCAACTTGACCTGGGAGAGCAGCGGGTCCTGGTGGATGACGTCGAAGAACGCGGAGAGCCGATCCACGTCGTACAGCTCGCGCGCCAGCGCGGAGGCCAGATCGAACCGGAATCCGTCCACGTGACACTCGGCCACCCAATAGCGCAGCGAATCCATGATCAGCCGCAGCACGCTCGGGTGGACCGGGTTCAGCGAGTTGCCGGTGCCCGTGAAGTCCATGTAGTGGCGGAGGTCATCGGGCATCAGGCGGTAGTACGACGAGTTGTCGACGCCCTTGAACGAGAGCATCGGGCCCAGGTGGTTGCCTTCGGCCGTGTGGTTGTAGACGACGTCGAGGATCACCTCGATCCCCTGTTGGTGGAGTGCCTTGACCATGCCCTTGAATTCGGTGACCTGCTCGCCCCGGCGCCCGGTGGCGGCGTATTCGGAGTGGGGCGCGAGGTAGCCGATCGTGCTGTACCCCCAGTAGTTGGTCAGCCCGCGCTCGGCCAGGAACGACTCGTCGGAGATGTGGTGCACCGGCAACAACTCGACCGCGGTGACGCCCAGATCGACGAGATAGCCGATCGCCGCCTCCGACGCGAGGCCGGCGTAGGTGCCGCGGAGGTCCTCCCTGATCCCGGGGTGGCGCATCGTGAATCCCTTGACGTGCGCCTCGTAGATGACCGTGTCGGCGAACGGGACGCGGGGCGGGCGATCTCCCTCCCAGTTGAACGCATCGTCGATCACCACTGCCTTCGGGACGGCGGCCGCGTCATCATCGTCATCGGGCTCGAGGTCGGCGTCCTCCTCGCCGGTCGGCACGTACGGCAGCACATTCGCGTCGCCCTCCCAGTCCACGACGCCCTCGATCGACTTCGCGTAGGGGTCGATCAGGAGCTTGGCGGGATTGAAGCGGTGGCCCTCGGCCGGCGCGTACGGGCCGTGGACGCGGAAGCCGTAGCGCTGGCCCGGGCCGACTCCGGGCAGATAGCCATGCCAGTTCAGGGCTCGGCGTCCCGGCAGCTCGATCCGGGTCTCCTCGCCCTCGTCGTCGAACAGGCACAGCTCGACGCGCTCGGCGTTCTCGGAGAACAGTGAGAAGTTGGTGCCGCCGCCGTCCCATCGCGCGCCGAGGGGAAACGGCTCGCCGGGCCAGACCTCGGTCATCGGATCAGTGCCCCGGACATCGGTGGGAGCTTGACGTACCCCTCGGCTATATCGGGCGCTCCGTGCGTCGCCAGCACGACGGCGCTTCCCTCGCAGGGCACGCTCGCCGGCCGCGGCCCGAAGTTGCAGGCCAGCTCGAACGGTCCCCGCCGAGCTCGCAGCCACCGGGCCGGCTCATCGAACTCGATCGCCTCCAGATCGCCCCGGGGCAGACGCCGGCGCGCCGTCAGCAGCTCGACATACAGGCGCTCGAGCGCCGGGTCGCGCCGCCGGGTCAACTTGGAGCGTTCGAAGGTCGCGATGTCCTGGGGATCGGGAATCTCCCCGCCGAACTGCGCGAACGACGCGAACTCCTGGCGCCGGCCCTCCCGTGTCGCCTGAGCGATCTTCTTGTCGATGTGGTCGGAGAAGAACTGGAACGGCGCCGGTTCGCCGTACTCCTCGCCCATGAACAGCAACGGAACAAAGGGCGAGAGCAGCGTGCAGAACGCGGCCAGCGGGCGGGCCACGGCCGGCATCCGATCACCGTAGGCACGATTGCCGACCTGGTCGTGGTTCTGCGAGAACACCACGAAGGCCTCAGGGGGCACGTCCTCGGCCGGTGCCCCAAAGCGGCGGCGGCGAAAGCTCGAGTAATCGCCGTCATATACATACGGCCGGTGCAGCGCCTTGGCCAGCTGCCCGACGCGCCCGAATTCGACGTAGTACGCCTCCCGCTCGTCGGTCAGCAGGGCGCGCAGGGCGTGATGGAAATCATCCGCCCACGCCGCGTCGAACCCGTACCCGCGCTCGCCCGGGCGCATCACGCGCGGGTCGTTGAGGCCGCTCTCGGCGATCACCAGCGCGCGCGGATTGGCGTCGTGCACACGACGGGCGACGGCCTGCACAATGTGCTCGGGGCTCGAGTCGAAAATGGCGTGGATGGCGTCGAGTCGGAGTCCGTCCACGCCGAAGTCGCGCACCCACCCGACCGCGCTCTGCAGAACCCATTCGCGCACCGGATCGCAGTCCGCGTCGTCGTAGTTGATCGCCCGCCCCCACGGGGTCTCGTACTTGCCGGTGAAATAGGGCCCGAACGCCTCCATCGCCTTGACGCCGGAGACGCCGAGGTGGTTGTAGACCACGTCGAGCAGAACTGCCACGCCGGCCTGGTGAGCGGCGCTGACCAGCGCAGCCAGGCCGGCCGGGCCACCGTAGGACGACTGGGCGCAGGAAATGTAGACGCCGTCGTAACCCCAGCCGCGCGCCCCCGGGAACTCCGCCACCGGCATGATCTCGATCGCGGTGACGCCGAGCTCGGCGCAGCTCGCGCATATGCCTGCCGGCCGCCGCGAACGTCCCCTCGGCGGTGAACGTGCCGACGTGCAGCTCGTAGATCACCAACTCGCGCGGCGACGGTGCAGCGAACCCATCGCTGCGCTGGGCCAGCGAGCCGGCGTCGAGCATCCGCGAGGGGCCGCGCAAGCCTCGCGGCTGCCAGCGCGAGCATGGGTCGGGAAGCCGTCGCCCACCGACCACGTACCAGTAGTCCTCGCCGGCGCCCGCCGGGGTGATCACCTCGTAGATGCCGTAGCCGGCCGGCTCGAGCTCGACGTCAGCGCCACGGATCCGGAGCGAGAGAGACTCCGCGTGGGGAGCCCAGACGCGGAACTCGCTCAGCTCCGCGTCCACCGGGTAGGCGCCGAGTCGGCGCTCCCAGGGGTACTGGACACCGTCGCGGGAGCGCGCAGTCGCGCAACCGTCAGTCATCGGGCACGAGCCAGATCGCCGCCAGCGGCGGCAAAGTCACCGCTGCGGAAACCGGCTGACCGTGCCAGGGAATGGGCTCGGGCTGAACGCCGCCAAGGTTCCCGACGTCGCTGCCACCGTAAAACGATGAGTCAGTGTTGAGCGCCTCCCGCCACCGATGGGGCCGCGGCAGGCCGAGCCGGTACCCGAGCCTCGGTACGGGCGACAGGTTCGCGACGAAGACCACGATCCGCTCGCCATCCCGCGACAGCCGGGCGAAGGCGAGCACGTTGCTGTCGGCGTCGTTGGGTTCCAGCCAGGAGAACCCCGCCGGATCGGCATCGAGCTCCCACAGGGCCGGCTCGGCTGCGTAGAGGCGGTTCAGATCCCTGACCAGCGCCTGGATGCCGGCGTGCTCGGGCTGCTCGAGCAGGTGCCAATCGAGCGAGCGCTCGTGGCTCCACTCGGCGGGTTGGGCGAGCTCACCGCCCATGAACAGCAGCTTCTTGCCGGGGTGGGCCCACATGTAGGCGTACAGCGCGCGCAGGTTGGCGAGCTTCTGCCACGGGTCTCCGGGCATCTTCGAGTACAGCGAGCCCTTCCCGTGTACGACCTCGTCGTGGGACATCGGCAGGATGAAGTTCTCGCTGAACGCGTACACCAGGCTGAAGGTCAGCTCGTGATGGTGATAGCGGCGGTAGATCGGTTCCTGCTGGAAGTAGGCCAGCGTGTCGTGCATCCAGCCCATATTCCACTTGAACCCGAAGCCCAGCCCGCCCAGGTAGGTGGGGCGTGAGACACCGGGCCATGCCGTCGACTCCTCGGCGGCGGAGATGATCCCCGGCTCGTGGCCGTAGAGCACCTCGTTGAGCTCTTTCAGGAACGCCACAGCATCCAGGTCCTCGCGGCCACCGAACGGGTTGGGCACCCACTCGCCCTCCCGGCGGGAGTAGTCGAGGTACAGCATCGACGCGACCGCATCGACGCGGATGCCATCGACGTGGTACTCGCGCAGCCAGAACAGGGCGTTGGAGATCAGGAAGTTGCGCACCTCGTGGCGCCCGTAGTTGAACACCAGCGTGCCCCAGTCCGGATGCGCGCCCCGTCGGGGATCAGCGTGCTCGTACAGAGCGGTGCCGTCGAAGCGGGCGAGCGCGAACTCGTCACGCGGGAAGTGAGCCGGAACCCAGTCGAGGATCACGCCGACCCCGTTCGCGTGCAGCCGGTCGATGAACTCGCGCAGGTCATCGGGCGATCCCCAGCGCGGCGTCGGCGCGAAGTAGCCGGTCACCTGGTAACCCCACGAGCCGCTGAACGGGTGCGCCATCACCGGCAGCAGCTCGACATGGGTGAAGCCCATCTCGACCACGTACGCGGTCAGCTCATCGGCGAGCTCGAGGTAGGTCAGCGAGCGGTTGTCCTGCAGCGAGTTCAGCCGCCAGGATCCGAGGTGCACCTCATAAATCGAGATCGGGCGGGTCAGCGGGAGCTGCTGGCGGCGCTCTCCGAGCCACTCGTCGTCCTGTGTGCTCCAGCTGTGGCGCGGCTCGAACACGACCGAGGCTGTCTTGGGCGGGCGTTCGGCCTCCTGGGCGAAGGGATCTGCCTTCAGGCTCAGCTCGCGCTCAGCGGTCAGGATCTCGAACTTGTAGCGAGCGCCGGGCTGCACTCCGGGCAGGAACAGCTCCCAGACGCCGCCGGAGCCCAGCGATCGCATGGCGTGCAGGCGCCCGTCCCACGAGTTGAAGTCGCCCACGACGCTGACCGCGCGGGCGGCCGGCGCCCAGACCGCGAACGCGGTGCCGCCGATGCCCCGGTGCTCTTGGACGTGCGCGCCGAGCCGCTGGTAGAGCTCCTCGTGGCGACCCTCGCCGATCAGGTGCAGATCGATCTCCCCGAGCGTCGGCAGGAACGCGTAGGGGTCCTCGATCGTGAAGGTACCGGCCGCCCCGTAGTCGACGTGCAAGCGGTAATGCATTGGCAGTTCGGCGCCTTCGAGCAGTCCCTCGAACACGCCTCCAGGATGGATTTGCCTGAGCTCGACCGTGCTGCCGTCGTCGAGCACGACCGAGATTCCGGCGGCGGCCGGCCGGAGCGCCCGCACGATCACGCCGTCAGCGGACGGGTGCGCGCCGAGCACCCCGATGAGGATTCGCGTGCTCGCGGCGGACCAGCAGCTCAAGCTCTGCGCTGTCCACCGTCATCCAGACTCCAGCAGGCGGGCGATGCCGGCGGCGGGGATGGGCAACCAATCGGGCCGGTTGTCGAGCTCGTACTGAAGCTCGTAGATCGCCTTCTCCAGCTCGAAGATCGACAGCAGGTTGGCCACACCCGACTCGCCGGCGGGGAGCAGAGCCGGATCGATGCGCGCGAAGTAGTGCTCGAGGAATGTCTCGCGCGCCCGTTGCTCGAAGCCCTCTGGGGCCACAACTCCCCGCATGATCGTCACCGCCGAGGTGGCGTAGGCAAACGATCGCAGCATCGAGGCGATGTCGCGCAACGGAGACTGCTTCTGCCGGCGCTGGAACAGCGGACGCGCGGGCTCGCCCTCGAAATCGATGATCACCCAGCCGGTGGGCGTGGACAGTGTCTGGCCAAGGTGATAGTCGCCATGAGTGCGGATCGAACGCCCTCCGACGCCCAGTTGAGCGCGCATGGCGATCCGCTCGCGCACGTCCTGGCCGCGGCCGGCGATCGCTGCCACGCGCTCATCGTCGGGCAGTCGGGTGAAGATCCGCTCGATGTCCTCGTCGATCGTCGCGGTCAGCAGCGACAGGGCCTCGCTGCTCGGCTCCTCCGGGGCGAAGGCCGGGTCGTTGGCGTCGGAGGCGAGTGCGTTGTGCATCTCAGCGGTGACCGTCCCGAGGCTCCTGAGCTCGGTCAGGAGGGCGTCAGGGTCGGACTCGATCTGGTCCAGGGCAAGCTCCCAGCCCCCGATCGCCCGCGGGAAGAACCGCTGCGCGACGCCGAGCGTGGCGGCGAACAAGCGGCCCTGGTACTCGTACCAGCCGATCAGGGGCGCGATGTTCGCGAACTGCTGCCGGGTCAGGAACTGCAGCACTTCGAGCTCGGGGTTGATTCCGGGCTCGAGCTTGCGGAACACCTTCAACACGATCTGATCGCCGAAGACGATCGAGGAGTTCGACTGCTCGACGCCGATGGCGCGGACGGGTGCGTCGGGTGAGATCGGGCCGGTTCCCTGCACGCGGTGAAAGCTGAACACGCCGTCTTCCGCTTCCAGCACTTCCTCGGCGGCGATCCGCCGCAGCAGGTCACGCGTGAGCTCGGGGTTGGAGATCGCGTCGAAGGCGCTCCAGTCCTCGGTCGTCGCGATCGGAGCGTAGTCGCTGCTCTCGCCGCTGGGCAGGAACGTGAGCGGAAGCTGGTACAGCTCGTGGTTGCCCGTGGCGAACCGCGTCTGGACCAGCGCGATGAACAGCGGCGGGTCCTCGGACACGACGACACCCTCGTCGATCTCGATCCCGGTCACGTGCCGCGACTTCGAGGCGTACCAGCGCTGCTGCTCGACCCACTGGCGCAGCGCCTCGACGTCGAGATTGCCGCGATACGCGTTCACGCGACTTTGCACCTTTTCGTTCATCCGATCGCCTCTTGCCCTTCCTCGACCAGCTGAAACCAGTAGAAGCCTCTCGGCGCGAGCGTGAGCAGATAAAACAGCTCCCCGATGCGGGGAAACCGGGAGCGCCCGAACAGCTCAACCGGATATCGGCCGGCGTACGCGCTGAGATCGAGCTCGACCGCCTGGGCCGAGCGGGCCAGGTTGTGCACACACAGCACGAGGTCATCCTCGAACCGCCGGATGACGGCGAAGATCCGCGGGTTCGAGGTCTCGATTGGCTCATAGGTGCCGAACCCGAACACCGGATGCTCCTTGCGCAACGCGATGAACCGGTGCATCCAGCGCAGCAGCGACGTCGGCGTGCGCAGCTGCGCCTCGACATTGACTGCCTGAAAGCCGAACACGGGGTCCATCAGCGGCGGCGCATAGAGCTGCGCGAAATCAGCCCGCGAGAAGCCACCGTTGCGGTCACCGGTCCACTGCATCGGCGTCCGCACGCCGTCACGGTCGCCGAGGAAGATGTTGTCCCCCATGGCGATCTCGTCACCGTAGTAGACGACCGGAGAGCCGGGCAGCGAGAACAGGATCGCGGTCATCAGCTCAATCTCGTCGCGGCCGTTGTCGAGCAGCGGGGCGAGCCGCCGGCGGATCCCCAGATTGAGCTTCATCCGAGGATCCTTGGCGTACTCGGTGTACATGTAATCCCGCTCCTCGTCGGTGACCATCTCCAGCGTCAACTCGTCGTGGTTGCGCAGGAACAAACCCCACTGACAGCTCTCGGGGATCGGGGGCGTCCGCTCCAGGATCTCGTAGATCGGCGCTGCCTGCTCGCGTCTGACCGCCATGAACATGCGCGGCATGACCGGGAAATGAAACGCCATCTGGCACTCGTCGCCCTCACCGAAGTACTGCACGACGTCGGCCGGCCATTGGTTGGCCTCGGCGAGCAGCACGCGGTCGGGGTAGTTCTCCGCCATCTCGTGACGGACCCGCTTCAGATACGCGTGCGTCTCGGGCAGGTTCTCGCAGTTGGTGCCCTCGCGCTCGAACAGGTAGGGCACGGCATCGAGGCGGAAGCCGTCGAGCCCGAGGTCCAGCCAGAAGCGCAGGACGTCGAGCATGGCCTCCTGGACCTCGGGGTTGTCGTAATTCAGATCGGGCTGGTGAGAGAAGAAGCGATGCCAGTAGTACTGGCCGGCGACTGCGTCATGCGTCCAGTTGGAGCTCTCAGTGTCGGTGAAGATGATCCGCGCGTCCCTGTATCGCTCGTCGGTGTCTGACCACACGTACCAATCGCGCTTGGGCGAGTCCGGGCTCGAGCGCGACTCCTTGAACCAGGGGTGATCGTTGGAGGTGTGATTCATGACCAGATCGGCGATCACGCGGATCCGGCGCGCGTGGGCGGCGTCGATCAGCGCCCGCACGTCCTCGACATTGCCGTAGTCGGGGTGCACCTTGGTGAAGTCCGATATGTCGTAGCCGCCATCGCGCAACGGCGACTGGTAGAACGGCAGCAGCCAGATGCAGTCGATGCCGAGCCACTGCAGGTAGTCGAGCTTGTCGGTCAGCCCGCGGAAGTCGCCCGAGCCGTCGCCGTTGCCGTCGAAGAACCCGCGGATGTGGATCTCGTAGAACACGGCCCGCTTGAACCACAGCGGCTCGGCCTCGAACCACTGGCGCGTCTGGGCCTGCGCCGCGCTCGCCGGGTCGGGCGCAGCGGCGGCCTTGGCCGCCGGCTCGTCGGCCAGCAGATGGGTGAGGGTGGGGGGGCCGACCATCATGTCTCCACACGTAGCACGTGAGCCTGGCGAACGCCGGGCTCGAACCGCACGTAGTTGGCCCCGAGGCGCCATTGATAGCGCTCGTCGGTCAGCAGATCCTCAACCGTGAAGCTCGGCTCGAGCCCGAGGGTCGCCGGCACGACCACCAGCCCCTCCTGCGATAGGTGGGGATCGATGTTGACCACGGTGATCACCGCGTTGCCCGCCGATCGCTTCGCGTATCCGATCAGCGCCTCGTTGGCGGTGTCCAGGAAGGTGATGTTGGACAGTTCCTGCAGCGCCGCGTTCTGCCTCCGCGCGTCGTTGACGCGCTCGATCAGCGGCAGCAACGGGCCGTCGAGCACCCGCTCCTTGACCTCGTATTTCTCCGAATGCAGGTACTCCTCGGAACCCTCGCGCACGGCGACGTTCTCCACGTTCTCAAACCCCGAATAGATCCCATAGCTGGGACTCAGGGTGGCCGCCAGCACCAGCCGCGCCTCGAACGCCGCGCGTCCGCCGTGCTGCAGGTAGGCGTGCAAGATGTCCGGCGTGTTGGCGAAGAAGTTGGGTCGGAAGTACTCCTGCTCACCGGAATAGGCCAGCTCGGACACGTACTCGGTCAGCTCCCAGCGCGCGTTCTTCCATGTGAAGTACGTGTAGGACTGGCTGAACCCGACCTTGGCCAGGTGACGCATCACTGCGCGTTTCGTGAACGCCTCCGCGAAGAAGATCACGTCACGGTCGCGCGCGTGGACCTGCTCGATCAACCAGGCCCAGAACGCGAACGGCTTGGTGTGCGGGTTGTCGACCCGGAACGCCTTGACGCCGCTGTCCACCCAGTGGAGCACCACCCCCAGCAGCGCGTCCCAGAGCGATCTCCAGTCTGGCGATTCCCAGTTGACGTTGTAGATGTCCTGATAGCGCTTGGGTGGGTTCTCGGCGTATTTGAGCGTCCCGTCGGCGCGGCGGTGAAACCATTCCGGATGCTCGGTCAGCCATGGGTGGTCGGCCGAGCACTGGATCGCGAAGTCCAGCGCGATGTCCATGCCGTACCCGCTCGCGGTGCGCGTGAGCGACCGCAGATCCTCGATCGTCCCCAGCTCAGGGTCCACCGTGTCGTGGCCACCGAGCGGCGAACCGATCGCCCATGGCGAGCCGGGGTCGCCCGGGCCCGCGCTCAGTGCGTTGTCGCGCCCCTTGCGGTTGGTCACGCCGATGGGGTGGATCGGGGGCAGGTAGACGACGTCGAAGCCCAGCTCGGCCAGCCGAGGCAGTTGCGACTCGACACCCCTCAGGCCACCCCATGAGCGAGGGAACAGCTCATACCAGGCGCCGAACCGGGCCCGCACGCGATCGACCTCGATGCTCAGCGGCTGATCCAGGCAGACGCGACCGTGGCGCTCCTGGTCGCGCTGCACCGCGGCGAACAGCTCCGGTCCGAGCGCCACATCGTGCTTGACCGTCTCGGGCAGTGCCTCGTCCTCGAGCGTCTGCAGGGCGTGCTCGATCAGCGCGCGGTCACCGTTGGAGCGCGCTCGCGCCACCGCCGCCAGCAGAATCGTGATCCCGTCTGAGAGCTCACTGGCCAGATCGTGCTGTCCAGCGGCCAGCTTGCGCTCGAGCTCGTCGCGCCAGCTGGCGAACAGATCGGTCCACGCCTCGATCGTGTATTCCCAACGGCCCTCGCGGTCCACCTCGATCTCGGCCTCCCACCGCACTCCGTCAATGTGAGCGTCGACCGCCCGGAGCTGGGTCTCGCCCCACTGGGCATCTCCGGGCCCGCGGTAGCGAACGACGGACCGGATGATCTCGTGGCCGTCTCGGAAAATGTCGGTGGACACCGTGACCGCGTCGCCGACGCAGCGCTTGACCGGGAAACGTCCGCCGTCCACGGCCGGGCCGGGATACTGGATCACGATCCTCCGCGGCGCCGGCCCCGCCGGACGCCCGGCCGGCGACGTCGCGACGGCGAGCTCTGAGGGGGTGGCGGGAACGGTCATGGCTGCAAAAGTATCCGGAACGCGGGATCCGGTAAACAGGCTCGTGTGAACAGTTTTTCGCGCTCGAGCGGCATTCAGCTTCACCTTACGTCGCTTCCCGGTGCCCGGCTGGGCCCGGATGCGTACCGGTTCCTCGACTGGCTCGCTGCCGCGGGACAGTCGTGGTGGCAAGTATTGCCGCTCGGGCCGCCCGACCGACACCGTTCACCGTACAAGTCTGACTCCGCGTTCGCGGCCTGGCGCGGACTGCTGGGGGAACCGCGGGCCCCCGTGTCCGCCCTGGAGATCGCCGAACTGCGCGAGCGTCAGCGATTCTGGATCGGCGACTGGGAGCGCTTTTGCGGACCCGGGGCGGCCGCTGACCAGGTTCGCTTCGAGCGCGAGTGGGCCGCGCTGCGACGCTATGGAGCGCAGCAGGGAGTGCGCATCATGGGTGACGTGCCGATCTACGTCTCTCCGGAGAGCGCCGACCACCGCGCCCATCCGGAGCTGTTCCAGCGTGGCGTGGTGGCGGGTGCACCCCCGGATGCATATTCCGCCACCGGACAGCTGTGGGGCAACCCGTTGTACGACTGGCCGGCGCTGCAACGGCGCCGCTATCGCTGGTGGGTCGAGCGATTCCGCCGCACGCTCGAGTGCTTCGACCTCGCTCGGATCGACCACTTTCGGGGCTTCGTCGCCTACTGGGCGGTCCCCGAGGGGGCTCCCAATGCAATCGGTGGAAGCTGGCGGCGGGGACCGGGCCGGGCCCCGTTCCTGGCCGCCGAGCGTGAGCTCGGAGCCGGTCTGCCGCTCGTGGCGGAGGACCTCGGCGTGATCACGCCGGCCGTCGCGCGGCTGCGCAACTCGCTCGGCCTGCCCGGAATGGCGGTGCTGCAGTTCGGGCTTGACCCGCAGGAGCCGCTGAGTCCGCACCGGCCCGAGAATCACCTCATCAATCAACTCGTGTACACCGGTACGCACGACCAGGATACGGCCCGCGGGTGGTACGAGTCGCTGGATCCGGCGCGCAGAACGGCCGTCGACTCCGAGCTCGAGCGCTACGGGGTGAGCGACCGCCAGCCCTGGTGGGCGCTGATCCGGCTGGCCTTGTCGTCTCCGGCGCGCATTGCCATGCTGCAGGCGCAGGACGTGCTCGGTCTCGGTAGCGAGGCCCGGATGAACGATCCTGCGCGGCCCAGCGGCAACTGGCGCTGGCAGATGAAACCCGGGGCTCTGACACCGGACTTGGCGAGTCGTCTCCACGACGCGACCCAGGCCGCCGCGCGGTGTTAGGCCGGCCAAGGCGTGCGGATCGCCGCGGCGGGTGCCCCGGCCCCGGCCCCGGCCCCCGCCTCGGCCTCGGCCTCGGGCCGCGGCGCTCGCGGCCCGAGCGGCGGCGTCAGCGGTGCAGGCGGGCCCAGAGCGCGCCGGCGCGGTGCTTCCCGTGCCGGTAGGCGTATCTCGCGTCGCTGCGCAACCGCCCCCCGCGCGAGATGTCGAACTGCACCAACGAGGATGGACGCACGCGGGCCGGTAGGCCGTCGCGCTCGAGCACGGCCAGCGCACGCTCGGCGATCGCGATCTGCCCCAGCGCCGTGGGATGCACGCGATCGGCCATCACGAGGTTGCGGGCCCGCAGCGGGCGCAGGTCCACGACCAGCGCGCCGAGCTCCCCCGCGACCCGGTCGATCGCGGCGTCAAGCTCGTGCACCTTCGCTGTGGCCCGGGGCAGGCCGAGATCCAGCGGCGCGGTCAGCGTCAGCAGGCGATCGCAACGCTCGCGCAGGAGGCCGAGCGCGGCTCTGAAGTCGGTCTCGAAGCGGGCCGCGTCCCAGTCGGGCGAGCGGACATCGTTGACCCCGATGTACAGGCAGCCGAGCTCGTACCGTGCGTCAGGGTGGGCGGTGCGGCGCTCGAACGCGGGAAACTGGCTACCCAGGACATCGGCCACACGTGCGCCGTCGACCGCGTAACCGGTGAACGGCAATCCCAGCCCGCGCGCCACCCACAGCGCCCACGATTGCAGCGCCACGCCCCACTGCAACTCGCCTCCGCCATTGGTGATCGAGTCACCGAAAGCGAGCAGGCCGAGGTGGCGCTCGGGGTCGGCGTTGGCGCTGTCGCTCAAGGGATCGCGAGCGTAGCGGTCGCGACCAGTTCAGCGCATCGACGCGCTCTGAAACGCCTGCCAGACGGAACTAGTCGATAATCGCGCGCTTGCACGACGTCACCGCCACGCTGAACGACGGCCATGAGGACATCCAACGCGCGGCGGCAGAGCTCGCCGAGCGACTGCCGGCTGCGCTGGCGCCGCTGGCCCGGCTGGCGTTCAACTATCGGTGGTCGTGGCTGCCGGGCGGTCCTGAGCTGTTCCGCGCGGTCGACCCCGAGCGCTTCGAGCTCTGCGGCCAGAATCCGGTGCGGACGCTCCTGGAGACCTCCAGCCGGGCGTTGCGGGCGGCCGCCGGCGATCACACCCTCCTCGGCCACGCCCTGGCGCTCGACTGGGCGCTCAAGGCGGACCTGGACCGCCCCGCCGGAGCCGGGCCGGTCACGCCCGAGCGTCCGGTCGCCTTCCTGTGCGCCGAATACGGCATCCACGTGTCCCTGCCGATCTATTCCGGCGGGTTAGGTGCGCTGGCCGGCGACTTGCTCAAGGAGGCGTCTGATCGCGCCGTGCCGCTGGTGGCGGTCGGGCTCATGTACCGCAAGGGCTACTTCCGCCAGCGGGTGGATGGCACCGGCTGGCAGCACGAGTATTGGATCGATACCGACCCGGCGCGGCTCCCCGCGGCGCTGGTCGCCTCCGACGGGCGGCCCCTGACGGTCCGCGTCCCGATTGGGCAGGCCGACGTCACGGCACGGATCTGGCGCGTCGACGTCGGCCGCGTGCCGCTGTTCCTGCTCGACAGCGACTGTCCTGAGAACGGCCCGCTCGAGCGCTGGATCACCGCCCGTCTGTACGACGCCGATCCGGTGACCCGACTGGCGCAGTACATCCTGCTCGGGGTGGGTGGCGTGCGCGCACTGCGCGCGCTGGGGTACGAGCCCGGCGTGATCCATCTGAATGAGGGGCACGCTGCGCTGGCGCCGCTGGAATTGGCGCGTGCCTGGTCGAAGAACGGCACGCAGCTGGGGCGCGCGTTGGACCTGGCTCGATCGCGCACGGTGTTCACCACGCACACCCCGGTGCCCGCGGGCAACGACTCCTATCCGCGTGAGCAGGTCGAGCCCGCGATCGGACGCCTGGCCGGGGAGCTGGGCACGTCGGCTGACGCGTTGATCGCGTTTGGCCGCGATCAGCCCGAGGATCCCGAGCAGCCGTTTGGCGTCACGCAGGCGGCCCTGCGGATGAGCCGGGCGGCCAACGCCGTCAGCCGCCGCCACGGCGAGGTGGCACGGGAGATGTGGAGCTGGCTGTGGCCCGACCGCCCGGTCACGGAGGTGCCGATCGGGCACGTCACCAACGGCGTGCACGTCCCCACCTGGCTCGGGACCCCGATGCGCGAACTGCTCGACCGCTACCTGGGCGACGACTGGCCTTCACACGCTGCGGACCCCGAGACGTGGACGGGGGTGGACGACATTCCTGACCACGAGCTCTGGGCCACGCGAGAGCGCCAGCGCGCTGACCTGATCTCGTTCGTGGGCGAGCGGAGCATCGCCGACCGGCTCATGCGGGGCGACACCCGCGAGTACGTCGACGCGGCTGCCCGCGCGTTCGACGAGCACGTGCTCACGATCGGCTTCGCGCGGCGCGTGGCGACCTACAAGCGGCTTGACCTGTTGACCCGCGATCCGGAGTGGACGCTGTCGCTCTTGGGCGGCGATCGCCCCGTGCAGGTCGTGCTGGCCGGCAAGGCCCACCCGCGCGACGAGGAAGCCAAGCGGGCGCTGCAGCGGCTGTTCGGGCTCAGAGGAGCGCGGATCGTGGGCGAGCGCGTCGTGTTCGTCGAGGATTACGACCTCGCCTCGGCCGCGTGGCTCGTGCGCGGTTGCGACGTGTGGCTGAACGTCCCCCGGCCGCCGCTGGAGGCGAGCGGGACCAGCGGCATGAAGTCCGCGTTCAACGGGGGGCTGCAGCTCAGCGTGCTCGACGGATGGTGGGCGGAGGCCTACGACGGCCACAACGGTTGGGCGATCGCGGGCGCCGTCGACCCCGATCACGACGCGCAGGATGAGCGTGATGCGGCCGCCCTGCACGCGCTGCTCGCCGACCAGGTGCTGCCCGCCTTCTACGAGCGCGATGCGGGCGGAGTGCCGCGACGGTGGACTGAGCTGATGCGCGCTTCGCTGCGGTCGCTCGGGCCCCGGTTCTGCGCCACTCGCATGCTGGCCGAATACCTCGAGCGCCCTTACCAGCGCTGAGCCTCCGCCGCAGGCGGCGGCGGAAGGATCCAGCCCGTCGCGGCGTCTTATCCTGTAGTCAATCGACCACGATGAGATGGCCCTTCCTGCCGATAGCCCACAGCAGCGCCGTGCCGACCTGTCTGCCCTCGCGGACGGGACGCTCGACCCGTCGCGCCGGGCCGAGGTCGAGGCTCGGATCGCGGCCTCGCCGGAGCTGACGGCGCTTTACGAGCGGGAGCGGCGCGTGGTGAGAGCGCTGCATCAGGCACGCCAGACCGATCGTGCGCCGGCGGGCCTGCGGGCCAGGATCGAGGCGCAGCGGCCGCGGGCCCGATCGCGCGCGCGCCGGCGGGTCGGCTATGCCGGCGGCCTGGCCGGCGCGCTGGCCGCCATCCTGCTCGCGCTGGTCCTCATCCTGCCCTCGGGAACACCCGGTGCCCCGTCGCTTGGACAAGCTGCGGCGCTGGCTGTGCGCGGTGCGGCGTCGCCGCCGCCGCAAGCCGACTCCGGCGCTCCCTCGGTCAAGCTCGAAGAGCAAGTCGGGAACGTCTACTTCCCGAACTGGGGCGCCAAGTTCGGCTGGCATGCGGTCGGCCGGCGCGTCGATCACATCAACGGGCGCCTGGCCGTCACGGTCTACTACAAGCGCGGTCAGGCGACCCTCGCCTACACGATCGTCGCCGCGCCCGCGCTGCAACAGCCCGCCGCCAAGGTTACGCGCCTGCATGGCACCGACCTGCGAACGTTGCGCGTGGGGGGCCGCTTGGTCGTCACCTGGCGGCGAGCCGGGCACACCTGCGTGCTGTCGACCGTGTCCGTACCAGCGTCGAAGCTTCAGCATCTGGCCGCCTGGAAAGCGCCGGACCTCGTCGGCCAGTCCTGAGTCCTCGCCGCCTCTATGGCTCGCGTTTGGCGGGGCGCTCTGCCGGTCCGGGTGACGCGCGAGGGGCCGCCTCCTCGGGCGCCAGCGCCTTCGCCACTCGCTGGCGGGCGCGATGCAGGCGCGTCGTGATCGTCGCCTCACGCACGCGCAGCGCGCGGGCGGCCTCGCGGTAGGACATTCCGACGACGTCGATCGCCACCAGCGCGTCGCGAAAATCGTCGGGCAACGCGGCGATCGCACTGTACAGCTCATCCGACTCGATGACCGACTCTGGTTGCACCGCCGAGCGGTCTTCGATGAAGTCGAGATCGTCGGGCAGCGAGGTGGTCTGAGGGCGCCGTGTCGCAGTGCGCCGCTGGCTGAAGAACGTGTTGCGCAGCACCCGCAGGAGATAGCCCAGATCATCTTCGGAGTGGAGGATGCGTGGCTTGCGCAGCACCCTGGTGAAGGTCTCCTGCACCAGGTCCTCGGCCTCCTCGCGCGAGCCGCACAGGCCCCACGCCGCACGGTAGAGCCGATCGAGATGGTCGCCGAGCGCCGCGGGGTCGAGCTGACGGTCGGGGGTCATACAGAGGCCTGCCGACCTTACGCACCCGTCATTCCGCGCGCCAATCCACGGTCAGTCCTTGAGCGCGGAAAGCGGGCGGGGCCCGGGCCCCACATACTTCGCGGTCGGGCGGATCAGCCGTCCCTCGCGCTTCTGCTCCAGGATGTGCGCCGACCATCCCGCGGTGCGCGCGCAGGTGAACATCGGCGTAAACAGCGCCGGCGGCACGTCCGCGAAATCGAGCACGACGGCGGACCAGAACTCGACGTTGGTCGCGAGCACGCGATCGGGTTTGCGCGCCTGCAGCTCCGCCAGCGCGGCGATCTCGAGCGCCTCGGCCGCCTCGACGCGGGGGGAGCCGAGCTGTCGGGCGGTCCGTCGCAGCACCCGGGCGCGCGGATCCTCGGCGCGGTACACCCGGTGACCGAAGCCCATCAGCCGCTCGCCGTTATCGAGCAACTGCTTGACGTATCGGTCGGCGTCCCCCATCGCCTCCACCTCGTCAAGCATCTTCAGCACGCGTGAGGGCGCGCCTCCGTGCAACGGCCCCGAGAGCGCGCCCACGGCAGCCGACAGGGCGGCGGCGACATCGGCCCCGGTCGACGCGACGACGCGGGCGGTGAAGGTCGAGGCGTTCATGCCGTGCTCGGCGGCTGAGTTCCAGTAGGCGTCGATCGCCGCCACGTGCCTGGGATCGGCCTCGCCCCTCCAGCGGATGAGGAAGCGCTCCGGAATCGAGCGCGCCTTGTCGATCTCGATCTGGGGCACGGGGGGCTTGCCGATTCCGCGCGCGGACTGGGCCACGAACGAGAGCGCCATCACCGACGCGCGGGCCAGGTTGTCGCGGGCCTCCTCGTCGGGGATGTCGATCAGCTCGCGGAAGCCCCACTGTGGCCCCAGCATGGCCAGCGCCGCCTGCACATCGACACGCGGATCGCCGGAGCGCACGCTCAGGGGATGCGGAACGGCCGGTGGCAACCCGGGCAGAAGGTCGCCGTCGACCAACAGGCCCCACACCTGCTCAAACGGCACCGCGCCGACCAACTCCTCGATATCCACGCCGCGATAGCGCAGAGCTCCGCCTGCCCGGTCGGGCTCCGCGATCTCGGTGGCGAAGGCGACCACGCCCTCCAGGCCAGACTGAACTTCGGTGGTGACGCTCATCTCATCGTGCTCCTGGGGGCGTGGTTTCTCGGCGGCGAGCACACAGGCTAGCTGGGTAGCCTTCCAGCGAAGCCGGATGACGCCCGTGGCCGACATGTTCAGTGAGCCTGGATGGCGAGTGGAGGCCGGGTGAGCGGCCTGCTGCTCCGCTCTGCGGCCGAGCTCGCCGCGCTGGTCCGCTCTGGCGAGTGCAGCGCGCGCGAACTCGTCGAGGCGTCGCTGCAACGGATCGAGGCGCTGGAGCCGAGGATCCGTGCCTTTACCCACGTCGCGCACGATTCGGCGTTGGCGGCCGCTGACCAGATCGCTCAGGGTGATCCGCGACCGTTTGCGGGCGTTCCGATCGCGATCAAGGACAACCGCGCGGTCGCCGGAATGCCGCTCACCATGTGCAGCGATCTGTTCGCGGGTTTCCTCGCGCGCGACGACGCGTTTGTGGTCCGCCGGCTCCGCGAGGCCGGCTTTGTCATCGTCGGCAAGACGGCCCTGCCGGAGATGGGGATCCTGCCGACCACTGAGTCGCGCCGTCACGGGCCGACCCACAACCCGTGGGCGCTGGACCGCACCCCGGGAGGATCGAGCGGCGGAGCCGGGGCCGCGGTGGCGGCGGGCATGATCCCGATCGCCCACGGCAACGACGGCGGTGGGTCGATCCGGATCCCGGCGGCGTGTTGCGGCCTGGTCGGGCTGAAGCCCGCGCGGGGACGGATCTCGGTCGGCCCGGACGGCGGGCAGAGCTTCCTGGTCGGCGGACGGCGTGCTCACACGCACCGTGCAGGACACGGCCGCGGTACTCGACGTGCTGGCCGGCTACGAGCCGGGCGACGCCAACTGGGCGCCGCCGCCCAGCGGGCGCTACGCCGCGCTCGCGCGCCAGCCGCCCGGGCGGCTGCGGGTTGGTCTGGCCCTGAACATGCCGCTGGAAGGTGCGCAGCTGGACCCGGTCTGCGCAGCCGCCGCGCGTGACGCGGGCGTCTTACTCGAGTCGCTCGGCCATGACGTCGAGGCGATCGCGCCGCCATGGTCGAACCTCGACCTGCTGTCGGACTTCACGCGCGCGTTCGGGCCGCTGGTCTCGATGACGACGCTGAGCGGGGGTCGACTGGCGGGCCGCGCGCCCACCGAGTCCGACGTCGAGCCGCTCACGTGGGCCCTGTGGGAGCGCGCGCGCAGCCAGGACACCCTCACCTTTCTCAGCGCCCAGACGAGGCTCGAGTCGGTCGCGCGCTCGATCGTCGCGTCCCTGGAGCCCTACGACGTCGTGCTCACGCCGGCGCTCGCTGCTCGCCCGCGTGCCGATCGGTGAGATCCACGGTCGCGGGCCGGATCCGTGGGGCCACTATCAGCGATCGGGCTCTTTCACTCCGTACACGGCGATCGTCAACGTCACCGGGCTGCCGGCCGTGTCGGTCCCGCTGTATCACGGCGACGACGGGCTGCCGACCGCCGTGCAGCTGATCGGGCCGCCGGCACGTGAGGAGGTGATCCTCCAACTGGCCACCCAGCTCGAGCAGGCGCTGCCGTGGGCGGCCCGCCGCCCCGCGCTCGCCGAGTCCGACGCCGCCTCAACTTCGTCGCCACCAGAACCGTGAATCGTTGCCCGCGGAAGGCGTGCTGAATTGTTGCCCATGATGACGAACCTCTCAGCACGCTTCCTCGCTCAGCCCCAAAACGGTGCGCATGGGCTGTGGCGTCACCCCTAGCCGCTCGACGTCCGCCGTGCCGTGCCGCGCGGTCATCGGCACCTCCAGCAGTTCCGCCTCGTCCCAGGTCGCGAACGCCGTCGGGCCCGTCACGCGCTCAACCAGGTCCAGCGCCCGCCGCGTCAGGCGCGCCGGCACCTTGATGATCGGCCGTGGGCGGTGAAACGAGCTCAGGGCAATCCTGACGATCTCCTCGTGGGTCAGCGTCTCGGGGCCGGCGAGCTCATAACGCTCGCCCACGCGGTCGGCTCCGGGCGCGGCGCCGGACAGCACGGCGATCACGCAATCGGCCACGTCCTGCGCCCAGATCGGCTGAAACGTCGCCCGCCCGGAGCCCGGGATCGGCATCAGGGGGAGCCTCGCGATGCGCTCCAGCAGCGTCAGGTAGGGGTCGCCGGGCGCGTAGACGATCGACGGCGCGAACACGGTGTGGGCGAGCGATGACTGGATCACCGCTCGTTCCGCCATCGCCTTGGCGCGCAGCAGGCGAGCCGGACTGCGCGTCGAGGCCCCGAGCGCCGAGAAGAACACGAACCGCTGCACCCCGGCCTGCTCGGCGGCATGCACCAGCCGCCACGTTGCGCTGCCGACCAGCTCCTCGATCGAGCCGGCGGGCTGGTCGCGGATCACCGATGCGAGATGCACCACCGTGTCGACATCGCGGAGCGCGTGACGAAACGACCGTGGGTCGGAGAGGTCGCCGAGGGCGATCTGCACGCGGACCCGTTCGTCGCCCAGGCGACGTGGGTCACGGACCAGGCAGCGCACGGGTGTTCCGGCCGCGATCAGCCGCCTCAGCAGCGCTCGCCCGACCGTCCCGGTGGCGCCCGTCAGGAGCAGCACCGGCGGGAGGCTACCGGCGAGGGCGGTCCCTAGAATGCGCGGTCCGCCGGTGCTCTCCGGTGTGCCACGGAACCAAACCAAAGAGGAATCTGACATCGATGGCCTACGTGATCGCCGAGCCATGCATTGGCACGAAGGACAACTCGTGTGTGGAGGTCTGCCCGGTCGACTGCATCCATCCGACGCCTGACGAGCCCGACTACGACGCGGTCGAGATGCTCTACATCGACCCGGAGGAATGCATCGACTGCGATGCCTGCGTCGAGGCCTGCCCGGTCGACGCCTGCTTCGCCGAGGACCAACTCCCCGACGAGTGGCAGAAGTACATCCAGATGAACGCGGACTACTACGCCGCGAAGCCCAGCTAGCGCTGCACTAGGCCATCGGCAGTGACATGCCGGCGGGCTTCGGTGCCGCGGCCGGCGCGGGGGCCTGCATCACCGGCAGCTCGATCGGCGACATCGCGATCAGCCCGCGCGCGGCGTGGCGGAGCGCTTGCGCCGCGGGATCGTCAGGGTCTGAGTAGACGACGGGCAGTCCCGAGTCAGACTGCTCGCGCAACGCCATCGTGAGCGGAATCTTGGCCAGCAGCGGAACCTCCAGCTCCTCCGCCAGGAGCTGCCCACCGCCCTCGCCAAAGATCGGGAAGCGCTCGCCGCTCGGAGTCACGAAGCCGGACATGTTCTCGATCACGCCGGCGATCTCGAGCTTGAGCTTGGCGGCCATCTCAGCCGAGCGGCGCGCGACCTTCTGCGCCACCGGCTGGGGGGTGGTGACGATCAGGAACTTGGCCTGAGGCAGTAGCTGCGCCAGCGTCATCGAGACGTCACCGGTGCCCGGCGGCAGATCGATCAGCAGGTAGTCGAGCTCGCCCCATTCAACATCCTCGAGGAACTGCTGCAGCGCCTTGTGGAGCATCGGTCCGCGCCAGACCACGGCCGCATCCTGCTCGACGAAAAAGCCAATCGACATCACGCTGATTCCGTCCTGCGCCTTGATCGGGAGCAGCTTGCGGTTGGCATTCACCTGCGGGCGCTCAGCCCCGAGCCCGAGCATCCGTGGCTGTGAGTAGCCCCACACGTCCGCGTCGAGCACGCCGACCGACTTGCCGTCCCCGGCCAGCGCCGCGGCCAGGTTCGCGGTGACGCTCGACTTGCCGACCCCGCCCTTCCCCGATCCGATGCACACCACGTTGCGCACCTGGGCCAGCGCGCCTTCGGGCAGCGCACCCCGACCGAGCTTGCGCCCGAGGGCCGACTTCTCGTTATCCGACAGCACGTCGAAGCTGACGTTCACGCCAGAGACGCCTTCGAGCTCGCGCACGGCCTGCGCGACGCCGGTCTGGAAGTGACTGCGGATCGGGCAGCCCGGAGTCGTGAGCGACACCATCACGTCGACGACCCCCGTGGGGTGAATGTCGATGGAGCGAACCATCTCGAGCTCCACGATGTCCCGTCGCAGCTCGGGGTCGATTACGGAGCGCAGCGCGTTGGTCACCTGATCTTTAGTCGGCATGGGTCCATTCTCGCAGACGGCGCCGGGCGGTTCGGTGGGGCGCGCCCGGCATCGGCCGGCACCAGCGACCAGCAGTGACCGGCCGGTGGCTGGCTCGGGTCGACGCCGTCGCGCGCACTTACGCCAACCGGGGTGCGACCTCGTCACCCAGGACCGCGACCGCATCGAGGTCGTCGTGGAGCAGGTGCTGGCACATCACGCGGCTCACGCCCGCCTCCCGGAGAGCCATGAGCTGCTCGACCACTTGATCGATCGTGCCGACGATCCAGCCCGCCGGGGGATTGGCCAGGAAGCCATCCGCGTCGTCGTCGCCCCGAACCCGACTCAGGAGGTTGCGGGCGCCGAGCCGGCTGGCCCGGTCTCGCAGATCAGCGGCGTCGGTGCCCACCACCACCCCGGTCATGACCGAGAATGGGATCGAATCGCGCCCCGCGCGCTCGCACGCCTCGCTGATGCGGCCTTTTCGCTCGGCGATCTCCTCGAGCGTCGGGAACGGCGTGTTGTACTCGTCGGCGAAGCGCGCGGCCAGGGCAGCGCTCCGGGGGCCGCCGGTGCCGCCCATGATCACTGGCGGGCGCGGCCGCTGGATGGGCTTGGGCTGCGCGTCCAGGTCGCGCAGCGTGTAGTGCCGGCCATCGAAGGAGAAGGTCTCAGCGCCCCAGTTGCCGAACACGATCTGGAGCTGCTCCTCCAGGATGTCCATCCGGACGGCTGTGGATGGGAAGGGGAAGCCGTGCGCGTCGTGCTCTCGCTGATTCCAACCGGCACCGATCCCGAGCTCGATCCGTCCGCCTGAGACATGGTCGGCCGTCACCACGAGCTTGGCCAAGACCGAGGGGTGGCGAAACGTGGCCGGCGAGACCATCGTGCCGAACCGCAGCGTGGTGGTCACGGCGGACAACGCGTTCAGCGTGCCCCACGCGTCGAGAGAGCCGCGCTCCGGATGCCGGCCGTCGGGATCGAGGTTCAGGTAATGGTCGGAGCGAAACAGGGTCGGAATCGCATGTTCCTCGCACGCCTGGGCGAGACCCAGAAATTGCGACCAAGTGACGCCCTCCTGGCCTTCGATCATCAAGCAAAGTTGCACGGCGGGACCTCCCGGGCGATCGTGGTGACGAGAATCTCCTGTCCTACCAGTTTTGCCGCGCACCGGCCTACAGACCGACACCGGCCTTAAAGACCGACGGGGCGCCACTTTCGTGACGCCCCGGCGGTTGAGGGAGGAGAGGGTGCTTCATCCGCCGGCGAGGATATGAGGCCGGCGAATCTTTCCCGCTGTCCGGCGCTCTCCTGGGCGCCGGCGGGGGAAGATGGTTCTAGGACGCTGAGCTGATGCGCTCCTGGGCGTTCGAGACGAGCTTGGTTGCACGCGCAGAAAGCGTCCCGGACTGCTTCTCGAGATCCTTGCGGACCGAGCGCACCTCGCGCTCGAAGCGCCGGCGCTTCTGCAGAACCGTGCGCTCGACGCGGCTGCGACGCTGCCGGAGTTCGCGTTCGAACTTGGTGCGGGTCCGACGGACCTGCCGCTCGAAGCGATTGCGCGCGCTCGCGCCGCGGCGCTCGAAGCGGTGGAACTCGCGCTCCAGCCCACTGCGCGTGGTGTACTTGGAGGCCAGCCCCTTGACGGTCGAGACGACGTTGTCCCGGGCCAGCAGGCTTGCGCCCATTGGCACGAGGACTGCGCGCTCCGCTAGCACCTGGACCTGCTTGACGCGGGTTTTGGGCTGCGTCGAGGAGTGCGTGGAGTCGGCCGGCTTACGCGTCGCGGCCGTCTCGCGTGGCGCCGTGTTCTTACGCGTCGCCGTCGTTTTCGGTGTCGTGGCGGGCTGTTCCGCGCCTGGATTACTAGTGGTAGCCATAGCTTCGCTCCGGTTGGACTGATGATATTAGCGGTTCGCTCGCCAGCTAGCGAACAAGTGTTTGTGAATGTAGCGGATAGCTAACCAGCTAGCGAACATATGTTTGTAAACCGGCGCCTGAGCATCGTTACATTCGCCGCTGGGGATGGGTGCGCCGGTCAGCGGACGGACGGGCTATGCGGTGAACCGCTGAGCCGCAGCGCGATCGACTCCGATGCGGACGAGCCAGGCGCTGGGATCACGCAACTCGCGCAATGTGGGCAGCGCCGCCGGTTCGCTGAACACGCGATTCAGCGTTTCCGTGCCGCCTGCCCGCACGATCGCGTCGCAGAAGTACTTGCCCTGTTCGTACTGCCGGAGCTTCAGCTCGAGGCCGAGAACCCGGGCGATCAGGCGCGACAGGCGTGACTGGGAGCGACGCCGTTGGTCCAGCGCAGCCCTCAGCTTCGGCAGCGACGGGAGCAGATCCGGCGCCACGGCGTCCATCACGTGCTCGGCGTGACCCTCGATCACGGCCATCACCGCCTGCACCCGGTCGAGCGTCTCGCGCTCGGCTTCGCTGGTGGCGATCGTGATCAGATCGCCCCGGCGCAGTGCGCGGGCGACCCGCCGGATCTCGTCTCCGCTCGGCACATGCAGCTTGCGGGGCGTCTCGATCCGTAGCTCGGCGCTCTCCAGGAGTTCGCGCACGAGTCCGGCCAGGTGACCCTGCAGCCAGGGCACGCCGGCGAACTGGACGGCATGGGTCACCTCATGCAGGGCGATCCAGGTCATGAATTCCCGCTCTTCGGCGCCGAAGGCGTGGACCGCCTGGCCCAGGTTCGGAAGCACGAACAGCAGACGCGGCGGTTGGTTATCGGCCGCTTCGTCCAGCAGGACCAACTCGTATTGGCCGAGCACGCGCTGGGCCAGGTATCCCAGCACGACGCCGACCTCGGTCGTGACCACCACTCCGACCGTGATCCGCATCGCCGGTCTCAGCGGCCCAAGGCCCTTCCCGGCGCGCTCGAGCACCGGGTCCAGCAGCGCCCGCATCGCCCGGACGTTGCTGGCGACCCACTCGCGACGGCCGATCCCTTCGGGGTGGGGTAGCGCCCGAGCCGGCTGCAGGCCCGTGTAGGCGATGACCCGGCGCTCGGACTCGGCGCTCAGCGACGCGAGGTCAGAGGTGGGAAGGCGCCCATCGCCCGTCCCCGCCACGTAGCCGGCGATCTTCTCGGCCAGGATCCAGTCGATCACGCGACGACCCGCTCGAGTTCGTGCAGCGCCTGAAGCGTGCGCGCCGCGACCACCGGCGAGCTGGGAGCCGCGTTGAGCGGTGCCCCGAGCGGATCCTGGCATTCCGGAAAGCTGACCAGGCCGCCGGCCTCGCGCACGATCAGCTGGCCGGCCGCCGCGTCGACGCCGCGACAGCGGCGCAGCGAGACCATCCCGTCGAACCGAGCTGCGGCGACCTGACACAGCGACGCGGCGATCGTGCCCAGCGCCCGCAACCGGTGCGTCGACTCGACCAGCGCGTCGATCGAAGCGGCCACCCAACGCGGGTCGGCGGACTCGATGCCCAGCACCTCGAGCCGGCCGTCGCGCGACCGCCGCTCGCCCAGCGAGGGGTCGAGCCGGGTGCCGTCGAGCCACGCCCCTTCGCCGCGCCGGGCCCACCACTCCTCGGAGGGCCCGAAGTCGTGCACGAATCCGAACACCACGTCGTTCATCGTCTCGCCCGCCGGCCACCGCCACCGACAGCGCGTAGTGGGAGATCCGGCGCTTGGCGTTCAGCGAGCCGTCGATCGGGTCGATGATCACCCGGACGCTCGGATCGCCGTAGTCGACCGCGCCCCGCTCCTCCGACAGCGCGACAAAGCCGTAGCCCTCGGCCCGGATGGCATCGAGTTCCGCGAGCACCACGCTCTCGGCGGAGCGATCGATCACCAGTGTCCGATCGCCGCCGCTGCCCCGGGTGCCGGTTTCCACGGCGCGCTCCACAGTGCTCGGCGCGGCGGCGAGCAGCTGCTCGAGGCCGGTCACGGCACGCCGACAGACGCCGAGCCAGTCTGCGTCCAATGCCGAGCGGGTGGTGGTCATCGCCAACCTATGCTGTCAGACAGTGAGTGCAAGGCACGATCGCGTTGACGGAATGCCCCCGGCCGACCTCCGGTCTGAGGGCGCGGGGGTGGCCGAGGACCGGCTGGCAGCGCAACGTGAGGCCGTCACGCATCGTGATGGGCCGCTGCTGGTTCTCGGAGCGGCGGGGACGGGCAAGACGCGGGTGATCGGAGACCGTTTCTGCTGGCTCGTCGAGCAGGGAAGCGCGCCCGAGCGGATCGCGGTGCTGGCGCCGTCGATGGCCCGCGCCACCGCACTGCGCGGGCGGCTCGAGTCCGCTCTGACCCGCGGATACGAAGAGCTGTTCGTCCTGACCCCGGTCGAGTTGGCGGCGTCGGTCCTGGTCAGTCTGGGCGGCGGCCCCGATCCACTCGAGTCGGTCCTCGGCCCGGGGGATCGCTTGGCGATGCTGGTCGAGCGTATCGACGAGCTGTCGCTACAGCATCACGACTTCGGCGGCAGCGCCAACGCGCTACTCGGCGGCTTCGTGCGCCGGGTCGACCGGCTCAAAGCTGAGCTGATCGGGCCCGAGGAGTATGTGGATTGGGCGGCCCGGCTCGAGGCCGGCGACCGGTCTGAGGCGGCTCTCGAGCGCGAGTTCGCCGAGGTCTATCGAACCCACGAACGGATGCTGGCCGAGGTCGGTGCGCGGGATGGCGGCGATCTCATCCTGCACGCGCTGCGGATCGCCCGCAGGCAGCCCGGCGCTGCCCGCCGCTTCGAGCACGTGCTGCTCGACGATGCGCAGGAGCTCGATCTCGCCCCAGCGACCCTGGTGCGGGAAGTGGCGGGCCCCGGGCTCACGGTGGCCGGCGATCCGCTGCAGGCGCTGCGACGCTTCCGCGGCGCGGGCGCCGCGCGGATGCGCAGCTTCGAGGGCCCCGATGTGCGGACCGTCCGGCTCGAGCTCAGCCAGCGCTGCCCCGAGCGTGTCCTGCGTGGCGCCGCGGCCGTGCTGGGGGCCCCAGTGCCGGTGTCCACACCCGGGGGTGCGGTCGAGCTGTGGCGGTGCGCCAACGACCGCGCGCAGGCCCAGTCGGTGGCCGCCGACATCGAGCGGCTGATCGCGCGCGAGTCCGTCGATCCCGGTCAGATCGCGGTGCTCGTGCCCGAGATCGCCCGTGAAGGCCAAGCCGTCGGGGTGGCGCTGGAGGAGCGGGCGGTCTCCCACCGCCTGGTCGGCGAGGCGGCGTTCTTCCAGCGCGCGGAGATCCGGGACGTGCTGGCCTGGCTGCGGCTGCTGGCCGACCCCTCCGACGCCGGCGCGGTGGTCCGCGCCTTGGCGCGCCCGCCGATCGATCTGCGCTCGGTGGACATCGCCCGGTGCACGCAGATCGCTCGCCGGCGCAAACTGGACATGGTCTCGGCGCTGGCCGCCGCCACCGAATCCCCGCAGGTGCCGCCCGAGGCGCGCGAGCGCATCCGCGTGTTCCTGAAGCTGTATCGATCCGGGGTCGCCGCGATCGACACGACTCGGCCCGATCTCTACGTCCACCGCCTGATCGACCGATTGGGCCTGCGCCGCCAGCAGCTGTTCGCCGCGCAGGCGGACGTGGTGGAGCGGCTGCGCGCGCTGGCCAGCTTCGGCGAGCTCGCCTCGGCCTACGTCCGGCGGGCGCCGCAGGCGACTCCGCGCGAGTTCGCGCGGTCGATCGCGGCGGTGGCGGACTTCGGGCTGCGCGAGCAGGAGGAGCCCACGTTGTCGGCGGCCGGCGTCGTCCAGGTGCTGACATTCGATGCCGCCGGCGGGCTGGAGGCGGACCACGTCTACGTGCTGGGGCTTCACGCGGGTGTCGCCGCCCGCCTGCCTGAGCCGATTCCCGACGCGCTGCTGCGCGAGGACCTGCCCGCCGACGGCGAGGAGAATCGCCGCACCGCGCTTCGCCAGTCGCTCTACGTGGCGCTCACGCGGGCCCGCCGGCGGCTCGTGCTCGCCTACCCGCGGGCCAACGATCGCGGGATCACGTTGGCGCCCTCGCCCCTCGCCGAGGCGGTGCTCGAGGCGGTCCAGGGCGCGTGGGAGGACAAGCTGGAAGAGCTGTTCGGCCCCGCCGAGACGCTGCACTCGACCTACCGCCTGCTGCGCGATGAGCTGCTCGAGGGCACGATGCGCGCCGGGGGCCGGCTGGGGGAGCTGCGCTTCGACACCGACCTCGACGTGTCCCACGCGGTCGTCCGCTACCTCGAGCTCCTGAAGGCGGCGGCGCTGATCGCCCGGCCCGAGGGACAGAGCATCGCCGAGGCGTTGCGGGACGTGAACGCGAGGATTCTCCAGGCGGTCAGCGCCGAGCAGCGGGAGATCTTCACCTCCTCAGCGCTCGACGACTATCTCCTCGACGCCGAGCGCGACGCGCGGCGTCGCGCCCAGGCGATCGCCGCTCGTGACGAGCCGTCGTTGGAGCCGTTCCTGCCCAAGCGCGGCGACGGAGTCGTTCTGTCCGCCTCCGACATCGATACCTATCGCACCTGTCCGCTCAAATACAAGTTCGCCCGCGTGTTCAGGATCCCGCAGGAGCCGACGCTCCATCAGCGCTTCGGGATCCTCGTGCACCAGGTGCTCGAACGCTTCCACGCCGACGACGCGGGCGGGGGGACGCTGCCGGAGCTGCTCGGGTTGCTCGACGCGGGATGGCGGCGCGGCGGCTTCGCCGACTCCGATCAGGAGCGCCAGCTCCGGGGCAAGGCCGCCAGCTCTCTGACCCGGTACCACGAGCGCTTCCAATCCGAGGAGTCACAGCCAATCTGGTTTGAGCGCCAATTCACATTCCGGCTCGGCCCGCACCACCTGCGGGGCCGGGTCGATCGCGTCGATCTTCTGCCCAGCGGCGAATACGAGCTGATCGACTACAAGACCGGGCGACCGAAGAGCCCGGCCCAGCTGGCCGAAGACGTACAGCTCTCGCTCTACGCGGTCGGTGCCCGCGAGGCCTGGCGGTTGGATGCCTCGCGCCAGGCGTACTACTACCTGCTCGACGATGAGAAGGTGGCCGTGGCATCGGACGAGGCTGATCGCTCGGACTGGGTGCGCGAGGTCGTCACCGAGGTGGCCGACGGCATCCTCTCGCAGGGATTCGAACCCACCCCTTCGGCGGCGGCGTGCTCGTTGTGCGATTACCGGATCGCGTGCCCGGCGGCCGAGCGGTAGCCACCGCGGGCCGAGGCAGGTGAAACCTAGCCTAGCTCGCCAAACGCCCGGGTTCAGTCATGCACTCGGCGTGGCGGGTCGCGTCGCGTAGCGCGAACTTTGGCGCGTTGGGTCCACCGCTCGGACCCTGAACGCCAGGGTTCGGTGATGCACTCGGCGTGGCGGGTCGCGTCGGGCGAACTTTGGCGCGTTGAGTCCACCCCTCGGACCCCGAACGCCAAGGTTCGGGGAACCACCACCGTAGCGGCGAGTGGGGCCGCTATGAGGCGCCCGGCGACGCCGGGCCGTCGCCCCGCTGGCGCAGGAAGCGCTGGAGGTCCCGGGCGATCGTTTCGCCGGAGGGGAGCTGCCCGGGTTCGTCGTCGGGGTCGCTGCCCGCCGCCTGCTCCAGGCGCTCGACGAACGCCTGCACGTCGGGATCGCTCTGCACCGCGACGTTGACCTGGCGCTCGTAGTCGGCGGCGCCGTGCTCCAGGTCGGACGCGTCGACGGCCACTCCGACCAGGCCCTCGAGCTTGCGCACCAGCGCGAGCGCGGCCTTCGGGTTTGGCGTCGCGGCAATGTAATGGGGCACGGCCGCCCACAGGCTGGCCGACGGCAACCCGGCTTGCTGGCAGGCCGCGTGCAGGATGCCGACGATCCCGGTGGGTCCCTCATAGGACGAAGGGGCGAGACCCAGACGCGCGATCAGCGCAGGATCCGACGTCAGGCCGGTGACCGACACCGGCCGGGTATGCGGGACATCGGCGAGCAGCGCCCCGAGCGTCACCACGAGCTGCGTTCCGAGAGCTTCGGCCAGCTCGACGATCAGCTTGCTGAACGTGCGCCAGCGAAACGACGGTTCGGTGCCGGCCAGCAGGATCAGATCCCGCGGGGCCCGCGGCACGCGGGCCTCGAACAGCTCGACGGCCGGCCACACGATCTCCCGGGCCTCGCCATCGACCAGCTTGACGCGGGGGCGAGTGGCCTGGAAGTCGTAGAACTCCTCGGGGTCGATCGTCGCGAAGCGTCGTGCCCCCAGCGCGGTGCCCACGAATGTGATCGCGGTCGACGCCGCGTCGGCCGCGTCGTTCCAGCCTTTGAACGCGCACACCAACGCCGGGGCGCGGAGCCCGTCGGGGCGATGCTCCCATTGCAGTGGCTGCATCCGGACCACCGTACATCATGGGCACATGCGGTCAGCCGACAACACCATGGTCGCGGTCAGCGCGCTCCGTCCCGGTCAGGGCGTCGACGGCGTCTTCGCGTGCACGCGCAAGGACCGCCTGATGACGCGGAGCGGCGCCCCCTATCTGGCGCTCGAGCTCCGCGATCGCACCGGCACCGTGCCCGCGCGCGCGTTCCAGAATGCCGACGCGCTCGCCGGTGGATTCGAGCGTGGCGACGTCGTCCGCGTCACCGGAAAGGTGGAGCGATTCCGGGAGGAACTGGTCGTGGAGGTGGTCGAGATCTCACGCACGTCCCCCGACCAGGTGGATCCGACTCAATTTCTGCCCTCTGCCTACCGCGACCTCGACGAGCTCGACGGCTTCCTCGAGCACCTATGCGGCGAGGTCTACGACCGCGGTTACCGCACCCTGCTCGAGGGGTTGCTGGCCGATGGCCCCCTGCGCGCGGCGTGGCGACGTGCGCCCTGCACGCGGACCGGCCACCATGCCTACCTGGGCGGCCTGCTCGAGCACACCGTGGCGGTCGCCACCCTCGCGCACGAGGTCTGCCAGTTGCATCCGCGGCTCAACTCAGATCTGCTGCTGACCGCGGCGATCACGCACGATCTCGGACGCACGCGCGAGTTCACCTACGGCGCCGAGATCGGTCTCACCGAGGAAGGTCGATTGCTGGGCCACGTGGCGATCGGGCATCGCCTCCTCTCAGAGCGCTCCGGCAGCCTCGACGAGACGCGAGCGCTGTCGTTGCTGCACTGCGTGCTGTGCCACCACGGCCCCACCACTGCGCCCGGCGGACGGTTCGGCTCGGCCGAGGCACTCGCCCTGTACCGAATCAATGCCCTCGACGCCACCGTCAAGGGAGCCCTCGAGCACGGGCTGCGAGAGTGAGGGCGCCGGAGATCAGACGGCCGCCCAGGTCCTCGCGCCCAAAGCCTGCTCCCGTTCCCAACGCGCGTAGGATCACCATCGGCGCGGCAGGGGCCTGGTGGCCCATCCGGTCTTCAAAACCGGCAGGGCGGGGCAGCCCTCCGCTTGGAAGGTTCGATTCCTTCGCCGCGTCGTGGGTCTAAGTGCCAGGTTTCGGGGCGCGTCTGGCGCATCGACGTGTGCCCTCCCGATCAGCCGTTGCATGCTGTTTCCCTGGGTTGGGGTGACGGTTCGTGGCCGGATCGCGCCGGATTCATGCGGCGGTGCCGTTGAGCAGCTCGCGCAGGGCGTCGATCGTGTCGGCGCGAGCGGGGTCTTTGTCGGGCCGATAGCGCTTGACGCGCGCGAAGCGCAGCGCGACGCCGCCGGCGTAGCGCTTGGAGGCCTGAACGCCATCGATGGCGATCTCCACCACGAGCTCGGGACGGACGAGGACCGAGATGCCACGGCTTGCGGTCTCCCGCTCGAGCAGCGCTGCGGTCTGCCAGCGCAGGAGCTCGTCGGTCAGTCCTTTAAAGCACTTGCCGACCATGACGAACTGCCCGGTGGCCGGATCGCGAGCGCCGAGGTGCAAGTTGGACAGCCAGCCCCGGCGGCGCCCGTGACCCCAGTCGGCGCCGAGCACGACCAGGTCGTAGCTACGCACCGGCTTGACCTTGCGCCAGGCCGCGCCGCGGCGACCGGCCGCGTACGTGGAGTCCGCGTCCTTGACGACCACTCCCTCATGCCCGGCGTCAAGCGACTCGGCCAGGACGCGCTCGGCCGCGGCGACGTCGTCGGTGAGGATGCTCGGCACGGTGAGGTCGGGGGCGATCGTCCGCAGCGTGGCGCTGCGCTCGCGCAGCGGCGTGTCGAGCAGGTCGCGCCCGTCAACGTGCAGGATGTCGAATAGAAAGGTGACGACTCCCTCGGGAGGCGCGTCGGCGTCGACCTGCGACATCGTGTCCTGAAAGCTGGCCGGGCCAGCCTCCCCCATCCATAGCGCCTCGCCGTCCAGGATCACTTCGCTCACAGGCAGCTCGAGCACGGTGGCGACGACCCCAGGCAGGCGATGGGTGATCTCGTTGAGGTTGCGCGAGTAGATGCGGACCTCGTCGCCCTGGCGGTGGATCTGGACCCGGAGGCCATCGAGCTTGAACTCCACCGATGCGCAGGCGAACGCCGTCATCGCCCCGGCGACGCTCTCTCCGGGCGAGGCGAGCATCGGCAGGATCGGGCGAAACAGCTCGAGCCCGACCGCGCGCAAGCCCTCCACGCCGCTGACGATCGCGATCTCGGCCATCTGCGTCAGATCGCCGGACAGCATCAGCGCGCGTCGAGCCAGCCCCGGGCTCACCCCGGCCGCCGTGGCGACGGCGTCGGCCATCACCCCGGCCAGCGCGCCCTGGCGCAGTTCGCCGGTCAACAGACGCCTGACGAACGCACCCTCGGGCTCGGTGGCGCGGCCGAGTAGGTCGACCAGCAGCTGGCGGCGTCTCGTCGCCGAGCCGGGCCCGCTGTCGGCGGCGATCTCATCGATGGCGCGGTCCAAGTCAGCAACGGTCAGCGACGGCTCGCCGGTCGGCGGCACCTCGATCCCATACACGGTCGCATAGCCGACTCCGACCCGTCCCTGCCGCGGCACTCCCGAGAGAAAACCGACGCAGATCGCGACCTCGTCGGCGCCCACGCTCGTCAACAGCTCGGCCAGGATCCGCACCTTGGTCGACCGCGACCGCGTACCCGCCACCTCGCGGGAGGCGTCGACGACAGCCGCGAGCCGGGTGGCCATGCCGACGGAGGCTAACGCGCGGTTGCGCGGAGTCTGGTGCGCGGGGATCAAACCCCAGATACAGACGGGGTGACGCATCTGCGCCACCCCGTCTCAAAGTGCCCCCATGGGGTCCCCACCCCTCTCGCCGAAGCTCGGACATCCGGCGTAGCGGCTGCTGCACATAGTTTCCCTGGCGTGGTTAGAGATGGTCAACGACATTCATCGGAACGGGGTAACGATTTTTATCCTCAACGCCTCCTCGTGACGTAGGCGTTCGGCAGCGGCGACCGCGTCGCTGCGTGAGTGGACGCCCAGCTTGCGCAGCACGCTCTGGACGTGGCTGTAGACGGTGGTCGGCGAGACCACGAGGCGTTCGGCGATGCGCTCGGTCGAGCTGCCGTCGGCGAGCAGTTCGACGATCTCCCATTCGCGGGTGGTCAGGCGGCTGCGCACCGGCCGCCAGCCGACGTCCGGGCTCGCCCGCAGGAGCACCAGCAGCGGCATCACCAGCCGTCTGGGGACGATGGCCTCGCCGTTCGCGGCGAGGCCAACCAGGCGCACGAGCTCGCTGGGGTCCACGTCCTTGCTGATATGCCCGACCGCGCCCGCGCGCAGTGCGGCCAGTGCGGTTTCGTCTTCGTCGGCGGAGACCGTCAAGATGCGCGTCTCCGGCGCCACGAGTAGCACCTCGCTGATCAGCTGCACGCAGCCGCCATCCGCCAGTCCGGTGTCGAGGATCAGCACCGTAGGCCGATAGTGGCGAACGAGTTCGAGCATCTCGCGGGCGTCCTTGGCGGCGGGGAGCGTCACCACCCCGCCGTCATCCTGCAACGCGTTTTGGATCAGCCGTCTTGCGAAGCCGTCGTGGTCGGCGACCATCACGCGACCGCGCCCATCGTGATGCTGTTCGTACGCCGGATGGAGGGAACGGATCGCCGTTGCGCTCATCGCCCATACCCCCCAGGCCCGTGGTCGACGTCGCGAACGTCTCCGAGCTCGGACGCGAATGCGCGCGGTAGCGGCTCGTGGAGCGCCAGCTCGCGCCGCTCCCGGTTACGTGTCCGACCGGAGCGGAGCACCATCACCAGTATTCCCAGTGCCGCCAACGCCAACAGCACCGGCACCACCGGCAGAGCCGGCGAGTGATCGCCACTGACCGGGGCCGCCTCCACCGGGGTGGTGGAATGTGCCGGAACAGCGCTGTGAGGCTGAGAGCTGACCGGCGCCGGGGAGCGTGCCGGAACGGCCCTATGAGGTTGCGAGCTTGGGCGTGGCTGGGCACTCACGGTCAGCGGAGACCGCCGCCGAATCGTGAACAACGCATGCAGCGTGCCGGCACCAACGACGCCGGTGACGGCCAGCCGCCGGGCGCTTTGAAACCGCTCGACCGCGTGGGTGGTCAGCGGTCCGTAGCGTCCATCGATCGGCCCCGGCGCAAAGCCCAGACGCGCAAGGCGACGCTGCAGGACACGGACGCGCGCCAGTTCGGCGTTCATCCGGATTCCGTCGCCGGGACGCAATGCCGCACTGGTCGTGCCGGTCTTGGCGTTCAGCGCGGCAGCCGACCGGGGGCCGACGATCCCGTCGGCACTCAGGCCGTAGGCGCTCTGAAAACGCTCGACTGCCTGGGTGGTCAGCGGCCCGTAGCGCCCATCGATCGGCCCGGGCGCAAAACCCAAACCGGTCAGGCGACGCTGCAGGGCACGCACACGCCCGGACCCCGCGGCCTGCTGAAAGCCGCTACCCGGCGCCAGTAGCACGATGTGCGGCTGGGTCAGGGGACGCGCGGCTGAGTGTGCTCGGTGTCTGATGGCGTTCGCGTGCCGCGCCGGATGGCGAAGCGCCGGCGTCTGCACGGGAACGATGTGGTGAACGATCGGGACTTGGTAAGCAGCCTGCTCGGCGTGGATGGTTGCGGGCAGTACGGGCGCGCCAGGACTCGCGGACAACGTCGCGGCCAATGCGAACACGCTAACCCCCAACACAGCCGCCCATAGAGAGCGTGACATGAAGGGTCTCCTTGCTTGCTAGAACGATGCGCCAGAGCACAAGCCCAGGCGCTCAGGACCGTGGAAGCCGTTCGGGCTAGCCAGGTTCAGCGATCAGCAAGGCAAACGGGCTCGGCGGGAGCAGCCCCGACAAGAGCCGTATCCGTCCGAAGAGCCGCGGGAATTCCAGCGCCAGCGCGGCCAAGAGCAGCGCGGCGGCGAAGAAGAAGGCGCTCGAGGAGCCAGCGCCGGCCGCCGCGCCCCCCGCACTCACCGGCGCCGCCGGCGGCGCCTGGACCGGAGCCGGCGCCACCGGCCGCGACACGACCGGCGTCCGAGTAGCCGGATGATCCCGGCGCCCCAACGACCGGCCGTGAACCTCCGCACCCACAACCGCGATTCCGGCCTGGAGAACCGGCGCCATCTCCGACACTGGCGTGAACGGCGACGAGACACCGAAGCGAGCGGCGCAAACGGCGACAGACCCGAAGCGAGCGGCGCAAACGGCGACAGAATCGAGCTGCTCGGGGCGAGCGGTGACGGAGCCGAAGTGATCGGTGCGAATGGCACGGTGATCGCCCCGAACGGCACAGTGACCGGCGCGAACGGCACGGCGACCGGAGCGAGCACCGGGGTGGCCAGCGGCCCGCCCACTGGAGCGGATGGTGCGAGCACAGGAGCGGATGGCGCGAACACCGGAGCGGATGGTGTGAGCACGGGGGCAGCTGGCACGGTCACCGGAGCGGTCGGCGCGACCGCCGGGGTGTCCACCGTGGCGACGGGCGCGACTGCAGGTGTGTCCACGGTAGCGACCGGCGCGAGCGCTGGAGCCGCTGGCGCGGTGGTCGGCGCGACCACGGGTGTGTCCACCGTGGCGACGGGCGCGACCGCCGGTGTGTCCACGGTGGCGACGGGCGCGAGCGCCGGAGCGGCTGGCGTGGTGGCCGGCGCGACCACCGGCGTGACCACCGGAGCGACCAGGGCGGCTACGGCGGCCGGAAGGGCCGGGGCGTCGACTGCGACGGGCGGGGTGTCAACCGGAGCGGCCGGGGTGTCAACCGCAGTGACCGGGGTGTCAACCGTGGCGGGTGTGTCAACCGAGGCGGCCGGCGCGTCCGATGCGGCGGTCGGATCTGGTGTGGCGATTGGGTCGGCGGTGGCCGTGGGGGCGGGGGCGCCGGCGGCGGGGTCGGGTGTGGCGGTGGGGTCGGACGCGGCGGGGTCGACGGTGGCGGCGGGGGCGCCGGCGGCGGGGTCGGGTGTGGCGGTGGGGTCCGACGCGGCCGGCGTGCTGGAGGCTGCTGGGCTGTCGGCGGGGGCATCGGCCGCTGGGTCGACGGTGGCGGTGGGGTTGGCGGCGGGGTCGACGGTGGCGGCGGGGTCGGCGGCGGGGTCGACGTGGCGGTGGGGTCCGACGCGGCGGGCGTGCTGGAGGCTGCTGGGCTGTCGGCGGGGGCGCTGGCGGGGGCGTCGGCCGCTGGGTCGACGGTGGCGGTGGGGTTGGCGGCGGGGTCGACTGTGGCGGTGGGGTCCGACGCGGCCGGCGTGCTGGAGGCTGCTGGGCTGTCGGGGGGGCGCGGCCGCTGGGTCGACCGTGGCGGTGGGGTTGGCGGCGGGGTCGACGGTGGCGGTGGGGTCCGACGCGGCGGGGCTGTCAGCGGTGGGGTTGGCTGCGCCCGGGTCGGTGGCCGCGGTGGGGTCGGAGGCGGGGGGGCTGTCAGCGGTGGGGTTGGCTGCGCCCGGGTCGGTGGCCGCGGGGTTGGTTGCGGCGGTGGGGTCGGAGGCGGCGGGGCTGTCAGCGGTGGGGTTGGCTGCGCCCGGGTCGGTGGCCGCGGGGTTGGTTGCGGCAGTGGGGTCGGAGGCGGCCGGGCTGTTCGTGGGGGCGTCGGCGACCGGGTTGGTTGCGGCGGTGGGGTCGGAGCGCGGCGGGGCTGTCAGCGGTGGGGATGGCTGCGCCCGGGTCGGCGGCCGCGGGGTCGACCGTCGCCGCGGGGTCGGAGGCGGCGCCGGGGTCGGTGGCCGCGGGGTCGGCTGTGGCGGCGGTGGCAGTGGCTGCGGGTGGGCGCGTCAGCCGGAGCCGGGGCATCAGCCGATGCGTCTACGGGCGCGGCCGAGGCGTCACTCGGAGCGGCGGGGTCGGGCTGCTGATCGACCGGCGCGGCCGGGGCATCGACCTGTGCACGGACGTCGCTCGCTGACGTTGCGTTTAGCCGGGAGGCTGCGGCGTGAGCATGCGCGGGAAGGATCAACACAAGCGCGAGCAGCAGCCCCATCAGTGCAACCATAAGGTTGCGGCGCAACGAGCTCTCGCCGGCTAATCCGGCCCGCCTGAAGTTCATGTAGGGGATCTCATTTCCGTCTCCCACTTAGAAGCGCGGTGCCACCCTAAACGAAATCCAGTCGCCGTGCATTAAATCTCTCGAGACTTCGGTAAAGCTCTTCGTCGATCCGCCCTCCGATCGCCCGCAGCGCGACGCTCCGCCAGCTGGCTTTGCAGGCCGAGGTCCATTGAGAACTGGCAGTACGTCCTCGAGGTCAGCGTCTCCCATATCGCTTCGCCGAGCGGTCGCGCGGCTTGGGCGCGACAACGAGCCGGCCCCGGTCCGTGGGGCCGGCGAGAGCCGATCGGGACCTACGCTGCGCGGTAGCCGGAGGCGATGGCCTCGGTGTCCTGGAAGAGCTGGATCCGGGCGACCTTGCCGTCATTGAAGGTCCAGAGATGTGCTTCCTCGTTGCTGACCTGGCGGCCCGTGCTCCGCACGGTCACTTCGGCGTAGACGACGGACACGACCTTGTCTCCCTGGGCGATGAACTCTCGCGGCTCGAACACGTGGAAGTCGAGATTCTCGCCCAGCGTGCCAAACCACGCCTGCACCGCTCCTTGCGTCGCCGGCCGGGCACGCGCACACCGTAGGCACAGAGCGGGTCAGGTCGGCGAGCGCCAGAGGTCCGCACGGTCCTTGTCCTCCGTCGGCGGGATCGTCGCGGGGCTCGGGTATATTCCCGGCTCTCAGCGGGACGAGAGCGATGATCCTGGCGCGGACGCCGCGGAGCTCCGCTACATCGGCTCCGAACGCCCCTCGGCCCAGCAGGGCGACCTTCTCGCAACGGCGTGTAGATCTACCACCGGCTCGTCGCTGGCTCGGAAGGTGCCAGTCCGGACGCACCGAGCCCTCGCTCGTAGGCCGTGCTGCCGTCCTCCCGTGCTCGGGCGTGTGCTTCCAGCCGTCGGCTGTGAGCGAGTCGCCGATCCGCGCGGCGTCCGCCCGCCAGATCGCGATGTCGAGGTCGGCGTGGGGCCGCGTGACCGCACCGGCGTGGAAGTCGACCGCCCACCCTCCGGAACAGACCGGTGATTCGGTGTTCTCGCGCTCGAACAGCCGGTGCATGTCAGCGAGCGCTCCGAGCTGCTGAATCTCGGTCACCTCCCCGATCCTAGACGGCACACCTGACCGCTTGCCGCATCTGGGAGGACGCACCCAGGGAAACGTCTACGCTGGCGCAATGACGCATCTGACCGGCGCCCGGGTCCTCGTGACCGGCGCGACGAGTGGGTTGGGACGGGCGATGGCCGGCGCGTTGATCAGGGCCGGCGCAGACGTCGCGATCACTGGTCGAGAGCGCTCTCGCGCGGAGGCGGTCGCCGGTGAGTTCGGGGGCGGCGGCGTCGGGATTGCGCTGGATGTCCGGGATGAGCGGTCGGTGCAGGCGGGCGTGGACGAAGCCTACGAGCGGCTGGGTGGCGTGGACATGCTGGTCAACAACGCCGGGATTGGCATGCGCTCGGTCAATCCTCGGTTCCTCAGCGATCCGCAGCCGTTTTGGGAGGTTTCACCCAGCGGCTTCCGCGACGTGGTTGAGACCAAGCTCACCGGGTCGTTCCTTGTCGCGCGAGCGATCGTCCCGCGTATGCTCGCGGCCGGAGCCGGCCGCGTCGTCTCTATCTCAATGAACGAGCAGACGATGACTCGCCGCGGCTTTGTCCCGTACGGGCCGTCCGGCGCAGGAGTGGAGGCGCTCTCGCGGGTCATGGCCGCCGACCTGGCGGGTACCAGCGTCACCGTCAACATCTTGCTGCCGGGCGGTGCCACGGCTACCCGGATGGTCCCCGACGACGCCTCACCCGAGCTCATGGGCACGCTGCTTGATCCGGCGATCATGGGGCCGCCGATCGTGTGGCTCGCGTCCCGCGAAGCCGAAGGGGTGCACGACCAGCGCATCGTCGCCACGAGCTTCGATACCTGGCTCGCACAGCGCTGAGATAACCCGGCGCCGCGCGGCCGGGCCCACCGGAACATCGCCATCGCGGGGACCGTCAATCCGCTCGGCCCCGAGTTCAGCGGAGTATCTCGACCAACAGCACCCAGGCGTTGACTACCGAGCCGATCAGTGCGGTGATGACGCCGGCGACGACCCAGCCGAGTCCGCCGCCGCGGTGCGCGAGGAGGCTGATCGAGCCGAGCAGGAACGGCAGGGTCCCGAATGCCGCCAGCGCGACGCGGTTGGCGGTCCACGAGCGCTTTTCCTGGGGGCTGCGTTTGATCAGCTTGGCGACTGCGGCCAGGCAGACGATGCTCTGAACCGTCAGCTCAATCCCCAGGGCGGTTGTGCCTTGACCCGGATGAGAACGAAGATCGAGGCCGTGAGCACCCCGAGCAGCAGGATCAGGGTCTCGAGCGCGCGTTCGGGTAGCCCGGAGTGTTTCAGGATGGCGCGCAGGTTGATTGACACGGCGACGAACACGAGGCCGGTCAGCGCCGCCGAGGCGCCCGCGCTGGCGACGAACAGGTCGCTCCATTCGGAGGGGTCGTAGGCCGGGAAGCTCAACGGGCGGGGCGGCGACGCTACGACCCCTGCCGCAGCCGGTAGCGCGCGACGTAGAGGGCGTTGCCCGATGAGCCTGCTACCACGACACGCTGCGAGCCCGAGTGCGCGACGGCATTGACACTGACATCCCGCGGCTGGGCAATCTTCAATAGACCGCCGGGTGCGAACAGGCCATTCGGGGCCCCGTCGGGTCGCAGCTGCCCCAGCGTGGATCCCACTCCGACAGTGAGGTCGCCCGACGCGTTGGACGCGGCCCCGCAGGTCGTGTCGCTGTCGCCGCCGCGCAGACCTCGGATGACGGCACGACCGCCCTTGCCGTAGGAGGCGTCCAGCATCCCCCGCGCGTTGAGCCGAGCGCTCAGGATCGCGGCGCCGGATCCCGCCGATCCGTCTCCGGTCACGGTGACTTGACCCCGTGAGCCGACGGTCATCGCACATGGGAACCACTGCGCGAACCCACCGGTGGCGTTGCGGAACGCCACCTCCATGTGACCGCGGGTTCCGAAGCCGCGCACCAGCCCGCCGTTCGAGGAGAGCCGGAACACGCCGGCGCTGCCGTGTCCGTCGGAGCCGATGTAATCGAGATGTCCGGAGGCGATGACCCCACCGTCGGAAGTCGTGGCCAGGCCGCTGACCCCCGCGCTCGCGGCGAGGTCGGGGTTCCAGAACACCGTCTGCACGAGACCTCCCCGCCCGAACCGGCGGTCGAGTAGACCGCTGCGGGTGAAGCGGGCCACGACCATCGGGCGGCCGTTGCGGTTCGCGTTTGAGCCGCCGACCAAGATCGCGCCATTGCGCTGGACCGCGACCGATTGAGCGATCCCCCCGGCCGGGGTGGTCGCGATTCCGGTCCGGTGGCGGCCGAACGTGCGATCGAGCCGCCCGCCCGGCGTCAGACGCAGCAGCAGCATCGAGCCCTGGCCGTACCCGCCGGCGATCAGCAGCCTGCCGGTTGAGTTCTCCTGCACGACGGACGTGGCGATGAACGGGCCACGCGCCTTCGGCAGCGCCGTGGTGAAAATCCCGCCTGAGCCGAAGCTGCGGTCCAGGCGCCCGTCCGGCCGGTAGCGCACGACGAGAATCTGCCCGTTGCCCGCCGGGGTGGTCGCCTGACCGGCGACCACAATCCTCCCGCCAGCGACCACGGCAGCGCCGTAGGCAATCGCGATCGCGCCCGGGATCCGCGTGGTCGCCCAGCCCCGGCCCTGACCGAACGTCGGGTCACGGCTCGCGCCCCGCGCCTCAGAGCCCGCCGGAGCTGCGCCCGCCGCGAGACAGACCGCGAGCCCAACCAGCACGACGCGACTCAACATCGTTCCGGGCGTTGCGCCGGGGCGACGCGCGGCGCGTCCGCGCCACCCGATCTGCCGATCACGTGAGCGTCGGCGTCGGCGTCGGCGTGTCAGCCGCGGGACGAGAGAGTTCGGGTACACGCCGGTCGCACAGCGTACTCATCACATCGCGTGTGGGGGCCGGTCTGTCAGCCTGGCGGGCGATGTCTGGCAGCGAGATTCTCGGCCGGCGCGCGCTGAATCGAGCGCTGCTTGCGCGCCAGTTACTGCTCGAGCGGGCGTCGATGCCCGCGCTGGACGCCCTGGAGCACCTGGTGGGCTTGCAAGCGCAGGCGCCCAAGCCGCCGTACGTCGGGCTGTGGACGCGCCTGGACAGGTTCGATCCGGCCGAGCTCGCGGACTTGATCGCCGGCCGCCGTGCGGTGCGAATCGCATTGCAGCGCGGCACGATCCACGCCGTCAGCGCCCGTGACGCGCTGATCTTGCGGCCCGTGCTGCAGCCGTTGTTTGACCGCGGGCTGCGCCAGGTGGGCGCGCGGCTCGGCTCCGCGCCGCTGGAGGCCGTGGCGCAAGCCGCCCGGGCGCTCCTGGAGCAGGAACCACTGACGTTCGCTGCGCTCGGGCGCCGCCTGAGCGAGCGCTGGCCCGATGCTGATCCGGCAGCGCTGAGCCAGGTCGCGCGCGGGGCGCTGGCGCTGGTGCAGACCCCGCCTCGGGGACTCTGGGGCCGCAGCGGGCCGGCGGCGCACACGACGATCGAGGCCTGGCTGGGCGCCTCGCTGGATCGCTCCGGCACCCCCGAGATGCTCTTGCTCCGCTACCTCGCGGCCTATGGCCCCGCGAGCGTCCGGGACGCGCAGACCTGGTGCGGGCTGACTCGGCTGGCGCAGGCCGCTGAACGCCTACGACCGCGGCTCCTGTCCTTTCGCGATGAGTCCGGCCGCGAGCTCCTCGACCTGCCCGACGCCCCCCGGCCGGACCCTGACACCGTTGCCCCTGTCCGCTACCTGCCCGAGTGGGACAACGTCCTGCGCTCCCACGAGGATCGCTCACGGATGATGAGCGACCGGCACCGCGCCGCTCTGCAACGGCCCAACGATGTCGTGCCGGGCACCGTCCTCGTCGATGGGTTTCTGGCGGCAACCTGGGGATTGGACATCACCGGTGGCGCCGCCACCCTGACCGTCGAACCGCTGCGCCGACTGACCCAGCGCGAGACGAGCACCGTGGCCGCCGAGGGGCGCCGGCTGCTGCGCTGGAGCGCGCCCCTGGTCATGTCGTCGGCGCGCAGCGTGACGGTCACGTCACCGCCCAGCCCGTAGAAGTCGGTCAACTCTGGCGTTTTGGTTCGATCCCCCAGAACCAAAACGCCAACGTTCGCTGCGGGCGAGCCGCGCGCACCGGTGCCCGTCTGAACCTCGGCGTTTGGTGTCCGAGGGGTGGACATACGACGCCAAAGCTCGGCTGATCCGGCCCGTCAACCCGGGTTGATGTCCCAACTTTGGCGTTTGGGGTCCGAGGGGTGGACCCCAGACGCCAAGGTTGGCGTGATGAGGCCCGGACCGCGCCTTGTCTGATCGCCAACGTGCGCTGGGCGCGCATTGCCTGCGCGCCAACCTGCGCCGGACCGCGCCTTGTCTGCTCGCCAACCTGCCCAGGGCGCGCCAAGCGGAACGAGAAGGAGCGACTGGAGGGCTTACCCGAGCGTGAACGGGTCACGCGTGCCGCCGGTCAGCTCGACCCAAACCGACTTGTGCTCGAGGTACTCGTTGACTGCGTCGAGCCCGTTCTCGCGTCCCAGGCCCGAGAGCCCGAAACCGCCGAAGGGGACGCTTGGTGCTACGACGCGATAGGCGTTGATCCAGACCGTCCCGGCCCGCAGACGGGCGGCGACGCGATGGGCTCGGTGCACGTCCTTGGTCCAGACGGCTGCGGCCAGCCCGTACGGGGTGGCGTTGGCGAGCCGGATCGGCCTCGGCCTCGTCGCTGAAGCTCAGCACCGCGAGCACCGGACCGAACACCTCCTCGCGGACGACCGTGGCCTCCGGATCGACGCCGGTGAACACCGTCGGCTTGACGAACAGGCCCCCCAGCCGCTCGTCGGGCTCGCCGCCGCACGGCGGCCACCGCGCCCTCCTCGCGAGCGGTCTGCAGGTAGCCGCAGGACCTTCTCGTACTGCGGGCGATTGGCCACCGGTCCCATCTCGGTGCGCGGGATCGGTTGGATCGCCGAGCTTGATCGCCTGCGCCCGCCGGACCACGCGCTCGACGAGCTCATCGTGCACGTCGGCGTGAACGATCAGGCGGGAGCCCGCCATGCAGGTCTGACCGGTGGCAGCAAAGACCCCCGCGATCACGCCGTTGGCCGCGGCGTCGAGGTCGGCATCGGCGAACACGATCTGCGGCGACTTGCCACCGAGCTCGAGCGTGACCTTGTTCAAGTTCTCCGCGGCGGCGTGCGCCACCGCCCGGCCGGTGGCGGTCGAGCCGGTGAAGGCGACCTTGTCCACACCCGGGTGACCGGCGAGCGCGGCACCGAGCTCGCGAGAGGCTCCGGTCACGACGTTGACCACGCCCGGCGGAAAGCCGGCCTCGCCGATCAGACGCGCGAGCTCGAGCGTGGCGGCCGGCGAATGCTCGGACGGCTTGACGACGACGGTGCAACCCGCGGCCAGCGCCGGAGCGAGCTTCCAGGTCAACAGCAGCAGCGGCGAGTTCCACGGCGTGATCGCCGCCACCACCCCGACGGGCTCGCGCCGCGTGTAGACGAGGTAGTCGGGGTTCGGCGTCGGGACCTGGCGGCCCTCGAGCTTGTCGGCGACGCCCGCGAAGTACAGGTACCAGCCGCCAAGCCCTTGGCCTGACCGATCATCTCGCGATAGAGCTTGCCCGAGTCGTTGACCTCGAGCTCGGCCAGCCGCTCGGCGTGATCGGTGATCACGTCGGCCAAGCGCCGCATCAGGGCAGCGCGCTGGAAACCGGTCATGGCACCCCACGGCCCGTCGAGCGCTGTCCGTGCCGCAGACACCGCGGCGTCAACGTCCTCCCGGCCGGCGTCGGGCACCGTGACCCTCGGCGCACCGGTAAAGGGATTCTCGCTCGTGAACGTCTTGCCCGAGGCGGCTGCACCGCGTCGCCGCCGATCACCATCGGAAAATGCTCGAGCTGGGTACTGACCGCTGCGCTCACGACGACGGAGATTATGACTTCTGTCGACGCGCCGGCTGGCGATCGCCGTCGCGTCAGCACATAACCGACGTGGGCGCCCGTCGGACTTACGTAGGTGTCACGCGCGGCGCAACGAGCGCCCAGCTACCTACCCGCAGGGCATTCGGTCCTCGAGTGCCTGCGGCGGCGTGACCGCGACGACCCGGGCAGCCGAGCCGACGCCTGGAAACGGCCCACCGCAGTCCAGTGGTCGCGACTGCGGGCACTGCGCGGGCGTGAGCAGCCGCGACCGTTCCGCGGGCGCGGGCCGGTGATCATCGGGTTGAGCCCGGTGATCGTGGGCTGCGAGCCGGTGATCATGGGCTGCGAGCCGGTGATCATGGGCTGCGAGCCGGTGATCATGGGCTGCGAGCCAGTCGTTCCCGATTGCGTGCCGGTCATCGTGGACTGGCCTGCGCCCCGTGACATTGCCACGTCAACCATGATCTGGTCAGGCCGGGGCGGGGACCGCACCGACCTGTTGGAGCAGGCCCAGCGCGTCCCACACCGTCCACTCCTCGGCGATCTTCCCGTCCGCGATGCGGAAGATCGAGATCGCCTCAACGGAGATCGGCTTCCCGGTCGGATCGATGCCCATCAGCTCGCCGCGATGGGTCCCGGTTCCGATCCAGCGGGCGACGACGCGATCGCCGACCGAGATGAGCTCCTCGACGTTCCAGTGTCCGTCGACGGACTCCTGATAGAGGCCGACTCGTTCCCGGACACCGTCGGGGCCCTCGGCCGGAGGCGCCTGCGGCCCATGGGACACGTAGTCTGCGGCGACCAGCTCGTCGGCCACCTCGGCACGGCGGTCGTTGCAGAACTCCTCAAAGAATCGGCGCACGAGCGACTCGTTCTCGGCGGACATCGACACTCCTTGGGTTGAATCGTGGTGTGTGGGGCCACCCGGCGTGCCCATCGCGCGCTGGGAAGTCGCGTCACAGCATGCAGGCTCATACCGTTCCGTGGCATCGGCCGAATGGCCTAAATATGCCGCGTGCACCGACCCGCCGCCTGTGTCCAGTGCCAGCCGAAGACCAACGGGCACAAGGCCCTGAGGCTCTTTTCTGCCCGGAGTCGTGGGCTCCCGGCGGCCGACCGACCCGCTACCTCGCTGCGAACCCCTTACCCCGACGCACGCACGGCACAGGAGGGCGCCAGGCTAGATGTCGGCCGGGGCCGGGACCAGCCCGTGCTCGATGGCAAACACGGCCGCGCCCGCGCGGGTGTGGAGGCCGATCTTTTCGTACACGCTCGCCAGGTGGTGCTGCACGGTGCGCGGCGAGAGCACGAGCGCCTCCGCGATCTCGCGGTTGCCGAGTCCGCGGGCAAGCACTCGCAGCACGTCGACCTCGCGGTCGGTGAGGTCGTTGGGCCAGGCCGTTCGCCGGCGCGGCAGACCTGCCGCCTCGACCACCGCGCCCACCGCCGTCGCGTCCAGGCGACCGGTGCGGACCTCGTCGTGCAACGCGCGGGCAGCCTCCGAACGCGAGTGCGCTTCACGCTGCGGGCGGGCCTCCGTCATCGCGGCAAAGACGTCCGCGGCCGCGAGCAGTCGGCCGCCCATCGACAGCTCGCTCCCCTTCGCTGCGCGGTGGTAGCCACTGCCATCCAACCGCTCATGGTGGGCGGCTGCCAGCGGCGCCAGTCGCGCGAGCGGCGGGCAGCGCATGAGGATTCGTTCGGTCCAGTAGGAGTGCAGCCGCACCCGCTCCCACTCCACCGGCCCGAGCTGGCCCGGGCGATCCCAGACCGCACTCGATACCCCGACCCGACCGAGATCGAGCAGCAGCGCGGCAGCCCGCACTGTGCTGCGACCTTCGTCGTCGCATCCGATCAGCACCGCCGCTCGGTCGGCCAGTCCCGCCACGTGGGCGGAATGACCGAGCAGAAACCTCCCCTTCAGGTCGGCGAAGCTGGCGAAAGCTGAGCACACCCGATCGAGGTCTCGCGCCGGAACGGTGATCCTGGGTGGTGGCTCGGCGGCGACCGCTGCGGCGAGCAGGTCCGGTGCATCGAGCGCGCCGAGGATCGGCTCCATGTTCGCGGCGAAGCTCGCGCAGATGTCGGGATCGAGGTGACCGCCTGCCCGCCGGGCCACCTCCTGCGCCGCCGCCTCGCAGCCACCGTCGGAGTGCGCCATCACGGCCTGCTCGGCGACGTGCACGACGCGGGCGGCGATGGTCAGATCGTCCCCTCCGCGACCTGCCGGGAAGCCCTGTCCGTCGTAGCGCTCATAGACCTCGTCCAGCGCCGCGATCGCTCCCTCGGGAAGCTCGAGCGATGTGCCGAGCGCGGCGCTCACCTCACACGCGCCGCGACCCAGCGCTGCCCCCTGGGCCGGCACCTCGGTGGCAAAGCGCGCCGTCAGATCCTGGGCCCTGGCCGTCCCGGCCCACGCGGCAAAGCGCGCGGTCTGCGCGGGCAGCAGCGCGGGATCGTCCATATCGAGCGTCTTGAGCTCGCGCTGGATCGCGACATCGTCATCGAACATCTCGGCGAATACGGAAGCGTGCGCCGTGCAGCCCAGGGAACGGAGGAGCGCCGCGAAGTAGGCGGCGTGGCGATCCGCGTCATCCAGCCCGAGCGCGTCGGCCAGCCGCGACGCGGCGACACAGGTGCGGAGTCCTTTCTCGAAGGGCACCCCAGCACCGAGGTCTGTCGTCAACGACAGAGCCCCAAGCAGCACCGCCAACCGGATCGCTTCCTGCACTTCGGCCGGGATGCTATCCGCGGCCGAGCCGCAAGTCACGGCGACGGCTCGCTCGCGCGCTCGCTCCGGAGCGGTGGTCCGCCTATCCTGTTCGGCGTGACCGACGCGGCCCGAGCAGACGCAGCACGCACGCCGCCGGCCGATCAGGGCGCGAGCGATCCGCCGGGCCCGCCGCCGTCGAAGGACATGGTCTGGGTTCCGGGCGGCGAGTTCCTGATGGGCTCGCAGGATTTCTACCCTGAGGAGCGACCGATCCACGCAGTTCGCCTCGACGGATTCTGGATGGACGAGCACCCGGTCACGGTGGCCGAGTTCCGCCGCTTCGTAAAGGCCACCGGGCATCTCAGCTGGGCGGAGCAGCCGCCGGATCCCGCTGACTACCCGGACGCCCCCCCCGAACTTCTGGTCCCGGGATCGCTCGTCTTCCAGGGGACTTCGGGGCCCGTGGACCTGACTGACCTGCGCAACTGGTGGCGGTGGACTCCCGGCGCACAATGGCGCCATCCAGAGGGACCGGGGAGCACGCTGCATGGGCGCGAGCGCCATCCGGTGACCCACGTGGCCTACCAGGATGCGGTCGCTTACGCAGCCTGGCTGGGCAAGCAGCTGCCCACCGAGGCGCAATGGGAGCGCGCTGCCCGGGGAGGGCTGGAAGGCAAGATTTTCTGCTGGGGTGACGAGTTCGCTCCCCGCGGCAAGATGATGGCGAATACGTGGCAGGGCGAGTTTCCCTGGCAGAACCTGACCCTCGACCGCTACGAGCGCACCTCGCCCGTCAAGCGCTTTGCCCCCAACGGCTACGGCCTGTTCGACATGGCGGGGAACGTGTGGGAGTGGACGACCGACTTCTTCACCCCACGGCACCCCGACGAGCCGGCTCACTCGTGTTGCACGCCGCAGAACCCGCGTGTGATCTCACCCGATCAGAGCTACGAGCTCGGATCGCCCGGCGCGCACATCCCGCGCCGCGTGACCAAGGGCGGTTCGCACCTCTGCGCACCCAATTACTGCCTGCGCTACCGACCCGCCGCCCGGCAGGCCGAGGCGGTGGACACGACCACGAGCCACATCGGATTTCGCTGCATCGTGCCGGGCGCGGAGTTGGTGCCGTCTGAGTGACGGTACCGAAGGAGTCGGTCCGGTCTGAGTGCACGCTCAGATGCGGAACTCGGCGGCGATGTCGCCCATCGCGACAGCGTCGGCCAGTCGCTGGTGATCGAGTTCGGTTTGATCGGCGTACGCCCTGGAGAAGCGGGCGATCGCCTGATCGAATTTCGCCCCCGTGCCCAGGTAGGCGGCGATCGCCAGTCGGTCGCCGGAGCGGGCGTGCGCGCGCGCCAGAGACCACCCGCAGGCCCGCGTGTATGCGAGCAGACCTGATTCGCTCATCCGCGACAGGTCGATCGATGCCTTCCAGTCCCACAGCTGGCGGATGTAGAAGTCGTGGTCCTTCCCGTCGAGCCCTCGGCTGCGCTGCCAGCCGAGGAAGAGGTCGATCGCCGCCTGAGACAGCCGCTGGCCGCGGACCACGCGCTCGCCATGGTTGTCGAATTCACTCGCGCCCAGGTAGGGCTCGAGCACCGAGGCCTGCGCCTCCTTCATCTGCAGGACGAGCGGATCCATCCCGCCTCGACCGACGAGCAGAAGTATCCACGCGCGCGTACCGACACTCCCGACCCCGACGACCTTGCGGGCCATGTCGACGAACCGGTAGGTCCCGAACAGGTATCGCCGGTCCTCGTCGAGGCTCGCGGCGTACTCCTCCAGTGCGACCTGGACGATTTCGGTGTCCTCACGCGCGTCGGCCGGATCGACCAGCTCGCGCAAGGGGACCAGCAACGGCGGCACTCTGCGGAAGCGCAACTCCCCGCCGGTGAACTCGGTGAGCTTCCTGACCGCCCGCAGGCTCGTCTTGGTCCGCGCCTTGGCGAACGGTTTCGCGAACTCGATCCGACCGCGCTTGCCCAGCTGCCCGCCGAAGCGGTCGACCAGTTCGCTCGCGTTGATCCGGTCATACCAGACATCGAGATGGCTCTCGTTCGCGAAGCCGCGCATCGCCTCGCGGTACTCCCGCACGCAGGCCATCACGATCCGCTCGCGGCGCCCCGCCCGGAGCCCCACGTCACGACCGGCGAGCTCGACGCTGGCCGCCATCCGCTTGACGTCCCACTCCCAGGGTCCGGGCAATGTCTCGTCGAAGTCGTTCGGGCCGAACACGAGCCTGCGGTCCTGAGCCGCGAAGCCGCCGAAGTTCGAGATGTGCGCATCGCCGCACGCCTGCACGACGATGCCCGAGTCCGGCGTGGCGGCCAGATCGGCCGCCATCACCGCCGCGGCGCCTCGGTAAAAGGTGAACGGCGAGACCAACATCCGTCCGTACCGGATCGGGACGAGTTCCGGCAGCCGCGACGCTGCCTGGGCGGCCAGCACGTCGACCGGATCGGGACGGTCGAGCGCCGGCACCCAGTCGCCGTGGGCCGATCGCGGCAGCGAATCCCGCGCGGCTCGGCCCCGCTCGGCGGACTCCCCGGACTGCAGCTTCGCGTGAGCCAGCGTCGTCATCGCCGATGACGAGGGCCGTACAGCAAACGTCGCGGCAATGGCAGCGGCGAGAGCCGGTCCACCGTTTCACCGGCAAATAGTCGCGGCTCCATCTTCGCGATCAGGGTCGCCAGCTCCAGGCGTTCGACGTCTGACAGATTGCGCCGGCGGCCCCGTCCCAACCGGATGAGCTGGAGGAACCGGCGGCGCTCGGGCGGGGTCAGCCACAGGATGTGGTCACGGGCGAGTAGGAGCACCTCGGCAATGGCGAGCAGCTTCAGCACCGGTATCCGCTTCAGGCCGGGAACGTGCCGGGCGGCGGCGCCGAGCGAAGTGGTGACGAACCCGCGAGGCATGCATCGAGTGTAGGAGGCCGCCTGGGGCCGACCACTTACGATTGCCGGGTGGATGTGCCTGATCCGGTCAGCCGGCAGTGGATTGATGAGATGGTCGTTCGCCTTTCGGATCAGGCGGTGCTCGACGTGGTCACGCGCTTGCGGGCCCGTGGCGGTGAGCAGGCCCAGTTGGCGGAGCGCTTGCTGAGGTTGCGGGGCGATGTGGTGCCCGTGGTCGGCGAGGCGACCGGGGGGCGGTTGAGCGACACGGTCCTCGACGAGACGGTGATCGAGGCGGCACCGGTGGACCCTCAGAGAGCGCCGGAGGCGGGGGATCTGGGTAGTGGTGGACGGTTCGCCGGGTACGTGGTTGAGGGGGTGGCGGGGCGCGGCGGGATGGGCGTGGTGTATCGCGCGCGTCAGTTGCGTCCGTCGCGGGTGGTGGGGTTGAAGGTGATCTCGCCCGAGTTGGCGGGGGATGGTGCCTTTCGCGAGCGGTTCACGCGTGAGTCGGAGGTCGCGGCGTCGATCGAGCATTCAAACGTGATTCCGGTCTATGAGGTCGGGGAGGATGGGGGCCGGTTGTTCATCGCGATGCGGTTTGTAGCCGGGACGGATTTGGCCAAGGTGATCGCTGCCGGGGGTCGCGTGGAGCCGAGGCGGGCGGTGGGGATTCTGGCTCAGCTGACCTCAGCATTGGACGCCGCGCACGCGCGGGGTTTGGTGCATCGGGATGTGAAGCCGGCGAATGTGCTGATCGCCCGTGAGGGCGACGGGGATCACGTGTATCTGACCGATTTTGGCCTGGCCAGGTTCGCGGTGGACGGCGGTCTCACCCGAACGGGCACGTTCGTCGGGACGATCGACTTCGCGGCGCCTGAGCAGTTCCAGGGGCGTCGCGTGGATGCCCGGACCGACGTGTATGCCGCCGGCTGTGTGCTGTTCACCATGTTGACCGGACGGGTCCCGTTCCCGCGTGAGGATGACGCGGCCGTGATGTGGGCGCATGTCTCGAGCCCGCCGCCGTCGGTGGGGGAGGCGATGCCGGGGTTGCCCAACGAGTTTGATGCGGTGGTCGCGCGTGCGATGGCGAAGGATCCTGATCAGCGCTACCCGTCGGCGGGCGACCTGGGTCGTGACGCGTTGGCGGCAGCGGAGCGTCAGCGCGCGAGCCTGTCGGAGCGGAGCGTCGCGACCGGCAAAGCCGCCCCGGCGGGCGCCCCAGCCGCCGGCGGGCGCCTCGGCGGGCGGCCCAGCCGCCTCGGCGGGCGCCCCAGTCGCTCCGGCGGGAGGCCCAGCCGCTCCGGCGGGCGCCCCAGCCTCAACGGCCGCCCCAGCCGGAGCGCTGATCACGCAAGCCGACCCGATGAGAGCTCAGGCCAGACCGCCGGGCGCGCCGGCCGGACCACGGGGCGGGCAGGCCGGACCGCCGGGTGGGCAGGCCGGACCACCGGGCGGTGGGCGCTCGGCGGACCGGCCGGGGAAACCCCGCCCGCGGGCGCTGATCCCCGCGCTCGCGGCCGCTTCGCTGGCCGCGGTCGTCGGCTTGGCGCTGGTCGTGACGGGCGCCTTCTCCAGCAGCCACTCGCCCAAGATCATCACGACGACGACGACGAGCGCCGCGACCACGTCGAGCACCAAAGTGACCACGCCGAAGCCCGCCACCACGCCCGCTCCCACCACCAAGGCGTTCACCGATCTCAAACACGGAGTCAGCTTCACCTACCCCGCCGCCTGGGAGCGCTTGAGACTGTCGGGGGTGCTGGCCGACTTCGGGATCAATCCCGGCCGCTCCGAGACGCGCTGCGCGCTCGTGTTCGAACCTGGCGTCGGCCCGGCGAGCCGTTCGCAGCAGGCCCAGCTTGCCTATGTCCGCGCGCGCTCGGCGGTGGCCGCCAGCGAGGCGAAGCACTATCAGGTACTCGCGATCGAGGCTCAGCAGGGGGCCAACATCTCCGGCGTCGGGCTGCTCAGGACCGACAATGGGCAGGGTGGCCACATCGGCTTCTTCTTCCGCGGCCGGAACATCTACGTGTTCGACTGCATCACCCCGGCGGCCCAGCTCACGCAGGTCGACCAGCAGGACTTTCAGCCGCTGCTAGCCAGCGTGAGGATCGGCTAGGCGAGGCCGTGACAAGTACCGCGTTCCGGAAATCTCCAGGCGAACGGTGCGCTGGCACCCGTCCCCGTTGCGGCGAGGCAGCTTGATGGCTGACGTGAGCCCGACCGTGGCCGACCCGGACACGCCTGGTGCCCCGGAGCGAAGATCACGAGATCCGGCTCGATCGTCGAGTGCACAGCAAGCTCGGCGTGTTTCGTCGCCTGTGGCCGTGGGCCTGCCTCGGGCTGGTCGGATCGTTGCTCATCGCCCTGACGGGACCGCGGATCGTCGACGGCGGCGCGATCTCCTGGTGGTATCACCCCACATGGCCGGCCTCCCGCAGCGCCAACCTCGCGGCCCTGTACGTCGGGATGGCCGCGCTGTCAGCAGCGTGGCTCGGCCTGGGCCGGGTTCTGGTGGGCCCCCGCCGGGTGCGCCGGTCCGAGCTCTGGATCATCGGCGCACTCTGGCTTGTGCCCCTGGCCCTGGGACCGGCACTGTTCAGTCGCGACGTCTACAGCTATCTGGCTCAGGGGACCATCTTGCACCTGGGCCTCAGCCCCTACCACGACGCCCCGGTGGTGCTCGGTCACCTCGGTCACGCTCATCTGCTGCAAGCGGTGTCGCCGTTCTGGCGCCACACGACGGCTCCATACGGCCCGCTGTTCCTCGCTCTGATCAGCCTGATCGCGAGCATCAGCGGGTCCAACCTGATCCTCGGCGTGCTGCTCGTCCGGATCACCCTGCTCGTGGGCATCGTCCTGCTGGCCGTGTTCATCCCCCGCCTGGCTGCAGCGCTCGGGGCCGACCCGGTGCGCGCCAGCTGGCTGGCCATCCTCAGCCCGCTCGTCCTGCTCGAGTTGGTGGCCGCGGGCCACAACGACGCCTTGATGATCGGGTTGCTGGTCGCCGGGGTCACGTTGGCCCTGGAACGCCACCCCTTGCTCGGCATCGCGGCCTGCGCGGTCGCTGCGACGATCAAGGTCCCCGCGGCCCTCGGGGTGGTGTTCATCGCCGTCGCCTGGGCTCGCGCGCTGCCGACACCCCGGGTCAGGGTGCGGTTCCTGACCAGGGGTGCCCTCACCGCCGTGGGGGTCGTGACCGCGGTCAGCCTGGCCACCGGCCTCGGGGTCAGCTGGATCTCGACGAGCCTGTTCTCCACCCCCGCCAAGGTCCGGTTGGCCATCACCCCCGCGACCGGTCTGGGCTGGACGGTCGGCGCGTTGCTCCACGACGTCGGCATCTCGGCCAGCTCACGGGGAATCGAATCGGCGCTTGGCCTGGTCGCGGTCGCGCTCACCGCGGTTCTCGGAGTCGTCCTCCTGTGGCGGGTTCGGCTCGAGAACATGGTGCTCTACCTCGGAGTGCTGCTGCTGGCCGCTGCCGCCGGTGGCCCCGCTGCCTGGCCGTGGTATTTCACCTGGGGGTTCGTGTTGCTGGCGGCCTGCCCGGGGCCCGGGCGCTCGCGCGTGATTCCGGTTGCCGTGGCGCTGTCCGTGTTCCTGGTCAAGCCGTCCGGGATCCTGGCGCTGCCCCTGGGTAGCGCGCCGATCGTGGTCGTCGTCTACGCCGTGTTGGCCGGCGCAGCCTGGTACACCTGGAGGCGAGGACACGACGACCGCGGGACCGCCGGGCGAGCACCACACGTACCGGGCGGCGCGCCCTCGGCGCTCGCCAGATCCTGATCCCCGTGGCATGACGTGGTAACGCGCGCCGACTCGCCCCCCGCGAAGGACCCGCCTTCGCCCGCGACGCAGGCCGGTCAGTCAACCGGCCCCGCTCGCGACGCGCGGCGCGAGCGGCTGCTCATCGCCGCTTCCGTCGCTATCCCCACCGTTCTCGCGGCGGCGCTCTGCCTGTACGAGATCACCGGCCCCAGCCTCGGGTTCGACGAGGCCGCGACTGTCACCATCGCCGCCCAGCACGGTGGCGCGTTGGGGTCGGCGATCGCGCACGACGGCGGCAACATGTCCGGCTATTACGTGCTGCTGCACGTCCTGATCGGGCTGTTTGGCAACAGCACGCTGGTGATCCGGTTACCGTCGGCGCTGGCCACCACCGCTACGGTGGCGTTTGTCGGCCTCCTGGCCCTGCGGCTGTTCGACCGGCGCGTCGCGTTCGCCTCGGGCCTGTTGACCGCGGTCAGCCTGCCGCTGGTCGCCTGGGGGCAGGATGCTCGTGGTTATGCGCCGATGGTGGCGCTCGTGTCGGCGTCCTTCCTCGCCTTCGTGGCGCTCGTGGATCGACAGCGCGGCGACCGGCGTCGCCGGCGCTGGCCGTGGATCGGCTACGTCCTGGCCATCACGCTGGCCGTCTACGCGAGCTTCGTGGCGATCCTGGTCATTCCCGCACAGCTGATCATGCTGATCTGGCGGCGGCGATCGGTGCGCCCGGTGGCCTGGGCGCTGGCGGTTGTCGCGGTGTGCTGCACGCCGCTGCTGGTGCTTGCGCTCCACCGCGGCTCGGGCCAGCTGTTCTGGGTGCCGCGCCCGTCGTTCACCCCCGAGAAGCAGGTCCTCGAGGCGCTGACCTCGTCGGGCTTGCAGCCGAACTTCCGCCCCACATCGACCACCTTCATCCTGCTGGGACTGACGGTGCTGCTGTTGGTCCTCGTCGCCGTGATGATCGTCCGCGGACTCCGCTCCGGAGCGGATCGCCGGGCCGCATGGGGCCGGACGCTGGTGGTCTCCTGGCTCGTCGTCCCGGTGGCGCTGGCCTGGCTGGAATCGCTGCTGGGACAGTCGATCTTCCTGCCTCGCAACCTGCTGATGGCGGTGCCCGCGGTTGGGTTGCTGCTCGCGTTGGGCATCACGGACCGTCGCGTGCCCGTGTGGCTGGGGTGGTCGGTGCTGGCGGCGCTGCTCGTGCTGCGGGCGCTCCAGCTGGCGCCGAGCTACGGCGTCTCGCCCGAGGGCTGGCGCCAGGCGACCTCGTATGTCCTGACCCGGGCCCAGGCGCAGGACTGCATCGCGTTCTATCCCTCAGACGGCCGAATGGCGTTCCAGTACTACATCGGCACGGGCACGCCCGCCGCCGCCCGCGCGCCTGCCTCGATCCTCCCGGCCGTGCCCTGGGGCAAGGTGCGGCCCTACGTCGAGGACTACGTCGCGCTGCACCGCTCGGATCTGTCCGCGCTGGCGTCCCGCTGCCCGCGGCTGTGGTTCGTCGCCAGTCATCAGGGCCAGCGCACGGGGCCCTCGGGTTCCCGGGCCAATTACGCTCGTTACCTGAACCTGCGCTCGGCGCTGGAGCAGGAGTACCCGGCCCGCCCCCACACGGTCGCGTTCGGCTACGCCAGCCCGGTGCGGGTGGAGCTGCTGACGCACTGACGGTGGCGGTCTTGGTGGTCTCCGCAAATGAGGTACGGCGGAGACCACTTAGGGCCTGAGCGTGTAGCCGACAAAGGTCAGGAAGCTCAACACGGTCAGTAACACGCCGTTGACCCACAGCAGCACCGAGAACTTCCGGCCCTGTACGTAATGCCCGACCGCGAGCAGGGCGGGGAAGGCGGTGAACAGCAAGCGCGGGTTGGGCGGGGTCATCTCAGAGGTCACGCACAGGAAGGCGATCCCCCAGGTCCAGACAATCGCCTCGACCGAGACTTGGCGCCGGGCTTTCCACAGAAACGCCAGCATCACGACCAACACGAAGGCGCCGACCAGCCCGACGACGAGATTGAGGTTGATCGTCGGATGGTTGAAGTGCTTGAACGAGATCTCGTGGGCCAGGCGCTTGGCCAGATGCCACAACGCCAGCGCGTCCGTCTTCTCGCTCCACCCGTGATGCTGGGCCTGGAAGGTGGCAAACGGAGTTCCCGTCCACGCCCACAGGAACAGCGCGAGGGCCGACACTCCGCTGAGCGACAGGAGCGGTGCGAGCAGGCTGCGCCGGGCCTCTCGATATCGCCAACCCCGCCGACGAAACTCGAGAAGCGCCGAGGTGGCGCACACCGGCACGAGGACCAAGGCGTCGGGTTGTACCGCGGTCGCGAACCCGGCCAGCACGCCGGCGAGCACCCAGCGCCGTCGCTCGAGCGCGAAGATGCATCCGGCGGCCAACGGGATCAACAACCCCTCGGCGTAGACCATGGAGAAGACGACCGAACCCGGGAACAGGCAGAACAGCGCGGTGGCCCGCCGGGCGCTGGCCTTGTCCCACCAGCCCATCGCCAGGCGGTACACGAGAATCGTGGCCACCAACCCGCCGACGCCGGAGATGACAATGCCGGCGACCGTGATCGACCAGATCGCGCCGTGCGAGGTCGCCCAGGAGAAGCTGTGCGCCACCACCCACATGACGATCGGGTACAGCGGAAAGAAGCCGAGCGTCGTCTGCCCTAGATAGGCGTGGGGGGGATAGCCCTTGTTGGCCAGTTCCCGGTACCACAGACCGTCCCAGTTCGCCAGCTCGTGAGTGAAGTTGTGATGCCGGAGGGCCCCATCCACGACCGCGACCACGAGCAGCAGGAGCCGCGTGCCGAGATAGACCAGGACGACCCACCGGAGGTCGTCGAACTTGAATCTCGACCCCGCCGCCGAGCGGCGAGTGAGACGCGATCGATCGTGACTGGTGGCCCCGGCGGGCTCTGAGCTCGGATCGACCCGCTCGGGGATTGTCTCCACGCGCGGTCAGTTTAGGGCGCTCTGATACGCCACGTTTCCGCATCCGGGCCGCAGCGGGCATACTAGAACCGTGACGTCAGCGCTCTTCTCAGAGGCGCTCGCGCCGCTCCGTGCGAACCCCGATCGCGTCGCGATCCTGCTCGACATCGACGGCACGCTTGCCCCGATCGTCCAGCACGCGGCCGATGCGAGTGTGCCGGAGACCACGCGCCAGCTCCTGATCTCGGTGGCCAAGCGCTACGGCCTGGTCGCCTGCGTGAGCGGTCGCCGGGCCTCAGAGGCCCGCGCGATGGTCTCGATCGGAACGATCTCCTACCTCGGCACCCATGGCGTGGAGCTGCTGCGGGCCGGCTGGACCGAGGCCGTGCTCGATCCCGAGGTTGAGGACTGGGTTCGCCGTATTCAGGCGTTCGGGCGCGAGGCTGACTCAGCCGACCTGCGCAAACGACGCGTGCGGCTCGAGGACAAGGGCCCGATCGTCGCCTTCCATTGGCGCGGTGCGCCCGACGAGGACGCCGCGAAGGCGGCGATTGACGTCGTCGCCGCGCGGGCGCAGGCGGCGGGGCTGCGCACCCATTGGGGACGCAAGGTGCTCGAGGTTCGCCCGCCGATCAAGATCGACAAGGGACGGGGCATCAGGGCATTGCTCGCCGAGGCAGGTGAAGGCATCGACGCCGCGCTGTACGCCGGGGACGACACCACCGATCTGGATGCGTTCCGCGCGCTCACCGAGCTGCTGGCCGAGGGTCGTCTCACGCGCGCGCTCCGCGTCGGGGTGAGCTCGGAGGAAGGACCCTCCGAAATCGCCGCGGACGCCGACATCGTGGTCGATGGACCCGATGGGATGCGAGACCTGCTCTCGGCCCTCGTCGCCGAGTGAGCGAAGGTGCGGTTCGCGGACTTCCTGCGCACCACCGTGCTGATCAGCGCGGCGGCCGCCAGCGCGCTCGCCGCGGTCACGTTGGCCGCCGCCGCCGGCGCCAGCGACGACCTCGTGGTTCCGGTGGCGGCGGGCTGGTGGGTGATCGCGGCGCTGGTCGGGGTGTGGCTGGGGCGCCGCGGTGAGACCTCGCCGCCGATCGCGTCGTTGTTGGCCAGCGCGCGGACGCAGACCTCGCTGCCGGAGGTGAACCCCGGCCGCACGGTCCTGAACCGGCTGTGGCCGCTGTTGTTCTCGACGCTGGGCGCCGGAGCGCTCGGGTTCATCCTGCCCCAGGTTCCCGTCATCGCGGCCGGCTTCGCCATCATCTGGTCGCTGGCCTGGCGCCGTCAGGCCTCGGCGGTGACCGCGATCGAGGAGCGCGATGGGGCGCGCTTCTACGTCGCCCAGACCTCGCCGCTACGGCCGATTAGGCTCGTGCGTACGCCGGGATTCACCACCAACCTGCGCGAGCTCAACGGCGCATCGGGCTCTCGGCCGGTCAGGCCGCGGGCCTAGTGGTCTCCGTCGTGGGTACGCCGCTGGGGGCCGCTCGAACGCGGCCGTGCTCACGACGGCGACCACTCCGCGATCGTTAGTGGCCACCGTCGCGCGCACCGCCCCGGCAGCGCTCGCGCGCTCCGGCTCGCAGACGGACGTGCTGGTCGTGTCGATCGGCACCACCAGCGGCTGGCGGGCCGCCGCGTATGAGCTGAGCGCAGCGTTTGCTCGGGCCGGCGCCCGGGTGCAGACGGTGATCACCGGGCCCGCACCACCGGTGCGGACGTTCGCGCTGACCGACCTGACGCAGGCATGGGCCGCGCGCCGCGCGTGCCTGCACGCAGTGGCCAAGCACGAGCCGGCGGCGATCGTCTACTGCTCGATCACCGCGGCGCTGCTCTGGCCACGGCCCGGAGCCGTGTGGCTCGATTCGATCGCGGCTGAGAACCGGCCGGGACGCCACGGGGTCTGGCAGCGGGTGGTTGAGCGCCGGCGGGTGGCGCGGGCCCCGCTGGTGCTGGCGATGAGCGACACGTCGCTGGCGCCGCTGTACGGACCGCATGCCGAGGTCGTCGTGGTGCCCGTGCCCGTCGAGCCCTCGGGAGCCCGGTCCGAGCCACGCGACATCGCTGCGCTGGCCTACGCCGGTGATCCCGAGAAACGCCAACTGGAGCTCGTCCTCGCCGCGTGGCAGCGCGCCCGGCGGGGCGACGAGACGCTGGTGGTCGCCGGGGTCGACGGCGTGCGCAGCCTCCCGGGCGTCGAGGCGGCGGGCCGGCTCGGGCCGGCCGCGTACCGTGCGCTGTTGCGCCGCGCGCGGGTGTTCGTCGCGGCGCCCCGGCGCGAGGATTATGGGATCGCTCCGCTCGAGGCCTTAGCCGACGGGTGCCTGTTGGTGACAACGCCGGCGCCCGGGCCCTACCCGGCCCTGCGGCTCGCCCGCGAACTCGATCCGAGGCTGGTGGACGACGACCTCGCCGTGGCGATGCGGATCGCTCTCGACGATCCGGTGACGGGGTACAGCGACCGCGCCACCGAGCTGTTGGTGCCGTTCACCCGAGCGGCCGTTGACCGCACGATCGCCCAGCGCGTGCTCCCCCGATTGCTGCCAGGATGCGGAACGTGAATCAGGTCGCGTTCATCCCCAGCCCGCATCAGAACGGCTTGAGCATTGGGCCGTTCTTCCTGCACGCGTACGGGATCGCCTACGTGTTCGCGGTGGCCGCCGCGATCCTGGTCACCCGTCGCCGGTGGGAGAAGCTGGGCGGAAACCGCGATCTCGTCTACGAGTGCGCGATGTGGGGATTCCCGGCGGGGCTGATCGGGGGGCGGATCTACTTCGTGATCACGAGTTGGAACGAGGTGCCCAAGCATTGGTGGGGCCCGTTCGCGATCTGGGACGGTGGTCTGGGGATCTGGGGCGGCATCGCGGCCGGCACGCTGGCCGGACTGTGGGTGCTGCGACGCCGCCATGTCGACATTCCCGTGTTCATGGATGCCGCCGCGCCGGGACTGCTGGTCGCCCAGGCGATCGGCCGGATCGGGAACTACTTCAACCAGGAGCTGTTCGGCGGTCCGACCACGCTGCCCTGGGGACTGAAGATCGATGTGGTGCACCGGCCGGTGGGCTACCTGCAGTACGCCACCTTCCAGCCCACGTTCCTCTACGAGATCATCTGGAACCTCTCACTGGCCGCTTTTCTGGTCTGGCTCGGGCACCATCGCAAGATCCGGGCGCCCGGCCTGTTCGCGCTCTACGTGGCCGGCTATTCGGGCTTTCGGATCTTTGAGGAGAGGCTGCGGATCGACCCGGCCCACCACATCTTGGGGCAGCGGCTGAACTTCTGGGTCGCGTTGCTCCTGTGCATTGCGGGGCTGGTGTGGTTCGTCGCGATCCAACGCGGCTGGCGCTGGTGCTGGCCCGCCCCCCAGCCCAGTCCGGCCCCGGCCAAGCCGTCGGCGCCACCCCGTCGGGCCCGCGCTCGTCACTAGAACAGTGGGACGTTCCGGTGGGGCTCGCCCAGCCCACACGCGGACGCGTGAGCCGGCGGACGGCGTCCTCAGGTCTGCCGATGGCGGGGCCGCAACGCGGCGAGCGCCGGCCAGGGTTGCGTGTTGGCGACGTCCGCCGCGGTCAGCCAGGCTCGTCTCGCCGTGGCGATCCCGTAGCGGGCCACCTCGAAGCCGCGCACTCGGTGGGCGTCGCAGTTGATCAGGATCGGAATCCCGGCGGCGGCTGCCGCCCGCGCGACGATCTCGTTCACATCGCGCCGGTCGGGGCTCGAGTTGATCTCGAGCGTCGTCCCGGTCCTCGCGGCCGCTTCGATCACCCGCTCGACGTCGAATGCATAGGGCGGGCGTGACTCGATCTTGCGACCCGACAGGTGCCCGATCGTGTCAACCAGGGGATGCTCGATCGCGCGCACGATGCGGGCGGTCATCGCGTCCGCATCCATCTGAAACGACGAGTGCACGCTCGCGACGACCCAGTCGAGCTCGGCCAGTAGCGCGTCGTCGTAGTCGAGCGATCCGTCGGGGAGGATGTTGACCTCGGAGCCCGCGAGCAGCTCGAGCCCATCCACGGAGACTGATCTGATCAGCGCGATCTGCTCACGCAGCCGGTCGGGCGAGACCTCGTCGCCGAACCCGAAGCTCGCCGAGTGGTCGGTGATCGCGAGGTACTCGTAACCGGCGTCGCGGGCGGCCACCGCCATCTCCTCGATCGAGGCGGTGCCGTCGGACGCCGTGGTGTGGCAGTGAAGATCTCCGCGCAAGTCGGAGCGCCGCACCAGATCCGGCAGCGTGCCGGCCGCGGCGGCCTCGAGCTCGCCGCGGTTTTCCCGCAGCTCAGGCTCGATGTACTGCAGGCCCAGCCGCGCATACACCTCGTGCTCGTCGGCGCATCGGTGCGTCTGGCCGGTGGCGTCGTCGAGGATGCCGTACTCGGAGACGTGCAAGCCCTTGCGCACCGCGGCGTCGCGGAGCGCCATGTTGTGCTCCTTTGAGCCGGTGAAGTGCTGGAGCAGATTGCCGAACTGATCGGGCGCGACGATGCGCAGATCGACCCGCAGACCCGTGTGGGTACGCAGGCGCACCCCAGATTCGCTCGGGGTCTGGGCGGCTTCGACCAGGTCGAGCTCGGCGGCCGCCCGGGCGAGCGCCTCAGGTTCGCTGGCCGTCGCGATCACGTCAAGGTCCTTGACGCTGTCGGTCATCCGCCGGGCGGATCCCGCGAGCTCCACGTGGGCGGCGGCCGGGTGCGCGCGCAGAGCGGCGACGAGCTCCTCGCCCACTGCCAACGCCCGGTCGAGCACCACGCGCCGGGCCGCGCCGTCGGCCCCCGGCTCCTGCGCCGCGGCGGCCTGTGCCGCGGCCAGCATGCTCTCCTCGGCTTTGGGCCCGAAGCCCTTCAGCGCCCGGATGCGATGCGCTTGCGCGGCGGCGGTGAGCGACTCCAGCGAGTCGATCGACAGCTCCTCGAACAGCCGGCGAGCCCGCTTGGGCCCGAGCCCGGGCAGGTGGGTGATGTCGAGCAGTCCGGGCGGGAACTTCGCCCGCAGTCTGACGGCGGCGGGAATGGCCCCGTCGTCGGCCAGCGCCAGCACCTTCTCCTGAATCGTCTGCCCGATCCCCGGCAGCTCGGTCGCCCGCCGCTGGCGGGCGAGCGCCGACACCGACACCGGAGCATCGCGGACCGCCTTGGCGGCGTTCCGATAGGCGACGATGCGGTAGTTGATCGCCCCGTCGAGCTCGTACAGGTCGCCGAGCTCGTCGAGCGCGGCGGCGATATCAGTGTTTGTCGGGTCGGCCATCGGACGTGGATAGGCTATTGTGACGCCGCGCTATACTTTCTGAAGTAGGCCCGATCACTTTCTTCCGCAAGCACTAAGGCATTCCAAGGAGATCCCATGTCAGGCACGGTTACCGAAGTCACCGACAACAACTTTCAGGCCGAGGTGATCGAAAGCGAAGTCCCGGTGCTGGTCGATTTCTGGGCGCCGTGGTGCGGTCCGTGCCGCATGGTCTCGCCGGTCATCGAGGAGATCGCGCAGGAGCGCGGCGAGGACCTGAAGGTCGTCAAGCTGAACATCGACGAGAACCAGGAGACGGCGGTCAAGTTCAACGTCATGTCGATCCCGACCCTGATCGTGTTCCGTCACGGCGCGGTCGCCAAGACCGTCGTCGGGGCCTACCCGAAGCGCAAGCTCGAGGAGCAGCTCGAGCCCGCCCTGGCCTAGTAGCGCGTGACCCCGGGTGGCCGGCCTGCGCCGGTTACCCGGTCGGCGCCGCGGTGGTGAGCTGCACGCCGACCTGTAAGGACAGCCCGTCGATGCTGACGGGCTCAACCGCTCCGTCGAGCGACGCATAGCTGACCCCGACGGCCAGCGTCTCTGCCGCGATGTACGCCTCGTGCGTGCGGGCGGCCGCGACGAGCGGCTCGTCGCCGTCGAGCGTCAGGGCGATCCGGTCGGTGACCTTCAGCCCTGCGCCGCGCCGGGCCGCCTGAACGGCATGCACGATCTCGCGCGCCCAGCCTTCGACGCGCAGCGGCTCGTCGATCGCGAGCGCGAGCGCGACGGCGTGCGATCCCTCGCGCTCCACCTGATAGCCCTCGAGCGGCTTCATCGTGACCAACAGGTCCTCGGCTGTGAGTCGATGATCCTGGCCCCCGACGGAGATGGCGATCGACTGGCCGTTGCGCAGCGCCGACGCCGCATGGGCCGCGTCCAAGCCGTTCACCGCGGCGGCCACGAGCGGCATCTGCTTGCCGTAGCGGGGGCCCAGGGTCCGGTAGTTCGGCTTCAGTTCCACTTGGCCCAGCTCGTCGGCCTCGGAGACGAACTGCAGCTCGCGCACATTCAGCTCGTCGCGGACCACATCCGCCAGGCGCTCGATCGCCTCCCGCTCGCGGCTGGTCGCGACCACCACCGCGGCGCGCAGCGGCTGGCGCACCTTGAGCTTCGCCTGCCCGCGGGCGGCGAGGCCGAGCCGGACCGTCTCGCGCGCGACCGCCATCGCCCCCTCGAGCTCTCGATCGCGTTCTCCCGGCACCGGGAAGTCGCACAGGTGGACGCTGGCCTCGACGCCCTCGAGGTTGTCGTAGATCTCATCGGCGATGAACGGCGTGAATGGGCCAAGCAGCTTCGCGACCGTCACCAGACACTCGTGCAGGGTCCTGAAGGCCGCGGGATCACCCACCCAGAAGCGCCGCCGCGAGCGCCGCACGTACCAATTGGAGAGCTCGTCGGCGAACGCCTGGATGGCGCGCCCCGCCGCGGTGGCATCGAAGTCGTCGAGTCGTTCAGCGACCACCTCGACGGTCGCCTGGAGCCTCGAGCGCACCCACACATCGAGCAGCGAGACCTCGCCGGCCGGCTGGTCGGTGAGCTCGGAGCGATCCTCCACGGAGATCTCGGAGGCGTTGGCGTACAGGACATAGAAGCCGTACGTGTTCCAGAGTTGGAGCAGGAACTGTCTGACCGCCTCGCCGATCGTCTCGAGCGAGAACCGGTAGCCGTCCCACGGCTGCTTGGAGGTGAAGAAGTACCACCGCAGTGCGTCAGCGCCGTAGCGGTCGATCACCTCCTGTGGCTCGACCGTGTTGCCGACCGACTTCGACATCTTGCGGCCCTGCTCGTCGAGGATCAGCCCCAGACAGACGACGTTGCGATAGGAGGAGCGATCGAACAGGAGCGTCGAGACGGCGAGCATCGAGTAGAACCAGCCCCGCGTCTGGTCGAGTGCCTCGCAGATGAAATCGGCCGGGAAATGTTGCTCGAAGCGCTCGGTGCCGGAGTGCGGAGCGTGGTACTGCGCGAACGGCATCGAGCCGGAGTCAAACCACACGTCGATCACCTCGGGCACGCGGCGCATCTCCCCGGCGCACTCCGGGCAGGGGAAGGTGACCTCGTCGACGAACGGCCGGTGCGGGTCCCGCAGCTCGGTCCCGGAGCGCTCGCGCAGTTCGGCGAACGAACCGATCACGTGCACGTGGTCCTGGGCGCAGACCCAGACGGGCAGCGGCGTTCCCCAATACCGCTCGCGCGACAACGCCCAGTCGACATTGCCCTCCAGCCAATTGCCGAACCGTCCGTGCTTGACGTGGCCGGGGTACCAGTTGATCGTCTCGTTGGCGGCCAACAGACGATCCTTGATCTGGCTCGTCCCGATGTACCACGAGGGCTTGGCGTAGTAGAGCAGCGGCGTGCCGCAGCGCCAGCAATGCGGGTAGGAGTGCTCGTAGCTCTCGGCGCGCAGCAGCCTTCCCCGCGCGCGGAGATCCTCGACCAGATCCTCATCGGCGTCCTTCACCCACCGGCCGGCGTACGGCCCGATCCGCTCGTCATACGTGCCGTCGGGCTGGACCGGGTTGATCACGTTCAGGCCGTACTGCTCGCCGAGCCGGAAGTCTTCCTCGCCGAACGCGATCGCCGTGTGGACCAGGCCGGTGCCATCCTCCGCCGTCACGAAATCGGCCATCACCACGGTGTGCCCACGCTCGCCGTACGCGTCCCGGGAGATGAACGGGAACGGCGCCTCGTAACCGACGCCGTCCAGCGCACGTCCGGGGAAGCGCTCGAGCACCTCGGCTCCCGAGCCGAGGACCCGCTCGATCAGCGCCTCGGCGACGATCTGCACCCGGTCGTCGTTGGTCCGGGCGCGGGCATACGTGAGCTCGGGGTCCACGGCGACCGCCGCGTTGGAGACGAGCGTCCACGGAGTCGTCGTCCACACCAGGAGGTCGTCGCCCGGCTGCGCCGGCCCCAACGAATCGGTGACCGGCAGCCGGACGTACACCGAGGGGTCGAGCACGTCCTGGTAGACCCCGGGCTGCCCGAGCTCGTGGCTGGACAGAGCGGTCCCGCACCGCGGGCAGTAGGGGACGACCTTCAGCTTCTGGTACAGCAGGTCCTTGTCGTGGATTGTCTTCAGCGCCCACCACACCGATTCGATGTAGTCGCGATCGAGCGTGCGATACGCGTCATCGAGATCGATCCAGAACCCGATCCGCTCGGTCAGCCGGTTCCAGTCCTCGACGTGGCTGAGCACGCGCTCGCGGCAGATCGCGTTGAACTCGGCGATGCCATAGCGCTCGATGTCCTCCTTGGAGGTCATCCCCAGCTCAGCCTCCACGGCCAGCTCCACCGGCAGCCCATGGCAGTCCCAGCCACCCTTGCGCTCGACGTGGAATCCCCGCATCGTCTTGTAACGCGGGAAGATGTCCTTGAACACGCGCGAGAGAACGTGATGCGTGCCCGGCGGACCGTTGGCCGTCGGTGGCCCTTCGTAGAACCCCCACCGAGGCGCGCCTTCGCGCCGCCGCACCGACTCGGCGAACACGTCCCGCTCGCGCCACCGCTCGAGCACGCGCAGCTCCAGTTCGGGAAAGGATGCCCGGGGATCGACGGGACGTTGCGGGGGCGCCATGGGCTCGTGGATTCTAGGAGGCCACGTACGACCGCCCGCAGCGTCCGGCGCTTTCCGCCCCCCTGAGCTGTCCGTAGGTCGGGATAACGGTTCGTGGCGGGGTTGCGCGGTGGCGGACAATCCGGGCCTGACGATCGCGCCTCGGCGCGCTCGCCGAGCGCCATCCGCAAGATTCTGCGCACGCCCCGACGGGGGTGACGGTAAGCACGGATGTCACGGACCGCAAAACCCGCCCCGTGTCCGCCCTGGGGGATGGCCGTGCTGAATTCGTGCCCAGGGTGACGAAGGTTTCAGCACGCTCCGCCCAAACCGGCTGATAAACGTCAGAGGATCGGGCAACAGGTGGGCAACGTCCCAATAGAGGCCTCGGTTTCGGCGATCGGGTAGTTCCCCAGCCACCAGCCGTTGAACATCCCAATCGACTTTCTCGAGCCCTCCATTGGGCTGTCTTACAGGTGAATCTGTCAGAAGTCTGACTTCGTGGACCGTTCGAGGCGGCTGGACCCTCCGCGCGCTCGAACCGGCCGGTCCGAGGCGCCGCCGTGCATCACCGCACGCACGTCCAACGACAACCCGGACCCGTCCGCCCCGCCGCGGTCGTGGTGCACGAGCTCGCCGAGCTGCGCGCTGACCTCCGGCCGCGGTGCGTGCTGACGTCCGGCTGCGGTGCGTGCTGACCTCCGGCCGCGGTGCGTGCTGACCTCCGGCCGCGGTGCGTGCTGACCTCCGGCCGCGCCGGGCTCCTGACGCACACGTCAGGGGCCCCGGTCTCTAGGCCCGAGCGGATGCCGCGTGCGCCGGTGGGACCGCCGCGACCCGGGTTATTGGTGTACCCGCCCGCGCGGCATCGAGCTGGGACAGCAGCCGGTCGCGAGCCGCCACCGGCGCCTCGCCCAGCCGACACACGGTGCTGGCCCCGGTGTCGGGAACCGCGCCGCGGTAGTCAAACACCGCGACCTCTCGCGCCACGGACCGCACCGCGTACACGAGCCGTCCGATCGCATCGAGCGAGACCCGGCGGCCGGTCAGGATCACCGCCTGGGGATCGAGCGCCCTGAGTGCCCGGCCCAGCCGACTCGGCTCGATCGCGGGGGTGAGCGACAACGTGTGCAGCCCGGCGCGTCTCAGGACCACCTCCAGCGCCTGGGCGTGCAACGCATCGAGCTCACAGGCCACCGAGGCGTCGAAGATCAGGATCCCCTCCGGGCGGGTCGCCGCCGGCGCGAGCCGTCGCTGCGCCGACAGCCATCCGGTGGCGTGGCGCCAACCGAACTCGTATTCCGCGGTGTGGTGATCGGGCTCGGATTGAGCGGCCACCGCCGCGAGTAGGACCTCCTCGATCGTGCGTTCGACCGACCGCAGGCCCAGGCTCTCTTCCAGCAGGCGGTTGGCTCGGTCCTCGTCGAAGGCCGCAAACGCAGCCGTGAGGCGGGCGCACGTCGACGGTCCCACTCCCCGTTCGCGTGCCAATGAGATCGCCGAGGAGACGTTGAACGTCTCAGCCAGCGTCAGCCGCAGGGCCTCGATCTCTCCCAGTGCATACTGGCGATGGCCGCCGCTCGTGCGCTCGGGCCGCGGGAACCCATAGCGGCGCTCCCAGCTGCGCAGCGTGTTGGGGCTGACGTCGAGCATCACGGCGGCCGCATGGGTGCGAATTCCGCTCATTGAGTCGTTGTATCGCGCCGACGCCGGATCGAGGCAAGGCGGGCAATCAGCCCTGCAGTTTGGTCGAGATCGTGCAGCGGCAGGAGCCCGTCCGCCGACGTCGTGGAGCCCCCGCCGACGTCGTGGAGCCCCCGCCGACGTCGTGGAGCCCCCGCCGACGTCGTGGAGCCCCCGCCGACGTCGTGGAGCCCCCGCCGACGTCGTGGAGCCCCCGCCGACCCTACAGGCTCGCGGTGCGGGTCCCCGCTGAGGGCGAGCCGGGGCGGTGGGCGTCCGGCGCGCTGACCATCGCCCGTTGCTCGGTCTCGATCAGCTCGAGCACGCGACGCTGCGCCTCGCCCGCGCCCATCGGCAGAATGCTCGTCCCGGTCGTCCGCATGCGCACACGTTGGCCGCCCCGGCGATAGATGGCCACCGGCATCGGGCCGGCCGCCAGCCTGATCGCATACGCCCATCTGGCCACCGTGTCGTCATCCAGGTGCCCGCCGGCCACGACGACCAGGTTCGGGCGGTGGATCGCCACCACGTCTCCGATTCCCGCCACTCCACGGGCCGACAGGCTGAGCACGTTGATCCCGGCCCGCACGCAGAGCAACTCGAGCGCGCGGATGTACGGGGCATCCGGATCAAGCTCGTCCCGCGACGCGTCACCCACCACGATCGAGGCGGGGCGCACCGGGGGCGGAGCGAGCCGCATTGCGCGGCGCAGCCAGTCCGCTCCCCAATGAGCGGCAAACGCCCACGCCGCGGACTCGACCGTATAGCGCCGGGCGATCTCATCGAGCGTCGGCAGCAGAACCTCCTCGACCGAGCGCTCAACCGAGCGCAACGCGAGCGCTGCCTCAATCGCCGCGTCAGCTCGCTCCGGTTCATATGAGACCAGCGCACCGACGAGCGAATTCGTGTCAGCCGCCAGGCCCTCGCGCGCCCGCGACACCGCCGAGGAGATCGACAGCCCCTCCTGCAGGGCATCTCTCAGCGCCGCCACCTCGCCGTGTGTGAACAGTCGGTGCTTGCCCGGCGAGCGCTGCGGTTTCGGGAAGCCAAACCGGCGTTCCCACGCCCGCAGGGTGTTTGGACTGACATTCAGCAGCGCCGCTGCTTCGCTCGTCTTCAGATACCGCATGCACAGAAAGGTGGTGCGAACCACTGCGATCTGGAGTTCACCGACGGTGAATTGCACAGATAACCGAGACAAAGCTGTGCAAAGGCCGCAGTCACCCTCAAGAATTTTCCGGCGTGACCGAAGCCGTTGAAACGGCGGGTTGGACACGTCGCGCCCCCCGCGGGCCGCCGTCCACGTTCTTTCACGCACGCAGATTTCAGGGCTACTGTCCCTGCTGCAACCTACTCATAGTTCCAGGGAGGAGGTAATCATGGGCTTCCGCAATAGCTGATTCCTCGAATAGCTGGCACTAGCAGCCAGATCAGCGTACCTTTTATACGATGGCGAGCCTTGCGGCCAATGCTGGCGGGCAGCGGGATCTGACACGTGGGTCCGCGACGACGGTGCTCGTCGTCGGGTTGCCGGCGTGCGTGCTCATAGCTGTGCTCCAGGCACCGCTGGATCACGCGGGTGCCAACGGCCTTCGTATCGTTCTGGCCATTGCGGCGGCTGCATCCGGTCTAATGGTCGTGAGACTCAGCGGCCATGCCGAGGTCTCCGCGTCGTTCATAGTCATCGTGCTTGCCGCCACCTTCTTGGGGCCCACGTCGGCCTGCGCCGCGGCATTCATTGCTGAAGTGGCCGCTACGTGTCGTATCAGGACAACTCGACGCTACGCGTTCGCGAGCAATTTGTTTGCGTTTATGGCCCCGGCTCTGGTGGCCGCTAATGCGGTTCGGTGGCTTTCGCCAGGCGCAGCGCGCCAGAGTTCAGGTTCCTACTTGGTCGCGGCCGTCGCGGCCGTCGTGTTCCTGTCGCTGAATTTCGTGATTGCGGCCTGGTACAACCAGATCCTCAACGATCGTCGCTCGCTGCGGTTTGAAACGCTGCGCTCGCTCGCGCCGTCCTTGGTCCTGAACACTCTCCTGGCCGTCGCGGGTGCCGGAATCTACGTACGGCTCGGACTCGCGGGCATCGCGTTCGCACTGACCGCGGTGTTTGCCTTCTCATACATGGCTCAGCTCGTCGAGCGCGCTCGTAAACGCTCCGAGCAATACGTCTCGCTGTCCTGGGGTGTGCTCGGGGGCTTGATGCGCTCGCTCGATATCCGAGACGAACGCGCGGCGCGGCATGCTGCCGCGGTCGCGCGCTTCGCTCGTGACATCGCAGAGGCGGTGGGGATGAGCGAGCAGGAGGGCGAGCTTGCGCACACCGCCGGGCTACTCCACGACATCGGGCATTTCGCCCTTTCGGACCGGGTGGCCGAGAAGGGCCGAACCCTGACCGAGGAGGACTGGAAGGCGATCCACCGTCACCCCGCGCTGGGCGCGGACATGCTCAAGGACCTCGGGATCTACGGCCCGGTCGCGCAGATCGTCCTGGAACACCACGAGCGGATCGACGGACGCGGCTATCCGAACGGGCTGTTGGCGAACGAGATCTCGGAGATCGCCAAGATCATTGCGGTGGCCGAGGTCTACGACACCCTCACCGCCAGCGACACCTATCGCACACGGAAGAGCTCGTTCGAAGCGCTCACCGAGCTGCGCCGAGTCGCCGGCACGCAGCTCGATGCTCACTATGTCGAAGTGCTCGCCGGGTTGCTCAGTGGCGAAGGCGTTGCCTACCGGCATGCCGACGCCGCCGATTTCGACACCGAGCTCAACATGGAGCGTCGGATCAAGGAAGCAGGAGCAGGCGGCTAACTCAGCGCAGCGGCGAGCACTCAATCAGGCACGGCTGTAACCCCTGACCGAAATGGCCCGGGAACCGTCGCGAGTCGGGTGCTCTCAACCGGCCTTGCGCTCTGCGACCGTGTCGACGCCCTGCTGCTCCAGCGAACCGATGAACACATCGATCTGTGTTTGACTGAAGCGGCGTTGCCCGCCTGGCGTGCGATACGACTGCAGATGGCCCATATCCGACCAGCGCCGGATAGTACCGAGAGAGACACCGAGCGCTTGGGCCGCCTGCGAAGTGGAGAGGCCCAGCGGACTTGTCTTGAGTTGATCCATTAGTGGAGTGGCAACGCTGCTCGCTTTGAGGAGTAATCACAAAGCCCCCGCAGCAATTGCACAGCAATCATAGCGCAAGATCAACACATGTGGCACCCCGACGGCGCAAGGCGGTCCAGCGACGTGTGTGGGCGCTGCATCGACGCGGCGCGGATGACGGTCTGGCGCCGGGGTGCGACGATCCACGGCAATGCGCCTGCGGCTCTACCACCACCACGATGGCGCTCGCGTCGCGTACCGCGAGACCGGCACCGGGCCCGCGATCGTGCTGCTGCATTCCCTCGGGCTTTCGCACCGCGAATGGGAGCCGATCGTGGCGCCGCTATCCGCCCGCTTCCGCGTCGTGCTGCCCGATCTCCCGCTGCACGGAGACTCCGAGGATCGACCTCGCCATCCGTACACGCCCGACTGGCTCGCTGAGGTCATCGCGGGATTCTGCCGCGAGGTGGGGGGTCCGCGGTCGATGGTCGCCGGACACGACATCGGCGCCGAGCTGGCCCTGCTGGCAGTCAGCACGGGTCGGCTGGAACCGCGACGCATCGTGCTCATGCCGAGCCGACTGCACCGGCGGGACGAGTTCCCCACCCATCGCGCCGCGTGGCGCGCGGCCTGCCGCGTGGCGGTCGTCCCGGGGCTCGATCGGGTACTGGCCCATGGCGCCCGGCTCGTCTTCCGCCCGTCGGTCGGCGAGCGCCTCTCGGCCCAGAGCAACCCGGCCGCGCGCGATCTCGTGCGCCATGCGTTCGCCGACGTCGGCGGCAACGGCAATCGCGCCCGCTCGTGGGCAAAGTTCGCCCGCCGCTGGCCCGTGGAAGCACAGCGCCAGCTGCTCGACGCCTACCCGCGGATGCAGATGCCGGTTCTGCTGCTGTGGGCCGATGCGGACTCCGCACACCCGCTCAACGCCGCGCGGGAGGCGTTGGACCTGATCCCGGACGCGCAGCTCCGCACGCTTCCGGGCACCGGATTCCTGATGGCCTACGACGACCCGGTGGGTGTCGCTCGCGAGCTGATCGCCTTCTGCGGATAGGCCGGACCGCTGGTTGGCGCCGCGGTGGACGGCCCTGAGGAGCGGTGGGGTAGCTTTCCAGGAGAAACTTTTCAGCGAGTGAAAGGACAGCCATGGGCGTGGGAGAGAAGGAGCAGCTCTGGGGGGGTGAGACGACCAAGGCGGTCGCCAATTTCCCCGTCTCCGGTGAGACCGTCCCGGTTCCGGTGCTCCGTTGGCTCGGGCGGATCAAGGGCGCGGCCGCGCGCGTCAACAGCGAGCTGGGTCTGCTCGATTCCGGGCACGGGGAGCGGATCGCCGCCGCCGCCGATCGGGTGGCCGACGGGGAGTTCGACGACCAGTTTCCGATCGATGTGTTCCAGACCGGGTCGGGCACGTCGACGAACATGAACGCCAACGAGGTGATCGCCAACCTGGCCGGCGAGGCCGCGCACGCCAACGACCACGTGAACCTGGGCCAGTCGTCCAACGACGTGTTTCCCTCGGCGGTCCACCTCGCCGCCTTGGACGAAGCGACCAACGATCTGCTGCCCGCGCTCGAACAGCTCGAGGCTTCACTCCAGCTCAAGGCGGTCGAGTTCAGAGACATCGTCAAGTCCGGCCGCACCCATCTGATGGACGCTGTCCCCGTCACGCTTGGCCAGGAGTTCGGAGGCTACGCCGCTCAGGTGCGCCTGGGGGCCCGCCGAATCCGCAATGCCCTACCGCAGGTGGCCCAGATCCCGCTCGGGGGTACGGCGACCGGGACCGGCCTGAACACCCACAAGGAGTTTGCCATCCGTGTGCGGGCCCGGCTGACCGAGACGAGCGGTCTCGAGATCAGGGCGCCGGAGGATCCGTTCGAAGCGCAGGGTAATCGGGACGCGCTGATCGAGCTCTCCGGGGCGCTGAAGGTGCTCGCGGTCTCGCTGACCAAGATCTCCAACGACCTGGCGCTGATGGCCTCGGGCCCCCGAGCCGGAATCGGGGAGCTGCTGCTCCCCGAGCTCCAGAAGGGCTCCTCGATCATGCCCGGCAAGGTCAACCCCGTCATCCCCGAGGTCGTGGTCCAGGTTGCCGCCCAGGTGATCGGCAACGACACGGCGATCACCATCGCCGGCTCGCAGGGGCATTTCGAGCTCAACGTGCGCGTGCCGCTGATCGCGCGCAACCTGCTCGAGTCGATCCGCCTGCTCGCCGCGAGCTCGCGCATCTTCGCCGAGAAGTGCGTCGACGGGATCCGGGCCAACGAGGAGGGCTGCCTGCGGTCAGCCGAGTCGACTCTCGCCGCCGCCACCGCGCTGAACCCCTACATCGGCTACGACAAGGCAGCCGAGATCGTCAAGGAGGCGGCCGGGTCCGGTCGCATGCTGCGCGAGGTCGCCTACGAGAAGGGCGTCGACCAGGAGACCTACGACAAGGCAATGGACCTCCGCAAGATGGCCCAGGGCAACCTTTAGTGCGTGATTGCGGGATCCGGTCACCGCTCTCGATGGTGCTGCCTCGGTCTGTCAATCAAATTAATAGATAATTGATTAACGACTAAACGGCTAAGGTGCGGACCGTTCGGGTGCCCGGCTCTCAGACTCCACGAGCGGGGTGGGGCGATGGAGCGGCGCTTGATGAGGAGCTTTCGGGCCTCGGCTTGTCACCCGCTGGTGAGGGTCAACCGTCAGCGTGACGCGACCCTCTACGCTGCGACGAGATGTCAGGTCCGCTGCTCGCCATCGATGGTCCGTTCCTGCTCTACCGATCGTTCTTCGCTCTCCCGCAGTCGATCGTTGGCGTTGACGACCATCCGGTCGGTGCGCTCCTGGGAGCCACGAACGTGATCCTCCGGATCGCCGCCGAGCGCTCGCCGCGCGCGATCGTGGTGTGTTGGGGAGCTGAGGCGGCGGCCTATCGCGTCGCCCTGTATCCGGACTACCACGCCCAGCGCCCGCCGGTGCCCGACGCGCTCGCGTGGCAGTTCGAGCAGGCCCCCGACCTGTTTGCCGCGTTCGGCTGGAGCTCGCTTTCCTCACCCGAGCTCGAGGCTGACGATCTGCTCGGCTCGCTGGCCACCGTCGAGGCGGCCGCCGGCGGCGGCGCGCTGATCCTGACCGGAGACCGCGACATGTACCAATGCGCCGGCGAGAGAATCAGCGTGTTGTTCCTCAAGATGGGCTCGAGGGGTTTCGAGGACGTCGATCCGGCCGAGGTGGAGCGGCGCTACGGAGTGGCGCCGGAGCTCGTCCCCGATTTCATCGCCCTGCGCGGTGATCCCTCCGACGGGTTGCCCGGCGCACCAGGGATCGGCGCCAAGACCGCAGCCGACCTGCTGGCGCGTCACGGCTCGCTGGAAGCGGTGATCGACGCCGCTGACACCGAGCGCCCCCGGATCGCCAAGACGCTGCGCGAGGCGGCCGGCGACCTGCGCGCCTTCCGCGACATCGCCACCCTGCGCGCGACCCCGGTCAGCCGTCCCGTGGACCGCCCGACCGACCTGGAAGGCGGGGCCCAGGCCGCCCGCCAGTTCGGCATGAACAAGCTCGCCGAGCGGCTCGAGGCCGCCGATTCGCTCGCCGCGCTGTAGTTGAGCCACAAGCCCACTGCGCGCGGGCGCGCGCTCCGGTACCTGCATCAGATCCCAAACCGTGTCCGCTCACGGTGATTCGTGCAATCGCGCATGCCCAGCACGCGCGATTTCCCATATCCGCTCAGCGCTCCTCGGTTTGGGATCTCGTGCAGGTCGTCCGGCGGTTTGGCTCGGGTTTGGGATCTCGTGGCGGTCGCCTGGCGGTTTGGCTCGGGTTTGGGATTTCGTGGCGGTCCCTGGCGGTTTGGCTCGGGTTTGGGATTTCGTGGCGGTCGCCTGGCGGTTTGGCTCGGGTTTGGGATTTCGTGGCGGTCGTCCGGCGGTTTGGCTCGGGTTTGGGACGCGTTCAGGTCCGCCCGGCGCGGCTCTCCCGATTGGGACGCGTTCAGGTGAGCGGGCGTGTTGGGCGCCGGGGCGAACAAAATCGTCCGACGCCACCTGAATTCGGGGGGTGCTCAGGATATGTGTCGCCCAGCGGGCTCTGAGGTACGAACCCCCCGTGAGCCGGAAGGTTGGGCGGGATTTGTCCCACTCGCCCGGGCGGAGATGAGGCTTCCGTTGGTCCCGTGCCACACGGCAACCCCTCGCTGGACCCGCTGACGCTAAGGGGTGAAGCGGACCGTGATCACGTCGCCGTCGAGCACGACGTAGTCGCGCCCTTCGAGTCGCAGCGTTCCGCGCTCGCGGGCTCCGGCGTAGCCCCCGTGCGTCGACCAGCTCGTCCCAGTGGACGACCTCGGCGCGGACGAACCCGCGCTGGATATCGGAGTGGATCATGCCGGCGGCGTGCCAGACCGAGAGGCCTCGGCGCAGGTGCCAGGACTGTGCCGGCTTGTCCTCGCCGGCGGTGAAGAAGGCGACCAGCTCGAGCAGCGAGAAGGCCCCGCGGACGACGGTGCGCAGCCCCGACTCTGACAGGCCGAGATCCGCTCGCATGGCGACCGCCTCCTCTTCGGGCAGCTCGGCCAACTCCGCCTCCAGCCGCGCCGACACGGCCACCGCGAGGGCGCCCTGAGCGCGGGCGTGCTCGACGATCGCCGGCGGGACCTCGTCGCTGCCCTCGTCGACGTTGGCGACGAACAGGACCGGCTTGGCGGTCAGGGGCTGCAGGAGCGCCATCGCGTCGGGGACGTCCGGCGAGACGGGGACCGTTCTGGCGGGCCGTCCGGACTGCAGCGCGGTGACCATGTCGCGCAGCCAGTCCGCCTCGGCCATCGCGCGGCGGTCGCCGCTCTTCGCCGTCTTGGCGACTCGCTCCAGCCGCCGCTCGGTCTGCTCGAGGTCGGCATAGATGAGCTCGGTCTCGATCGTCTCGACGTCCGCGAGCGGATCGACCCGCCCGTCGGGATGCACGACGTTCTGGTCGGTGTGGGTGCGGACGACGTGGACGAGCGCGTCGGTCTCCCGGATGTTGCCCAGGAACTGATTGCCGAGCCCCTCCCCGCGGTGCGCGCCGGCGACCAGCCCGGCGATGTCATGGAAGGCGATCGTGTCGGGCACGACCTTGGAGGCCCGCACGGTGGCGGCCACGGCGTCCAGGCGATCGTCAGCCACCGGCACGATCGCGATGTTGGGCTCGATCGTCGTGAACGGGTAATTGGCGGCCTCCGCGGCGACGCCGGTCAAAGCGCTGAACAGCGACGACTTGCCGGCGTTGGGCAGCCCGACGATCCCGACCTTCATCGCCGTCCAGCCGGTTGCTCGCCAGGGGGTGACACGCTCTCGCACTGTACGCAGTCGCCGGCGGCGCCCCGGCCGCGGTCCGTGCGGGCACGACGCCGATCCGAACGCTGCCGACGACGGTGGCTCAGGCGCGTGCGGGCACCGCCGCGCCCATCCTCGCCGGCGTGTCGTCGTCGCACTCGGCGAAGAAGCCGCCGACCACCTCGAGCAGGTGCTCGATTCCGTCGGCGGCGTACAGGATCGGCTGATACTGGGTGATGTCGTAGTCGCGCACGCCCATCTCGGCGATGTCCAGCGGGCGGATCTCGGCGCCGCGGAACTCCTCGATCTCCCCGTAGGAGGACAGCAGGCCGGCGCCGTAGGCGCGCAGCTCGCCCGTGCTCGTAGCACGACGCCGAACTCGATCGTGAACCAGAACACGCTGGCGAAGAAGTCACGCCCGGCGGCGGTCTGCAGCCGGCGCGCGGCCCGCCCGGCCAGCCGGTTGAGCTCGGCCAGCCGGGGGCTGGCCAGCAGGCCGCCGTGGCCGATGACCTCGTGGATCAGGTCCGGCTCGGGCGTGTACAGCGGGCGGGCGTGGTGGCGGACGTACTGGGTCGAATGGAAGATCGCCGTCGGCCAGCGAGCCGTAGAACTCCTCGAAGCGGCACCAGTCCCGCGGCGGGGTGGTAGCTCGAAGCCGGTGAGCGGGCGCAGCCGGCGCCCGACCTCGTCGAGCTGCGGGGATGTGATCGACCGGCAGGGCCAGGCGCGCCATCGCCGTCGCGGTAGTCGGCGCAGGCGAGCCGCTCGTGCTTGGCGGCCAGTTCCCGGCAGACCGTTCGCCACACCTCCTGCTCCTCGCTCGGTGTAGTCGACGTGCGGGATCGGCTGCCCCGGCGTGCCAGCCCAGCGCCAGCGGACGCGATGTGGTTGCGCCGCGCGCGGTACTCGCGGGTCGCCGAAGCCCGGGTGGTCATCGTCGAGGTGGACGGTGACCGAGCCGTCGGCGGCGGTCGTGACCGGCGCGTACAGCTGAGCCTCCTCAAACATGCCGTCGCGCGGCTCACGGCATCGGCGCATCGGCGGTCGCGCTCGAGAGCTCGGATCGCCCGCGCCGTGCGGCGTCGGCGGCCACGACAGGCGGCGTAGCGGCCGTCGTCGAGGTCCCGGCACAGCGTCGTCAGCCGCAGCGGGCGGAACGTGTCGCACATCACCGCCAGCTCGTCGGTGAACCGCTCGACCCGATCGATTGCTCGGCCAGGCCCGGTTGCGGCCCGTGCGGCAGGCCCGAGGGTGCAGCGTGATCGAGCCGACGTCGATCCCCCGGCGCGAGCCGAAGTCGCCGGAGACGTAGTAGATCATCTCCTCGGACTGCAGGTTCGAGTGGTTGTAGGGAATCGGGATCGCGTGCTGGCCCCAGTCGAGCATCCGCGGGCAGAACGAGCAGATCACGAAGTTCGGCCCCTGGAAGGTCTGATGGACGGGCGGCGGCATGTGGACGCGGCCGGCGATCGGCTCGAAGTCGTCGATGTTGAACGTGTACGGGTAGACGTAGCCGTCCCAGCCCACGACGTCGAGCGGGTGATAGTCGAGCCCGTAGCGCTGGTAGCCGTCGCGCACGCGGACGACCAGCTCGTAGTCGCCGCGGCTCGCGGTGGCGTGACCAGCTCCGCCGGGCGGATGGAAGTCGCGGTGCGAGTACGGCGCGTGCTCGAGCAGCTGGCCGTAGCGGTTGCGGTAGCGGTTCGGGGTCTCGATCTCGCCCGGGCGTGTGGAAGGTCAGCCACAGCTGGTCGCCGTGCGGACCGGAAGCGATACGGTCGTCCCGCGCGGGATCACGATGTAGTCGTGCTCGCGGTAGGCGAGCGTGCCGAACGTCGTCTCGAGCTCGCCCGCGCCCTCGTGGACGAAGATCACCTCGTCACCCTCGCCGTTGCGGTAGAAGTAGTCCTGCTCTCGCGTCGGGGCGGCAGATCGCGATCTCGACGTCGTCGTTGTACATCAGCAGGCGACGGCGCCCGAACACCGGGTCGCCGCCGCCGGAAGCGCCTGCGGCGTGTCGAACAGCCGGTGGGCGTGGGCGTCGGGCACCCACTCGTCGCGTTCGATCGGCTGAACGGCCCGAGCCCGGTCACCCGGCAGGGAGTCTGCAGGTGGTAGAGGATCGACTCGTTGCCGGAGAACCCCTCGAAGCCCATCACCTCCTCGGTCAGCAGCGTCCCGTTCTCGCGGAACGCGCGTGTGCCGCTTGGCCGGGAGCTCGGCCGCGGTGCTCGTAGCGCATCAGACACTCACCTCCGACGCCGATCTCGGGCGCGCGCTTCACAGGTTCCCGCGCTTGTCCTGCTCGCGCTCCAGCGCCTGGAACAGCGCCTTGAAGTTGCCCTCGCCGAAGCCGCGCGCGCCGTGGCGCTCGATCAGCTCGAAGAACACGGTCGGCCGGTCGCCGACCGGCTTGCTGAAGATCTGCAGCAGGTAGCCCTCGTCGTCGCGGTCGACGAGGATCCCGAGCCGCTGCAGGTCGGCGACGTCCTCGTCGATCTCGCCGATCCGCTCGGGCACGTCGGCGTAGTAGGACTCGGGGATCGGCGAGGAACTCGACGCCGCGCGCGCGTCAGCTCGCTCGACGGTGCCGACGATGTCGGTCGTCGAGACCGCGATGTGCTGCACGCCCGGCGCCGCGGTAGAAGTCGAGGTACTCGTCGATCTGGGACTTGCGCTTGCCCTCGGCCGGCTCGTTGATCGGGAACTTGATCCGTGCCCGAGCCGTCGGTCACGACCTTCGACATCAGCGCCGAGTACTCGGTCGAGATCGCCTCGTCGGAGAAGTGGATCATCTCGGTCATCCCGAACACGCGCTCGTAGTAGTCGACCCACTCCTCCATGTGGCCGAGCTCGACGTTGCCGACGACGTGGTCGATCCCGACCAGCAGGCCGTCGGGGCCGGTCGGCATCGGTGCGCGCGCCACGAAGCCGGGCAGGAACGCGCCCGTGTAGTCGCTGCGCTCGACGAACAGGTGGCGGGTCTCGCCGTAGGTCGAGATCGACGCCAGGCTCACGGTGCCGTACTCGTCGCGAGCTCGTGGGGCTCGTGCGACCCCACGGCGCCGTGCGCGACCGCGTGCTCGTAGGCGGCGGCGGCGTCGGGAACGCTGAGCGCGATCGATGCGGACGCCGTCGCCGTGGCGCGTGGTGCTCGGCGATCTCGTCGTCGCCGGTCAGCGTGCCGGTCAGCACGATCCGGATCCGGCCCTGCTGCAGGACGTGGGAGACGCGGTCGCGGTGCCGGTCTCCAGGCCCCGATAGGCGATCTCGGTGAAGCCGAAGGCGTGCGTGTAGTAATAGGCGGCCTGCGCGGCGTTGCCGACGTACAACTCGAGGTGGTCGATGCCGTGGACCGGCATCACGTCATGCGGAGCCGCGAACACGGGTGCGGAGCGGTTGCGTGGTCATCATGCAATGATCCGCTTGATCGAACGGCGATCACAATGCCGATCCGTTGCGTATAAGCCCTAATTCAGCCCGTATATGGACGCCATAGACGAGAGATCGTTGCGCTGCTGCGGGAGAACGCCCGGCGCTCGTTCCAGGACATCGGCAACCACGTCCACCTGTCGCGCGCCGGCGGTCAAGCGCCGGGTCGACCGGCTCGAGCGAGACGGCGTGCTGCTCGGCTACACGGCGATCGTCGATCCCGAGGCGTTCGGCTGGCACGCCGAGGCGTTCGTCGACCTCTACTGCGAGGGCGACATGGCCGCCGAGGCGATCAAACGCGCCGTCGAGGGCGAGCCCGGCGTCGTCTCGGCCCACACGGTCGCCGGCGAGGCCAGCGCGCTGCTGCACGTGATGGCGCACGACACCAAGGCCTGGAGCTGGCGCTGGAGCGGATCCGCGCGCACCGCGGGGTCACCCGGACCGTGACCGAGGTCGTGCTCTCGACCCTGTTCGCGCGGTGAGGATGGCGCGATGAGGCGTCCGTATCCCGACGGGCGGCCGCCGTCGATCCGTGACTTCATGGCGTTCGAGGAGCACGTGGCGACGCTCGCGGCAACCGCGGCGCGAGGTGCCCGACGCCTGGTACGTCGATTCCGGTCTTCTACTTCTCCAACCCGGCGGCGGTCTACGGCGACGGCGACGAGATCACCGCGGCCGGCCGACACCGACGCAGCTGGACTACGAGCTCGAGCTGGCCTGCGTGATCGGGCCCGACGGCCGGCCGGAGGGCTTCACGATCATGAACGACTTCTCGGCCCGCGACCTGCAGTGCGCCGAGATGCCGGTCGGGCTCGGGCCGGCCAAGGGCAAGGACTTCGCGACCGCGCTCGGGCCCGTGCTGGTGTCAGCCGACGAGCTGCCCGGCGGACCTCGACATGCGGGCGATCGCGCGCGTCAACGGCGAGGTCCGGACCGACTCGCGCACCGGCGGGATGCATTCTGGCGTGGGACGCAGCTGCTGGAGGCGGCGGCGCGCAACACGCCGGGTCTGCGTCGCCGGCGACGTGATCGGCTCGGGCACGGTCGGGCCGGCGGCTGCATCCTGGAGCACGACGACGGGCGCTGGCTGCTGCCCGGCGACGAGATCGAGCTCGAGATCGAGGGGATCGGGGTGCTGCGCAACCGGATCGTCTGAGCCCAGCCCGCCTGCCAGCCCAGCCCCTTCTGTTACCAGCGCGGGGCGCGAGCGGCGGGGCTCAGGATCCGAATCCGACCCGGTGTCCCTCGTCGTCGACCAGCACGTAGACGATCCGGGTCAGGTCCAGCGCGATCGTTCCGTCCTCGGCCTTCAGGTCGTGCCACCCGGTTGAACCGAGCGCCGCGCGGAGCTGAGACAGTTCGGCGGCCTCGACGCGGGCGCTCAGAACCTGACCTCCCACGAAGCCGATGTTGATCTTCTGCGGCTTATCGTCTGACATGCTCAGGGCTCCTCCGCGGGTTGCACGATCTCGGTCAGTACGCCGCCGGTCGACGCGGGGTGCAGAAAGGCCACACGCGAGCCGCGGATCCCGGTTCGCGGCGTTTCGTCGATCAGCCGCACGCCGGCCTGCGCGCACGCGCTCAGCGCCTGCTGCACCGAGGCGACCCGGTAGGCGACGTGGTGCAGTCCGGGGCCTCTCCGGCTGAGGAACTTCCCCACCGCGGTGTCGGGCCCCAGCGGCTGGAGCAACTCGATGTGGCCGTCGCCGATGTCGAGCAGCGCGGCGTCGACGCCCTGCTCGGACACCGTCTCGCGGTGCACCAAAGCCATTCCCAGCGTGTCGCGGTAGATCGCCAGCGCGGCGTCGATGTCCTCGACCGCGACGCCGACGTGATCGATCGTGGACAGCATCGGCCGCGGAGTCTAGCCGCGTGCGCCCGTGGGCCCGTTCAGCGCCGCGACCTGACGAAGGTACGCCTGAGTCCGGCACCCACTGGTGAGCACGCTCGGTGTGGCCGTCCGGCGGCGGGACCACTTAGCGGGGTGCCGGCGAGACGGCGGTCGCCGCCGCGATGCCCAGCTCGCCCCCGCCCCGCCGCCGCGGCGCCGCCTTCGGGATGTCACGCATGATCCGGTCGACGTCGTCGCGCTCGAGTACCTCGTTGGCCAGCAACGTCTCGGCCAGATCGTCGAGTTGCTGGCGATGCGATTCGACGATTGCGATCGCGGCGCGGAACGCCTCGTCGGCGAGCTCGCGGACCTCCACATCGCGCTCTCGCCGAGTCGCCTCGGCCACGCCATCCGGCGACACGCGCAGCGATGTGACGCCGGTGCCCATCGCGTAGTCGTGCACCATCGCGTAGGCGACTTCGGCCACGCGCTTGAGATCATCGGACGCGCCGTTGGTGATCGAGCCGAACACGAGCTGCTCGGCTGCCCGACCCCCGAGCAGCATGGTCATGAAGTCGACCAGCTCCTCGCGCGTCTTCAGGTAGCGATCCTCCTCGGGCAGGTTGAGGGTGTAGCCGAGCGCCACTCCCCGGGGAATGATCGAGATCCGGTGCACGCGATCGACCGAGGGCAACAGCTCGCCGCACACCGCGTGACCCGATTCGTGATAGGCGACCACGCGCTTCTCGTGCTCGGTCAGCGTCGCGTCGTGATTGCATGCCGGCCAGAACGCGCTCGATCGCGTGGTCGAAGTCGAACATCGCGACGCGCTGCTCGCCCCGGCGAGCCGCGCTGATCGCCGCCTCGTTGCAGATGTTGGCCAGGTCGGCGCCGGTCAGCCCGGAGGTCTGGCGGGCCAGCAGCTTGAAGTCCACCTCGTCGGTCAACGGCTTGTCGCGCGCATGGATCTTGAGGATCCCCTCGCGCCCGTTGACGTCGGGGGGCGAGACGAAGATCTGGCGGTCAAAGCGCCCGGGCCGCAGCAGCGCGCGGTCGAGTTTCTCCAGCAGGTTCGAGGCCGCGATCACCACGACGTCCTTGTTGGCCGTGAATCCATCCATCTCGACCAGCAGCTGATTGAGGGTTTGGTCGCGTTCTCCCGACGTGTCGCTGCCCCGGTGGCCGCCGACCGCGTCGAGCTCGTCGATGAACACGATCGCCGGGGCCCGCTTGGCCGCTGTTCGGAACAGGCGGCGGATCCGCGCCGCGCCGACGCCGACGAACATCTCCACGAACGATGCCGCGGACTGCGAGAAGAAGGTCGCGCCGGACTCGTGGGCCACGGCCTTGGCGAGCAGCGTCTTGCCGGTGCCGGGTGGCCCGTGGAGCAGGATGCCCTTCGGCACCTTGGCGCCGATGGCTGCGGAAGCGTTTGGGGTCGCGCAGGTAGTCGACGATCTCGCGCAGCTCCGCCTTGGCCTCGTCGGCGCCGGCGATCTCGTCCCAGGTGATGGACGGGGCTGCGTCAGGCGTGATCTGCTTGGGACGCGTGCGCGGCATCAACCGCACGAGCGAGAACACCAACAGGACCAGCAGGCCCATGAAGATGATCGGGAGCCAGTCGTGCAGCCATGCGTAGACGTCGGGGTAGCCGAGAAAGCCGGCGGGGATCAATGGCACTAGTCCATTGATCGACCGTTGGCGCCAACTCCTAAACCCTCTCCAGTCGCGGGTTGGGCGCAAACGCGCGCCCGACCTTGCCGCCCGGGCGTCCGTCGAGCTTCACGACGTCGGCGGTGAAGTCGTTCTCGCCCCGGATCAGCGAGGACCCGACGCCGTACGCGTCGACGGCGACCCCCTGGGCCTCGAACTCGCTGATCCGGGCAGCGTTGAAGCCTCCGCTGGCCACGATCCGGACGTCCGAGAAGCCGGCGCCGTCCAGCGCGCCGCGGACCTTCTCGACCAGTCGGGGATTCACGCCGGTGGGAGTAAAGCCGCCCATCTCCTCCAGCAGCGAGCGGTCGACCAGTTGCTCGGAGGTGTCCAGCCGCACGCCCCATAGCTTGGGCCCGAGCGCCGCGGCGACCTCCAGCGCGGTCTTGACCGAGTCGTTCTCGAAGTCGACCAGGACGGTGATGTTCATCTCACCGTAGAAGTGCTCGGCGAACTTGACCGCCGCCTTGACCGTGTCCCCGCCGTAGGCGGCAATCAATCCGTGCGGCACCGTGCCGATCCCGCGCCCGCCCCACCAGGAGGCCTGCGCTTCGGTCGAGACGCCGATCGCCCCGGCGACGTGGGCGCTCCAGCCGTCGCCGGTCTGCACGAGCCAGTGATCGTGGCGGGCCGGGAAGTAGAAGATCTCCTTGCCGCGGGCGGCTTCGACAACCTCGCGCACGTTGCGCATGATCAGCGAGCGCCGGGCCAGGACGCCGAGATAGGGGGTCTCCAGATGGGCGAACAGGCTGTAATCACCCTCGATCGTCAGCACCGTCTCTCGCGGCGCGATCCGGTCGCCCTCGCGGAGCGCGTGCACCGTGAGGCGATCCCAGCCGGGGACCCACGTCCCGTCTGCGTCGTGCCCCGAGCACAGCTTGAGGATCGCGATTGCCTCGTCGATTCCCCCCAGGACGGAATCGTGCTTCTGGAACACCTGCATCGTGACGTGCGGATGGTCGCCTTCGGCCTCGAGCAGCGACTTCGTGAGCACGAAGTACGCGTCCGAGTAGTAGCCGGCCCGAATCCTGTCCACCGGCAGCCGAAAGATCTCCGGGTCCAGGCGCGCGGAGACCTGAATCGACATTCGCGGAGTCTATTCCGACCCTCTTTTGCTACGGTCACAGGGCGATGCTGATCACCTCTCGATACTGAAGTTTCGCCCCATCGGCGTCTGCCCGCTGAGGGCTGCGCCGGCTGTCCTGTCCCGCCGCTTCCCGTCGAGAGTGTGTCGTGAGTTCGCATCTGCGCGTCCTGCGCTATCCAGATTTTCGTTACCTGTTCCTTGGTCAGTCCGCCAGCGTGATCGGCGACCGGGCGGTGGTCGTCGCGTTGGCGCTGTTCGTCACGCAGCTGACCGGCTCGGCGACCGACCTCGGCCTGGTCCTGGCCGCCCAGTCGCTGCCCCTCGTCACCCTGCTCCTGTTCGGCGGCGTCTGGGCCGATCGCCTGCCGCGGCACCGCATCATGATCGTCACCGACGTCGTGCGAGCAGCGCTCCACACGGTGCTCGCGGTCCTGATCCTCACGAGTGCGGTGCAGGTCTGGCAGATCGTCGTGATCGAAGCTCTATTCGGCGCCGCGCAGGCCTTCTTCCAGCCGGCGTATACGGGTCTGATGCCGCAGACCGTGCCGGAGGGGATGATCCAGGACGCCAGGGCGCTGAGCGAGACAACGGCCAACCTGGCGTTTCTGGTCGGCCCGGCGCTCGCCACCGTGTTGGTGCTCGGTGTCGGGGCGGGTGAGGCGTTTGCCTTCGACGCCGCGACCTTCGTGATCAGCGCGTGGCTGCTGACGCGGGTGCATCCACGCCCGCGCGGCGACGCCCTGCCCCCGGCTCCGGTGCTGTGGGAGCTGCGCGCAGGTTGGCGCGAGGTCCGCTCCCGTACGTGGATCTGGGTCACGATCGCCGTGTTCACCGGCGCGGTGTTCTGCGTGTACGCGCAGTGGTATGCGCTGGCGCCGCTGATCTCGCGCGACGTGTATGGCGGCACCGGGGTGTTCGGCGTGCTGGAGAGCGTCGCCGGGTTCGGTGCGGTGTGCGGCGCGCTGGCCGGGCTCAAGTGGCATCCCGCTCGCCCGCTGCGCGCGGGTCTGCTGCTGGTCCTCGCCTGGCCGCTCCAGAATGCCGTGTTCAGCCTCGGGGCGCCGTTGGCGGTCGTGATCGCGTTCGCGTTCGCGACCGGCGTGGGGTTTTCGCTGCTGATGGTCTGGTGGGAGACCGCGCTCGCGCGCCACGTGCCCGCGCACGTCCTGTCACGGGTCAGCTCCTATGACTGGATGGGGTCGCTGGCCCTGCTCCCGCTCGGCTACCTGGTGGCCGGCCCTCTGGCCTCGGCGTTCGGGGCCCGCACGGTGCTCGGGGTCGGCAGCGTGGTCGGGTTGGTGCTGCTCCTGCTGGCGCTCCTCCCGCGCTCGACCCGCGAGCTGGGCGACGCCGATCCACCGCGGCCGCGGCCGGTTCAGCCGAGCAGGTCGCGGGCGACGTCGGTGTAGAAGCGCGCGGCGAACCCCAGGTCGCGCAGATCGATGCGCTCGTCGGCGTTGTGGACGAGGGGCGCGGCCTCCAGCAGCGTCATGTGCCGATGAGGGAAGAAGCCGTAGGCGACGCAGTCCGGAAAGGCATCGCGGAACCAGCGCGAGTCCGAGAAGCCGGGCAGAATCACCGGCACCGAGCTTGCACCCGGGTCGTTGGCCCTGACCCAGCGGTCGATGGCGTCCATCAGCGGGCCGGCGATCGGGGAGCTGTTGCCGCTGACCGTCTCGGTGAACTCGATCCTCAGGTGCTCGGTGTCCTCACCCAGGACCTCGGCGATGCGCCGGCGGGCCGAATCCTCCCCGAGGCCGGGCGGGACCCGGCAGTCGACTCTGAGCTCGGCTCGCGATGGGATCACGTTGATCTTCTCCGAGGCACGGGCCATCGTCGGCGTCAGGGTCACGCCCAGCATCGGCTCGACCAGCGTCACCAGCTCCGGCGCTGAGGCGCCGATCCGTGCCAGCGCCTGCGCCGGGTCGGCGGGATCCTCGCCCAGGCCCCTGAGCAACGCGGCCGGCGCCTCGGTCAGCTCGAACGACGAGGGTTGATCGGCCAGCCGCGCCAGCACCGGTCCGAGCTTCAGCAGCGCGTTGTCGCCGGTCCGCGGCAACGAGGCGTGCCCGGCCGCTCCCAGCGCGGTGATCGTGAAGCGGAAGATGCCCTTCTCCGCGCAGCAGACGCCATACCGGCGCCGGCCGTCGTACTCGAACACCTGGCCGCCGCCCTCGTTGAGCAGGAAGTCGCAGCGGGCCTTCTCAGGATGGGTGCTGGTCAGCCAGTGGGCGCCGAGATCCCCGCCGGTCTCCTCGTCGGAGACGAACACGAGCTTCAGCGCGGCCGCGGGCGGGCCGCCATCCCTGGCGGGCCAGCATGGCGCCCGCGACCGCCTCGGCGGCGACCTGAGATTTCATGTCGATCGCGCCCCGGCCCCACAGACAGCCGTCGGCCAGGTCGCCCGACCACGGGTCGTGGCTCCACTCCGCTGGATCGGCGAGCACCGTGTCCACGTGGCCGAGGAAACACAGTGTCGGGCCGTCGCGCTCGCCGTCGAGGTCGGCGACCAGGTTGGGGCGCTCGTCGTCTGCGGCCAGCATGTCCGTGCGCCAGCCGGCGGCTCGCAGGTAGCCCTCCAGATACTCGATCGCGACGCGCTCGCGGCCCGGCGGGTTGACGGTGTTGAAGCGCACGAGGCGTTGCAGGACCTCGGTCGTCTCGCGCTGGAGGTCATCGCTCATGTCGCGCCCGGGAGCGTAACGCGAACCTGCGCATCCCGCCGCTCGGGATCCCGCGTAGCATCACACGCCGTGGCCGCCTCCCCCGATGATCTCGCGCTCGCCCTCGAGCTGGCCGACGTCGCCGACGCGATCACGCTCAGCCGCTACCGGGCCGAGGACCTGATCGTCGACACCAAACCCGATCTGACGCCCGTGACCGAGGCCGACCGCGCCGTCGAGCAGGCGCTCCGCGAGCGGCTGGCGGCGGCGAGGCCCGCCGACTCGGTGATCGGGGAGGAGTACGGGACCTCGGCCGCTCCCGGCGCCACCCGCCGCTGGATCGTCGACCCGATCGACGGCACCAAGAACTATGTGCGCGGCGTTCCGGTCTGGGCGACGCTGCTGGCGCTGCAGGAGAACGACGAGATGACGATCGGCGTGGTGTCGGCGCCGGCGCTGCACCGGCGCTGGTGGGGCTCGCAGGGCGCGGGCGCGTTCGTGGACGACGGACTGAGCGACCAGCCCCGCCGCATGCGCGTGTCCGCGGTCCGCGAGCTCGACGACGCGCAGCTGTGTTTCGCCGGGATCGAGGATTGGCGCGACGTCGGCCGCTTGGATGCGCTGCTGGGGTTGGCCGACCGTTGCTGGCGGACACGCGGCTACGGTGATTTCTGGGGTTACATGCTGGTCGCCGAGGGCGCCGTGGAGATCGGGCTCGATCCGGTGGTCTCGGTGTGGGATCTCGCCGCACCGCTGATGGTGGTGCAGGAGGCCGGCGGGCGGTTCACCGATCTCGGCGGCCGAACCAGGGTGGACGGGGGCGACGCAATCGCCACCAACGGCCTGGTCCACGATGCCGCGCTGGCCATCGTCGGCCGCTGACCCAGCCGCTGCCGCCAGGCTCATACTTAGCGACATGGAGCGCCTGTTCGGCGAGCCGGAGCCGACCGTGGCAACCGCTGCGGGATCGGCCGCTGACGCACCGCTCGCCACGCGCCTGCGGCCCCGCACGCTGGCGGAGTTCGTGGGCCAGCAACGGCTGTTGGCGGCCGGCTCGGCGCTGCGCCAGGCGATCGAAGAGGGCCGGCCGCACTCGATGATCCTGCACGGGCCGCCCGGGAGTGGCAAGACGACGCTGGCCCGGCTGATCGCCGACGCGTCGGGCGCCGCGTTCGAGGAGGAGAGCGCCGTCGAGGCGGGACGGGCGGAGGTACGTGGGGTGATCGCGCGGGCGCGCGAACGGCTGGCCGGCACCGACCGCAAGACGATCTTCTTTCTCGATGAGATCCACCGCTTCAACAAGGCCCAGCAGGACGCCCTGCTGCCGGCCGTCGAGGAGGGGCTGATCACGTTGATCGGCGCGACCACCGAGAATCCGTACTTCGAGGTCAACTCGGCGCTGCTCTCGCGCACCCACGTGTACGAGCTCGAGGCGCTGCGCCCCGACGAGGTCCGCGGGTTGCTCGATCGCGCGGTGGCCCGTGGGCACTGCGGCCCCGCGGGCAGGGTGCAGCCGGTGGCGCTCGAGTTCCTCGCCGAGCGCTCGGGCGGGGACGCGCGCACCGCGCTGAACGCTCTGCAGCTGGCCTGCGAAGCCGCCGGCCCGGATCAGCCGGTGACGCTCGCGCACGCGGAGGACGCGCTCCAGCGCCGGGCGCTGCTGTACGACCGGCAGGCCGATCAGCACTACGACACGATCTCCGCCTGGATCAAGGCCACCCGCGGCTCTGACCCCGACGCGTCGCTCTACTACCTCGCGGTCATGCTCGAAGGGGGCGAAGATCCGCGTTTCATCGTCCGCAGAATGGTCATCCTCGCCTCCGAGGACATCGGCAACGCCGACCCCCAAGCGCTGCTCGTCGCCACCGCGGCGGCCGACGCGGTTGAGCACGTGGGCCTGCCCGAGTGCCAGTTCGCTCTCGCGCAGGCCGCGATCTACCTGTCGCTGGCCCCCAAGTCAGACGCCGCCAAGCGAGCGGTGCTCGCCGCCCGTGAGCACGTTCGCGAGCGCGGTGGCCAAGCGCCGCCGCCGCATTTACGTTCCTCGACTCGGAGCGACGGAGGCTATCGACAATCCACACCGTCGCGAGGGGCACATCTCACCCCAGGAGCTGATGCCCGGTCCGGTGATCGGCAGCCGGTTCTACGCGCCTGACGACGCCGAGGCAGGGCTACGCGAGCGGCTGCGGGAGATCCGCCGCCGGCGCGGTCTGGCGGAGTAGCGCAGGCACGCACCGGGCGCGCGCAGCGTGCACGACGCGTTCGGGACCGGACTCGCGAGCCAGTAACCTCCCGATCGTGGAGGCCGCCACCGCTACGAGGACGCTCGAATCGTTCAACCCCGCCAGCGGCGCCCGGCTCGGTGCGGTGGACGTCACCGCGCCGGAAGACGTCCAGGCGGTGGTCGACGCGGTCGCCGCCGTGCAGCCGTTCTGGGCGGCGCTCTCCCTGTCCGATCGGGCGCGCTACCTCGAGCGCGCGGCGCAGGTACTGCTCGACGAGTCCGATGAGATCCGCGACCTGATCGTCAATGAGCAGGGCAAGCCGCGCAATGAGGCGTTCTCGATGGAGCTGTTGCCGACGATCGATGCGCTGGGTTGGATCGCTCGTGAGGGGCAGCAGATCCTGGCCGACGAGAAGGTCCCGATGCCGCAGCTGTTCCTGAAGACCAAGCATTCGACGGTCGTCTACGAGCCGCTCGGGGTGATCGGGGTCATCTCCCCCTGGAACTATCCGTGGAGCATCCCGCTGGGCGAGGTCGCGATCGCGCTGATGGCGGGCAACGGGGTCGTGCTCAAGCCAGCCTCGTTGACACCGCTGATCGGCGAGCGGATCGCCCAGGTGCTGGCCCGGGCGGGCATTCCGGACGGCCTGGTGCGGGTGGTGCACGGTCCCGGGACGGGCTCGGCGCTCGTCGAGTCGAGCGTCGCCAAGGTGTTCTTCACCGGATCGGTGCCGACCGGTCGTGGCGTGGCTGAGAAATGCGCGCGCCAGTTGAAGGGATCGGTCCTCGAACTCGGCGGCAAGGATCCGATGATCGTGCTCCCGGACGCGAACCTCGACCACGCGATCGCCGGCGCGCTATGGGGCGGGTTCGCCAACGCCGGTCAGACCTGCTCGGGCATCGAGCGGGTCTATGTGGCGCGCGAGGTGTCTGAGCGGTTCATCGCCGGCGTCGTGAACGGGGCGCGTCGGCTGCGGGTCGGCGATCCGCTCGGCTGGGACACCGAGATCGGACCGATGGTCTCGCGCGAGCAGTATGAACTCGTCGACGAGTTGGTCACCGACGCGGTCGCTCACGGCGCTGTCCTGCACTGTGGAGGACCGGCGGCCGCTCCCGCCGGCCTCGAGGCGGGTGCGTTCTACGCTCCGACCGTGCTGACCGGCGTCACCCACGAGATGCGCATCATGCGCGAGGAGATCTTCGGGCCGGTGCTCCCGATCGTGGTCGTCGATTCCGAAGCCGAGGCGATTACGTTGGCCAATGACAGCGACTTCGGCCTGGGGGCGTCGGTCTGGACCGCGGATCGCGGTCGCGGCGAACGGATGGCGCGCGAGCTGGAGTCCGGCATGGTGTGGATCAACGATCACATGTTCAGTCACGGCGCCTGCCAGTGCGCGTGGGGTGGGGTGAAGGAATCGGGACTGGGACGCACGCACTCCAAGTTCGGCTTGTACGAGTGTGTGAACATCAAGCTGCGCGTCTGGGAGTCCTCGAAGCTGCGCAACCCCTGGTGGCACCCCTATGACGAGACGCTGGGCCAGGCGCTGCGGGAGAGTGCCGCGGTGCTGTATGGCCGACCCTCGATCAGGGCTGCGGCATTGCGTTCCGGAGCCGCGCCATTGCTGAAGCTCGGCGCGCGCCTGGCCCGCGACGCTGTCCGGCGGTAGACCAGCGCGCTCGTCGACGGAACGGAGTTCCACATGCCATCAGCCCAGGGCCTGTACTGATGCGATGCCGGGCTCGCCGCATGCGTCGTCCGCTGGCGCTGCTGGCCGCCGGTGCGGCGTCGGCGTCGGCCGCCACCTACACCGTCACCACGACTGCTGACACGGCCGTCAACGACGCCGACTGTCAGCCGGCGTCGTGCTCGTTGCGCCAGGCGATGACCAAGGCGGTCGACGGCGACACGGTCATCGTGCCGGCGAGCACCACGCCGTACCTCGTATCCAACGGGCAGCTGACCGTGTTGCTGCCGCTCACGATCAAGGGCGCGGGTGCCGGCTCGAGCGTGATCCAGGCGACCGCCGGCAACCACGACCGGGTGATGCTGATCAACGGCAACTCCGCGGCGGTCAGGCTCGAGGATCTCACGATCACCGGTGGCGACACCGACGCCGACGGCGAAGTCGGGCGGCGGTGGGATTGCCGCGGGCGGCCCGGGACCGGTCGTGCTCGAACGGTGTCGACGTCGTCGGTAACACGGTGGACACGACGAACGCCGGCGCGCGCTTCAACCAGGGCGGCGGCGGCATCTTCAGCGTCGACCTCGCTGACCCTCACCGGGAGCACGGTCAGCGACAACACGGTGAACGTACCCGCGTCACGATGGAGACGGCGGCGGTGGCGGCATCCTGATGGCGCAGACCGGCGACAACAGCGACAACCTGACGCTCACCGACTCGAGCGGTGAGTGACAACACCGCCACCGTCGCCCCGGACGGCACCGGCGCTACGACGCCAACGGCGGTGGCGGCGTGTACATGGATGGCGGCGACCTGACCGTGGTCGACAGCCAGATCGACGGCAACACCGCGAGCTGTCTCGACGGCCACGCCCAACGACCTCCACCCCCACCGACGGCGGCGGCGGCATCTTCGAGTTCGGCAACCAACTTCCGGTTGCAGGACAGCACGGTCGCCGGCAACGTCGCGCACGGCCCCGGGACTCGACAGGGGCGGCGGCGGGGGCATCTTCGACACGTGGGAACGGCAGCCAGTACCTCAACAGCACGATCACGGGCAACAGCACCGACGAGCCGGCCGCCGATCGATCGCGACAGCGACGGCGGCGGCGGCGTGCTGCTCAACAACGTCAAGGACGGCGTGACGTTCGCCAACATGACGATCAACGGCCAACAGCGCCTCGGCGGCGACCGGCGGCGGCATCAACAACAACCTGCAGCGCGACCGTCGATGTGACCGACTCGATCATCGCCGGCAACGCGGCCGCGGATGCGAACGGCAACTGCGCCGGCCCGATCAGCTCCGACGGCTACAACCTGACCGACGACCCGGCCGAGCCGACAACACCTGCTCGCTGACGGCAACCGGCGACGTCGTGCGGCGCCGCTCCGGGTCTCGGTCCACTGGCCGACAACGGCGGTCCGACGCCCACCGAGGCGCTGCTGGCCGGCAGCCCGGCGATCGACGCCGGCGACCCGGCGGGATGCACCGATCTGCTCGGCAATCCGCTGTCCACCGACCAGCGCGGCGTCAGCCGGCCGCAGCCGCCGGCAGGCCGGCTGCGACATCGGCGCCTATCGAGCGCGCGCTACCGCTGGTGATCACCGGCGCTGCCGCGGTGACCGGCACGAGCGTGGTGTTCAGCGCCACGGCCAGCAATCCCGATCCGGGGGCCGGGAGCGGGAGTTTCCAGTACGGACCGACGGTCGCCTACGGCCGCGTCACGGCTGCCCAGCCGCTGGCCGGAGGAGCGGTCGCCCAGCCGTTCTCCGCCTCCGCCTCGGGGCTGGCACCCGGGACCTACCACTTCCGCGCCACCGCCACCGATGCCGACGGAACGGCCGGGGGAACCGACGGCGTGTTCACGATCGCCGCGCTCCCGGCGCGCCGCGCGCCGGCCGTGACCACGCGCCGGGCGACGGACGTCGGCCCGTTCTTCGCCACGCTCGCCGGAGTCGTCAACGCCGAGGGCCAAGCCACCAAGACGTACTTCGACTACGGGACGACGCGTTCGCTACGGTTCGCGCACGCCGCGCTGTCGATCGGAGCGGCACTCGTCGACGTGCCCGGTGAGTCGCGGCCTCAGCGGACTCAAGCCACGCACGGACGTACCACGTCCGTGTCGTGGCGAGCAACGCAGCGGGCACCGCGGCCGGCGCCGACGTGACCTTCCGCACCGCGAACTCGACCCGAAGCCCGACGCCTTCAACGCGACGGTCAAGCCCCGGCCGTCAAGCGGCGAGCTCCGTTCGTGTCCAGATCAGCGGGCGCCTGTCGCTGCCTCCCGGTTTGGCCCGCGCAGCAGGCTGCCGCGGCTCGGTCGACGGTCACGGGACCATCGGCCGTACACGGTGACAGCGCCGCGGACGACGATCGGGCGCTCGTGCAGCTACCGGGTGACAGGTCACGCTGCGCGGGCGCCGGCTCGGTCCGCGGCCGCGTGCGGCTGACGGTTCGCTTCGCGGGCAACGCCGTGCTCACGGCGCGTCCGGCGGCACCGCTGCTCGTCAGCATCGGCTGAGCGCTCAGCCGCTCGGGCGGCTAGACCCGGGAGACACTCGAGCGGCAATCTCTCCGGCGCCGAACCGGCCCGAGTGGACCGTGGCTCGGTCGCGCTAGTCTAAGCGATGCCCGCTCAGGCTTACGCCGGCAAGGAATGTGTCTGCCAGCTCCGCAGAGGTATCTGCGACCAGTCCTGCGTGCAGGGGATGCTTGAGACGCCGTTCTACATCGCGTGTTTGCGGCTGCGGGGGCGCCGCTGCGTGGTCGTAGGCGGCGGCGACGTCGGCCTGGAGAAGGTGGAGGGCCTGCTCGCCTGCGACGCCGACGTGACGCTGGTGGCGCCCGAGGCCCATCCGGCCCTGATCCAGCTCGCACTCGAGGGCTCGATCCGGTGGGAGAGCAGGCCCTACGAATCGTCCGACCTCGAGGGATGCCTGATCGCGATTGCCGCGACCGACGACACCGACATCAACATTCGCGTGTTCGAGGACGCTGAGGAGCGCGCGATGCTGGTCAACGTCGTCGACGTCCCTCCGCTGTGCAACTTCATCCTGCCGGCGATCGTGCGTACCGGACCGCTGGCCGTTGCGATCTCGACGGCGGGGGCCTCGCCGGCCCTGGCCAAACGGATGAAGCGCGAGATCGGCGAGCAGTTCGGCGAGCCGTATGCGCTGCTGGCCATTCTGCTCAACGACGCTCGCGGCTGGGCCAAGGCGACGTTGCCCACCTACCAGGATCGCAAGGAGTTCTTCGAGTCGATCGTGAACGGCGAACCCGATCCGATCGAGATGTTGCGCGCGGGCGATGTCGAAGGCGGTGCGCGACCTGATCGCGCAGGCTCGGCATGCGTACAGCCCGCCGACGGCCGCGGCAGCCGGCTGACCCAAGCAGCGTGAGTGTGAGCGAGCTGACGCATCTCGATCGCGCCGGACGGGCTCGGATGGTCGACGTCGGCGACAAGCCCGCGACCGAGCGCCGGGCGATCGCCCGGGCGGTCGTGCGCGTGACGCCGGCCACCGCCCAGGCGGTGCTGGCCGGCGATGCGCCCAAAGGCGACGTCATCGGGGTGGCCCGGATCGCGGGGATCCAGGCCGGAAAGCGCACCTCGGAGCTGATCCCGCTGTGCCATCCGCTGGCGCTTTCGTTTCTCGGGGTCGAGGGGTCGATTGACGTCGAGGACGGTGAGATCGCCCTGGTCGCCGAGGCGCGGACCACTGGGCCGACCGGTGTCGAGATGGAGGCGTTGACGGCCGCCGCCGTCGCCGCGTTGACCGTGTACGACATGGTCAAGGGCATCGAGCGCGGCGCGGAAATCGCCGAAGTGGCTCTGATCGAGAAGTCGGGCGGGCGCTCGGGGCACTGGCGGCGCGGCTGAGCCGGCCGCTCGGCGCGCGGATCGCATGGGGAGAGGCGTCGCCGGGCCACCGGTCCGTAAGCTCGCGTGCCAATGAAGACCGCGATCCTGACAGTCTCGACCTCCGTGGCCGCCGGTGCAACCGAGGACCGCTCGGGCGCCGCGCTGGCTGAGCTGGCGCAAGCGGCCGGGGCGGAGATCGTCGCCCGGGACGTGCTGCCGGATGATCGAGCGTCGATCGAGGAGTGGCTGAGGCGCCGCGCCGCAGACGGAGCGTCGCTGATCTTCACGACCGGGGGTACCGGTCTGACCTATGACGACGTCACGCCTGAGGCCACCCGCGCGGTGATCGAGCGCGACGCTCCCGGGTTCGCGGAGGCGATGCGCGCGGAGTCGCTCAAGCACACGCCGATGGGCATTCTCACCCGGGGCGTGTCGGGCATTGTGGGCCGCACGCTGATCATCAACTTCCCTGGCAACCCGAAGGCGATTGGCGAGCTGTTTCCCGTGATCGCCCCGACGCTCGGACACGTCGTCGCGACGCTTCAACGCGAGGGTGGACGAACCCCCGGCCATTGAGTTGCGCGGCCTCACCCGCCACTTTGGCGAGCGGACTGCGTTGCGGCAGGTATCGGTGCGTGTCCCGGCCGGGGCGACGCTCGCGGTGCTCGGTCGCAACGGCGCCGGAAAATCCACCCTGCTGCGGATCCTCTCGACACTGTTGCGTCCACACGCCGGCGAGGTTCTGGTGTTCGGTGAGCCGCTGCCGCGGCGGGCGTTCGCGGTTCGGGGACGGCTGGGGCTGCTCGCGCACGACCCACTGCTGTACAACGACCTGACCGGTCGCGAGAACCTCATCTACCACGCCCGGCTCCACGACGTCCGCCGTGAGCGGGTCGAGCAGCTGCTGGCGGCCGTGGGCATGGAGCGCCGCGCCGAGGAGCCCGTGCGTCTGCTCTCGCGGGGAATGGTGCAGCGGCTGGCGGTGTGCCGGGCGGTGCTGCACGAGCCCGAGCTGCTCCTGCTCGATGAGCCGCGCGCGAACCTCGACCCGGGCGCCAGCGCGCTGGTCGAGCCGCTGATCGGCCGTGGCGCCGGCGCCACCCGCGTGTTGACCAGCCACGATCCTCAGGCGGCGCTGGCCGAGGCCGACCTGGTGCTCGGCTTGACGGACGGGCGCGTGGCGTTCGTCGGCTCGCCGCAGCAGCTGAGCCGCGAGAAGCTGCGGGAGCTGTACGCGTGAAGACGGCGCTGACCATCCTGCGTAAGGACCTGCGACTCGAGCTGCGGACGCTCGAGACCGTGCCGGCGATGATCCTGTTCACGCTGACAACGTTCGTGATCTTTCATTTTGGACTGAATCGCGACACGATCGACGGGCAGCTCGCCGCCGGCGTCTTGACCACGACGCTGCTGTTCGCGGCGATGCTCGGCATCAACCGGCTGTTCGTGGCCGAGCGCGAGCAGGGCGGGTTCGACGGCTTCCTGCTGGCGCCCGTCGAGCGCAACGCGCTGCTGATCGCGAAGGCCGGGGCCCTGTTCGCCTTCCTGGCCGTGCTCGAGCTGATCGCGATACCGGCGTTTGGCCTGCTGCTGCTGGGTCCGTCTCTGGGCCGATCGCTGCCCGGATTGATCGCGGTGCTGGTGCTCGCCGACCTCGGCATCGCCGTGATCGGGACGCTGGTCTCCGCGATTGCCGTCCACACGCGGGCGCGCGACCTGATCGGGCCCGTGATCGGGCTGCCCTTGATGATTCCCGCCCTGATCGCCACCGCTCGCGCCGCCGGGCCGCTGCTGGCGGCGCACGGTTCGAGCTCGCCGCCGGGTAAGTGGCTCGCCGTGCTCGCGCTTTATGATGTTGTGTTCGCACTGATTGCCTACGCGGTGTTCGACTTCCTGCTGGAGGACTGAGCGCGTGACCACTTACGGGAAGGGTCTCAGAGGCCTTTCGCTTGCCACCATCGCCACGATCGGCGCCGCCTTGGCGCTCGTCTTCTTCTATGCGCCGCTCGACGCCGATCAGGGCTTCGTGCAGAAGATCTTCTATATCCACGTCCCGCTCGCGATCGTCTCCCTCGGCGGGTTCATCTTCGGTGGACTGCTGGCGATCGGCTATCTGAGGACCGGCGATCGGCGCTGGGACATGCGCTCGTATGTCGCGATTCACATGGCGCTGATCTTCGGTGTCGCGGGATTGATCACCGGAGCGATCTGGGCCAAGGCGTCCTGGGGCCACTGGTGGGTGTGGAACGAGCCGACGCTGGTCTCGTTCATGATCGTGCTGCTGCTGTTCGCCACCTATCAGCCGCTGCGCTTCTCGATCGATGATCCCGAGCGCCAGTCACGCTATGCCAGCGTGTTCGCGATCGTCGCCGGGGCCTTCGTGCCGCTCAACTTCATCGCGGTGCGGCTGGCGCAGCAGTACGTGCACCCGCGGGTGCTGACCCTGGAGGGCGGCAACCTGCCGGGTTCGATGCGGCTGACGTTCCTGGTCTCCTTCCTGGGCATCCTGCTGCTGTACGTGACGTTGTGGAAGTACGAGATGGCGGCCAAGAACGCGCGCATGCAGATCCGGGCGCTGCGTCGCCGGCTGCTCGGCGATGATGCGCTGCGGCCCGTCGGACGCAGTGCGGCGCCGTCATGACCGGTCTCCTGGCGCTGGCGCCTGCACTGCCGCTGCACACGGCGGGCAAGTACGTCGCGGGCGCCTACATCGTGTTCCTGCTGGTCGTGCTGATCTACGTGGGGATCATGGCCACCCGGCTGCAGCGAACCGAGCGCGAGCTGACCGAGCTGCGACGTGACGTCGAGGCTGCCGCCGAGGCTTCCGAACGCGACCTGGAGTCGGTCGCGTGAGCGAGCTGCTGGCGATCGGCGTCTCGCACAAGACCGCCCCGGTGGAAGTCCGCGAGCGTCTGGCGCTGCCCGAGGCTCGGGCGGTCGAGTTCCTGCGCGACCTCCGCGGAGCGGCTGAGGTGCACGAGGCGGTCGCGATCTCGACCTGCAACCGCACCGAGCTGTATCTGGTCGTCGGCGACCCGGTCGAGGCCGAGAGCACCGCGCTGTCGATGCTCGCTCGGCAGGCCGGAATCCGGCCGACCGGCCTGGCCACCGCGATCTACTCGCATCGCAACTGCGATGCCGCCCGGCATCTGTATCGCGTGGTCTCGGGGCTCGAGTCGATGATCATCGGCGAGGCGGAGATCCAGGGCCAGGTCAAGCGCGCGTATGAGGCGGCGCTCGCGAATCAGACCGTCGGGCCGCTGACCAACCGCATGTTCAAGGCCGCGCTGGCCACCGGCAAGCGCGTGCGCAGCGAGACCGCGATCGGCGAGCGCCAGCTCAGCCTGCCGGCCGTGGCGGTCGCGCTGGCCCGTGAGCTGCTGGGTGCGCTCGACGGGCGCGAGGTGGTGATCGTCGGCACCGGCGAGACGAGCGAGCTGACCGCGCGGGCGCTGGCCGACAGTGGCGTGCGGACGGTGTTCGTCGCCAGCCGCCGGCGTGACCGGGCGATCGCCCTGGCCCGCCGCTACGGGGGCGAGAGCCTCAGCTTCGACGAGCTTCCGCAGGCGCTCAGCCGTGCCGACATCGTGCTCGCCGCCACGGCCTCGCCGCACCTGTTGCTCGAAGCGCGCGAGCTCGCCGAGGTGATGGATGACCGCGGTGGGCGGCCGATGCTGCTGATCGACCTCGCGGTCCCGCGCGACATCGACGCGTCCTGCGCCGCGATCACCGGCGTGTCGCTGTACGACATCGACGACCTTCAGGCGGTCGTGGCCCGCAACCGCAAAGTCCGCCAGGCCGAGGCGCGCAAGGCGGAGGGGATCATCGAGGAGGAGATTCAGCACTTCGCGGTGTGGCTCGGGTCGCTCGAGGTGCTGCCGACGCTGGCGGCGCTGCGCGCCTACGCGACGCAGGTCGCCGATCAGGTTGTGAGCGATAACGCCGGCAAATGGGAATCCGCCTCACCGCGTGACCTGGAGCGCGTCGAGGCGATGAGCCACGCGGTGGTCAACCGGCTCTTGCACGATCCGACCACACGCATTCGGGAGATGCGCGACGACCGCGTGCACGCCCGCATGGCGCTGGTCCGCGACCTGTTCGGGCTCAACGTCGAGGAGGGTACCTCCGGCGCCCAGAACGATGGCCTCGGCGCGGAAGCTGCCTCGCCGGATAGGGAGTTCGACCAGCAGATGGCGGAGGTCCGCGAGCTTCCGGTCCGGGGCTTCGCGCGCGGCACCCGGCGCGGCTGATGCGGATTGGCACGCGCGCGAGTGCGCTCGCGCTCGCGCAGGCGCGCTGGGTGGCCGAGCGCGTGGGGGACGGGGCCGAGCTGGTGACCGTCACGACCTCGGGCGACCGCGGCGCCGCCGTGGCCGACAAGTCACGCTGGGTGTCCGAGCTCGAGCAGGCTCTGCTCGAGGGACGGATCGACCTGGCCGTCCATTCGGCCAAGGACGTACCGGCCGAGCTCGCCGCCGGCCTCGAGCTGGTCGCGATCCCAGAACGCGCCGATCCGCGCGACGCAATCTGCGGCGCGCCGTCGCTGGAGGAGTTGCCGGCCGGAGCGCGGATCGGCACCAGCAGTCTGCGCCGCGCCGCTCAACTCCGCGCCTTACGCGATGACGTGGAGGTGGTGCCCGTCCGCGGGAACGTCGATACCCGCCTGGGCAAGCTCGCGGCCGGGTCGTTCGACGCACTCGTGCTCGCGCTGGCCGGGCTCCAGCGCCTGGGCCGGGCCGCCGAGGCCGGCGGCGTGTTGGCGGGCCTCGTACCCGCGGCCGGGCAGGGTGCGCTGGCGCTGCAAGCGCGGCCCGGCACGCTGGCCCCCGAGACCCTCGCGCGGATCACCGACGCCGACGCGACGGCGTGCGTGACGGCCGAGCGAGAGCTGGTCCACGCGCTTGGCGCATCCTGCAACACCCCGGTGGGGGCACACGCCCGCTCGCTCGGCGGTGGGCGCATCGAGCTGGTCGGGTGGGCCGGGCTGCCTGACGGCTCGACCTGGTTACGGGATTGCGTGTGCGCCGATGCGCGCCGCGCGGGCTCGGAGTGCGCGCAGCGGATGCTCGCAGCGGGCGCCGCCGAGCTGCTGCAAGAGGCCGAGCGGGCGTACGCGGCGTGACCGTCTACCTGGTGGGAGCCGGTCCTGGCGATCCCGGTCTGCTCACGGCGCGAGCCCTCGAGCTGATCGCGACGGCCGACGTGATCGTCTACGACCGCTTGATTCCCGACTCGGCACTCGAGGGCGCGCGCGCCGACGCGGAGCTTCTGTATGCGGGCAAGGAGGGTGGAGGCGCCTCGATCGCGCAGTCGGAGACCGAACGCCTGCTGCTGGAGCACGGACAGGCCGGACGCGCGGTGGTGCGGTTGAAGGGTGGCGATCCGTTCGTGTTCGGGCGCGGCGGCGAGGAGGCCGAGGTGCTCCGGGCGGCCGGCGTGCCGTTCGAGATCGTGCCCGGGGTGAGTGCCGGGGTCGCGGCGCCGGCCTACGCGGGGATCCCGGTCACCCACCGAGACCTCGCCAGCGCCGTGGCGTTCGTGACCGGGCACGAGGACCCGGCCAAGCCAGAATCGGCGCTCGACTGGGATGCGCTGGCCGCGTTCCCGGGCACGCTGGTGATCTACATGGGGGTCCGACAGCTGGCGGCCATCGCGCAGCAGCTGATCGCCGCCGGACGCAACGGCACGGAGGCGGCCGCGATCATCGAGCGCGGCACGTTGCCGGATCAGAGGGTGGTCACGGGGACGCTCGCCACGATCGCCTCGGTCGCCGCGGCGGCGAAGGTCCGGGCGCCGTCGATCGCCGTCCTCGGGCCCGTCGCGGCCCTGCACGAGCGCTTGGACTGGTTCGGGGAGCGCCCGCTGGCCGGGGTCACGGTGGCGGTGACTCGCGCCCGCGCGCAGGCCAGCGGCCTGGCGTCGCGTCTGCGAGGGCTGGGGGCGAAGGTGGTGCAGGCGCCGGTGATCCGGATCCGCGAGCTCGACGGGCCGCTCCCGGCGGTCGAGAGCTACGACCTCGTGTGTCTGACCAGCCCCAATGGGGTCCGGCTCTTGTTCGGGCGATTGGCGGCCGCCGGCCGCGACGCCCGCGCGTTCGCCGGTGTGCGGGTGGCGGCAATTGGGCCGGGCACGGCCGCGGCACTCAGCGAGCATGGCGTGATCGCCGATGTGGTGCCGGAGCGCTTCGTCGCCGAGGGGCTCGTCGAAGCGCTCGCGGAGATCCCGGTCAGGCGCGCCCTCGTCGCGCGCGCCGCACGGGCCCGTGACGTGCTGCCCGACGCCCTGCGCGAGCGCGGGGCCGAGGTCGATGTCATGGCGCTGTACGAGACCGTCACCGAGCGGCTGACCCCCGCGCAGCTGGGCGAGGTCGGCGAAGCGGAATACGTCACGTTCACCTCCGCGTCGACCGTGCGGTACTTCTTCGACGCGGTGGGCGACCGGGTGTCCTCCCGGGCGCGACTGGTCAGCATCGGCCCGATCACCAGCGCGGAGCTGCGCCAGCGAGGATTCGAGCCCCAGGTCGAGGCGGTCCGGCACGACATCGATGGCCTCGTGCAAGCGCTGGTCCTCGACGCTGCCGCGAACCGCGCCTCGAGCTGAACGGCGGGCGCGAGCGGACGGATACCTTTCTGGCTGACGTGACTGCACCGGTGCTCACCTTCCTCTCGGACTACGGCTTGGAAGATGACTTCGTCGGCGTGTGCCACGGGGTGATCGCCAAGATCTGCCCGCAGGCGCGCGTGATCGACCTGACCCATGGCATCCGTCGCCACGACGTCAGAGCCGGAGCCCTGATCCTGCGCGAGGCGCTTCCCTACACGCCGGTCGGCGTCCACCTGGCGGTCGTCGACCCCGACGTCGGCGCGCAGCGGCGCGCGGTGGCTCTGCGCGTGGCCGACGATCGAATCCTGGTGGGCCCCGATAACGGACTGCTCTCGCTGGCGGCAGAGGTCGGCGGCGGGGTGGTGGAGGCGGTGGACATCGCGCGCTCGACGTTCCGGCTCGAGCCGGTCTCAGCGACCTTTCACGGACGCGACGTGTTTGCGCCGGTGGCCGCCGCGCTGGCCGGGGGGGTCCCGCTGGCCGAGGTGGGCGATCCCTGCGAGCCGGAGCACCTGATCGCGCTGGAGCTGCCGCGCCCTGGGGTGCAGGACGGCGTGCTGGTCGTCCACGTGCGTTACATCGACCGGTTCGGCAATGCCCAGCTCGACGCTGGGCACGAGGATCTCGTCGACTCGGGACTCAAGCTGGGGCGCGCGGTCGAGGTCGATCTCGGGCCGCGCGGAACCCATCCGGCCCACTTCGGGCGGACCTTCGCCGACGTCGGTGCGAGCGAGCTGCTGTTGTACGAGGACGCCCACCGGAGGCTCGCATTGGCCGTCAGCTATGGCGACGCCGCGACGCGGCTCAGTCTGGCGGTGGACGACGAGCTGCGAATCCGGCTGGCGTGACGTGACCACACAGCGCCCGCGGTCGGGCTCGCTCGGCACACCCCGGCTTCACCTGCGCCGCACCGACTCGACCAACACCCGCGCGAGCGAGCTCGCGGTTCGCGGCGCGCCCCATGGGACGCTGGTGACCGCGCGCGAGCAGACCGCCGGGCGCGGCCGCCAGGGCAGGCAGTGGACCGCGCCGGCTGGCCGGGCGCTCCTGTGCTCACTGGTGATTCGCGATCCGCCGCCGCTGGTGACACTGGCGGCGGGAGTCGGGGTGGCCGAGCTGGTCGGACCCGAAGCCGCGATCAAGTGGCCAAACGACGTGCTGGTGGGCGGGCGCAAGGTGGCCGGCATCCTGATCGAAGGCCGGCCACAGGAGCACTGGGCCGTGCTCGGGATCGGCCTCAACGTCGCGCTGCGCGACGAGGACTTCCCGCGCGAGCTGCGCGGACGGGCGGGGACGCTCGGGCTCTCGCCGGATGCGATCGAGCCAGTGCTCGAGCGGCTGCTGCATTCGCTCGAGCACTGGCTCGCCGCCACCCCGTCCGCGATACTGGAAGCCGTGCGGGAACGCGACGCGCTCCTGCACCAGTCGGTGCTCTGGACGGCCGGCGAAGGGCGCGCCGCCGGAATCGACGCCGAGGGCCGCCTGCTCGTCGAGACCCTCGACGGTCTCATGGCCCTCCAGGCGGGCGAAGTGCACCTCGCCACGGGGTAGCTGTCTGTCAGCGCCCCGCGAACTTTCGCATTTTGGGTCCCAGGGATGGAACCAAAACGCCAAAGTCCAGTGCCTCTCGCGTCACCTCGGTCGAACTCGGTGGGTTGGCAGTTACGCCGCGCTTCTGCGACGCGACCGCGTCGTTGGCTTCTCCAACGACTGGCCCGCACGCTGAATTTCCTCGACAACGTTACCGTTGTCCTCGGTAGGTTTGCGCCGGCTCCGCGCGGGTTTCGGTTCGGTCTTCGGCGCCGCCTTCGCTTCGTCGTCGGCCGCAGGCGCTGGCTCGTGCTTCGGCTCGGCCTTGGGTGTGTCGTCCGCCGCGGTGTTCGGCTCGTCCCGGTTGGGCTCTGCGCTCTGCGCGCTGTGCGATTCGGTCCGCGCGCCGGTCCCGACCTCCGCCGCCTGCTCGCCCCCAAGCGCGGCAGTGGAGACTGCCTCCTCGGTGACGGCGCCGGGCGCACCGCCGTTAATCCTGCGACGCCGGCGGTTCTTGCCGCGCCTGCCCTTCGGGAAGTTGCGCAACAGCTCTCGCGCGAGCGCGGCGGGCTTACGCGCCATCCGGGTCCGCGCTCCGCGTAGGGCCTCCTCGGCCTCCGGGGTGTGGGCCAACGCGGCGGCGAGCAGCGCCGCTGACAGGCGCCGATCCTCCTTACGCGAGGCGTGCACCAGCCGGCGGGCGTTGCGCGCGTGTGCCGCGCCGCTGGAGTTCACCAGCAATCCGAGTAGCCGCTTCGTCTCGGGCCAGCGCTGCACCGCGTACTCCTCGTGCACCTCGCGCGTGTACTCGGCCATCCGCCAGATCCACGCGTTCGCCTGGTCCCGGCGGCCGATGCGGCGCTCGGCGAGCGCCTGCAACATGATCTTGACACCCTCGCGACGCTCGTCCCGAGGCCAGCCGGCCATGATGTCGATCGCGGTGTCGAAGGCCTCGGCGTCACGGCTGGCCGCGATCTCGCCGAGCGCGCGCTGGCGCAGCTGTGCGTTGCGGTTGCGCTGCACGGCGGTCAGCAGGAAGCGCCGCTTGAGCTCGCCGCCGCGGTCGAAGTGAAGCATCGCCTTGGCGCGGCGCCATCCGTTGGGAGCGACGCGCGCGCCGGCCAGCGCCGCCCACACGTGCTGCTCGCCGTAGTCGAGATGCTCGACCGCGATCCGCCACAGCTCACGCTCGAATACCTCCGCGCGACGCTCGGGATCCGGCGTGACCGGCAGGACCCGGCGCTCGACCCGAACCCGGCGGCCACGGCCGCGACGGACGGGACCGACGACGATCGCCCCGCCGCGATAGACGTCGCGGTCGAGCAGCGAGTGCAGCGTCACCACCGGGTCGTCGTGCTTGGTCGCGGGGTGGACGAAGTCGATCACGATCCCGGCCTCTTTGCCGGGATGGCGGCGGGTGACGCGTCCGACGCGCTGCTGATAGACGCGCCGGGAGGCGGTCGGCGCCAGATGCATGCAGATCGTCGCGCGCGGGCTGTTCCAGCCTTCGGCGAGCAGCTGGGCGTTGACCAGCACGTCGATCTTGCCGGACTCGTAGTCGGCCAAGATCCGGGCCAGCTGGCGCTTCGGCGTCTCGCCGGAGACTCCCTGCGCCTTCATCCCCAGGTCGCGAAAGGCCTGCGCGACGTTGTATGCGTGGCGGACGCCGGCGGCGTAGACGACCCCGGGGACCCCGTTGAAGCGCGTCTTGTACAGATCGGCGATCGCAACGTTGAATGGCGTCTGGTCGAGCAGCTCGGCCAGCATCTCCTGGTCGAACTCGGTGTCCACCTCGCCGCGGCGGAGCGGCACCTTGGCGATTGTGCGCACGCCGGGCCCGGGCGGGATGCGGATGCAGCGCAGCGGTGAGATCACGCCTCGGCGGGCCGCCTGGGCGAGGTCAAAGCGCGAGGTCTGGGTGGGGAACAGGTCGGTGACGTGGCGGGCGATCAGCGCGCCGGTCGCGGTCATCCCGACGAAGACCGGGCCGGCCCAATTGCGAATCGAGGCCGATGTCTTCTCCCCGAGGGCGGTGTGCGCTTCGTCGCAGATCACGATCGCGTACGAATCCGAAATCCGGGTGGAGTTGCGGACGAACCACTGGTAGGTCTCGACGGTGACCGGCCCGTTCGCATTGTCGTGGCCGTCGAGCAGCGGGGGGCTGATGCGGCTGGCGTAGCCGCGGTCGCGTAGCTCTCCGTTGAACTGGTCGACCAGGTTGCGACGGTGCGTCAGGATCAACACGCCGCCGGTCCGCGACCCCTCGACGAAGCCGAGCGCGGCCACGGTCTTGCCCGCGCCGGTGGCGTGCTCGAACCAGAATCGCCGGGCCGCATTCGGATCCTCCGGCTGCTCGTCGAGCTGACCCTCTGGCTGCTCTTCTCTTCTTCCTCTTCCTTCTTCTTCTTCCTCTTCCTCGTCGGGCCAATCCTGGGTCTCCTCGGCCGCGTCGTCGTCGCCCGGCTCGTCGTCGTCCTCGTCCTCGTCCCGGGAGTCGTCCTCGTCCTCGTCCTCCGAATCGACCTCGTCGAGGATCTCGTCCTCGGCCTCGCTCTCCTCTTCGGCTTGCGTGTCCTCGTCCTCGTCCTCGTCGTCGTCGGAGCGCTGCTTCTCGTCGAGTTCGAGTTCGAGCTCGATCTCCAGCTCGTTGTCCTCCTCGCCCGGGATCGCCGCGGACGCGAGTGGCAGTGGCGGGTCGGCGATCGCGCCAACCGTTCCGTTGCCGGTTCCGTTGCGCTGCGCTTCGGCGAGCAGTGCGGTCAGCGTGCCGGAGAGCGCATCGACCTGGTGAGCGGAGAGAACCGTCCCGTCCGCGAGGTGCGGTTCCTCTTCGGAGAGCAACCGCTCGAGCCCCAGCAACAGGGAGAAACGACGACGCCACTCGATTGAGGGCTCCAGGCGGGCGTCCTGCACCTCGGCCAGCGCGGCGTCAAGCGCCCGCCGACGCGCCGAGCCCGGGGAGAGGGCCTCTTCGAGAGTTTCGCCGTCGTAGACGAATCGCTCGCGCGTAAATAGCTCCGCGCGCGCAATGGCGTCAGGGTTCGGAAAGGGGGTGGTAACACCCATCAGTGATTGGAAGGTTGCGACTGGACATGCGAGCCGCGGCGGTAAGTCGAAGCGGCTCAGGCAATCTCGACGGGGCGCCGAGCACAACGAGAGTTCCTCAAAAAGCCCTCCCCCCGCCAAATACTGACATGGAGGATAGCGGGTATTTAAGCAGATGCGCGCCAGCCCGCATATGGCAAGCTTTGTGTGTGCGTCTACGTTCCTTATCGGGAGCATCGCTGGTCGTCGGTTTGGCGCTGACGGGGTGTGGAAGCCAGGCCCGCAGTGCTGCGCCGTCGACCGCCAACGTCGCATCAGCCTTCAAGGGATCTCCCGCGGCGCTGGCGTCGCTCCATGTGCAGGCGAACAAGCTCCTGGCGGGCGGTCCGCGCGCATTCCACGCGCGCCTGGGCGGTCTGCATGGTTATCCGGTGGTGGTCAACAAATGGGCTTCGTGGTGCGGGCCGTGTCAGGCGGAGTTCCCGTCGTTTCAGCGCGCGTCGGTGAAGTACGGTCGCCAGGTGGCGTTCATCGGCATCGACGGCAAGGACAGCAACCCGTCGGCCGCTGCCTTCCTGCGCCGATTCCCGGTGACCTACCCGAGCTATGTGGATCCGAAGGAGAGCATCGCGCGGACGATCCAAGCCGCCATCTACTACCCGCAGACAGTGTTCTTCGACCGCCAAGGGAAGATGGTCTTCGACCACGCCGGGCCCTACGAGACCGCCGGCGCTCTGGAGCAAGACATCAGACGCTACGCGCTGCAATGACCGGGACGCTCCTGTATGAGGTCCGCCGCGTCGGCGGCAGGGACGAGATGACGGCCGCGTTGGAGCTGCGCCGCGACGTGTTCTGCCGCGAGCAGGGGGTGCCCGAACGCGAAGAGCTCGACGGCCGCGACCACGAGGCGCTGCACCTCGTCGCCGTATCGAGCGAGGAGGTGTTGGGAACGTGCCGGCTGCTCTTCGTGGGGCCCACGGTCCAATTCAGTCGCTTGGCGATCCGCACGCACGCTCGTCGGAGGGGAATCGCCACGGCACTGCTCGAGCTCGCGGATGTCGAGACGCGCGCCGGTGGCGCCCGCCGGCTCGTACTGCACGCGCAGACCTATGCGCGCGAGCTCTACGAGCGCGCCGGATACGTGCCGCGCGGGCGTGTGTTCATGGAGGCAGGAATCGAGCACGTCGCGATGGAGAAGCAGCTATAGCCGGCCTGTGGTGGCGACCACTGCGCGGGGAGCGCTGATGCCCGAGGTGAGGATCGACCCGCTCACCGGACAGCGGGCAATCGTGGCCGGCGCGCGAGCCGGGCGCCCAGGTGGCCAGCTGAGGTCCACTCCGCCAGATCCGCTTGACGCCGAGTCCGATCCGTTCGCCGAGGGTCACGAGGACCGGACGCCCCCCGAGCTCTACGCGATACGACCGGGCGGGGGCGGCCCCAACACGCCAGGGTGGACCGTGCGCGTCGTGCCGAACCTCTACCCGGCCCTCAGCCCCGAGTCCGAGGAGCCTCCGCCGCACGCGAATCCAGATCTGTTCTGGGCCGGTCCGGCCCGGGGCTTCCACGAGGTGGTCATCAACTCGCCCGAGCCCGTGGTCTCGCTCAGCCAGCTCTCGGTGAAGCAGGTCGCTGCGGCGATGGACGTCTGGCGTGATCGGATGCGCTTCCACAGCGACGCTGCCTGCGTGCACGTGATCGTCAACGAGCGCATCGAGGCGGGGGCGTCGTTGCCGCACACCCATGCCCAGCTGTACGCCCTCGATTTCGTGCCGGCCGCGATCGCCCGCGAACGTGAGCGGTTCGGCGCGTACGCCACTCGCACAATGGGGGGCAACCTGCTGGCGGACCTCGTGCAGGCGGAGGTCCGCCAACGCGAACGGATCGTGGCGATCGACGATGAGACGGTGCTGATGGCGCCGTATGCCTCAAGCGTGCCGTTCCAACTGCTGATCGCGCCCCGCACACCGCGGATGCGCTTCGAGGACGACGGCCCGACCGGGGCGGCGATGTTGCACAACGCGCTCGGCCGGCTCGCGCGGCGCCTGGGCGCCAATCCACCGTTGAATCTCTGGGTGCGGACGGCTCCCCGCGGCGCGGAGCACTTCGGCTGGCGCATCGACATCCTCCCGCGTCTGACCCATCTCGCGGGGCTCGAGCTCGGTGCCGGGGTCCACCTGAACATCGTCGCCCCGGAGCAGGCCGCCGCCGAGCTCCGCGACGCCTGAGCGGTGTGCGCGCGCTGATCCAACGGGTCAGCGGCGCTTCGGTGACCGTCGACGGGGACCAGGTCTCCGCGATCGGGCCGGGGTTGCTGGTACTGCTCGGGATCGCCACGTCCGACACAGAGCACGATGCGGATTGGCTGGCGGAGAAGGTGCGAGCGCTGCGGGTGTTCCCGGATGCGCAGGGCAAGATGAACGAGCCGCTGGGCGGCCGCGAGGTGCTGTGCGTGAGTCAGTTCACCCTGTACGGAGACGCGCGCCGCGGAAACCGCCCGAGCTACACGGCGGCCGCCCGACCCGAGGCCGCGGAGCCATTGTACGAGCGCTTCTGTGACCGACTGGGCGCCCGGCGCGGAGTGTTCGGCCGGTCGATGGCCGTCGCACTCGTCAACGATGGCCCGGTCACGCTGCTACTCGAGAGCCACTGACGCCTCCCCTCCGGCCGCGGCAGCTGCCTGGCTTCTCCGCCCGTGGGTCGCTCACCAGGCTGCGGATGGTGGATCGGGGCTTGGTCTCCGAGGTGTTTGTGTTTGGGTTTGTGGCGGTGACCACCAACTCCAGCTCCACTGGGTCGGTGAGGACCACGGTCGAGTCGTAGGCTGGGGTGTCGTGGCGGCGTCCGCGATCCGGGCGGCATCCAAGGGGCGGGGGCGAGCATCGCGCGGGTGGCGCGTCGTTCGCGGGTGGTTGGCGGGCGGTCGGCGGCGATCCCGGGCGGCAGCGTCAACTTTGGCGTTTTCCGTCGGGCCCTCGGACGCCAAACGCCAAAGTTCGGCGGTCCACCCCACCTTGGCGGCCGCGTCGCGCGAACTTTGGCGCGTTGGTTCCACCCGTGGGAACCAGAACGCCAAAGTTCAGCGATGCACCCCGGCTTGGCTGCCGCGTCGCGCGAACTTTGGCGCGTTGGTTCGACCCCTCGGAACCAGAACGCCAAAGTTCGTAAGTCCACCCGGCTCTCGCGGGGCCGCACGGCGTACGCCAGCGGTTCGTGCGGGCGGCTCCGGGTGGTGCCTGCGCGATCGCGACCTCGATGCGCTCGTTCTCGTGACGCTCTTCGATTTCGCGATCGCGTGCCGCGTCGCCCTGGTCGGCGGGAACGTCAGACTAAGTGACTGAACCCGGTCGCTCGGGCACGGAGCGCGCTCGGCGTCGCCGCTGCGCGCCCCGCCAGGTTAGGGGGGCGTTGGCCGCCTCGGCGTAGACCTCCCAGGTGACCGAGGCGGCGTCGGCCCAGGTCCATGGGGGAGGCGCGGGAGCCGGCCGTTGCAGCGACTCGGCGGCGCTGAGCAGACCGTCGAGGTCGTCGATATCGCGAAACGTGACCCGACCGTCGAGCACCTCGCGCAGCGCCGGAACGTCGCACGCGGCCACGGGCGTCCCGCAGGCGAGAGCCTCGATCGGGGGCAGCCCGAACCCCTCGTCGTCGCTGGGCAACACGAACGCGTGTGCACCGGTGTAGATCGCCGCGAGCTCGTCGTCGCTGACCTCTCCCGTGAGCGTGACCTCGGGAAGCTCGCCGGCCCAGCGACCGGTCGGCCCACGAGCACGAGCGGCATCGTGCGCGCGGCCCGGACGAGGGCGGCAACCCGCTTGCGCGGGTCGGGCATACGCAGGCTTCCGACCCACAGCAGGTAGCGGTCGGGCAGAGCGAAGCGTTCGCGGACCGCGCGGACCTCCTGCTCGGGCCGCGGCCGGAACGCCGCGGCTGCGGCCTCTGGGATGACCGCGATTCGATCGGGTGGGATCTCGAGCACCGTGATCACGTCGTCAGCGACCGCGTTCGTCGGCACGATCACGTGGACGGCGCGTTGCACCGCGAGGTACCGTAGCTTGGAGCGCAGGCCCGACCGGAGGTACTCGCCCCGGCGCTTGAGCGTCGCCAGGTCGTGCAACGTCACCACCATCGGCACCGGCGAGCGAAGCAGCGCTCCCTCCATCCACGGAGAGTGGTAGACCTCGCAGCGTTTCGGATCGTGGGTCTCGATGATCTCGCCCCGCTCTGCCGCGCGCAAAGCCTCCATCAGGCAGCGCGCGTAGCGGCCCACTCCGCGCGTTTCCTTGGCCGGCCGGCTGTCGAAGCCAACCTTCATGACAGCGGCACGCCGCTCACCGCGAATGAGGCTGGAGTGGCGATGGCGGACCCGGTAAGCGAAGCATTACGCCTGACATCTTTCCCTCGAAGACTACGATCGCCCTGGCAGTTCACTGTAACCCCGCGCGCGTGCCGATGTCGTGCGGGTTCACAGGCCGCGAGTGCTGTACTAGGTTGATCGCGGTGAAGGACTACTACGAGGATCTGTGGGAGCGCTTGCCGGAGGATCTGGCGGCCTCGGATCTGGAAGTCCGCCGGAGGTTTCTGCTCGCCGAGGTCCACGTGGGCGATCGTGCATTGGACCTCGGCTGCGGTGCCGGCAGCTTCACCGCGGCACTGGCGCAAGCCGGCGCCACGGCGGTCGGAGTCGAGGTCGCCGAGGCGGCGCTGCGACGCGCGCGGATGCGCAATCCGTCGCTCGACTTCCGCCTGGCGCCGATCGACGGGCCGCTGCCGCTGGCCGACAATTCGTTTGACGTCGTGTGGGCGAGCGAGGTGATCGAGCACGTTGCCGACACCGCTCGATGGCTATCGGAAGTCCGTCGCGTGCTGGTCCCGGGAGGCAGATTGCTGCTCACCACGCCCAGTCACGGACGGCTACCGATCGCGATCGGGGGTCTGGAGCGTTTTGCCGAGCCGCTCGGTGATCACCTGCATCTGTATACCCGGCGGTCGTTGGAGAGCGTCCTGGGTGAGTTCGGATTCGCCGAGATCGACATCCGGGGCACGGGCGGCCTGCCGATGCTCAGGCGGATGCTGATCGCGCGCGCCGTGCGCTGAGGGGCCCGCGGTGCCTACGGCCTCGCCGCGCCGAGCGCTCGCGCTGCGTACGGGCCCGCGCGCTGCACGAGGCCGCGGGTGCCGAGTGGCGCCCGCGGCGCTGACTGCGTTGCGTGCGATGGCGTCAGCCGGAGGGCGGCAACTGACTCTGCGCTTGGGCGAGCGCGGTGAGTGCCGCCTGTGAGGTCAGGTCGAACCGATGGGCCTCTGACAGCGCCGCGATCGCCTGCCGGGGCTGGTGCGTCTGGATGTAGTACTCGCCCAGTTGGAGCCACGTCTGGGCGTTCTGGGGTTGCAGGCGCACGGCCTTGAGCAGCTCGGCGCGAGCTGCCGCGGGGTCGATCGTGGTCTCGAGCGCGGAGAGCTCAAACAGCGGTTCGACCGAAAGCGGATCGGTGGCCGCGGCGGTCCGCGCATCGGCCAGCGCGGCGCGCGTGTCGCCGCGGGTCAGGGCGCTGGTCGCCGCCGCGTCGGCGTCGGCGGAGCGCAGTGGCTGCCAGATCACCCAGGCGCCGAGCAGCGCCAGCGCCGCCAGGCCGGTGACCAGCGCGCCGGCCCCCGGTCGCTGCGTGAGGCGCTCACGTTGCCGTGTGCGGCCGACTGCGGAGTCGAGCGGGCCGCGACCGGCCAGCCACCCGGCACAGACGAGCGGCGGAATGGCCACCCCCGGGATGAACCAGGTCCAGTCGGTCGAGGACTGGACGCCGAACATGATCACGACGACCAGCAGCGTCATCAAGCCGCAGCGCTCGGCGGTCTGCTCAGGGTTCAGCGAACTCCACTTGGTGCGGAATCCGACCGCGCGGCCGGCGGCGAGGCTCCAGGCGATCAGCAACGCGAGTCCGAGCGCCACCCCGATCAGACCAAAGTCCGCGAAGGTCTCGATCTCGTAGCTGTGGGCGTGCTGGACGATCCACGGATCGGTGGTGTACCGGGTACGCGCGGTGCCGTAACCCAGCGCGCCGACGCCCTTGAGCAGCGCGTGCCGGCCAACGGTCAGGCCCTCGCGCCAGTAGCGGGCGCGGCTGTTGCCCAGCTCCACGAGCCGGCCGGGGGTATCGCTCACCGTTGCGTTGGGGTTGATCAGCGTGCTCCAGACGTGGGACACCTGTCCGGTGAGCCCGCGCGATGAGGCCGCGGTGGCGACCACAGCCCCGACCGGGATCAGGGCCACCAGGATTACGAGCGCGACACCCACCCGATGTCGCACCGACGCGGCGACGGCGACGCGGTCCATGGCAAACGCGGCCGCGAACCCCGCGGCGGTCAGCAGCGCCAGCGTCAAGATGAGCACCACACCGAACCCATGGCCGGCGGTCGTCCGCGCGGCCAGCGGGATGTTGTCGCTGGTCAGCGGATGGGTGGCCAGGGCCCACAGTGCGATCACGGCCCCGCCGACGGCCCCGAGCGCCAGCACGAGCACAGCCCGCAGCCGCAGCGGCACGATGGCCAGCCAGATCCCCAACCCGATCACCGCGACCAGCACCGCCGAGCGCGAATACGACAGCACGATCACGGCGATCAGCAGCCCGACGGCCGGGACCGTCAGCGCCCGGAGGGCCCGGCCACGATCTCGTCGCGCGCCGGCCCACAGACACGGCGGCAGCCCAAGCGCGGCGATCAAGCCGGTCACGTTCCAATAGCCGAACGGCGCCTGCAGCCGTCCCAGCCTGTCACCGGCAGCGAGGGTGCCGGGAAACACCTTGACCAGCAACGCGTACCCGCTGAGCACGGTGGCCAATACCGCCAACGCGCCGGCGAGCACGCGCCACCGCCCGGGGGCCAGACGGGCCAACGCGACCGCGCCGGCGAACGCGGCCAGGTACGCGAGGGCCTGGTTGGCCCCCTGCCAGGAATCATCCGGCTGCACGGACCAGGTGATCGAGACGGCCGTGAGCACGGCCAGCGCCGCGAACAGCGAAACGGTCACCGCGCCCCAGGCCCGTCCGGGTGCGCTGAACAGGGCGACGGCGGCGCACAGTGCAGCACCCAGCAACGTGAGCACGATCTCCGCCCACGTGTTGGGAGCCAGATCAACCCCACCGGTGGTGGTGAAGGCCAGAAGGGCGAAACCCGCGGCTAGCCCGAGTCCCAGCGTTGCATCGCTGCTGAGACGAATGCGGGGCGCGCGCTGGCGAGCTGCCGCCGGGGCCGGTCCGGACGCGTCGCGCTCGGGCGCCGTGACGAGAGACGACACGGCGCCGAGCCTAGCAATCGGGCCGGGATTAGCCGCCGGCGCGGGCAATCAGCATCAGCGTGTGACCAAACACGGCGGCCCGCGGCCGGGAACCCAGGGTGTCGAGCGGCTGCAGTGACCGCTGCACGCTCGCCGGCAGCCTCCGCCACGTGTAGGTGACCGCATGCAGCTCGGGCTGCAGGTCTGCAACGCGCGCTTCGGCGGCCAGGCGACGGGGCGAAAGCGGGATGTCATCGGGCGTCCCATGAAGGGCGGTCGCGGCGCCGGAGCGGTTGGCGAGCGTGAGACCGAGTCCGACCGGATGCCAGGCGCCGGGCTCGATCGCGACCAGCGCACCCCCGGGGCGCAGGAGCCGCGCCGCCTCGGCAAAGGCCGGCTGGAGCGGGCCCTGGAATGCCAGGTGATGGAGGACGAGCCGGTACAGCACGACGTCAAAGCAGGCCGCAGGCAGGTCGAGCCGGCCCGCGTAGCCCACCAGCGCTTCGTCGGCCTCACCGCTAGCGGCGACCCCGGCGACGCGATCCGGATCGGCATCGACGGCCACCAGGCGGAATGCGGGGGCGGGAAACAGATGGCGTCCCGGATGCCACCCGCAACCGACCGAGAGCACGTCGCCGCCGGTCAGCCCCAGGCGGCGGCTCACCAGCTCGTGCTCCCGCCGCATCATCTGGCGGTAGTTGACCTCGAGCGTCGATCGTCGGCTGAGCCGATCGAAGACGTTCCGCGGCTGATACGGCTCGCATCCGGCCGGTTCTGGTTCGGTGGCGTCGGTGAGGATGGCGCCCGGCAGTGTAGAGCCGCGATTTGGGTGACCAGGGGCTACGAGCCGAGCACCTCGCGATAGGCAGCGACCGTGTCGCTGCCACATTGCGGCCAGGTGAACGACCGCTCGATCGTCAGGCGAGCCTGTTGTGCCAACGCATCCAGCTGCTGCCGATCGCTGAGCAGCGCGTCGATCTGAGCCGCGAGCGCGCGTGGGTTCAGCGGCGGCACGAGGGCGATGCCGCCGCCGGCGGCGGCGATCTCCTCGGGCCCGTCCTCGCCCCGGCACCCGATCGCGGGTACCCCGCCGCCCATCGCCTCGACGTAGGCGACGCCGAAGGCCTCGTTGACGCTCGGAAGCACGAACAGAGAGCCGGCGCGGGCGACGGCGACCGCTTCTCGGTGGGGGAGAGCGCCGCGCAGCTCGATCATGGCCTGGAGCCCCAGCGAGGCGGCCAGGACTCGGAGCCGGTCTCGCTCCGGCCCGTCGCCGACGATCACGTACTTGAGATCGGGATGGCGCTCGCGCAGTACCGCCAACGCGTGAAGCACGTCGGCGTGCCGCTTGCGCGCCACCAGGTGGCCGACCGTGACCAGGGTGGGTAGCGCGGGCGGACTGAGCGGCTCGACGGGGAGGTCCGCCCCCAGGTGGATCACGCGCGTGGTGCGGGCGCCGCTCGCGGCGCAACGCCGCGCGGTGCCGGAGCTGTTGGCCAGGACGAGCCGAGCGTGCCCGAGCGTTGCGCGGATCGTGTCCGCGCCGGCGTGGGCGCCGTAGAGATCGCCGCCGTGCACTGAGACGACCAGCGGCGTCTGCGGTGCGGCTCGTCTCACGGCATCGCCCGCGGGTACGGCGTAATGGGCATGGACCAGCTCGAATGGAAACGTCGTGCGCAGCTTCGCCAAGGCCCGGCGCAGGACGGGCGCTGCCCAGGCTCCCCAGGTGCTGTAGCTCCACGGCCGTGGCGGAGACAGGTAGCGGAGATAGTCGACGCGCAGACCGTCAAGCTCGGCCGCGCGCGGTTGGCTCATCGCGTTGCGCACGCCCCGCGAGTCGAGCCTGCGCAGTGCGCTGAGCGGTGGGAGGGGCCGGTGGAGCACGAGCACTCGCACGTCCGCGCCCGCGTCGCGCGTGGCAAGCGTCTGCCGGTGGGCCCAGACGCCGAGCGCGGGATCATCGGCGCGGGGGTAGTACTCGGCGACGACCAGGATCCTCATCACAACGTGACGTTACGGACACTCCGCCCGATGAGGGGCCCAGACGCCCGGGGATGGCGCGTGCCGTCAAGTATCGTGGCGTGATGGCCGGTTCCGCGACGCTGGCGGTTCAAGTCGTCAACTACGGCACACGGACGTACCTCGAGCGTTGCCTGGCGACTGTCGTCGCCGACGTAGAGGAAAGCGGGCTCGACTATGAGATCAACTTGCTCGACAACGCCTCTGGGGAGAACCTGGAGGGTTTCGCCCGTCGTTTCCGTGCCTGTCGGGCCTTCACCGCCACCAACAACCTTGGCTTTGGGGGTGGTCATAACCTGCTGATGGGCCAAACCGAGGCTCCGTACTTGCTCATCCTCAATCCCGACATCGAGTTTGTCTGTTCGGACACGGCGCAACGCCTGCTAGAAGCGGTGACAAGCCACGAGGAAGTGAGCGCGGCGGGACCCAAATTGCTGACGGTCGTAGGGACCGCTCAGCGCTACGACCACGGGCGTCTACACGGACCGAGGGCGCAACTGGCGCTTCGGGGAGGGCATAGCTACTGGCGGGAGACCGACCTCAGCCGCGAGGTGGCATGGGTGTCGGGTGCGGCGTTACTGATTAGGCGAGCGACGTTGGCCGCGGTGGGCGGCTTCGACAGGAACCTGTTTCTGTACAAGGAAGATGAGGATCTGTGCCTGCGCGTACGACGTGCGGGGGGCCACGTCATTTATCAACCCGCGGTCGTAGTCCGCCACCACGGATCGGTGGTGGCCGATCGCCCTGAGGCTCTGGCCCGTTCGTTGAACTATTACGTCACCAAGCACTTTCCCAATCGCCGCACGCAGAAGATGTTTGCGGCCGCGCACCAGTCGCTCGCTTACTTGCGGCTATGAGCGCTGGTCGCTGGCTATTCTTGCTCTGAGCTGGCGCATCTTGCGTGAAGCGCTGTAGCCGAGCTTGACCGCACCAAACACCGGCGCGCTGAGTGGTGGATGGGTCGCGAGAGCCAGTAGCGGCCGCTCGACGTCCGTCGGCAGTGCCCCGCCGGGGCCGACCAACCGCATGGCGTCTTCGCTCAACGCCCCATAACTTAGTCCGTGACTGCCTGGTCGCGCGCTGACTGGCAGGGCGGGAGCATCGCAGGCGATGCCGTATAGCTCCAGCAGGCGCACCGCGGTGGATTCCCACGTGAACTTCGCCCCGGCCGAGCGGATCGCGGCGAGATTACGCTCACGGGCGTTCTCGTCGCGCAGCAGCTCGATAGCGCGGTCAGCGCTCTGCGCGGCGTCCCATGCCGTGATCTCGGCGGCGCCGTCCGGAAGCACCTCGCGCAGCGAGGTCACTGCCGCCCACATGCACGGAACGCCGTGGTGCGCAGCCTCGAAGGGAACGAGCCCGAACCCTTCGTACATTGTCGGGTAGACAACGAGCCCCGCCCGTCCGAGCAGCCACGTCTTCTCGGCGTCGGTCACGGCTCCGAAGTCGATCATGAAGTCCGCCAACCGCGGTTGCACGGCAAGTAGCTCCGCCTCTTCGCTACCGGAGGATCCGTAACGGACGCTGGGGCCCGCGAACAGCAGATACCCTGTCCAATCGTGGCGGCGCTGAAGCTCCTCAAGCATGCGTAGCGCAAAAACTCGGTTCTTGTGGCGAAAGTCGTTGCCGATACAGAGCATCACCTCAGCGGTTTCGGGCAGCGCTCGTGCGCGGGCCGGAGGCACCGGACGCGCGTGCGCGATTGGGTGATCCACGCCGATCGCCACGACGCTGGCCCGGTTCGGGTCCACCAGGTCCTCGGAAAGCGCATCATCGCGGGCATGGGCGGAAAAGAACACGACCCGATCGGCGACTCCCAATGTCAACTGAGTGAGGCGTCGGTAACCATCCCAAGCCTCGACGTCCTCGAAGTACGACGGGTTGCGATATGCGATTAGGTCCTGATTGGTGACGATCAGCCGTTCACCCAACGAGGCCAGAAATGTGAGATCTCCAGGGTCGTTGATTTGGTAGGGCCGATGCACGACGCTGGCGCTGCCGCGGGTCACCGCGACCGCTTCGGAATGGTGGACAAGCGAGATATTGCGAAGCGATGCGAGTTTTCTCGCGGCAGGTTGCGCGAGGGTGCCGGGCACGATCGCTGTGACGTGTGCTTTCTCGATTCGTGCCAGCGCCGCGATGACTTCGAGGACCTGGATCTCCGTTCCCGTCGTGCTTCGAGAAAGGATCCGAGCATCAATCACGACCGATAGTCCCGTCAAAGCGCGGCGTGCGCAGCTGATTGAACGCGTGAGCGGTCTCGACTCGCCGGGTGTGGGGTGATCTTGACACCGATCAATCAGTGTGCGCTTGCGCTCCACCCCGACGACTGCCCAGGGCGAACTGGACGCAGCAGCTCCGCGCCCGCGGTGGAGGACGAGCACGTCATCGGCGAGCACGTGGGACAGGCCGCTGCGGACACACCGCTGCGAGAAGCAGATCTCCTCGACTCCGCCGAGAGCGAACGCAGAATCGAAGCCTCCGACCAGCTCGAGCGCGGTCCGGCGCACGTACATGCAATGCCTTCCCGCGCTCGGAAGCCGAGGCCGGAGCCGCAAGGAATGCGAACGCACCGCGGCAGCAGCGTCATCGATGCTCCAGCCTGCCGGCAGTGGTCCTGCGCCCTTTTCTCCGGCAACCGGCAGCACTCTGGCGTCGCTAAACATGGCGGTTGACGTCGCTACCGTGCTGTCAATGTATGCGGCATGCCGAAGACCCTCCAGCCATCCGTGGGCGACGACGCAGTCGGAGCTCAACCAAACGATGTCGGCCGGCGCCGTATGCGCGAACGCGCCCTTGGTGTCGGCTTCGGGGTCAACATCGCAATCCCACCTTGAGTAGAAGAGCTCGCCGGCGCGTCCGCTCTCCCCCTCGAGCGCGGTCAGTGTGTCGAGCGAGGACGAGTCTGGGACCGCGCTGTCGCAAACGAGGATCGGCACGTTGCGGGGCGTGTGGTCGAGGACGCTGCGTAGGCAACCAGCGAAGAACTCCCCTGCCCGTACCTGAATGCAGACCACGGGCGAGCCCCTTGACGCGCTGGATCGAGCCCCTGAGTGGAAACAGCTGACCTGCATGCCCCGATTATCGCGCCGGTAGGGCCTGCCGGACCTCGGCTAGACCTGTGTCTGCGGTCGTCTCCGTCCCCGCGGGCTCGACATCACGCAGGCGCCGAGCCTCAAACAGCACGCCCAGCGTGCCGGTGCCGGACTAGTTGCCGAGCGAAGGCGTACACGAAGCGGGGGTTGTACCGGATGTAGCGACGTCCCAGGCGGCGCGGCTCGTGCGCTAGGCGAAATGCCCATTCGAGCCCGAAATCCTGGATCCAGGTGGGCGCCTGGGGCACCAGTCCGGCGTGGAAGTCGAACGCCGCGCCGACGCCGATGAGCACCGGCGCCTCGAGCTGCCAGCGCATCTGCGCCATCCACTTCTCCTGCTTGGGCACGCCGATCCCGATCCACACCACGTCGGCCCGCGAGCGGTTGATCTCCTCGACCACCGCTGACTGCTCCTCGCCGGTCAGCGGACGGTGCGGCGGCGAGAATCCACCGACGATCTGGATTCCGGGATAGCGTTGTCGCAGATTGAGCGCGAGCTGCACTAGCGCTCCCTGGTTGCGGCCCCCATACAGGTAGCAGCGCTGCCGGCTCTCAGCGCTGCGGGCGCAGGCGCGGGCCATCAGCTCGGGCCCGTACACACGGTCGGCGAGCGAGTGCCCGAGCGCGTTGATCGCCCACACCAGAGGCTGGCCGTCCGGGACGTTCATGGACGAGCCGAGCAGCGCCCCGCGCAGCTCGGTGTCCTCCGCCGACGCCATCACGGTGTGCACGTTGCACACGCACACGTAGCCGCGTTCGCCCGCGGCCACCGTGGCATCGATCCAGTCGAGCGTGCGCTGATAATCGATCAATCCGAGCGGAACGCCGAGCACGTTGACGGTGTCGGGCGGTCGGATCGGGAAGGGGTCGGTGTGGATGGAGCCCTGGGGGCGCATTGGATAGTCTGGATTCTGTCTTAACGCGGGCGGGGCGCACGGTAGACGTTACGTGTTGGAACGTAAGATTGGCCTCTGGGTTGCGCACTTGATCGTCACTGCGCTGAAATCCGGGCGAGAACCTGCAGCCGCCAAATCCCTCAGTGGATCGATATGCTGGCGCCGAGACACGGATGTCATAGCGCCCGCGGGCAAGCGCCCCCTTTCTCGCGGGTATTGGACGACCCCCCAGCTAACTGGGTCGTCCTTCGGAGGGCCCGTGCCGCACTAGGGCGGCACGGGCCCTTCATAGCTTGACCCGGCCCCGTAAGCTGGGATGTCATGGAATGCATCGTCACCGGTGGTGCCGGTTTCATCGGCTCGAACCTGGCCGACGCGCTGGCGGCGCGGGGCGACCAAGTCACCGTCATCGACAATCTCTCCACCGGCAAGCGTGTGAATCTCGAGTCGGCCATCGCCAATGGGGTCTCGCTGCGGGTCGCCGACGTTCGCGACGCCGACGTGATCGCGGACATCTTCGCGGAGGTCAAGCCCGAGCTGGTGTTTCATCTGGCCGCGCAGATCGATGTGCGCTACTCGGTGGAGCATCCGGCCGGGGACGCGACCGCGAACGTGCTCGGCACGATCGGGGTGCTGGAAGCCGCACGCAGCGTGGGCGCCAAACGGCTGATCAACACCTCCACCGGCGGCGGCCTATACGGCGACGCTGAGCTGCTGCCGACGCCCGAGGACTATCCGATCCGACCGCTCGCTCCATACGGCCAGGGCAAGTACGCGGCCGAGGGCTACTGCGAGCTGTACACGCGGCTGCATGGTCTCTCCACCCTCTCGGTCCGTTACGGCAATGTCTACGGGCCGCGCCAGGATGTGTATGGCGAGGCGGGGGTGGTGGCGATCTTCTGCGGGCATCTCGTCGAAGGGCGCAGCCCGACGGTGTTCGGCGACGGTCGGCAGACGCGCGATTGGGTCGACGTGAGCGATGTCGTGCGGGCCAACCTGCTGGGCGCCGCTGCCGAGTTGACCGGCGCTGTCAACATCGGCACCGGGAGCGAGACCTCGGTCCTGACGCTGTTGGACGCGCTGGATGACGTGTCCGACCGTCCGCTCGTCAAGCCCGAGTTCGCGCCCGAGCGACCCGGGGAGGTGCGGCGAAGCTGCCTCGACGTGAGTCGCGCGAGGCGGGAGCTCGCTGGCAGGCGCAGATGGAGCTTCGCGATGGCCTGCGGGGGATTCTCGCCGGGCTGTGATCGACTGGAAGCCGCGTTTGTCGACCGAGCGTCGCTGGTGCCTTGGCCTGCGCGCCCGGGGCCGGATTGTTGAGCTACAGATTTTCGGCCACGCGCGGTGCTTCGCGGGTGAAGAACCACCAGCCGAGAGCAAACGTCAGAGGGATGATGGACAGCGAGATGAGGACATGGACGATGCCGCCGCTTGCGACGAGCGCCGAGCGCGCATGTGCTGTACAGGAACGTAAACGCCGGGGGAGACCTCAGTAGGGACCGGTGCCGGATGGACGAAGGCGTAGCCCATCTGCGTGAGGAGCAGGGCAATCGGGTTCAGCGTCAGTGCGGCGTGTTCAAACCGCTTATAGCTGCTCGCCACGTACATGATTGGGGAGCAGTAGAACAGGACCTGCGAGAGAACGTCCCAGATCGGCTGCATGTCCCGGTAGCGCACGTATAGCGCCGATAGCAGCATTCCCACGCCGGTCGCCAGCAGGATGAAACCGAGCGCGATCGGAAACATCTACTTCGAGCCACGACAGTCTGGGCGTG
>CAWIRN010000014.1:0-333379 GCA_963838535.1 uncultured Solirubrobacterales bacterium
AGACGGGGCGGAGTACACGTCGCACCTGCTGCGCCGTTCCTACCGTCAGGGCGGCAAGGTCCGCCACGAGAACCTCGGGAACCTCTCACACCTCCCGATAGAGATCATCGAGGTGATCCGCGCGATGCTCGCCGGACGCCGGCTGGTCGATCTCGACGAGGACTTCGAGATCGAGCGGTCGCTGCCCCACGGTCACGTCGCCGCGGTGCTCGGGGTGCTCCGCGACCTCGATCTGGAGCGGCTGATCAGCCGCGAGCGCTGCCGCGAGCGGGATCTGGTCGTCGCGATGATCTGCCAGCGGCTGATCGGACCGGGGTCAAAGCTCTCAGCGACCAGACGCTTCTCCCAGACGACACTCGCCGAGGAGCTCTCACTCGGCGAGGTCACCGAGGCCGAGCTGCTCTGTGCGATGGACTGGCTGGTCGAGCGCCAGCCGCGGATCGAGCGGACGCTCGCGCGCCGCCACCTGTCCGGCGATCAGGACGGCCACGCGTTCGTGCTCTATGACCTGTCCTCGAGCTACATGGAAGGCCGCTGCTGCCCACTGGCGACGCTCGGCTACTCACGCGACGGCCTCAAGGGCAAGCTGCAGGTCAACTACGGGCTGATCTGCAGCCCGGAGGGCCGCCCCGTCGCGGTGCGCGTCCACGAGGGCCGGATCACCGATCAGCAGACCGTTCCCGAAACCGTCGAGACGATCCGTGAGCGGTTCGGGATCGAGAACGTCGTGTTCGTCGGGGACCGCGGGATGATCACCCAAGCCCACGCCCAGAGCCTCAAAGAGCAGGGCGTGGACTTCATCAGCGCGCTGAAGAGCGTGCAGATCCGCTCGCTGGTGAACGCGGGCGACCTGCAGCTATCGCTGTTCGATCAGGTCAACCTCGCCGAGATCACCTCACCCTTGTTCCCCGGCGAGCGCCTCGTGGTATGCCGCAACCCCGCCGTCGCGGCCGAGCGCGCCCGCAAACGCGCAGAACTGTTGGCCGCCACAGAGGCCGAGCTCGAGAAAGTCAAGGCCAGTGTCCACGGTCCCCGCGGCCGGCTGCGCGGAGCTGACGCCGGGAAGATCGGCGAGCGCGCCGGCAAGATCATCAACAAGTACAAAGTCGCCAAACACTTCACCCTGCACATCACCGACGGTGTCTTCGCCTACCAGCGCAAGACCGAGCAGATCAACCAAGAGGCCGCCCTGGACGGCCTCTACGCGATCCGCACCACCCTCCCCGCGCGACCAGCTCGCCGCACCCGCCGCGGTCCGCGCCTACAAACAACTCAAGATGGCCGAGCGCGCGTTCGGAACCATGAAAGACACGATCGAGATCCGCCCGATCCACCACCACCTCGAGACCCGCGTCCGCGCGCACGTATTCCTCTGCATGCTCGCCTACTACGTCACCTTCGAACTCCAAACCCGCCTCCCCGAACTACTGTTCACCGACCAAACGCCGCTCACCCCCGCCGACCCCGTCAAACCCGCCACCCGCTCACCAGCCGCCCAAGCGAAAGCCGGCAGCCACACCACCCCGGCCGGGCACCCCGCGCACACCCTCACCGACCTCCTCGCCGACCTCGGCACCCTCTGCCGCAACACCCTACGCATCGGCCACGCCCAACACACCTTCACCCGCCTCACCACACCCACCCCGCTACAAGCCCACGCCCTACAGCTACTCGACGTCAAACTCCACCAGTAGCCAAAGCCAAACCAGCCCGCAACACCCGAATCCCGCGCCACCACGCGGGATTCAACGTTTCAACCCTGAAAACTTCCGCCTAAAACAAGCGATCCCGGCGGTGCGGGGCTGGTTCACGGGCCGGGATTGCCCCGGCGAGGTTTCAACGCGGCTCTGGGGCGTTGAGGACCGATCCGGATGGCATCCCGGGCTCGCGCGTCGGCGTGGGTGGGCTCGCCCGCGCGGAAGGCGCGGCCCCACCGTGACACCGGGCAAGCGTTCCTAACGGCGCTCGGCCAGCGGGCTCGGACATGGCCGATAGAACGGCGCGGACGGCCTGATCGAAAACGTCCGACCCACCCCTCACGATGGCGAGGTGGTCACGATCGCACAAGCCGCCGACGACCTCGACGTGTCCACTGCGACCGTGCACCGGTGGCTGCGCGAGGGGTTCATCACCGGCGAGCAGATCACCCCCGGCGCGCCATGGCAGATCCGCCTCACCCCCGAGCTCCGCGCCCGCGTCCGCGAGCACGCCCCCGATGGCTGGCTGCCGCTCACCCAGGCCGCCGGCGCGCTCGGCGTCGCCCGCCAGACCGTGTTGCACAAGGTCCAACGCGGCGAACTCGCGGCCGTCTACGTCCACGCCGGCAAGCGAAAAGGCCTACGAATCCAGGTCAAACCCGACCAAACTGGACTGTTCGAGAACCACATCCGACAGGAGGCGCAGTGCTAAACCAACGCCACCTGTTTGACGTGCCGGGCGTTGACCAGCAGACACTCAAACTCGTCCTCCAAGATCGCCCACACCGGCTTCCAGAACACGCCGGTCGCCTCCATCACGACCTGCTGAACCCCGAACGCCGCCAACCAATCGAACAACGTCAACAAGCCCGCGACCGTGGTCGGGAACTCCGCCACATGCTGCTCACGCAAGCGACCCTCACCAGGCACCCGCGCGCACGCGGTCACCTGCGCCTTGTGCACATCCAGCGCCGCGGACGCTCAACCACCGTCTCCATACGACCCTCCCTCCATTGACCGATCGACAAGATCGTCGCCCAAGGGCCTCTGAGAACTAACGAGTCTGACAAGCGTGCTCTTGGCAACAGTCCGGAACACCGGGGAGACCCACACGCCAAACTAGCCTCGGGCTCACCAGCACCAAGAAAACGTCGGCGTCGAGGGCGACCCAGGCATCAAACCATTTTCATCTGCCCGCGACCGGCCGCCAGGCCAGCCCAACTAGCCCGAATAGTTTCGCGCGAGAGGCGAGTCCGCCGCGCAGGCAGCGAAGTCGTGAGTGCAGGAAGGCCGCGTGATCAAGGACGCGCGGCACCTCGTCGAGAAGTCCACTCGACCGCGGTAGCGTCACGAGGATGGCGTCGAACCCTCATCCGTCAGTGGCGGATCGGGTGGTTGAGCGTCGCCGCGCGGTTGCGCTCGCGCGCCACTATCGAGAGGCAGAGGGGCTGTCAATCGTGCGGATCGCGGATCGGCTGGGTCGCTCTTCGCCGACGATCAAGGCGTACTTCTACGATCCAACTGGGGAGAAGGCCCGGGCGGTCAAGGTCCGCTACCGGGGGGTGTGCCGCGGCTGCGGCGCCTACACGCAGCCGCGTAACGGCAAGGGCGACGCCTACGCGTACTGCAAGGCCTGCCACCCAGGTGCGATCGAGCGGCGATGGACGCCAGAGCGGGTGCTCGACGCGATGCGCGAGTGGCGCGACCGCCACGGTGGCTTGCCCTCCTCCTATGACTGGTCCCATACCCACGCTGAGCGCCGCGCCGGTGAGGCGCTTCGGCGATTGAGCGACGGTGACTGGCCATCGGCGAGCGTGGTTTCCGAGACCTTTGGGAGCTGGGCCGCGGCACGCGCTGCTGCCGAATAAGAAGCTCGCTGTCCGTCGAGGGGTCTGCGAGGTTGACGCCAGGGCGGACCTTGTTCGGCTCGTCGGCGCAAACGCGGGCGCGCCAACCCTTCGGTCGTCTCGCGCAGCGCGGGTGCTCGTCTGACGACCAGGCTCGCCGTCTCGCCGGCGCGGGATTCGTCGTGGTCCGCGCTGTACTTCATGTACGTGAGATTGAGCAGCACGTGGGGCGAAACCTCCTGATGTCCTGTCGTGGACCACGCGCCCGACAGCGTTGACGCCGACCTCATCGCCCGCCGGGTGGTCGAGGTTCTGCGCGAGCAGGAGCGCCCGATCAATCGCGGCTTGCTCAAGACCGAGGAAGCCGCGCGACTTCTCGGAGTAGACGCCGAGTGGGTGCGGGCACATCGCGTGGCGCTCGGTGCGGTCAAGCTCGGCGACGGCCCCAAGGCGCGCCTACGCTTCCCGCGCGCGGCCATCGACGCCTACCTCGCCGCACGCCAGGTGGGCGCGAGGGTGAACTCCGAGGAACAGCCGATGCGCAGGCCGAAAGCCTCGCGCCCTGCTCGCGGCAGCGCACCATCTCTGCCCGCCACCGGCCAGGCCGTCATTGACTGGTAACGGGCCCTGGCCCCAGCCTGCGAGTGCGGTCGGTCCCATAGAGGTCATGGCTGAGATTGGGCACCGGACCCCGGCGCGAGCTGACATCAGCGTAGACCTCGAGCGTGAGCGCCGAGTCGGCGTGCCCGACCTGCTTTTGCACATAGGGCGGGCTCTCGCCGATCTCGAACAGATGGGTGATGAACGTCCTGCGCGTGACGTGCGGGTTGAGCTTCGCCGGCCAGTTATCGGTCAGCTTGCGCGTCGTCGCGAGCTCTTGGGCGAGCTGGAGCGCCCCGTACCACACGTCCTCGCGCATGTTGTTCGGACTCTGCGGGGTGTTGTTGCGGGTTGCGAAGACCGGCGCGTCGCCGGGCGCGTCGGAGCGGAAGTCGTCCAGGTGCGCGTACAGGGTCGGTCGCAGGCCATAGACGACGTTGACCTCGCGCACTCCCGTCGGAGTCTTGGCATCAGGGATATTGAGGATGTGCTCGCCCCGACGCACGCCACCGACCAGCAGCGAGCACGCTTCGTCGATCCGCAGCCCCGAAAGCAGCAGTGTGGCCACGAGTGCCTGGCGTCCGACGTGCTTGTGCCCGGGAAACGCGCGAGCGTCCAGCACTCCCGCGGCCTCGATGATCAGAGCCACCTGGCCGATCGTGAAGTGCGCCTTGACGGGACCCGGCACCTCCAGCAGCAGTCCGGAATGGCGCAGCTTATCGGTCATCTTCGGAGCGTCGTGGAAGACGTGGGCATAGTCGAGCACGCCGTACAGGGCGTTGATCGCGCGGTTCAGCCGGCGCGGGCCGTAGGGCCGGGGCAGGCGTCGACCCCGACCATCGAGGCGCCTACCCTGGTTCCACAGCTCCTGCAGATCCTGTGAATGGCGAACCTTCGCCGCGACCCAGCGGCGCACGTTCTCCGGCGTGGCGTGCTCGGGTGATCGGTCACCCCAGTCGGGGATCACATGCTGCTCGAGCAGCTCCTTCTGCTGCCCGGCCTTGTTGCCCTTGCCGAGCGCCTCGCGGTGCTCCAGGTAGGCGTGCGAGAGCTGCCCGATGCTCAGCCTGGGCACCGCGACGCCGGGGCCCGGCGGCGTCGGCCTGCTCTCCGGAGGCACCCAGACGCCGCGCTTGACCTGGTAGATGATGTTCTCAAGCTCCTCGCGAGCCCGATCCTCAGACCACGGTGGATGTATCCGATCCTCACCTTGCGCGGCTGCCCGTACGCGCGAAAACGCGCCACCCACGCGACGGTCACACCGTCTTTGAGAGGCCTCGTCTCGAGGCGTCCAGTGAGCGGTCTTCCCACCGCAAAAAGGCTAGCGAATTTGTGCCCTTATGTGCCTTTTTCGCCTCGTTCGGATTTCCGGCCGCTTCCGGCGACCCCTACAAACGCAGTGTTTTCAGGGCGATTCTCGGTCAGCAGCGGAAACGTGTGAGCTTCCGTAGACCGACGCTCTATCCAGCTGAGCTACGGGCGCTTGGCGGTCGATTCTAACTGTGCTTGGGCGACTGCGCGGACGGGCCGGAGCAGCCGGTCAGTGAGGCCTGAAGCCAGGCTTCAGGCTGGGGAGCCGTCGAGGCCGGCCGGCTCTGAGTTGTCGTAGCGCGCGACCGTGAACGCGATCAGTGTGGGCACCTGCACGGCGTAGACCATGAGCGAGAGCACGAGGACGACGAGCGGCCCGCCGCGCAGGTGATCCTTCAAGAAGGCGTAGCCGATCATGCCGGCCGTGAAGGCGTAGGCCAGCAGGGCCCACTTGAACACCTGGAAGAACCGCGCCCAGGCGAAGTCCTGCACGCGGGTGAGGAGGAGCATGTTCACGCAGAGCAAGAGTGTCGAGGCGACCAGTAGCGCGACCGCAGGACCGATGGGCACGTGCTGAGGCAGGTGGGCTGATAGGTAGATGCCGCCGGTGACGATCAGAGCCAGGGAAACCATCCCGATCTGCGTGAACGGAGGGAATCGGCGTTTGCTCATCCGGAGGCGATCTTGGTCATGATCACGAGCGTCGCGATCTGCATCACACCGAGGATGCCGGCGCAATAGATGAAGCGCTTCATCAAGCGCTCGATCACCTGCGGGTTGGGTCGGGGCTTCTTGAGCTCGAAGAGAACCGCGATGTTGGCCGGCTCGAGCAGACCCAGCGCGAGCACGGCCATCACCCCGACCACGATGAAGCTCGCGACCACCCAGGCGTGGTTGGGATATGTGCTCTCGACGGTGCCCAGCTTGACCCCGAGCTGCCAGCCTGCGGCCAGCGTCAACGTCACCACGGTGGGCATGATCAGGACCATCTTCGGCATCAGCTTGGTCGTGAACTCGACTCGCGCTGGGACAGACATGCTGCCCATGATCGGTCCGAGGACAAGTCCCAGGAATAGGTCGATGATCGTCCACGCCGCCCCGCCGGCGACATGGAAGAACTCCAGCGGCCACAGCTTGTTGACCGCGATCGCGATGATCAGGAGCAGCATCGCGATCGCGACGAACACCAGCCCCCGGCGCGGAACGATCTCGAAATCGGGGCGCGCGATCGCTTGGTGCGGCGGAGCTTCTGCCGCGATCGATGGGGTGGACACGGCCGCCACGGCCGCAAGCCTATCCCTACGACACGAGACGTGCCAGTGAGCGGTGTGGCGTTCCGGGCCGGGCGGTGGAGCGGAGGGGGCGGGATTCGAACCCGCGGTCCGGGGTTGCCGGACTCTGGTTTTCAAGACCAGCGCATTCGACCGCTCTGCCACCCCTCCTCAGCATGTGGGAAGCGATGCTAGCTGCGAGAGGTGTCTCTCGCCGCTCGGGAACCCTCGTTTACACTGCCTCGATCTCCCGGAGAGGTGGCCGAGTGGCTGAAGGCACTCGCCTGCTAAGCGAGTAAGGGGTTCACACTCCTTCGCGGGTTCGAATCCCGCCCTCTCCGCTGTTGCCGCCATCGGGCATGACGCCCGGCACACGGGGGCCCGCGGCTACCCCTTTTTCGGAGCGGTGCCGAAGACGTGGTCCCAGAACGGGGCGCTGACGCCGTAGCCACGCTCGTGGTTCTGGAAGTGATGGCGCATGTGCAGCTCGCGCAGCCGCCGACCCAACGCGCTCTTCGGACGGTGATGGTGCACGTGGTAGTGGAGCATGTCGTAGGCGAGGTAGCCGCCGAGGAAGCCCGCGCCGAACGGGAGCCACGCGGGACTCCCGAGCACGGCGTAGAAGCCGAACAGGAACAGGGCCGCCAACGGAACGCTGAGCGATGGTGGCATCACCAATCTCATGGGATCGTTCGGGTGATCGTGGTGGACGCCGTGAATGATCCAGTGAAGTCGGGCGCCGATCCCCTTCTCCGGCTCGAAGTGGAACACGATCCGATGCAGCCAGTACTCGGTCAGCGTCCAGACCAGATAGCCGCCGATCAGCCATGCGGGCGCCGCCCATCCGACGCCATGGACGAATCCCTCCACCAGCAGCACCACGATCACCGGCACAAAGAGGATCGGTGGGACGCTCGGGTGAACACGCGAGAGCTTGTCCAGCAGATTGGAGTCGAACATGCGCGGCGAGGCGCGCAGGACGTCGCTGCGACTGCGCGCTTCCAGCTCGTCTGCCCGTTGTGTCGCCATGCCCAAAGGATAGCTCTCGCGGGTCAAGTGCTTTCGGCGGCGTCCACCGAGGGTGAGCTGCCTTCGGTGGCCTCTACCGGCATCGCGAGCACGATGTGGCGCAGCGACAGGGCGAGGAAATCGCGGTGCTCGCCGCGGGACGGCCCGTCGAGGGTCGCGACCTCGACGTCGGTGAGCGCGAGAAACGCGCGCTCGGATGCGTTGAGGTAATCGGTCAGGCGGCTTCGGTAGCCGTCACGAGGCAAACGCAGCACGCCGGTGATCCGATAGCGGTTGGTCTCGACCACGATGCGTTCGTCGCGATGGTCCAAGGCGCCGACGATAGCGTGAGCCACGCCAATTCGGTGACATCCTTGCCCTGATGGCCAAGCTCGAGCCCGCACGCTGGTGGTCTGTCAAGAGCGCCCAGAACCGAAAGCCGGCGACCTACCGCTGCCCGCTGTGCGGTGGTTTCCTGCCCGCGCTCAGCGAGCACATGCTGATCGCCCCGGAGGGCCGCCTCGATCGTCGTCGCCACGCGCACACGACGTGCGTGCTCTCAGCGCGGCGGGCTGGGCGTCTGCCCACCCGGGATGAATGGCAGCGCACGCTGCCCCGGCCGCCCAGCCTGTGGCGCCGCGCTCGCATGCGCGTCATCGGCCGCGGCGGATAGGGTTCAGGGGAGATGTCGCGAGAGCTGCGATTGGGAATGAACGTCGGCTACTGGGCCGGCGGACCACCTCCGGGCGCGGCGGAGGCGGTGCTCGAAGCCGAGCGGCTTGGCTTCGACTCGGTGTGGACCGCGGAGGCGTACGGCTCCGACGCCCTGATGCCACTCGCGTGGTGGGGCGCCGCGACGCAGAAGCTCAAGCTCGGCAGCGCCATCGTCCAGATCTCGGCGCGCACGCCCGCCGCGACGGCGATGGCGGCGATGACACTCGACTACCTGTCGGGTGGCCGGCTGATCCTTGGGTTAGGCGTGTCTGGTCCACAAGTCGTGGAGGGCTGGTACGGGCAGTCGTTCGCCAAGCCGCTGGCGCGGATGCGCGAATACATCGGGATCCTGCGCGACATCTGGGCTCGCCGCGGTCCGGTGACCAGCGACGGCCCGCACTATCCGCTGCCGCTGCCCGGCGGCACCGGACTCGGCAAGCCGCTGAAGTCGAGCCTGCGCCCGCTCAGGGAGGACATTCCGATCTACCTCGCCGCCGAAGGGCCGAAGAACATCGCGCTCGCCGGTGAGCTGTGCGACGGCTGGCTGGCCCTGTTCTATTCCCCCCAACACGATGATTTCTACCGTGCTGCACTTGCCGAAGGGCTGGGGCGTCCCGGGGCTCGCCGGAGCGAGCAGGAGTTCGAGGTCGCGGCGACGGTGCCGCTGATCGTGACCGACGACATCGAGCAGGCGGCCGATGCGCTGAGGCCGATGTACGCCCTCTACTTTGGCGGCATGGGCGCTCGGAACGCGAACTTTCACGCCGACGTGGCGATCCGGATGGGATACGAAGCCGAGGTCGCGACGATCCAGCAGCACTACCTGGCCGGCCGCAAGGACGACGCAGCGGCCGCCGTGCCCACGAGACTGCTCGAGCAACTCACCCTGATCGGACCCAAGGACAAGATCCGCCACGATCTCGAGGCGTGGAGGGAATCGATCGTCACGACGCTGCTGATCGGCGGAGACACGGCGACGCTGCGGGCTGCGGCCGAACTCGTTCTCGGTTGATTCACGACCGCAGTCGGGGCTGCTCGCGCTGGGATCGTCGTTGTTCGGCGTCGAGGATCTGCTGTGCCTTGAGGCCCAGGCTCAGCCGCTCGCGGCCGTCTGACTCATAGGGCGAGAGCCCGGAGACCTCATGCACACGCGACAGTCGATAGCCGACGGTATGGCGATGGAGGTGCATCGCGTCGGCGGTCTCGGTCGTGGACCCGTGGTGAGCCAGAAACGCCTGCAGCGTCGCGAGCAACTCGGTGTCATGCTGGCCGTCGTACTCGGCGAGCTGCGAGATTGTCCGTGTGCGGAGCAGCTCGAGCTCGTCAGGGTCCCGGAGCAGCACGCCGATCAGCAGCCGGTAGGTCTCCTCCTGTCCGGACAGGGGCGCGTCCGGCGGGGCCGTCAGCTCGACCAGCAGCTCCGCTTCGCGCAGCGCCTCGTGCAACGTGGTCGGGTCCCGACGCGGCGCGGACAGGGCAACTTTCATGCCCCGCACCGCCAATGCCTGCGCAAATGCGTCAGCGGCCCCCGCGGCGGTCGTCGAGCTGAGTGGTAGCAGCCCAAGCACCCGGCCCTCCCCCACATCGGCGAGCAGCGCCGTGTGGTCAGCCGCGAGCTCGTCCGCGCAAAGCGCCTGATCGCTCGCGGTGAACTCGGCGCAGATCGCCACCGCTCCTCCGTCGAGCTCGAAACCGAGTCGCCGCGCACGTCCGATCAGTTCCGATACGTCGTCGGGGCGCCCGGCGTTCAGCTCGTGCACCAGCGCCGCCCGCGAATCCCGCAGACTCGTCTCCTGTGGGGCTCGCATCAGCGCGGTGACCGCGGCGGCTGCGGCGGCGGCCTCCAGCCACGCCCGCCGCTCGAGTGTCGGCTGACTTTCGCCGGGCCCGGCCGCCGCCACGACGATCCCGACGACCTCCTCGCCGATCCGCACCGCCACGGCTTCGGCGATCGTGGACGGCACCGAGCCGGCATCACCCCGGATCGTCGCCGCGGCATGCTCCACAAGTTCTCGCCACGAGTCGGCCTGAAGCGCTCCAGGTGGCGAAACGACCGGCTCGCCCAGCGCCGGGATGGCGATCGCAACCGGGCTACCAAGCGCGGCGGCCGCGGCGCTGGCGACGCTTTGGAGATCGTCACCAGCGACCGCGCCCGACACCATGGTCAGCGGCGAAGACCGGGGGGCGGTTGGCTCCGCCCCCCGGTCGTTCACCGGCTGTCGATTGCTCTCAAACGCCCGGGCGCGCTGCACCATTGCCGCGCACGTCGGCCGGAGCCACGCCCGCGTAGCCGCCCGCCCGGCATCCAGCCTTGCCGGGAACGGGCGGCACGCGAGTCATCCAACTGCGACTCATGCCGTCGATGGCGTCGTTGACCCAGAGGCCAGACCGGGCACCGACCCGCCGTAGCCGAGCGACGGCACATCGGACGGGTAGACCTCGTGGCCGTGCTCGGCGGTATCGCCGATCTCCATGTTCTCTTCGGACATCCGCAACGGGATGAACAGTCCCACGAGCTTCAGCAGGATGAACGTCCCGATTGCCGAGTACACGATCACCCACAGGCCGGCGAAGAACTGCCACTTGAGCAGTGTCCAGTTGCCGTGGAGCACGCCGCCGGCCGAGAAGCCGCCCGTGAGCGAGCCGTGCGGACCCAGGTACACCCGCTCCAGCGGGTCCGCGAATATGCCCACCAACAGACCTCCGGCCAACCCGGCGAAACCGTGGGTGAAGATCACACCCAGGGTGTCGTCGACGTTCCGGAACGGACGCACGCGGCTGAGGTAGTTGAGCGCGAAGTAGACGATCGTCGAACCGATCGCGCCCATCGGCCATCGCTCCCCAGCCGTTCACGTAGCCGGCCCCGGGTGTGATCACCACGAGGCCGACGATCATCCCGTTCACACCGCCGATCAGGGACGGCTTGCGACCCGTGATGTAGTCCCACGCCACCCAGATCAGGAACGCGACCGCGGTACAGAGGTTCGTGTTCAATACCGCGGCCGACGCAGAGGCCCCCGCAAAGTACGGGTCGCCGCCGTTGAAGCCGTTCCAGCCCAGCCAGAGCAAACCGGCTCCGGTGGCCACCATCAACACGTTGTTCGGCGCGTCGATTTCCCGGTCTCTCTGCAGTCGCGGGCCGATCACCGCCGCCGCGACGAAGCCGGTGATACCGGCGGAGAGATGGATCACGTAACCACCCGAGAAGTCAATCGCTCCCTTGTGCGCGAACCAGCCGCCGCCCCAGATCAGGAACGCGTCAACGCTGTAGACGAACGTGATCCACAAGGCGGTGAAGGGGATCCACGCCTTGATGTTGATCCGCCCCAAGACCGAGCCCAAGGCCAGGATCGGGGTGATCGCAGCGAACACGAACTGGAAGTAGGCGAGCGTCGACTCCGGGAACCTGAACGCTGGTCCAGCGCTCCCGATGAGCGGAATGTTCGCCTGCCCCTGTTCCTGTGAGTGGCTGAGGATGTTGCCGGGATGGCCGATAAAGGTCGAGAAGAATCCCAACCCGCTCCCTATCGGGTGGCCAAACGACATCTTGAAGGCCCACAGGACCCACACGATCAGGACGATCGAGAAGGTACAGAACACCAGCATCATGCTGTTGATGGCCCAGCGCTTCTGCATGACCCCGCCGTACAAGACGACGAGGCCGGGGACGCTCATCAAACCAACGAGCGTCGCGGCGGTCAGCTGCCAAGCATTGTCGCCAGGGCTGAGCCAAGTCGGATATGCGGTAACCATCTTTCTCCTTGTCGGAGGGTCGGACAACCGCCCACGGCGGACGGCGGCCGGGCCTTTAGGCCCTGTTTCAAGTTCGGGAGTCTCTCGTTGGCGGCACGGCGAACCCATGGCCTCGCGTCCAGCAAACCAGGAGGCCGCTTGGACATAGGGATAAACCGGCAAAAGCTCCCTGTAGCCAGCCGTCGCTGGCCCTGATCAGGGCGGCTGGACGGGCCAGAAGCCTTAGAACAGGACGGGCTTGCCGTGCGGCACGACGAGCGCCGACGAGCCGTAGGCCGAGTCGAGTTCGACCCGCGTCGAGCCACCCAGGGCGATCTCGCCGACCGGCGCGTGCGATTGCGATCCCACGACGATCAGATCCGGGTGGATTGGGCTCCCTGGCGTGATGGTGATGCCCAGCGCGGCGGCCAACGAGTCAGCCGTCTGCTGCGCGGCGTCTTCGCCGGCTGGAGCCGAGACTCCAATCGACGTGATTGCGGCATCGGCTTGGGTCCGCAGGCCGGCCAGGGCGACCGCCACCGCGACCGGGCCGCCCTCCAAGAGGTGCTGAGCCGTGGTGCCCGGTTCGACGCTTCCCGGCGGTGTGCGGTAGTCCGAACCAAAGACGATGATCGACGCTCCCACGCTCTCGGCGAGCTGCGTGAGGCCCTCGCCGGTCGACGGGTTGATCACGATGTGGCGTGCGACCGACGGATCTCCCAGCCACGCCGCCCCTCGCTCCAAACGCTGGTCGGCATCGTGTTGCGCGATCTCTTCGCGACGGGGGTCGTACTCGGGCGCGTGCCTCACATAGGCCAGCGCGAGCGTCGCCCCGCTCTTGGCCAGCATCCGGCCAAGCGCAAGCCCGTCCTCGTCGTTCGGGGTGCCGTCGTAGGAAACGATGATGCCGACGCTCATAACGAGGGGGAATCCTCCGCGAGGGCCGCCACCGGAACATTGGCCACGCGGCTAATGATCGCGGGCAACTGCTATCCAGACGGCGATGATTCGGCCGGTTCGGGCGGCGCGGGCGGTTCGGCCGGCGCGGGCCGGGATGCGGCGTGATCCCGGAGGTCCTCGTGGCCTGGGTCGCGGCAACCGCGGGCGGGATTGGGATCGGACTGTTCATCGTGGCCGGCATCGTGATCGAGGTTCGGCGCCGCCGCGCCCACCAGGGTCCCATGAGCGGTCCCGGAGGTTCGGGTTAGGCGCAGCGAGCGACTGACTGCGTCCCCGCCTGCGCCCGCCCCGCGGCCCGCCAACCCGGACGGAGTCTGAACTTTGGCGTTTTGGTTCCGAGGGGTCGAACCGAAACGCCAAGGTTCGCGTGATGAGGCCCGCCGACCCGGGCGGATGTCTGAAAATTGGGGCGTTTGGCGTCAGAGGGGTGGACGCACAACGCCAAAGTTCGCATCCGGCGCTCGAATCCGCTCTCGCCCGCTCTCAAAGCGCGCCGGCCCACCCACGGAGCAACGGGCCGATTGAGCGGAGCTACAAATTGTGCTGGCCCTTACAGGCCGGTCGTGCCGAATGAGACGTTCTGGAACGGCACCACCGGCGTGCCGACGCTGAGCTGGATGACGGCGTGCTTGGCCAGCGGGATTGAGGTTGGATCCTTGGTCCACGGCTTGCCGTTGACCACGGCGGTCACCTTGCCCATGGCGGGGCCGACCTGGTGGGAGCTCAGCGGCTGGCGCCACTCGTTGAAAAAGTCGCCGAGCGTGTAGATCCGCGGGGTCGGCGACTCGATGTGAATGATGCCGTCGCCGGTGTGCGTGTGAAGCCAGTAGTAGCACTGTTGCGCGCCGTAGAAGAGCCCCTCCGGAGTTTGCTGGGAGACCGGTCCGATCAGACCGATGGCGGGCGGGAGTTGCCGTGGCTGGCCGTCCACATAGACCTGGAGGTGGGCATGGATGTGATAGGCCAGCTGTTCGATCGGAGCGCACTGAATCCCGTCGACCGTCGTGCCGGGGGTGGTCGTCGAGGCGGGGGCGAGCTCGGGGCCCTGCTCGAGGGGGACGTCTTCGGGGCCAATCGGGCCCGTCGCGGCTGCCGTGGTGCTCGTCAGCGGACTGACTCCCGTGCTGCTACCGGTGCTCGTACTCGGCGCCGGATTCGTCGCGGCGCTCGAACTGGCCTGCGAGGTGCTGCTGGCGCTGCCGCAGGCCCCGAGCAGTAGCCCGCTCGCCACGACAAGGGAAATCGCCAGAGCGCGGGTCTTCATCCGGGCCAAACGGTACCCGGATACCGATCCGGCGGCGCTGATAGGTTCCAATGTCTGATGACCGACATGTCCGACGCTCCTGCCTCGGCCGGCCTGCCGATGACGACGGCGATGGAGCTCCCCGGAATGCGGATTCGCGAGAACCTGGGCGTGATCTACGGGCTCGTGGTGAGGAGCATGGGCTTCACCGGGGGCGTCGCGGCATCCTTCAAGGGGTTGCGGCGTGGCGAGATCACCCAATACACACAGCTGCTGGAGGACTCCCGACGCCACGCGATCGACCGGATGGTCGAGAACGCCCGGCTGATCGACGCGGACGCGATCGTGGCGGTGCGGTTCGACTCCTCCGAGATCGGACAGCAGTTCACTGAGATCGTGGCCTACGGGACAGCCGTAAAGGTTGACCGCGTCGTCTGAGCGCTGGGCACGTGCGGCTCGGCGATTCTGATCGAGAAGTGCTATTCGAGAAGCTGGGTCGGCATGCGGCCGCGGGCCGGCTCGATATCGAGGAGCTTGAGCGGCGGGTGGCGGCCATTGTCAGCGCGCAGACCTGGGAAGAGGCGGCCGAGGTGATGGCGGATCTGCCACCGCTACCCGGCGATTCGCCGTCGCGCCGGGTGCGGCGGGGGCGCGGTCACGGCGACGCAGCCGCCCCGGCGGTCGATTGGCGGCCCACCGGCGAGCGCTTTCGCGACCCCCGCACCAACCGGGTGATGCGAGTGTGGGAGGACCCAGCGGGTGGCCGGCACTACGTCGCCGAGGATCAGGACTAACGCCCGCCGCCGCCTCCGAACAGCCGCAGCAGGAGCAGGAAGACGTTGAAGATATCGAGGAAGATCCCGGCGGCGATCGGGACCGAGCTGGCCATGTTCGCGCGGCGCAGGCGGTTGAAGTCGATGATCGTGAAGCCGCCGAAGATGACCAGCCCCAGGACTGAGTAGATGATGTTGTAGCTCGGGATCGTGACGAAGATCCCCACGATCCCAAACACGATCAAGGCCAGCAGCGCCCAGAACAGGGTGCGCGCCCAGGAGGACAGATCGCGGCGCGTGGCGTAGCCGTAGGCGCCCAGCGCACCGACGAACAGCGCGGTGGCTCCCGCGGCCTGCCACAGCGCTGACGGTTGTGCCTTGGCGTAATCGGCGAGGACGGGAGCGACCGCGAGCCCGATGAACAGCCCAAGACCGAATAGCAATCCGATCGCGAGCTGCTCGCGCCCGCGCGAGGAGGCCCGGTTGAGTCCGAACACGCAGGCGAAGGCGCCGATGAAGAACAGGATCCCGGCGCCTCCGGTCATATTGCGTCCGACGTAGGCACCCAGCGCCGTGCAGGCGACGGTCAGCGCGACCAGGCCCATCACCTGACCGAAGACGCTTCGCGTCTCGTCGCGTGTGGCCGCCCGGCCGCCGAGCGTGAGGTTGTCAGATGTGCTCATAAGTGGCTGCTCCTGGTCGGAAATGCGTGGCGCCGGTGGACCTCTCCCCGTGGCCGCGCCGGAACGCCGCGGGCCGGTCACAACGACGCCCGCAGAACGGTAGACGATGGACAGGGGGACAGGCAAGGACTGACAAATCGGTCCCCGGCTCGGGTTCCGGGACCGAGAGCCAACCGGGGCGCGATACTGAGGGAGTGTCGAACACCTCCCTCGCGCAGGCAGCGGTCGGCGAAGCGCCAGCTCGCCCCCAGGTTCCCCGCTCGGCGTGGACTCGGCTGGCCGCTTGCACGGCGGCGGCCGCGTTGCTGCAGCTCGACGGAACACTGATCACTGTCGCCCTGCCATCCGTGGCCCTCGGTCTGGGCGTCAAGAGCGCGTCGACGTCGGTTCTGCTCACTGCCTACTTCGTGTCCTACGCGCTCGTGCTGCTCCCCGGCGGCGCGTTGGTCGATCGCTACGGCGCACGCCGGTTGGCGCTGCTCGGCCTGGCGCTGTTCGCGCTGGGAGCCGCCGCCGGCGCGGTCGCGTCAAGCCTAGGCGTCCTGATCGCGACGCGGGTCATCCAGGGAGCGGGAGCGGGGCTGGTCAGTCCGGCGGCGCTGGCCGGAGCGGTGAGCGGATTTCCGCCCGAGCGACGCGGAAGCGCGCTCGGAATCTGGGGCGCCAGCGCCGGGGTGGCCAACCTGCTCGGACCGCTGCTCGGCGGCCTGCTCACGGTCACGCTGGGATGGCGTGCGGACTGGTGGGCGCTGGTGCCGCTCGCCCTGCTGGCCGCCTGGGCGATCGACCGGCTCGTGCCACGGGTCGTGCAGAGTGACACGAGCGGCGGCTACCCGAGCCTGGATCGCGTGGTGCTGGCCGCGACGCTGATCGCCGCGCTGACGTTCGCCGTCATGATCGGCTGCTTCTACCTCGCCGAGCAGTATCTCCAACGGGCGGCCGGCTATTCGGCGCTGGCCGCATCCGGCGCGCTCGTGTTCGTCGCGCTGCTCGTCGGCGCGGCAGCGCCGATCGCTGGGCGGCTGGCGGATCGCCGCGGCGAGCGGTTCCCCGCCGCGCTCGGTTTCATAGCCGCCGGGGTCGGGCTGGCCGTCCTCGGTGTCCCCGGGCTCACGTTGCACGGCCTCGTGACGATCCTGCCGCTGATCCCAGTCGGTTTGGGTCTGGGGATGTTGTTCGTGCCCACCTCCCGGGCGGCGCTCAACGCCAGCCCGATGGCCTCCCACGGGCGTACCTCCGCCGTGCTGTCGGTCGGTCGGTTGCTCGGTGCGGCGGTCGGGGCGGGGCTGGCGGGCGTCGCGCTCGCGGGGGCGATCGACGCCGCGACCGTGCACCACGCGCTGTTGATCGGTGCCGCCCTGTGCCTGTTCGTCGGCCTTCCCGCTGCCAGCCTGCTCGGTGGCGCCCCGCAGACCGCTCCGGCGTGAGGCCTGCGCTCAGCCTCCGCTGGCGCTGAGCAGCAGACTGGCCACTCGGGCCGGCTCGTCCCACATCGGGATGTGGCCGGCGCCTTCGAGCACACGGCTCGCGACGTTCGGCGGGAGCCACGCGGGTGGCCTGATGAGGCCGTCGTGATCTGGCCACGCGAGCGTGACCGGAACGTGGATCCGCTCGAGGCCCTCGAACCGTCCCGCCCGCATGGCATCGTTGACGGCCTGGAAGCCGGGAGCGGTGATGTAGGAGCGGACCAGGTGTGCCGCCGCGTCGGCAGGGACCCGCTCTGGTCGGGCCACGCATCGAGCCAACAGCAGGCGCCGTCCGTATCCGCTCGCTGCGACGCGATCGAGCATCGGGAGAAGGGCACGCGTCAGGTTGCGAGCGATCCCCCGCTTGGGGGTCAACGGCCGAGCCCACAGGCCGGCCGGCGCGATCGCGGTGGCCGACCGGGCATGACCGGCCAGGGCGAGCTCGAGGGCCACCCAGCCACCCAGTGAGTTGCCGGCCACGTGCGGGCGGGCAACCCCGATCGATTCCAGGAACGCAGTCACGGTTTCCGCCAGCGCCCTCGGCGTCGGCGTCCCGGGCAACGGAGGCGAGCCGCCGAACCCGGGCAGGTCGACCGTCACTACTTCACGGTGCCGGGCCACCTGATCGAGGATCGGGTCCCACGCACGCCGGTCCGCGCCGAGCGGATGGAGCAGCAGAAGGGGCGGACCTTGGCCCAGCCTGTCGTACGCGAGCGCCACCGGGAGCGCGCTCAGCGATCGACGGCCGCGGCGAGCGCCGCGCTGATCAGCGCGCACGTTCCGGCCACGACGAGCGTGGCACGCGCCGACCCGTCCGGCAACTGGTCACGGCCCGCAGCGGTGGCTGCGACATCGGTGAGATCCCCAACCATGCTCGCGGCCAGCCAGGGTCGCAGCGACGCGCCGCTCAGCGCGGCCGCCAGTGCGCCACCGTGGATCAAGGCCTCACGGGCGCCGAGGCCACGCAGCGGCACCTGGGTTGGCGCATTCTCGGCCGCTGGTCCCAGCCAGCGACCCGCCAGCCGGGTCGGCGCGGCCACCAATGCCACGCCATAGGCGATCCGGAAGCCCAACAGGGCCACGGTCGCGGCTCGGATCCGTGAATCAGTCATCGGAAGACACTACGTAGAAGGCTGCCGGGTTGGATCACCACGGGCCGGCATCGCCGAACTTTGGCGTTCTGGTTCCAAAGGGTCGAACCAACTCGCCAAGGTTCGCGCGACGAGGACGCCAACCGGGGTTCGAGCGACCTCGCGCGACGGCGTCAAGACCCGGGCAGCGACAGGAGGTGCGGTCCGGTAGGTCGGCGGGGTGCGCGACAGGCGAATGGGATTCCGGGTCAGGCGCACCGCTTCGCCGTCATCGCGGGGAATCGACACCACCGGCTCGAGTCCGAGCGACTCGGCGAGCGCAAACGCGCCTCGGAGGTCGTTGACCACTCCGGCGGGGACGCGCGCGGCGGTCAACAGCTCCGCCCACCGCCGGGCGGACCGGGCGGCCAGCCGCGCCTCCAGCTCGTCGCGCAGCAGCGCGCGGTTGGACACCCGGTCTGCGTTATGGGCAAAGCGGGGATCGTCGCCCAGCCGGGGTGCGCCGAGCACCTCGCACAGGGCTGAGAACTGGCGATCGTTGCCGACCGCGAGCACGAGCTCTCCGTCCGCAGTCGCCAGCAGCTCGTAGGGGGCGATGCTCGGGTGCTCGTTCCCCAGCCGCTCGGGCACGACGCCGGCGATCGTGTACCCGGATCCCTGGTTGACGAGTGCCGCCAGCAACGAGGAGAGCAGGTCGACCTCGACCCGTTGGCCTTCGCCGGTCGCGTCTCGATGTCGGAGCGCCGCCAGGATTCCCACCGTCGCGAACAGGCCGGCGAGCACGTCGACCACGGCGACCCCCACCTTCTGCGGCTCCCCGTCGGGCGATCCGGTGATGCTCATCAACCCGCCGAGCGCCTGGACCAGCAGGTCGTAGCCGGGTAGCTCTGCGCCAGCGTCACGGCCGAACCCGGTGATCGAGCAGTAGATGATCGCGGGGTCGGCTCGGCGGAGCGTCTCGTAGCCGAGCCCCAATCGATCCATCACGCCGGGGCGGAAGTTCTCGACGATGACGTCCGCGGCGCGCGCCAGCGTCCGCGCTCGTTGCCGGTCCGCGTCGGCTGCGAGGTCGAGCACGATGCTGCGCTTGTTGCGGTTGACCGACTGGAAGTACGTGGCCTGGCCGGCGTCGTCGAAGGGTGGACCCCAGCTACGGGTCTCATCGCCACCCCCCGGTCGCTCGATCTTGTCGACCGTTGCACCGAGGTCGGCGAGCATCATGGTCGCGAACGGCCCGGCGAGCACGCGGGAGAAATCCAGAATGCGCAGCCCCGCCAGCGCGCCGTCACTCACCCAGCAGCCCCTTGGCTCGCAGTTCCTGGAGGGCAGAGTCCGATTTGGCCAGGCCGGCGTGACCCATGCCACGCAGGACGGCGGCGGTCTTACTGAATTGGACCTCTCGGTAATCGACGATCTCGAGCTGATTACCCGACGGATCCAGGACACGCAGCGAACCGGCGGGCGAGACCTGCAGTCCGGCCTCGATCAGGGCGGCGCGCAGCGCCTCCTTGTCATCGACCACGAGCCCGACGTGACGACCACGGTCGGCTTGTGGTGGCACGCTCTCCGCCAGCGCGATGAACTGGTCGCCCAGATCGATGAACGCCATCTTGGCGCTCCGGCCGCGCAGGGCGAAGTCGAAGAAACGCTCGTACCACGCCAGTGCCTCGTCGAGATCGCGGACCTCGAACGCGATGTGGTTGATGCCGATCGGGCGTACGCCCATGGTCTCCCCCCGAATTATGGTTGCCGGGCGCAGCAACGATAATGCTTGGCATCGGTGAACTCGTCGATCGTAAGGAGCGTCGCTCGGTATGCCTGACCGTGCCGCCATCGTCACTGGAGCCTCTCGCGGCATCGGGCTTGCCCTCGCGCAGGCGCTGGGTCAGGAGGGCTTCGGGCTGACCGTCACCGCCCGTAAGCCGCAGACGCTGGAGCAGGCCGCGGAGGGCTTGCGCGCCCAGGGCTTCGAGGTCGCGCATGTGGCGGCCAACATGGCCGACGAGGACGCGATTCGTCAGGTGGTGCAGGTCCACCGCGACCGCTTCGGCCGCCTCGACGTACTGGTCAACAACGCCGGTGTGGGGATCGGCGCGCCGGCGACCGAGCACCAGACCAAGTTCGTCGACATGCAGCTCGGCGTCAACGTCCGCGCGATCATCGTGTTCTACCGGGAATGCATCGAGTTGCTCCGCGTCGCGGGAGCCGAGCACCGCAATGCCCTGGTCGTGAACATGGCGTCGATTGCCGGCAAATCGCCGGCGCCCTGGTTGTCGGTGTATTCCGCGACGAAGGCGGCGGTCATCGCCTACACGCAGGCGATGAACAAGGAGCTCAACGGGGACGGCATCAAGTCCGTGGCTCTGTGCCCAGGGTTCGTCGACACCGATATGAGCGATTTCGTCAAAGGCACGGTGCCACCCGAGGAGATGCTGCGCACCGAGGACATCGCCGAGGCGCTGCGGTTCCTCTTGCGCGTCTCGCCCACCTGCGTGATTCCGGAGATCGTTTTCCAGCGGCCCGGAGAGACAATCTAGGACAGCCGGGGTCCGGCGGCCGTGGCAACCTTGCCGTCAATCGTGTCCGATCCGCTCAGCTTCGACCCGATCCAGGAGGCCGGCCGCCAGTGGCGGGAGCATTGGGGCGAAGGAACGGTCGCACCGATGATGGCGGTGACCTCTGTCATGCGGGTGCAGCAGATTCTGCTCGCCAAGCTGAATGCGACGCTCGAGCCGTTCGGCTTGACTTTTGCCCGCTATGAGGCGCTGATGCTGCTGTATCTGAGCCGCGCCGGGTCCTTGCCCCTGGGCAAGATGGGGGCGAGGCTGCAGGTGCATCCCACGAGTGTGACCAATCTGGTTGACGGGCTCGAGCGGCTCGGATACGTGCGCCGGGCGCCCCACCCGAGCGATCGCCGGACCACGCTGGGCACGATCACGGAGGAGGGACGGGAGGTCGCCGTCGGAGCGACGAAGGCGCTGCACTCGATCCGCTTCGGCACGCCTCCGCTGCAAGAGTCCGAACTCGACACGATCACCGAGCTACTGGGCCGGGTGCGCGTCGCGGCCGGCGACTTCAGCAAATAGTTTGACCTCCGAGTATCGGTACCGCTGCTAAAATCTCGCGTCACATGAGCCTGCTCGAGAGCGTTCCGGTTGCCTACGAGGAATGGCGCACCGCCTACGGACTGAGCCCTGAGCGTGAGACCACGTTCACGACCCTGTCCGATGAGCCGATCAGGCCGCTGTACACCGAGCGAGACCTGCCCCGCGATCCAGAGGCGTCCATCGGCCTTCCCGGTCAGTTCCCGTTCACGCGCGGCGTGTATCCGTCGATGTATCGAGGGCAGTTGTGGACGATGCGTCAGTTCGCCGGATTCGGCACCGCCGAGGAAACGAACGAGCGCTTCCACTACCTGCTCGAGCACGGGCAGACGGGGCTCTCGACGGCGTTCGACATGCCGTCGCTCATGGGCTACGACTCAGACCACGCTCGCTCGCTGGGTGAGGTCGGGCGCGAGGGGGTGGCGGTCGACACCGTGCTCGATATGGAGACGCTGTTCGACGGCATCCCGCTCGGAGACGTGACCGTCTCGATGACGATCAACGCGCCCGCGGCGATCATGCTCGCCTTCTACGTGGTGGCGGCCGAGCGCCAGGGCGTGCCGCCCGAACGGCTGGGCGGAACGATTCAGACCGACATCCTGAAGGAGTACATCGCGCAGAAGGAGTGGTGCTTCCCGGTCGATCCCGCGATGCGCCTGGTGACCGACATGGTCGAGTGGTGCGCGGGGAACATGCCGCGCTGGCATCCGGTCAGCATCAGCGGCTACCACATTCGCGAGGCGGGCTCGACGGCGGCGCAGGAGCTGGCTTTCACGCTCAAGGACGGGCTGACCTACGTCGAACACGCTGTCGCGCGTGGGCTGGACGTCGACGCCTTCGCGCCTCGACTGTCGTTCTTCTTCAATGCGCAGATCGACTTCTTCGAGGAGGTCGCCAAGTACCGGGCGGCCCGGCGGATCTGGGCCCGCGAGCTCAAGCAGACGTTCGCTGCCAAGGACCCGCGGTCGTGGCTGATGCGGTTCCACACGCAGACCGCCGGTGTGTCCTTGACCGCCCAACAGCCGTTGAACAACATCGTGCGCACGGCGATCGAGGCATTGGCCGGCGTGCTCGGCGGCACCCAGTCGCTGCACACGAACTCTTACGACGAAGCGCTCGCGCTCCCCACCGAGGCAGCGGTTCGGATCGCGCTGCGTACCCAGCAGATCATCGCTCACGAGACCGGAGTGGCGAACACGATCGACCCGCTCGGTGGCGCGTACTTCGTCGAGGCGCTGACCGATCGGCTGGAGGAGCAGGCGTACGAGTACTTCGAGAAGATCGACGAATTGGGCGGGATGGTCGAGGCGGTCAAGCGCGGCTTTCCCCAGCGGGAGATCGCCGACGCCGCGTTCGAGCTGCAGCGCGAGATCGACTCCGGTCGCCGGGTCGTCGTCGGGGTCAACTCCTTCACCGAGAGCGACGACGCCGAGACGGCGCTGCACCGCGTCGACCCGGCGCTCGAGCAAAAGCAGGTCGATCGTGTGCGCGCGGCCAAGGCCGGTCGCGACAGCGAGTCGCTGCACAGCAAGCTGGCCGAGGTCAAGGCTGCCGCGTTGAGCGGGCGCAACCTGATGCCGCTGCTCATCGACGCTGCCCGCCTGCACGCCTCAGAGGGCGAGATCGTCGAAGCCCTCCAACAGGTGTGGGGCGACTACCGCGAGCAGCCTGTCTTCTGAGCACCGTTTCCCGTCCTGGGTGCGCAGATGCCGGCGTGGCAAAGGACCGGCGCGAAACAAAAGTTCACTAGCCGGCCGTGAATGGAGGGGTCACGATACGGCCATAAGGTCAGACTGCGAATTGCCGAGTGATCAATAGGCAATACTTATGGCATGAACCTACGACAGTTCGAATATTTCGTGGCGATCGTCGAGGAGGGTTCGTTCACCTCGGCCGCTGAGCGCCTGTTGGTGTCCCAGCCCTCCCTGTCCCAGCAGATCAATGCGCTGGAGCGGGAGCTGGGCGGTCTGCTGCTCGAGCGTCTGCCGCGCGGCGTGCGCCTGACCGCGGCCGGGCAGAGTCTGCTGCCCGAGGCCCAGGCCGCGATCCTGCACGCCGAGCGCGCACGGCGGGCGGTCCGGATGGCGCTCGAGCTGGAAGCCGGGCAGCTGGAGGTCGCCGTCAACACGTCGGCTGCGGCCGGGATCCTGCCCGTCGTGCTGAGAGACTGGCAGCACCGATATCCGGCGATCGAGGTCAGCCTGCTCGAGTTTCCCCACCGGCGCGCACTTGATGAAGCCGTGCGGGACGGGATGGGGGACATCGCGGTGGGGCCACCCCCGGAAAGCTGGGCCGGTCCGGTCGAGCGCCTGGGGTGGGAGGAGTTCGTTCTGGTACTGCCGGACGGCGATCCGCTGCTCGCGCGCGCATCGGTGCCGTTGGAGGAGCTGGCCGATCGGCGTTGGGTGCATTTCTCTCGGACCCACGGACTCTCGGAGGTGGTTGACGTCTGCTGCGCGATGGCGGGCTTCTCGCCGCGCGTCGCGGTGAGAACCAGCCAGGTGTCAGCCGCTCCTCAGTTCGCGGCGACGGGCCTTGGCCCGACGCTGGTCCCCGAGCACATCGTGCCCCTGTCTCTCCAACCCCTGGTGCGTCCGGCCTCTCCGCGCCCCGTCCGCCCGGTGGTCGCCTTTTCGCGCGGCGCATGGACGCCACTTGACCGCCGCCTTCCTGGCCACGTTGCGCCAATTCCCGTGGGGCAGTAAGCCTCGGGGAGTCGTTGACCTCAGCTGAGGACGCCGGGGCGGCCGCCGGCCGCTAGTGCGGAGGCTCGCCGGTCAGTTTTGCTTCCAGCTCGTCGCGGGGCGGCCGCCGGCCGCTAGTGCGGAGGCTCGCCGGTCAGTCTTGCTTCCAGCTCGTCGATCAGATCGGACACACGCCGCGCGGCAGGATGCTCTCGTGCCTCGGAGAAGCGATCCGAGAGTTCAGACGCAGCGTCGCTGAGGATTTTCGAGAAGCTGTCGTCGGTCGTGACGTAGCCCAGTTCCTCGTCGGACGGTCGCTGTGCGTTCTGTGCCGCGACCCGTCGAGCCTCGGCCCGGGCGCGCTCGCGGGCCAGATGCGCCTCGCGCAGCTCACGCTCCAGATCCGCCAACCGGGACTCGACCGCCGGATCGGCGCTCGCTCGCGGCGATGCCGGGCCGGCGCCACTCGCGCCGGAGCGAGCCGCCCCGGAGCGACCCCGGCTGGAGCCGCCACCCGCGCCTGACCGAGCCGCCCCGGAGCGAGGGACGCTGCGACGCGCCGCCCGGATCTGCGCGTAGGCCTCCTGGACCTGTTCAAAGCGGCGTGCCGACTCGGCCGAACCGCCGTTGTGGTCGGGATGGTGAAGCTGCACCTGATGGCGGTAGGCGGCCCGAAGCTCTTCGTCCGAGACGCCGGCGCTCACACCCAGCGTTTGATACGGATCGAGGCTGCGCTCCGCCATCCCGCACACAGGTTAGTCAGCGTCGGCTGAGATCACCTAGGCGAGCGCACTGGCCGGCAGCACGTAGCGGAGCGGTGTCCGCTGGGGCCCGCCGGAGTTGATGCGGTCCCCGTGCAGGCCGCCGCCGGCTACCGACGCGACGATCGTCTCAGGTTTGCCGTCGTGGGCGTCGATCCACGCCAGCACCTCAGGGAAATCGACACCCTCGGCGAGAATCGCCGCACGTTCGATCGTCGTGCCTCCCGACGAATTGGCGCGACCGAGCCGGGAGAGCAAAGCACGGATCGCATCGTCTTCCACTTCTCACAGCGTAACGCGATTCGCGATTCGCGGGTGCGCCGCGGCCCCAGACCTGCTATAGCCCTTAGTCCGGGCGTCTACGAAAGGCTCTCCCCAATGACTCGAGCCTGTTGCCCAAGCTGCAGGTTGCGCTTCTCACGTGCGGCGGCAGCACACCTCACGAATTGCCCCGAATGCGGGACGGCGCTGCAGGTGGACCTCGCGGCGCGCGACACGATGGGATATCGCCTGTTCGATGAGCGGGACTCGACGAGCGAGCTCTTGAAAGCCATTGCGGTCGCGCTGCCGACGCCCGATTGGACGCCCCGCGCCCACTGATCGGTAGGCGACATCTCGCTGGGAACTCAACGCAGCGTCCGAGCTGCGTCGCTGCGGCGGCGGGCACTGCTCACCATCCTCGGCGCGTGCATCGTGGCCGGCGCCCTCGTCGTTGAGCTGGCCGGACGACGCGGCCAGTTCACAGCGGCATTGCACGCCGCGCCGATCTGGATCTTGTTGACCGCGACACTGCTTCAGATCGTCGCTCTGCTCGCTCGCACGGAGGCGTGGTACGTCTGTGTCCACGCGACCGGAGCGACCGTCGCCCGCAGGGTTCTGTTCCGGGCCGCCGGCGTCGGTTACCTCGCGAGTATCGTCAATGGATCGCTGGGATTGGCGGCGCGGATCGCTTCATTGCGCCGGTCAGCCCCGGAGACCAGCCCAATGGTCCCGGCCCTGCTGGCCGCCGAGGTTCCCATCATCAGCGTCGAGATCGCGTTGGTGGCGATCTTCTCGTTCACCTTGGTCGGTCCGCTGGGTCTCCCGTGGTGGGTCCCGGTCATCGCCATCGCGATCACCGGAGCCGCAGTGACTGGTCTGCGGCGCATCTCGGAGCGCCGCCGGCTGGGGCTGTGGTCCGGATTGGCGGTGATGCGCAGCGGTCGCGGCCGCATGGTTGTGCTCGTGCTGCTGGCGGTGTGCGCTCAGATCGCCCGCAACTGGTTGGTGCTGCGCGGGATCGGCGTGCACGTCTCGGTGCTCGACGCGATCGCACTGCTGATCGCCATGTTCACGCTCGGCCAGCTTCCGATCGGGCCCCCGCTCGGCGCGGCGGCCGCGGTGCTGATCCTCGGGTCCCATGGTGTCGCGCTGACGGCTGCCGCGGGGGTGCTGCTGACGGTCACCGGGATCGTCGGTTCCCTCTCCTACGCCACCTGGGCTGGAGTCGACCGGCTGCTGGCCGGCCGGATCGTCGTGGCTCCCGAGGTGACGGTCGCGCCGACGCGCGCCTGACCCCCGCGCGAGGCCACTGGCGCGGCGACGCGCACCTGCCCCGCCAGGTTATGGTCGGCCCCCAGGCGCGCCTGACCCCGCGGGCTAAAGGTGTGAGATCGCGGGAGGTCCGGAGTCGACAGCCAGGGCCGGCTGCATCAGAGGCTCGCCGGCGGCGACACCGCGCTCGAGGGCCACGACGGCCTCGACTGCCTCGGCGGCTGGCGAAGGCCGGATGGGTACCTGAGCGGCCAGGTAGGCGTCGGCCTCATCGAGCGTCTCGTTCCGCAGCAGCGCCCGCGCCAGCGTCTCGAGTTGGTCACGGTGCTCGGACAACGTGGCCGTGACCTCACGATGGGCGGTGTCGATCAGCTGGCGCACCTCGTCGTCGACGATCCGCTGGGTGGCCTCGGATGTGTGATCGGTCCCGATCATGAACGGCGCACGTCCGTCGGACGGCAGGACGCTGACGAAACCGATCGCCTCGCTCATGCCCCAGCGGCCGACCATCTGCCGCGCGATCGCGGTGACCTGCTCGATGTCTGACTCCGCTCCGGTGGTGATCGTCCCATAGACGATCTCTTCCGCCACGCGGCCGCCGAGGGCCACCTTGATCTTCCCGAGTAGGTCCTCGCGCGTGTATGACACCTGGTCGTCATCGGGAGCCGACAAGGTGACGCCGAGCGCCGCTCCGCGCGGGATGATCGACACCTTGCGCACCGGGTCCGCACCGGGGGTGAGCATTCCGACCAGCGCGTGCCCCGATTCGTGGAAGGCGGTGCGCTCGCGATCGGTGGCCGACAGCACGATCCCGCGTGGCGCGCCGAGCAGGATCTTCTCCAGCGAGTCGGTGAAATCGCCGGTCTCGACGCAATGATGATTGCGGCGTGCGGCGAGCAGCGCCGCCTCGTTGGCGAGGTTGGCCAGGTCGGCTCCGACCATCCCGGGGGTCGTCGCCGCGAGCGCCTCGAGGTCGACGCTGTCGGCCAACGGGATCGAGCGCGTGTGCACCTCGAGGATCTGCCGCCGACCCATCCGGTCCGGCGGCAGTACCGCGACGCGGCGGTCGAATCGTCCGGGTCGCAGCAGCGCCGCATCGAGGATCTCGGCCCGGTTGGTCGCCGCCAGCACGACCACCGCCTCGACTGACTCGAACCCGTCCATCTCGGTGAGGATCTGGTTGAGCGTCTGCTCACGCTCATCGTTGGAGCCCGCCATCGACACCGATCCCTGTCGCGAGCGCCCGACCGCGTCGAGTTCGTCGATGAAGATGATCGACGGCGCCGCCTCCTTGGCCTTGGCGAACAGGTCCCGCACGCGCGAGGCCCCGACGCCGACGATCGCCTCGATGAACTCGGAGGCCGAGATCGAGAAGAACGCCGCGTGGGCTTCGCCCGCAACCGCGCGAGCGAGGAGCGTCTTACCCGTTCCCGGTGCGCCGGAGAGCAGGACGCCGTGCGGCATCCGCCCACCGAGTCGCCCGTACCGCTCGGGGTTGCGCAGGAAGTCAACGATCTCGGTCAGCTCCGACTTGGCCTCGTCGATTCCGGCCACGTCGGCAAAGGTGATCCTGATCGTCTCCGGATCGATCCGCCGCGCCTGTGAGCGGCCGAAGTTACCCAGCGCGCCCATCCCCCCGCCCTTCGCCGCCCGCCGGGCGAACAGAACGAACAGCCCGACGATCAGCAAGGTCGGGCCGAAGCCCAACAGCAGCGCGGCGAGCAGGGATGTGCGTCTTGACCGTGGAGCGGGCGTTGATCTGGACACCGTGGGACTGCAGCAGCGCCGTGAGCTGATCGTTGTTCCAGAATGTCGGGACCTCGGTCGCGAACAGCGTTGTCGGCGTGGCCTTCTGATCGGTGGCCGGATAGCGCATCGCGACCTTGAACGTGCCCTGGATCGTGTTGCCCTTGGACGCGATGGACGCGACCTGCCCGGCCGACACCTGGGAGACGAAGTAGGGGCTGAACGGCACCTTGACGCGCGTCTGACCGTTATGCGAGAACAGGAGCACCAAGCCCCAGTTCAACGCCAGCAGGACAACCACGAATATGACAAAGCCGCGAGTTCGGTGCGGCGGCCGCGCCGCCGGCGGGTCAGGCATCCCTCGCCCGTCGGGAGCCGGAGCGACGCGCCAACCGCGCTCGTCGCGCGGCATCGGCTTCCTCGGGTCAGCCTCCTGCGCGGCCATCTATTCAGCGGCGCGGTTGATCAGCGCGCGCACCAGAACCTGCGGGCGCCATGACGGCGCCGGAAAAACCACTGTCTCGGACAACGCGACCTCCGGGTTTGGAAACCTCAGAAGTCAAAAACATGCTGCCGGCCCCCGCCTGGGCCAACCACACAGTGATGCCCTCCCTGATCCAGGATAGCCGCTAGGTTCCTAGGAACCTAAGAGCCCCGAGACAGGCGTACCCTGAGCCGGGCCTGCTCGAAGAAGCGGGCGATCCGCTCGGTGACGACAGCGACCCCGCCGGCGCCGTCCTCGCCCGCGGGATTGATCGGAGCTCCGATGGTGATCGTCACCAGATGGCGGCGCGGGTCCAGGCCACGGTGACGGCGTCGCAGCCAGCGGCGTCCCGGTGGCATGGCGGCGCCGGTGCCCTCGATGTAGATGGGCACGATCAGGGCGCCGTGCTGGCTGGCGATCTTGGCGGCGCCGAAGCGCAGGCGCCCCACCGCACCGGTCCGATTGCGCGTGCCCTCGGGGAACAGCAGCAGGCTGTTGCCGCGGTCGAGCAGGCGATCGATGTGCGTCATGGCGCGGGACGTGGCTCGACCCGCGCGCCGCTCAATCGGCACCGTGTTGAACAGCAGCGAGACGGCGACCGCGACGAGCTTGCGCCGGTAGAAGTAGTCGGCCGCCGCCGCGACGACGGTGCGCCGTCGCCAACGCCGCGGGAGGGCACGCAGGATCGCCGGCGTGTCCATATGGCTCGCGTGGTTGGCCACGAACACGATCGGGCCGCTGAGACCGCGGAGGTTCTCGGTGCCCTCGACGCGCCGGCGTGTGTACGCGTTCATGAGCGGCGCGAGCAGGAAGCGCCCGGCGGTTTCCCTGACCACGTTGGCCAGTGGTCCGTGGGCCCATTCGATGTCCAGCCCCGTGACCGTGTCGCGCGCGGCCTGACCGATCTCGGCCGATCGCTCGCGCGCGGTTTCCGCCAGTCCGCGGGCGGTCTGGCCAAACTCGTCGTAGCGGCTGCGCTGTTTCGAACGTCTCGTGATTCCTCGCACTTGCTGCAGATACCCCGGCGCGGGCAACGGAGTTACAAGGGCACCGAGCATGGCTCTGACCGCCGGTTGTCAGCCGTGAATAAAGGGAGTAGGGTCGCGCGCATGAGCAGCCAAACGGATCACACAGAGGACGAGCGCGCTGGGCGCTTCGACGAAGGCCAGGAACTCGAGCCCGAGAAGGACCGCGAGGAGGTCGGGAGCTTCGCCAGCGGCCAGGAGGACGACCCTGAGTCGGACGACGAGGTCGGCCGGTTCGACACCGGCCAGGAGGACGAGCCTGAGTCGGACGAGGAGGTCGGGGAGTTCGACACCGGCCAGAAAGAGGACTGAGGCCAGCGGACTGACGCGGAGTCCTCCGTGAGTGCTCCGCCTGGCTTACCAGTCCGCAGGAGGGGGACGCCTCCTGGGGTGGCGACGCTGTGTCCAGCACGCGTATGCCCGCGCCTGCTCTCTGATTGACCGCTGCGAGGCGCCGGGCGCTCGGAGTTCTGGGCGGCATTTTGCATCGTCAAAACAGTGTTTGACATTGTCGTACGCGGTCCAATAGGGTCGCGCCAAGAGGGTTCTATGTCCCAACGGAGGGAGAGGTTGTGAGCATCTTTGGAGCGGAGACGATCGGCACCGGTCTGCTGATCCTCCTCGGCAATGGAGTGGTTGCCTGTGTCCTGCTGCATTCGTCCAAGGGCGAGAACAGCGGCTGGATCGTCATCACCTTTGGCTGGGGGATGGCGGTGATGGTCGGTGTCTTTGCCTGCAGTCACGTATTCTGCGGGGAGTCTCAACCCGGCCGTGACGCTCGCGTTCGCCATCAAGGGAGCGGCCCACGGCGGCATCAAGTGGAGCCAGGTGCCGGCGTACATGGGCGGCGAGTTCGTCGGCGCGTTCATCGGCGCGACGCTGGTGTGGCTCGCGTACTACGTGCACTGGGGGCCGACCGAGGATGCGGGAGCCAAGCTCGCGTGCTTCAGCACCGGGCCGGCGATCCGCAACCCAGTGTTCAACTTCATCACCGAGTTCATCGGGACGTTCGTGCTGGTGTTCGTCGTCTTTGCCCTCGGCACCAACGTGCCCGGCCCCGGCGGGCTGGGGGCGTTGATCGTTGGCCTGCTGATCTTGGCGATCGGACTGTCGCTTGGCGGCCCAACCGGCTACGCGATCAACCCGGCGCGCGACCTCGGCCCGCGGATCATGCACGCGATCCTCCCGATCGCCGGCAAGGGCTCATCGGACTGGAGCTACGCATGGATCCCGGTCGTCGCGCCGCTGGCCGGTGGCGCCGCTGCGGCTGGGGCCGCCATCGCGTTCTACCCGGGTCTGTGAGCCGGACGCCGCTCGGCGCCTGATGCCATTGCCGTTATCCGCAGTGCGTCGTGCCGACGGAATGGCCGTCGGCACGACCTCACTGCATACCTAAACCATTTTTCAGCTAGGAGTTATCCGTGGCCAAGTACGTAGCTGCCATCGATCAAGGCACCACGAGCACTCGCTGCATGCTGTTCGATCACAGCGGACTGCCGGTCTCTGTCGACCAGCGGGAGCACCAGCAGATCTTCCCCCAGCCGGGATGGGTCGAGCACGATGCCAACGAGGTCATGTCCCGCACCCACGAGGTCGTTGACGCCGCCGTCGAGAAGGCGGGCGCCTCGAAGTCGGACATCGCAGCGGTGGGCATCACCAACCAACGTGAGACCACCGTGGTGTGGGATCGCGCGACTGGAGAGCCGATCCACAACGCACTGGTGTGGCAGGACACCCGCACCGACAAGCTTGCGGAAGAGTTCGGGAAGGACGGTGGCCAGGATCGCTTCCGGGCCAAGACGGGCCTGCCGTTGGCCACGTACTTCTCGGGGCCGAAGATTCGCTGGCTGCTCGACAACGTCGACGGTGCCCGGGCGCGCGCGGACGCCGGCGAGCTGGCGTTCGGGAACATGGACGCCTGGCTGATCTGGAACCTGACCGGCGGCCCGAACGGCGGCAAGCACTACACCGATCCGACCAACGCGAGCCGGACGATGCTGATGAACCTCGAAACGCTCGACTGGGACGACGAGATCCTGGCCGCGATGGGGGTGCCCCGGTCGATGCTCCCCGAGATCCACGCCTCGAGCGAGGTCTACGGCGAGGTGAGCTCCGGCGCACTGGCCGGCCTCCCGCTCGCCGGGGACCTCGGCGACCAGCAGGCGGCCACCTTCGGCCAGACCTGCTTTGCCGTGGGCGAGGCCAAGAACACCTACGGCACGGGCAACTTCCTGTTGCTCAACACCGGGACGAAGGCGGTGCAATCCAAGAACGGACTGCTGACGACGGTCGGTTACAAGATCGGCGCTGAGGACGCGGTCTACTGCCTGGAGGGGTCGATCGCGATCACCGGCTCGCTCGTGCAGTGGCTGCGCGACAACCTGAACATGATCAAGAGCGCGCCCGAGATCGAGGCGCTGGCCGGGACGGTCGAGGACAACGGCGGCGTGTACTTCGTGCCGGCATTCTCGGGACTGTTCGCGCCCTACTGGAGGTCCGACGCCCGTGGCGTGATCGCGGGGCTGACGCGGTTCGTTCGCTCCGGGCACATCGCACGGGCCGCGCTCGAGGCGACCGCGTTCCAGACCAAGGAAGTGGTCGACGCGATGAACGCCGACTCGGGCGTCAACCTCGAGTCGCTGAAGGTTGACGGCGGGATGGTCGGCAACGAACTGCTGATGCAGTTCCAGGCTGACATTCTCGGTGTGGACGTGATCAGGCCGCAGGTGCCGGAGACCACGGCGCTCGGAGCCGCGTACGCCGCGGGTCTGGCCACCGGGTTCTGGGCCGAAGTCGAGGACCTGCGCGAGAACTGGGCCGAGGACAAGCGCTGGCATGCGAACATGGATGAGTCCACGCGCGCGGACCTCTATGCCAACTGGAAGAAGGCGGTGACCCGCACGTTCGATTGGGCGCAGTGATTTCCGGCGACTGCTCCACGCCGCACGGCGGCCCCGGCCTGCGGGCCGGGGCCGCCGCGGGTGGGAGTCGGGAGGCACGCTGTGGGACAATCAAACTCCGGTGTCGCGCGTGCCTGATCTCCGTCGTCTACCGCGGGCCGAGCTCACACAATCGTGAACCAACTCGAAGCTGATCTTCTCGTAATCGGGGGTGGCGCCACCGGCGCGGGGGTGGCGTGGGATGCGTCGCTCCGCGGCTACCGCACGATCCTTGTCGACCGAACCGATCTGGCCAACGGCACGAGCGGACGGTTCCACGGGTTGTTGCACTCCGGAGGCCGCTATGTGGTCAAGGACCCGCGGGCGGCGGTCGAGTGCATCCAGGAGAACCTGATCCTGCGCCAGATCGCGGCGGCGACGATCGAGGACACGGGCGGCCTGTTCGTCAGCACGCCCGCGGACGACATCTCCTATGGCGATGAATTCCTCCGGGGCTGCGCCGACACCGGTGTGCCCGTCGAGGAGATCACCACGGATGAGGTATTGCGCCGTGAGCCGAGGCTCAACCCGGGAATCAAGCGAGCCTTTGCCGTTCCCGACGCGTCCATCGAGGCCTGGAAGTTGTTGGAAGCCCTGTCCCGCGGGATCACCGAGCACGGCGGTCAAGTGCTCACCTACCGCGAGGTCATCGGACTGCACCGCGAGGGCGACGCGATCATCGGGGCGACGCTGCGCGACACTCGCAGCGGCGAGGAGAGCGAGGTCAGTGCAGGCTTCACGATCAACGCATCGGGCGCGTGGGCCGGGCAGATCAGCGCAATGGCGGGCGTGGAGGATGTGACGATCGTCCCGGGACGGGGGATCATGATCGCGATGAACCATCGGCTGGTCAACACGGTGGTCAACCGTTGCACGTTGCCGGCGGACGGCGACATCATCGTGCCCGTCCGGACGGTGAGCGTGATCGGAACCACCGACGTGGAGGCGGAGGACCCGGACGACCTGACAATCGCCCAGGACGAGGTCGACCAGATGCTGGAGGCAGGCGAACAGCTGGTTCCCGGCTTTCGCGACGCGCGCGCGCTCCGTGCCTGGGCGGGCGTCCGGCCATTGTTCCGAGACGCCCGCAGCCAGGGCTCCGACCGCGATATCAGCCGCGCCCACACGCTGTTGGAACACCGCGAGCGAGACGGGGTGGAGCGGTTCATCACGATCACCAGCGGCAAGCTCACGACCTTCCGCTTGATGGCTCAGGACACGGTCGACGCCATGTGCGCCCAGCTGGGCGACACGCGACCCTGCCGCACCCGGGAGGAGACGCTGCCCGGCTCCGAACGGGGCGAGTACTACACGCTCGGCACGCGCCTGCGCGCGCGCGAGGCCGACGGCAGCGACCCGCTGATCTGCGAGTGCGAGATGATCCCGCGCCAGCGGCTCGAGCACGCGATGCGCGACAAGGGCACGGTCAACCTCGATGACATCCGCCGCGCGCTGCGACTGGGCATGGGCCCCTGTCAGGGCGGGTTCTGCACCTTCCGCGCCACGGGCATCCTCCACGACGTGGGCCACCTCGACGGCGCGACCGCCGATCACGCGTTGCTGGGTTTCCTGCAGGAGCGCTGGAAGGGGACCTGGCCAATCTTGCACGGCGACCAGTTGCGCCAGGCCCGCCTCGACGATTGGATCTATCAGGGACTGCTCGACGTCGAGCATCTGCCCGATTGGACGGAGACATGAAACCCGATGTGGTGGTCGTCGGCAGCGGCATGAGCGGGCTGGCCGCGAGCGTGCGACTGGCCGAGGCAGGAGCCAAGGTGCTCGTGCTCGCCAAGGGCGCCGGATCGCTGCAGCTTGCCCCAGGAACGCTCGACCTGCTGGGCTACGCGGGCGAGCGGGTCACCAATCCGCTCAGCGCGATCGGAGCGCTGGCCGAGCGCGATCCAGGCCATCCCTACGCGCTGCTCGGCGCTGACACCGTCGCGGACTCTGCGCGGTGGCTGAGCTCCCACGTGGCCGCTGGCCCGCTGGCCCCCTACGCCTACGTCGGCAGCGTCGAGGACAACACGCTGCTACCGACCGCGATCGGGGTTCCGCGCCCCTCGGCGCTGGTGCCAGAGACGATGGCGCCGGGTGATCTGCGGCACGCCGGCCGGATGGTGGTGGTGGGGTTCCGGGGCATGAAGGACTTCCACCCTGCGCTGATCGCCGACAACTTGACCCGGGCGACCGGAGGGGCGATGGACGTGCGCGCCACCCAGATCGATCCGCCTCCCGGGCTCGACGGCGAACCCGGCACGCTGAGGTTGGCGCGGGCCCTGGGTCGTCCAGGCGTCGCGGACGCACTGGCCACGCGCTTGGCCCCGGTCGGACGCGATGACGAGGTCCTGGCGCTGCCCGCCGTGCTGTCGATCACCGATCCACACGGCGTGTGGGAGACCCTCCAGGCCGGCGCGGGTCGGCCCGTGTGCGAGATCCCCACGCTGCCTCCGTCGGTACCCGGGCTCCGGCTGTTCGACACGCTGCGGGAGATATTGCGTCGCGCCGGTGGGAAGCTGGTCACCGGCTCCTACGTGGTGGGCGCGAAGGGATCCGGCGATCACATGGACGCGTTGCGCGTCCATGTATCAGGCGGCGAGCGCAGCTACTCGACGCGGTGGGTGATCCTCGCCACCGGAGGCGTCGCGAGCGGGGGCCTGACCCTGGACGCCGATTGGCGCATGCGGGAGACGGCGTTGGGCCTTGACGTGGCCGGTGTCCCGGCTCCGCGGCAGCCTCGCTTCACCTCTCGTTATCTGGACGCGCATCCGCTCGGCCGGGCCGGCGTCGCGGCCGACCGCGATCTGCGACCCCTCGACGCGCGCGGCCGGCGACGCTGGGAAAACGTGCTCGTGGTGGGTGCCGCACTGGCCGGTGCCGAGCCATGGCGAGAGAAGTCCGGTGAGGGAATCGCCCTGGCCAGCGGCTATCGGGCTGCGCAGCTGATTCTGGACGCCGACCGCGGTGTCACCCCGACCGCTGACACCCAAGTCGCGCAGCCAATCGCATGAGCACGACCTCTCACAACCACGATCACCATGACGTGCTGGGCGATCTGATGCGCGGATCGCTCGATCACTGTGTCAAGTGCACGATCTGCGAGCAGTACTGTCCGGTCTCGGCGGTGAGCCCGCTGTTTCCCGGCCCAAAGTTCGCCGGCCCGCAGTCCGAGCGCTTCCGAACCAACGAACCCTCGGTCGACCATTCGGTCGACTATTGCTCCGGCTGCGGGATCTGCACCCAGGTCTGCCCGCAGGGCGTGCACATCGCCGAGATCAACTCGCGGGCCCGGGCGAAGATGAAGCGTGACGACGGCGTTCCGTTGCGCGACCGCATCATCACCCGCTCGGAGGTTCTGGGCCGGCTCGGCACGCCGGTCGCACCGCTCGCCAACGCGACCCTGCGCAGTCGACCGCTGCGCGTGCTCGGCGAGCGCGTGCTGGGAATCCATCGAGACGCGCCCGTTCCGGCATTCGCCGGACGTACGCTGCGCGCCTGGGGCAAGAAGCACGTGGCGGCGGTCCCGACCACGGATCGCGTGGTGTTCTTCTACGGCTGCGGCGCGGACTACTACGAGCCACACGTGGGTGAGATGGCGGTCGGGGTCCTGGAACACAACGGCTTCGCGGTCGACATGCCCAAACAGGGCTGCTGCGGGCTCCCCCTGCAGAGCAGCGGGCTGTTCGACGATGCCCGCCGCTACGTGCGCAAGCTCGCGCACAACCTCGCGCCCTCCGTCCGATCGGGCGCGCACATCGTGGCGGTGTCGACGAGCTGCGCGCTGATGCTCAAGCGTGAGGCGATCGAGATCCTGGGTTTGGAGGACGACGCCGAGTTGCGCTTGGTGTCCGGGCGTGTGCGCGACATCTGCGAGTTTCTCGTCGATCTCCACGACGAGGGTCGGCTGCGCACCGATTTCTCGCCCCTGGAGGCGTCCATCGTCTATCACGCGCCCTGCCAGCAGCAGGGCCATGGCATCGGCAAGCCCGCCCTTGAGCTATTCGAGTTGATCGAAGGTCTCCAGGTCACCGAGTCTGCATCGCGATGTTGCGGGATCGCCGGAACCTACGGCCTCAAGCGCGAGAAATACGACATCGCGATGGCCGTTGGCGCGCCCCTGTTCGAGCAGGTTCGGACGGCGCAGCCGGGGCTCGTGGCCTGCGACAGCGAGACCTGCCGGTGGCAGATACACAAGGCGACGGGAGTGACCTCGGTACATCCAGTGGAGATTCTGCATCGGGCGTACGGTCTGGGTGACGTCCCCGGGGGCAGTGGGATCAACGGTCGCAGCTAGCGTCACCCCCGTGGCCGAGCGCACCCGGGCAGGGACGTTGAGTTCCCGTGTGCTGACGGCGAGCACCGGTCTCCGAATCGTCCTGGCTCCGGTGATCCTGGCGCTGATCCTGGTGGGCGGGCACGACCGGACGAGCACGGCGACGCGCGTGGCTGCCGTGCTGTTCGCGGCGGCCGCACTGAGCGACTTCGTCGATGGCCGGCTCGCGCGTCGCTGGGCGCTCGCGTCTCCCCTGGGCGCGTTCCTGGATACGACGGCGGACAAGCTGCTCGTCGCCTGCACCTTGTTTGCGCTCGTCGGTGTCGGGCGCGCGGCGGCCTGGGTGGCGGCGATCATCGTGTCGCGAGAGCTGTTCGTGCTCGGCCTGCGCAGCGCTGTGGCGATCGAGGGCACCGTGGTCGAGGCGTCGCTCTGGGGAAAGCTCAAGACCTCGGTGCAGTTCCTGGCCATCCTGCTGGCCATCCTGCGACCAGGCCATCGTGTCGGGGGCCTGTATCCCGACGAGTGGCTGATGATCGCTGCCGCGCTGCTCAGCGTCGCGTCGGGGGCGGACTACTTCCGGCGCTTCTCCGGTGCCCTGCGTGGGCGCGACCGGCCTTGAGCGGTGGCTCGCACGTTCGTCACCGGAGGCAGCGGCCTGATCGGAGGGGCGCTGGTTGCCGAGCTCATCGCCGGGGGTCATGAGGTCGTCGCGCTCGCTCGCTCCGCGCCGGCGGCCGATGCGCTGCGCGCGCGCGGAGCGCAGGTGATGCGGGGTGACCTGTTCGACGAGCCGGCGCTGCGCGGCGCTGCGCAGGGTTGCGAGCTCGTCTACCACGTCGCGGGGATCAACACGTTGTGCGCCAGCGACGCTGCGCTGATGCTGCGCACGAACGTCGACGGCGCCGCGCTGGTCACGCGAGCCGCTGCTCAGGCCGGAGTGCGGCGACTGATTCACACCTCGTCGGCGGCCGCGGTGGGCGAGGCGCAGGGGACGGTTGGCCGCGAGGACTCTCCCCACCGTGGCTCCTACCTCTCGGTCTACGAGCGTTCCAAGCACCTATCCGAAGGCGCCGTCCTGCAGGCCGCCCACGGTACCGACCTCGAGGTCGTGTTCGTCAATCCCGCATCCGTGCAGGGCCCGGGTCGGACGAGCGGCACCGGCAAGCTGCTGATCGCGTTTCTCGACGGCCGTTTGCGCGTGTTCATCGACACCACCGTCAGTATCGTCGACGTGGCCGACTGCGTACGTGGCCACGTCCTGGCCGCCGAGCAGGGGATGCCGCACGCGCGCTATCTGCTGTGCGGCGCCGCGCTGCCCATCACCGAGGCGTTCGAGCTCGCGCGGCGGATTGCCGGGGTGTCGCGCACCCCCCGTGTGGTGCCCCCCGCCCTGGCCCGGGGTGGCGCCGCCATCGTCGAGTTCGTCTATCGCGCGCTGGGACGCACCCCCCCGATCTGCCGCGAGATGGTCGAGACGATGCTCCACGGGCATCGCTATGACGGCTCGCGCGCCGCCCGCGAGCTCGGACTGCACTACACCCCGGTTGAGCAGACCCTGCGCCGGACAATCGAGTGGGCCGCCGCTCAAGGGTTGATGCGTAGCCGCCCCGCCGTCCCGAGATGACCTCCGGCCGGCGGGTCGCCCAGCGTCCCGGGGTGTGCGCAGGGCTCATGGGGGCCGCCGCAGTGGCGCGGGTGCGGTAACGATGAAGTCGATCCAGTCGATCGAGCGGGCCGCGGCGATCCTCCGGCTGCTGTCGGGGCGATCCCGGCGCCTGGGGGTGGTGGAGATCGCCGGCGAGCTCGACCTGGCCAAGGCGACAGCGCACGGGATCCTGCGCACGCTCGCCCAGGTGGGCTTCGTCGAGCAGGATCCTGAGTCCGGCAAATACCAGCTCGGCGCGGCCCTGCTGCACATCGGCAGCAGCTACCTGGACGGAAACGAGCTGCGCACGCGGGCCCTGAACTGGTCCGATTCGCTGGCCTCCCGTACCAACGAGGCGGTCCGGATCGGAACGCTGCACGACGGCCAGGTGCTCGTCGTGCACCACGTGTTCCGCCCCGATGACACCCGGCAGGTGCTCGAGGTGGGCGCGCTGCTGCCCGCTCACGCGACCGCCCTGGGCAAGATGCTGCTCGCGGAGCATGCCTACGCCGCGGCAGAATGCATAAAAGCGGGTCTGCCGCGGTACACGGCGCTCACGATCGTCGACGGCGAGGCGCTGCAGCTCGAATTGGAGGCGATCAGACAGCGCGGTTGGGCGGCGGACCTGGAGGAGTTCGTGCCGGACGAGGCCGCCTATGCGGCGCCCATCAAGGATCGACGTGGCGATACTGTGGGGGCGATTGGCATCTCCGGCCCCAGCGGGCGGTTATTGGTGAAGGGCAAGCCGCGGACCGATCTGGCAGCCTCCGTGCGCGAGGCGGCTCGGTCGATTTCCCGCGAGCTCGGCGCGATGCCCGGATAAGGTGGCCCAGGCCCCGATGCGACCTATTCCCACACCGATGACCCGCAACCGCTGTCGGAGAACGCGCCAGTGATCCACCAATACATCGCCTCGGTCGACCAGGGCACGGCATCGTCCCGCTGCATCCTGTTCGATCATGCGGCGCGGATCGTGGCCGTGAGTCAGAAGGAGCACCACCACATCTTCCCGCGCCCCGGATGGGTCGAGCACGATCCGCTGGAGCTGCTCAACAACGTCCACACGGTCATCCAGAGGGCGCTGGAGAACGCGCAGCTCAAGGCGACGGACATCGCCGCGCTCGGCATTACCAACCAGCGCGAGACGACCGTGCTGTGGCATCGGGAGACCGGCGAGCCCGCGTATAACGCGATCAACTGGCAGGACACCCGCACGGACCATCTCGTGCGCGAGCTGGGCGCCGAGCTCGGTCAGGATCGATTCCGCGAGCAATGCGGTCTCCCGCTGGCCACGTACTTCTCGGGGCCGAAGATCCGCTGGCTGCTCGACAACGTCGCCGGGCTGCGCGACCGCGCGGAGAGCGGAGATCTGCTGTTTGGCACGATCGACAGCTGGCTGATCTGGAAGCTCATCGGTCGCCACGTCACCGACCCGACAAACGCCAGCCGCACGATGCTGATGAACCTGACCACGCTCCAATGGGACGATCAGTTGCTCGATGTGATGGGCGTTCCGCGGGCCATGCTCCCCGAGATCTGCTCGTCGGCGGAGGTGTACGGCGAGGCGACCGGGTCGCTGGAAGGTGTGCCCGTCGCCGCGGCGCTCGGTGACCAGTCGGCGGCGCTCGTGGGGCAGACCTGCTTTGAGCGCGGAGAGGGTAAGTGCACCTACGGGACCGGCAGCTTCCTGCTCCTCAATACCGGCGAGGCGCCCGTGCAATCCGGTAAAGGGCTGCTCAGCACGGTGGCCTACAAGCTCGGCACCCAGCCGGCGGCCTACGCCCTGGAAGGATCGATCGCCAACACCGGCGCACTCGTGCAGTGGTTTCGCGACAACGTGGGCGTGATCAAGAGCGCGCCGGAGATCGAGACCCTGGCGCTGACCGTGGAGGACAACGGCGGCTGCTACTTCGTGCCCGCCTTCGCCGGCCTGTTCGCCCCCCACTGGCGCGCCGACGCCCGCGGGGTCATCGCCGGGCTCACCGGCTACATCACCAAGGGCCATTTGGCCCGGGCCGTGCTCGAGGCCACCGCCTGGCAGACGCGCGAGGTTGTGGAGGCCATGAACTCGGATGCGTCCGTCACCCTGCAGATGCTGAGGGTGGACGGGGGGATGACGGCGAACAACCTGTTGATGCAGTTTCTCGCCGACGTGCTCGACGTGCCCGTCGTGCGTCCGCTGGTCGCCGAGACGCCCTCGCTCGGCGCCGCCTATGCGGCCGGATTGGCCGTCAACTATTGGCCCGACCTGGAGACCCTGCGCGGACACTGGCACCCGGCCGCGGAGTGGCGTCCGAAGATGGACCCGGCGATCCGCGCCAAGGGCTATCGCAAGTGGCAGAAGGCGGTGCGGCGAGCGCTGGACTGGGTCGACGAGGACGACGAGTGAGCGCCCACGCCTCTCCTCGCGCCTGCTCAGGCGCTGCCCGGCGCGCCGCGGGGAAACGCCCGCAGCGTGGCCAGCACCTCGGGGTCCTCGCCCTCGAGGGCCACCCAGGCCGCTCGCAGCCCATCGCTCGCGCCGGCCTGTAGCACTTCGGGGCGGCGGGCCAGATGCCCGATCACCGTCGCGCCGCCAGGGGGACGGATCACGCACACCGCCGGGGCGCTCGAGTGGTCGCTGGCCTGCGCGGCGAGGCGGGCGGTCAGCTCGTCGTAGCGCGGCGACCGGGTCCGGTGCAGATCCACCAGTCGCGGGTTGACACCCGACAGATAGCGCTCGGTGAGACGCGCGACGACGCTCGAGGGCGGGGCGTGGGCGACACCCAGCGGGCGAGTCTGCAGCACGAGCACGTCGGTGGCCCGGGTGAAGGCCGCGTGCACCGGGATCGACTCCGCGAGCGTGGCATCCAGGAAGCGCCGCCCACGGAAGTGCACGGGGGGGCCGGCGAGCCACGGCAGCCGGCCCGAGGCGCGCAGGGCGCCGCGGATCTCCTCGGGGGTCTCCAGTTCTGCGAGGTCGACGATCTCGGCTCGGTCGGCATCGGTGGCGGTGCAGTGCAGGGGTATCGCGCCCTTGAGGATCGCCTCGAACCGCAACGGCCGCTGATGGGTCCACACGTCGTTGATCACGTAGTCCATGTCAAACGCGGGGCCGCCGCGCAGCCAGCGCGTCAGGCTCACGAAGCGGGGGTCGCCGAACCCGTGCCAGTACAGGGCGCAGCCGTACGGCGCCTGCCCGGCGAGCAGAAACGCGGCGTTGAACGCGCCCGCCGAGGCGCCGTGCACCTCGTCGAACGCATCGCGAAACCCGAGCTGCTCCAGCGCCGTCGTCATCCCCGCCGAGACAACACCCCGCATGCCTCCGCCCTCGATGACCAGCGCAACGTGGCGCCCGTCAGACCGGCGGCCCGGACGTGAGCCCTCCGCGCGTCGACGACGGAGCGTCTGCACGACCGGATTGGCCGTTTGGTCGCCGGTGATCACGCTGGTCGAGCGGAGCGTGTCGGGTGCCATGAGTCGGGCGATCACTGGGGGGATGGACGATATCGCTATGGCGGTTGACACTGGTGCGCCGCCGCACTATGTTCGGCATTGTCGAATAATGGTCACCCGAGGAGAGAGAGTTTGTGATGGCAACTTCTGCCCCGACCGCGATGAAGAAGTTCCTCAACGACCCGGCCGACGTGCTCAAGGAGTCGCTCGCCGGATTGGCTGCCGCACACGGAGATCTGCTGCGCTATGACGCGGCCAATCAGATCGTTGTGCGCAACGAAGCGCCGGTGCAGGGAAAGGTTGCCCTCGTGTCTGGCGGCGGCGCGGGCCACGAGCCCATGCACGGCGGCTTCGTCGGAATGGGGATGCTCGACGCAGCCTGCCCGGGCGAAGTGTTCACCTCGCCCGTGCCCGATCAGATGATGGCTGCGACCCAAGGCGGTGGACGGCGGCGCCGGAGTGGTCCACATCGTCAAGAACTACACCGGTGACGTGCTGAACTTCAAGATGGCGGCCGATGATGCGGCTGACGAGGGCATCACGGTCGAGTCGGTGCTCGTCGACGACGACGTCGCCGTGCAGGATTCGCTTTACACCGCCGGGCGACGGGGTGTGGGCGCGACCGTACTGATGGAGAAGATCGCCGGCGGAGCGGCCGAGCGCGGCGACGACCTCGCTGCGGTGGCCGGCATCGCTCGCCGCGTCAACGAGCATGGCCGTTCCTTCGGTGTGGCGCTGTCCTCGTGCACTCCGCCCGCGGCCGGCAAGCCGATGTTCGACCTGCCCGACGGTGAGATGGAATTCGGCATCGGCATCCACGGTGAGCCGGGGCGGCGACGCGGGACCGATTCGCCCCGCCCATGAGATCGTCGAGGTCATGCTCGAGGCAGTGCTGTCCGACCTCAAGCCCGCCGAAGGCGCCAAGGTGCTGGCGTTCGTGAACGGCATGGGTGGTACCCCGCTGATCGAGCTGTACCTGCTCTACAACGAGGTCGACACGCAGCTGCGTGCCGCCGGCGTGGAGCCCGTCCGCAACCTGGTCGGGAGCTACATCACCTCGCTCGAGATGGCCGGCGCGTCGATCACGCTGCTCGAGCTCGACGATGAGCTCACGTCGCTGTGGGATGCACCGGTGCACACGCCGGCGCTCCGCTGGGGGGTCTGAGCGCCGCTTCGTCGCCGAGCCGATCGTGGACACGCACACCATCACCAGTTGGCTGAACGAGACCGAGACGGAGATCGGGGCTCAGAGCGATTACCTGACCCAGCTCGATGCCGCAATCGGCGACGGCGACCACGGCACCAACATGAACCGGGGCTTCACCGCAGTCGGCCGCGCGCTGGCTGAGCAGGCCGAGCCCGTGCCCCCCGGGCGCGTGCTGATCCTGGCCGGCAAGACGCTCATCTCGACGGTCGGTGGAGCCTCGGGCCCGCTGTGGGGCACCGCACTGCGACGGGCCGGCCGGGCCCTGGGCGATGCCGAGACGTTCGACGGCCAGCAGCTCGTGGACGCACTCGACGCGGCGGTCGCGGGCGTTGTCGAGCTCGGTGCCGCCACTCCGGGCGACAAGACGATGATCGATGCGCTGACACCGGCGATGCTGGCGTTGCACGGGGCGCTTGATGCCGGAGAGCCGGTCGCTCAGGCACTGGCCGCCGCAGTGAGCGCTGCCGAGTCGGGGGCCCAGTCGACGGTGCCCCTGCAAGCCCGCAAGGGCCGGGCCTCCTACCTCGGCGAGCGATCGATCGGGCACCTCGATCCCGGCGCCGCCTCGTCGGTGATCATCCTGTCGGCGCTGCAACGGGTCGTCGATCGCGAGCAATGATGGCTGAGAGGCTGCTCGCCGGCGACCCTGCTGCACCGGGGGTCGCGGTGGGCGGAGCGTGGCGGCGCCCGGAGCAGGATCGGGCCACGCATGTCGTGCCGGCGGACGATCGCGCCGCCGAGTTGGTGCGAGCCCGCGGCGCCCTGGAGCGCGCCGGCGCCGAACTGAGCGAGCTGGCCGACCGTCTGCCCGGCGAGGAGGGTGAGATCGTGCGCGCCGGTGTGCTGATGGCGGGCGATCCGGCGCTTCTGGGCGCGATCGACGAGGCCGTGACGGAGCGAGGTGCCCCTGCCTCCGCGGCGATTCTGCAGGCCACCGATGCCTATGCCGACGCGATCGCCGGTCTGGGCGACGAGGTACTGGCCGCGCGGGCCGATGATGTGCGCAGTCTCGGGCGGCGGGCGGCGGCTCACGCGACATCTGAGACGGATCGTGGCGCTGCCCCGTCTGATGAACCCGTGATCCTGGTCGATCGCGACCTCGGGCCGGCCGATGTGGCCGAGCTGCCGAGCTCGGTGGTCGGGGTCGCGTTGGCCGGCAGCGCCCCGACGGCTCATGCGGCAATCGTCGCTCGGTCGCTCGGGCTCCCGCTGGTGACCGGCCTCGGGCCCGAGGTGCTGGCCATCGCCGACGGCACCCAAGTCGCCCTCGACGGCGACGTGGGCTCGCTGGTCGTGGAGCCCGACCCCGAGCGCGCGCGCGCGGCCGCCGCGGAGATGCGCGCCCGCCAGCGCGCCGTGGCGCGTGATGACGCCGAGCGTGAATTACCGGCGCGCACCCGCGACGGTCACACGGTGACCGTGTTCGTCAACGTCGCCGGTACCGCCGAGGTTCAGGCCGGGCTGCGCGCCGGCGCGGAGGGCATCGGGCTGCTGCGGACCGAACTCGCGTTCATGGAGGCCACGTCGTGGCCGACCGAGTCCGAGCACCTGTCGATGTTGACGCCGATCCTGGCCGCGTTGGGCTCGCGTCCCGCCGTGGTCCGGGTGCTGGACTTCGGCGCCGACAAGGCGCCGCCGTTCCTGCGTCACACAGAGCTGCGCGGGATCACGCTGCTGCTCGGCGAGCCGGAGGCCTTCGCTGCCCAGCTCCGGGCGATTCTCAGCGCGGCGCGAGGGCGCGACGTACGCATCCTGTTACCGCTGGTCGACGATCCCGAGCAGGTCGCCGCGGTCCGTGAGCTGCTGGCTGACAACGCGGACGCGCTCGGCGATGACCGGCTCCCACCCGTTGGCGCGATGGTGGAGACGCCCCGGGCCGCCGGGGCGGCGCGGGCGCTCGCGGCGGTGTCGGAGTTTCTCAGCATCGGCACCAATGACCTGACGGCTGCCACGTTGGGCGTCGATCGGTTCTCCGGTGGCGCCAAGCGCAGCTACGATCCCCGCGTGCTGGCGCACATCGCCGCGAGCGTCGACGGGGCGCACGCGGCGGGACGCCGGATTGAGGTGTGCGGGGAGGCGGCATCGGATCCGATGCTGCTGCCCCTGCTGGTCGGCCTGGGTGTGGATGAGCTCAGCGTCGGCGCGGCCCGTGTGGGCATGGTCAGACGCTGGGTTCGCCTGCTGTCCCTCCAGCACGTGCAGCGCCTCGGTGCCGAGGCGCTGACGATGGACAGTGCCGAGCAGGTGGAGGAGCTGATCGCGCCGCTCGCGCGTGTGCTCCGTTCAGCGGAGGTTGACGACGCAGTCGACGAGCGCCTCGACGGCGGCGCCGGCATCGTCACCCTCGGCGCGTAACCGTAGCTCCGTGCCGCTCTTGGCGCCCAGCGCCAGGATCGAGAGCAGACTCTTGGCGTCCACCTCGCGGTCCCCGACGCCCACCCACACCGGGCCCGGGAAGCGCATGGCCGTCCGCACAAAATCGGCGGCCGGGCGAGCGTGGAGGTCGACGCCGTCGGGCAGCGTGGCCCGGCCCTGGACGCTCGGTTGATCAGAGCTTGCTGACACTGCGGGCCTCCTCGGCCGCCGAGAGCACTTGATCGAGCGAACCGCCGGCCGACGCCATGACTGCTGCGGCCAGCGTGCCCTCCACCAACGGCGCGTCGGCGAGGCGCGTGGCGCCGTCATCGAAATCCTCCAGGATCAACAGCACCGTGAGGATCGAGCTGCCCAGGTCGGCGAGGACCGCCACGCCCTGTCCATCCTCCGCTCGTGCGATCGCCTCGCGCACCAACGGCTCATTGGTGCCCAGCCCTCCATCCGGGCCCCCGCCGGCCGCTTCGATGCGCACCTCTGGACCGGCCATCTGCCCAGCCAGTTCGGCCACCCCGCGGGCGAGTTCGGCGCTGTGCGACACGACTACGATGCCAACCAACGGGCTCCCTCCTCCGAAACGCGTCCGTTTCGCGGACGTTATCGCACCACAGCGTATTCGACAATGTCGAATTAGACGCTGCGCGGAGCGATCACCCAGCGCCCGCTCCTCGCGACTCAGGGCGCCTCTGCGACAATCGCGGCCGAGTTGCCAGGGGAGGAGCACAACGCAGGAGTCGCACAGAGCGCCGCGACGCTATTGGAGGCGATCGGAGAGAACCACGAACTGACGCTGGTTCGAGGCTTCGGGAACCTGGGCGACGCACTGATGCGGGCCGGCACGCACCGCCTGCTCGGAACCGGTGTGTTTCGCGAGATCGACGTCGACGAGCTTCCGTGCCGCAGCGGCGACACGGTGCTGCTACCCGGCAGCGGCGCGTTCTGCCGTCCGTACCACGAGTGGATGCCACGCGCGCTGGCGATCGCCGAACTGCGGTTCGATCGGGTGATCGTGCTTCCGTCGAGCTTCGATGTCGGAGAGGACTCGGTCCGCCACTCGCTCCAGCGGACCAGCGCGACGGTGTTCGCGCGGGAGCCCGAGTCGCTGCGCCGGATCGAGGGGCTCTGTCGCGCCCGGTTCGCTCACGACTGCGCCTTCTTCTTCGACTTCTCGCGCTTTTCAGCGCCCGGCGAGGGAACGCTGAATGCCTTCCGCACCGATCGCGAGGCGACGGATGGGGAACTGCTGCTCGACGACAACCGGGACATCTCGGTCACCGCGTCCAGCCTCGATGGTTGGCTGGCCGAGATCGAACGCCACGCGCTGGTGCGGACCGATCGGGCGCACGTGATGATCGCCGCGGCGCTGATGGGCAAGCGGGTCGAGTTCGCGCCCAGTTCCTACCACAAGCTTGAGGCGATCGCCGCAAGCTCGCTGGGAGCATTCCCGGTCCGCCGGATCGACGCCCCGAGGCGGCCACGGGCGGGTGCCCCGCCGATCTCCGAGCCCGACGCCGCCACGCGGGCCCGGCTGCGGATGGCTGCGGCCCCGTGCCCGGCCGGGGACCGCCGGCCCGATGGGCCCGCGCGCGTGACGGCCGTGATCCTCACCCGCGACCGCCCGGAGCTCGTGGCCGGCGCCGCGCGCTCGGTCACCGCCGCGACGGTCCCGGTGCGCGTGCTGGTGATCGACAACAACTCCGACCCGCGGCGTCGGCCGGCGCTGAGCGCGATGGCGGCCGCGGACCCGCGCATCGAACTCCGCCTCGCTGACCGCAATCTCGGCTGCGCGGGCGGCCGCCGGCTGGCCGTTGAGCTGGTCGAGACCGAGCTGATCCTGTTACTGGACGACGATGGCGAGCTGATCGACGGTGCGCTCGAGCATCTGATCGCTGACCTCGACGCACATCCCGAGGCCGCCGGAGTCACCGGCCTGGTGGTCGGCCCGCAGGGCCTGGTGCAGCATTTCGGCGGCTGGATCGCGACGTCCGAGGAGGACGCGCGGTTCGGGCTCGACTGCGCGGGGTTGCCCTTCGATCATCCCTCGCTCCCCCCGACCGGTCCCTCGGGCTGGGTGCCGGGGACGGGTGCGCTGCTGCGAACCCGCGCCCTCAAGGAGGTAGCGATCGACGATCGAATGGCGGCGTACTACGAGGACAACGAGTGGTGCTATCGCGTCGAGCAACGCCGCCCCGGGAGCTTTCGCCGTTGCCGCGAGGCGGTGGTCCTGCATCACCACGATCACGCCGTCGGGCCTGCCCACGCCTCGTCACTCGTGGCCCGTTATGAGACGGTGGAGCGGCTGGCGGCACAGGCTCATTTCTTCCGTGCCCACGGTGTGCTGCTCGATGTCGATCTGGTCTCGGCGATCCCCGAACTCCGCCGGCCCGACGGCACCACCGATCTGGCCGCGGCCCGACTGTTGATGGAGCTGATCTCGGCCCGTGGCGTGGATTGGGCCGTGATGGAGTGGATCAACGGCGGCCTGCGACCGCTGCTCGACGGCGCGCATGAGGAATCGGCCCGTCGTGGGGCCCAGATCACTCAGCTGCTGGCCGACGGCGGGGCCCGGGAGGCCCACGTCGGCCAGCTGGAGGGGCACGTGGCGGCGCTCGCGGACCGTGTCCGCACGCTCGAACGTGAGCAGGCCGAGTCGCGTGAGCTCGTGGCCTGGCTGCAGAACCGCCACCTGACGCTGCGCAAGGTCGAGGCGGGTGGGTGGTGGCGGCTGCGGTCTCATCTGCTGCCGCTCCTGCGCGTGGCCGCACGCGCCAGGCGCTGGTGGGGCCGGCGATCGTGACCGTCACACACCTCATCACGATCGCCGAGCCCGCGATCGCTCGCGGCACTGCGACGTTCCGCTGGACCGTCGAACCGCCCACCGCGCTGTACCGAGACACGAGCTTCGCGCTCTCCTTCCCAGCGTCGGTCGCGCTCGAGCGCGTGCCGCGATCGATCTGGTGGCGGGTCGCGCTCGCTTGCCTGCACTCGCAATGGGCGCTTCTGCGCCCCTGCCGGGTGGTGCTCCCGGTGCGTCTGGATCCGGGCGAACGCGAGTTCTGGCTGCGCATGTGCGATGCCCAAGTCGCGACCCTCGAGGCCTATGTGGGCGGCGCCGACACCGCTCGCGCGATCGATCTGGTCGAGGCGGGAGCGCCGCTGGAGCCGGTACGCCCCGGGCCCGACTCGGGGCTGATCGCGGCGTGCTTCAGCGGCGGTCGCGACAGCCTGACGGAGGCCGCCATGCTGCAAGAGCTGGGCGAGCGCCCACTGCTCGTGACGACGACGTCGCCGCGCGACGGGAGTCTGGAGCATGAGACATCGCGCCGTCGACATGTGCTGGAGGAGATCCAGCGCCGCCGCGGCCTCGAGCTCGTGGAGGTTCGCGGCACCCTCCGGGGCTGCTGGGACAACGGCTTCGTCGCCGCCCGGTACGGCGTCGGCGTCAACGAGTTCACCGACACCTTCCTGTACTTCGCCGCCGCGCTCGCGGTCGCGGTGGCCAGGGGAGCGCGGGCCGTCAACCTGGCGTCACATACGGAGGTCCAGGAGAGCCGTCACCTGGCGGGCGCGATCGTCGAGCACAAGCATCGGATGTACTCGGCGCCGACCCAACGCGCCCTCTCGACGCTGCTGGCGTCGGCGGGCCTGCGCTACGGAGGCCTGACCTACCCGCTGTATCAGTTCCAGGTGCAGCGTCTACTCGAGTCCCGCTATGCCGATCTCCGCGATCTGCAGTACTCGTGCTGGTCGCTCACCGCGGAGCAGAGCGCCTGCAGCCGCTGCGACGAATGCCGCACGGTCGCCTTCAACCTGATGGCCGAGGGTGTGGCGCCGCGCGAGATTGGGATCGATCTGGTGTCCGTCCTCAATGCGCACTGCGACTGGCGTCCGCGGCGGGAGGAGATCGATTCGCCGCTCCCCAACGCACTGTGGCTGTTCGACTCACGACTGGTCCACTGCCTGCAGACGCTCACGCCCGAGCGCATGACCGAGTTCATCAAGCTCGACGGGGCGCCGCCCGAAGCCGCGGCCGGCGCGTTGCGGTCCTACGAGCGGATGCGCACCGCCGCGCTGCTCTACGACGTGGTGCCCGAGCCGGGCTACCGGGCGGGCTTTCTGGAGTTCGTCGATCAGTCGCTCCGGGGTCGCGTCGCCGCGATCTTCGACGAGCACTTCGAGCGCCAGCCGAGCTCCGCGCACGTCGAGGGTGTGCGGCGCAGCCTCGCGTTGTCCGACTGGATCAGGGCCCCGTTGGCCCGACCGCAGCTCGACCGCCGCCGGCGACCGGCGGCTGTGCGGCCGTCGCCGGTTCTCCCCGCGCGCCCGGCTCGCGCCCGTCCACCCGCCCGCGCCGTGCAGACCGCCTGGGTGTCGTCGGCCGGCCTCTTCGTCGGCCGTTTCGAAGCCGCCTTCGCGCGGGCCGCCGGTTGCGCTCACGCGATCGCGTGCTCGAGCGGTGCGAACTCGCTGGCGCTGGCGCTCGCGGCGGCGGGGCTCGCGCCGGGGGACGAGGTGATTATGCCCGCGTTCACGATGATCGCCGCGGCGAACGCGATCGGCGCCGTGGGCGCGACGCCGGTGCTCGTCGACAGCGACCCGACGACCTGGAACCTCGATGTCGACCGGATCGCCGACCGCATCGGCCCGCGCACGCGGGCGATCATGGTCGGGCACACCCACGGCCAACCGGTCGATGCGGACGCCGCGGCGCAGATCGCGCACGCCAATGACCTGGTGACGATCGAGGACGCCGCCGAGGCCCTCGGTGCCGAGTACCACGGCGCTCGCGTGGGCAGCCTGGGCACGGTGGCGGGATTCTCGGTCGACGGAAACCAGGTCCCGTCGACGGGCGAGGGTGGCATGGTGACCACCAACGACGAGCAGATCGCCCTGGTCGCACGTGGGTTGCGCGATCACGCGCTCTCCTCCGAGCCGGACTTCTGGCATCGCTTTGGAGGCTGCGACCTCCGCATGAGCAACCTTCAGGCCGCGGTCGGGCTCGCGCAGGTGGAGCGGCTTGACGAGCTGCTCGCCGCACGGCGCCAAGCCGCCCGCTGGTTCCGGGAGGCGCTCGGCGGGATCCCCGGGCTCGAGCTGCCACCCGTGCAGCCCGGTCGCCAAAGCGCGGATTGGCGGTTCGGGATCCTGGTCGATGACGATTTCGGATGCACGCGTGACGAGCTGCGTCAGCGATTGGCCGCCGAGGGGATCGAGACGCGGACGTTCCCCGTCCCAATCCATCTCCGGCCCGCATATCTGGCGGATCACCGCGGCCGCCACTTCCCGGTCGCCGAACGTCTGGGTCGCACCGGCCTGTACCTGCCTTCGGGACCACACCTGGGGGAGGATCAGATCACCCGGGTGGCCGACGCCGTCAGCCGCGCCCGTACGCCGTAATTGGATAGGCTCAGACCTGTAAACATCGGTCCTGTTTTTCACTCTTTCCGAGGGAGGCGTTTTACATGGCGGACAGCGTTTATCGGGTAACCGAGGTCATCGGTGTCAGTACCGAGTCCTGGGAGCACGCGGCGCGCAGCGCGGTTGAGACAGCCGCGAAGACGGTTCGCGATCTCCGCGTCGCGGAGGTCCTGCGTCAGGACGTGACGATCGAGAACGGGGGTCTGGTCAGCTACCGAGTTCGGCTCGGCATCTCGTTCAAGTTCGCTAGCGGCGAGTGAGCCGGCACAGCTCCGGAGTCAGGGCACGCCGTTCGGGCGTGCCCCTGCAGGAGGTCAGCCGCTGAGGAATGCTTCGATCGCTGGCGTGGCGCTGGCGGGTTGGTCGATTAGGAACAGGTGACCCCCGCCGCGCACGATCCGTAGCGTCCCGTGGGGAATCGCCTTGGCCAGGTAGCGCCCGTTGATCAGCGGCACGACCGGATCGCGATCGCCATGGACCACCAAGGTTCGATGCCGCAGGCGTCGGATCCACGGGTGGCTGCTCCAACCCGAGACGGCGTAGAGCTGGTAGAGGTAACCGATCGGGGTCGGAGGCTGCGAGAGGCGCGCATCGAGTCCGGCGCCCATGACCCGGCGGTCGCGCGCGGTGCGCCCGCCGGCGATCATCGGCACGATGAGCTCGGCCAGGCGCCGGTCGTAATAGCGCGCCGGCGAGAGCATGAGCATCGTCACCAGGGGGTTCGGCGGGACACTGGGCACCCCCGGCGTGGTGGCGCAGAGCACCAGTCGGCCGACCCGATCCGGGGCCCGGTGAGCAAGCTCCTGGGCGAGCAGCCCCCCCAGGGAGTAGCCGAGCACGTCGATGCGCTCGTGGCCGAGGCGGTCGAGCAAGCGGGTGACCAGGCGAGCCAGGGCCGGCATCCGCATCGGCCAGCGACTGCGGGCTGACTGGCCGACACCGGGAAGATCGAAGGCGATCAGCTCTCGCCCGTGGATCTCGCGCGCGAACGGCTTCCACATCTCGAGGTTCGCCCCCAGGCCGTTGATCAGCAGCAGCGGCGGGCCTTCTCCGGCCCGCGCGACCCGCAGTGGGGGGCCGGAGGTGGGGGAGAGGAACTGCACGTGTGCGTCGGACCACAGGGCTATGACGGCACCCCGCCCGCGCGCTCCCGGATCGGCAACGCCGCGAACCACTCCAGTACCTCTGGGGCGCTGACCGCCCCCAGCGCCACCGCCTGCCCGATCGGGACCCCCTGGAGGATTCGCTTGACCGGCACCTCGAGCTTCTTGCCGGTCAGCGTCCGCGGGACCGCCGGGGCGGCCACGATCTCGTCCGGGACATGGCGGGGCGACAGGTGCTCGCGGATCGCGGCGCGGATGCGCTCGCGCAGCTCGCCGTCGACCTCGGCGCCGTTGGCCAGGACGACGAACAAGGGCATGTAATAGCCGCCGTCGGAGAGCTCGACTCCCACGACCAGGCTGTCCATCACCTCGGGCTCCCGTTCGACCACCGCATAGATCTCGGCGGAGCCCATCCGCACGCCGCCGCGATTCAGTGTCGAGTCGGAGCGACCCACCAGCTTCAGCGTTCCCCGCGCGGAGATACTCGCCCAGTCGCCTTGACGCCAGACGCCGGGGAAGAGGCTGAAATAGGTGTCGCGGTAGCGGTCGCCGCTGGGGTCGTTCCACAGCCGGACCGGCATCGACGGCATCGGCGCCGTGATCACGAACTCCCCGACCGCATCGCGCACCGAGCGCCCCGAATCGTCGAGCACGTCGGCGGCGATACCCGGCCAGCGGCAGGGGATCTCACCCACGCGCACCGGGAGCAGCGGGCTGCCACCCACGAACGCGGTGCAGACATCGGTCCCCCCGGCGATCGGGTCGATGCGCACCTGACCGCCGACGCGGTCGTGCAGCCAGCGCCAGCCGCTGGGTGGCAGCGGCGAGCCGGTCGGGATCACGCTACGCAGCGCCGTCAGGTCGAGCTCGTCCGCCGGGCGAACGCCCGCCTTCTCACACGCCGTCACGTAGGCGGAGCCCATCCCGAACGTGCTGGCCCCGGTCTGCGCCGCGATCCTCCAGCTGCCGGCCGCGTCGGGGTAGGCCGGGCTGCCGTCGTAGAGCACGATCGTCGTGCCGTGCAGCAGCCCGCCCACCAGGTAGTTCCAGGCCATCCAGCTGGTCGAGCTGTAGAAGAAGTAGCGATCGCCGGCCTGGAGGTCCATCGCCAGTCCCAGCGACTTCAGGTGCTCGACCAGGATCCCGCCATGGCCGTGCACGATGCCCTTGGGGGCCCCCGTCGTGCCCGAGGAGTACAGGACCCAGAGCGGGTGGTCGAACTCCAGCTGCGCGAACTCCGGCTCGCATGGCGTCTCGGTCAGACGGTCGAAACAGGCGGCTCGCAGCTCGCGCGGCGGCTCGCGCTCCGGGAGCAGCGAACGGACGAGGATCGTGGTGTGGGCGGTGGGGAGGCCGCCCTGCAACTCCCGCACCGCGGCCATCCGGTCGTATTCTCGCCCGCCAAAGCGAAAGCCGTCGACGGCGATCAGCGCGGATGGCTCGACCTGGGCGAAACGGTCCAGCACGCTCTGGATGCCGAAATCCGGAGCGCAGGCGGTCCACACCGCCCCGATGCTCGTCACCGCCAGCATCGCTACCACGGCCTCGGGGAGATTGCCGATATACGCGGCCACGCGGTCCCCGGGTCCGATCCCCCGCGCCCGCAAACTCGCCGCCAGCGCGCCCACCTGGCCGCGCAGGGTGGCCCACGAAATCTCCCTCAGCGGGCTGGACTCACCGCGCGCGATCAATGCCGGGCGCTCTGTGGTCGCGCGCGCCAGGATGTGCTCGGCGTAGTTCAACCGCGCGCCGGCAAACCACCGGGCGCCGGGCATAGCGGGCTCGAGCACCGCTCCGCGGTAGGGCGTTGAGGCCTTGACCTCATAGAAGTCCCAGATCGATCGCCAGAATTCCTCCAGCTCGCCAACCGACCATTGCCACAGCGAGTCATAGCCGTCGAGCGCGATGCCGCGCTCGCGTCGCAGCCAATCCATGTACCGGGTCACGTTGGCGGAGCCCACCGCTTCCGCGGTCGGCTCCCAGAGGACTGTGCCCAATGGATCAGCCGCGCACGTACGTGCCCGGCGCGGGCTCGATCACGGGGTACGCGCTCGAGCCCAGCGAGCCTGCGGGGCGCTCCTCGCCTGAGCGTTCGAGTACCCACGCCGCCCAATGCTCCCACCAGGTCCCCTGGCGCTTCTCGGCCCGCGTGAGCCATTCGTCCGGATCCCCACCGGGCTCGGGGCCCGCGAAGTAGTGGGCTTTGGGGTTCCCGGGCGGGTTGACCAGGCTGGCGATATGACCCGCGTTGCTGAGCACAAAGGTGCTCGGGCCCGACAGGAGCTGAGTGGTCCGATAGCAACCCTGCCAGGGGGTCAAGTGGTCGGTGGTCGCGCCTGTCACGTAGGTCTCGAGCTCGACGCGCGACAGGTCAACCGGCGTGCCGAGGATCTCGATGTCGCCACTGACCATGACGTTGCGTTTAAAGATGTCGATGAACTGGCGATGCAACGCCGACGGCAGGTTCGTCCCCTCGGCGTTCCAGGCCAGAATGTCGAACGGCGGCGGATCCTTGCCGAGCAGGTAGTTGTTGACCCAGTACTTCCACACGAGATCGTCCGGCCGCATCCAGGTGAACACGGGCGCGAGATCAGACGCCTTGAGCACACCCTTGCGCGATGAGCGCTCTCCGGCCAGCGACAGCAGCGGGGCCAGGCGCAGCGCGCCGATCGGAGCCGGCACATCGAAGTCCAACAGCGTGACGCCGAAGCTGGCGGTGTGGACCGGGTGTTTGTCCTCCGCCGCGAGGTGGTTGAGCACTCCGGCGGTGAGAATTCCACCGGCACACAGCGAGAGCAGGTTGACATCCTCGGACGCGGTGATCTCGCGCACGACGTCGATGACGCGCTCGACCGTGGCGGCGTACGTGTCGAGATTCCAATCGCCCTGCTCAGGCCCTGGATTGCGCCAGCTGATCACGAAGAACGACAGGCCCTGTCCGACAGCGTGCTCGACGAAGCTTCGGCCTGGAGCCAGGTCCATGAAGTAGTAGCGGCCGATCTGCGGCGGAATCAACAGCGCGGGGCGCTCGCGAACGGTCGGGGTGCTCGGCGTGTACTGCAACAGCTCGCAGACCTCGTCGCGGTAGACCACGGCCCCGGGGGTCACGGCGAGGTTCCGCCCCACCTCGAACACGCCGGGCTTCACCTGCGAGGGCATGCCGCGATTGGTGCGCGCGTCGCCGACGAAGTTGCGCAGGCCGCTGACCAGGCTCCCGCCACCGGTCTCAAAGACGCGCTTCAGGGCGGACGGATTGCCGGGAAATGTGTTCGTGGGAGCCAGAGAGGAGACGATGATGCCCAACACAAAGCGCGCCCGCTCGGTGTTGCGCCAATCGAGATCAGCCTCATCGACGGCGTCCAACAGCGAGCGCGAACAGGCCAGGTAGAGCTGCATCAGCCGGTGGTAGGCCGGGTTGCTGGTCCAGGTCTCGTCCCTGAAGCGCCCGTCGCCCTTGACCGGCTCCACGCTCGAGCGCCCGACGGCGATGCTCGTCGTCTCGCGGACCAGATGGACGCCCTGGCGGCTCAACGAGGTGGCCAGCCGCACCGCGGCACCCACCGTGCCCAGGGTGCTCAGGACGCCGTCGAGCGCCCCACCCTCCGCGTCATCGAGGTCGTCCTGCACCGGCTCGGGAGCGGGCACGTCGCGCTCGGACGCGACTCGGCGCCGGCGCTCGTCCAGCTTGGGGACCGTGCTCATGTGCGCTCCTTCCTCGTTCGACAGTCGCCTCGTGGTTACCTTAGCGCCAAGAGCCCGACAGTGCCGGTAGCAGGGTGACGAGGATTCGCCAAGATTCTACCAAACATTTGGTAGAGTACCAACAGAGCGAGGTGCCGCTCGGCCGATGCTGACCGTAACCGTGAGAGGATCCTCCCCGTGGTAGGCCCGCCACCCAGAAGCTGGTCGGTCGATGCGCCCAGCGCCGGTGCGCGGGAAGTCCTGCCCGGCCTGTGGCGGCTGCGGCTGCCACTGCCGTGGGCGGAGATACCCCATGTCAACGCGTTCGTGATCGACACCGCCGATGGGGTGATGCTCGTCGACTGTGGAGGGGCGGGCGACTCCAGCTGCGAGGAGTCACTCCACCGGGCCCTGGCCGAAACCGGGCACTCGCTCACCGACGTGCGCCTGCTGGTGGGGACGCACACGCACTCCGATCACATCGGTCTGGCGGCATTCGTGCGCGAGCAGACCGGCGCCGAGCTGTGGATGCACGCCGCCACCGAGCACTTCTACGACGCGATGCGCGATCCCGAAGGTGTGCAGGCGGCCCGCGAACGCCGCGCGCGGGCCGAGGGCGTGCCCGAGGACCTGCTTGGCGAGTTTCGCGACGTGCGCGAGGAGACCGAGGGCGTCATCGCTCCTGTGGAACCCGACCGCGAGCTCGTGGACGGCATGCGGCTCGCCTCGGCGCTCGGTGACTGGGAGGTGGTGGAGACACCCGGCCACTCGCCATCATCCGTGTGCCTCGTGCAGCGCGAACGAGGTCTGGTCATCCTCGGTGATGTCCTCAGTCCGGTGTTCACGCCCTACTTCGATTACGGCCACTCGCCGGATCCGATCGCCGAGTATCTGGAGTCGCTCGAGCGCCTCCAAGCGATCGGCGGCCTGACCGTGGGCCTGCCGGGGCACGGGCGCCCGCTGGAGGACCTCGACAGCCTGATCGCGCTCCATCGACGCAGCGTGCAAGAGCGTCTCGCCGCGACCGAGGCGGTGGTGGGCCAGGGCGCCTACGGAGCGTGGGAGATCACCGCGCAGGTGTTCGGGGGGCGACCCTCGGGCATGGGCGGCGTGTCCCACGTGGGCGAAGTGATGGCCTACCTGCTGCATCTCCGACGCCTGGGCACCGTGGTCCGCAACGTCGGCCCCGATGGCACATTCACCTACGCGCCGGCCGGTCGGAGCGACCGTATCTAGACGGCGGTCTCGCCGCCGTCGGGCACCATCACGGTGCCGGTGGTGAAGCTGGCGTCGTCAGAGAGCAGGAAGCAGACCGTGGCGGCGATCTCCTCGGGCTGGCCGAGGCGTTTGAGCATGATGTTCTTGGCCGCCATTGCCGCGCCCTTTTCGAAGTCGCCTCCGGCACGCTCGGTATAGAGCGGGATTGTCATCCCGGTGGCCACGCGACCGGGGGCGACCACGTTGACCCGAATCTCCGGTGCCAGGTCGAGCGCCAGTTGGCGCGAAAACGACAGGATCGCCCCTTTCGCGGCTCCGTACGGAGCGTTGAACGGTTGGGCGACCAGCGCCGCGATCGACGCGACATTGACGATCGAGCCCGAGCCCTGAGAGCGCATGATCGGGATCGCCTCGCGGCAGACCAGGAACGTGCCCCCCATATGAACGCCCATCATGCGGTTGAAACGCTCCAGCGACCACTCCTCGATCGGGCCGAAGTCCGCGTGACCCGCCGCGTTGAAGATGCAATCGATCCGTCCGAGCTGCTCATGGGTGGTTCGCACGGCCTGCTGGATCGACTCCTCGTCTGAGACATTGGCGGCCAGGGCAATCGAGCCGTCGAGCTCCGAAGCGATCGCCTCGGCACGCTCGCGATCCAGGTCGACGACGGCCACGCGTCCGCCCTCGGAGGCAAAGCGCCGGGCCGTGGCCGCGGCGAGCCCAGAGCCTCCGCCGGTGGCGAACAGCACCTGCCCGTCGAAGCGCGAACCTGGCGGCACAGTCATGCGACCCGCGATTATAACCAAACAAACGATTGGTCGAAGTGGTACCTTGGGCCGACCCAGTCTGGCCTCGTGTCAGACGCGCGACACCTGCTGGCGTGCGCGTTTATGAACCCTGTCGAGGAGGAGCACGATGGCCCGCGTCGCACCCGCCCCGGCCGGGGGAACGTCCGGCCGGGACGGTGCGGGTTGCCGTGACGCTTTTTTTAGGAGGCGACGGCGGCGGCCTGGGCGGACGAGCCGGCGGTGGCCCGCTGGGCCAGGTCGCCGTGGAGGATCACGCCTCTGAGGTTCTTGCCGTCTTCGAGGTCCCGGTAGGCCTCATTGATGTCCTCGACGGCATATGTGTTGGTGATCAGCTCGTCGAGCTTGAGCTGACCCTTGCGGTAGAGCTCGACCAGCATCGGGATGGTCTTCTTCGGCGGGGTCCCGCCGTACAGGCTGCCCCGGATCGACTTCTGCATCATCGCGAACTCGAACACGGACAGCTTGACGTCCTCCTGGGTCATCCGCGAGACGGCGCTGATGGCCAGCGTCCCGGCCTTCCTGACCAGCGACAGCGCGGGCTGGATCATCCAGCCCTCTACCACGCCGACGTGGAGGATCGCCTCGTCGGCCATCCGCCCTCCGGTCAGCTCGGTGACCAGCGGCAACGCCTCGTCCAGGCTGGCGGCTGCGTGGGTGGCCCCGAACGTGCTCAGCGCCAACTCGCGCTTCCACTCGATCGGCTCGACGACGACGATCTGTGAGGCGCCCGCATGGGCGGCACCCTGGACGGCGTTCATGCCCACGCCGCCGGCCCCGATCACGACCACCGTGTCGCCCGCCGTCACCCCGGCGATGTACACCGCGCTGCCCCAGCCAGTTGGCACCCCGCAGGAGATGAGCGCGACTGTTTCCAGCGGCAGATCCTTGCCGACCTTGATCAGCGAGTCCATCGGGGCCACGCTGTGCTCAGCGAAGGTTCCCGTCCACGTCATGGCGGCTCCCGGCGCCCCGTTGACGGTGAGCCGGGTCGTCTGATCTAGGGCAAAACCGGTCATCATCAACGCGCCGCGGTCACACAGCTGCCCCAGGCCGTCCACGCATGATGGGCACTCCCCGCACGACGGCATGAATGTCGTGATCACATGGTCACCAACCTCCAGCCCCTCGACTCCCGGGCCGAGCTCTTCCACGATTCCCGCCCCTTCGTGGCCGCCCACCAGTGGGACCGGGATATCGAAGCCCTCAGTGTTGTAGTGCAGGTCCGAGTGGCACAGACCGCTGGCCACCATCCGTACCAGCACCTCTCCGTGCTTGGGTGAATCGAGCTCGATGTCCCCGATGCTCCACGGCCCGCCGACTTCCAAAAGCACAGCGCCTCTGGTCTTCATGAAATCTCCTTCGCTCTCTCGCTGGTCAGGGGGGAAATCGCCCCGCGATTCAACCGGACGTTTGGTGGACACCGCCCGAACTCGAGCGTAGTCCGCGCCTCTGGGACTGTCAAGCCGCCGTCGCCCCGATCTCGACCAAGACCTTGACCGCCCCGTCGTGGGGGTTCACCAGTGGCTCGAACCCGTCCTGCACCGCCTGCTCCAGCGCGACGCGCCCCGTGACGACGCGTTCCACCGGAAGGCGGCCCGAGACGACTTCGTCGATCAGCGCCGGCCATGAGCGCAGCGGATAGCCGACCGAGCCCACGAGCGACAAACCACGCAGCATCAGTCCGGCGACATCAAGCGAGACGGGGCGAGTCGGCAGGCCGGCTTGAACCACGCAGCCGCCGGGCCGCAGCGCGCCGAGCGCCGCTTGGAGCGCCGGTTCCTGCCCCGAGCATTCGATGGCCACATCCACGCCGCCCGCCTGGCGTCCTCGGCAGGCCTGCACCACGTCCTCGTCGCGAGGGTTGATCACGTCGAAGCCGAGACTCGCCACATGGCTGGCCCGCGCCGGGTCGGGCTCGCTGACGACGACCGACGCGCCGGCCGCGGCGGCGGCCAACGCCGCCAGGGCGCCGATCGGGCCCGCGCCCGTGACCAGCACCATGTGCCCAGGGGCCACGCCGCCGGCCTGGACAGCGGCCCAGGACACTGCGGTCGGCTCGATCAGCGCGCCCTGCTCCCAGCTCATGGCATCGGGCATCGCGACGACCTGGGCCTCGTCGAGCAAGGCCAGCTCGCCCATCCCGCCCCACGGATGGCGCAGGCCGACTGAGGCACGCCGATCGCACAGCTGCTCGTTCCCGGTGCGGCACACGCTGCATGTCCCGCAGCTGATCAGCGGCATGACCGAGATGCGATCGCCGGGCGCTACCGACGTCACGTCTGGCCCCACCTCGACGACGCTGGCCGACAGCTCGTGACCCAGGATCTGCGGGACTCGCCCACCGGTCAAGGGATGAGCCTCCACGGTCGTGCGCAGCGGTCCCTCCACGTACTCGTGCACGTCAGTGCCGCAGATGCCGCAGACCACCGGCGCGATCAGCACCTGGCGGCCGACGGGCCCGGGCGGTGGCGCGACCTCTTCCAGTCGCAGGTCTCGGGCGGCGTGGAAGCGAAGGGCGCGCATCGGATCGGCGCATTCTACCAATCGATTGGTAGAACGAGTTGATAGCCTGAGCGGAACATGACCGGCGGAGCGCTCAGCGGTGAGGTCGCCGTCGTGACCGGCGGAGCCGGTGGGATCGGAGCCGCGGTGGCCGCGGCGTTTGCCCGCGAGGGCGCCCGAGTGGCGGTCGCCGATCTGGACCAGGACGCAGCCCAGGTGGTCGCATCAGGGTTGGGAGATCACCACCTCGCGCTGTCGCTCGACGTGCGGGAGAGTGCGTCCATCCATTCGGCCGCGCAGATGGTGGCCGATCGACTCGGCCCACCGAGCATCCTGTTAACGGGGCGGGCGTGCAGCGGGTGAAGCCGACCGTCGAGGTGACACCCGAGGACTGGGACTTCGTCGTCGACATCAACCTGGGCGGGACATTTCGCTGCTGCCAGGCGTTTGGCGCGCCGATGCTCGAACGCGGTCGGGGGGCCATCGTGAACGTCGCCTCACTGACCGGCGTCGAGCTCGGCGGTGGCGGCCGCGTTCCCTACGGGGCCAGCAAGGGTGGGGTGATGGGCCTCACACGCGCGCTCGCGGTCGAGTGGGCACCGCACGGCGTCAGGGTCAACGCGATCGCGCCGGGGATCGTGGCGACGCCGTTGGTGCACGGTCTGGCGGCGGACGGCAGCCTCGACATCGACGAGCTGGCCGCCCGAGTCCCGCTGGGCCGCATCGCGACTGCGCAGGACGTGGCCGGAGTGGCTCTGCTGCTGGTCTCACCGGCGGGCGCGTACGTTGTCGGCCAAACCCTGGTGGTCGACGGGGGACTTTCGAGCGCGGGGCCCCGCGACACCGGCCTGACCCAATGATCGGCCCGGATGCCCCGTTTCTGTGGGCCGGAACGCTGGCGCGCGCGAGCCTGGCGGAGCGAGTGCAGGCCGCCCAGGCCGGCGGGTTCACGTCCCTGTCGATGTTCCCCACCGACTACCGCCGCGCGCGAGAGGGCGGCCTGAGCGACGCGGACATCCTCGCCCTGCACGAGCAAGCGGGGGTTACGCTGACGACGCTCGACCCATACTCGAGATGGTTGCCGACCTGGGCCCCGCCGGCCAGCGCGACGGCGCAACGGCTGGAAATCGTCTCGTTCGCCGAGGACGAGTTCTTCGGCATCGTTGAGGCCCTGCAGCTGGAGGCGATCACCGTCACTGAGCCGTTTGGAGTCCGCTACGAGCTCGACCAGCTGATCGAATCGTTCGCGGCGGTGTGCGACCGGGCCGCCCGCTCGGGCGCCCGCGTGCACGTCGAGTTCACGCCGTTCAGCGGCATCCCGGACCTGGCCACGGCATGGGAGATCGTGCGCGGGGCCGGCCATCCGTCCGGTGGGCTGGTGTTCGACACCTGGCACTATCTGCGCGGCGAACGCGACGACGCGCTGTTGGAGGAGATTCCCGGAGCGCAGATCTTCGCGGTCCAGATCAATGACGCCGCGGCCGAGCCGATCGGCTCGTTGCTGCAGGACACATGGCGCTATCGCCGCCTGCCCGGGGAGGGCTCGTTCGATCTCGCCGGGGTGCTGCCGATCCTGGCGCGCAAGCCGGGCATCGGAGCACCCGGGATCGAGGTGCTCTCCGACCGCCTGTGGCAGTTGGCGCCGGCGGAGATCGGCCGCCGCAGCGGTGAGTCCTTGCGCTACGCCCTGGACCTCGCCGGCGCCTGGGGCGAGGACCCGATCTCGCCCCCGGTGGTGTAGTGCACGCATGACGGTTCAGGCGGCGGCGGCCATCCCTTCATCCAGCGGCCCGCCGGATCTGGCCGGCCGCGTCGTGCTCGTCACCGGCGCTGCCGGCGCCATCGGGCGTGCCATCGCCCTAGCCTGCGGCGACGCCGGTGCAGATGTCGCGGTGCTCGACCTCCGCGGAGCGCAGGACACGGCGGCCGTGCTCGCCGGTCGTGGCCGGCGCAGCTGGTCGCTGGCGGCCGATGTGGCTTCCCGCGAGGCGGTTCACCTGGCCGTCGACCAGCTGGCCCGGGAAGCGGGCCGCCTCGACGGCCTCGTGACCGCCGCCGGCATCCGTGGCCGAGTGCCGGCGGCGTGAAAGGACACGCAAATCTACCAACCATTTGGTAGGCTAACGGGCCTCGTGGTGGAGAGCGATCAGACATCTGCGGTGCTCGACCGGATCGGCCTGGGGCTGTGGACGATGCGTTCGATGGCGCTCGGCCCGCGCAATCGGATCGCCGACTACCGCGCCTTCTGCGACGACGCGCGGCTCACCGAGGAGCTCGGCTTCCGCTCGATCTGGACCGCCGAGCATCGCATCTGGTACGACGGATGGTGCCCGGCGCCACTCCATGCGCTGGCGATGGTCGCCGGAGTGACCACGCGGCTGCGGCTCGGCACGGCGGTGCTGCTGGCGTCACAGCACGATCCGCTGTGGCTGGGGCGCTCGGCGGCCGTCCTGGACCGTGTCTCGCACGGGCGGCTCGATCTCGGGATCGGTCTGGGACACCGCGACGTCGAGTTCGACACCTTTGGCTTGCGGCGCGACCGGCGCGGGCGACGGATGGACGAGGCACTCGAGGTGATGCCCGCCGTCTGGGCGGGCGAATACGGTGACGAGCCCGCGGGGCCGCAGATCTGGATGGGGGGGATGGCGCCGCGCGCGCTCGAGCGGGCTGCGGTCGGGGGCTACAACGTGCTGCTGCCCCAGACTCTGCGGCCCGATGACATCCGGCGCTGTCTGGACACGCTGCGCGCCCAGGAGGGTTGGAACGGGACCGTCGGCGTGATGCGCGACCTGTGGATCGAGCCCGACCCGGCTCGGGCGCGGCAGATGCGCGCCGCCCTGAAACGCGGCTTCACCGAAGAGGCCGGCTGGTGGGTGCTGAAAGGAAAGCCGGCCTTTGAGGCGCCCGAGGCGCTCGAGCGCCAGATGGCGCGCGTGACTGATTCGGCGCTGATCGGCTCCCCCGACGAGGTGGCCGACGGCCTGCGGGCATTGCTGGAGGCCGGCGTCGAGTTCCTGTGCCTGCGGATCAACCTCGACATCTCGACTCACGCGGAGCTGCGGGAGCAGGTGCACCGGGTGGCGGAGGATCTGCCGCCCCGGCTGGCCGACGCGATGGCGCCGCTCGGAGTGGCCGGCTGATGCGCCTCCTACTGGAGCCCGAGCCCGTCGCGGACCTCGATGTCCTGGAGGCGAACGCCGTCGCGGCTCACGCCGGCGGCCTCGACGGGCTGCTGCTGCGCCAGGCGCCGTCGCTGCCCGCGCCCCTGATCGCGGCCGCCGCGCTGGCCGGCCGGGTCGCCGACCTGCTGCTTGCGGTCGAAGTCGAGCTGGGTGACCGTCACCCGTTCGAGCTCGCTGAAGAGGCCGCCGTGGTCGACCTGGCGAGCGCCGGACGGCTGATCCTGGTCGCCCGCCCGGCGCCCGATGCGCAGGACGACTACGCCGAGGCGCTCGATTTGCTGCGCACAGCGCTGACCGCCCGTCCGTTCCGCTTCGAGGGCGACCGCTGGAGCGTCCCGGCCAACCTGCCTGAGAATGAGTTCGGCCTTGAGCACGAGGTGCGCCTGATGCCCGCACCGGCACAGGTCCGACTCGAGGTGTGGGGTGCCGGCGGCGGGCGCGAGGCCGCACTGGAGCGCGACCTCGGTTACCTGGCCGAGGCCGACGCCGATCCGGTCGAGCTCGGCGGGGCCCATCGACGCGCCGCCGCCGCGTTGGGCCCGGCGGCGATCGGGGCACCCCGCGCGCGCCGTGAAACACTGAGCGATCCCGACGGACTGGTCCGCCGCCTACTCGATGGCCGGATCGCCTTCGGTCAGGATTGGGCCGTCGTCGGGGGCGGTCCCGACCAAGCCTCGGTGTTGGGCACGCGGGTGCGCCCGCGGGTGCAACTACATCGCCTGAACCCGGCCCTCGAGGCACTCTGGGAAGGAGGCTAAGGATGATTAACGGTCGCGAGATCGCGCTGGCCAACCTCACCCTGCTGGACACCCCGCCGCCCGGGGTGGTCGACGCGGCCGCGGCGGCCGGGTTTGACTCGGTGACGCTGCGGCTGGCCGGTGGGGGCACCGGCGACCCCAACCCGCTGATGGGCGACACGCCGACGCGGCGGGAGACGATCGCCCGCCTGCAACACCATGGCCTCGGGGTGCTCGACGTCGAGGTCGTCCGCCTGCGCGAGGACACCGATGCGGTCGAGCTGCGTCCACTGCTCGAGAGCGCGGCGGCGCTCGGGGCCCGTCACCTGCTCGTCGTCAGCCAGGACGCCGACGAGGCGCGCGCGGCTGAGGGGTTTGCCGCCATCTGCGCCGAAGCCGACGCGTTCGGCATCAGACCCGTGCTCGAGTTCATGGTCTTCAGCTCGACCAAGTCGGTGGAGCAGGCCGACCGGATCGTCGCTCTGTCGGCGCACCCGGCCGCGGGGGTGCTGGTCGATCCTCTCCACCTACGTCGCTCCGGCGGTTCGCCGGCCGACGTGGCGCCGCTGGCCGCCGCGCATCCCGAGCGGTACCCCTACATCCAGCTCTGCGACGGTCCCCTGGCCATGCCCGAGGGGGGTGGCCGCGGTCTGTACGAGGAGGCGGTGGTGAATCGGTTTGCCGCCGGCGACGGGGAGTTGCCCCTGGCGGAGTTGCTCGACGTGCTCCCCGGCGTGCCGCTGAGTGTGGAGACGCCGGTGGCCGCAATTGCCGATCTGACGCCCGTCGAGCGTGCCGAGCACGCGATCGCCGCCACGCGACGGCTGCTCGACGGCTGATGGGCGAGGAGCTCCAGCACCGGATCTTCCTCGCGCCCGCCCGCCCCGGGGTGGCGTGGGCCGAGGCTCAGGCGCACTGGCGCTCCAATCACGAGGCGATCATGCTCGAGATTCCCGGCCTCGTCGGCTACGTCCAGGACCGGCCGCTCCCGGAGTGGTGGGTGCACCTGCCCTATCTGGCCTGCTCGGAGACCTGGTTCGCCGATCGCGAGGCCGAGCGCGCAGCGTACGCCAGCGACTGGTACGTGGAGCAGATCGCGGTCGACGAGGCTCGCATGTTCGGGCGCGATGACGCTTGGAGCTCCCCGGTGCTCGACGTCGAGACGCTCAGCGAGGGCTTCACGGGCCGATTCCGCACGCTCGCCTTCGGTGCCCCGCCGGAGCGGCTGGACGGGATCCTGCACGACGGTCGTGCCGAAGCCCTGCGCTTGCTGCGCCCCCCGCCGGCCGGCGGCGATCCGGTCGTCGTGTCGGTGTGGACCGACGACGCGGTCCTGGCCCGCCACGTCGCGCTGCGGCTCGGCGGGCTGGCCTTCGTCGCCGAGGCCGTCGCGTCGTTGCCTCCTCCACGACCGCCCTGGGCTGCGTGATGGCGGACGGCGGGGACGAGAGCGCCCGCATAGCGGCGCAGGTCGACCGACTGTGGGCGATCCACGAGATCCAGCAGTTGGCGTACGGCTACGCCCATGCCTTTGCGCTCCGTGATCGGGAGCTGATGCTGTCGCTGTGGGCGGACACCGAGGCCCCGGTCAGATTGCCGGCGCTTGACGGGCATCGCCTGCGCCATGATCTCGACCGCTGGTGGCAGACGCTCGGCACCGTGCTGCTGCACGTGACGAACCACGTGATCGAGTTCGACGACGAGGCACAGGCGCGGGGCAGCGTTCACTGCCTGGGCCAGATCGATCTCGGTCACCTGTTCGTGGACCAGACGATCCTGTACCGTGACCGCTACGTCCGGCAGGACGGTCGTTGGCTGTTCGCCACGCGTGAGCACCTGCTGTGGTTCGGACAGGAGCGGGAGCACCATCCGTTTCGGCAGCCGCCCGCCCGCTGGCCCCGGCGACAGGTCGGCCGGGGTGTACTCGCCGGCCAGGCGCTCGCGCTATGACCAAACGTTTGGTAGATTTCTTGGACCCGAGAGAGCAGCGCTGGCCAGCCCCATGAGCACCACGAGCACCACGAGTCGCCGTTGGCAGGAGGTCGTCCGGTTCGCCGACCTCCTGTTGCGTGCGGCCGAGCGCGATCCTGATCACGAGGCCGTGGTCTTCCCGGCCGGACGAATCACCTACGGCGAGCTCGAGCAGCGCGCCTTCGCGGTGGCTCGTTCCCTGCGGGCGATGGGCGTCGGACCTCGCAGTCGCGTGGGGATCCTGATGCCCAACTGCATCGAGTTCGTCGAGTTGCTGTTCGGCATCTCGCTGCTCGGAGCCGTGATGGTGCCGATCAACGCTCGGTTCGCGCCGCGAGAGCTGGGCTACGTGGTCGAGAACGGCGACCTCGAGGTCATCTTCACCAGTGATGAGATCGTCGCGCACGTGGACTATGTGGCCCGTCTGCAGGAGGCGCTCCCCAGCCTGGGCGAGCTGGCGCCGGGAGCCGCCCTCGACGTCCCCGAGGCCCCCGATCTCCGAGCCATCGTGCTGTTCGGGGACCGAGACGTGTCGGGCATGATGAAGGGCAGCGAGTTCGCCGCTCTCGCCGAGCGGGAGAGCGACGAGGCCGTCCTGCGCCTCCACCGACAGACCCCGGTTCGCAGCGTCGCGCTGATGATGTACACGTCGGGGACGACCGCGATGCCCAAGGGTTGCCTGATGTCCCACGAGGCGCTCGTCCGCACCGCGGTGGTGGCGGGTCGGACGAAGTTCCGTTTCACTCCCGAGGATCGCTTCTGGGACCCGCTGCCGATGTTCCACATGAGCACGATCCTGCCGATCATCGGCCTGTTCGACGGCGGCGCGACGTTCCTCTCCATGCCGCACTTCGAGGCCGGCCGCGGCCTCCAGATGCTCGATGAGGAGCGCGCCACGATCTCCTTCGCGACCTTCCCGGCGATCACTCAGGCGCTGCTGAATCATCCCGACTACCACCGCGACCGCTGGCGCGGGATTCGCCTGATCAACAATGTCGCGCCGCCGGACACGCTGCGCGAGATGCAGGCGCGGATGCCGCACACCATTCAGATCAGCTCCTACGGCCTGACCGAATGCGGCGGCGTCGTGTCGTTCAACGCTCCCGAGGACACGCCCGAGCAGCGCGCGACGACGAGCGGAGTCCCGTTCGACGGGATCGAGCTCGAGGTACGCGACCTGGTGACCGGCGAACCGGCCCCGCACGAGGAGCCGGGTGAGATCGTCGTGCGCGGGTATTGCGTGTTCGATGGCTATCACAAGGACCCCGAGCGGACCGCGGAGGTCCTCGACGCCGACGGGTGGTTCCACACCGGCGACATCGGTGCGCTGACCCCTGAAGGGCGCATCCGCTATCTGGGTCGCACGAAGGACATGCTCAAGGTGGGCGGCGAGAACGTCGCGGCGATCGAGATCGAGTCATATCTGGGCACCCATCCAGCCGTCAGCATCGTCGCCGTCGTCGGGGTGCCCGATCCGAAGTACATGGAGGTGCCGGCGGCGTTCATCGAGCTGCGCCCCAACGAGCGCGTGAGCGAGGAGGAGATCCTCGAGTTCTGTCAGCGCGGGCTCGCGCGCTTCAAGGTTCCGCGGCACATCCGGTTCGTCGAGGAATGGCCGATGTCGGCCACCAAGATCCAGAAGTTCCGCCTCCAGGAGCAGCTCACACAGGAACTCGCCCAGGCGCGGGCAGCCAGCCCGGCCTGACCCGAAGCCGTCCGTCCGCCCGGCCTGGCCTAAAGCCGTCCGCCTGACGCGAAGCGGTCACGCCTGACGCGGAGCCGTCACGCCTGACGCGAAGCCGCCGCGGCCCGCCCTGCGCCGTGAGATGCCCGGGCCGAGCGGGCGCTAGACCGTGGAGGGACTCGGCATCGCCATCGAGGAGCTCATGGCGAAGCCTTCGTAGCCTCGCGCGGCGACGCCGTCACACAGCTCGCGATAGGCGCCGACGCCGCCGACGTAAGGCATGAAAATCCGCGGCTTGCCGGGGATGTTGGAGCCGTTGTACCAGGTGTTGGCGGTCGGATGAAGCGTCGTGTTGGCCACCAGGTTGACGTGGTCCACCCATTCGTCCTCCGCTGCCAGGGTGGCTTCGATGCGGTCGTAGCCGTGCTCGCGCAGGTATTGGATGCAATCGCTGATCCAGTCGATGTGCTGCTCGATCGAAATGACCATGTTGCTGAGCACCGATGGGCTGCCCGGACCGGTCACGATGAACAGGTTCGGGAAGCCGGCGGTGGCGACGCCGAGGTAGGTGCGCGGCCCGTCGGCCCACTTTTCCTTGATCGTCTGGCCGTTGGTCCCGCGGATGTCGATGTTCACCAGAGCCCCGGTCATCGCGTCGAAGCCCGTGGCGAAGACGATCGCGTCGAGCTCGTATTCTGCGCCGGCGGTTCGCAGGCCGCGGGCGGTGAGTTCCTCGATCGGTGAGCGCCTGAGGTCGACCAACGTCACGTTGTCGCGGTTGTAGGTCTCGTAGTAGCCGATGTCGACACAGATTCGCTTGGTGCCGAGCGGGTAATCCCGCGGCATCAGCGTCGCCGCGACGTCCTCGTCGTCCACCGTCTCGCCGATCTTGGCGCGGACGAAGTCCGCCGCCATGTCGTTCGCCTCCTGGCTGATCAACAGGTCAGAGAACGCGCCGAGCATCTTGAAGCCGCCGCCACTCCAGCGAGACTCGAACTCCTGCTGGCGCTCCTGCGGCGCGACGTCGAGGGCGGCCTTCTCGTTGAACGACATCGGGACTCCGGTGGGTGACGTGCGCGCCTGCTGGCGGCGCTCGGGGTAGCTGGCCTTGACCTCGCGTGCCTGTTCAGGGTCGAGCGGGCCGTTGAACGCGGGCAGGCTGAAGTTCGGCGTGCGCTGGAACACGACGACGTGGCCGGCCTGCTTGGCCAGCGTGGGGATCAGCTGGATGCCGGTCGACCCGGTGCCGATCACGCCCACGCGCCGCCCGCTCAGGTCGACGCCCTCCTCCGGCCAGCGGGCGGTGTGATACCAGTCGCCGGTGAAGCTGTCGAGTCCCGGGAAATCCGGCCGGTTGACGATCGACAGCATGCCCGTCGCCATGATGCAGAACGTGGCCGAGAGCGGCTCGCCGTCCTCGGTGCCGATATCCCACCGGTTCGTCGCGTCGTCGTAGTGCGCGTAGGTCACGTGCGTTTCCAGTTGGATGTCGCGGCGCAGGTCGAATCGGTCGGCGACGTGGTTGAGGTAGCGCAGGATCTCGGGCTGGGGCGGATAACGCTCGGACCACTCCCATTGCTGTTCGAGCTCCTCAGAGAACGAGAACGAGTAGTCGACGCTCTCGACGTCGCAGCGAGCGCCCGGATACCGGTTCCAGAACCACGTGCCCCCGACTCCCGTTCCGGCCTCCAGCAGTCGCGCCGAGATCCCCAGTTCACGCGCGCGATACAGCGCATAGAGCCCCGAGAATCCCGCCCCGACGATGATCGCGTCGAACGCGCGATCGGCTTCGCTATCCACGTCGGGCGACTGCTCTGGCAGGTTGGTCATGGTCTCTTGCTCCTCGCCCGGAAACGGTTATCGGCTGCTCAATTTTGGGTCATTCTGGCTCGCCAGACAGGGGAATCGTAGATCGACGCGGCTTTTTCGTCAACCAAACGTTTGGTCAAATCTTAATCTCGGCCGCCTTGACTTTTCCGGCCCAGCCGCGTAAAACGTAGTCGAATCAACCTACCGTTTGGTTGATTCGGGATCTCTGGCAGGGATCTCCTTCAACGTTTATGAGGAGGATTGCATGATTCGCGGGACTCTGAAGCGGGGGGCATGGTGCGTCGGCGTCGCCCTGAGCACAGCGGCGATCGCCGCTTGCGGCAGTTCCAGTTCCTCGAGCAGCAGCGCGAGCGCCAGTTCCGGCGCGAGCACCAGCGCGGCGTCCAGTAGCGCCGCCAGTGGAGCAGCGCAGGCGGCGGCGACTCACGCCGCGCAGACCCCGACCTCGATCAACATCGACATTCCGCTGAAGACCAAACCGCCGACCGGCAAGACGATCGCGTTCCTGCGCTGCAGCCAGCCGGTCTGCACCGGCTACACGGACGGCCTGACTCCGGCCGCCAAGTCGCTCGGCTGGACGATCAAGTACATCCCGTACCCGCCGACGCCGGAAGGCACGCTCGCGGCCATCGAGGCCGCCATCCGCCTCAAGCCGGACGGCATCTGGACGACGGGCCTCGACCGCGCCGCGATCGAGAGCGCGTACACGCAGGCGATCGCGGCCCACATACCGATGGTCACCGGCTCCGCGGTCGATGAGCCGAAACCGCCGGTGATCGCCAATATCTCCGACGCGCTGCGCAACCTGCCGCTGCCTCAGGCGGCCGCCTCATGGATCGCGGCCGACAGTGGCTGCAAGGCGGATGTAGTTGTCTTCAATATCAAGCTGTATCCGATCCTGGTGGCCACGACCAATGCGTTCAAGGCTGAAATGGCCAAGTTGTGCCCGAGCGCAACCGTGACCGAGAATGACGTGCAGGCGACGGACGTCGGCACGAATCTCCCGTCGACCGCGGTCAGCCAGGTGCAGAGCAACCCGAAGATCAACTACCTCGCGTTCGCGTTCGGCGACATGGCGCTCGGCGTTCCGGCCGCCCTCAAGTCAGCCGGAGTGAACGCCAAGATCGTCGGCTACGGCGCCGCCGGGCCGTCGAACATCGCCAACGTCGCATCGGGCCAGGAAGCAGCCGAAACGGCCGAAGGCATCCCGTATCTGGCCTGGCGGGCGCTGGACGCCTTCGCCCGGGAGTTCGAGGGAATGAGCCCGGCGATCGACACGACCGCGGTCGTGCCGACCCAGCTGTTCGTCAAGAGCAACAGCAGCAACATCAAGGGTTGGAGCTTCGCGCAGCCCTCCGACGCGTCGATGGCGGCGCAGTTCGAGAAGTTGTGGCACACCAGCTGAGCCGCTGACAGTTCGCCGGCTCAGTCGTGAAGTTCCCACGGGCGGCGCCTCGGTCAGAGGCGCCGCCCGGTTCTTTGGACAGGACTGCCTACAGCAAGCCGGGAAAGTTCTGCTCCAAGGGCGACGCCTGAGTCAAGAGGCTCCGCTCTTCTTCTTACGTGGGCAAGGTTTCAGTACGCCCTGGCGGCGGGGCCGTCGATGACCCCGGGTCCGGCGCTGGCGCATGCCCGCGTTCGTGAAGTGCACTCACGATGATCCCGTGTCCAGGTGCGTGGATGACGTCGGGAGATCGGTGGTCCGCCCCCTCCAGCGAGCAGAATTGTCGGGCGCGGGCGCGGGCGCGGGCGCGGGCGCGGGCGCGGGCGCGGGCGCGGGCGCGGGCGCGGGCGCGGGCGCGGGTGGCGGGTTGGTGCAAGCGGGCGATGGCGTCCGGCGCGGGTGTGGGTGCGCAGGAGGGGACGTGGCGCGGCGCCGGCGCGAACAAAAGTTAACCGGCTCTCCTGACGTATCCGTGGGTTGGGTTGGTAGCGGAGCGGGGTAGCGCGGTCGGTCGTCGTCTGTCAAGTAGCGTCGGCCGGCTGATGTTGTCGCGAGGCGGTGCGGTGTTGTGGTGAGTGGTGTGCGCTACTTGACAGCCGCCGCCCGCCGCGCTGGTTGGCCAGGATGTCGGGGCGCTGAAGCGCCCGACTCCGGGCAAGAGAAGGGCGGACGCCGTGGTGCTCGTCCGGTGGGGTCGCGAGCGGACAAAAGTCAACTCGCCCCGGTTGGTTTGGAGGGGTGCTCAGGATGTGTGTCGCTCAGCTGGCTCTGAGGTGCGAACCCCCCTTGATTCGGGGGGTTGGGCGGGATTTGTCCCAGTTTCGCGCCGCGATGGTGCGTGGAGGGGTTGCTCGGCGGGCGCGGCTGGCCGGTCCGGTTCGCCGCCGGCGGCGCGCTGGGCGGTTCCAGCGCATGGGGCGGTTCCGACGCACTGGGGCGGTTCCAGCGCATGGGGCGGTTCCGACGCACTGGGGCGGTTCCAGCGCATGGGGCGGTTCCGACGCACTGGGGCGGTTCCAGCGCATGGGGCGGTTCCGACGCACTGGGGCGGTTCCAGCGCATGGGGCGGTTCCGACGCATGGGCGGTTCCAGCGCATGGGGCGGTTCCAGCGAACGGAATGCGCTGCTCAGGGTCAGATTTCTGACAGATCCGGCTGCCTAACGACCCAATCGAGGGCGCAAAAAGATCGATGTGGACGTTTCACAGCTGGGGGCTGGGGAACATCCCAATCGCCCGAAACGAGGCCACCTTTGGGACGTTGCCCAGGTGTTTTACGGTCCCGTGACGATCTCCGGGTGTCCGTCACCCCTCGCAGCGTGCGGAGAACCTCGTATAGGCGACTCGACGAGCGATCCGCAGGCGATCACCAGCCCCCGCTGATCCCGCGTCGCCGGAACCACGAGAACCGCACCGGACGGCTCCTCTTGCCCGGAGGTCGGGCGCTTCAGCGCCCCGACCTCCTGGCCATCCAGCGCGGCGGGCGGCGGCTGTCAAGTAGCGCACACCACTCCCCACAACACCGCACCGCCCCGCGAACAGCACCAGCCGGCCGACGCTACTTGACAGCCGACGACCGGCCGCGCTACCCCGCCACGAACCGCTCCAGCAGCCGACGCCGCTTGACAGCCGACGACCGACCCCGGTACCCACCCACGAACCCTCACCTGACCACAGAGAAACAACGCATGCGCCCCATTTGCGTTCGCCGTTTCCCCGGGTTCGGGGCGGGCGAACAAAAGTTAACTCAACCCCGTTGGATTGGAGGGGTGCGCAGGATTTGTGTCGCCCAGCGGGCTCTGACGCACGAACCCCCTGCCAATGGGGGCGTTGAGTGAGATTTGTCCCACTTCGCCGGGCGGCCGTGCCGAGCGGCCGTGCTCGTCGCCCAGCTCGCTACCGCCGACCCACGGAAACAGCACATGCGCCCTTAATCAGCGCACCCTGCAAAGCCTGCAGCTCGGCGCCTACCCTTGCGCCGCGCGCTCGTTTCGATTCCAGGCCGAGGAGAGGCCGGGGCCCTCGGTCGGGCGCCGCGTTATTGCCCCAACTCGCCCGCTCACCCCATCAGGGAAATACCAGGAGAGTCCTTCGTTTTGACTGCTCAACCAAACGTTTGGTCAAATCTTAATCTTGCGGACCTTGACTTTCCTTTCCCACCTGCGTAAAAGTGCACAAAATCAACCCACCGTTTGGTGGAATTGGGACCTATCCTGGTCGCGTCAACCCCTATTGAGGAGGAGAGTGGCATGAAAAACGGGACCTTGAGGCGAGGAGCGTGGTGCGCCTCCATAGCCCTCAGCGCGGCGGTCATCGCTGGCTGCGGGAGCTCGAGTTCGTCGAGTAGTTCGAGTGCGAGCTCGAGCGACCGCAACCACCAGCGCTGCGGCCAGCTCCGGTGCGAGCTCCGCGACCCAGGCGGCGGCGACCGCCGCCCAGCAGACCCCGACGGGGATCGCGATCACCACGCCGTTGAAGAGCAAGCCGGCGACCGGCAAGACGATCATCTTCCTGCGCTGCAGCCAGCCGGTCTGCACCGGGTTCCAGCAGGGCCTGACCCCGGCCGCCAAGGCACTCGGCTGGAATATCAAGTACATCTCGTTCCCACCGACGCCAGAGGGCACCCTGGCCGCCTTGCAGACCGCGATTCGGGACAAGCCCGATGGCATCTTCTCCACCGGCCTCGACCGCGCGGCGATCGAGAGTGCGTACAAGCAGGCGCAGGCCGCGAAGATCCCGGTTATCACCGGCTACGCCGTCGATAATCCGGCGCCGCCGGTGATCGCCAACATCGCCAACGGGAAGACCAACCTGCTGGCTCCGGCGCAGGCGGCCGCTTGGATTGCCGCCGATAGCGATTGCAAGGCGAACATCGCGGTATTCAACATCAAGCTGTATCCGATCCTCGTTCTGACGACGAACGCGTTCAAGGCGAACATGGCCAAGCTGTGCCCCGGTGCGACCGTGACCGAGACCGACGTGCAGGCCACCGACGTGGGCTCGAACCTGCCGGCGAACGTGGTCAGCCAGCTCCAGAGCCACCCGGACATTAACTACCTGGCGTTCGCGTTCGGCGACATGGCGCTCGGCGTTCCGGCCGCCCTGAAGTCAGCCAGCCTGAAGGCCAAGATCGTCGGCTACGGCGCGGCTGGGCCGTCGAACATCGCCAACGTCGCCTCGGGTCAGGAACAGGCCGAGACCGGCTACGGGATCCCATACGGGGGCTGGAGGGCGATGGACGCTTTCGCGCGTTACTTCGAGGGGATGAGCCCGGCCATCGACACCACCGCGGTCAACCCAGGTCAGCTGTTCAGCATCAAGAACGCGAGCAGCACCAAGGGTTGGGACTTCGCGATGGCGCCCGACTATCAGGCTCAGTTCATGAAGCTCTGGCATCTTGGCTGAGCCGCAGTTCGCAGGGCAGGTGGCGATTGTCACCGGCGGCGCCTCCGGAATAGGCGCCGCCACTGCCACCACACTCGGGCGCCGTGGCGCCCGAGTGGTGGTGGCCGACCGTGACGGGGACGGGGCACGCCGGGTCGCGAGCCAGATTGATCAGGCGATCGCGGTCACGGTCGACGTGGCCGAGCCCGAGTCGGTCGCCGCGATGGTGGCCACGGCACGATCCGAGTACGGCCGGCTCGACCTGGCCGCCAATGTGGCGGGTGTTGCGGGTGAGCTCGTGCCCGTCGCCGAGGCGTCGCTGGAGGGCTGGCGGAGCTGTCTGGCGATCAACCTGGACGCGGTATTCACCTGCTGCAAGTACGAGCTCGCCGCGATGCTCGAGGACGGCGGCGGCGCGATCGTGAACATGTCCTCGATGTACGGCGGACTGGCGATGCAGAACGCCTCTGCGTACGTCGCCGCCAAGCACGGCGTCGTCGGGCTCACCCGGGCCGCCGCGCTCGATCACGCGAGCGCCGGCATCCGCGTCAACGCCGTCGGCCCTGGCGTGATCTGGACGCCGCTGGTGGCGGCGATGGGAGAGGACGGTCGGCGCGAGTGGGCGCAGCGTCATCCGCTGGGCCGCGTCGGCGAGCCCCAGGAGGTCGCTAACGTCGTCGCGTTTCTGCTCTCCGAGGAGGCCTCCTTCTGCACCGGCGGCTACTACGTCGTCGACGGCGGCTTCTCCATTCAATGACGTCCTGCCCGCCTGGCGGTCAGCACGGTGCGGTGCTCGGCGGTCCGTCCGGGCGGAACGGAGCCGGAACGATCAGGCGGAGGCGGAGGCGGGCGCGGGAGACACGCCCAAGGCGAGCTCGGTGAGCTCGTCGGCGGTGATCTCAGACGCCTTCCTGACGGTCCGGATCCGTCCGTTTGTCAGGACGATGATGCGGTGACAGAGGCGGACTAGCTCCTCGGACTCGGTTGATGCGACGAGCACGCTGGCCCCGGATTCGGCGACTTCGTCGATGATCTTGTGGATCGCCGCCTTGGCGCCCACATCCACGCCTTGTGTGGGCTCGTCGAGCACGAGAACGCGGGGTTCGAGGCGCAACGCGCGCCCGATCACGATCTTCTGCTGGTTGCCGCCGCTCAGCTTGGCCAAGCGCGCCTCGGAGCGGGGCGGCTGGACCTCGAGCCGCTCGAGCCATTCCCCGACGTCTGCGCGTTCGGCGCCCCGACGCAGGCCCATCGGGCCGATGTACCGGCCCAGTGAGCCGAGCGTCATGTTCTCGCGGAGGTTCATGTCGGCCAGGACGCCTTGCGTCAGTCGGTTGCTGGGCACGAGCGCCATTCCCCTGGCCATGCTCTCCGCCGGTCGGCCCGAGCGAACCGACTTCGCGTCGACCGTCACGTCACCTTGGCGGTCGGTGACCCCGAAGACGAGCTGGGGCACTTCCTCGCGCCCGGAGCCGGTGACGCCCGCGATGCCGACGATCTCGCCGCTGTGCACGTCGAAGTCGATTCCCTGCAGAACACGCCCGGCCAAGCCGGACACGCGCAGAATGACGTCGTCGCGTGGCGGCGCCTCGTGATCACGTCGGTCGAGCCGCTGGACCGCTCGGCCGACCGTGAGCTCAATCAGGTGAGGCTCGTCGATATCGGCGACCCGGCGCGTGCCCACGACGCGGCCATCCCGCAGCACGGTGACGCGATCGCACAGCGCGAACACCTCGGTGAAGTGGTGGGAGACAAACCCCACCGCGACTCCGCGCTGCTTGACCATGCTGATGACCTCGAACAGGCGCTGAGCCTCGCCGGCCGGCAGGGTGGCCGTGGGCTCGTCGAGGAACAGGACGTGGGCCGTGCCTTCCCAGCCCTGAAGCGCGCGGGCGATGGCGATCCCGGTCCGCTCGGCCGCGGCCAGATGCGACACCGGTTTGCGCAGATCGAAGTCGTAACCGAGCTCGCGCAGGAGTTCGTGGGCCGCGGACGCCTCGCGCCGCCAGGAGATCGTCCCGGCGCCGTTGCGGACGTAGCCCCGTCCGAGCGCGAGGTTGTCGAGCGTGTCCAGAGTCGGGACGAGGGCGAGGTCCTGATGGACGAACCGCAGGCCCGCCGCGAGCGTCGCCGCGGCATCGCCGAGCGCGAGCGGCTGACCCGCCACCTCCACGGTGGCTCCGGGATCGGGCTCGTGGTAGCCGGCGAGGACCTTGATCATGGTCGACTTGCCCGACCCGTTCTGGCCCACCAGGGCATGCACTTCGCCGGCCGCCAACTCGAAGTCGACGTCGATCAGGGCGCGCTGGCCGGGGAACGTCTTGGAGAGCTGGCGGATGCGCAGCGCGGGTGTGTCAGGGCTTGCGTCAACCATGGCGGCGTGAGTATACTTCCGATTCGCAAATCTGCCAACCGTTTGGTAGATTTTTCTTTTTCGATGCTGGCATGAGGAGAACCGGATGAGCGCCACGACGACTGTCAAGCAGGAGGGGCCCCCCTCGAGCGACCCGTCTGAGAGGCACGGCCCGTCGGCCGGGCGTTTCGTAACTATCCTCTTCGAGCGCTACAGCGGCATCGTCGTGTGGCTGATGCTGATCGTCCTGTTCGGGATCATCGAGCCGAGCACCTTCTTGAGCGGCACGACGTTCAAGAGCGTGCTCTCCAACCAGGCGATCACCGCGATCATGGCGCTCGCCTTGCTGCTGCCGCTGGCCGCCGGGGTCTACGACCTGTCGGTGGCCGCGATGATGGGTCTGGCGATCATGCTGTGCGCCTGGCTGCAGGCCACCGAGCACCTGGGCTACGGACTGGCGATCGTGCTCACGTTGGTGGCCGGCGTGATCGTCGGGTCGATCAACGCCTTCGTGGTCGTTCGCCTCGGCGTGGACTCGTTCATCGCAACGCTCGGGGCAAGCTCGATTCTCATCGGCCTCGTGGAATGGATCAGCAACGGCAACCAGATCGTCGAGGGGATCTCGCCGAAGTTCCTGAACATCTCCGGAAACCAGATCTTCTCGATCTCGCTGCCCGTCTTCTACATGGTGATCATCGCCGGGGTGCTCTGGTACGTGGTCGAGTACCGCCAGTTCGGCCGGTATATGTACGCGACCGGATCCAACCCGGATGCGGCGCGCCTGGCCGGGGTGCGGACCGATCGCCTGCGGGCATTCTCACTCGTCATCTCAGCCACCATCGCCAGCTTGGCGGGGATCATCTTCCTGTCCAAGATCGGCTCGGCCTCGCCTGACTCCAGCACGTCGTATCTGCTGCCGGCGTTCGCCGGCGTGCTGCTCGGCGCAACGCAAGTCAAACCCGGCCGGGTCAACGTCCCCGGGACGCTGATCGCGGTCTACCTGCTGGCCACCGGCATCGAGGGCTTGGAGCTCGCGGGGGCCCAGATCTGGGTTCAGGACGTGTTCAACGGCGCCGCCCTGATCATCGCAGTAGCGTTCGCGGCCCGCGCCGCACGGCGACGGCGAGACTGAACGCGTCGAGCCCCCTCCACGACTGACCACGCGCGCATGTTGGCCTACCGGCTCGGAGGATGGGGGCAGGAACCGCAGTTTGAGGACGTTCCGATCCCCGAGCCGGCCCCCGGCCAGGTGTTGGTGAAAATCGCTGGGGCAGGCGCCTGCCACTCCGACCTGCACGTGATGGAATGGCCGGCGGGGGTGGTGGGCTGGCCGATACCGTTCACCCTCGGCCACGAGAACGCCGGCTGGGTGCAACAGCTGGGAGCCGGTGTCGGCGGTCTCGACGCGGGCGAGCCGGTGGCGGTCTACGGCAAATGGGGCTGCGGACGCTGTCGGCCCTGCCGTCTCTCGGAGGAGAACAATTGTGAGCGCGCGGAGCTGCCGCCCGGCGGGGGCCTCGGGCTCGACGGCGGCATGGCCGAATATCAGCTGGTTCCCTCGGACCGCTTTCTGGTGCCCCTCGCCGGCCTTGATCCGGTGCAGGCGGCTCCGCTCACCGATGCGGCATTGACCCCATATCACGCGATCAAGCGTGCGCTCCCGTTGCTGGTCCCCGGGTCGACCGCCGTCGCGATTGGCGTGGGCGGGCTCGGCCACATGGCAATCCAGCTCCTTCGCGTGCTCAGCCCGGCGCGCGTGATCGCGGTCGACACCGCGCCCGACAAGCTGCAGCACGCCCGTGAGCTGGGCGCCGAGGAGACGCTGCTCTCCGACCCGGACACCGCGGCCAACGTACGCGAGCTGACGCGCGGCGTCGGTGCCGACCTCGTGCTTGACTTCGTTGGTATCGACCAGACCATCGCCCTGGCGGCTGCGATGTGCCGCTCGCGGGGCGAGCTGTCGATCGTGGGCGCGGCCGGCGGAGTGCTGGCGCTGTCGGCGGCGACCGTCCCCTACGACTGCACCGTGGTCCAGCCGTTGTGGGGCACGATCGTCGAGCTGATGGAGGTACTCGAGCTCGCGCGCTCGGGTCACATCACCTCGACGGTTGAGCGGTTCGCGCTGGCCGATGCGCCGCGAGCCTACGAGCAGATGCGTGCTGGGACGCTGCGGGGCAGGGCCGTGATCACACCGAGCGGATGACCGCGTGGCGTCTGGAACGTCGCGGGCGGGTCGCGCTGGCGACGTTCGGCCTGCCGCCGCGGAACTTCATGACCTTCGCGGCGATGAGCGAATTCGAGACGATCGTCGAACGGGTGGCCGGCGACGAGTCACTCTCGGTCCTGGTGGTGGGCAGCGAGCTCCCGGGTTACTTCATCGCCCACGGAGATCTCGAGGATCTGTTGGCACTTGGCCGCGGCGAGCCGTTCGATGGCGATGCCGCCAGTTGGCTGCGGGTGCCCGAGCTATTCGCGCGCATGCCGCAGGTGGTGATTGCCGCGATCGACGGCCAGGCGTGGGGTGGGGGCTGCGAGTTGACGCTGTCGTGCACTCTGCGTGTCGCCAGCCCGCGGGCGCACTTCTGCCTGCCCGAGGTCGCCCTCGGCATGATCCCGGGCGGTGGCGGCACGCAACGGCTGCCGCGGCTGATCGGCGCCGGACGCGCCGCCGAGCTCATTCTGTCGGGACGAGTGATGAGGGCTGAGGAGGCGCTGCGGATCGGGTTGGTGCAGGAGATTCTCTCCGCCGAGCCGTTCAACGATGTGGCGGTGGCGTGGGCGAGTGCGATCGCCGACCGTCCGCCCGCGTCGCTTCGGGCCGCCAAGCGCGCGCTGCTGGAAGGGGCCGCACTGCCGTTGGCCGACGGACTGGCGCTCGAGGCTGAGCTGGTCGGGCCGCTGCTCGCTCAGGCGGACACGGTGGCGCTCGAGGAGGCGGCGATCGCCCGCTATCGGCGAACCGATCCGTCCGAGACAGTCAGCTTCTGACTTCCGCCCTACCGCCGCCCCCGGCCTGCCCGGCGGGAGGCTGGACACCTCGACCGCACGGCCGAAGCTCCCTCTCTCTTCTACGGATTCGTGGGTACGCTGGCGATGTCTGTCGGGAGCTGAGCCCACGGCAGCTGGCGGGTCGTCCAGCAGGCGATCGCCGGCTCGATCCAGTCGGCGTCGTCAAACGCGCCGGCCTTGATGAAGATCAACTCGGGCGACCCGGTGGAGGCCGAGAACATCGGCGAGCCACAGGTGCCGCAGAACTCGCGGGTCACCTGTCCGCTCATTCCGGTCACGGTCCATGTCTTGGTCTCACCGCTGTCAACCGTGAGGTCGGCGCTCGGAATCGCCACCACGGTGGCAAATGCGCTGCCGGTCGCCTTGCGGCAGTCCAGACAGTGACAGTGCGCAGCCATCAAGACGTTGGCGCAATCAGCGTGAAAGGTGATCGCACCACACAGGCACCGCCCAGCGCGAACCTGGTCCGCAGACACGCCCATAGTCTACCGCCGTCCCGCTCGTGAGGACTCTGAGGAGTGACTAGGAGCCGCCAAGTCGCTCCAGCTCGGAAGCGGTCAAATCCAGCTCGGTCATGGGCAGCAGTTCGGCCAACTGCTCCGGCGTGCGCGCGCTGGAGATCGGCGCGATCACCGTCGGCTGGGCGCGCAGCCAGGCCAGCGCCACCGCGGCCAAGGTCGTCTCGTGGGCGGCGGCTGCCTCGTCGAGCGCGCCCAGCACGCGCAGGCCCCGCTCGTCCAGATACGCGCTTCCGTTGTGACGCCCCGGCCGCTGGCTGTCGTGCGGCTGGCCGCGGCGGTACTTTCCGGTCAGGAACCCCTTCGCCAGGGAGTAGTAGGGGACGCAGGAGATGCCGTTGCGCGCACACACCTCGGCCAGGGTGGTCTCATATGAGCGTTCCATGAGGTTGTAGTGCGGCGACAGCGCGACGAAGCGCGCCAGGCCGTCGCGCTCGGATATGGCCAGCGCCTCGGCCAGTCGCTCGGGCTTGTAGTTGGAGGCGCCGATGTAGCGCACCTTGCCGGCGCGGACCAGCACGTCCAGGGCGGTGAGCGTCTCCCGCAGCGGCACCTCGGGATCGTCGAGGTGGACGTAGTAGAGATCGATGTGATCGGTCTGCAGCCGGCGCAGCGAGGCCTCGATCCCCTGATGGATGCCGGTCTCGCTGAGGCTGCCCATCAGCCCGACCTTGGTGGCGATCACGAACTTCTGGCGGTTACCGCGCGCCGCCAGCCAATTGCCGATCACGGCCTCGGACTCGCCGCCCTGGTGCCCATCCACCCACGCCGAGTAGACGTCCGCGGTGTCGAGAAAGTTGCCTCCGGCCGCCGCGTAGGCGTCGAGCACCGCGAATGATTGAGCCTGGTCGGCCGTCCACCCGAAGATGTTGGTGCCCAGGCACAGCCCGAACACGTCGAGGTCGGTGGCGCCGATCCTCATCGCGGGGCCCCCGATGCGAAGGCCGGCAGGACGCTGACGTCCTCCACGTTCTCGCCGGCGAAGGTGGCCTCGATCAGGCTCTCGATGTCCTGCTCAGCGAGTGCTCGTCGACCGGAGCCGGCGGCGTCGCGCAGTTTGCCGGCCACCTGGTCGCGCGTCATCGGCCGATCGGGGTGGCCGAGCGCGCGCGTCAGCCGTCTGCTCGAGTTGGGTGCCGTCGCGCAGCCGGATCTCGACGTGCCCCGGTTCGATCGTTCCGTAGCGGTTCTGGGCGGGGTCATAGGTGGTGCGCACAAGCTTGAGCGCGGTCTGCGTGCGGGGGTCGTGCAACCCGTCGGCGGAGAACGCCGCCAGCGGGACGCCGCGGTAGGCGAGGGCGACGGCGATGATGAACGGCAGGTTGCACAGCAGCCCCATGCGCCCGTTGAACTCCGACCCGACCGGGTCGCACAGGCGGCGGTTGCCATCGCCCACGTGGATCACGACTTCCTGCACCGACTCGAGGTCCCAGTCCGCGCGCTCCATCAAGTCGAACAGGGCGGTCAGCGTGCCGTGGGTGTGACGGCACGACGGCCACGGCTTGAGCGATACGCCCATGCCCTCGTAGCGCTCGCCGAGCCCGTGCACCAGCGCTGACGGGTCGTACTCGCCGCGGAAATACGCGTTGTAGAGCCCGTATTCACCGTCGAACACACCGGCGTCGCCGCGCAGGCCTTCGGCCGCCATCAGCGCGGCGAGCATGGCGTCCTTGTAGATCAGTCCGTCGCGCATCCCGCGCACCGAGGAGTCCGGCGTGCGCAGGCACTGGAGTGTCCCGGCGGCCTGGGGCAGCGCGAGCCCGAGTGCCTGCAGCAGCTGGTCAGCGTCGAGCCTGAGCACCTTGCCGGCCGCCAGAGTCGCGCCGAAGATGCCGACGACCGGCGCTCGCACCCACGGGTAGTCCCACAGCGTTCCGTCGATCGCACCGGCGAGCCGCGCGGTGAGATCGACCCCGCACGCCACCGCGGTGATCAGCTCTCGGCCCGACACGCCGCCCACCGCCTCGGCGGCGGCCAGCGCACAGGACAACGCCGCGTTGGTCGGATGGCAGACTGCCGTGTCGTGGGTGTCGTCGAAGTCGTATTGATGGCCCATCGCGCCGTTGAGCAGCACGGCGCTGTAGGCGGGCAAGCGCTCCGGATAGGAGATCGCCGAGCTCTCCGGTGTGCCGCCCCAACGCGAGACGATCCGGTGCAGGGCAGCGATGTCCGCGGTACCCGAGCCCGCGATCATCACCGCGATCGTGTCGAGGATGCACAGCTTCGTGCGCTCCACGACGGGCGGCGGAAGCTGGTCGAAGCTCAGTCCGGCGGCGTGCGCGGCGAACGCCTCGGCTGACTCCTGGGCTGCGACGGCGTCGGCCGTGCTCATAGTTCACCTTTCGGGTCCTCGTGGCTGGGTGCCGGCGCATCGGGGCCGGCTTCCGCAGGGTCCCCGGCGAGCGCGAGCATCTGCTGTGCGCGCCGTAAATGCGGCGCGTCGGCCATGGCGTCATCCAGCCGAACCACCGCGTCGCCTTTGTGCTCGAAGGCCGAGACGAGCTCACGCGCCGCCCGGATCTCGGCCTCGTCGGGCAGGAACGCGTCGTTGATGATCGGGATCTGCTCGGGATGGATGGCCTGCTTGCCCGTGAACCCCATGCGAGCGACGAGCCGCGCCTCGCGCGTCGCTCCCGCGAGGTCGCCGATCTGCAGATACGGCGTGTCGATGACCCGCTTGCCATGCCGCTTGGCCACCAGCAGAGTCAGGCTGCGCACGACGCGGAAGACGTCCATCGGCTCGCCGTCCTGGCCTCTGACGCTCCACGCGCCCAGCGACGCGGACAGATCCTCGCTGCCCCACAGCACCGTCCCGACCAGCTCGTCAGCCGCGATCGTCCGCTCAGCGGCGAACAGGCCCTCGACGTCCTCGGTGACGATCGGCGCGAGATCGGGCGGCTGACCTGCGCACCCCGGCTGGGCGCGGACGAGTGCGGCGACCTCACGGACCGACTGCGGGTCGCTGGCCTTGGCCAGCACCAAGCCGTCAACCGCACCGGCCGTCTGCTCGATGTCCTCGCGCCAGTGTGGCGAGTGCAAGTCGTTGATGCGCACGTAGCGCAGCGAGCGCCCAAAGTCGATGTCGGCCAGGGCGGCGCGCACCCGCGCGCGGCCCCGGACCTTGCGATCCGCAGCGCATCCGTCCTCCAGGTCGAGGATGACCACGTCGGCATCGCTGGCCGCCGCCTTGTCGATCTTGCGCGCGTCGTCCGCCGGGACGTACAACCACGATCTCATGCGCCGGTCGCTCACGTGCCCACCTCCGTGGCGGGCTGGTGGGAGATCAAGCCGACGCGCCGGCAGCGCACGACGAGCTGATGGTTTTGGTTATGGCAGCGGTGCTCGAACTCGACGATGCCGAACTCGGGGCGACTGGCGGATAGGCGCTTGGAGATCACCTCGGTCTCGGCGGTCAGCGTGTCGCCGGTGAACACCGGGTGCGTGAACTCGATCCGCTCGAACCCGAGGTTGCCGCCGGTCGTCCCGAGCGTCGTGTCGTGCACGGTGAGTCCCATCATCAGGCTCAGGCTGAACAGCCCGTTGACCACCGGCCGGCCGAAATGGCTGCGGCGCGCGAACTCGGCATCCAGGTGCAGAGGCTGTGGGTTCATGGTCAACGAGGAGAACAGGACGTTGTCGGTCTCGGTCACGGTCCGGGAGGGCTCGTGGCGGATCACCATTCCCGCTTCCAGCTGCTCATAGAAACGGCCGGCCATTCAGCCTCCATTCGCGGCCGGCGGATCGCCGCGGTCGGGTGACAGAAAGGAATCGAGCCGGGCGCGGTGTTCGCCGGTGGAGAACAGGAACGATTGCGCGAACAGCTCCTGCTGCAGGACCTCATCCATCGACAGCTCGAACGAACGATTGAGCAGCGCTTTGGTCGCCGCGTAGGCCGGGGCGGGCGAGGCCGCCAACTGCCGGCCGAGATTCAGCGCGCGTGGCATCAGCTCCTCATCGCCGGTCACCTCGTGGACGAGCCCGAGTTCGTGGGCGCGGCGCGCATCGATCAGCTCGCCCGTGAGGCAGAGCGCCTTCGCCCGGTGCAGCCCGACCGTCCGGGGCAGGAGGAACAAGCCGCCCAGGTCGGGCATCAGCCCCACTTTGAGGAAGGTCTCACCGATCGTCGCCCGCTCGGACGCGACGACGAAGTCGCAGGCCAGCACGAGGTTCGCCCCGCCGCCCGCCGCGACGCCGTTGAGCGCGGCGATCGTGGGGATCGGGAGGTCCCACAGGGCTCGGAACCAGCGATGGCTCCGCTCGCGCATCAGCAGATGCATCTCCTCCGGCGATCGGCTGACGAAATCGTTCATATCTCCGCCGGCGCAGAAGGCCTGGCCGGCCCCGGTGACGATCACCGCCCGCGCCTCGCCCGCCTCGCGGATGCCGGTGAGGCACTCCCAGAGCTCCTCTCGCATCCTCAGGTTCATCGTGTTGAGCCGGTCGGGCCGGTTGAGCGTCACCACCGCCACGTCCTCGCGCGGCTCGCACAGCAATGTCTCCCAGGGATCAGGCACGCAACACCTAGACCTGTCGCTCGCGTCCCTGCCAGTACACGGCGCGGACCTCGCGCTTGAGCACCTTGCCGTACGGGCTGACCGGCAACTCGTCCATCCAGTCGTAGCGACGGGGCCGCTTGTAATCCGAGAGGTACTCGCGGCAGAGCGCGTCGAGCTGCTGCTGCACGCGCTCCTGATCGCCACCCGGCTTGAGGACCAGCACGGCAACCACCCGCTCACCCCAGGTCTCGTCGGGCGCCCCGACGACGACGGCCTGGCGGACCTCCTCATGCCGGAGGATGACCTCTTCCACCTCGCGCGGGTAGATGTTGGCACCTCCGCTGATGATCACGTCCTTGCTGCGGTCGACCAGGAACACGAGCCCGTCGGAATCGATCCTCCCGACATCGCCGGTATGCAGCCAACCGCCGCGCAGGCTGTCGGCCGTCGCTGCCGGGTTACGCCAGTAGCCTTTCATCACCACGTCGCTTCGGGTCAGGAGCTCGCCATCTCCGACCGGTGCGACCAGCCCCGTCGCGTGGGCCACGGCCACCTCGACGGAGGTGTACGCGCGGCCCGCGGTGCCGAGCAGATCGGCGCCGTTCGCCGGCTCGCCGAGATGCTCCTCGCGAGTCAGGCGGGCGATCGTCACCGGGGCCTCGGCTTGGCCGTAGATCTGACTGAACACCGGGCCGAAGACATCGAGTGCGGCGCGCAGATCCTCCCGATACATCGGCGCCCCTCCGTACACGACGTGTTCCAGGCTTGCGATCGGGTCCGCCGCGCGTTGGTGCGCTTCGGTCAGCCACTTGACCATCGTCGGCGTCAGGAAGGCGATGTCGCTGACCCCGCGGGACCGAACGGTGTCGAGGATCTCCTCGGGGTCAAAGCTCCGCGAGGTCGTGATCACCTGGGTCGCGCCGCGGGCGATCGCGGGCAGCGCGTAGAGACCGCTGCCGTGCGTGAGCGGAGCGGCGTGGAGGACGACGTGGTCGGGGCGCAGGTCGCGCAGGTCGGCCAGATAGGCGAGCACCATCGCGAGCAGGTTGCGATGGGTGAGCATGGCGCCCTTCGGCGTGCCGGTCGTCCCCGAGGTGTAGAACAGCCAGGCAACGTCGTCGGGAGCCACGGTCTGCAGGGTTAGCGGCCCGCCGGGCTGGTTGATCGCGTCCTCGTATGCGGCATCCGCCGACGCGTCGGCCTCCAGGCAGATACGCAGTGGCTGGCTGCCGGTCACGGCCATCGTCTGCTCCGCGTACTCGGGGCCGTACACGACCGCGGCGACCTCGGCATCGTCGAGCACCTGCGCCGCCTCGTGGGGGGTGGCGCGCGCGTTGATCGGGACGACGCAGAAGCCGCCGTGGAGGGCGGCCAGCAGCGTCTCCAGCAGGCGCGGCCCGTTCCACTGGATGATGCCGACGCGATCGCCCGCGGTCAGTCCTCGATCCCGCATGAATCCGGCCAGGCGCGCGACGCGGTCAGACAGCTCGGCGTAGGTCAGGACGTCCTCTCCGTGGCACACGGCCACGTGGTCGGGATGGAGTGCGGCATCGCGCGCGAGCCAGACGGCGAGGTTCACGGCGCCACCCGCCGCGCCGCGCCGGCCTCCAGCACGGCCACGACACACGCGTTGCCGTCGAGACCGGACACGCCACCGCCCATCGTCTCCACCAGTCCGATGCGAGCGTCGGGCACCTGCCGGGTGCCCGCGTCGCCGCGCAGTTGCCACACGATCTCGGCGATCTGGGCGAGCCCGGTCGCTCCGAGCGGGTGCCCGCGCGCGAGTAGGCCACCGGATGGGTTGACCGGAGCGCGGGCGCCGTGGGCAGTGGCGTCGCTGGCGGTCAGCGCCGCGCCCTCGCCTTCCGCGGCCAGCCCCAGCGCCTCGGTGGTGACGATCTCGCCGATCGTGAACGCGTCGTGCACCTCGAACACGTCAACGTCATCGATGCTGATCCCCGCGCGCTCGCGCGCCTGTTCGGTCGTGCGGGCCACGATCTCGTATCCCCACGCGTGGTCGGTGCGGTAGTCCCACAGCCCACCGCTGCACAACGCGGAGCCGCGCACCCGTACGTCGCGAGGGTGCTCGCGGGCGACCCCGAGCACCGCCGCCGCCGCCCCGTCGGAGATCGACGAGCACTGCAGGCGGGTGAGCGGATCGGCGATCATGCGCGAATCGAGTACTTCAGCCAGGCTCACCGCGTGCCGATGCTGCGCCCGGGGGTTCTCCGCCCCGTGACGACGGTTCTTGACTGCGACCTGGGCGAGCTGGTCGCGCGTGACGCCATGACAGGCCATGTAGCGTGAGGCGGACATCGCGTACAGCGCCGGGAGCGCCAGGCCGGTGGCGCCGTCGGAGTCGCGCGGCTCGGGTGCGATCGGCCCCCGCGAGGACGACATGTGCTCGACCCCGACCGCCAGCACGCGCCCATAGCGGCCGGCCTCGATCGCGGCGCACCCCTCGTGGAACGCGGTGGTTCCGCTGGCACACGCGTTCTCAACCCGGACGATCGGGACCTCGGTGATGCCCAGGCCCTGGAGCGCGCGTTGCGCGGCGCCCATCTCGCCGAACACCGTCCCCAGATACACGGCATCGACTTCGGCGACGTCGGCATCGGCCAGCGCTTCGCGGACCGCCTCCCAGACCAGAGAGCTCGCGGAACGCTCCGGGTCGAGCGCGAAGGTCGTCGTCCCAACCCCACATACGGCGGCTCCCATCCGTGTATCCTAACATACGGTATACACAATCCATGTCTCCGCTCGCTACCCCCCAACGCCCGCTGAACCGCCAGTCACTCGGCAATCAGATCGCTCATCATCTGCGTGAGGAGATCGTGCTGGGGCGGCTGGCACCCGGCACTCCCGTGAGCCAGCAGTGGTTGTGCGAGAAGTACGGGACGAGCCGGATGCCGGTCCGCGACGCGCTGGTCAAGCTGACCAGTGAGGGCCTGATCGTCACGACCAGCGGGGGGCACTCGGTGGTCGCACGCCTGACCGCCCAGGACATCCTCGACGTGTTCGACATCGAGGCGGTGGTGCACGGCCGGGCTGCCCGGCGCGCCGCGGCTCGCGTCACCAGCGATGACGTCGAGCGGCTGCAGGCCGCGCACGAGGCGATGGGGCAGGCCGAGACCGCCGGGGATCTCGTGCTCGTGACCGAGCTCAACTGGCGCTTTCACAAGCAGATCAACGTGCTCGCCGACTCGGCCAAGCTGCTCGCCGTGATTCGCAGCGTGTCGCTGAACATCCCCCAGACCTACCTGCTGGAGCTGCCCGACTGGGCGGCGAAGTCCAACCGCGAGCATGCGGGCATCATCGCGGCCCTGGCCGCGCAGGACGGCGCGGAGGCCGAGACGCTCGTCAACACCCACGTCCGTGAGGCCGGCAGTCATCTGGCGGCGTATCTGGCCAAGAAGGGGCTGTTCGAGATCTAATCGGCGTGCGTCACGGGGGGTTGGCGGCCGCGCGCGCGAACCGTTCCCGCAGCTCGCCTCGCCGGACCTTGCCCGACTCGGTCCTCGGCATCGTCTCGACGAAGTGGATCCGGCGCGGCACCTCGTAGGCGGCGAGCTGGCTGCGGACCATCTCCTTGAGCCGATCCTCGAGCGCCGGGTCGAGCGCAACGCCGGGGCGCAACTCGATCACCGCGCTCACGAGCTGACCCCGCTGCTCGTCAGGCTCTCCGATCACCACGGCCGCGCCGACCCCGGGGTGCCGGCCGAGGATCTCCTCCACCTCGGCCGGGCCGATCCGGTAGCCCGAGCTGAGGATCACATCGTCGCGCCGGCCGTCGTGCCAGAAATAGCCGTCCTGATCGATTCGACCCAGGTCGCCCGTGCGGTGCCACTCCGACTGCGTGGACCCGTCGGGGGCGGCAAATGGGCTCCGTGGGGCGGCCAGCTCGGCGCACCAGTAGCCGAGGAACATGGCCGGCGTGGAGGCGTGCAGCGCGATCTCGCCCGGCTCGTCAGCGGGTACCGGCGCCCCTGAGTCATCCAGGACCGCGGCCCGGGCCCGGGGGTATTCCATCCCCACCGATCCCGGCTTGACCGGCAGCAGCGTGCTGCTGTTACCGAGCACTGCCGAGACTTCGGTTTGGCCATAGACCTCGTTTGGGGTGAGGTCGAAGACGTCGCGCGACCATTCGATCAGTTCCTCCCCGCAGCGCTCGCCTCCGGTCATGATCGACCGCAGCGGGAGGCGGCGGGCGCGCGCCTCCAGGCCGGATGCATCGCGCAGCCGCTTCAGTGCGGTCGGGGGGAGGAACGTGTTGGTGACCGCACATCGCTCGATCAGGTCGATCACCGCATCGGGATCGAAGCCTCGGGGCCGCCAGGCCACGATCGGGCGTCCGGCCTGCCAACTCGCGAACAGACAGTCGATCAGTCCGCCCCCCCAGGCCCAATCGGCCGGGCTCCAGAGTATGTCTCCGTCCTGCCCGAACAGGTTGTGAGCCAGCGAAATCGGCTCGGTGTGCGCCGGCACCACCCGTTGAGCGTGCAACGCGCCTTTGGCCGGCCCTGAGGTCCCGCTCGTGTAAATCAGGATCGCGGCGTCGTGCCGGGTTGAGGCGACCGGAGGGCACGATGGTGCCGCCCGGGCGATGACGTCGTCGAACGATGCGACGCCGCGCGCCACGCCGGGGCCCGCCATCACGCACGTGAGATCCTGCGCCAGCTCATGTTCGACGATCCACGCGTGGGTCTCCCAGGCGGCGATCAGGACGCGGGCGCGGGAGTCGACCAGCCGGTGGCGGACCGCCTCGGTTCCGCACAAGATGCTGATCGGGACGGCGATCGCGCCCAGGCGCTGCACGGCGACATGGGCCGTTGCGCAGTCCGGCGACTGCGGCAGGCAGATGGCCACGCGATCGCCGCGCCGCACGCCCAGCGCCGCCAGCCCGTTGGCCAGCCGTGCCGAAGCCTGCGCGAAGTGGTCAAACGTGTACGTGCGCACGCTCCCGTCCTGGGGGACCAGCATCGCGGCTCGCCCGTCGTCCTGGGCCCAGCGGTCGCACACCGCCGCGGCGATGTTGTAATGGGAGGGGAGCGGCGCGGACATCTGCTCCCGGACCGCGCGGTAGCGCGCGATCGAGGGATCGTCGCGAATCTGTTGCGGCAGCGACGCCGACATCAGTCCGAGCGACTCGCGTCCCGCGGGCGATGGCCCGGATCCGGCGCGTCGGTCGCGGCGCGCGCAGCGGTCGCGGCGCGCGCAGCGGTGGCGACGCCGGCGGCGGTGGCAGCGGTGGCGGCGGCGGGGCGGACGAGGGGGTCTCCGGCGGGCGTCAGTCCTGCCAGCACCACCCGATCCCCGACCGATGGCATCGCCGCCGGATCCGCGTGCACGTGGGCCAGGATGCGCGGGCCGTCGTCGAGATCGACGTACGCCAGCACGTAGGGCGTTCGGCGCTCCTGCACGCTGATGTGGACCGAGGTCACCGCCCAGATGCAGCCGCCGGGGCCGAAGCGCGCGGCGCTCAGCGGCTCGCGACACACCGGGCAGCGCTCCAGCTTGATCGCCAACCGGTATCCGCACGCCTCACACAGCGAACCCACCACCCGATCTCCGTCGGGCACCTGTGTGACCTCAGGCCGGGGATCGCGCGTTGGGGCCACGGCGCTCACGCCGTTCCCGCCGCGACGGCGTGGCCCCGCGACCCGACGATCACGGCTCAGCTCACCGTCTGCGCGGCGACGGCGGCGCGAACGTCCGTGCCGACCTGCTGCACCGCCTCGTTCCCGCGGTCGAAGATGTTCACGAACGAGAAGAACGCGTGCAGCATGTCCTCATAGTGGTGGGCGGTCACCTGGACCCCGGAGTCGCGCAGTCGAGCGGCGTACGCCAGGCCCTCGTCGCGCAGCGGGTCGTGGCCGTCGGTGAGGACGATGGCCGGCGGCAGGTTCGAGAGATCGGAGGCCCGCAGCGGTGAGGCCTCGGGGTTGTCGCGGTCGGCTTCATTGGGGACGTAGAGGTCCCAGAACCAGACCATGTCCTGCTTGCCCAGCAGCGTTTCCTCGCCGCCGTGCTCGATATATGAGCCGGTCGTCATGTCGTGATCGGTCACCGGGTAGACGAGCACCTGAAGGGCGAGTTCGGGGCCTCCGCGGTCGCGCGCGCGTAGCGCACGACACGGCCGCGAGATTGCCTCCGGCGCTGTCGCCCGCCACCACCAGCGGAGAGGACGGATACTGCTCGGCGACCCACGTCAGCGCGTCCCACGAATCGTCGAGCGGGACTGGAAACGGGTATTCGGGCGCCAGTCGGTAGGCGACGCTGATCACCGTGCATTCCGCGGCGTTGGCGAGCATGCGGCACATCGCGTCATGGCTGTCGAGTCCGCACAGGACCCACCCACCCCCATGCAGCCAGACGATCGTGGCGTGCGAGCGTTCGGGCTGGTAGAGCCGAGCCGGGATGTTGCCGTCGCGGACGGGCACCGTGATGTCGCTGACCTTCGCCACTTCCGGGCCGGGTCCGATGAACTCCGTGGCGGCGTCGACCTGTGCGCGGGCGTCCTCCGGACTCAGCGTGTAGAGCCGTGGCAGGCCGGCGTCCTCCGAGAACTTGATGAACTCCACGGCTTGAGGGTGCAGCGACATGGCCTCTCCTTCAATGGGTTTTGTATACGGTATTCGATTGCGTTGCAGACGCCGAACGAAGGAGTAAACCCGACGTGGCACTGACCCGTAGCCAGCTCGAGGCAGCCGTCCAAGAGCACATGCGCGCCGAGCGAGAGCGAGACATGGACGCGCTCCGAGAACAACTCGACGAGGACGTCGAATACCTGATCAAGACGCCGGCCCATCCCGACGATCCGACGCCGCACGGGCACTTCGCGGGATCCGAGACGTACATCGGCATGTGGGAGCGGCTGTACACGATCTTCGCCACGTACGAGATCGAGATCGACGACATCGTCCTGGACACCGAGCGGGGACAGGCGTTCGTGATGCTGCAGATCACGGCGGTTCCGGTGGCGGAGTGGAACGGGCTCCCCGCCGGCGAGCCGATTCGCTGGTATCCCGCTGCGGTCTGTGTCTTCGACGACGACGGACGCATGCTGAGCGAGACGGTGTATGGGTCCTTCCCGCCGATCATGGACGGATACCGCCGGGCGCAGGAGTTTCTCGCCTCACGCACGTGACCGATGTCGGCGTGGGCACAGCTCACCCGCCGAGCAGAACCGACTTGATCTGCAGAAACTCGTCAAGGCCCTCGGGACCGCATTCGCGGCCAAAGCCCGACTGCTTGTAGCCGCCGAACGGAGCCATCAACGACACCCCGGCGCAGTTGATCGCGAACGTGCCCGACTGCACTTCGCGGGCGACCCGCCGCGCGAGGTCAGGATCCTTGGTGTAGACCAGATCCGAGAACTCCTGCACGGTCGCGCTCATGTGTTCTTCTCCCTGCGGACCGCGAGCAGGGGCTCGGATCCAGCTCAATCAGTTGTCGGCGGTCTAGCCGCTTCGGGCTCCCTGCGCCCCGGGCACGATTCTATCAACCGTTTGGTCGAATTGGTGACTCTGTTCGGCTCGGATCAGAACGCCAGGATGGGCGCACGGGAGCGATTGTTCGCTCGTCCCCGCAGCCCCGCCAGACGCCGGCCCCGTAGGCGCAGTCGTCGACGAAGCTGGCCAGCGTCCAGCGCACGGGATCGACGGCCGGACGGCGGCGTCGCCACTCGCGCAGCGGGCCCGCGGCAAGCAGCGCGAGCACGGACAGTCGCGCCCGTGGGGCGCGAGCGGCCAGCACGAGAAGGGCCGGACCGCCGAGGACCGTGCTGGCGCGGCTCATCTCGGCCAACGTCCGGGCGGTGCCGCCGAACGCCCACACGGGTGCCCGGGTGGCCGGGACGCCGGACCCCCGCAACCGCCGGGCCAACACCACGGCCGAGCCCGCGATGACCGCGAGTGCGGGCGCCGGCCGGCCGGCCAACGCCAGTCCGCAGGCCAGCGCTCGGCGGGGGCGCAGCACCGTCGCGGGGAGTCGGCCGGGGTGGCGGCGGGCGAGCGGCGCCGCCGAGGTCCCGTAGCGAAAGCGGCGCTCGAGCAATCCGGCCCAGGTGTCCGGCTCGGCGTGACCGACGACGACCGCGGGGTCGTAGCGCACGCGCCAGCCGGTGGCGCACAACCGCCAGACCAGATCGACGTCCTCGCCGTAGCGAAGCTCGGGGTCAAACCCCGTCGTGAGCGCGGCGCGGCGGACCAGCAGCGCCGCGGTCGGGAGATAGGCGACGCGGCGCCCCGGGCCGACGTCGGACTCGCGCTCGCCCATGTCGAGCGGGCAGCGGGCCATGTCATAGCGTTCGCGGACCGACGCGCGTCGTCCCGTCGACGGCCGGCACGGGGCGGATCCGGGCGCCGACCGCTGCCACCAGCGGATCGTCGAAGTGCCCCGCCAGCGCGTCGATCCAGCCCGGAGCCGGCCGGCAGTCGCTGTCGAGGAAGGCGACCAACTCGGTCTCGAGGTCGAGCAGCGCCCGGTTGCGCGCGGCCGCGGGGCCGCTGCTGCGGTTCGCGACGACGAGGCGTGCGCCGTGACGGCGGCATACCGCCGCGACGGCCGCGGCGTCGGCCGAGCCGTCATCGACCACGATGACCGAGGCATCCGTCCCGGCGCAGGCCAAGCAGTGCTCGAGCTCCCGGGCCCGGTCGCGCACCGGGACGACAATCGTCGTGTCCGTCGCGGCGCCCGGGCGGGGGCGCGGGCGGGGGTGAGCGAGCCCGGCGTCGACGAGGCGTCGGCCCAGCCGGCGCGTGGCGGGCGAGCATGGGCTTCCCGGCCTGCAGGGCCCGCAGGCCGGCGCGCCCGGCCTCGCTCAGGCGCAGGATCCTGCCGGGGGCCCCTCCGACCAGCACGCGGCCATTCGCATATGTCCGCACCGCGGGGTCGAGGACCAGCCGCAGCCCCGGCGGGAGCGGTGGCGTCAAAGGGCGAGGCCCCCGTCGACGGGCACGGCGGCGCCGGTCATGGCGCTCGCGCCCGGGCCGGCGAGCCACACGATCAGTGCGGCGATCTCCTCGGGTTCGAGCAGGCGTTCATGGGGCTGCTGTTTGGCGAACGCCTCGGATGACTCCAACCCGTAGAGACGGGTGCTCTGGTCCAGGATCTGCGTTCGGGTCGAGCCGGGACTGACCGCGTTGGCGGTGATGCCGGTGCCCCGCAGTTCCGCGGCGAGGCCGCGCACCAGGCCCAGGACGCCCGCCTTGGCCGCACCGTAGGCGGCGATCAGGGCCATTCCCCGGGTCGCGGCCGCCGAGGCGACCGCGATGAATCGCCCCTGGCGCGGTGGCGGCCGGCGCAGCAGGGCGGGCACGGCGACCCGCGCCGCGGTCAGCACCGCGTGCAGGTCGACCTCGAGCACCGCCTGCTCCTGTTCGGGCGCCAGCTCCCACATCGGCACGCCGCCGGCGATCACCCCTGCGGAGGCGATCATCGCGTCGAGCCCGCCGTAGCGGGTCTCCGCCAGCGCGACGGCCTGCGCCATCGCGGCGCGATCGCTCGCGTCGGCGACCACGCTGGTGACGCGATCGCCGGCTCCGATGTCGCTGAGCAACCCCGCCATGTCCTCGGGGGTGGCCAACGGGTAGGGGAGCCGGGGGTCATCGGCGCAGCGGTCAAGCGCCACCACCGACCATCCGTCGGCCGCCAGGCCGCGCACGGTCGCGGCGCCGATCCCGCGCGCCGCTCCGGTGACGATCGCCACCCGGTTCATGGCCGACCTCCGGGTTCCGGCGTCGCGCCGGTTCCGGTCGCCACCCGGTTCATGGCTGACCTCCGGGCCCGGGTGTGGCCAGCCAGGCGTCCAACATCGTGGCGAGGTCCCGGGTCGCGGCGTCGAGCAACTCGTGCCCCTCCTCGGCGTGCGCCCCGGTTGGATCACCGAGCACTCCGTTGTCGCTCACCGCACGCACGCCGTTGGCCTGCAGTTGGGGGAGCAGTTCGGCGATGGGAGCCGGCTGGCCGACGCGCGCCTCATCGCGGCGAACATGCCCGGGCGCGAGGGCGAGCATGATCGAGGTCTCGGTCCGGCCCGCGTGCGCGTCGCCGGGCCACTTCGGTCCCCAGGCGCGCACGTCGCGGCGCTCGTCGCGCAGGCGGTTGACGGCTCGCCGCACGGGCTGCGCGTTGCCACCGTGTGTGGACACGAGCAGTACGCGCGCGAACGTCGCACAGGCCGAACGGCACAGCTCGACCAGCATCAGCTCCAGCGCGGGCTGACCGATGGACAGCGTGCCGGCGAAGCCCGCGTGTTCGCCGCTGGAGCCGTAGGCCAGCGGCGGCGCGGGCACCACGACCGGCCGTTCGCGCGCCAGTTCGGTGACGATCGCCACCGCGATCTCGGTGTCGGTGCACAGGGGCAGGTGCGGCCCATGCTGCTCGGTGGCGCCGACGGGTACCGCGAGCACCGCCCCCGCCGCGCGGTCCTCGGCGTCGGGCCAGGTGAGTTCGGCCAGGGCTCGTCTCACGCCGAGGAGGGCCGACGCGGGCGCTCAGTCGTCTGCGCCGTGAGCCGCTCGAATGGGAGCCTATGTACGGCGGCGATCACTCAGCGCTCGTCGGTGGCGCCGAGGCTGCGCAGGAAGCCGGGCGGGATCAGGAGGTCATCCGGGCTGCAGTTCGGTGACTGAGGAGTGCCCGAGGCCGAGCAGCGCCGAGTCGATGCCGCCGCGCAGGATGTCGAGCACGTTCTCGACCCCGGTCTGCCCGGCCGCGGCGAGGCCCCACAGGTAGGCGCGTCCGATCATCACCGCCCGGGCTCCGAGCGCCAGCGCCTTGACCACGTCGCTGCCGCGGCGGACCCCTCCGTCGAGCAGCACCTCGACCTGGTCGCCCACCGCGTCGGCGATCGCCGGCAGCGCGCGGATCGGTGCCGGGGTCGCGTCGAGGTTGTTGCCACCGTGGTTGGACACCGAGATCGCGCTCACGCCCGCGTCGACCGCGCGTCGGGCATCGTCGACCCGCATCACGCCCTTGAGCATGAACGGGCCGTCCCACTGCGCGCGCAGCCAGCTCAGGTCCTCCCAGCTCGGCGGGGTGGACTGCATCCACTCTCCGTAGGCCCCGAAGAACGTCGGCGGGGCCTCGCCCTGGATCGCCATGTTCGGCACCGACAGGCCCGGTGGGCCGCCGGCCTTCGTCCACCGGTAGAACCAGCGGGGGCGCCGCGCCACCTCAGGAGCCAGATTGAGCATCGTCTTGAGGTCCATCTGCTCGGGTATCGTCGGGCTGCCCCAGTCACGGCCGTGCGAGAAGGACCAGTCCAGGGTGACGATCAGCCCGACCGCGCCCGCCGCTTTGGCCCGCAGCGCGCGCTGGAGGATCTGGTCTCGGGAGCCGGCCCAATAGAGCTGAAAGAACGTCTGCGGGTTGGCCGCCAGCACCTCCTCGACCGGCTTGCTGGCGAACGAGCTCAAGCCCATCGCGGTGCCCCGCGCGGCGGCGGCTCGCGCCACGGCCACCTCGCCATCCGGGTGCACCGCCTGCACACCGGTGGGGGAGATCATGACCGGGAGCGAGATCTCCTGTCCCATCACCGTGGTCGTCAGATCGCGCTGCGCTGAGAGGCCGGCGACGTGCGGCGCGAACCCGAGCTCGCCGAACGCCGCCACGTTGTCGTGTAGCGTGAGCCCGCGCTCGGTTCCACCGATGATGGCCAGGTAGACCGACTTGGGCAACAGCTTGCGGGCTCGCCGCTGGGCCTCCGCGACGGTCTCGAACCACGGGTTTCTCATCGCGATGAGCGGGCCTCGCCGGCGCGCATCCCGGCCACCGGGCTCTCCTGGCACGCGCTCACCGGCGGCGCCTGCACCACCACAAGCGAGCTGGGATCGGCGCTCCACTCGATGCCCGCGCTCGGCGCTGCGCTCGGTGCCGCCCTCGGTGCGCCGCGCGGATCTCCGGGGGGTCTCGGGAGTGGTCCACCGCCGAGCGTGGGTGGCGTGTGTCTGCGCGGGCGGCCAGTTGCGCTTCGCCGTGGCCGAGCACGCATTCGGGGTCCGGGCCGTCGAGCGGTAGGCCGGTGAAGAACTTCGCCGCCATACACCCACCCCGGCACGAGTCAAAGAAGCCGCAGCTCGCGCACGCCCCGCCGGTCTGGGGACGGCGCAGGTCGAGGAACAGCTCCGACTCACGCCACACGTCGGTGAAGCCGCCAGGATCGCGGACGTTGCCGGCCAGAAACTGCTCGTGGATCGCGAACGGGCACGCGTACACATCGCCGATCGGGTCGATCAGGCACACGACCCGACCCGCCCCGCACAGGTTCAGCCCCGCGAGCGGTTCGCCGTAGGGGGCGAGGTGAAAGAACGAGTCGCCGGTCAGCACCGCCTCGCCGTGGGCGGTCAGCCAGTCATACAGCTCGCGCTGCTGCTCGGCGGTTGGATGCAGCTCGTCCCACACGTCGACGCCCCGGCCCGAGGGGCGCAGCCGAGTCAGCCGCAACTGCGCGCCATAGCGATCGGCGATCGCCTTGAGCGCGTCGAGCTGGCCGGCGTTCTCGCGCGTGATCACCACCGACAGCTTGAAGCTCTGAAACCCGGCGTCGGCCAGGCGCTCCATCGCGCGCACGGCCGTGTCATATGAGCCCGGGCCGCGCACCCGATCGTTGACCTCGGCCGTCGCCCCGTCGACCGAGACTTGCACGTCGACATAGTCGCTGGCGGCCAGCCGCTGCGCGACCGCCGGAGTGATCCGACTCCCGTTGGTCGAGAACTTGACCCCCACCTGGTGAGCGGTGGCGTAGTCCACGATCTCCCAGAAGTCGCGCCGCACCGTCGGTTCCCCGCCGCCGATGTTGACGTAGAACACCTGCATCCGCTGCAGCTCATCGACGATCCCCAGACACTCCGCCGTCGACAGCTCGCGCGGATCCCGCCGCCCCGAGCTCGACAGACAATGCACGCACGCCAGGTTGCACGCGTAGGTCAACTCCCAGGTCAAGCAGATCGGCGCGTCAAGCCCGAGCTCGAACTGATCCACCAGCCGCCCGACCGGCGCGACGCTCACGCCGCACATCCCTGGCTGATCATCCCGCTCTGCGCCAGCGTCGCCAACGCGCGCTCATACCGCGGCAACTCGGCCTCGGCAACGCCGCTGGCGCGACACGCCTCGCGCGCGGTCGGGTACTCGGCCGAGTGACTGCACCACCGCCAACAGCGCCCGGCTCTTCAAGAACGACAATCGCCGGGTGCCGAAGTGATACGCGAGCGCGCCGAACGGCTCGGGGCGCAGGGCCACCCCGTCGCTCACCCGCCACGCGCGATCGAGATCAAAACCGAGCGCGGACTGCGTCGGCGATCGCACCGGCATCTAGTACACGCCGCACATACCGTCGATCGAGACATCCTCGACCAACAGCTCCTCCTCCACCAGCTCCCGGTCCTCCACGAGCTCGCCGTCTCTCCCGCCCGACGGCCCGTCCTCGTCGCTCGGGACCAGGCTCAGCGTGGCATCAGCGGATGTCGGATCGACCATGACAACTTCTCCTCGGAATTCGCCGGCGAACAAAACTGGGGCACAAGATACCGCCGTATCACCACGAACGCTCGAGCCCCAGGTTCTGGGCGATGATGTTGCGCACCATCTCGTTCGTGATCGGGCCGATCTGATAGAGCCGCACGTCGCGCCAGTAGCGCTGCATGTCGAACTCTGCCGCGTAGCCCATGCCGCCGAGGATCTGGATGCCGCGATCGGCGGCCCAGGTCGCGTACTCGGACGCGACGGCCTTGGCCATCGATGACTCGATTGCGGCGTCGTGGCCGTTGTCGTACAGCCAGGCGGCCTTGTAGGTGAGCAGTTCGGCCTGCGCGAGCTTCATCGCCATCTCGGCGATCCAGTGCTGGATGATCTGGAAGTCGCCGATCGCGTGGCCGAAGGCCCGCCGCTCCTTGGCGTAAGCGATGGCGTCCTCCATCACCCCTCGCAGCACGCCCGTGGCGAGCGCCGCGACCAGGATCCGCTCGTTGTTCAGCGTGGTCAGGATGTGGTACCAACCGCGGTCGACCTCGCCGATCACGTGCGACTCGGGCACAAACGCATCTTCCAGCGAGACCTCGCACGAGCCGACGCAACGCATCCCGAGCTTCGGGATCGGGGTGGACACGATGCCCTCCTGGTCGGTCGGCACCAGGAACAGCGTCTTGCCGTGCGAGGACTTGGCGCCGTCGGAGGTTTTCGCCAGCAACAGCAGGAAGTCCGACACGTGAGCCATCGTCGACCAGATCTTCGCCCCACTGATGGTGAAGCCCCCGTCGGCTGGCTTGGCGCGCGTGATCATCGCGCCCAACAGGTCGGTGCCGCCGCCCGGCTCGGTGATCGCGATCGCCACCTTCTTCTCACCGGCGATCATCGCGGGCACGAATTCGTCTCGGATCGCGGGTGAGGCGAACTTCTGGATCGACTTGGCGCAGAACGATGAGATGCCCCACACCCAGGTCAGACCGGCCAGGTTGCGAGCCAGCTCGTCCATGAGAATCGCCTGCACGGTGGCCCCGCCACCCTGACCGCCGAGACCCTCGTCGATGCCGACGCCGAGGAAGCCGGCCGACGCGAGGTCGCTGAAGAAGTCGTGGGGGAAGTTGGAGCCGTCGTGGTCCTCCAGACGCTCCAGCTCGTTGACCTTGGCCTTCGGGTACTTGTCGTTGACCCAGTCGCGTACGGAGCGGCGGAAATCCTGCTCCTCGTCGCTGAAGTTGAAATCCACTGTGGCTCCTCTCGCGTTATCGGCACCGCTGGGCGGCAGATGCCGCGCACACCCGTATTTCTACCAAATGACCGTTTGAATTGCTACGTCGTTCGGGCGGTCGCGGGCGCGCTCACGGCGCGCCCTGCCGCGTCGCCCTCCCGGAATGCGTGCAGCGCCGTGCGCGGCGCCACCGCGTCGCCGGCCACGAGCACCTGCTGGGCGCAGGCCAGTGCCGTAGGACGCAGCGCGAGCTCGGGCAGCCCCGCGACCCCGGCGACGATCGCGTCGAAGCGGCGCCGCGCGGTGGTTCCGGCATGGACGTGGCGCGTGAGCACCTCCCCGTCCTCGATCCCGGCCAGTGCCGTGCTCGGCTCCAGCCGAGCCCCGGCGGCGTACAGGCGCATGAGCTGGTCCTTGATCAACGTGAAGCCGATGTGGGGGCCAACGCTCTGCATCGGCGTGATCAGGGTCACCGAACGGGCGTCCTGTGCGAGCCGCTCCGCTGCCATCGCGACCTCCTCGTTGCCCAGGTGGTCGACGACCAGCAGGTCCTGGCCGGCCGGGTGCTCGCCCAGCGCATCCTCGAGCGCGACCACCCGGACCGATCCGTCTCCGGCCGGTAGCCGCTCGGGAGCCGGCCGCGCGCCGGTGGCCAGCACGATCGCGTCCAGGTCCTGGTCGCGCAGCCAGTCGGCGGTGATCTCGGTGCTGAGCTTCACCGTCACAGCGTGGCGGTGGAGCTCACCCTCGAGCCAGTCGATCGACTTCAGCAGTTCGCGCGGGGCGCCGCACTCCGCGACCCAGCGCAAGCGACCACCGAGCCGCTCGCCGCGCTCGGCCAGCGTGACCGCATGTCCTCGGCGGGCGGCGATCTCGGCCGCCTTCATTCCCGCCGGCCCGCCGCCGACGACGAGCACTCGCACAGGCGTGGCGCTTGATTGCAGCTCGCCGAGGACGTGCTCCTGCCCGACCTCTGGGTTATGGAAGCAGGTGATCGGCAGGCCCCCCTGCTGGCGGTCCACGCAGCCCTGGTTTGCGCTGACGCATGGCCGCACCGGCGCGCCCCCCGCGCCGCTCAGCTTGGCCACGAGGTCGGGGTCGGCGATCTGCGCGCGGGTCATCCCGACGAGATCGCAGGCGTGCTCTTGCAGCGCTCGCTCGGCCAGCTCGGGGGTGAGGATGCGACTCACGCCGATCACCGGAACGGCTGCGCCGACACTCGCGCGCAGCTCCGCGGTGAGGCTCAAGAGCGGCGCCGGCGCATGGCGATAGGAACCGATCGAGCGCGAGTAGTGAGAGGCTCGTGCGCCGGCCGAGACGTTGAGGAAGTCGAGCTGGCCCCCGGCCACGAGCTCCTCAGCGATCTCACGCACCGTGGCCGCGCCGAGCCCCCCGTGCTCGGGCTTGATCCAGTCATCGACCGAGAGCCGGACCCCGAGCAGCGGATCGCGGCCGACGGCGTCGCGGATGCCGTGGATGATGGCGCTCGCGAACCGCGTCGGCTGCCCCCACTCGTCCGTGCGTTGGTTGGACCACGGGCTGAGCGATTGCTGCACGAGGTAGCCGTGCGAGGCCTGCAGCTCGACGCCGTCCAACCCCGACTCGACGGCCAGCGCGGCGGTGGCGACATAGCCGGAGATCACCTCGACGATTTCCGCGCCGGTCATCTCGTGGACGGCCTCTGAGCCGGTCGGCGACACGAATGGGCTGAACGACCACAGTGGCTCCAGGTCGCTGGCGGAATCGGACCGGAAGGCCCCGCCAAAGTGCAGGAGCTGCACGATGACGCGTGTGTCGTGGCGGTGCAGCCGCCGGCTCATCTCGCGCAGCTTCGGCCGCAGATCCTCCGCGTCGTAGATGTAGTGGCCGGCCGCCTGGCTGGTGTGGTGGACGTGGACCGGCTGCAGGATGATCAGCGCCGTACCCCCGCGGGCGCGGCGCTCCTGATAGGCGATGTAGCGCTCGCCGGGCTCGCCGGGTCGATAGAAGTCCAGGAACGCTCCGTGCGCGGTCGAGACGACTCGGTTGCGCAGCTCCACGGTGCCCAGCGCCAGCGGGCTCAGCAGCGTGGGGAAAGCTGTCGTGGGTACTCATGATGGACCGCACTCGAGGCTGGGCAACCGGGCCAGCGCGCGCGCATGGGATCGTGCGTCGTGGTCAACCTGGCGGGCCACGACGACAAAGTACAACAGCCGTGATAGAACATCCGCCAGGGATGCCGGCGCCCACGATCAACGTGAATGCCACGCGTCCTGAGCGCAGCGGAGCAGAGCGATGAGACGCGTGGCCGTCGTGGGCTCCGGAGCGGCCGGTCTGAGCGCGGCGCTGGCCGCGGCACAGGGGGGAGCCGAGGTGACCGTCTACGAGCGCGCTGCCAAGGTCGGGGGAACCACGGCCCTGTCCGGCGGACTCGCCTGGCTGCCGGCGCATGCCGGGCTCCAGGACGATTCACCCGCGCTGGCGCTCAGCTACCTGCGTTCGCTGGCGCTCGGAGATGCCAACGACGCGCTGCTGGAGGTCTTTGCCCACGCGGCGGGACCGACGGCCGCTCGCATTCAGCGGGACACGCCGTTGGGCCTGCAGCAGGTCCCCTACAGCGATTACCACGCCGAGTTCGAGGGCGGACGCGAGCAGGGGGGACGTTCGCTGGAGCCCGCCCCGTTCGATCCTCCGCCCCGGGTGGCAGGCATGGTCCGCGACGCTCCCAACGTGGCGGGTCCGGTGACCTACGCGGAGCTCGCATCCGGGGAGTTCGACCGCAGCGAGCTTGCGCGCCGCCGCGAACATGGGACGCTCACGCTGGGCCGCGCGTTGCTGGCGGGCCTGCTGGAGGCCTGCCTCGACCAGGGTGTGCAGCTGCGGACCGAGGCGCGTGTCACGCAGCGACCGGACGCCGACGCCGTCATCCTCGCCACCGGCGGCTTCGAACGCTCCGCGGAGCTGGCCCACAACTTTCTGCGCGGCCCGATGCTCGCGCCGGTCGGTGCGCCGGGGATGGAGGGCGACGGACTGCGCATCGCGATGGCGGCCGGCGCGGCACTGGGATCGATGAGCGAGGCCTGGTGGTGCCCGGCGATCAGCATTCCGGGCGAGCTGATCGAGGGCGAGCAGATGCACCGCCTGATTCTCACCGAACGCGCGCGACCCGGATCGCTGATCGTCGACCGCAGCGGTCGGCGGTTCGTCGACGAGGCGCAGAACTACAACGACCTCGGCCGCTCGTTGCAGGACTTCGACGCCGCCGGGTTCCGCTTCAAGCACGTGCCGGCCTGGCTGGTGTTCGACGGCACCTACCGGGGAAGCTACCGGCTGGGCCCGCTCGGTCGCCGGGACCCGGACCCCGATTGGCTCGCCCGCGGCGACACCCTCGGAGAGCTGGCGGCGCAGATCGGCGTCCCGGACCCGGCGCTGGCGCAGACGGTCGAGCGCTTCAACGACGGCGCCCGAGACGGGGTGGACCCCGACTTCGGACGTGGCTCCTATCCCTACGATCGCTTCATCGGCGGTATCGGGCCGCTGAGCGAGCCGCCGTACTACGCGGTGCAGGTCCTGCCCGGCTGCCTGGGCACCAAGGGCGGGCCGCGGACGGACGCGTGGGGACGCGTGCTGTCAATCGAGTCGGGCGAGCCGCTGCCCGGGCTCTACGCGGCGGGCAACGCCGCGGCCAGCGCGTTCGGGCTCTGCTACCCCGGCGCCGGCGGCACGATCGGACCCGCGCTCGTGTTCGGCCTCCGCGCCGGCGACGCCGCGGCCGGCGACGGTTAAGCGGGGCCGCATCCTAGACCGCCACGCCGGCCTCGCGACCGGAGGCGAAGGCGTGGGGCATCAGCAATGGTGCGAGGGCGTCACCGACGACGTGGAGCTCGAGGCCCAGGGGCTCCAGCTCGGAGACCAGGGCGTCCTGCGGGTCGAAGCCGGTCACGAGCACGAGCAGCTGTGCCTCGATCTCCTCGGCGCGGCCGCTGTCGAGGTTGCGCAGCGTCACCGAGGTCGGGCTGGCTCGCTCGACCGAGCTCCGCGTCAGCAGGCGAAAGCCGTCGTGGCGGCCGAGGCGCTCGGCCACCGCGTCGCGCTGGAAGGACCGGAACAGGTCGGGTGCCAGCTCCGCGAAGCTGGTGGCGTACACCACCTCGGTGCCCTGATCGAGCAGCAGCTCGGCCGATCCGACCGCCTCGTAATTGCCCAGATCGTCGAATACGACCGCGCGGCGAGGTAGCTCGAGCTCACCACTGAGCACTTCGAGCGGCGTCAGGGTGTGGGGAGGCTCCAGGCCCTCCACGCGGAGGGCCGGGCGCATCCGCTGGATGCCGTCGCGACGCGGGAGTGAGCCGGTGGCCACGATCACGGCGGCCGGGGCGATGCTACGCACGAGTTCGGCATCGACGCGTTGGCCCAGGTGGCGTTCCACGCCCTCGCGATCGAGTTGCTGCCACAGCCAGTCGCAGATCTTTCCGATCTCGTCGCGATGGGGAGCGGCTCGCGAGTAGCGAACCAGGCCGCCGGGTTCGGAGGCCGCCTCGTAGAGCGAGACGTGATGCCCGCGCTGCGCGGCGGTGTACGCAGCTTCCAGGCCGGCCGGGCCGGCTCCGACCACGAGCACCGATCGCGGCGTGGACGCCGGTTGGAGCCATGGCCCGCGATATTCGAATCCGGCCTGTGGGTTGACTGTGCACCCTGTTTGTCCGACGGCCGCTCCGATCGCGAACCGCCGTCCGACGCACCCTTCGTTACAGCCGATGCACGGGCGCACGTCGCTCTGGCGACCGGCGAGACTCTTGTTGACCAGCTCTGGGTCAGCCAGCAGCGCGCGGACCATCGAGACGATGTCGGCGGCGCCGCTCGCCACCACGCGCTCGGCCTCGGCCAGGGTGGTGATGCGACCGGTCACGATCGTGGGCACGCCCGACGGCCTGGTCACGGGCTCACTGGTCGGGAGCTCGTAGCCGTGAGGCTCGTGCATCGCGCCGATCATCTTCGCGAAGTTGTGGTACCCGCCCAGCGACACATTGACCATGTCGACCAGGCCCTCCGACTCCAAGATGGCGCGGATCCGGTTCGTCTCCTCCGGTTCGAGCCCGCCCTCGATGGCTTCGGAGGCGCTGAGACGAATGCCGACGACGAACTCAGGCCCGCACGTGGCGCGGACGGCAGCCAGGGCCTCGCGTGCGAACCGTGTCCGATTCTCGATGCTGCCCCCATAGCCATCGCTGCGTCGGTTGGTCATCGGTGACAGGAAGGCGCAGATCAGGTACGTGTGAGCTCCGTGCAACTCAACCCCGTCGACCCCCGCCTGCTGAGCGCGCCCCGCCGCCGCCGCGAACCCGGCCACCACCTCGTCGATCATGCCCTGGGTCATGGCCAGCGAGACGTGTCCGTGAATCGGGTCGGGGAGCGCCGATGGCGCCCAGGCGGCACCTCCGCCGGGCGGGGTGGCTTGAGCGCCGCCATGCCACAGTTGGGCGAACACCTTGGTGTCGAGCGCGTGCAGCCTCGCCGCCAAGGGGGCCAGGCCTTCGACGATGTCGTCGCGGAACATCCACAACGGCCCCGGCGAGGTCGGGTGCACCCCGCAGGTCTCGAGGAACAGCGAACCCACGCCACCGCGCGCCCGCGCCTCGTGGTACGCGATCAGGCGCTCGGTCACCTTGCCGTCGATCGCATAGCCCGTCCCATGCGCCGTGCGGGTGATGCGGTTGCGGATCCGCAGGTTGCCAACGCGGATCTCCGAGTTGACGTGCGGATAATTGTCGCTCATATTACCTCTACCAAACGTTCGTTTGATGAAAACGGTATCGCAAAGGAGGATTGAGATGGCGCTGGGGAATCTTGAGGTTCACCATGTCGGCACGGTCGTGGAACACCTGGAAACCGCGATGGAAATCGCCACCCGGGACCTCGGTGTCAGTTGGGCGCCGGTGCAAGAGGGTGCGCCACGGGTGCGCACCGGCGGTGGCGAGGTCCTCGCCGAGGACATTCGCTTCACCTACTCCGTGCAGGGCACGCCGCATCTGGAGTTGATCGAGAGCCCGGACGGGCGGCTGTGGCGCCCCGGCCCCCCAGGCACCCTGCACCACCTGGGAGCGTTCGTCGAGGACTTGGCCGCCGAATCGGCGCGATTGGTCGCCGGGGGAATGGGCCTGGAGTTCGGCGGCGGCGCCCGCGAGCAGCCGGAAGGGTTCGCGTACTTCCTCGCGCCGGCCGGCATTCGCATCGAACTGCTGGATGCCCAGCGCCGCCCCGATTTTGAGCGCTGGCTCGGCGGTGGGGACTTCGTCGACGTGACCGCCGGTTCCTACCGGGCCGCTGGGCCGCGGGCAAGTCATTGATGCCAAACGTTTGGTAGAAATTCGGCATGCCAATCACCGTTGTACTCGAGCTGAACCTGAAGCCCGACCGGGTCGATGATGTGCTGGCGGGTCTGAAGGAGATACTTCCCGACACGCGGGCGTTCGACGGTTGCCTGTCGGTCAGCGTCGTTCGCGACGCCGATAATCGATCGCATATCGCGCTGATCGAGCGCTGGGAGCAGCGAGCCGACCAGGAGCGCTACTTCGCCTGGCGTCAGGAGACGGGCGCGCTGGCGGCGGTTGCGGATGATTCGACGGGGCCACCGACGGTGACCTACTACGAAGAGCGCCCGGAAATCTAAACCGTGAGCGACGAGCTCGACGGCAAGGTCGCGCTGGTCACGGGCGCCGGCGCGGGAATCGGTGAGGCGTGCGCGTTGCGTCTCGCCGGCGGCGGGGCGCACGTGGCCGTCGTCGACCTCGATCTGGAGGCGGCGCAGCGAACGGCGACGACGATCGGCAGCGGGCGCGCCCTGGCCGTGTACGCCGATGTCTCGGATTCGGCAGCGGTAGACGAGATGGTGGCCGCCACCGTCAGGCGCTTCGGTCGTTTGGATATCGCGGTCAACAACGCCGGCATCGGCGGTGAGCGGGCCCCGCTCGCCGATCAAAGCGATGCGGCGTCGTTGGTGACGGGGGCTATTACCCCGTCGACGGCGGCTACCTGGCTCGCTGAGCCGCCGGCCGTGGCCCGGGAGTGCCCGCACCTGGCGGGTTTCGACCCGCTGGCGGCCCGAGCGAGATTCAAGATCCGTACCCGGGCTGGGACGCGGCACGGGCGCAGGCCGGCGTCGTTTACGTGCCGAAGCTCGACCGCTACATCGCGCTGTCATATGAGGCGGTCCGCGAGGTGTTGCGCAACACCGAGCAGCTGTCATCGCGCGACATTCCCGACGTGGGCGACGTTCCGGCGGAGCTGCGTTACCGCTTGCCCGAACGGCTACCCGCTGCAACCGGAGGCGTTGATCAACTGCGACGGGGAGCGCCATACCACGATTCGCAGGATCACCCAGCAGGCGTTCACGATTCCCCGCGTCAACGCGATGGAGTCGACGATTCAAGCGCTCGCGCGACGAGTTGGTAGACGCGGTGCGAGGCTGCGGGACAACTGGATCTGGTCGCTGACTTCGCGGCGCCGCTGTCGACGATCGTGCTCGCGCGGATGCTCGGCGTGCCCGATGCGGAGGCTGCCAGCGGTTCCGTCGAGTTCTCCACCACGATCATCGGCCTCACGACGCTCGTCATGTCGGCTGAGCGACGTCGCGAGCTGACGCTGGCCGCGGCGGATTTCAACGACTACGCCACCGCACTGGTCAGGCAGCGACGGGACGATCCGCGCGACGATCTGATCACGGCGCTACTGCAGGCGCGCGATCCCGACAGCCAGGCCACGCTGTCGGAGTTGGCGGTCATCAGCATCGTCTCTCAGCTGATCGTCGCCGGCCATGAGACGACCGCAACGATGATCGCTAACACGGTCTGGCTACTGCTCGAAGACCGCGACCCGGTGGACGGCGGTGCTGGGCGATCGGTCGCTGGTCGCTCCCGCTGCTGGAGGAGAGCCTGCGGCGGATGGCTCCGATCAAGCACCTGCAGCGGACTACGTTGCAGGAGGTCGAGATCGATGGCGTGATCGTGCCGGAGGGCTCACGTGTGCTCGTCGGTTACGGCGCCGCCAACACTGATCCGGCGGCGTTCGCAGCGCCCCGGACGTTCAGCCTGGCCCGGGCGGACGGGCAGCCGCACGTCGCCTTCGGTCGCGGCAAGCACTTCTGCCTGGGCGCGCCGCTGGCCCGCCTGGAGGGCCGCGTCGCGCTGGAGTGCCTGCTCAACCGCCTGCCCGGACTCGAGCTCGGCTCAGAGCATCCGCCGGAGCGCGCGGCCGCGTTGTCGGTGTTCACGTTCGCGCGGCTGCCGCTGCGCTTCTGAGCCTCCGATCGGACCACGAACTTCGGCGTTTGGGTTCCGGGGGACGGAACCCAAACGCCAAGGTTCGCGTGGCCGGGCGGCGGTCAGCGCTAGCCCGCGGCGAGGAGGTCCTTGACCTCGCCCATCGCCTTGAACGAGTAGGTGGACAACGCCGGATCGCCGAAGGCGGTGATGTTCCACAGGATCACGTCGCGCAATCCCGCTTGCTGGTACGCGCGGATCTGCTCGGCGATCTGGGCCGGGGTGCCGTGGAGCGTGGCGTCGCGGACGACGCCGGGGACGATGTGCGACGCGACCCGCTCGGCCTCCGCGCGCGAGACCTTGGTCGGGATATAGCTGTGGAAGCCGCTTCCGCCCTCGAAGGGGGAGCTGGAGCCGTGGCGGGCCCAGGTCTCGGGCGACAGGCCGACGGCCGCGAACAGGAGCCGGACGAGGGGCTCGTCGCACAGCCGGTCGAGCGTCTCCTCGTCAGGGGCGCACAACACGTAAGCCAGCATCGACGGTGTGAACGCGGCCGGGTCGCGCCCGGCGCGCTCGGCGCTTTCGTGGATCACCCCGAGCTTCTGGGCGTAGTCCTCGGGCTCGATGTTGGTGGGCACCCAGCCGTCGGCCAGGCGACCGCAGATCTCGAGCATTCGCGGCCCGTGGGCGGCGAGCCAGATCGGGGGCGGCTTGCCCTCGTACGGGTCGAGCCCCAGCACGGCCCCATCGAGGTTGAAGAACTGGCCCGCGAAGTCGACCGGGCCGTCGGCCTCCCACAGCAGGCGGATGACCCGGAGCGCCTCTTCCAGACGCCCGACCGGCTTGCTCCACTCGATCCCGTAGGGAGCGACGTTCATCCGCTCACCCGAGCCGAGTCCGAAGATGGACCGTCCGCCGGCCAGGTGGTCAACGGTCAGTGCCGCCTGGGCCAGCATCGCCGGATGGCGACGGATCGTGTCGGTCACCGACACACCCACCTTGATCCGTTCGGTGGCGGCTCCGGCGGCGCCCATCATGATCAACGGGTCGAAGTACATGTGCGGGTTGGATTGGAACTTGGCCAGGCCGGTCAGCTCTTCGATCCACACCGAGTCGGGAATCCAGCCCATCAGATGACACGGCCACCAGATCGCGTCAAACCCGTCGGCCTCGGCGCGCTGCGCGAACTGCACCGCCTTGTCCGCGGGCGGCATGATGCGGCCAGGCACCCCGAGGGTCACGCGCAGGTCGCTCATAGCGCCAATCCCGCGTCGGCGCCGGCGTTGACTGCCGCCACGAAGTCGGCTGCGTGGGAGGCGTCGCCCAGCACGAGTATCTCCTGTCCGTTGAGCGTGGCCGCGAACTCGGCGCCGCGGGGGCGCCAGCCGATCGCCAGCGCGACCCGGTCGACCAGGACCTCGTCCTCGTTGCCGTCCGGGAGCTGATAGATGACGCGGCCGGGCTCGATCAGGACCACCTTCGACTCGGTGAGGATCCGCACCCCCGCCGCGCGCAAATCGGCGATCAGTCGGGTCCGGGTGATCAACTCGACGCCGCGGCCGACGCGCGGAAGCATCTCGAGGATTGAGATCTCGCTCGCGATCCCGCACAGGAACTCCGCCGTCTCGCATCCGGTCGCGCTGCCGCCGATCACGGCCACCCGCTCCCCGGGTTCGATCGACACACGGCCGAGCAACACCTCTTGGGCGTCGATCACCCCCGGTCCGGAGATCCCGGGAATCGGCGGAATCATCGGGTCGGCGCCGGTCGCGAGCACGACCACGTCGGGCACGTGACTCTGAACGTCCTGCGCACCGACCTCGACGCCGGTGTGGATCTCGACGCCCAGCTCATCGAGCACCCGCGCCTGGTAGGCGCGAAAGCGCAACACGTCGGTCTTGCTCGGGGCACGCGACGCGACGTCGAGCTTGCCGCCAAGTTCTGGCTCGCGTTCCCAGATCGAGACGTCATGACCCCGCAGCCGCGCGATCCGCGCCGTCTCCATCCCGGCCGGGCCGCTGCCGATGACCATGATCCGTCGGGCCCGCGGCGCCGGCTCGATCCGCCAGGTGCCGTCACGTCCGACCTCGGGGTTGACCGCGCATCGCGCCGCCTGGGCGTTGGCGACGAGATCGACGCAGGCGTTGCACGCGATGCACGGGCGGATGTCGCGCAACCGACCCTCCGCGGCTTTGCGCGGCCAGTCCGGGTCCGCGATCAGCGCGCGGCCGATCGCGATCAGGTCAGCCTGGCCGTCCGCGATCGTACGTTCGGCCAGCTCGACGTCGTCGAGCCGGCCGGCGGCGATCACCGGGACCGAGACTGCCTGACGGATGCGCGCCGCCAGCGGGACGAGGCAGCCGTGCTCCATCGACATCGGCGGGATCGTCAGGTGCAGGGCGTACCAGTTGCCGGCCGACACCGAGATGCATGCGACGCCGGCCTCTTGGAGCCAGGTGGCGACCTGGGTGGAGTCCTCGATGCTGATGCCACCTTCCGCGCCCTCCTCGCCGGAGATGCGGAAGAAGAGCGGAAAGTCCTCGCCGCAAGCGGCGCGGATGCCGGCCACGATCTCGAGCATGAAGCGGGCGCGGCTGCGCAGGTCGCCGCCGTATTCGTCCTCGCGGTGATTGGAGAGCGGCGAGAGGAACTCGCAGGGCAGGTAGCAGTGCGCGCCGTGGACCTCGACGAAGTCAAACCCCGCCTCGCGGGAGTGGAGCGCCGACTCGGCGTAATAGGCGATCAGGCGGTGGATGTCGGACCGGCTCAGCTCGCGGGGCACCGGCGTGCGCTTCGACAGCGGAATCGGCGACGGTGCGATCGGTTCGCCGAGCAGTGTCTGGCGCCCCGGGTGCCAGAGCTGGATGCCGACCGGCACGTCGTGAGCATGGATGGCGTCGGCCAGCCGACGCAGCCCGGGAACGTAGCGCTCGTCGTGCAGCCGCAACTCCGGGCCGACACCGTAGGCATCGGGTGAGACCAGGCTCGCCTCGAGCGAGATCATTCCGACGCCGCCGCGGGCGCGCCGTTCGTAGTAGGCGATCGTCTCGTCGGTGACAAAGCCCTCGTGGTCGGGCAGGCCGGTGCCCATCGGGGGCATCACGATCCGGTTGCGCATGTGCATCCCGGCGACCTCGAACGGACTGAACAAGGCGGAGGTACGCGGCTCGGAGGTCTGTGTCGGTGTGTTCGTGCTCGCCATTCTCACCTCACGCCCGTGGTCTGGGTTCGTACTCCGCGCTCACCGCATCACCTCATGCCCGTGGCGTCTTCGGAGATCAGCGCCCGGTGCAGCTCGTTGTTGCCCTCGACGATCTGGAACACCTTGGCATCACGCAGGTAGCGGCCGACCGGGTACTCCTCTGACACGCCATAGGCACCGTGGATCTGGAATGCCGCCATCGCCGCATCCACCGCGGCGTCGCTGGCGAACTGCTTGGCCATCGAGGCCTGGGCGCGGGCGCGCAGACCGCGGTCCTTGAGGTCGGCCAGGCGCAGGACGAGCAGCCGAGCGGCGTCGGTGCCGGTGATCGAGTCGGCGATCAGCTTCTGGACCATCTGGAAACGGGCGATCGGCTGGCCGAACACGACGCGGTCGCGCGCGTAGGGAACCATCACGTCAACGCAGGCCTGGGCCAATCCGGTCGCGCGGGCGGCCACCCCGAGGCGACCGTTCTCGACCGCGTTCATGGCCACCGCGAAGCCCTTACCTTCCTCGCCGAGGAGCGCCTCGCGCGGAACGCGAACGTCCTCCAGCACCAGTTCGCCGGTCTTGATCGGGCGAAAGCCGAACTTGTTCGAGACCGGGTGCACGTCCACCCCGGGGAGGTTGCGGTCGACGATGAAGGCACAGATGCGCTTGCGGTTGGTGCGCTCGTCCACCCCCATGTGAGCGAAGGTGAGAAACCACTCCGCCACGTCAAGGAACGAGATCCACATCTTGGCGCCGTTGATCACGTAATCGTCACCGTCGCGCCGGCAACTGGTGTCCATGTCGGAGACATCGGTGCCCGAGCGCGCCTCGGTGACGCCGGCGGCCCCGAACACCTGACCGCTGGCCAGCGGTGTCAGATAGCGTTGCTTCTGCTCCTCGGTGCCGAACACCTGGATCGAGCTTCCGACCAGGCCACTGGGCAGCGACATCGCGACGCCGACCACATGACACACGCGGGAAATCTCCTCGACCACCATGGCGTAGCTCTTGTAGTCGAGGCCGGCGCCGCCGTACTCCACCGGTACCACCCCTCCGAGCAGCCCGAGCTCGGCGGCCTGGCGGATGATCTCGATCGGAAAGCGCTCCTCGCGATCGTAGTCCGCCACGTACGGGGCAATCTCGCGGCGGGCAAAGTCCCGCGCGAGGGCGAGCAGGTCCTCCTGCTCGTTGGTCAGTGAGAAATCCATGGCGGGCAATCTACCATGTCAACCAATCGTTTGGTAGAATCCCCGATCAGATGCCCGGAACCACCACGGACACCTGGATCATCGGCCTCGGCGAGGCGCCGACCGCGGTGACTCGCGACGATGTCAGCATCACCGAGCTGGCCTGGGAGGCCGTGGCGCCTGCGCTGGCGCAAGCGGGCACGACGCTACAACAGATCGAGGGCGCGATCACCGCGAGCCAGGACTTCTGGGACGGCCGCACCATCTCGAGCATGAGTGTCAACGAGGTGGTCGGCGGCACGCTCGGCTCGGAGGCCAAGGTGGCCTCGGACGCGTGCTTGGCCCTGGGCTATGCGCTGGCCAGGGTCGAGGACGGTGATCAGCACCTGAACATCGTGCTCGCTCACGCCAAGGAATCCCAGGGCGACGCCCACACGATCGAGCTGGCCGCCTTTGACCCGTATTTCGAACGCCCGCTCGACCCCGACGAAACCGTCGTCGCGGCATTTCAGGCTCAGTTGCTCTACGCCCAGGGCGTCTTCACGCCCGAGCACGCGGCTCGTGTCGTGGCGGCGGCGCGGGCGCGATCCACCGTGTTGGAAGCCGTCACGCCCGAACAGGTGCTGGAGTCACCGCTGACCTGTGAACCGTTGCACGAGCTCGACCGGGCGCCGCTGGTCGACGCCGCCTCGGCGCTGGTCATCTCTGATGGCGATACCGCTCGTCGCCTGCAGCGGACCGGAGTCCGCCTGGTCGCGGCGGCCTCGCGCACGGGCGCGTACTGGAATCAGCGCAGCAACACGCTGCACGACGCCGAGCTCGCCCAGGCCGCCGCGCTGGACGCGTTGGCCGTGGCGGGATGGCAGGCCTCCGAGCTCGACGCGATCGAGATCAACGCGCCGTACGCCCACCAGCACCTGATGGTGGGCCAGGCGCTCGGCCTCGGCGACGGCGATGAGCTCGTGGCGCGATTCGAGGGCGACGGCAACGGGCTGGCGCTCAACGCCTCCGGCGGATGGCTGGCCGGCAGCGCCGGTAGCGTCGCGGGGCTGCACGCCGTGGTCGCGGTGATCGAGCGTCTGCGCGCCGCCGGAGGCCGTGCCCTGGTGCACGCCACCAGCGGATTGGCCAGCCAGAGTCATCACGTCGTGCTGCTGGAGGTGACACCATGAGCTCACTGCCCGTGCGCGCCGCGGTGGTGGCCACCGGCCAGACCGACCATCGGACGCCGCTTCGACGCCTCGATGGCCGAGATCGCGCGCGAGGCGATCGACCGGTGCCTGGACTCGTGCGGGCTGACGTTCGACGACATCGACGCGGTCGTGGCCGGGAACATGGAGATGTTCGAGGGCATCTACCTGGTCGATCAGTACTTCGTCGGCGCGCTCGGCGCGCTGGGCAAGCCCCTGTACAAGCTCAACACCGGCGGCACGGTCGGCGCCAGCGCCGCGCTGGCCTGTTACCACCTGGTGGCCTCCGGCCGGCATCGGCGCGTGCTGGGAGTCGGCTTTCAGAAGCAGAGCGAAGGCTCGACCCAGTCGGCGATCACCACGGTCGGCGACCCGGTCTGGGAGCGCGCGGTGATGGCGGGCGCGATCGGCAACTTCGCCTCCATGGCGTCGACCTACATCGCCGAGAGCGGCGTCACCCAGGAACAGGCGGCCAAGGTGGCGGTCAAGGCACGGCGCAACGCCTGCCTGAACCCGCACGCCCACCTCAAGCTTCCCGACATCACGGTCGAGCAGGTGCTCGAATCGGAGATGCTCGCCTTCCCGATCCACCGGCTCGACTTCTGTCCGTCCTCGGATGGCGCCTGCGCGATCGTCGTGGCCGCCGAGGATCTCGCCGGCGACCTGGTCGAGCACCCCGCCTGGGTTCACGCGGTGGCCACCGCCCACGACCAGCAGTACATGGGCGACAGCCCGCAAGCGCCTGGCGGTGATGCGCTCGCTGCAGGCGGCGGCCAAGAAGGCCTACGGGCTGGCCGGGATCGAGGATCCGTTGCGCGACTTCGACGTCGCGGAGATCTACGAGCCCGCCTCCTACGCCGAGCTGGCGCTGTACGAGAACCTCTCCTTCTGCGACATGGGCGACGGCGGCCGGTTGATCGACTGAGGGCGTGACGCTGATGGACGGCCAACTGCCGGTGAACCCCTCCGGCGGCGTGCTGTCGACCAACCCCGTCGGCGCGACCGCGATGATCCGCGTCGCCGAGGCGGCCATGCAGGTGATGGGCCAGGCCGGAGAGCATCAGATCCCCGACGTGCGACGAGCGCTGGCCACCGGCTACGGCGGCAATGCCTGGACCGACATCATGATCCTGTCCCGAGAGCGTCCGACGCGCCAGCGCGGAGGTGAGCGCCGAATGAGCTCCACCCAAGCGGAGGCCTTCAACCGCGACCAGGCGATCCGCATTGAGCAGCAGATCACCCTCCAATACCGATTCGCGGCCGGCTATTACGCCACTCACTTCTTCACCGCCTTGCGCGAGGAGGGCAAGATCCTCGGCTCGCGTGACGCGGAGGGCAACGTCATGGTTCCGCCACGGCCGGTCAACGGCCTGTCCGGCCTGCCGATGGACGAGTGGGTCGAGGTCGGGCCCGACGGCGTGCTCGCCGGCTGCACGATCGTCTACGTGCCGTTCATCGATCCGATGACCGGGGTGCCGCGGCCGGTGCCCTACGGCTTCGGGTTGATGCGCTTCAGCGGCGCCGACACCTCGATCTACCACCTCCTCGATGCCACCGAGCCCGAGCAGATCGGCGTGGGCAAGCGGGTGGAGGCCGTGTTCAAGCCCCGCGAAGAGCGCACCGGCAGTCTCGCCGACATCCGTCACTTCCGCCTCCTGGACTGATGAGCGACCTCGTCTTCGAACAGAAGATCGACCTGCCGTACGTCTACACGGCCGGTGCGGTGCAGCGCGCGGCCCTGATCGGCTTGCGCGAGGGCAGGTTGGTCGCCTCGGTCGGCGACGGCTTCGTGTCCGTGCCCGCGTCGCCGTTCGCGCCCGACGGCACGCATCTGCGCGAGACCCGCGAGCTACCCGCCGAAGGTGTGCTCGAGGCGGTCACGGTGGCGCACCATCGCCCCGGCGCGCCCGCGTTCGGCTTGGTGCGCATCGATGGCGCCAGCCACGCGCTGCTTGCATCGGCTGCAGGACGGCGCGCCAGGGCTCTCCGCCGGGAGCCGGGTCCGCGCCGTGTGGCGCGAGCGAGCGCACGGGCTCGATCACCGACATCGCCCACTTCGCCCCGGCGCCTGACCCGTCGTGATGGAGGCCGGGCCGGTGCCGGAGCGCCAGTCCCCCGCCGTGCGCGGGTTTGCCCACGTGGGGATCATCGTGCCCGAGCTCGACACCGCGGCCACCCTGTTCCGCGACCGGCTGGGCGTCGAGGTGCAAGGCCCAGAGGAGGAGCCCGAGCTCGGACTGCGGATTCTCTGGGTACGGCCGGGGAGGTGCTGCTGGAGTTCGTGGCCCCGGCGCGCGAGGACTCCCGCGCCGCGGCGGCGGTCGCTCGCGGCGAGACCGGCGTGCACCACGTCGCGCTCGAGGTCGATGGGCTCGACGAGCTGCTCGGTGAGCTCGTGGCCGCCGGCGTGCCGATTCGCGACACCACCCCGCGATCGGGGTCACACGGTAGCCGGGTCTCGTTCTTGGATCCGGCCGCCAGCGGCGGCGCGCTGATCGAGCTGATGGAGCATCCGCGGGGCTGAACCGCCCGCCGCCAACCGAACACCAAGGAGACGATCTATGCCCGATTTGCGATTCGATCACGTCGCCATGCTGGTCAACGACCTCGACGCGTCAGTCGAGAAGTGGCGCATGTTGCTCGAAGTGCTCGACCCGGGTCAGGCCCACGAGGTTGTGTGGGGCGAGGGCGAGGAGAACGGCGAGAAGATGCGCTGGGCCACGTTCAGCAAGCCCGGCGGCACCGCCATCCAGCTGTTCGCTCCGGATGGCGAGGGGTTCCTGACCAAGGTGCTCGCCAAGCGCGGGCGAGATGGTGCACCACCTGGCCTTCCTGTCCAGCGACGTCGATACCACGGTGCAGGAACTGCGTGACAAGGGCTTTCCGATCCTGCAGGACGAGCAGACTGGCCCTGACACCTATCCGTGGCTGAAGTGGAACTTCGTGCCCAACGACTGGTCCGGCGGGGTGCTGATCGAGGTGGCCCAGCGCTATCAGGTCACGGACAACAAGTGGGCGCCCGTGGCGGGCGATCCGCAGTAGTCACGCCCCGGCGGCGAGCCAGCGCCGCGTTCCATCGTCGTCGATCACCGACCGGGCGCGACCGCGCGCCTCGAGGTGCTCGAGCACGCACAGGGACACGGCAAGCCCGCGCTGGTAGCCATCGGCGAGCGCTCCGGCCGGGGTCATCAGCGCGGCGATGTCCCATCCGCTGAGCGCCACCGTCCCGAGCATGGCCTCCACGCTCGGGACGCGGTCAAGGACCTGCTGACGGCAGCCCGCCAGGCATGGGCCGGCATCGGTGACCGGCCGCCCGTGCCCGGCCAACAGCCGCTCGGGCTGGAGTTCGATCGCGCGCTCCAACGACGTCGACCTGGTCGGCGTGCGGATCCGGTCGCGTTCCGTACTCCAGGAACGACGCCACCCCGGGGAAGGCCAGATCAGCGCTCAACAGCAACCGCCGGCCCGCGTTCCACAACCCGATCTGATCGGCACTGTGGCCGGGCGTGGAGATGACCTCCCACAGCCCTGAGCGGGTCTGCAGCCGCGCGCCCGGCTCCCAGACCACATCTGGCTCGACGTGGGGATAGGCATCGTCCGAGCCCGGAAGCTCGTCGACCAGTGCGTCGAGCGCGAACGGTGGCACCCCCTCCCGCCGTCCGCGCGCGCGCCGGACGTCGAGCGGGATGAGCGGATCGCGCAGCACGTCGATGACCGGATGCGGGCCCTCCCCCATCGCCAGAGCGCACCCGGTGTGGTGCACGACCGCCTGGGCGAGCCCGCGATGGTCGCAGTGCGAGTGGGTCACCACCAACAGGGCCACGTCCTGCGGCGCGGCGCCCGCCTGCTCGAGCGCGAGCGCCATCGCGTCCCATCCCGGCTCCAGACACGATCCGCAGTCGACCACGATCCAACCGTCCGCGGCCTCGAGCAGATACGCGTTCACCGACGACACCGACATGTAACACAGCGGTAGCTGCAGCGTCCACAGACCGTCAATGATCGGGTGCGCCACTGCCTCCGTGGCCGCGCGCGGGATCCGGCGGGTGGCGGACGGCGGCCGGCGGGACATCGGTGCGCTGCCCCGCACAGCCGGCCTCGCCGTGTGATCTATATGCTCGACCATAGACGGGACGCTCGCTACACGCTAGCATTTCAACCAATCGTTTGGTAGAAGAAGGAGAGAGAGCGATTAGCCTTCCCAATGTTTCGCTCGAGCAACTCGCGGCGGAGGTTTCCGACGGCGCCACGGTCGGCCTCGGTGGCGCAGGCTTGCAACGCAAACCGATGGCGGCCGCCCGGGCGCTGGCCAACGCCGGCCGGCGGGATCTGAAGCTCGTCTCGTTCCTCGGCTCACTCGATGTCGAACTGCTGCTGGCGGCCGGCTGTGTCGGTGAGCTCCACAGCGCCGGGGTGTCACTCGACGGCGCCGGCCTGGCACCGCACTACCGCGCGGCCCGCCAGCAACAGACACTCGACTTCATCGAGTGGTCCGAGGGAACCCTCCTGAGCGCTTTGCAAGCCACCGCGCGCGGGGTCCCGTCGCTCCCCACCTGGATGGCGCTCGACACCGATCTGCCACAGCTCAATCCATACCTGCGCGAGGTTGAGGATCCATTCACGGGCGCTCGCGTGATGCAGGTCCGCGCGCTGGCCCTCGATGTGGCGATCCTGCATGCGCCGGCGGTCGATGCCCACGGCAACGTCTACGTCGAAGGCGACCTGGCCGTCGATGGGGCCCTGGCCCGAGCGGCCACACGGGTGTACGTCTGCCATGAGGGGATCGTCGCGGCCGATCCGCGGCGGGCGGTTCTCTCGCGGATCTGGGTCGACGCCCTCGTGCCGGCGCCGCAGGGCGCGTGGCCGACCGGCTGCCACTCTGCGTATGGCGCCGACCTGTCCGCGGTATCGCGCTGGGCGGCCGAAGGCGCGGGTGGCGACCTTCAGCTGCTGACCCCCGAAGGGAGCGCGCGATGAGTGGCGTCGCCGATCTGCTCACCGCTGCGCTCGCGCGCGAGATCGCCGAGGCGAACATTCGCGTGTTCGCGGTCACCTCGCCGGCGACGGTAGCGGCCGCGCTGGCCGCCCGCGAACTGGGCGCGCCGGATCTCGCCATCGCGACCGGATTCACCGGTCTCGACGGATCGCCGGTGCCGAGTGTCACGCTCGGCGAAGCGGGCCTGTTCGCCGCCGGTGCCGCGCTGCGTGACGATCCGTTCGACACGTTCGTGCTGCTGGCCCGCGGGCACGCCGGCGTGGCGGTCGCGCCCGCTCAGCTCGACCGCCGCGGCCAGACCAACCTCTCGGGCGTCGGGCCCCCGGGCCATCCGAAGGTGGCGCTGCCCGGCGCGCGCGGCCTGCCGGACAACAACATCAGTCCGTCGCGGGTCTGGTACATGCTGGCCGGCCACAGCGGACGTCAGCTTGTCGAGCGTGTCGACGTGGTCTGTGGCGGCCCCCCGCCCGCCTCGACGGTGCGCAGGTTGCTGACGCCGGCGGGTTGCTTCGAGCTCGGGGAGGATGGCTGGCACGCCCGCTGGATTACCTCGCAAGCGGCCGAATTGGTCCCGACGGCCCCGGGGCTGGGAATCGAGCTCACGGGTCAGGAGCCCATGGTGGACGACCCGGACCCGCTGGCGCTCGCGGCGGTCAAGCGGGCCGACCCACACGATGTCCGTCTGATCGAGTTCGCGGGTGGAGCGGAGGCCGCCGGCCTGTTCGCAGCCGCGGCGGCTCGCGAGGCCGCAGACCTCAGCCGCTGAGCGGTCGCCACCGGCGCACGCGCCAGCAGCACGCGGCCGGCCGCGGACTCAGCTGCCGACCTTCACGACCGCGACGCCACCGAGCACCGGTCGCCCGTCGGACGTTGCGCTGAGTTCGAGTTCGGCCGTGCCCGCGTCGTGGTCGACCGCGGTGACGGTGCCTGTGCATTCGAAGCGCTCACCCCCGAACACATTGCCCAGGAAGCGGATCTTGACCGACACCAGCCGCTCCGGGCCGCCGGCAAAGCGAACCGCCGACTCGATCAGCCAGGTCAGGTTGATCGGGCCTTGGTTCACGGGCTTGTCGCCGAGGCCCAGGGCCTGCGTCACCGCGGTGTCGTAGTGAATCGGATTGGGGTCCTGCAGGATGGCCGCCATCGTCTTCATGCGGGCCGGGTCGACGGACTCGATCACGAACGGGTCGAGCGTCTGGCCGACCGAGATCTCGCGCGCGGCCATCAGCTGACCGTCGCGCGAGGAAAGATCCATGTGTTGGTGCAGACGGCGACGGGCTCCGTAGCCCCCGGCTCGCGCAGCGCCACCTGGAAGGCCAGCTTGTCGAACACGCCGGCCCGCCGACCGCTCTTGCGCTCGACCTCGATGATCTCGCCTTCGCACTCGATAGCTGACACCTGGACGCATTGTGCCGTGGTACTCGAGCGAGCATTCCCCGAACATCACGCCACTGTCGGCGGTGGCATCCATCAGATCAAAGATGTCCTGGATGCTCACGCCGGCGCCCTGCATCGCGACGAGGTAGGCGAGGGCAGGATGCGCTATCTCGGCGTCGGTCGGGAGCTGTGCGACGTCGGCCCACAACCAGGTGAGCCAGCCGGGCAGCGCGTAGGTGCCTCCCGGGAAGCGATGGCCCACGAGATGCCCGTAACCCTCCATTTGGCGAAGCCTACCAAATGATTGGTAGATCAAGTAGTACCATTTATTGCTCGTGGCCAGTGACAAACTGCCAAACGTTTGGTAGAAATACGGTTTCTTATGACTTCCGCTCACACCACCGCTGACGCGACGCGAGGCGCCAAACTCGTCAGCCGATCGCGACGCGCTAGCGCGTCAAACGCTCGCCGTCTGCTGGGAGCGTTCCGAGTTTTACCGCGAGCGCCTGCGCGGGGTCGGCGTCGAGCCCGGCGACATCACGACCGTGGCCGACCTCGAGCGCTTGCCGATTCTGCTGCGCAAGGACGACGAGCGCGAGCTGCAGGAGAACAGCCGCTCGGCCCTCGGCCATCCGTTCGGCGAGCATCTCTGCGTGGACCCGGCCGAGGTGGTCGCCGTCTCGTCGACCTCCGGTACGACCGGTACGCCCACGTTCTACGCCTTCACCGCCGACGACGTGGCGGTCACCGACGACCTGTGGGCCCGTGCGCTGCGCCTGGCCGGGGTCGGCCCCGGCAGCGTCGTCCTGCACGGCTTCGGTCTGTCGATGTTCCTGGCCGGTTACCCGCTCGCCCGGGCGGTCGAGCGGATGGGCGCGGAGATCCTGCCGGTGGGCGCCGAGCCGGGCAGCAAGCGGCTGCTCGAGATCGCCGAGCTGACGCGGCCGAACGCATTGCTGTGCACGCCGAGCTACGCGAGCTACCTGATCGAGCAGGCACCCGAGCAGATGCGAGCACTTGGTCTCAGCGCGATCATCTGCGCGGGCGAGCCGGGGGCGGGGCTGCCGGAGCTGCGCGCGCGCGTCGAGGAGGCGACCGGGGCGACCGTGTACGACGTGCTTGGCGGCGCTCACGGCATCATCAACGCCTCCGACGGCGCCTGGCCCTACGAGGGCATGACCGTGCTGGCCGATGACTGCTCGGTGCAGCAGCTGTGGGACTCCGACGGCGGCAAACCGGTGGCGATCCCTGACGACGGTACGCCGGCCTACGGCGAGCGCGTCAAGACCACCCTGCGCTGGCGGGCGCAACCGCAGTTGCGCAGCTCGGTCGGCGACGTCTACGAGATGCGTCGCGTGCGCGATGGCGACGGCCGGCTGATGACCCGCATCAAGGTGATCGGACGCACCGATGACCTGCTGATCGTCAAGGGCGTCAAGCTCTACCCGGCCGCCGCTCGCGATCTCATCGCCGGCTTCGTCCCGCGGGTCAGCGGCATCTTCCGCCTGGTTGTCACCGGTCGGCCACCGCGCGTGGAGCCGCCGCTGCGATTGCGCATCGAGCGGGGCGAGGGTCAGCTCGCGGACGGTGACGCTGCGCTGGCGCGCGAGATCGCGGCCGCCATGCACACGGGCATGTCCGTCCGGCCCGAGATCGAGATCGTCGATCCGGGCACGATCGAACGCACGTCCCACAAGGCCAAACTCATCGAAGTCGTATCCGAGGGGACAGAAACATGATCAACGACAACATCCCCGCCATCGACGCCTGGTGCAATCCGTTCACCGAGCTCGGCATCAAGGCGATCTTCACCGAGAATCCCGAGGTCGCGTTCGTGATGGGCGACCAATGGGGCCGTCACGACAACATGCGCTGGCACACGGTGGACGATTTCGTCGCCTACATGGACGAGAACAACATCTCGCGCGTGTGCACGCCGAGCCTGAAGATGATGCGCTACCGGACGCGGGAGATGCTGGCCGACATCCCGCACGAGCACATCGGCGAGCTGGTCGCGGCCTACCCCGACCGGATCGTCGGGTTGGCCGGGATCAACCCGATCAGCGGGATGGAGGGCGTCCGAGCGCTCGAACGAGCAGTCCGCGAGTACGGGTTCAAGGGCGCCCACGTCCATCCGTTCGGGTTCGGCATCCCGATCAACGAGCGCGAGTGGTGGCCCTTCTACACCAAATGCGCCGAGCTCGATATTCCCGTGGTGTTTCAGGTCGGCCACTCGGCTGAGTTCATGCCCAGCGCGTGCGGCAAGCCGATCCTGCTCGACGACATCGCGATCTGGTTTCCCGAGCTGCGCCTGGTCGGCGGACATACCGGCTGGCCATGGACCGAGGAGCTCATCGCGATGGCGTGGAAGCACCCCAACGTCTACATCGCGGTCTCCGGGCACGCTCCGAAGTACTGGGATCCCAAGCTCGTGAAGTTCCTCAACGCACGTCGTCGTGGGATCGGCAAGGTCATGTGGGGCACCGACTACCCCTTGATCATGCATGCCGAGAGCCTCGGCCAGATCGACCAGATGGACCTCAAGCCCGAGGCTCGTCGCGCGCTGTTACACGACACGGCGGTCAGCGTGTTCAAGTTCGACGAGCCGCTGCTCAACGACGCGCCGATTCTGGCGACGGGCACCGAGTCGCTGCTGGACTAGCCGATCCCGGGTCGCTCGCAGATGTCTCCGTCGGAGCGGGCCGCGCTGATGGCCTGCCGCTTGGCCCGTGAGATCAGCGACGGGGATGTGGTCGGGGTGGGACTCGGCACTCCGCTGTCGCTCGCCGCGGCGCTGATGGCGCGCCGCAGCCACGCCCCCGGCTCCCATCTGCTCGTCGCGGGCGCGTTGTCCCCCGACGCCGACCTGGCCACCTGCCTGGGTGGCGCGGCCGCGCTGGCCGGGGCGACCGCCGCGTTCGTGCCCCACGTGCTGACGATGGAGATGGCCGAGCGCCGCGCGATGACCCTGCAGTTCCTGCGCCCGGCGGAAGTCGACGGCCTCGGCAACGCGAACACGAGCCGGATCGTCGCTGCCGACGGGTCCGTGCGCCGCCTGCCCGGTGGCCTGGCGCTGGCCGACGTGCTGCGCATCCTGCCCCGTGTCGTGCTGTACCACACCGATCATCGCCCACGCTCGTTGCCGGCCCGGGTGAGCTTCGTCACCGGTGCGGGCGGCGGCGACCCCCTCACCGGAACTCGCGGTCCGGTGCGGCTGGTGACCGACCGCGCCGTGTTCGAGTTCACCTCGCACGGGGCTCGGCTGGAGTCGCTGCACCCCGGAGAGGACATCGACCGGCTCCGCGAGGACACGGGCTTCTCGTTCGCCGCGGGCGAGCTGCGGACGACTGAGGAGCCGAGCGAATCCGAGCTCGCGGCACTTGACCGAGTCGATCCACACGCGCTGCGCGAGCTCGAGCTGCGCGCGACACGGGACGCCGCGGCACAGCGTCTGGCGGGCCTCCATGCGTGAGCACGCGCAGTAGACGCGAGCGGGCCGGGACGCTAGACTATTCAACCAATCGTTTGGTCAAATCTCGGGGAGGGTCAGTGGACAAGATCATGTCGGCGAGCGAGGCCGCCTCATTGATCAGCGACGGCGATCACGTTGCCGTGCAGAGCATGGGAACCCAGGGAATCCCGATGTTCATGGTCCGGGAGTTGATCCGCCAGCGGCGGCGCGAGCTGACGATTACGTCGGTGGTGGCCGGGATCGGAATCGACTGGCTGTCGTTCAAGGGCGTGATGTCGCGGTTCTGCGGCCCGATCGTGTCGATGGAGCGCTTCGGCCTGTGCCAGGGCTTCCGCCGCGGTGTCCAGGCCGGGCTGATCGAGTTCGAGGAGTACTCGGAGACCGGCATCCTCGCGCGGCTGAGCGCCGGGAGCCGAAATCTCCCCTTCGGCATCACGCGCGGGATGATCGGCACCGATCTGCCGGCTCTGCATCCGGACACGATCGCCGAGATCGCCGATCCGTTTACCGGCGAGCGTGTGCTCGCCTGCCGCGCGCTGCGCCCCGACGTGTGCCTGCTGCACGCCCATCGCGCCGATTCGCTGGGCAACATCCAGTACGCGGGCGGGACAATCTGGCCCGACGTGCAGATCTATCCCAAGGCGTGTGGCAAGACGATCGTCACCGTGGAGGAGATCGTCTCAGAGGACGAGGTGCGTGAGCGGCCCCATGAAACGGTGATCCCGCACTTCGCCGTCGACGCGGTCGTGCATGCCCCCCAGGGCTGTCATCCGACCTCGTTCTTCCCCGGCTACGTGTACGACGAGGCGTTCCACGAGCAGTGGGTCGCGGTCTCGCGCGATCCGGCTGAGGCGATCGCCATGATCGATCGATTCTGCGAGGCGGCCACCCAGGAGGAGTATCTGGAGCTCGTCGGGGAAGCCGCGCTCGCCAGCACCCGCAACTGGAAGGAGCTCGCATGAGCGCTGCGGATCTCGGCATCCCGGGTGCCGGCCCCACATCCACCGACTACACCGTCGACGAGCTGATGGTCGCCACGCTCGCCCGGCAGCTGGACGACGACGACCAGGTGGTCAACGGCGCGGCCTCATTCATACCCGTGTGCGCGTTTGCGCTGGCCCGGGCCACCCATGCGCCGAAGTTGGTCTGGCTGGCCGGCGCGGTCGGGCTCGACCCGCGACCCCGTCGCATTCCGGCCTCCACGTTGGAAGCGCCGCTGTGGCACCGCTCCTCGATGTACATGCCGCAGCTGGAGGACTTCTGGTCCTACGTGCTCAACGGCCGTTGGCTGACCAAGTTCTGCGTGCGCGGCGCCCAGATCGACCAGTACGGCAACGCCAACAACTCGGTGATCGGCCCGGACTACCATCGACCCAAGGTGCGCCTCCCGGGCTCGGCCGGCCTGGGCGACATGGGCTCGATCGGCAAGCGTCTGCTCTATTGGACCACCACTCACAACCCCCGCACGCTGGTCGAGCGGGTCGACTTCGTCACCTGCGCCGGCTGGCTCGACGGAGGCGAGGCCCGCAGCGCGCTCGGCCTGGAAGGTGGACCGGAGTTCGTCGTCACGGACCTCTGCGTGATGGACTTCGAGCCGGAGTCCAAGCGTATGCGGTTGCGCAGCGTCCATCCCGGGGTGACCGTGGAGCAGGTCCAGCAGGCCACCGGGTTTGCCTTGGTCGTGGACGGCGAGATTCCCGAAACCGAACCGCCGAGCGCCGAAGAGGTGCGTCTGATCCGCGAGGAGATCGACCCCGACGGCGCCCGGAAGCGCGAGTTCGGGGGCTGAGGGCCGGTGTCACCGAAGACCATCCCCGCGCTGTTCGACGCTCTGACCGAGCGCCACCCGGAGTCAGAGGCGGTGGTCTTCCCTGACTCGCGCTCGACCTACGCTGAGCTGCGCGCGGCCAGTATCGCCAGCGCTCGAGCGCTGCGGGGGGCCGGTGTCGGACACGGCGACTTCGTCGGCCTGCTCCTCCCCGCCGACGTGAGCAACATCGAGCTGTTGCTCGGCCTGTGGCGCCTGGGAGCGATCCCGGTGCCCATCAACCAACGCCATAAGGCATCCGAGCTGCGTTTCGTGGTCGAGCACTCGGGCATGGACCTGCTGCTGTGCGACGGGCCGAGTCTCGCCTTGACCGAGCAGGCCGGCGTGGGCTGCCGAGTCGTCGTGCTCGGCGAGGACGACGAGTACGCGGCCGGCGCTGCTTTGGTGGACGCCGAGGAGGTGCAGCGCCGATCCGATCGTGTGGCGTCAGATGACGATGCCGTCTTGCTCTACACCTCGGGCACCACATCCAATCCCAAGGGCGCCCTGCACACCCATGCGAGCCTGATCGCCGAGGGTGGCAACGTCGCGGGTCGGCTCGACCTGACCCCGCTGGACCGCTTCTGGTCGCCGTTGCCGATGTTCCACTGCGGCGGCTTCTGCACGATGATGGGTGCCTGGGCGGAAGGTGGCACGTTCTGCCACGTGGGTGCGTTCGACGCGACGGTCGCGCTCGACCAGCTCGAGCGTGAGCGCTGCACGGTGGCGTTTCCCGCCTTCGAGATGATCTGGCTGGCCGTGCTCGACCATCCGCGATACGAGAGCGCCGACCTGTCCGCCCTGCGCATCGTGGTCAACGTCGGTGTCCCCGAGCGCCTGCGCCAGATGCAGCAGAGGATGCCCGGTGCGGTGCAGATCTCCAGCTATGGCTCGACCGAGTCGTTGGGGTTCATGTGCATCGGGGACACGAGCGATCCACTCGAGGTCCGGGTCACCACCAGCGGCCGCCCCCTCCCGGGTATGGAGCTGCGGTTCATCGATCCAGACACCGGTCGCGAGGTCGAGGTGGGGCAGAGCGGGGAACTGCTGTTCCGCGGTGTCACCCGGTTCTCGCGCTATCACCGTGACCCTGAGCACACCGCCAAGGTGGTTGACCCCGACGGCTGGTTTCACTCCGGCGATCTGCTCAAGCAGGACGCCGAGGGCCGAGTCACATTCATGGGACGTCTCAAGGACATGCTCAAGGTCGGCGGCGAGAACGTCTCCGCCGCCGAGATCGAGGACTACCTGGTCACTCATCCCGCGGTTCAACTGGTTCAGGTGGTCGGCGCCCCGGATGCGAGGTACATCGAGGTTCCGTGCGCGTTCGTGGAGCTGGCGAGCGGCGCCAGCGTGACCGAGGACGAGCTGATCGACCATTGCCTCGGGCATATCGCGACCTTCAAGGTCCCCCGGTATGTCCGTTTCGTCACCGATTGGCCGCAATCGGGCACCAAGATCCAGAAGCATCGTTTGCGTGAGCGCATCGAGTCGGAGCTGCGCGAGGCCGGAATCACCGAGGCCCCCAAGTTGAGCTCGACGCGCGTGCGCGCGTGACGCGCCCCCTGCGTTTGACCGGCGCCTGCGCTTCAGCTACGCGCGCCTGGGCTTGACCGGCGCCTGCGTTCAGCCTAGGCGCGCCGCGCCAGCTCGAAGACTTCGACCGCGGGTCCGCTCACGCCCTCGGCGGCCAGCTTGAACTTCTCGATCTTCTGCGTCGGGGTCTTGGGCATCGCCGCCCGCTGTTGCAGGTAGCGGGGGATCATGTAGCGCGGCAGCTTGACGGCCAGCCACGCGTGCAGCTCGGTGAGCGATGGTCCCGGCTCGCGCAGCACGACGTCGAGTTTGACCTCGTGCTCGCCCAGCTCGGCCGGCACCCCGAAAGCGGCGGCCTCGAGGACGTCGGGGTGCTGGAGCGCCACGAACTCGAGCTCGTCGGCCGAGACGTTCTCCCCCCGGCGGCGGATCCGATCCTGACGGCGTCCGAGGTAGTGCACGCGCCCCTCGTCGTCGACGTAGCCGAGGTCGCCGGTATGGAACATGAAGTTGCGGAAGGCGTGGGCCGTTGCCTCAGGCTCCTTGTAGTACCCCGCGGCCATGGCGTGGGGCAGCAGCGGCCGGTACACCAGCTCGCCCTCCTCGCCCGCGCCGAGTACGCGGTCGTGTGCGTCGACGGCTCCGTACTCGACGTAGCGGGCGGCATGGCCGATCGTGTCGTACGGGACGCCACTCTCCATCTGACGGGGCATCGGGTGGGGCATCACTTCGGTCATCCCGTAGCCCTGCCACAGCAGCTTCACCCCGTAGCGGCGCTCGAACTCCTCGCCGCCCGGAGGGAACGGCACGCAGAAGATGTTCTGCACGCGGTGGGGCGGGGCCTGCGGGACGGTCTTGAGCAGCATCGCTGCCATCGGGCCGAAGATGATCGCGAACGTGGCGCCGTCGGCCGCGGCGTCGTCCCAGAAGCGATTCACCGAGAAGCGCGATTTCAGGTGCGCCTGGCAACCCGCGTGTAGCGCCGAGCAGGCGACGATCGAGAGGCCCGCCATGTGGCAAAGCGGAAGCGCGGTCGTGAGCACGTCGTCGGCGGTGTGCCCCAGCGAATCGGTCTCCAGGCCCGAGTACAGGAACAGGTAGCTGTGGGGGAAGACCACGCCCTTGGAGCGCCCGGTGGTGCCAGAGGTGAAGGCGATCAGCCCTTCATCCCAGCCGGCCGGCAGCGGGCGGGGCAGAGTCTGCGGCCGACCGGCCAGCCACTCCTCCCACGCCACCACGGGCACGCCGTTGACCTGGCCGGGCCGGTCGCCCTCGCCGCAGGTGACCACGAGCGTCACCTCGCCCAGGGAGTCGAGTTCTTCCAGGCGCTCGAGCAGGTCGACCCGCACCACGATCACGCGCGACTCGCTCTTGACGATCACGTACTCCAGCAGGGGCCCGCGGGCGTCCGGGTTCAGCGGCACGGCGCGCCCCCCGGCGGCGCCGGTGCCCAGCAGCGCCGGCAGGTACTCGATCTGGTTGCGCAGCAGCAGCGCCACCTGCCCGCCTTCGGCGCCGGCGTCGATCAGCGCGTGAGCGACCGCCGCAACCTGTTCCCACGCTCGTCCGAAGGTGAGCCGTTGCACCCCATCGAAGGTCAACCACGTCTGCGCTCCTCGCTCGGCGGCCTGCGCCTGGAGCACGTGCAGCAGCGTGCGGTTCTCCAACGGGAAACGGTTGACGTGAGCCCCGAGCTCCGCGCCGCGGCCGCGCCACAGCGTGGGGAACGGCGCGCGGGCCGCCGCGACGCTCATGCGAACTCGCGCTTGCGGGCCTCCGTGGGATCGAGCTCGCGGATCAGCGCCACCTGCTCGGCACTGGGCGGCTCGGTCTCGGGCACGTCGCCCTCGATCACGAGCTCGAACCCGGTCGCCTCCACGACCTGATCGACGCTCACTCCCGGATGGACGCTGCGCAAGCGCATGCGCTTGGAGGTGGGATGGAAGTCCATCACGCCGAGGTTGGTCACGCACGCCCGCGGCCCCCCCGGCAGCCCGAGCCGCTCGCGATGATCGCCGCCGTCGCCCCAGCCCAGACCCGATCTGAAGTCCAACCGCGAGACGAACGTGCGCGGGTCGTGCGTGGTGGACCACAGATAGATGCGGGGTACCTGACAGCCCAGGTCCGCCATCCCGCCGCCGCCCGGCAGGCGGATCTTGGGCTGCGTGTAGGTGCCGATCACGGTGTTGTTGACATTGCCGAAGGCGTCCATCTGAGCTCCGCGGAAGCAGAAGCTGTTCAGCCGTCCCGACTGGGCGTAGGGCCAGAAGTCGGCGGCCGAGGACTGCAGCATGGTGGCGCCGCCCCAGATGGCATCCGACAGCGTCGACTCACCGATCGAGGCCGGCCGCGCATCGACGGCGATCGAGCTGGCCACCCAGACCAGATTGGGGGCGTGCGTCGCTCGGGCGAGCAGGAAGGCACACACGGGCACGAACGAGACCGCGCCGTTGAACGCGACAGTGTCGTCGGGCAACTCGCGGGCGAGCGCGGTCACCACCAGCTCATCGAGCGTGAAGTCGCTCATGAGCTGGTGGGCGTGCGCTCGGGCAACGGCGCCACATGCTCGGCGAACAGCGCGGCGAACGCCTCCGGGTCGCGGGCCGCCCGCTGGTAGGCGCGGTAGAAGTCGCCGTCGTAGGGATATTCGGGCCAGCACGCCGTCGGCCATGCGCCCCGGGGCGCCTCGATCACGTGGTCGACGGCAAAGCCGGGAATCGAGGTGCGCTCGGGTGCGGCGCGGAACGAGTCGGTGGCCACGATCCGCTCGGCGGTGATCACGACGGTGCGGGCCGCCTTGACCAGCTCGGTGTCGAACCACACGAGCTTCGGATTCATCCGTGCGTTGCCCAGCCGGTCGGCCTCGTGGACGTGGATCACCGCGACGTCGGGGGCGAGCGCGGCACAGGCCAGGAACCGCTGGCCGCTGCGCTCGTCGACCATCTCCCAGGTGCTCTCCGGGTGCAGGGCCGGCATGTCCGTCCCCAGCCCGGCGCGAGTGGGCATGAACGGCACGCCGGCGGTGGCGGCCTGCAGGGCGCAGATCAGCGTGTGCTCGCTGTACTCCTGCACGTCGATCGTGCCCGCCTCGGCGGCCCGGCGGAAGCTCGGCGCCAGGCCGAACCCCTCGAACGAGGTCAGTCCCATGATCAGCTTGCGCACGCAGCCGGCGGCGATCAGCCAGTCGCTGGACATGCCGGAGACGATCGCCAGCAGGTCCAGATCGCGGCGTCCGGCGCGGACCAGCTCGCGACAGAAGGCCATCGGAGCGCAGTTCAGCGAGAGCCCCCCGATCGCCAGCAGGCTGCCGTCGCTGACCAGCGTCGGCGCGTCCGCGAGCGCGATCAGCTTGTCAGACCCGGGCATCGGCGAAAATATAGCAATCCAACCAATCGTTTGGTAGAAATAGATTTATGGAGGGAAGCTTGTCCAACGGCGACGCCCGGGTGGCGCTGATCACCGGCGCCGGCCGCGGCATTGGCCTGGCGATTGCCCGCAGGCTAGCGAGCGAGGGCGTGGCCGTGTGTATCGCCGATCTCGACCTTGAACCGGCACTCCAAGCCGCCAGCGCGATCGAGTCGGAGGGCGGTCAGGCGATGGCCGTGGCCGGGGATGTCGCGCGCCTCGAGGCCTGCGTCGGGTGGGCGGAGGCCGCGGTGGAGCGGTTCGGGAATCTGCACATTCTGGTCAACAACGCGGGTTTGACGCGTGACGCGATGGTCCACCGGATGAGCGATCAGCAGTGGCAACTGGTCCAGGATGTCGTGCTCGGAGGAGCCTTCAACACGGTTCGCGCGGTGGCCCCGTGGTTTCGCGATCGCGAACGCCGCGCGCCGCGGCGGATCGTCAACGTCGCATCGGTGTCGGGCATCTACGGAAGCCCCGGCAACGTCAATTACTCGGCCGCCAAGGCGGGAGTGATCGGCCTGACCCGGACGATCGCCGCCGAGTGGGCGCGCTTTGGCGTTACGGTGAACGCGGTCGCGCCGGGCTTCATCACGACCCGGATGACCGCGGCGCGCACCGGCGAGCGGGAACTCGGGATGCCCCCCGACGTGCGCGACGCCATCATCGCGCGGATCCCGGTCGGCCGGGCCGGCGAGCCCGAGGACGTTGCCGCCGCGGTGGCCTATTTCTGCTCCCCGGACGCGGGCTTCGTGACCGGCCAGGTGCTCGAGATTCACGGCGGGCTGCCGGACATCACGGTCACCGGCTGAACCGGATCGCGCCGATCGCGCCAGCCCCCCGGCGTCCCGCCCAGCCTCAGTTCAATCTACCAAACGTTTGGTAACCTAGACGCCGTGCGGACGCCCGACCCGCCACGCGGGAGCTATGCCACCGTGCTCTCGATTCTGTTCGCGGCGGGTCTCATCTACACCATGCTCGTGACGCTGCTGTTGCCGGCGGTGCGCACGCTCGCCCATGGGCTGCACAGCTCAGAGATCGACGTGACATGGGTGCTGACCGCGTACGTGCTCAGCGGCGCCGTGGCGACGCCGATCGCCGGGCGGCTGGGGGACATGTACGGCAAGCAACGCACACTCGTATGTGTGTTGTCCGTCGTGGCTGGCGGCACGCTGCTGTGCGCTCTGTCCACGACGCTGGTGCCGATGGTCATCGGACGGTTTCTGGCCGGCGCGGCGAGCGGCGTGTTCCCGCTGGCCTACGGGATCATCCGCGACGAGTTCGCAGGCGAACGGGTCGCCACCGCGATCGGGGTGATCTCAGTGAGCGTGGGCATCGGCACCGGACTCGGCGTCGTTCTGTCCGGCTTCATCCTCAAAGCCTTCTCCTACCACTGGCTGTTTTGGTTCCCGCTCGCCGGCACGGTGTTGGTCTGGCTGGCGACGGTCCGCTGGATCCCGGAGTCCCTGGTGCGACCCGGGGGCCACGTGGACTGGCGGGGCGGCGCCCTGATGGGCGCCGGACTGCTCGCCACGCTACTGGCCATCAGCGAGGCGACGGTCTGGCGCTGGGCTTCGCCCAAGACGCTTGGCCTGCTGGCGGCCGGGTTGCTGACCCTGGTGTTCTGGATCCGTGTGGAGCGGGCGACCGCCGAGCCCCTGATCGATATGCGGACAATGGCGCTCAAGGGCGTGTGGCGGACCAACCTCGCCGCCGCGCTGTTCGGCTTCGGGATGTTTGCCGGCTTCTCGATCATCCCGCAATTCGTCGAACAGCCGCCCGCCACCGGCTACGGATACGGGGCGTCGGTGATCGCGGCCGGGATCTTCCTGTTGCCCGCGACGATCATGATGGCGCTGATCGGGCCGTTGGCCGGCAGGATCGAGCGGGCGGTCGGATCCAAGCCGCCGCTGGTGCTCGGCGGCGCGTTTGGCTCCGCTGGGTTCGTCGTGATTGCGGCGTCACATGCGGTGCAATGGCATATCTATGCCGGCACGGCGCTGATCGGGATCGGCTCGGGGCTTGCCTTTGCCGCAATGCCGAACCTGATTGTCAAGGCGGTTCCGCACGCCCAGACGGGCGCTGCGACGGCGATCAACACGATCGCGCGTGTCGTCGGGGGTGCGGTGGGGATTCAGATCTGCGCCACGATCGTGGCGCAGCACATCTCAGGCCCCCTCGGGCTTCCCGCGGAACGGGGGTTCGTGATTGCCTTCTGGCTGTGCGCCGCCGGGTCGTTGGGAGCGTGTTTCGTGGCGATGTTTGTGCCCGGCCGCGCGCCGCGGGCGCCGGCCGGGCCGGCGCAGACGGCAGGGTCGTCGCGATCGGAGACGATCCTGGCGCCATGAGCGGGCGGTCATCGCTCGAGTACGATCATGTCGTTCTCGAGCGTCACGTTGTAGGCCCGGGCCCGATGTCGGGCATCCGCCAGACAGCGCCCGGTGTCGACCGAGAACTCGAAACCGTGCCACGGGCAACGCACGACGAACTCGTCCGAGAGCCGATAGCCGCCGACCTCGTCGGCGACCACGGCCTCGTGCAGCATGCCGTCGGACAACTTGGCTCCCATGTGCGAGCAGACATTCCTGAGCGCGTGCAGTTCGCCGACGGGGGTGCGGATCACCGCGACCGATACGCCCCCGACGTCGACGGCGCGCATCGACCCCGGCTGAAGTTCCTCGGCCGCAAACAGCTCGTACCTCATCCGACCAACCCCCGGAGGCGGGGGTAGGTCTCCAGGGCGTTCTGGTAGCGAACGCGGTTGCGCAGGCCCTCGGGGATCGAGTTCTTGAGCACGACATCGACGGAGTCCGCGTCGTAGTGTGGGTAGTCGCTGGCGAACAGGAAGATGCGTTCGCTGTCGGCCATCTCAACCAGCTGGGTGAATTGGCGGGCGGTGATGTCTCCAAGCGGCTGCGTACAGATCCGCACACTGTCCTTCATGTGCTCGCTCGGCAGGCGCTTGACCCACGGAATCTCGCTGCGCAGCTCGCGGTACTGCTGGTCCAGCCGCCACATGAACCAGGGGACCCAGGCCACGCCGGTCTCCATGAACACCACTTTCAGTTCCGGAAGCTGGTCGAACGCGCCGTTGCAGATCAGGCTCAGGAGAAGCCGTTGATGATGGCCTGCGAGACCCCCTCGCCCTCGAACAGCTGGGTGCGCATGGCATCGATCTCGGTGCCCACGGTCCCGTCCTTGAGCTCCCACTCCATGCGCGCGACCGCCTTGCTCTCCATCGGCACGACGTAGGGAAAGCCACTCGGGTTCGACGGTCCCCATCCCCCATAATGCTGGGTCAGGCGCTGGGAATACGGGTCGAGGTAGGGGACGAGCTGCTCGATCGACTTCAAGCCCTCGTGCACGTCGCAATCGATGAGCATCGTCTGACCTGGCGCGGCGCCGGGCCCGACGTCGGCCGGTGGGGTGTCGGCAACGGTCATCCGCGGTCTCCTCGAGTCGAGTTCGGGCGGTCCAGCCGGCCCGGACCGCGACGGCCGACTCTACCGGAGCGAGAACGCGGTTCAACCAATCGATTGGTAGAATTAGACCCCGCGCGTGGTTCAGTTCGGGCATCTGAGTTGGGGACCCGTTCGAGGGCGCGACGATGGCCACCCAAGACGAGGAAATGGGATTCGACATCCGCTACTTCGGCGAAAATGGGGTACGTACATGAGCGCCTCGGGGCGGCGGCTCGAAGGCCGCGTGGCGGTGGTCACCGGGAGCACTCGCGGGATTGGGCGCGCGATCGCCGAGGCATTCGTCGGCGCGGGCGCGGCCGTGGTCGTCAACTCGCGCGACGAGCAGGCCGCCCGTGCCGCGGCGAGCGAGCTCGGCGGGTCCGCGATCGGGATCGGCGCCGACATGTCCGACGAGGCTGGTTGCGGCGCGCTGATCGCCGCCACGCTGACCGAGTTTGGCCGCATCGACGTGCTGGTCAACAACGCGGGAACGTCCGTGGCGGGACCGGCCGAGGATCTCGCGCTGTCGGAGTGGCGGCGCATCCTCGACGTCAACCTGACCGGGCCGTTCATCTGCTGCCAGCACGCGGCGCGGGCGATGCTCGCCGCCGATGGAGGCGTGATCATCAACATCGCCTCGGTCGCCGCGTTCACCACCCCGCCGCTGCGCGTCTCCTACGTTGCCGCCAAGGCGGGGTTGGTGGCGATGACCAAGGTGATGGCGGCCGAGTGGGCTCCCCGGATCCGCGTCAACGCGATCGCTCCGGGCTACTTCGAGACCGACCTCGTCGCCGACCTGATGGGACGCGGGGTGGTCGATCGCGCGGCGCTGGAAGCGCGCGCGCCCTATGGCCGCCTCGGCCGTCCCGAGGAACTCGCGCGCGCCGCGGTGTTTCTCGCCTCTGACGATGCCGAATACATCCACGGCGTCATCCTGCCCGTCGACGGCGGATGGCTCGTCAACGGCCATCAGGCCTGAGGAACGGGAGGGGACGTATGCCAGAGGCACTCAGCGAGATCAACTTTTTCGATCAGCGGACCAACGACTGCCCGTATCCCGCCCACGAACTGCTGCGCAACGAGTCTCCGGTGTGGCGGGACCCGGTCACGCGCATGTTCGTCGTGTCGCGCTACGAGGACGTCCGCATGATCCTGCTCGACACCAAGCGCTTCAGCAACGACGTGGGCACCCGCACCGGAGCCGTTGAGCAGGAGATCACCCGGCTCTATCAGGAAAAGGGCTGGGTGCCGGGGGACAGCCTTGACCGCTTGGACGAACCGCGCCACATGCAGCTGCGGCGCGTATTCGACCACGCCTTCCGCCCGAAACGCGTGAGGGAGCTCGACCCGTTCATCGAGGCGCTCTCATACCGGATCGTCGACACCTTCGTCGACGCCGGCCGGTGCGAGTTCGTGGCCCAGTTCGCGGTGCCGCTGCCCCTGTATGTGATCGGCAAGCAGATGGGGATGCCGGAGGAGGTGATGCCGCAGATCAAAGTGTGGACCGATGCCTGGATCCGCCGCCTCGGGCTGATGCTCAACCGCGAGGAGAGGCTCCGCTCGACCGAGCTGGAGATCGAAGCGCAGCATTTCTTCAAGGCCCGTTACGAGGAACTACGTACGCAGCCCGAGGACAACCTGCTCAGCGACCTGGTCAACGACGAGGTGCCGGAATGGGGACGGCCGTTGACCGACGCCGAACTCCACACCGAGATGATGGCGGACCTGTTCGTCGGCGGATCGGAAACCACGACCAACGCCCTGTCGTCCGGGATGTTGCTGCTGATCCGCAACCCGGAGATCTGGCAGCGGGTGAAGTCCGACCCCGAGCGCTACCTGGAGAACCTCATCGAGGAGGTGCTGCGCTTGGAGGCGCCTGTGCAGTGCCTGGTCCGCACCGCGCTCGAGGACGTCGAGCTCCACGGGGTCACGATCCCGGCCGGCTCGATCGTCAAGGTGACCAACGCTGCGGCCAACCGGGACGCGCGTCGGTTCGACTCTCCGGAAGGCTTCAACCTGGAGCGCGAGAAGCCGCGCACCCACCTCACATTTGGTGTCGGCAGCCATCACTGCATCGGCGCGCCGCTGGCGCGACGCGAGCTGTACTTTGGCTTCAAGGCGCTGTTCGAGCGGATCGACGAGGTCGCGTTCGTCGAGGGCGCCAACGACTTCAGCTACCACCCGAACTACTTCCTCCGCGCGCTGAAGGAGTTGCACATCGAGTTCACGCCGGCCGCCGGTTGACGACCGTCGCGGTCAGCGCGGGAGCACGAGATCGGACATCCCGCCGTCAACCTCGAGCACCTGGCCGGTGACATAGCCCGAACGCGGCGAGCACAGGAACGCGATCGCGTGCGCGATGTCCTCAGGCACTCCCGGCCGGCCGACGGGAATGCGGCCGACCAGGACCTCGCGGATCCGCTCGGGCATGCCGCTGGTCAGTCGGGTCTCCACGTAGCCGGGAGCGACGGCGTTGACCGTGACCCCGTAGCGCGCCCACTCCTTGGCCATCGCGCGGGTCAGGGCGATGACGCCGCCCTTGGCCGCGCAGTAGTTGCTGTTTCCAATCCCGCCATAGACGCCCGCCACCGAGGCGATGTTGACGATCCGCCGCGGGATCACGGGGGACGCGCGGAACACCGGGGCGACGGCGCGGATGCAGTTGAAGGCGCCGCGCAGGATCACGTCGCCGACCTCGTCCCACACCTCGTCGGTCATCTTGGCCATCATCGCGTCGCTGGTCAGGCCGGCGTTGTTGATCAGGATCTGCAGTCCGCCGAACCGCTCGGTGGCCAGCGACACGGCCCGCTCGCAGTCCGCTCGATTCCGTACGTCTGTCGTCACCGCAAAGGCTACGTGCCCGTGCGCGTCGAGCTCAGCCGCCACGTCGAGCGCCGGCTGCGCATCGATGTCCGCCACGCAGATCGCGGCACCCTGCGCGGCCAGTTCGCGGGCAGCAGCGGCCCCGATCCCTCGGCCGGCTCCCGTGATGAGCGCCCCCCAACCCTGCAGGTCGCCGGGCGTCGGCTCAGGGGTTGGCCGGACAGCCGCCGCTCGGGGGTCACCTGAGCGTGGCCGGTCGTCCATCCCCGGTATTATTGCAATCAAACCAACGGTTGGTAGAAACCATGCCATTCTCAGCCACCGCCGATTGAGCACCGAATGAAATACGACGTCATCGTTGTGGGGGCCGGTGCCGCCGGCTTGGTCTGTGGGTCGGTGTTGGCCAAGAGCGGCAAACGCGTGGCGATCGTCGAGCGCCATCGTTATCTCGGCGGCCGGGCGATGGAGCACCGCTTCCGCGGCCACCAGCTCGGGTTGGGATCTCATCTCGTCGAGGACCCCGGCGACAGCCTGACCCGCGCATGCGAATTCATCGACGTCGATCTCGTGCCGAGCGAGCGCAGCGACTCGATGCCGTTCTGGGATCGCGACCGCTGGCGCCCGATCCAGGAGTACTACGGCGGTGGGGCCAAGCAGGGCTTGAAGCGCTGCATCGAGGCCGTCACGGAGAGCGATTACCGCGACCTCGACCGCTGGGACCACGCGTCGCTGCGCGAATGGATGTCCCAGTACACCAGTGACGAAGGGGTGTTCCTGGTCTGGGAGGCGATCTCCGTGCTGGAGCAAATTACCAACCGATGGTGGGAGCACTCGGCCTCCGAGAACCTCTACGTCCGCAAGCTGCATTACGAGCGCAAGCGGACGGCGGGATACTCGTTCTGGCCGATGGGCGGCTGGGAGAAGCTGTGGGGTGAAATCGCCGATGCGTTCATCGGCCTCGGCGGCACCCTCGTGCAGCCGGCCACGGTGGAACGCGTCGTGATCGAGAACGGCGCCGTGGTGGGCGTCGAGCTGCGCGACCGGGAGAAGCCCGGCCGACGCGGCGGCGAACTGCTCGAGGCCGAGAACGTCGTCGTCAACGCCCCCGTCTGGGACCTGTCCCGGCTGTTCGACGAGGCGGCCCTGGCCTGGGAGCTGCGCCAGCGCATCCGCTTCTTCGCCAACAATCGCAACCGGGCCTGCTGGATCGGCTATTGGATCGCCGCCAAAGAGCCGGTGATCGCCTCCAGCGAGCGCGAGATGGCGTCATTCTTCGCCACCCCGCGGACCGGCCTGCCCGGATTCACCCTCAACTTCACCGGGTACGACCCCGGTGTCTCGCCACCCGGCGAATATCTGACCTGCGTTGGCGCGGCCTTCGACGCCACCGAGCGCTACGGCGATCGGAAGTGGCTCGACAAGCAGTTCAAGGCGCTGTGGCTCGACATCGAGGAGATGCTGCCGGCGTCCCGGCACGCACTCTGGAAGAAGCCGCATCTGGTCACGACCTACGGCGTCATCTGCAAGCCTGGCATGGTCGGCGCGGCGCGCCCCGACTCATTGGTGCGGGGCATCGACGGCCTCTGGCTCACCGGCGACACATTGCGCGCCCGCGGGATCGGCATCGACAAGGCGGCACGCTCGGGCATCTCCTCGGCCGAAGCGGTGCTCGGCTCACGGATCCCGTTCTTCGCCGATACGGTGCGTTACTGATCAGATCCGAACGGCCCACCGAGGATGGGCGGGGGTGCGGCGCACCCCGCCACCACACGCGGCGGCAGCCTGCGCCACCGGTCGATTCGAGGGGGTGTGCTGATTAAGCGCGGATGGCACGGGCTTTTTCAGCAACGCCACCCGACGAGCGGCGGCCGTGGACCCCGCGTCAGCGCATTCCTCAGCCGGGGGGTGCGGCACCCACGTTGGCGAGCGCGGGCGCGAGCCGGGTGGCGACGAGCTCGACGTGGCGGTCGGCGAGGTCGTAGGGCATACCGGCCACGCTGTCCCAGGTGAAGATGTCCTCGACGGGCGCGTCGGCGAGCCAATCGCGCAGGAGGTCGATCGCCTCCTCGCAACTGAGGACCTGCAGCTGCGGCGGGAGTGCGGTGCGCGGGCGCTCGGCCGGCGGCGGCGCTGTGTCCGCCGCGAACCGGCCGGGCCGGTGCCGGCGGGCCACGCCGCCCCCCTCGCCCGCGTAGCGGCGATAGGACTCGTTTTGGTAGGCCAGGTGCGGGGCGATCCGGTCCCGCGCCGACTCGGGGTCGTCGGCCAGGATGACGTTCACCAACCCCGACATCCGAGCGCTGGAGGGATCGTGACCGCCGGCTGCCAGGCCGCGGCGATAGGGCTCGAGCAGCGCGGTGTCGAGCCACAGCAGCCCTTCGCCGAGCCGGCCGGCCATCTCAGCGCCTCGCGGTCCCATCACGCCGAGCCAGAGCGGCGGGCGTTCCTGGATTGGCGGCGGCATGCAGATCCCCTCATCCCACAGGCGGCGGATCTCACGCGCGCGCTCCTCGAGCAGCTCAAACCGACGGGTGACATCGGCGCCGTAGGCCTCATATTCCGGCACCCGATAGCCCGCGCCGATCCCCAGCTCCAGCCGGCCGCTGCTCAGGATGTCCACCACAGCCGCCTCCTCGGCGATGGCCAGGGCCGGGCGCAGCGGGGCGAGCATGATCGCGGTGCCGATGCGGACGCTGTGGGTGCGCGCGGCGATCGCGGCGGCGAACGTCAGCGGCTGGGGGAGGTAGCCGTCCTCGAACAGATGGTGCTCGGTCAGCCACACCGAGCCGATGCCCAGCCGTTCGGCCTCCACGATCCGGTCCAGCGTGTGCGCGTAGAGCGCGTCCCACGGTCGCCTCCAGGCCGGCGGATTGCGCAGGTCGCAGTAGATACCTACGCGCATGGCGATCGCGGCCGGATCTCCATGGGCGGTATGATAACCAAACAAACGCTTGGTCGAAAAGTAAAACTGTCCACAGGAGGTTCGCGATGGCCGTGCAGAAGGTTGAACTGCCCATCATCGGTCCGGTGGGGGCGCCTCGGCTGGATCCCGTCCCCGGGGTGGAAGGCAACTTCAGCGGTGTCATGGCCTGGCGGCCGGAATTGCTGACGGCGTTTTTCGAGTTCTACGCCAAGGTGTGGTGCGACGGCGTCCTCGACATGCGGATCAAGGATCTGGCCCGGATGAAGATCGCGCGCACTGTGGGCTGCCGGATGTGCCAGAACACCCGCTTCAAGGTGGCCGAGGGGGCGACGACCGAGGATGACTATCGGGACATCGACAACATCGAGGACGGCGATTACACCGACGCGGAGAAGGCCGCCCTGCGCTACGTCGAGACCTTCTGCATCGGCGCGCTGCACATCACCGACGAGATGGTGGCGGATCTGCGGCGCTACTACTCGGAGGCCGAGATCATCGAGCTGTCAATCCTGACCGCGACGGCGGGCGGCTTTGGCTCGATCAACGTGGCGCTGAACATCGCGCCGAACCACGAGGAGCTGGAGACATTCGACTTCGCGGCCACTGACACGGCCTAGGCCTACCAAACTGCGGACCTGCCAGAGCTTGCACCGAGCCTGCGGGTCGCAGCCCCGCCACGCATCGATGCGCGGGGACGGTGTTGGGCGTTCTCCTCCTCGATCGCCCGTCACCTGCTGTGGATGGGACGCGCCGGCCTGACCGGCGCGTCTCACCCACGCATCTTCGGAGGGCCGGCTACCAGCGGCAGGCGATGGGGATCGCCGGGTGCGCCGGGGCCGGGTACTTGCGGTGAATGGGCTGAACGACCTCTTCGCCGAACCGCGCCACCTGTTCGCGGGCCTGTTGCAGCGACGGGCCGCGCGGCATCCGGCAGCGCCACATGACGTAGTCGACGCCGTAGTCCTCGTGGTACATCTCGAGTTGCTCGATGCACTGGGCCGGGGTGCCCATGATCAGGTGGGGCGCGCAGCGCTCTGGGGTGATGTCCTGCTCGCTGGTGAAGTCGGGATGGTGGGTGAAGATGCCCTGGCGGAAGTAGAAGCGCATCTCCTCGGCGTAGTGGGCGCCAAACACGGTGGCGGCCTCCTCGAAGCTGTCGGCGACCCAGCCGTCGCGCATCAGGACGACGTAGGGCTGCTTACCGAGTTCCCGTGCCCGGTCGCGATACAGGCCGGATTGGTGCGTCCACACGTCGTGACGCAGGGGAAAGTCGTCACACGTCCAGCACTCTCCGTAGTCGGCTGAGCGCCGGATCGCCGCGTCCACCGCGTTGCCGCCGCCCCAGATCGGCCAGCCGCCGGGCTGGTAGGGCTGCGGCACCAAGAGTCCCTGCTCGACCCGGAAGTGCTTACCCTCGAAGTCAAAGCGCTCGCCCTTGAACGACTCCTTGATCACGGCCAACGCCTCCATGAACCGCCCCAGCAGCTTCTCCCGGGGTATCCCGAACTGCTTCCAATAGCCCTCGTGATATCCACGCGAGAGGGTGGTGAACAGGCGTCCCTCAGACAGGTTGTCGATCACCGAGAACATCTCAGCGCTCAGCAGTGGGTGGATCAGCGTCGAGACCTGGGTGAAGCTGCCGATGGCCACCCGGTCGGTCTCCCGGGCCAGGGTGCTCAGCACCTGGAATGGGCCGGGGAAGAAGCACTCGGTGCGACCGTGGCGATCGGGGACCGAGACCGAATGGAAGCCGTGGCGCTCGGCCACGAGCGCCTCCTCGATCATCGCCTCCATCGTGGCGTGGGTGACCGCCGGGACGGGCAGCGGCTGGTCGTAGTCTCCGGCGTGAAGCTCCAGCAGTAGGCCGATCCTCACGTCAGGCCCCGCCGGCGCCTGAGCTGACGGTCTCGGCCAGCGAGCGGTCGTAGGTTTCCTCGATCGCCGTGATCATCTGCCACACGGCGCGATTGACCGGCGTGGGCACTCCGTGCGCCTCGCCGAGACGGGCGATCTCGCCACAGAAGCTGTCGATCTCGGTGCGGCGGTGGCCGAGGACGTCGGCGGCCATCGAGGTGACATGCGGGCCGGCGCCGTGAAAGGTCTCCAGGCAATGCGCCCACGTCTCGTCGCGCTCCAACGGCACCCCCGAGGCATGAGCGACGGACACGATCTCATCGAACATGTCGTGGATCACGGCGAACGAGGCTTCGTCCTGCGCGACATCGCGCACGGTCCGCCGGAGCAGCGCGGTGAGCGGGCCCATCGGTCCGGCGAGCGCCAGCTTGGTCCAGATGACCAGGTCGGCCGAGTCCAGGGCCTGAGTGGGCAGTCCCGCGTCCGTCAGTGTTTGGGCGACGTCGCGCACGCCCTGCGGAACGCTCTCGGCACCCCGGGGCGGTCCCACATGGGTGACCGACGTGCGGTTCGCGGTGGCGGGATTCATGATCGTCACCCCGACGTCGTACTGCTCCGCGCCGACCGTGGTCGTACCGGGGATCACCCGTTCCGGCCCGAGCACCTCGGCCAGGCGCCGATCGTTGCCCAGCCCGTTCTGCACGGTGACGACCCACGTGTCCGCGGTCACCGCCTGCGCGATCGATCGCGCGGCGTCGGCGGTGGCAAAGCTCTTGCACAGCACGATCACGAGCTCGACGGGCTCCAGCTCGGCACCGTCGGAGATCGCGTCGAGCCTGACGTTGAAGCTCTCGCCGGTTGGGGTGCGCATCTCCAGGCCGTTACGGCGGACCGCCTCCATGTGGTCGCGGCGGATGTCAACCAGCGTCACGTCGTGACCGGCCAGGGCCAGGTGCCCGCCGAACACCGAGCCCATGGCTCCCGCTCCCAGAATCGCGATTCTCATCGCACCTCACCTCCGTCTCGATTCGGACCGCCAGAGTCATGATCTCAGGCACGATCTGGCGCGAACGCCAAGGGCCACGCGCGTTGGCCACAACTTATCAAACAAACGTTTGGTGGTAGCAACGCTGCCGCAATCCGCTGAGAACCAATCAAACGGTTGGTTGAGGAGCTTGTATACTCCCGTCGCCGTGCGGGCGTCTGGCTTCCATAGTTACGGCCCTCCCGAGGTGCTGGAGGTCGTTGAGTTGCCCGACCTCGTGCCCCTGGAGGGACAGGTGCGGGTGCGTGTCGCGGCCGCGACCGTCAATCCGTCGGATGTCCTGTTCCGCAGCGGGGGCCTCTCGGCCTTGGTTGCGCAAGCCACGCCTCCATACGTCGCCGGACTTGAGTTTGCCGGGGTGATCGATGCCGTCGGCGCCGGCGTGGGATGGGATGCCGGTGTTCCGGTGGTGGGGATGACGGCGTTCATTCCGGAGGGACGCGGGGCCCATGCCGAGCAGGTGCTCGTCGATGCCCGGTCGGTCGTCGAGGCCCCGCCGGGTGCGTCGATGGCGCAGGCCGCCACGCTCCCGATGAACGGTCTGACGGCCCGGATGGCGCTGGACCGACTCGGTTTGACGGCCGGGGACACCCTGGCGGTGACCGGAGCGGCGGGCGCGCTCGGCGGCTACGTCGTCCAATTGGCGGCGAGCGAGGGCATCAACGTCGTGGCGATTTCCGCGCCGGCGGACGAGGAGCTGCTGCGGGAGCTTGGCGCCTCGGTGTTCGTGGCGCGCGGCGGCCAGTCCGCGACCGCGGTCCGAGAGGCCACAGACGGAGGCGCGGACGCCGCGGTTGACGCGGCGGTGATCGGCCGAGACCTGCTGCCGGCGATTCGCGACGACGGCCGGATCGTCTGCGTCCGGGCGTTCGACGGCGATCTGGAACGAGGCATTTCCGCCGTGCCGGTCAGCGTGCGCGAATACTCCACGGCATCCGAGAAGCTTCGGTCTCTGGCCGACTGTGTCGAGCGCGGGGCCCTGAGCCTGCGCGTCGCTGAGACATTTCCGCCCGAGCGCGCCGCGGAGGCCCACGAGCGACTCGAGGCCGGGGGCGTCCGTGGCCGGCTCGTGCTCGTGTTCTAGCCACACCGCTCGAAGGGAGGATCACGCGATGGAACAGGCCTACGTTGAGATCCGAGCCCTGGTCGAGCGCTACGCCGATGCCGTCAACCGGCGCGACGCCGAGGCGTTCCGAGACACCTGGGCACCCGACGGAGTGTGGGAAATCAGAGGCGACCGCTACGTGGGACGCGACGCGATACTGGCCTACTGGGAGCCGCTGATGGCCGGCATTCCCTGGGTGCTGCAGACGATCAACAACGGAACCGTGGAGGTGGAGGGCGACGCGGCCACGTGCCGTTGGTTCCACACCGACTTCGCGGTGCTCCCCGACGGAACCAAGCGGATGGCGATCGGCCTCTACTACGACACCTGCTGTCGAGCCGACGGCCGCTGGCGCTTCTCGCACCGCAGCTACACCCGCATGGCTGAGATCCCGCTCAGCTCGGACGTGCAGACGTTCAGCCCAGATGGTGAGCCGATGCCCCCGTGAGTGCCGAGCCGCTCCCGCGATCCCGGTCGGCGGACGACCTCCGACGGCGCTCAGAGCGCCATTTTTTCAAACAAGTGTTTGATAGATTCCACCGATCTCATGGAGTATGAAGTCTTCACCGTCGAACGCGACGGAGACGGTACGGCGATTGTCTGGCTCGACCGCCCGGAGAAGCTCAACGCCATGGGTCCGACCTTCTTCGCCGAGCTCCCGTTGGTCCTATCCGAGCTTGACGAGGACCCGAGCGTCGAGGTCTGCATCCTCAGCGGTCGCGGGCGGGCGTTCTCGGCCGGAGGAGACATTGCCTCGTTCGAAGTGCTCAGCGACGTCGAGTCCTACCGCCGGCACATCCGCCGCGTCTACGCGGCCTTTCACGCCGTGGAGGAATGCGAGGTGCCGGTGATCGGCGCGGTCAACGGGATCGCCTACGGCGGCGGCACGGAGTTGACGTTGGCCTGCGACCTGGTGATCGCCTCCGACCGCGCCCGGTTTGCCTTCCGCGAGGCGACGGTCGGGCTCATGCCGGGTTACGGGGTGGTCCGCGGCCCGGACGTGATCGGCCGTCACTGGACGCGCTGGCTGGCGCTCACCGGCGACGTGGTCGACGCCGAGACTGCGCTGCGGATCGGTCTCGTACAGCGCGTGGTGCAGGACGACGAACTGCTCGACGAGGCTCGCGCCGTCGCGGCGCGGATCAGGGCCAACGCCACGCTGGCCGTGCGCGCGGGTAAGCAGTTCATCAACCGGGCCACGCACGACGGGTTCGCCGAATCGGTCGAAGCGACCGCATTGCTGTTCACGACCGCGGAGCACAAGCAGCGCATCCGCGAGTTCCTGGAGCGCTAGCGCCGATGTTTCGCGTGATCTTCGAGATTCACCGTCACCAGGACCTCACCCGGGAGGAGTTTGCCGCGCGCTGGACCGAACATGGCACCTCGCTGGTCAGTCGGCTGCCGGGGCTGCGCGGCTATACGCAATGTCTCGTGCTGGGGTCCGAGCGTCTGCAGAGCCCGGAGGCGGACGGCATCTCGATCCTCGATTTCGACAGCGAGGCGGACTATCAGCACGCCGACTCGAGCGCTGAGATGCAGGCGGCGCACGATGACGCGGCGACGCTCGTCTCACGCACCACCGCGTATTTCGTCACACCGGAACGTATCGCCTAGCGAGCGGGGGCCGGCAGATATCCCAAACGTTTGGTAGAAACCCAGGCCGCGTCGGCGACACGCTGACGACACCGCCCGGCCGGTTGATTGGCTGGGCCCAAGAGAGGAGAGGACATGAGGATCGGCTACCTCATCGATCTGCACAAGGGCGGCTATGACCAGCCGATGCCCACGCCGCAGGACGCCCACGCCACGATGGAGGCGATGATCCTCGAGGGGATCACCGCCGAGCGGGCCGGCTTCCATTCGGTGCAGATTCCAGATCGACACGGCCGCACGGAGTGCTACTTCCCGGGACCCGAGCAGATCCTCACGATCCTGGCCCGAGAAACCGATCGGATCGCGATTGGCACATTCACCTTCGTCGCGACGCTGTTTCACCCGCTGAAGGCGGCCGAGCAGTTCTCGGTCATCGACAACCTCTCACAGGGCCGCCTCTACACGACCATGTCGCGCGGGTTTCACCCCGGCTACTGGCAGCAGTTCGGCATTCCTCAGGAGCATCTGCTCGGCCGCTTCCAGGAGTCAATTCGGATCTGGCAGGCGGCCTTCTCCGGCGAACGCTTCGACTTTCCCGGCAAGTACTGGCAAGTGGAGCAGGGCTTGCTGGCGCCACAGCCCTACCAGTCGGGCGGGTGGCCAATCTGGGGCGGCGGCAACGCGGTTCCGGCGGCGATCCGGCGCTCGGCGGACTACGGCGCCGCCTGGACCTGCGACCCGTTCCCGCTGATGAAGGAAGTGTGGGACGAGCAGGCGGGGCCTACCGTGAGCACGCCCGGGAGTTGGGCAAGCAGCCGTTCATCGTGCTGATGCGCGATGGCTGGGTGGCCGACAGCTTCGAGGATGCCGCCGCGCAGTTCGGGACGCACTTCGTGGAAGAGATGCGCTTCTACTACCGCCAGGGAATCTTCACCCACCACCCCGATTTTCAGAGCGAACAGGAGATCACGGCCGAGCGGGCAGCCCCGCACACGATCATGGGCACGCCGCAGCAGTGCATCGAGCAGTTGGAGCGCTACCACGAGGAGTTCGGGGTGGACTACTTCACGATTCGCTTCCGCATGCCCACCGGCCCCTCGATGGAAGCGGCGCACGAGCAGATCCAGCGCTTCGGCGAGGAGGTCGTGCAGCCGATTCACAAGAAGTACCCCGCGACCGAACATCCGGCCATCCCCACGGCCTGCTGGTGGTAGCGGGTCAGATATGGGGCGCACCGAGCCCGGCGACTACTCCATCGGCTGGAGCCCTCCCCCGTATAGCGTCGATCAGCGGGAAAGGTCGTGGACGGCTACCGGCCGCGGGAACCCCACAACTGGGGCCGGTGGGGTGAGCGAGGATCAGCGAGGGACGCAGAATCTCATCGGCTCCGAGCAGCGCATCGCGGCGGCCGAGCTCGTACGGAGCGGCAAGGTGTTCTCTTGGCGCTGCCGCTCCAGGCGACCGCACCGGTCTGGCCGCCACGGCCGGCGCCCCAGCGCCTGGCGCAGATGAGCGGATCAGACGCAGTGGTGGGCAGTCCGGCCAATGAGGCAGCCCCCGGGCTCCAGTGGTGCGAGGACATTCTCACCGTTGCGACGCACGGATCCACCCACTGGGACGGCCTTGGTCACGCGATGACAGGCGACACGATGTACAACGGCTTCTGGGCCGGCAACGTCACGGCTGCAGCCGGGTGTCGGGTGCTGGGTATCGAGCAGCAGCGTGAGTGTTTCGTCGGCCGTGGTGTGCTGATCGACGCGGCGCGCCACCAAGGCGTGGAGGCTGTGCGGACCGGCAGCGTGATCGGCGCCGGCGATGCTCGACGCCTGCCTGAATGCGCAGGACGTTCAGTTGCTCCCGGGCGACATGCTCCTGGTGCGTACCGGATATCTCGCGGGATGGTGGACGCGTCCCGAGGGTCAGCCACCGATCGAGTACTTCCTGAGGTCGCCCGGCATCAGTCGTGACGCAATCGGGTGGCTGCATGAGCATCGCGTGTCAGCGCTGGCCACGGACACGATCGCGGTCGAGCCGCTGCGTGCCGAGGACCCCGAGGACCGGGGTTTCCGCTCCATGTCGGTTGCCTGGTCGACCTGGGATTGACGCTGGGTGAGTTGTTTGTTCTGGACGAGCTCGCGGCCGACTGCGCGCAGGACGGGGTGTACGAATTCCTGCTCGCCGCGCAGCCCTTGCACCTCCCGGGCGGAATGGGCTCGCCGCTGAATCCGATCGCCTTGAAGTGACGTTCCCGCCGACGGGGCGTACCGAGCCATCAACGACCGGCCCGAGGGCCTCAACCACCGATCAGGAGGGTCAGTGTGGAACATCGCGCCGTAGTCATCACGGGCGCAGGCGGCGGCCTGGGTGGCGCCACCGCAGTGCTGCTGGCCCAGCGCGGATACCCGGTCGTATTGACGGGTCGAACTCCCGACACGCTCCGCGCGACGGCGTCGCGCGTCGAGGAGGTCGGGGGACAGGCGGTGACCGTTGTGGGGGACGCGAGTGACGAGGCCCACATTGCCGCTGTATTCGCCGCCGCCACCGAGAACTTCGCCGGGTGTGAGGCCATGCTGCACGCCGCCGCGACGCACGGCACCCCCAAGCGCTTGGACGAGACCTCCGTGGATGAGTGGGACGCCGTGATTCGCACCAACATGCGCTCGACCTTCCTGTGCACTCGCGCGGCGCTGCGCGCCATGGTGCCTGAGGGCCGGGGCTCGATCGTGCTGGTGGCCAGCGCCGGAATCCTGCGCGGCTTTCCCCTGGCGGCTCCCTACGCGGCCACCAAGTCCGCGCTCGTGGGCTATGCCCGGACCCTGGCGGCGGAGGTCGGCCCGCAGGGTGTACGCGTCAACGTCCTGACCCCCGGAGCGAACCCCGAACACGGCGATCTTCCACTCGGCGATGCCCGGAATCGCTCGTGAGATGGGGTTCTCCGAGGACGAGATGATCCCACTGCTCGAGGGCATGTCCGCTCTGCGTCGCGCGTGTACGGCGGAGGAGCTGGCCCGTGCTGCCGCGTTCCTGCTCAGCGATGATTCGAGTGCGATGACCGGTCAGAACCTGGTCGCGGACGCGGGGTTGACGACCTGACGGCCGGATGCCGGAGTCGACGAAACCGCATGGTGAAGCGCCGGTTGTGGCGCCGCGCGTCGCGGTCACGATCGAGCAGATGCGCGCGTTGGTGGGTCATCAGTTCCCCGGGCGGTACGTTCACGATCGAGCGGTGGGAGAACACACTGCTGTGTGAGGCGATGGCCTGCGATCCGCTCCCGGACGGCTCTGGCGCATCCGGCCTACCTGTTCCATGCGCCGCTCGCCGGGGTGGGGCTCAAGTACGGCGACATCTTCGCGCTGTGTCACGCCGAGTCCGACGAGGCGATCCGGGCCGGTGAGTATGTGTGGGATGTCCATCGACCGCTGCGCGTCGGTCACACGTACCGGATGTCAGGCGGCTTCATCGGCGTGGAGCGCAAGACCGGCCGGCGAGCCGGGGTCATGGACGTCGTGAGCTTTCGCATCGACGTCCGCGACGTGAAAGACGACCGGCCCGTCGCGACGGTGGTCAACTCGTGGATCTTCCTGCGTAGCGCGTGATGGAACTCTCGGTCGGCTCACCGATTCCCGCCTTCACCCTGCAGTCGGTGAGCGCCGATCGGATGAAACTGCTCGCCGCGATCCTGCGCGACCCCAATCCGATTCACTGGGATCGGGCCGAGGTCGCCAAGCGCGGACTGGGCAATCGCGTGATCAACCAGGGCCCGACCAACCTGGGGTACATCACCAACATGCTGATGGCGTGGGCGGGGCCGGACTGTCTGCGCCATCTCGAGGCTCGATTCACCGCGAACGTGTTCGAGGGAGACGCGGTGGTGGCGGGCGGGATCGTGTCGGCCGTCCGCCGGGAACACGGCGAGCAACTCGTCGACTGCGAGGTGTGGCTCGATCGTCGCGGCGATGACGCGACCTCACGCGTGCAGTCATCGGCACCGCCACGGTGGCGGTGAGCGCGGTAGGCTGTCCGACCTGCGTTTCCCCGCATAAAACAATCGATTGGTAGGCTGAATCGCCACCCGCCGCCGAAGGCCGCAGGCGCCTCAGACCCGACACTCGGCGCCGGCGGCGCCCGTAGCTGCACTGGAGGAGAGCCTTGGCTGACCATGATGCCATCACACAGGTGTTCGCGACCTACGCGTGGGCGCATGACAACAAGGAGTTCGAGCATCTGGACGACGTCTTCACCGAACAGGCCGAGTTCACCATCGAAATCACCGGTGGCGACACGATCGGTCCGTTTCTGTCCCGTCAGGTGGCGGTCGACTTCATCCGCGACACGACGCTCAACCAGGGCGACCAGCGGCGTCACGTGATCACCAATGTCCGCTTTTCGAACGAGTCAGACACCGAGACCCGAGTGACCGCAATCCTGTCTCTGTTCGTGACCTTGAACAACGAGCTGACAGTGCAGGCGACCGGCTGGTACGACTGTCAGGCGGTGCTCGACGAGGGCCGCTGGCGGTTCCGCCGGATGTATCTCACGCTCGATCGAACCTACTGACCGCGGCCGACCGGCGGCCCACCAGAGAAGCGCCTCGGGCGGGCCGCCGGCGGGGGCCGGCCGCGATCAGCCTGCGGTTGGCGTGAACTCGATGTGGAGCTCCTTCAGTGCCCGCAGGAAGTAGTTCGGATGGAAGTGAAAGTCGTTTGCGCCTTCGACGAAGCGCATCTCGTCGAGTCGGTCCACGAGTGCCTTGAACCCGTAGTACAGCTCGCGCCGCGCGAGCGGGGCGCCGAGGCAGTGATGGCTGCCGACGCCGAAGGTCAGATGAGTCCTCGGCTGGTCGCGCTCCAAGTCGAACTGGTTTGGGCAGCTGAAGCGGCGCTCGTCGCGATTGCCCGAGCCGTAGCCCAGCTTGATCACCGACCCCTTGGGAATCGCCACCCCGTGCAATTCGACGTCTTCCAAGACCAGGCGCAGCAACCCCTGCACCGGGGACTCGAGCCTCAGCACCTCTTCGACCAGGTTCTCGAGGTACTTGTCCGGATCGGACTTCACGGTCCGCCACACATCCGGGTTCTGGATCAAGAGCATGACTCCGCCCGACAGTGCGTTCGTCGAGGTCTCTGAACCGCCCACGAACAGGTCGGCCATCATCTCGGTGTGCAGCTCCTGGTCGGTGAGCGGGCGTCCCCACTCGGCGACGTCGTTATTGACCAGGTCGCTGAGCAGGTTGTCCTCCGGCTCGCGACGCAGCTTCTCGAACTTGGCCTGGAAGTAGTGCTGGGCCTCGATCTCCTGCTCGGCCGACCAGATCCGCTGTTCCCGGGTCAGCATCAAACCCATCCGCTGGACCCAGGCATCGGTCCACTTTTTGATCTGCGGCATGTCCTCCTTGGGGATGCCCATCTGCTTCCCGATCACGTACAGCGGCAGGGGGACGGCGAACTGCGAGACAAACTCGCAGCGACCGTCGGCGATGAAATCGTCGACCAGGCCCTGGGCCAGGGAGTCGACGAAGGGGTCGAGTTCGCGGACCCGGGCCGGGCGAAAGGCGTGATCCATCATGCGACGCAGCTGCATGTGCCGCGGCTCGTCCAGGCCGTCAAGACTGGACACGGGCAGCCAGCCCTTCTCCTCGTAGAGCTTGGTCAGCTCCGCCTCGACCTCCATCGCCTCGAGCAGGGCCCTGGCCTTCTCCGGGTCTTCGGGCGCCACGGCCTTACCGGTGTCGCCGGCGCCGCTGCCCACCGCGTTGCCGAAGCGCTTGGTGTCGAGCAGGATCATGCGGATGTCCTCATAGCGAGAGAGGAACAACATCCCGGTGACCGGGTCCTTCCAGATCGGTGACTCGTCCCGCAGGAGCTGGTAGGCGGGATATGGACAGTCATTGGTCTCCGGCTCGAAAAAGCTGATCTCACCCACAGCGTTCGCCATGCCGCCCTCCTGTGTAGTCATCCGCGCGCGTCCGCTTCCTACGCTAACCAAACGTTTGGTGGAACGCAACCCTGTCGAAAGCTCAGGTTGACGCTGCGGACACGCTGCGTGATGAGCGCTCCGCGATCCACGACCGGTCGAGCAGAGAGACCGAGGAGCAGCCGGCGAGGGCCATCGCCGTGGTCAGCTCCTGGGTCAGGATGGCCACCGCTCGGCGAGCGCCGGCTTCCCCGCCCGCCCCCAGCCCGTAGACCAGCGGACGTCCGATCAGGCACGCCCGGGCGCCCATCGCGAGGGCCTTGAGGACGTCGCTGCCGCGCCGGATGCCGCCGTCGAGGTAAACCTCCACCTCGTCGCCCACCGCATCGACGATGCCCGGCAGGGCACGGATCGTCGAGGGCGCATGGTCGAGCTGGCGTCCGCCGTGGTTGGACACGCTGATCGCGTTCGCGCCGAGGTCGACGGCCATCCGGGCATCCTCGGCGCGCAGGATCCCCTTGACCACCAGGGGACCCGTCCAGATCTCCCGGAACCAGGCCAGGTCCGCCCAGGTGACACTCGGGTCGAATTGCCGGTTGATGTAGTCGGTCATGCCCACCGGATCGTCGGGCCCTCCGCCTTGGCCCACGACGCTGGCGGCCGACATCCGCGGGTCCCGGATGAACTGGGCCGACCATCGCGGCCGGATCAGGCCGCCCGCCAACGAGCGCAGGGTGGCGCGCGGGGGGAGGCCAAAGCCGTTGCGCCGGTCGCGGTCGCGGGCCGCCGCGCGGGGAACGTCGACGGTCAACACGAGCGCGAGGTGCCCTGCCGCGCGGGCCCGTTGCACCAGCTCCTGTACCAGGTCACGATCTCGCCACACGTAGAGCTGGAACCAGCTGGGCCCGGGCGCCTGGTCGGCGATCTCCTCGATGCTGTATGACGCCATCGCGCCGAGCACGTAGACCGAGCCGGCGTCATGCAGCGCGCGGGCGATGCCCGCCTCGCCGTGGTGGTGAATGAGGCCGTTGAGCCCCATGGGCGCGCCAATCAACGGCATGGCCACCGGCTGTCCGAGCACGGTGGTGCGGAGATCTACCTCGGACACGTCAACCAGCACGCGCGGCAGAATCTCCAGCGCGCCGAAGTCCGCTTGGTTGTGCCGGGAGGTGACCTCGTCATTGGCTGCTCCATCGATGAAGTCGAACATGACGCGCGGCAGGCCGCGGCGGGCCGCCGCGCGAAGCTCGCCGACGGTCCCGTAGCGCAGGACCCGGTCGTCCGACAGCCGCATCCGTGCCCGCGCGCCGACCGATCGCGCATCCTGCACCACTTGGCGGGAGAGCAGATTAAGGAACTCGTTCACGGCGGCGGCCGACAATCTACCAAATGGTTGGTTGATCCTGTGAAACGCTCACGACATCTACCAACTCGCGGGTACCGCCACGTAGGACGAATCCAGCGCTGAGACGGAGGGACAACCGATCAGCGCGAGCGTCGAGTCGATCCCGTCCCGGAACACCTCCAGGATGCGGCGAACACCGGCTTCTCCGGCTGCGGCGTGCGCCCACAGGTATCCCCGCCCGATCAGCACGGCGCGCGCTCCGAGCGCGATCGCCTTGACGACGTCCGCGCCCCGGCGGATCCCGCTGTCGAGCAGGACCTCCACCCGGTCGCCGACCGCGTCCACGACCTCGGGCAGGACGCGCAGGCTGGGTGGCGTGGCCGGCAGCAGGTGCCCGCCGTGATTCGAGACGACGATCGCCGCGGCGCCGTGGTCGACCGCGCGCCGCGCGTCCTCGGCCGTGAGCAGGCCCTTGACGATAATCGGGCCTTTCCACTGCTCGTGGATCCAGGCCAGGTCCTCCCAGACCGGAATCTCGATCGCGAGCCCCTCGGATGCTTCGGCGAACGTCATGTTTCGGCCGTCCGCGTCGCGGATCATCGGTACCTCGATCGTCATGCCGTCGCGGACGAAGTCCAGTAGCCACTGTGGCTTGCCGGCCACTTGCGGGAGGAACCTGAGCGCGGAGCGCGGGTCGACGGCCAGCGGGAGAAAGGCACGATCTCGGACGCCGTGCTTGGCCTGAGGGCGCGCCGCGGTGTCGACGGTGATCACCAGTGCCCGGCAGCCCGCACGTCGCGCGCGCTCGATGTTGGCCTCGGCGTTCTCCCGCCCTCCGACGAAATAGAGCTGGAAGAACAGCGGCCCGGTCGCGGCAGCGGCCACGTCCTCGATCCGGTAGCCCGTGAACGTGCTGACGCACTGGATCGTTCCGGCGGCGCCGGCGGCGCGTGCCACGCCCGGTTCACCGTCGCGGTGAAGCACCCGCAGGTTTCCGGTCGGCGCCACGATCACGGGGATCGCCAGCTCGTGCCCGAGCACCGACGCGCGAAGATCTCGTCGCCGGGTGAACACGGCGGCGCGGGGACGGAGGCTGACGTCCTGAAAGGCAGCGAGGTTCCGGCCGAAGGTCGGCGTCGGGTCGCCGACCTCGATCAGCTGGGCGAGCGCCTTCGGCAAGCGGCGCCGGGCGAGGTGCTCAGCGTCGTCCACCGAGAGCATCCGGGAGGCGATGTCGCGCATCCGCGTGATCGCTCAGCGCCGGGCCCGCGCGCGATGGGAGTCGATCGTGACCATCGCGCTCAGCTGGGCGGGCCACTCTGCAGCACGCGATCGAGAAAGCTCTCGACCATCGCGCTGAGCTCGGCCGGCCGCTCCCGCGGAGCGAAATGCCCGCACCCAGGGAGCACGAGCAACTCGCCCTTGGGGAGCGAGCGCGACAGCGAGAGCGCCGACTCCACCGGCTCGACGCGATCTCGGTCGCCGCACAGCACCAGCGTGGGAACTACCGAGACGGGCCAGCTCGGTCTCGGAGACGTAATGGCCGGCCCAGCTGCGGGCCAGTTGATCTCGCAGCGCTCGCCAATACTCGGCGTCCGGGGCGTGTTCGTGGTGGAGGTCTTTCAGATCGGCCGGCCACGGCCCGTTGACGATGCCCTCCACCTGCATGGGGTCACCCGCCGTCGAGCCGGCGATGCAGACGAAGGCCCGCGTCAGTGTCGGACGCCGGCACAGCAAACTGATCATCGCGCTCGCGCCAACCGAGAAAGCCATGATCGCGTCGCAGCCGCCCACCTGTTCGACCAGCGCCTCGACGTCGTCGGCGATCTGGTCCAGGCTCAGGCGCTCGTGCGGATCGCTCGAGCGGCCGTGGCCGCGGAGGTCGACCATCAACAGGCGATAGCTCCGGGCCAGCGGGGCGCGCACGAACTCCCAGTCGAATGCGCCACTTCCCGTCCCTCCGTGCACCAGCAGCACGCGCGGACCTTCGCCGATCTCCTCCCAGTAGAGCTCGGCTCCGTCGGCCGTGTTGAAGTAGCTTGCGTGCAAACGAGGGTTGGCAGTCTAGACACGCCCGGGCCAAGTGTCGGCGCACCGCAGTCGCCGCCGGCCGCCCAACCTCGTTCTACCAATTGTTTGTTAGATACGATGGGTATCGTCGGCCCTCGAGGAGTCCGGCATCGGCAAGGAGGTGGGAGATGGCTCAGATCACCGTGCTGCGACCGGACACTCCAGATACGCCGCGACCCCGGCTGGACTTGGCCTCCCGTGACGTGCTGCCGCTGCGTCCGGTGATCGGCCTGATCGCCAACGGAAAGCCCTTGGCCAGGGAGCTGCTGGAGGTGCTGGCCGACGAGCTGCGCACGCCGCTGCACCGCGACATCGAGGTCCGGCTGATTGAGAAGCCCAACGCGGCGTATCCGATCACGGCGGTCCAGGCAGACGGAATGGCCGCGCGGGCACATTTCGTGATCACCGGCGTCGGAGACTGAGGAGCCTGCTCGTCGTGCAGTTTGCATGACGCGCTGATGATCGAGGAGCGCGGCACACCTGCCACGGTGCTGATCACCGAGCCGTTCCAGATGATCATCGCCTCGCATGCGGCCAAGCTCGGCGCGCCGGGATACCACTCGGCTGTGGTGCCACATCCGGTCTACGGCAAGACGGACCGGGAGCTGCGCGCATTGGCGGCGGGAATCGTCACCCAGGTGCTGGCTCAAGTGGCCCCGAATCAACCGACGCCCGCGTCGTCTGGCCGGACATGACCGAAACCGTGAGTGTCGAAGCCGAGGACGTGCAGGAGGAGTTCTTCGCGCGTGGATGGACCGACGGGCTGCCCATCGTGCCACCGACGCCGGCCCGCGTCAGCGCGATGCTGGAAGCCATCGGCGCCGAGGATCCCGAACTGCTGATCGGCTACCTGGCCGTGCGGGGGCGCGGCGTCTCACTCGAGAAGGCCGCGACCAACGCGGTGATGGCGGGCTGCCGGCCGGAGTACTTCCCGGTGGTCGTGGCGGCGCTCGAGGCGATGTTCGATGCCGACTTCAACCTCCACACCGTGCTCACCAGCACCGGCGGAGCCGCGCTCTGCCTCGTCGTGAGCGGGCCGATGGCGCAGGAGATTGGCATGAACGCCCGCCATGGTGCGCTGGGGCCAGGCAATCGAGCGAACGCCACGATCGGCCGAGCGGTGCGCCTCGTGGCCACCAACGTGCTCGGGGCTCAGCCGGGCGAGTCGGATGCCTCCTCGTTTGGCCACCCCGGCAAGTACACCCTGTGTCTCGCCGAGGACCCGCCGCCGGACCCCTGGCGGCCGCTCCACGCCGAGCACGGATACGCCCCGGGCGACACGACCGTCACGGTGTTGCCGACCGAAGGGCCGCATCAGATCGCCCAGCAGCTCACACGGTCGGCTGAGGCTCTGCTGCGCACGGTGGCGAGCGCGATCCGGAGCCCCGCGACGTTCTCCACCGGCAAGGCCGGCCAGGGCCTGGTGATCCTCGGGCCGGAGCATGCCCGCTTCTGCGTTGAGCAGGGTTGGACGCAGGAGTCGGTGCGGGAGTTCCTGTATCGGGAGAGCCGGGTGACCCCTGACGAGCTCCTCGCCAACGGCGTGCACAGCGCACAGGGGTCCGCATTCGAGGAGATTCCGGACGCCGAGGGGAGGATCCGCTCGGTCGCCTCACCGGCCGACGTGTATCTCGTCACCGCCGGCGGCGAGGGCGCGGGATGGTCGGCGTGGATTCCCAACTGGGCGCCCGCCTCCGTGGCGCGGGCGGTCACCCGGAGGGTCAGGCCGGTCGGCGAGCCGTTGCCGGAGTGCGGTCCCGACGGCTGCATCGTCCCGTGGCTGGCTGACCGCTAGTCGTTTGCTCAACTGCCAAACGTCCGGTAGAAAGTGTGATTCAATGCCCGCTGATTTTGCCCCACTCTGAGAGCCTGCCAGCGATCGATTCCTGGTGCAACCTGTTCACCGAGCTGGGGATCAAGACTGTCTTCACCGAGAACCCGGAAGTGAGCTTCATGATGGGGGACCAGTGGGGACGCCACGACAACATGCGGTGGCACACCGCGGAGGAGTTCATCGCCTACATGGACGCCCACAACGTCCGGCGGGTGTGTATTCCGACGCTGAAGATGATGCAGTACCGGACGCGCACGATGCTGGCCGACCTTCCTGAGTCGGCCGTCGGCGAGCTCGTGGCGGAGTATCCGGAGCGGTTCGTGGGCCTGGCGGGCATCAACCCGCTCAGCGGCATGGAGGGCGTGCGCACCCTGGAACGCGCGGTCCGCGACTACGGCTTCAAGGGTGCCCACGTCCACCCGTTCGGCTTTGGCATTCCTCTCAACCAACGCGAATGGTGGCCGTTCTATACGAAGTGCGCGGAGCTGGACATCCCGGTGATGTTCCAGGCCGGGCACTCGGCGGAGTTCATGCCCAGCGCCTGTGGCAAGCCGATCCTGCTCGACGACATCGCGATCTGGTTCCCTGAGCTGCGGCTGGTGGGGGGCCACACCGGCTGGCCGTGGACCGAGGAGCTGATCGCCATGGCCTGGAAGCATCCCAATGTATATATCGGGGTGTCCGGGCACGCGCCGAAGTACTGGGACCCGAAGCTGGTGCGCTTTCTCAACGCGCGGCGGCGCGGAATCGGCAAGGTGCTATGGGGGACCGACTACCCGCTGATCTCGCACGCGGAGAGTCTGGAGCAGATCGACCGGCTCGCCCTCAAGCCCGAGGCGAGACGGGCGCTGCTGCACGACACTGCGGTCAAGGTGTTCAAGCTCGACGAGCCGCTGCTCGAAACACCCGCGGCACTCTCGCCGCTCGATGAAGTCCTGGACTAGCGCATGAGCTGGGATCTGTAGGCCGTTACACCGTGGGCGGGGAAACGATCACCCGAGTGGGCCTGGCACCCCGCGCGCCCGGGCTGACGCTGGCCGCCGCGCAGAACCACTGGCGCACCGAGCACCGCGACGTCGCCCTCGGGCTCCCAGGCCTGCGAGGCTATGTGCAGAACCACGCGATCCTCCGCGCGGGTGTACCGCTGCTGCCCTATCCGGGCTTCGATATCTGCGCTGAGACGGAGTTCGACGACCTCGAGTCGATGCGGGGCGCCTTCGCCTCCGAGCACTACCAGGGCACGGTTCGCGGCGACGAGGTACGGCTGATCGACGGTCGCCGATTCATGCTGGCGCTGACCCACCGGCACGTGATCGCGGACCGCGAGCCACCCGAGGGTGCCGTCAAGCTGATGACGTTCATGCGCGCCCATCCGATGTCCGATCCGGCGACGCTGGTTGACGTGCTCGCCGGATCGTACGCCGAGGCCGTGAACGAGGTTTCACCGCTGCGCCATGAACTGCTGATCACCCAAGCCGCTGCGCACGAGGGCGAACAGGCACCGTGCTGCGACGTGATCGACGTGCTGTGGTTCGCCCAGCCTGACGACGCGTTGCGGGCCACGCTCGGCGCATTGTCCGCGCGTGCCGGCTGGCTGCTCGGCGGGCTGGCCTTCGGGACCGAGCGCCTGATCGCCACGCCCCTGCGTCATCGCTGAGGCGCTCCAGCTCGAGCCCAGACCCGGCTGCGTGAGCGCAGCGTCAGGCGGCAGCGCTGGGGGCGCTCACTGTTCCAGGACGCGGAGAATCCGCTGCGTCGGCCCCTCGGTCGGCCCTCCATCCACCACCAACGTCGCGCCCGAGACGAACGCCGCCGCCGGACTGAGCAGGTAGTGGCACGCGTAGGCGATGTCGTTCGGTTCTCCGATCCGGCCGACGGCGGTGGTTTGGCCCGCCTTGGCCGCCAGCTCCTCGCTGCCCCCGAACACGGCCTTGAAGGACCCCTCGGTGCGGATCAGACCGGGTGAGACGCAGTTGACCCGCACCTCGGGCCCCCACTCGGCGGCGAGCGACGTCGTGAGCTGCTCCGTACCCGCCTTGGCCGCCCCGTAGGCGGCGAACTGCGGGGTCGGGTTGGTGGCGGCGGTGGCCGACACCAGAACGACCGCACCGCGAGCGGCGCGGAGCAGCGGATAGGCCGTCTGGGCGGTGGCGAAGGCGCTGCTGAGGTTGAGGTCGAGTTGCCGGCGAAACCGGTCAAGCGCGAGCGTCGCCGCCGGACCGAACGCGGCTCCGCCCACGTTGGCCACGATCCCGTCAAGCCGACCAAACTGCGCCTCGACAGTGGCGACCGCAGAGCTCAGACCGTCCGCGTCCCGCACGTCCGCGGCGACCGCCAGCACCGTCGCGCCCCGCGCCTGCAGCGATGCGGTGACGTCATGGAGGGCCTCGATGCTGCGTGCGTGGACGATGACCGAGGCGCCGCTGCCGGCCAGATGCTCGGCAATCCCCCGGCCGATTCCGCGCGAGGATCCGGTGACCCAGATCACCCGTCCGGAAATATCGAATGGCGACGCTGCCGACAAGGTACGCTCCCACCAAACGTTCGTTTGGGGACCGGATCTTATCGTCGCCCGAGGGAGAGGCCGAGCGCGGGATCCCGGAGCCGAAATGTTGCGACGTATCTACCGACCGGTTGTTAGAATTGTGGGCGGAGCGGCAAACTCCCCGCACAGGAAGGAGAGGAACACGAATGGCCCAGACCGCTGCCGAGATCAACTTCTTCGATCCGCAGACCAACAACTGCCCCTACCCCGCCTACCAACAGCTCCGTGAGCAGGAGCCGCTGTGGCAGGACCCGATCACGGGCATGTGGACGCTGACCCGATTTGAGGACATCCGTGCCGCGCTGCTGGACACCGAGCGCTTTACCAACCGGATCGGCAACGCGGCCGGCTCGACCGAGAAGGGAGTCCGGCCGGAGGACGATTCCGAACAGGCGCAGGAACTCCGGGAGGCCGCTGCTGTCGAGGCGCAGATCCAGCAGCTCTACATCGACAAGGGCTGGCCCACCTGTCCGACGCTCAGCGGACGCGATGAGCCCGAGCACATGCAGCTGCGGCGGCTGTTTGACTTCGCGTTCCGTCCCAAGCGCATCCGGGAACTCGATACGTTCGTGGAGGACCTGGCCAACCGACTGTTCGACGAGTTCATCGACGGGGATCGCTGCGAGTGGGTGAGTCAGTTTGCCATTCCGCTGCCCCTGTTCGTGATCGGCCGGCAGATGGGCGTGCCCGACGAGGAGATGCCGCAGATCAAGCAGTGGACGGACGCATGGATTCAGCGCATGGGACTGATGCAGACCCCGGAGGAGCGGATTTGGTCCGCGGAGCAGGAGATCGAGGCGCAGCAGTACTTCCAGACCAAGTACGACGACCTACGCCAGAAGCCCAACAACTCGCTCCTCAGTGACCTCGTCAACAACGAGATCAAGGAGTGGGGACGCCGGCTGACCGACAACGAACTGCACTCCGAGATGATGGCCGACCTGTTCGTGGGCGGCTCGGAGACAACGACCAACGCGCTCTCCGGCGGTGTGCTGCTGCTGATTCGCAATCCGGAGATCTGGGAGAAGGTCAAGAGCGACACCGAGAAGTACCTGGAGCCGTTCGTGGAGGAGGTGCTGCGACTGGAGTCGCCGGTGCAGTGCCTGCTCCGTGAGACGTCGGTCGACATCGAGATGCATGGCCACACAATTCCGGCCGGCGGCATCGTCAGCCTGCGGTTCGCCTCAGCCAACCGGGACGAGCGCAAGTACGACAACCCGGAGGACTTCGATCTGGATCGCAAGCAGCCCCGCTCCCACCTGGCCTTCGGGCTGGGGACGCACCACTGCCTCGGCGCTCCGCTGGCCCGCCGGGAGCTGTATTACGGTTTCAAGGTGCTGTTTGAGCGCTTCGATGACATGTGGTTCATCGAGGGCGAAAACCACTTCAACTACCAGCCGAACTACTTCCTCCGAGCGCTGACGAGGTTGAACATCGGCTTCACCCGTAAGGCGACGTAAGGCCGCGGCGGGCCGGACGCCGACGTGTGCCCTCCGACCCGCCACGCGACGATCAGCTGACATCGGAAGGAGAGAACAGAGTGCTCGAAGGCAAGATCTGTCTGGTGACAGGATCCGCGGACGGAATCGGCCGGGCCACCGCGGTCGAGATGGCGGTGCAGGGCGCGGGAGCCGTCATGGTGTGCGACCTGAACGACGAGAAGGGCGCCGAGACCGTCGAGTTGGTGCGAGCCCAGGGCGTCGACGCGGACTACCGGCACTGCGACATGGCCGACGGTCAGGACATCCGCGACCTCATCGACGCCACGGTCGAGCGCTTCGGCGGGCTCGACGTTCTGCACAACAACGCCGGCGTGCATGAGTCGGACTTCACGACCGATCTGTCGGTGGAGACGCTGCCGGAGGACGTATTCGACCGCGTCTACCGCATCAACCTGCGCGGCCCCTGGCTCGCGATGAAATACGCCGCTCCCCATCTGCGGCGGTCACAGCGGGGACCGTCGATCATCAACGCGGGCTCGACCGGCGGCGTCACCGGCTATCCGATGATGAACGCCTACGGAGCCAGCAAGGGCGGGCTGATCCAGCTCACTCGCTGCGTGGCCGTCGATCTGGCCCCCGACGTGCGCGTCAACGCGTACTGCCCCGCGTCGGTCTACACGAACATGGTGCGCAAGTTCACCGAGGCGGCCGAGGACAAGGAGGCGACCGAGCGCTTCATGGTGGCCAGCCATCTGATCCCGCGCTTCGGAGAGCCGGTGGAGGTGGGCAAGCTGGTGTGCTTTCTCGCCTCTGACGACGCCGCCTGGATCACCGGCTCGATCTTCCCGATCGACGGCGGCTGCCTGGCCTGGCGGGGTAGCAACGCCTGACCGGGGGGGCCGCCAGGATCGACGAGCTGGAGCATGGCGGTAGGACAGTGTCCACCGCGTGAACGAAAAAGGAGGACCCATGCGGGTCAGTGCGAATCACCATCCGGGCATCCGCGTTTCCGACATCGAACGCTCGGCGCAGTTCTACATCGATGGGCTCGGCGGCCACTGGCAGACCAGTCCGATGACCTACGAGGGCCCGGACGCCGAACTCATCATGGGCGGCACGCCCAACACCCGGTTCAAGGTCTGTCACATCGGTTTCGATGAGGGTACGATCGAGCTGTTTCAGTTTCTGCCCTCCGGTCCGGTGGACAATCCCATCCCCGCGGAGGGGGGCATCATCCACTACGCCTTTCACGTGGATGACGTTCCGGCGGCACTGGAGCGAGTCGAGCGCGCAGGCGGCAAGCGCTACTGGCCCGAGGTCCGCGACATGGACCCCGGCTTTCAGGTCATCTACGTCACCGATCCCGATGGTCACGTGCTCGAGCTGATCGACATCAGCATCGAGGATCTCGTCCGTGGACTGGTCGAGCTCGACCCCGCCAACGCCCCTCCCGCGTAGCGCCGCCCGCCGCCTCAGACGACGACGGGCAGGACCAGGGCGCTCGGATGCGCGGCGCCGTGGAGGATCTGCTGGGCCGCGAGGCGTGAATCGGCGGCCCCGTCGACACCGATCTCGTGGCCAGTGTTGAGGTTGCGGTCAAAACGGGGGAAGTTGCTCGAGCTCACCTCCAGCCGCACGCGGTGGCCCGGTTTGAACGTGTGAGCCAGGTCCCAGAGGTCGATCTGCAGCCGCACCGGCTCCCCGGGAGTCAGTGGCGGAGAGCGCCGCTTGGTCGACTCCCGGTAGCGCGCGCGGACGATTCCGTCGGCCAGGTTGGCGGCGAAGCCGCCGGGAGCGACGTCGACGAGCTTGGCGGTGAAGTCCGTATCGACCGCTGAGGAGACCGCCCACAGCTCGACCGAGACCGGTCCGGCGAGTTCCAGTTCCTCCGTGAGCACGGGTGAGCTGTAGCAGAGCACGTCGGCGCGCTCCTCGACGGTGGTCTGATCCTCGATCCCGGCCAGCATGATCGTCGGCATCAGCGTCTTGCCGCCGACGGTGGGCACCGGGTCGAGAGGGTCATAGACGTAGGAGTCGGGCGGCTCGTCGCCGCCCGGCGCCTCGGGGGACAGGACCCCGTCGCCGAGACGGGAGTTGGCCGAGCCGCCGGAATGCAGGTACAGGCGGCGCGGCTCGTGGGCCGGTGGCCAACTGGGCGCTTCGCGCCATTCGTCTCTTCCGAGCTGCCAGTAGCGGACGCCGCCGTCCGGACCAGTCGGCTCGCCCTTGATCCAACGATCGAACCAATCCAGCAGCAGTGGGCCTGACACCGCGACGCCACACGCCGCCGACGGCCCGAACTGGACGGCCCCCGTCCGGCTGGTGGTGAACGGATTGACGTAGTTGGCGTGCTCCCAGGGGCCGATCAGCAGGCGATGGTGGGCTCGGCCCGGCTCGGCGGCATGCTCGGACATCGAGCGGTACAGGTCCAGGTGGGACTTGAGAAAGTTGTCGTGCCACCCGACCAGCGAGAGCACGGGCACGCTCAGTCGCTCGACGTCCGGCAGGACATCGAACGACTGCCAGTAGTCGTCATAGTCGGGGTGCTCGAGCCACTCGTGATACTGAACCTCGCCACAGCGTTGCAGCAGCGGGTGGTCGCTGATCGGCAGCCGTGCCGCGACCCCGGGCGCGTCGATGATCGCCTGCGCGTATTCATGTCGGAGCGCGGCGCGCTGCTCGTCGTCGACGTCGAGGCGCATGATCGTCTCCGAGAGCGTCATGTAGGCCCAGTAGATGTTCCACCCGAGCTCGAACGCTCCGTTGGTGTAGACCCAGCCGTCGTGATAATCGGCGCCGGTCCCGAGCAGGACGAGCGCCTTCAGCTCGTCTCGGCCGAGCGCCGCCATCGACAGCGCGGTTACGGCCGAGTAGGCGGTTCCGTAGCTGCCCAGTCGCCCATCGCACCACGGCTGCTCCAGCACCCAATTCAGGCAGTCCTCGCCGTCGTCGCGCTCGTGCACGAAGGGATGCCACCGCGCCTCGCTGCCGGCGCGTCCGCGGACCTCCTGGATGACCACCGCGTAACCGCGACGCACGGCCTCGAGCGGATTGACGAGCAGCAGGCCGGTGATGAAGGCCGACGAGCGCCCGCCACGAATGCGGAAGATGAGGGTCGGGAAGGGACCGTCTCCCTCCGGCCGATAGACATCGGCGGCCAGGTGGACGCCATCACGGACCGCCAGCGTGAGGTCGCGTTGCACCACCACCGAATGACTCATTGAGCTACCTCCCAGATCGAACTGACCGGACGGATCTGCAATCGGCCGGAAATCGGACTGCGGCTAGGTACGGACCACGCGACCAGTGGCTCCACGGTCGAACATCGTGGCACCGGTCTGGGCGTCGCGCAGCTCTCGCTTGAGGACCTTCTCGGTGGGCGTCTTGGGCAGCGCTTCATACACCTCGAGATATCGCGGCACGGCGAAATATGGCAGCCGCTGATCGCACCAGGCCCAGAACGTCTCGGGATCGAGGGTCGCGCCGGGCGCCAACACGAGGCAGGCCTTGATTTCGTCTTCGCCCCCTTCTTCGTCCGCCGGCACGGCGACCACCGCCGCTTCGGCCACGACGGCGTGTGTGCCGAGCACGTGCTCGACGTCGGCCGACGCGACGTTCTCGCCGCGGCGACGGAGCCGGTCGGCGAGCCGGTCGACGAAGCACAGATTGCCCGCCGCGTCGAAGCGCCCCGCGTCCCCGGTGTGGAGCCACAGGTTGCGAAACGCCTCGACCGTGCGCTCGGGCATGCCGAAATAGCCGTGGGTCACCGTCCACGGAAGCTTGTTGCGGACGACGATCTCGCCCACCTCGCCGACGGGCAGCGGTTGGTCGTCATCGTCCACGATGTTGACCTCGTAGAACTCTTCGCCGACCTGACCGGACGAGACGTCATCCGAGCGATCCACGACCCGGCGAGCCACCATCCCGATCTCGCTCGTGCCGTACGAGGTGACGATGCGGTCGATGCCGAACCGATCGCGAAAGCGCCGGGACAGATCAGGCAGACAGGGCACCATCCACACGGAGCGCAGGGCGTGGTCCTGATCGTGGTCGGTGGGGGGCTGGCGCAACACGAAGTCCACCATCACTCCGAGCATCGAGGAGTGGGTCGCGCCGGAGGCGCGCAGGCGGTCAAGCCAGCGCGTGGCTGAGAAGCGCTCCTCCAAGCGGGCCGCCGCGCCGACGATCAGGCAACCGTAGACGGTCATGTGGGCATTGATGTGGAACAGCGGCAGCTCGCTGATGTAGACCCCCTGCGCATCGAGATCGAGCAATTCGAGGTTGCGCTCGTTGAGCAGGTGTCCGTGGGCGTAGGGCATCAGCGCACCCTTGGACCGCCCCGTGGTCCCGGAGGTGAACAGCACCGCGTAGGTGTCCGCGGGCGTCACTTTGGCGGCCGGCGGCTCATCGGCGCTGGGCACCGAGTCGAACGAGCGCGCCGAGAACCGGCCGGTCTGCTCAGGCACCTCACCGCCGACGACGATCAGCTCCTCCAGCAACGGCATATGCTCCTGCGAGGCCAGCACGGTGTCCACGAACCGCCGCTCGACAACGGCCAGGCGCGCTTGTGCGGTGTTGACCAGGTGCTCCAGGAAGTCGCCGCGGTAATCGGTGTTGACCGGAGCGTGGAATGCCCCCAGCTTGTTGAGCGCGAACCAGGTGAGGACGAACTCCAGGCGGTTGCCCATCATCACGATCACGCGATCCCCGGCAGCCACGCCGAGCGCCGCGAGGCCGGCGGCCAGGCGATCGCTGAGCTCGTCCGCCTCGCCATAGGTCACGGCGGCCTCGTCGACGGCGAACGATAGGAACCGTCGGTCTCCGTGCTCGCGAGCCCGTTCGCGCAACAACTCGGGCAGGACCCAGCGACGAGGGTCCTCGACGACAAGCTTCATGCAACCCTCATCTCATGCTTCGGCGTCAAAACTAAACCAAACGATTGGTTGAACCCTAGCGGGGCCCAGACGTCGCCGTCAAGCGCCCCGGGGTCGAGGAAGAATCTGGCATTTCTACCAATCGACCGGTAGACTCGCGACCCGCGGCCGCGGGGTTGCCAAAAAGACCGAGAACAGGAGGAGCCGGCATGGCTGACAAAGGTGCGATCGAGGATCTGTTCTCTCGCTATGCGTGGGGAATGGACTCGCGGCAGTTTCCGTTCACCCGTGACACGTTCGCCACCGACGCCGTCTTCACGCTCGACATCGTGGGCGATCCCGCGATCGAGCCCATCGAAGGCGGACAGCAGATCGGCGACTTCATCGAGTCCACGACGCGTGAGCAGACCGATCAGCGACGCCACGTGATCACGAACGTGCATCTGGAGGACGAGCGCGAGGACGCCGCCACCGCCGTTGCTTATTTGTCTCTCCTGGTCACCGACGGCGGCGAGCTACGGCCTCAGGCCACCGGCGTCTACACCGTGCAGGCGGCTCGTGGGGACGACGGCTGGCGCTTCCAGAAGATGCATCTCACACTCGATCGGCCGTTCTGAGCCCCGCGTAATGCTGCCGAGATTCCAATCGGATTCAAACAAACGAACGATTGACTTGAGCCATCCATTTCGTTATGACTCGGGACCGGGAGACTGGCTCCCGGGCACTGGAGGATCGGGTCGCACGCGCGGCCACGACTGAGGAGAGAGAGTATGCGTAGACGGGTCCCTCGCTTATGTGTAGTTGTGTGCGCGGCTGGTGCATTGGCCGTCGCCGGGTGCGGTGGCAGTGGGAAGAAGTCAAGCTCGAGCAGTTCGGCGAGCGCAAGCACGGCAGCCAGCAGTTCGTCGGCTCCGGTTGCGGTGCAGCAGGCCGCGTCGGCGGCGCCTGAGGATCTGGGGAGCTTTGCCCCGGTGTCGGGTCTGGGCGGCAAGGTGCCGCACGAGACGATCGGGTTCGTCAACGTGCTCGGTACCTCGCCGGCGGCCCAGGCCTGCCAGGCCCAATTCCTGCGGGCGGCCAAGGCACTCGGCTGGACGGTGCACGTCGCTGACGCGGCGGGGGACCCCGCGAAGATGGCCTCGGACGTCTCGGCGATGGTCACCGCGCACTCGAACGCGATCGTGACCGTGTCCATCGAGCAGTCGGCCGCGCAGCAGGGACTGACGGAGGCGAAGGCCCAGGGCATCCCGGCGCTGACCTTCTGCGGCGCGATCACCAACAATGGTGCGCCACTCTATGCCGGTGACTACGCGCCCAACGACGCCGCGATCTCGGCCACCGTCACCCGATACATGATCGATGACCTCGGCGGCAAGGGCAACGTCGTGGCGCAGTTCTACAGCCCGATCAACGCGTTGGCTCGTCGTGATGCGGTTGCGGTGGCGATGATCAACCAGGCGGGAATGAAGGTCGTGGCCTCTCACCAGGTTGACTTCACCAATCCGGTTCAGGACACGGCTCAGTCCACGCTGGCGATGCTACGGGCGAATCCGTCGGCCAAGGCGGTCCTGGTCGATCAGGACTTTGAGTTCCCCGCCGCAGTGCAGGCGATCAAGAACGCGGGCCTGAACGTCAAGGTGTACGGGATGTACGGTGGCGATCCGGCCTTCCAGACCCTGCGTCAGGGCGGCCCGGCCCGTGCGATCGCGGAATCCAATCCCGAGGCGAGCGGTTGGACGGTCGCCGATGCGCTGCTGAAGCACTTCGTCAATAAGAAGGCGATCGATCCGCTGGCCGGTTATGACCATCCGTATCCGGTTACGTTGGTCACCGCGGCCAATGTGCCGGCCGGCCCGGAGGCGAATCTGTTCCCCGACTATGGGCCTCTGTATGAGGCGCAGTGGAAGGCCGAGGGCTATCAGTTCTAGTGACGCGAAGGGATGTCGTGAGCTGTTCCAGGTTCGGGCTCTCGTCCGCGTCGCCGCGTGTGCGGCGGCGCGGACGGGGGCGATTGTGCGTAGAGAGGAGTGGAGTTAGTTGAGCGTCTCACCCAGTGAAGGCGGGCCGGTCGCAGTTGGTGGCGGTGCGGTGAGTGGGGAGCCGGGGGGCGTGCCCGTTGGGGCGCGGGCCCGCGGGTCGGTGGGTCCGTTCTTTCAGCGGTATGGGGTGCTGATCGCGTTTGCGGCGGTGCTGTTGTTCTTTTCGTTGGAGCGGGGGAGTTCGTTCCCGACGTTGGCGAATCTACGGGCGGTGTTCTCAGGTGCGGCTCCGCTGACTGTGCTCGCGGTGGCGCTGACGGTCCCGATGATGATGGGTGACTTCGATCTGTCGGTGGGGTTCAACGCCCAGGTGCTGGGGGCCATCGCCGTGACGTTGATGGCCTTCGATCAGTTCTCGGCCGGGACGTCGATCATTCTGACACTGGTGGCGGGAGCTGTGATCGGTCTGCTGTTGGGGTCGTTGATCGCGTGGTCGAAGGTGTCAGCGTTCGTGATCACGCTGGGGGCCGGAATCGTCTTAGAGGGTGTCGAGCTGCGGATCACGGCGGGGCACACGATCTTTGAGGGCCTGTCGCAGTCCTATATCAAGCTGTCTCAGCACAAGTTCTTGTCGTTCACATGGCCGGTGTGGATCGCGTTGTTGGTCTGTGTGGTGTTGTGGTATGTGACCCGTCATACGGTGTTGGGCCGTCGGATGGCGGCCGTGGGGGGAAATCAGGAGGCCGCGCGCTTATCGGGGATCAACGTCGAGGTGATGCGTACAGCCGGGTTTGTGCTGGTGGGCCTCGGCGCGGCGATCGCGGGGATCATCATCACCTCGCAGGCGGCCTCGTCGTATCCTGACTCGGCGTCGGGGTTGCTGATCCCCGCCTACGCCGGCGTGTTCTTGGGCGCGGCGGTGCTGCGTCCGGGGGAGTTTCACATCTGGGGCACGCTGATCGGCGTGTTGTTCATGTCGATCATCCAGAACGGGTTGACGTTGATGAACTACAGCAGTTCGACGACCGACGTCGTGCAGGGCGCGATCTTCATCGCCGCGGTGCTCACGTCTCGCATCGGCCGCCAAGCCAGATGAGCGACACCGAGCCGCTACCGGAGGACACCAGCTCGAGTTCGGATAACGGCGTACCGCTGCTGGAGGTCAGGCACCTGAGCAAGGTGTTCCCTGGAGTCGTCGCCCTCGACGATGTCAGCATGAGTGTCCGGAGCGCAGAGGTCCACGGCTTGGTCGGCGAGAACGGGGCCGGCAAGTCAACGCTGTTGAAGATCGTCTCCGGGCTGTATCTGGCCGATGGTGGCGAGCTGCTGTGGGAGGGGGATGTCGCTCGCTTCAGAGCGCCTCCGGATGCGGTCAAGCGTGGCATCGAGCTGATCCCGCAGGAGCTCTCGCTGGCGCCCTCGCTGTCGGCGGCGGAGAACATCATGATGGGGATCTACCCGGCTCACCTCGGTCGCGTGCGCTGGCGGGAGGTCAAACGGGAGGCGCAAGCGGTGGCGGCCACCATCCACCTGGACGCGGATCTGGGCCGCAAGGCTTCGACGCTGTCCCCGGCCGAGCAGCGCCTGGTCATGATCGCCCGGGCACTGGCCCGCAAGGCGAGACTCGTGATCATGGACGAACCGTCGGTCTCGTTGAGCGAGGTCGAGGTCGATGCGCTGAAGGCGGTGGTGCATCGCCTGCGGCAGAGTGGGGTGACCGTGATCTATGTTTCCCATCGCCTCGACGAGGTGCTGGAGCTGACTGATCGGGTCACGGTGATGAAGGATGGCCGGGTGATCTCGACGGATGACACCTCGGCCGTCAACAAGACGATTTTGATCGAGCGCATCATCGGTCGCAGCTACGGCGAGCAGTTCCCGGCGCGGCGCGTGCTTGAACCCAGTAGCCCGCTGCTCAGTGTGCGGGACCTGTCCGGGGGGATCGTGCGCGATGTCTCCTTCGACGTGCACCCGGGCGAGATCCTCGGCATCTCCGGGCTGGTCGGCTCCGGACGGACCGAGATCCTTCGGATGGTGTTCGGCGCCGATGCGCTCGAGGCCGGAGAGATCGAGGTCGACGGCCGGCCGGTGAAGCTGTCCCACCCCCGGCACGCGATCCGCAAGGGACTGTCGCTGCTGCCCGAGGATCGCCGCGGGCAAGGGGCAATCGTCGACATGTCGATCGCGGCCAACGTGTCACTGCCCGTCCTGCGCCGTTTCGCCATGCGAGGCACCGGGCTGATCCACGAGCGGGTCGAGCGACGGGCCGTACGCGAGCGCATCAGCCGGCTCAACCTGTCCACCCCGAGCGTGCAGCGCCCGTTGAAGTTCCTGTCCGGTGGCAATCAGCAGAAGGCGCTCGTGGCCAAATGGGAGATGAGCGATTCTCGCGTGTTCATGTTCGATGAGCCCACGGCGGGCGTCGATGTGGGTGCGAAGCAGGAGATCTACTCCTTGATCGCCCAACTCGGCGCGCGGGGCGCCGGCGTCATCCTCATCTCCTCGGAGCTGGAAGAGGTCGTCGGTCTGTGCCACCGCGTCCTGGTGATGCGGGAAGGGCGCGCAGTCGGCGAGCTGGCGGGTGAGGCAATATCTGAGGCCGCGATCCTCCAGCTCTGCTACGAGGCATAAGCCAGACTCACCGAGTGGCAATTCGCTAGGATTTGACCAATCGTTTGGTCAAATAATGCGGCGTCAGTCCACGTTGGCGATGCTACGGGCACATCCCGAGGCCAAGGCGGTGCTCGTGGATCAGGACTTCGAGTTCCCCGCCGCGGTACAGGCGATCAAGAACGCGGGCCTGAACGTCAAGGTGTACGGGATGTATGGGGAAGACCCGGCATTCGCCGCACTGCGTGCCGGTGGACCGGCTCGCGGAATCTCGCAGTCGCCCTCCCAGGACAGTGCCTGGACGGCGGTCGATCAGCTGATCAAGTACTTCGTCAACAAGAAGCCGATCGATCCGTTGGCCGGTTATGACCATCCGTATCCGGTCACCCTGGTGACCGCGAACAACGTGTCAAACACGACCTACGCAAACCTGTTCCCCGACTTCGGGCCGTTCTTCGAGGCCCAGTGGAAGGCGGAGGGTTACAAGTTCTAGGTATTTCCGCTTTCGTCCGCGTCGTCGCGTGTGCGGCGGCGCGGGCGGAGGCGATGTCCGAACCTCGAACCTTGGCGTCTGGGGTCCGAGGGGTGGACATCAGACGCCAAAGTTGACGTGACCGGGCCAGCCAGTCGGCGTTCAGGCCAGCATGCCGCCGCCGTCGACGTCGATCACGGCGCCGCTGAGGAAGGCGTTGCCCATGCAGGTGAGGTACAGCTCGGCGATCTCGTGCGCCTGACCGACGCGTCCCACGGTCGTCTGGCGTGCTGCCCCGGCCAGGCGGCGCTCGCGGACCTCAGGGTCAAGCACGTCGTGCACGGGGGTGACGACGGTGCCCGGGGCGATGGCGTTGACGCGGATGGGGGCGAGCTCGATCGCCAGCGCTCTCGCCATCCCCTCGACCGCCATGTTGGCGACGGTGAAGGCCCCGGATCCCATCATCGGTCGCCGACTGCGGATCCCGGACGTGAACGTGATCGAACCGTGGGCTGAGAGCAACGGCGTGGCCGCGCGCGCACAGCGGTATTGGCCCCAGAACTTGGACTCCATCAGGCTGCGCACTTCCTCCGCCGGGCCGCGGAACAGCCCGGGTGGGAAGCTGCTGGCCGCGGTGCACACGAGATGATCGAGCGCATCGAGATCGGCAAACACCTCAGCCACCGACGCATCGTCGGTGACGTCGATGGTCATCGACCGAACGCCGTCGAGCTCAGTGGCGGCGCGTTCCGGGCTGCGGCTCGCCACCACCACCTCCGCGCCGGCGTCGCGCGCCGCGTGGGCGACGGCGAGTCCGATCCCGGACGTACCGCCGACCACCATCACACGCGCCCCCGCGAGCCGATCCGAGGTCGGCGCCGCGGCCGGGCTCGGCGCCCGGCCGGTGTCTGCACTGAGGCCGGTGTCTGCACCGAGGCCGGTGTCTGCACCGAGGGCGACGCAGGTTGCCCAGGGGGCGTGGACGTCATGCTCGTCTCCTCGTCACACGTCGGGAAACAGTGCACCCGACGCGGCAGCCCACGCGGCGACGCCAGCGACGGGGATGGCGCACACGATGGCCTCGATCAGCTCTTCGTCGCTGGCGCCCGCCCGGCGAGCGGTCACGGCGTGGATCCCGACGAAGGCACCCTGCAGTTCGGCTGCGTTGAGCGAGCACAGGATGAGCTCGGCCAGCTTCGCTGACGCAGGATCCGCGGTCAGCGCGGCGTGGTGCATGCGGAAGTAGCCGTCGAACACCTCCGGTGAACGCTCGTGCAGGAGTGCCAGGCGGGGCGGCAGCGCCTCGCTGCGGTTGTAGCGCAGGAAGTACTCGACGCCGGCCTGGTCTGCCGGCGGACGCGCCCCGCCGTCGACGGCCAGCTCACCGGCGGCTGTGAGCAAGCGGCCGCACGCACTCTCCCCGCGCGAGAGCAGCAGCGCGGTCGCGCCCGTGACGATCTCGGCATCCGTCAGCCCTGCGGTTCGCCCGCGGGCCAGCTCCCGTTCGGCCAGCTCGCCGTCGCCGCGGACCGCGGAGGCGACGGCCACCATCAGCGCCTTGTGGGCGGCGCTGATCGCGCCGTCGGAATCGATCACGGCGCGGATCCCCGCATATCCTGCCGCCGCCTCCGGGGCCGTGCGCCCGATTTGCTCGATCACTTCTGCCAAGCCGACTGAACTGGGCATGCCGGCCTCAGTTCGCGTCACGGTTCAGCCGTCCCGGATGGCCTGGATACCAGTCGCGCGGGATGTCCGGGCGGTTGGGCACCGCGTCAAGGCCGAGCAGCACGTGCTCGGTGATCTGCCAGCGCCCGTCAATGCGCTCGAACTTGTCGTGCATCCGGGCCCACAGGTGCCAGGGCTCGCCGGTGTTGTGCATGCGATGGTAGGCGTACACGTAGGCCAGGACATCGGCGCTGTCGCCGTCGATCTGCGATGTGATATTGCCAACGTGATGGCTGGTTCGCTCATACTGGTCCAGCACCCGGCCGAGCGAGCGGGCAAAGCTGTCGCGACCCCGCTTGCGTTTGCCGGTCATGATCTCGAACTCGACGTCTTCCGCGAAGCACTGTGACGCGCCCTCGGGATCGTTGGCATCGACGCGGTCGAAGTAGCGCACGAACGCCTGCTCAATCTCACGTGCGTCGAGCAGCTCGCGCAGCGCTGTCTGGTCATCGGTCGTCAAGCTCATGTCTCCCTCTCGGTTGGTTGTCTGCCTGGGCGCTCGGCGGCGGTGCCATCACGCTGCCGTCAGCTCGCGGTGGCCGTAGCACAGCTCGACGATCGCGAGTTCGGTGATCTCGTCACCGTCCAGTTCACCCACCACCAGGCCCTCTTGCATCACGATCACGCGGTGACACACGGCAACCATCTCCGAGAACTCAGAAGAGATGAAGATGATGCCCTTGCCCTGAGCCGCGAGGTCCTCGACGAGACGGTAGATCTCCTCCTTGGCCTCGACGTCGATGCCGGCCGTCGGTTCGTCGAAGATGAAGATCGAGGCGCCGCGCTGCAGCCACTTGGCCAGCACCACCTTCTGCTGGTTGCCACCGGACAGGAAGCGCACCGGCTGTTCGACGCTGGCCGTGCTGATCGACAGGCGCTCGATCATCTTCTGGGCCGCACCGCGCTCGCGGGACTTGGCTGGGAACGGGGTATGAGTGCGACAGAATTCCGGCAGCGAGGCCAGGGTCACGTTCTCGCGCAGGTTGAAATCGACCACCATGCCCTCGTGGCGGCGATCCTCTGGTAGCAGCACGATGCCCGCGTCGAGGGCCTTAGGCGGCGTGCTGGTATCGACGAGCTCTCCGTTCACGAACACCTCTCCGCCGACGCGAGGGTCCGCCCCGTAGATGAGCTTCACCAGCTCGGTTCGGCCGGCCCCCACCAGCCCACCGAGGCCGAGGATCTCGCCGGCGCGCAGATCGAAGCTCGCCCGCGCGGACGACCGCGGACTCGAGCTTCTCCACGCGCAGGATCTCCGGCCCATCCGGACGCCCGCCGACCTGGCGAGCCCGGCGACGCTCCGAGGCGGTGGCCCCCGAGCTCTTGCCCGTGATCGCGGAGATCAGGCTGGAGCGGTCCGTCTCGGCGGTGGGTGAGGTCAGCTCGACCTCACCGTCGCGCATCACGACCACGCTGTCGGTGAGCGAGAGGATCTCCTCGAGGCGGTGTGAGACGTAGAGGACCGACCCGCCCCGTTCCTTGATCTGGCGGCAGATCCGGTGCAGGTGCTTGATCTCCTCGTCGGTGATTGAGGTGGTGGGCTCATCGAGGACCACCAGCCGCGCCCGGGCGAGGAGCGCTCGGCCGATCATGATCACGCGCTTCTGAGCGATCGACAGGTGGTCGATCAGCTGTCGCGGATCGATCGTCGGATCGAGGTCGGTGAGCACGGCCTGCGCCTGCTCGTACATGCGCGGCCAGTTGACCAACAGGCCCATGCGGCGCGGCATCTTGCTGCCGAGCATCACGTTCTCGGCCACTGACATCAGCGGGATCTGCTCGAGCTCCTGGTGCATGAACGCGAACCCGAGCGCTTGCGCGTGGCGCGGATCGGGCACCGTGACAGCCTGCCCGTCGACCTTGATCTCCCCGTCATCGGGTGCGACAGCTCCCGCGAGGATCTTGATCACGGTGCTCTTTCCGGCCCCGTTCTTGCCGACCAGCCCGACGATTTCGCCGGACGGGATGTCGAACGAGGCACCGTTGACCGCCAGCACTCCGGGGTAACGCTTGTAGAGCCCTTCGATCCTGACCAGCGGATCGCCGGTCATGCCGCCTTCCTACCGATTCGCGACAGCAACACTGCGCCGGCCAGGATCACGCCCTGAACGATCAGGATCACCGACGTCGAGAGCGACAGCTCGGTCAGGCCGGTGGAGATCACCTCCAGGAAGAACGCCCCCACCAGCGTGCCCAGGACGTTGAACCTGCCGGGGCGCAACACGGCCGAGCCGAGGAACACGGCGGCGAACGCGGGGAGGAAGAACGGGGCCCCGGAGTTCGGGGATTGTGAGTCGTTCTGGGAGGTGATCAGGACCCCGGCGATCACGGCGCAGACCCCGATGATCATGAATCCCACCGTGCGCAACTCGCGGACCCGGATGCCGGACAGGCGGGCGGCCTCCGGATTGCCCCCCAAGGCATACATGTACCGCCCGATCGTCGACTGCTCCAGCAGCAGGTACAGGATCAGCAGCACGAACAGCATGATGAAGAACTGGTTGGAGAGACCGAGGAAGCTGCCGGTGGCGATGCTCGCGTAGCCCTTCGGGATCCCGGCAAAGATGGTCTCCTGGTTGGTGATCTGGTACTCGAGGCCGTTGAATATCTGCCCCGTCGCCAGCGTGATGATGAACGAGGATGCTCCGGCAAACGCCACCAGCCCCCCGTTGAGTGCCCCGCCCGCGACACCGACGAGCAGTCCGATGACGATCGCCAAGCGGTAGTCGAGGTGCTGTACGGACATCAGCGAGACCACGACCGCGCTGCCCAGCCCGATCATCCCGGCCACCGACAGGTCGAAGTCGCCCATCACCAACACGACGGTGAGCCCGAGGCCGAGGATGGCCAGCGGAGAGAACTGCTCGACGATCGCTTGGAGGTTCCCCACCGTGGGGAAGACGTGCGGCTTCAGGGCGCTGAACACGATGATGCTCACCACCAGCGCGATCAGCACGCCGTACTTGGCCAAGAGCTCCTGACGGCGGGCAGCCCTCGCCACCTTGGCTGATTCGTGGGCGGACCCGTCAGGGACCTGCAGCTTCTGTTCAGTGGTCACGTGTGCGTTCACTCCAACTCCATGCGGCGACAGCTTCGCGCCGGCGGTCGTCCGAGATGGACGGCCGCCGGCGCCGGAGGGGCTTGTGTCCTACCCGATGCCGTACTCCTTCTTCCACTTGGCGGCGAAGAACACCGGGTAGTTGGTCTTTGGGGTGACGTAGTGGCCGGCCACGGGCAGGTTCGACTTGTCGGTTACGACGATCGCAGAGCCGTTGCGGATCGAGACTGCGTAGGGGTTCACCTCCAGCACGTTCCACGTCGGCGGGAACGACGTGATCGACTTCTTCCGAGCGAAGAACTCCGCCATCTGGTCGACCGCGGCCCATCCGTCGGCTCCGACCGGGCTGCTGACCACCGCGCTCCCACAGCCGGCGGCGATCGTCTTGAGGTTGATCAGGTCGTCGTAGAAGTTGTAGTTGCCGATCGTGCTGCACTTCCCGGCGGACTTGAGCACGGCACCAACCACCGGCAACTCTGAGTCGATGTCACCCCAGAACGCGTTCAGATCCGGATGGGCGAGCAGCGCTGCATGCGCCGCTGTTGTGGTGTCGCCCACCAGATTGGACAGGTCCACCGGATGCTTGACCACAATTGTCGCACCGGCGGCCTTCGCGTCCTTTTCGAACTGCGCGTCGCGCAAGCGCTCATCGAGCAGGATCTGGGTGGTGAACTCCGCCAGCTTTGGGTGCGGCGGAAGATGGGCGAACATGTACTTGTCGAGCGCGGCGGTCAGCGCCGTGGGGTCGCCGTAGTACTGAGCCTCGATGTTGGGAGACGGATCCTGCAGCCCCCCGAAGTTGATCACCGGGATGCCCTTGGCCCTGGCCTGGGCCAACCCCTGGGTGATCGCCGCGGTCGGATTGGACAGGTCGAGAATGCCGGCCACGTTCTGGTTGACGAGGCTCACGAACGCCGCCTCGCTCTTCGTCGGATCACCGGCGGCGTCGATGGCGATCACCTTCCAGCCCAGCGCCTTGGCGGCGATGGTCGCGCCCGCCTCAAGCCGCTGCGCGGCCTCGGAGGCGCGCACGACGTTCACGAGCCCGACCGTCTCCGTCGGCAGCTTGACCGGCGGGCCCTCGTTCGCCGCTGCCTTCTGACCCGCGGCGGTCGCCTGCGCGACGGTCGGGGCGGTCGCGCTGACGGCGGGGGCACTGCTGGTTGTCGCGGTGGCGCTGCTGGACGCAGCGGCGCTGCTGGTCGCGGCGCTGCTACTGCTGGAGCTGCTGCTCCCGCAGCCCGCGGCAACCAGGGCGACGGCACACAGCGCGGGCAACCACGCGAAGCGTAATTGGGCTCTTAGCATCTACGGCCTCTCTCCTTGTCTTCAATCAAACGGTTGTTTGAATCGAACTGCCATTTCACTACGTCTCACCACGCATGTCAAGTCTTGACCTAGCAGCTAACCAGGCGGCAACAGAGGTCTAGGTGGTGAGCCCGCGCCAGGCGAGCGTGCCCAGGTCGATGACCACACAAGAGCCGGTCATCATCGAGGCCTCGTCACTGGCCAGGAACACGATCAGGTTGGCCACCTCCTCGGGGCGACCCAGGCGCTGGAACAGATGGGTGCCGATCAGCTGTGCCTTGATCATCTCCTGCTCTTCCGGGGCACCGGACTCGAAGTACTTCGTCACCATGGGGGTGTCGGTGTTGCCCGGGGCGTAACAGTTCACCCGGATTCCCCGCGGCGCCAACTCGATCGCCATCACGCGCGTGAGTTGCACCACTCCGGCCTTGGACGGCCCGTAGGCGGACCCCATCGGGTAGCCGACCAGTCCCCCGATCGATGCGGCGTTGACGATCGCGCCCCCGCCGTCCTGCGCGAGCAGGGGAGCCGCATACTTCGAGCACATCCACACACCCTTGAGGTTGATCCCGATCACCTTGTCCCACACGGCCTCGTCCAGCTCGAAGCTCTGGGCCTGCTCGGTGAAGTTGGTCTCGTGCACCCCGGCGTTGTTGTGGAGAACATCCAGCCGGCCGAACGCCTCCTGGGTCGACGCGATCAACCGCTTGACGTCCTCGACGTTGCTGACATCGGCGGCCACGAACTCCGCCTCGCCCCCGGCGTCGCGGATGCTCTGCGCGACGGCACTGCCCGTCTGCGCGTTCACGTCGGAGACGACAACCTTGGCGCCCTCTTGCGCCATCTTCAGGGCGGCCGCCTGACCGATGCCTTGGCCGGCCCCGGTGACGATCGCCACTTTGTTCTCGAGCCGCACTCGATCACCTCGCCTTCACTCCGTTGGATTTACCGATGGAAAGACAGCGCCGCCAGATCGACGACACCACGGGCGCCGTCGCGCGCGTGCGCCGCGTTCGCGCCGCCCGCGCCGTCAGTAGCGCCAGCCGTCGCCGAAGGTCGCCAGTCGGCGTCCGAGGATGTCCTCAGCGACGGTGACGCCCGCGCGCGCCGAGCGGTCAACGCCGATCCCGCGCGAACGGAACGTGTCCGAGGCGAAGTACAGGCCCTCGACGTTGGGCGCTCTCCAGTGAGGCCGGAAGCGCCCGACCAGGTTCGGCTTCTGGATCACGCCCAACCCCGGCTCGTGGACCAGGTGGCGCCGGCGCCAGTAGGCGTGCTCCAAGCCCGGGTACATGATGGCCAGGTCGCGCTCGAACTGCTCCTGCGCGTTCAGCATCCATTTGACGTCGCGCACCTTCTCGCCCGGGATATCGAGCCCCGCCACGTACAGCTGGGTTCCCTCTGGCGCGACCGATGGGTCCATGGCACTCATGTTGAAGAAGAAGCCCGCGTGGGCGAGATTGGGAGTGTGCAACCACGTGGCCAGCTCGCGCGGGTCGAGCGCGTGGATCGGCTCCTTGGTCGCGAGGTAGACGCCCAGCCAGGTGGCGCGGAATTCGATCCTCGCCAGGTGCTTGATCTGTGCCACGTACCAGTCCGGCAGCTCCTGCTCCGCGACCACGCGCAGGACGCTCCACACGGGCAGGGTCGAGACGACGCAATCGGTCTCGACGATCGTCTCCTCGAAGATCTCGTTCGGCAGCACATGCGGGTTGGTGACCGCGAGCCCGACCACACGCCCGTTTTCGATCACCACACGCGATGCCCGCGTGCCCAGCCGTACCTCGCCACCGTTCTCCGCGACCGCGTCGTGGAGGTCCTGGAACATGCCGTCCCAGCCCTGACCGGGCCAGAACGAGTAGCCGCCCACGCCCTTCTCCTCGTAGTGCATCTTGCGCATGTACAGATTGTCCGAGGCCGAGTGATCCCACCAGTTCTCGGTGATCGCCTCGAGCACGGTGATGAACTCCCACAGCGCGATCACGCCCTCGTGCTTGGTGTACTGCAGCATCCACTCCCGCAGCGTGCGGTCGTCCCACGCATCGAAGTCCTCGTACGGCGTCTCGACCACGATGTTGATGATCTTCTTGAGCTCGGACTTGTCGGCCGAGTACAGCTCGCGGATTGATCCCCAACGCCCCTGCTCGTGGTTCCAGATCACCATGTCGCTCGACGCCGGCCCGTGAATCAGCTCCTTGCCCACGTGCTCAAACACCTTCGTGATGCCCGAGCCAGAGTCCTCGACCAGGTGCCCGCCGACGTTGATCTTGAAGCCCTCGTCGGCCACGGCCACCCCCCGGCCGCCGAGCCACGGGCTCGCCTCGAGGATCAGCACCGACTTGCCCTCCTTCGCCAGCAGCGCTCCCGCACTCAGCCCGGCTGCGCCGGCACCGATGATCACTACGTCATAGCGAGCCATTGTTTCCCTCCGCTAGGAACGTCCGGCGAGGACGTTCTGGTATTCCGCCGCTTCCTCGGGACTCGACGCCTCGAGCCCCATCACCGCTCCGAACATCTGACCGGAGATCGAGATCAGGCAGATGAACGCCACCAGCTCGACGATCTCCGGTTCACTGAACTCCTCGCGCAGCACGTTGAACTGACCATCGCTGACCGCGCTGGGATCCTGAGCCACCGTTTGCGCAAAGGCCACCGCAAGCGCCTCGCGCGCGTCGAGGTCGGTTCGCGGCGCGCCCAGCGACTGGCAGTACACGCAACCGACCTCACCCGCCGTCGCCCGTCGCACCGCCTCCTTGAGCGCCAACGGGAGCGATCCGTGAAACCGCACCGTGCTGTCGAGCGCCGCGTACGCGCGCAGGATCTCCGGCTGGCGACCCAGCACCCGTGCGAGCACGCTGTTGGACACGGCGTTGCCGTTCGGATTGGGGGGGATCGGTTCGACGCGGGGCACTGCGGCCTCCTTTTCGGGCGAGCGAAACTGTACCTTATTTGACCAACCGTTTGATTGAAACTGGAGGCTTCGGTAGACTCCCCGACGGGATGCCAGAGTCGCCGGGGGTCAATCAAGTCGGGTCCGCAGCAGCGATTCGCCAGACGGTCGATGCGTATTTTGAATGCATCAATCACGAACTCTGGGATCGGTTGGCCGAACTGTTCAGCGCCGACGCCGAGCTCCGTGCGGTCGGTGCGCGGCCGCGCACGGGACGCAACGACATCGGCGCCTACTTCCGGGAGGCGCTCGGGCCCTATCCCGAGCATCGCGACGAACCGACGCGGATCATCCCGGCCGGTCAAACGGTCACCGTCGAGATCCATTTCGAGGGTCGCTTGGCCAACGGTCGCCCGCTGGCCTTCGATGCCGTCGACGTGTTCGATTTCCGCGGCGATCGGATCCAACGACTGACCAGCTGGTATGACTCGGCGCAGGTACGTCGGGATTTACGTGACGCGAGTGTCGGTGTGGCGGCTGAGTCCGGATGAAGCTCGAGCTGCATTGGCACACCGAGCCGATCGGCGTGGCTCCGGGCACGGTGGTGGCAACCGGAGTGTTCGATCTCCTGCATGTGGGTCATCTGCGCTTCCTGCGGGCGGCTCGCGCAGCCGGAGCGCGGTTGGCCGTCGGCGTCGAGGATGACGAGCGGGCACACGCGCGAAAGGGGCCCGGGCGGCCGGTCGTGCCCGCCGGCGAGCGCTGCGAAATGCTCGCGGCGCTGGAGCCCGTGGATGGTCTGTTCCTGATTTCCGGACCGCCCAGGCTGGCGCCGGTGCCGGCCTACGGCGACTTGCTCGCGACGCTGGCACCGTCGACGCTCGCATTCACCGAAGGCGATCAGGCCGAGGGCGGTAAGCGATTGGTGGCCGCCCGGCTGGGCGCCGATGTGCTCGAGGTCCCACATCTGCAGGGACGATCGACGACCTGGTTGGTCCGTCGACTGTTCGACTCCACCGGCCTGGTCGGCTACGGCGCCCCGATCACCGCCACGCACGAGGCGACACCGGGGCCGCCCAACGTGTGGGCCGCGCCGCGACGGGCCCCCGCGAGCTGACGCTCGCCGGCGCGCCCGAGGACCTGGTCGGCGATCTCCTTGATCATGCGCACGCCCGTCGCACCGACGGGATGGCCGCACGCCTGAAGCCCCCCGGAGAGGTTGACGGGGATATCCCCGGTGGCCGAGGTCGCGCCCGAACGCAGCATGGCGGCACCCTCGCCGCGTCCACACAAACCCAGATCCTCGTAGTTGACCAGCTCGGTGATCGTGAAGCAGTCGTGGCACTCGACCACGTCCAACTGCTCGCGCGGCGCCGTGATACCGGCCTGGCGGTACGCCACCGAGGCCGCCTCGCGCGTGACCCGGAAGCTCAGGTAGTCGTTGTCGTCGTGGAAGAACCCTGCGTAGTAGCCGTCGACGACAGCGAGGGCAATGCCCTCGATCACCGCATACGGACGCCCGAGTTCGCGCGCGCGAGACACCGACGTGAGCACGACAGCCGCCGCGCCGTCGGTCGTGGGGGTGCAGTCGAGCAGCCCGAGCGGCTCGGCGACCCGGGGCGCGCGGAGCACCTGCTCGACGGTGAGCGGGTCGCTGTACTGGGCGATCGGGTTGTGCGCCGCGTTGGCGTGGTTCTTGACGGCCACGCCGGCCAGATCCTCGACCGTGCAGTCGTACTCGTGCAGATATCGATTGGCCAGCAGGGCGAATTGGCCCGGGGCCGTTCGGCCCTTGGCCAGGGTCGGATGGGTGAGGTTCGCCGTGCGGGCCACCAGGCTGCCGCGGGGAGGCACGTCGCGCATCTTCTCCGCCCCCACGGCCAGGACGAGGTCGTGCTCGCCGGCGGCAATCGCCATCGCCCCCGCCCGCACGGCCTCCATGCCCGTGCAGCAGAAGGTCGACACGCGCGTGACCGGGCGGGGAGCGAAATCCAGCGCCTCGGTGACCGCGGTCCCGGCGTCGCCCAGCAGAGCGGCGATGATCGGCTCGGCGGTGCCCAGCCAGGCGGCCTGAACGTCGTCCTGCTCCACGCCCGCGTCGGCCATCGCGCCGCGGGCCGCCTCGGCCAGCAGCTCGAGGTAGCCGCGATCGTGCATGACCCCGAACCGCGTCGCGGCCGAGCCGATGATCGCGACCTCGCCGGCTATCGGCATGGCGCGAGCTTCCAGTAGTACTGGACGATCCCGCCACCGGCGTGCAAGCGCCGCGGGACCAGCCGGACCTCTTGCCCGATCTCCACGTGCTCGCCGGCGGCGACCTGAGCGTAGAAGCGACTTCCGTCGTCGAGGTCGACGACGGCCATCTGCACCGTGTCGGCTCCGGGGTACACGTGATCGCGCGTCAGCGTGAGTACGCGTCCGCGTCGGGCCAGCGCGCGACGCTCGCCTTCGATGCCGGCGGGCGGTGGGTAGAGCACGCGCCCGTCACGGACCACGCCTTCCAGGCGGAGATCCTGACCTCGCTCGCGCCACGCTCGCGGGGCCGAGGAGTAGGGGTCGAAGCCGAGCTGCGCGGGTGGGGCAGGCACGGTCTCGACGTCGCGACCACCGGCGACCTCAGCGGCGATGGCCGCCGCCAATTCGGCACCATCCTGCAGCGGCTCGACCAGCAGCGCCTCGCCCAGCCCGCCGGACGCGGCAACGACGGTCGCGGGCGCCTGCAGCGACAGCAGCAGCCGGAGCAGCGGATGCGCGGCACCGAGCCCGCCGGTGCGGGAAAACGCCGGATCGCCCGGGCCGCCGAGCGCACGCTCGACCCGTCCGCCCGAGCGAGCTGACGGTCCGCAGACGAGTACGGCGTGGGCGGGCAGCGGCGGTCCGTCTGGCGCGCCGGCACCCGAGGAGACCGGCTGTGGGCTGCGCTCACGTACTGCGCCGGCCACGATTCCCGCCACCCGCGAGGCTCCCAGCTCATCGGTGAACGACACGTCGGTCTCTCGGGGCGCGAGGTCGCCGGGCAGGCGCCAGCGGTCCCGTAGCTCCTCGGCGTGGGCGGGTCCCGGGGTCAGAGCGGCCAACCCGCCCTGCTCTCCGACCAGCAGGGCGACCGCGCCGTCTCCGGCCTCACGCTCGCCCTCGGGACGACGCACGTGAGCGGCGCACACGAGCACGGGTCCGCCGCCCGCGGCGACCAGGCCATCCGCGAGCCGCAACGCGGCCAGTCCGTCACGTGGCGTGCTGGACAGCTCGGCACAGAACAGCTCATCGCCCAGCCCCGCCATCTCGGCGATCACCTGGGCGGACCCGCCCTCCTCATACGGCGGGGTGACCGAGGCGAACAACAGCGCGGCCGGCGGCGGGAGGGCCTCACGATCCAGCGCCAGTACCGCCTGGACCGCCAGTGTCACCGCGTCTTCGTCGTACTGTGCAGCGCAGCGCCGGCCGCCGCGGGCTGACACTCGGTCGCTGGGCAGCATCGCTGCCCCGGTCAGGAGCTCGCAAGTCACAGCGTGGTCTGTACGCGGAGGATCATCTGTGAGAGACTACAGATTCTACCAACCGTTTGGCAGATGACCCATGGACGGATCCCCATTCTGAATCAGACACAGCGCGGCGCCGTAGCTGAGGTGGTGATCGACAACCCGCCGGCTAACGCGCTCACCAACGAGCTGTACGAGCGGCTGAGTGAACTCACGGTCGAGCTGGAAAGCGACCCGTCAGTGCGGGCGGTTGTCTTCCTCAGTGCGCACCCGACGATCTTTGTCGCGGGTGCCGATATCCACGCGATGGCCAACTATGACTTCAGTCCGGCGGCGATCGAGCGCAAGGTCATGCTCGTGCACGGCACCTTCCTGGCGCTTCAGCGCCTGAGCAAGCCGACCGTGGTCTCGATCGAGGGCCATGCGCTGGGCGGAGGCTGCGAGTTTGCCCTGACGATGGATGCGCGATTCATGTCCCGTGGCCGTGCGCGCATCGGCTTGCCCGAAGCGAAGCTGGGCATCATTCCCGGCGGCGGGGGTACGCAACGGCTGCCGCGATTGGTGGGTCGCGCCCATGCCGCGCAGCTGATGATGCTGGGCGGACGGATCGATGCCGACGAAGCGCAGCGCATCGGCCTGGTGAACGCGGCGTGCGATGACGGGCCGGCCACGCGGGCGGCGGCCCTCGATCTCGCCCAGCGCCTGGCCGAGATGCCGCGCTCGTCGGTCCGCTTGATCAAGGCCTGTCTGAACGACGGCTATGACCACGATCTGGTGCAAGGGTTGGCGGTCGAGCGCGCGGCGGCGGTCGAGGCGCTCATGCAGCCCGAGGCGAAGGAAGGCATCGCCGCCTTCCTGGAGAAGCGCCCGGCTCAGTTTCACGCCGTGGAGTCCGCGTGATCGTCGCACTCGACGAGGCCGTGGCCGTGATTCGCGACGGCGACACGGTGGCCATCGGCGGCGCCGTGCTGTCGCGCAAGCCGATCGCCGCCGTGCGGGCGTTGGCCCGACTGGGGCGTCGCGATCTGGAGCTGGTCACGTTCGCCGGGTCGTTGGACGTTGAATTGCTGCTCGGCGCCGGCGCGCTGCGCGCGGTGCGCTCGTCGTACGTGGGCCTGGGCCCCCACGGCCCGGCGCCCCGGTTTGCGCAGGCGGTCGCCACCGGCACGGTCGAGGACCTCGAGGAGTCCGAATGGATGTTGCTCGGACGACTGCGAGCGGCGGCCGCCGGGATGCCGTTCATCGTGACGCGCGCGGCCATGGGATCTGACCTGGTGACGGCCCGCGGTCTGCGCGAGGTGTCCGATCCGTACAGCGGCGAGCGCTTTCTGGCGCTCCCGGCACTGCATCCCGATGTGGCGATCGTTCACGCCTGGAAGTCCGATCCTCGCGGCAACATCCAGGCTCCATGGCCGCCCGATCATCTGGCGGACGTGGACCTACTCTTGGCGCGGGCCGCGCGCCACGTTATTGTGACTGTGGAGCGTCTGGTCGAGTCAGAGGACGTGGACGCGAGCGCGCGGGATACCGTGCTTTATCCGTTTGAGGTGGATGCCGTCGCCGTGGCCAAGAATGGCGCAGCGCCGACAGCCTTCCCACCTCTCTACGGACTCGACTATCCAGACCTCACAGAATTAACGAAGCACGATCCGCGGCGCGAAGCCGCTGGTGGAAAGGCGGCTCGGTGAGCACGACTGACAATACGAAGCGCAGCGCGCCCGCTCGCGAGCGCGGGAGCGAGGGCAATGGATCGAAAAAGCGCCAACGCGAGATCATCGACGCAGCTGCCGACATCTTCCACCGCAAGGGCTATTCGGACACTTCGGTACAAGACGTCGCCGATGCCGTTGGCATCCTGAAGGGCAGTCTCTACTACTACATCGACTCCAAGGAAGACCTGCTCTTCCGGATGCTGCTGGAAGTGCACGAGGACGCCAAGGCGGTTGTCACCGAGACCGCCGCCCTCGATCTTCCGCCGCTGGAGCGCCTGCGGATCTACGTCCAACGCCACGTCGAGTACAACGCCAGCAACCTGGCCAAGATCGCCGTCTATTACCACGACTTCGGGCTGCTCACCCCCAAGCGCAAGAAGGCGATCATGGGCCAGCGCAAGTTCTACGAGACGTTTGTCCGGGGTCTGATCGTGGAGGCTCAGGAGCGCGGGGAAGTCGACGCCGAGGTCGACCCGATCGTGGTCAGCAACGCGATCTTCGGCCTCGTCAACTGGATTTACACGTGGTACAACCCGAAGGGCTCGATCACCCCTGAGTATCTGGGCGAGCTCTACGCCGAAGTGGCCGTCAGCGGCATCACCTCACCCAACATGCCCAAGCCGCCGCCGGCGGCTCGACGGACGACCCGGCCCAGGCGCGTCTGATCGCCGCACCGTCTCCCGGGGGAGCCGGGCGGGAGGAGGGCTCAGGGAGAGACTGGGCCCGGCGTCGGCCAGGACAGACTCCGGGAGCACCATGACCGGTCGTGTCGCTGCGGCCGTGAGCTCGGCGGCCACCGAGCCAAGCAGCGCGGACCGTAGCGCGCCGAGACCCCGCGCGGCGATCACGATCAGCCGGGCGTCCTCTCGCTGCGCCACAGAGCTCGAGCACCTCGACCGGCGGGCCCGGCTCAATCACTGCGGACGCGTCGCCGCCGGCCGCCTCGACCGCCCGCTGGACGATCTCATCGGCCAGCTGCTCGACCGAGTCAGCTTGGCCGGTGACCGGCGGGGTCGTGGAGCGTGCTCCCGGATAGGACACCATCGCCCGGATGTTCTGCCGGGCGTGCACGATGACCAGTCGGTAGCCGAGCCGCTTCGCCAACCGGCCGGCGATGGCCGCCGCGGTCAGCGCCTGGTCAGAGCCGTCGATTCCGCACACCACGCTGGCGTGTGCCGGGGGCGCGGCATCGCCCGGGTTCGTCCGTACCTGCCCGGAGGGGACGATCACAACGGGACACCGCGCCTGCGCGGTGAGGTCGCGGGAGACGCTGCCGAGCACGGCTGCGCGCAGCGACCCGCGGCCTCGCGAACCGACCACCACCAGCTCCGCGCCGGCGTGATCGGCGGCTTCGATGATCGCCGCGGCGGGCGAACCCTCCACCAGGCCGATGTCAACCGACTCGGCACCCAAACGGGCGCGAATCGACGCCACCAGCTCGTCGGCGTCGTGGACCTCCCCGTCAGTAACGTGCACGACCGAGAGACGCGCCGACAGCGCGTCGGCCAGCCAACGCGCGGTGTCAAAGACGGGCCCCGCCGCCTCGGACTGGTCGACAGCACAAACGATCGTATCCGCCATCACACTCCTGCTCGCGTCGTTCAAGGGCGTCCCATGTCAGGAACCACCCCGGTCGCTGCGACAGTCTACGCAGCCCTCGGGCCGCCGTGCCTTGCTGCGGGCGAGCTCAGCCGCTCGAATCTCCGCCGACGGATTCCCCGCGGACAATCAGCACGCTGCAGGGGGCGTGGTGTGAGACCTTGTTCGCCACATTGCCGACCAGAGACAGCGAGACGCGGCTCATGCCCTCGCTGCTGACCACCAGCAGGTCCGCGTCCTGCTCGGCGGCCACGGCCATCAGTGCTTCGGCTCGATCCTCACGCCGGGCGTGCGCGACCGCCTCCAGCCCCTCGGCGCGCGCTGCCTCCGTTGCCTTCGCCAGCAGCGCGTCGGTGCTCGCGGGCTGCTGCAGCAGGCCGTAGGCGCCCACCACGTGGACCGCGGCGCCCAGGATCGCGCCCAGTCGGAGCGCCACCGCAAGCGTCTCGGCACCTGCCTCCGACTCCTCCGCGCCCACCACGATCGTGCGGATCGGTCGGTCAGAGCGGACCGGTGGGCGCGGTGAGGACTCCACGCCAACGGCGCCGGCGACGCGATCGACGAGCGTCAGGGCCGGGACCAGGGTGCCGGCCGCCGCCGCTCGCAGCGCCTGCCCCAGCCGGGCTCCCATCCCACGCTTGGGAGGCAGCTCGACCACCAGTTCGACCACTCCGGTGTCCCACCGCCGTCGCGTCTCTCCCGCTCCGGCCAGGAGCCCGAGCGACGCCGGGTTGTCGGCCTGGACGAGGGCGGTGAATCGGCGCACCCCCTCCTGGCGGGCGCGATAGGTCAAGCGGTCCAGCAGCGCGCGGCCCAGGCCGCGCCCCTGCCAGTCGTCGGCCACGGTGACCGCCACCTCGGCGCACTCGGCATCGTCTGCCGAGCGGATGTAGCGGGCGACACCCAGAGCCTCGCCGCTCGAGGGCTCGATCGCGATGATCGCCTCGTGGTCGCTGTGATCGACGTCAACCAGGTAGTCGAGCTGCGCCGGCGCGATCTCGTTCACCGTGGTGAAGAACCGCCGGTAGCGTGATTGCTCGCTCAACCGCTCGAAACTGGCGACGAGCAGCGGCTTGTCCTCGGGCGCGATCGGGCGCAGGGTCAGCCGCGCGCCGTCGCGCAGGGTGATCGTCCGGCGCCGAGAAGGGGTGGGCATCGCTGGCTCAGCGATAAGCGTACGCGGGTCCGCCGGCACCTCGAGCGGAACTGGCATTAGGGAACCCTAATTCATGCTACGGTCCGCTCCCCATGGCAAACCGACTGAGTCACCGCTGGATTGACGCGGCCGGCCGCAGGCGACGCTGTGGTGTCCTGCTGGTCGTGTCTGTCGTGCTCAGCGGCCTGCTCGCCGCGTGCGGAGGATCTCGTCGTCGAACTCGATCACCCTGTACAACGGCCAGCACGAGCAGACCACCGACGCGCTCGTCGCCCAGTTCGAGAAGCTCACCGGTATCAAGCGTCAAGGTCCGCAGCGACGACGAGAACGTGTTCGCCTCGCAGATCAGCGCCGAGGGCGGCGCATTCGCCGGCCGACGTGCTGTTCACCGAGAACTCTCCACCGCTGGAGTTCCTGCAGCAGAAGGGCTTGCTCGCGCCGGTGCCGGCGTCGACGCTGGCGACAGACGCCGAGCCGCTACAACTCGCCGACGGGTCACTGGGTCGGCGTGTCGGCTCGAGTCAGCGTGCTCGTCTACAACACGCAGCTGCTGAAGCCAGCGCAGCTGCCGACATCGGTCGATGCAGCTGGCCGACCCGCAGTGGAAGGGCAAGCTCGCCATCGCGCCCGGCGAGACCGACTTCCAGCCGATCGTGACATCAGTCGCGCGCACGTATGGCGACGCGGCGGCGCTGCGGTGGCTCGAAGGGCTGAAGGCCAACGCCGGCTCCGCTCACAGCTACCCGGACAACGAGACCCTGGTGGACCGCAGGTGAATCGTGGAGAGGTGGCGATCGGGCTGATCAACCAGTACTACTGGTACCGCGAGCGGGCCCAGGTCGGCGCCTCCGACGTGCACTCGGCGATCGTCCACCTGGCTCCCCGCGACCCCGGCTATGTCATCGACGTCTCCGGGGCTGCGGTGCTGAAGTCCAGCCAGCATCAGGCCAACGCGCAGAAGTTCCTCGCCTTTCTGGTCAGCGCTCCGGGCCAGAAGATCATCGCCGACACCGACAGCTTCGAATACCCGATCGCGTCGGGGGTCACCACCGTCGAGCCCGAGACGCCGTTGGACAAGCTCCGGGCCAATCCGATCAACATCGCCGCGCTGGGCGACGGGGCCACCGCGATCGCGCTGCTGCAGAAGGCCCAGCTGCTGTGAGCACGACGGCCGTCGGCGAGGTCGCGGTCCGCGCCGCGGCTGGCGGCGCCCAGCGACCCGTCGCCGGTGCCCGCCCGCCGGCGCGGGCCCCCGCCGGTCCTGCTGGCCGCGGGTGTCCTGGTGACGCTGGTCTTGCTGCTGCCGCTCGCCTTCCTGATCCTCGAGGCGGTCCAGGACGGTTTCTCGACGTTGCGCCCGCTCCTGTTCCGGGCGCTCACCGCCACGCTGCTGTGGAACACGGTCAGCCTGACGGTGGTGGTGACGGCGCTGTGTGCGGTGATCGGCACCGTCGCCGCGTGGTTCGTGGAGCGGACCGATCTGCCGGGTCGGCGGATCTGGGCCGTGCTCGTCGTCGTGCCGATCGGCATTCCCGACTTCGTCACCAGCTTCGGCTGGAAGTCGATCTTCCCGTCACTCGGTGGCTTCGGCGGCGCCACGTTGGTGATGACCCTGGCGGTCTATCCGCTGGTCTACCTGCCGGTGGCCGCCTCTCTACGCCATGCCGATCCCGCCCAGGAGGAGGTCGCCCGCAGCCTCGGCCTCGGGCGTCTGACGGACGTTCCTTGCGGGTCACGCTGCCGCAGGTCAAGCTGGCCGTGCTCGGCGGGTGTCTGCTCGTCGCGCTCGTCATGCTGGCCGAGTACGGCGCGTTCGAGATCCTCGGCTTCCACACCTTCACCACCGAGATCTACACCGAGTTCCTGACCGGTTTCAACGCGCCGGCGGCCTGCGCGCTGTCGCTGGTGCTGGTCGTGCTCAGCCTGGTCGTCCTCACGGGCGAGGGCCTGTCACGGGGGCGGGGCGGGACAGTCGAGAACCGGGGCGTTGGCCGCCCGCGTTCCACGGCCGCACCGGCTCGGCCGGGCGAAGGCACCGGTGCTGGGCGGATTCTTCCTGCTGGTGGGTCTCGCGCTCGGTGTGCCGGTCGGAGCGATTGTGTACTGGATCATCCACGGCGGTACCTCCACACTGCCCACGGCGTCGATCTTCGGGGCCGCCCTGCACACGACCCTGTACAGCGGGGCGGCTGGGCTCGTGGCGACGGTCGCCGCGTTGCCGGTGGCGATCCTGTCGGTGCGCCATGCCGGCCGTGTCTCGACGATTCTCGAGCGCAGCAACTACCTCGTGCTGGCGATGCCGGGATTGGTGATCGCGCTGGCGCTCACCTACTTCTCCGAGCGCTACGCCGCCGGCTTCCTGTACCAGAGCAGCACGATGCTGATCGCGGCCTACGCGATCATGTTCTTCCCGCTGGCGCTGGTCGCGGTGAGAACCTCGGTGGCGCAGGCGCCGGCCAGCCTCGAGGAAGTCGGCCGATCGCTCGGTCGGGGCCGGCTCGAGGTGCTCTGGCGCTTGACCTTGCCGCTCGCCGCTCCCGGTCTGGCGGCGGCGTTCTGCCTGGTGTTTCTGGAGGCGGTGACCGAGCTCACCGCGACGCTGGTGCTGATACCCACCGGGGCCCATACGCTGGCCACCCAGTTCTGGGCGTACGAGACCAATATCTCCTACGGGCAGGCGGCGCCTTACGCGGGTCTGATGGTGCTGATCGCGGCGGTGCCGAGCTGTGTCCTCGGTCGCTGGTTCGACCGCCTGCCCTCACGGGCCGCGGTGTCCAAATGACCGTGGCTCGAGATCAGCGACCTGCATAAGGCGTTCGGCCGATCCGCGGTCCTGACCGGCGTTGACCTCACCGTCCCGACGGGATCGCTGACCGCGATCCTGGGGGCCTCGGGCGCCGGCAAGACAACGCTGCTGCGGCTGATCGCCGGATTTGAGCGTGGTGACCGGGGGACGATCAGCCTGGGAGGCCTGGCCGTCGATGCGGCGGGCTCGACCTGGGTCCCCTCGGAGAAGCGCCGCATCGGTTACGTGCCCCAGGAGGGCAGCCTGTTCCCGCACCTGACGGTCGGCAAGAACATCGGCTTCGGCCTGCCCAGGGCGGCGCGGGGCGGGCGTCGTGTGGACGAGCTGCTCGAGTTGATCGGGATGGAGGGACTCGACGGCCGCTATCCGCATCAGCTCTCGGGCGGGCAGCAGCAACGGGTGGCGTTGGCTCGCGCGCTCGCGACGCGGCCCCAGCTGGTACTCCTCGACGAGCCGTTCTCATCGCTCGATCCGTCGCTGCGGGCCGATGTGCGCTCCGATGTCAAGCGCCTGCTCGGGCCGCCGGAGCGACGGCGTTGCTGGTTACCCACGACCAGGACGAGGCGCTGTCACTCGCCGATCGGGTGGCAGTGATCCGCAGCGGACGGGTGTGTCAGATCGATACCCCGCAGGGGCTCTATGACGCTCCGGCCGACACGGACGTGGCCGGCTTCGTCGGCGAGGCAAACCTGTTTCCCGGTGTGTTCCTCGACGGTTCGGTCAGGACCGTGCTGGGCGATCTGGCCGTCCACTGCCGGGCGGGCATACGGCGGACCGGCGCCGATGCCGTCGTCCTGATCCGCCCCGAGCAGATCAAGCTGTGTCCGGCCGCACCGGCCGCCGTCGGCGCGGGTCGGATCCTCGACCTCGAATATCACGGTCACGACTCGGTTGTTAGGGTCACGGCCGACAGCGACGGATGGGCCCCGGGTGATCCTCGCCCGCATCTCGGGCCAGGTCCCCTACGCGGTGGGCAGTCAGGTCGCGGTGAGCGTCGAGGGTCCCGTGCTCGCGTGGTGCGTGGACGCCGAGGGCTCCTCTCGGAACTAGCCGGTGGCGAATCTGGCGGCTCCGCGCCTCCCGTGTCATCCCAATCGGATGATGCGCCATCCCCCCACTCGGTCGATCGTGTGCTCTATGCGTAGGGGAAGGGTGTCCCGGGTAGCGCCGCTGAATGAACCGTCACCTTGAGGCCGAGTCCGAGACCAGGTCCGTGAGCCAGCCCGACGTCAAGATCTTGGCGGTCGACGACCATCGCGCCTTCCGCGAGGCGTTGCGGGACCTGATCGCTGCCGTGCCAGGATTCGTGCTCGTGGGCCAGGCGAGCTCGGGTGAGGAGGCGGTGCGGGCAGCGGAAAGCTTGGCGCCGGAGCTCGTGCTCATGGACGTCGTGATGCCGGGGATGGGCGGCATCGCGGCGACCCAGGCGATCCTGACTCGTCGCCCGGAGGTCGTGGTGGTGCTGATCTCGGTTGACGATCCGGCGCTGCATCCCGACGCCAGTGCACTCGGCGACGGCGTCGTGTGCGCTCGCAAGCAGGATCTCCGGCCAGAGCAGCTCAGACAGTTGTGGGAGGCGCACCAGCCGACACACCACGGCTGAGCAGCCGCCGCCCGCCGTGGGCCCAGGCTCAGAAGAACTCCGCGCCCGCCGCTCGTGCGTCGTCCACTGGTACGACGACCCGACCGAACGGCAGGAGCGATATCGGGATGAGCTTGAGGTTGGCCAGCGCGAGCGGGATGCCGATGATTGTGATCGCCAGCAGCACGGCCGAGACGAGGTGCCCAATCGCCAGCTCCCAGCCGACCAGCACGACCCACAGAATGTTGCCGATGACCGACGGTGCGCCTGCGTCGGGTCGGCGAACGACGGTGCGGCCGAACGGCCAGAGCATGAATCCGGCGAGTTTGAACGCCTGCAGGGCGAAGGGGATCGTGATGATGAGCACGAACATCACGATGCCGGCGAGGCAGTATGCCAGGGCCATCCACCAGCCGCACAGCACTAACCAGATAATGTTCAGCACCGTGCGCACAGGCCTCAGTGTTTAGCAGTTGAGGGCGGGGGCGACGTGGCAACCAGGCCTCGAGTCGTTATTCCTCGTCCCTTCCCCAGCGACGGCCTCGACCTGCTCCGAGAACGGTTCGAGGTTGAGATGGCCGGCGAGGGCGCGACTGCCGCGTGGCTGCGCGAGCACGTCCCGGGAGCCGTCGCGATCATCGCCGACCCGTCGATCCCGGTCGACGCCGCGCTCCTCGATACCGCCGGCCCGACGCTCAAGGTGGTGTCGAACTTCGGCGTCGGCTACGACAACATCGATCTCGAGGCGGTGCGTGCGCGTGGGCTGCGGGCCACCAACACCCCCGGCGTGCTCAGCAGCTCGACCGCCGAGCTCGCCGTCGCGCTGATGCTGGCGACCGGACGCCGGGTCGCCGAGGCCGACGCGTACGTCCGCGCAGACCGTTGGGGCCGAGGCGGCGCACGGCAGTTCCTGGGGCGGGACCTCGCGGGCGCCACGGTGGGATTGATCGGCTTCGGCCGCATCGGGCAGCGTGTGGCTCAGCTGTTGGAGGGATTTGCCGTGCGCCTGCTGGTGCACGCGGAGGAACACCCACCGGCGCTCCAGGCCGCACAACCGTGCTCGCTGCCCGACCTGCTGGCGGCCTCGGACTTTGTCAGCCTCCATGTGCCCCTGACCGCTCAGACCAGGCATCTGATCGACGCCGATGCACTGTCGCTCGTGAAGCCCGGGGCGATCCTGATCAACACCAGCCGAGGTGGTGTGGTGGACACAACCGCGCTGATTGCGGCGCTCGCCTCCGGGCGCCTGGCCGCCGCGGGCCTCGACGTCTACGAGGACGAGCCTGACGTTCCGGCCGATCTGCGCGCCTTGCCCAATACGGTGCTCCTGCCCCATATCGGATCCGCGACGGTCAGCACGCGGAACGCGATGGCGCGGCTGTGCGCCGAGAACGTGATCGCCGTGATTGACGGCCGTCCGCCGCCCGCGGCCGTGGTCTGACCCCCCCGAGTCAGCTCACGAGGCCGATCGTCCCCCGCGCGATCAGGATGATCGCGAGCGCGGTGGCGGCGTACAGAGCCGCCCGACCGCCGCTGCGGCTCAGCCAGGCGCTGAACTTGTCCACGGTGGCGGACGTCCATTCCGGCCTGACCGCGTATCCGATCAATGGGAGTTCCAGCAGCACGAGCATGATCGCATTGAACGCGAGCACCGCGAGCACCGTCTCCACCGTCCCGATGTTCTGCTTGCTCAGCTCATCCATGCCGGCGATGTACGACGCGCCGGGGAAGCTGAGCAGGACCCCCACGACAAACGTGTCCCGGGCGGAGCCCTTGCTCAGTTGGCGCTTCCAACGCGGATCGGGTTTGTCCGCCGCCTTGGCGCGCCGACGCTCGCTCCATGCTCTGCGCCGTTGATCGCGACCGGTCCCGACCACGAACACCACCAGCAGGATCAGCACGCCGAGGGTGATGTCAATGATCGGGTTCACCGTGCGCTTCGCTGCGGTCGACGCGCTCGAGCCGTGCAACGAGAACACGATCACCAGGCCGCAGGTGATGCTCGTGATCAGCGCTCCGAGCAGATATCCGAGCAGCAGGCGATCCGGATTCGCGCAGCGTCAACATCAGGGTTGTCGCCGTCAACAGGGTTGGGTTGAGCGCCGCGGTCAACGAGAAGACGAAGACGGAACCCACGGATCTCCACGGTGGACGACGGGCACCAGGACCGCATCATCCCAATCAGATGAGCCCCGGAGGCGTAGAGTAGCCGCGGTGCGCACGCTTCCGGTCGCCCTCCAGGAGTCGGGGCAGGCGAGGTGAGCCACCGGCCAAGCGCTGACGTGCACGTGAGCGCCGAGCAGTTCAAGGCGCTGTTTCGAGATCTCAGCGTGTGGGGCCGCTGGGGTGAGGACGACGAGCGGGGAGCGCTGCACGGGCTGACGCCTGACCGGGTGGCCGCGGCGGCGCACCTCGTGCGCGACGGAGTCGGAGTGACCTTGAGCCTTCCGCTCGACACCGAGTCCGGGTTGGACAACCCCCACCCTGCCATTCATTACATGACCGCCTCCAGCGGGACCGACATCGGCTCTGGGTCACTGCACTTCCTCAAGGACTACGTGGGGGTTGACTATCACAATGACGGCCACACGCACATCGACGCGCTGTGTCACGTCGCCTACGACGGCCTGCTCTACAACGGCAGGCCCGAGGACGCGGTGACGCCGCAGGGAGCGCCGGTTGACGCGATCGACGTGCTCAAAGACGGTCTGATCGGGAGGGGCGTGCTGCTCGACATCCCGCGCGTGCGTGACGAGCGTTGGCTCGAACCCGGCGAGCACATCTTCCGCGATGACCTCGAGGCAGCCGAGACCGCGCAGGCCGTCGCCGTCACCCGAGGCGACATCGTGCTGGTGAACACCGGCCACGCTCGGCGCCTGGGCGAGCTCGGACCCTGGGACACCACGCAGGCCAAGGCGGGCCTGCATCCCAGCGCGTTGAGGTTCATCGCCGAGCGAGGCGCCGCCGCGCTGGGCTCGGACGGGAACAACGACACGGCCCCGAGCAGCACCGAAGGGGTTGACTTTCCGATCCACGTGTTGGCGATCAACGCGATGGGCGTTCACCTGCTCGACTACCTGCAGTTCGAGGACCTGCGCGCCGTCTGCGAGCGCACGGGCCGGTGGGAATTCCTGTTCGTCGCGGCGCCGCTGCGGATCCCCGGCGGGACAGGGTCGCCGATCAACCCGCTCGCGATCTTCTGAGATCCGCACGCGAGTCAAGGTGGTAGGCGCACCCCGCAGGGTGGCTGGCGTACCACCTTGTCGGGACCGCCGCTGCGCGGGGAGGCTGTATCGGTGGCCGGCGTGACCAAGGTGGGCAACGAATTGCTGTCCGTCGATTACGCGCCCGCAGCGCGTTTTCCGATCGACGTGCTCGAGCCCAAGTTCCGGGCTCCGCGGCGGGTGGAGGGCTTCGTCCGTCGCTCCGGGCTGTTGAGCGCCTTGGACGATGCCCGCGCACGTCCGCTCGTGCTCGTGACCGCTCCCGCGGGCTACGGCAAGACGACGCTGCTCGCGCAATGGAGCGAGCGGGATCGGCGCGCGTGCGCGTGGGTGACGCTCGATCCGGCGGACGGCGATCCGGGGGTGTTGGCCGGTTCGATCGCGACCGCTCTGGCTCGGATCGGGGTTCACGGAGGCCTCAGGGGCAGTTTTCTGCTCGTTCTGGATGACGCTCACCTCGTCCGCTCCGACGCGTTGGCCGACGCCGTGCTCGGCGTGGTGCGTTGGCTGCCGGAGGGATCTCAGGTCGCGCTGGCCTCGCGGTGTGAGCCGGAGCTGCCGGTGGGCTCGCTACGTGGACAGCGGATGCTGGCTGAGCTCGGTGTGGACGATCTGGCCATGTCGGCGGTTGAGGCGGCATCGCTGCTGCGATCGGCTGGACTCGAGCTCGAGTTCACCGCGGTGCAGGACCTGGTGCGGCGGACCGAGGGCTGGCCGGTCGCGCTGGAGCTGGCCGCGATGTCGCTGGTCGCGCGTCCTGACCGAGCGGATGGTCTGCCCTTCGCGGGAGACGATCACCTGCTGGCCGAGTATTTCCGCGCCGAGTTTCTCGCCTCGCTGACGCCGCGCCACCCGGCGCTTGTTGACCCGCAGCTCAGTGCTCGACCGTGTGTCGGGCTCGCTGTGCGACGCGCTGTTGGAATGTGCGGGATCCGCGTCCGTGCTCGCCGAGCTGGCGCGCTCGGGCCTGCCGGTATGGCCGGCGGATCCGACGCATGAGTGGTATCGCCTGCATGGCTTGTTCAGAGAGATGCTGCGGACAGAGCTCCGACGCTCTGAGCCCGACCTCGAGCTGGCCCTGCACCGGCGGGCCGGCGCCTGGCACAGCCGGGCGGGAGACGTCGATCGCGCGATCGACCACGCCTTGGGCGCGGGGGATCTCGATCGTGCCGGTGAGCTGCTATGGGCGAACCTGCCCGGATATCTGGGCGCGGGACGCAACGACGCGGTTCAGCGATGGCTGAGCCAGCCCACTGCCGAGCAGGCCGCAGGCTGCGCCGCGTTTGCGCTGGCGACGGCGCACAGCCACTTGTCGCTGGGCCGCATCGCGGTGGCCGAACAGTGGGCTCGGTCGGCGTCGGTGGCGTTGTCAGGCCAGCCCAGCGACCGTGCACGCGAGCTGCGCGCCGGCGGGCTGATCGTCGAAGCGTGGGCGGCGCGATCGGGTGCCTCGCGGATGGGCCAGGACGCGGCGCGGGCGTACGACCTGTTGACCGACGACAGCCCGTGGCGGGCGAGCTGCTGCCTGCTGGGCGGGACGGCTGCGCTGTTGACCGGCGCCCTCGCCGAAGCCGAACGCCTGTGCGAGGAGGGGCTCGCCCGAGGCGTCGTCCTCGCGCCCGATGTGGCGGCGCTGTGCCTGGCGCAGCTCGCGGTCCTCGCGGTCGAGCGCGACGACCATGAGACCGCGGCCGACTGCGCGCGACGCGCGCGCGATGCTGATCGATGAACACGGGCTCGGTCGGTATCCCTTCTCGGCCCTCGTGCTCGCGGCGTCGGCCGCGGCCGGCGTCCGGCAGGGTCACGTCGATGAGGCCAAGGCAGCGGCGGCGCGATGCGCCGCTCAGTTCGGCGCGCTCGATGAGTTCGCCGTGTGGTACGGCGCCGAGACCCGCATTCTGCTCGCGCGAGGGTCGCTCGCTCTGGGGGACGTCGCCGGCGCCCGGGAGCTGCTCGCTGAGGCTTCTCGGGCCGCGCGTCGCACGCCCGATGTGGTGGTCTTCCAGCGCTGGTTCGACGACGCGTGGGATCAGTTCGACAAGCGCGCCGAGGCGGCGCTGGTCGGCGTGGCGTCGCTGACCACGGCAGAGCTGCGGGTGTTGCGGTTCCTGCCCACGCACTACTCGTTCCACGAGATTGCGGACCGACTGCACGTTTCCTCGAACACCGTCAAGACCCACGTCCACGCCGTGTACCGCAAGCTCGATGCGACCTCGCGTTCACAGGCGGTCGCGAATGCGACCCACGCCGGGCTGCTGGGCTGGTAGCGTCGTTGCGGTGAAGGGGGTGACGTAATGGCGCATCGTCGGTGGGGCGCAGCGGCCGCTCTGGTGCTGTTGAGCGCGTCGCTCGTGTTGGCGATCGTGCTGACGGTCTCGTCGTTCCCGCGCGGGCTGACGGTGTTCGTGTGCGTGGTGGCCGGGATCGCGGTCGGCTGGTGGGGGGTGGTCCGCGGTGGTTGGCAGCGGGTGGTCGGGGGGATCACCGCGGCAGTGCTGCTGGTCGGAGCGGTGGTGCTGCTTGTGGTCGAGGGTCACCTGCTGGGCAATCTCCTCGTCGTAGCCGGGATCGTGCTCGCGCTCGGCGCGGCCCGGCAGGCGTTTGCGGTCCACGTCGCGCTGCCGGCGAGTGCTGCACCGGCCCGTCCGGTGCTGTTCTATAACCCGAAGTCCGGTGGGGGCAAGGCCGAGCGTTTTGACGTGGCCGGCGAGGCGCGAGCGCGCGGCGTCGAGCCGATCGAGCTGAAGCGGGGAGATGATCTCGCGGTGATCGTGCGGGACGCGATCGCGCGCGGCGCCGATGCGCTGGGCATGGCCGGGGGTGACGGTTCGCAGGCCGTTGTGGCCGCGATCGCGGCGGAGCATGGTCTGCCGTATGTGTGCGTGCCGGCCGGGACGCGCAATCATTTTGCCTTGGATCTGGGGGTCGATCGCGACGATGTCGTCGGGGCGCTTGACGCGTACGTCCGGGGTGGCGAGCGCGTGGTCGATCTGGCCGAGGTGAACGACCGCGTGTTCGTGAACAACGTCTCACTCGGGGTGTATGCCGAGGCGGTGCAGAGCGAGTCCTATCGCGATGCGAAGCTGCGGACGCTGGTCGACACGATGCCGGCAGTGCTCGGCCCGCAGGGTGAGGGACTCGATCTTCACTGGGTTGGCCCGGATGGTCGGCGCGCGGAGACCAACGCGGTGGTGCTGGTTTCCAACGATCCCTACCGGCTGGGGAGGCCGGTGGGCTCGGGTACGCGCCCGCGCATGGACGCAGGGCTGCTCGGGGTCGCCGTGGTCGGAGCTCGCGGCGGTGGGTCTCGGCGAATCCAGCAATGGACCACGGAGTCCTTCGAGGTCGAGTCCGCCCAGACAGTGGCGGCCGGGATCGACGGCGAGGCGGTGCGGCTCGACCCGCCGTTGCGCTTTCGATCGCGCCCGGGGGCGTTGCGCGTTCTGATCGCGCCTCAGCACCCTGGAGCGTCGCCGTCGGCGGCTATTCCGGGGGATGCCTGGCAGGCGATCCTGGTGCTCGCGCGCGTCGCGGCAACAGGGTCCCCGTAGCAGCGTGGGCGCTGCGGCAGGCGCAGGCGGGAGCGGGTTGCCGGGTGATGACGAGGCCGGATTGACCGGCGAGGGCGCCGGCGTCGATGCCGGTCTCGGGCAGCGAGGAGTCCGACGCGAGCGCTCCGCAGTTCCGGTACTTCGTGGTCCTCGGCATGATGCTGGTCGCGGTCGTGTTCTTGATCGCGGCGCCGACGGCGAACTGGTCGCGTGGTCTGGCGATCGGGCTTGAGGGGGCCGCGTTGGTGCTGTCGGTCGCCACCTCACGGGGGCGCCGGTCGGTTCGTCGGCGTCGAGCGCTCGTGCTTGGTCTGGCCATGATCGTCGCGGTGTGCCTGATCTCGGTGGGAGACGCGCCGCGCTGGCTGGTCGCTCTGTTGGCGGTGGTCGTGACCGCGGGAATCCCGGTCGCCCTGGTCCGCGGGCTCCTGCGACTGCTGCGGGACCAAGGGGTCACGATCCACGCGGTCGCCGGCTCGCTCGCGATCTACCTCTCGATCGGCTTGGTGTTCGCGTGGGTGATCGGTTTTGTCGCCCAGGTCGGGACGATGCCGTACTTCGCTCAGCACACGAATGGCACGCAGGGCGACAAGGTCTACTACAGCTTCACCGTGCTGACCACGACCGGCTTTGGCGACTTCACCCCCGCGACACCGACCGGCCATGCGATCGCGGTGATCGAGATGCTCACCGGCCAGCTGTACCTTGTCACGGTGATCGGACTGCTGATCGGAAATTTCGCCTCCCGACGCCGGGCCGCATAGCGTGAACTCACCACCGGATCGATCCGACCGCGCAGCTCACGCTGTGATCCATGGGGGCGGGCATCCCCTGCGTGGTAGTGCGGGCAGGCGGGTGATGCGCTGGCGGGCTGGCTTGCGGCCTGGTGGCGTTGGACGGATGCTCGAGTCATGAGCGATCAGGCGGGGAGTGGCGCCCCGGATCCAGGGTCGCAGGGGCCGGCGTCGGCGGGGTCGCCGGTCTCGGATCCCGGGACGGAGGCGGCCACCGCGTCTGCGCCGTCGACCGCGGGTCAGCCGCGGCGGCACCGGTGGTTGGTCGGGGTGCTGTTTGGGTTGGCCACGCTGGTTGGGGTGTTCGCGGTGTTGGCGGTGTGGGCGAATCGCCAGGCGTTGAACACGGACAATTGGACGTCGACAAGCTCGCAGTTGTTGGCGAACCCCCAGGTTCAGACGGCGGTGGCGTCGTATGCGGTGGCGCAGTTGTTCGCCTCAGGGGGTCCGCAGGCGGAGATCAAGGCGGTGTTGCCGCCGAAGTTGCAGCCGCTGGCGGGGCCGATCAGCTCGGGGTTGGAGCAGTTGGCCGAGAAGGTGGCCCCGCGGGTGTTGGCGTCGTCGCAGGTGCAGGCGTTATGGCGCACGGCCAACCGTCAGGCGCATACGACGTTGTTGAAGATCATCAATGGCGGGGGGTCGTTGGCGTCGACGAACGGTGGGGTCGTCACGTTGAACCTGCATGCGATCGTGGATCAGTTGGCGGCGACGCTCGGCGCGCAAGGAGCGGTGTCTGCGGCACGGTCGCAGTTGGCGGGCAATGCGGGGACGGTGCAGGGCGCGGCGGGGACAGTTGGGGATTACGTTGCCGCCGTCGTCAGGGCAGTTGGTGATCATGCGATCGTCGCAGCTCAAGACGGTCCAGGACATCGCGGCGGATATCAAGGGCTTGGCGTTGGTGCTGCCGATCATCAGCTTTCTCCTGTTTGGGCTCGCGGTGTGGTTTGCCCGCGGGCGTCGGCGTGCGGCGTTGCGGACAACCGGCTGGTGTTTTGTCGGGGTGGGCTTCTTCGTGTTGCTGGTCCGTCGGGTGGGTGGGAACGAGATCGTGAATGCGCTGGTCAAGAATCCCGAGAACCGGCCGGCGGCTCACGACGTGTGGACGATCGGGACGAGCTTGCTCTACCACATCGCCGTCGCGTTGGTCGTGTATGGGCTGGTGCTGGTGTCGGCGGCATGGGTGGCCGGGGATACGCGTCCGGCGCGGTGGCTGCGTCGAACCTTGGCGCCGACGTTGCGGGAGCGTCCCGCGGCGGTGTATGCGGGCGTGTTCGGCGTGTTGTTGGTGGTGATTGTGTGGGGTCCGACACCGGCGACTCGGCAGCTGGGATATATCGTTTTGTTTGTGGTGCTGTTGGTGTTGGGGGTGGAGGCGTTGCGCCGCCAAACCGCCCGAGAATTCCCGGCCGGAGCGGCCGGAGGCGCTGGATGACCGCGACCCGCGACGGGTGCGCGCAGCGACATCACGGCGCCTGGACCCCGATGCGCCGCCGCACCAGCGCCTACGCTCGGCGGGCGTCGGATACTGTGGGGGCTATGACCCTGCGCGTCGCGATCGCCGAGGACAGCTATTTGGTCCGCGAGGGGCTGCGCGAGCTGCTCGCGCGGGCCGCCGAGCTGGAAGTTGTCGCCGTCTGCGAGGACACCTACTCGCTGCTCGAGGCGATCGAGCGGGATTCCCCGGACGTCGTGTTGAGCGACATCCGGATGCCGCCGTTTCGCGACCGGGAGGGCATCCAGGTCGCGGCGCAATTGCGCGAGACCCATCCGGATATGGGCGTGGTGATCCTCAGTCAGTACGCCGACCCGGCGTTGGCGCTCGAGCTGTTCGAGTCGGGCTCCAGAGGTCGGGCCTATCTGCTCAAGGAACGGATCGGGGACCGCGGCGAGCTGGTCGCGGCGATCCAGGCGGTCGCCGATGGCCGCTCGGTCATCGATCCGAAGATCATCGATGAGTTGATCGCGGAACGGGCCCGCGCATCCGCGTCACCGCTGGATGAGCTCACGACGCGCGAGCGTGAGGTCCTGGCCGAGGTCGCCACGGGAAAGAGCAACGCCGCGATCGCGGCCTTGCTGTTCCTGACCAAGCGTGCGGTCGAGAAGCACATCAATGCGATTTTCATGAAGCTCAACCTGCGTGAGACCGGTGACACGAGCCGGCGCGTCAAGGCTGCGCTGATCTTCCTCGCCGATCAAAGCGCAGCGCGGGGAGCTTCGGAGAGTGAGTTGTAGGCGGTCCAAGCGATCCCTGGAAGGGGGGGTGTGATGACGGTGGTTGGTGCGGATACACATGAGACGTTGTCGGGCATTGCGACGGGCGATGTCAGCGTGCTGGATGAGCTGTTCGGGTTGCGTGAGGCCCAGTTGGCGGCAACGGGTTTGGATGGGCGGACGTTTGCGTTGGTGAAGATCGCGGCGTTGATCGCGTTGGACGCGCCGCCGGCCTCGTATGCATGGCAGGTCGCGAATGCGCTGACTGATGGCGCGAGCCCGGAGGATATTTTGGCGGTCTTGCGGGCGGTCGCGCCGCAGGTGGGGGGCCCGCGGGTGGTGGCAGCGGCGCCGGAGATCATGGTGGCGCTGGGTCTGTCGTTGCCAGAGGGTGCGGAGTAGGCGATGCCGTTTTTCAGGCGTCGTCCTTTGTTGCGGGCCGCGGCCGTGGGCGGCGGCGCGTACATGATGGGTAAGCATCACGCGCAGTCCCAGCAGCGTGAGGACTATCAGGATCAGGCGATCGGTGATTTGCAGAGCCAGCAGGCAGCGCCGGCTGCGGTGGCGCCGGCGCCCGCGCCGACGGCAGCTCCGGCGGGGGGGATCAGTTCGGATGCGCTTGACCGGTTGGCCGAACTGGGTAAGTTGCATGACCAGGGGGTGTTGACCGATGAGGAGTTCTCGGCGGCGAAGGGGAAGTTGTTGGCTGGTTGACATGGCTGGGTGTGTGTCGTGGCGAGGCTAGGTTCGCTCGGCGCGGCGGCGCTTGGCCCGGTATGGGGGCTGGGGCGTCGTGCCGACCGTCGCGTGCGCGGAGCGTTGGCGGAGCCGGCACAGCGGGCGTTCTTGTCGGCATTTGATGTGGCGTTGGGCGGGTTTGACGCGGCGTTGCGCTCGGAGGTGGCGCAGGTGGCGTTTGATCGGGTGTTGGCGAGTGCGTTCGCGGACGATTTCTTGGATCGAGTGATCGCGCGGGTGGCGGAAAGCCCTGATGTGGAGCGTTTGGTGCTGGGGTTTGTTGATTCCCGGCTCGTGGATGCGGTGTTGCTGCAGTTGTTGAAGAGTGAAGGGTTGTGGGTGTTGGTGGAGGAGGTGGTGCAGAGTCCGACGGTGACGAGTGCGATCAGTCAGCAGGGCGTTGGGTTCGCCAACCAGATGGCGGGGGTGATGCGTGATCGTTCGCGTACGGCCGATGACCGGTTGGAGCGGCTGGCCCGGCGTTTCACGCGTCGCGCGCCCCGCGAGCAAGCGGCTGACGCGCTTGGCACCGGGCCACCGGAGGTTGACGTGCTCGGCTCTCGGTCACCGGAAACTGAGGCGCTCGGCTCCGGGGCGCCGCAGGCGCCCGCGGGCACGGTGCCGGAGGCGGCTGGAAATGGGCGCACCGGCGAGCGACTGGTGGTCGAGGCAGCGGTGGAAGATCGGCCGCTGTGACGGTGGAGGCCGAGGTTTCCCCGCGTTCGGTCCGGGCATCGGCGGCCGGAGTCGTGGCCGAGGCTCAGCGAGGCGCCGAAACCAACGAGCCCACGGTGTACGTCGGCTTGGTCACGCGACTGATCGCCATCACGGTTGACGCCTTGGTGATCGACGTGGCCGCGCTCGCGGTGAGCGGGGCCGTGCTGCTGGTGCTGTCGGTGTTCTCGATCACCGGTCACAACCATCCGGTCGCGGTCGCCGTCGGCGGGGCGCTGTACGTCGTCTGGGTGGTCTCGTATTTCGCCGTGTTCTGGACCACGACGGGCCAGACGTTGGGCAGCCGCGTGATGCAGATCCGCGTGACCCGCCCCGACGGCGGCCGGCTCCGTCCTCGCCACGCGCTGCTGCGGCTGGCCGGAGTGGTCATCAGCCTGCCGCTGTGCTGGGGCTACCTCCCCGTCCTCACCAATGCACGCCGCCGAGGTATCCCCGACATGCTCGGCGGCACCGTCGTCACGCAAGCCCGAACTTCACCCGATTCTGGGGCCGGCCGGGTCGCGAGCGATCTGGTCTTGCAGCGCCGGGTCGTCGCGGTGCTGGCGGCCCGCGATCTCGATCCGCGCCGCGAGCATTGAGCAGTCTGGGCTGTGCCGCGGGGTTCATCCGATTCGGGTGATGTTGGGCCCGCCGGCGGGCGGGAAGGTTGGGATCGTTTGCATGCAGTGCTAAAGAAAGGAGCAGTGCGCGATGGCAACGTTGATTGCGATTGGTTATCCGGATCAGACGACGGCTGAGCAGGCGCGGCAGACCGTGCAGAATCTGGAGGCCGATCTGATCATTCAAGCTGACCAGGTGGCGGCGATATCCCGCGACTTGGAGGGCAAATACCACGTTACGACGACTCACGGTGGCGCTTCGACTGGGGGCGGCGCGGCGTGGGGCGGTTTTTGGGGCCTGCTGTTCGGGTTGTTGTTCTTCGTCCCGGTCATCGGCTTGGCTTTGGGGGCGGGGTTCGGAGCCTTGTTCGGGCACATGGGCGAGAAGGGGATCGACAAGCAGTTTCAAGAGCAGGTGCGCGACTATGTGAAGCCTGGGACGTCGGCGCTGTTCTTGATCATCGAGCACATGACGGAGGACAAGACGACCGCGGCGCTCGAGCAGTTCGGCGGCACCGTGATCAGAACGTCGCTGTCAGATGAGGACACACAGAAGCTGCAGGAGGCGTTGACCCCGGAAACCGCGTCCTAGAACCCCCTCGAGCGCCGAGTTCCTGGCTGCCGGCCCGCGCCGGCCGCCGGGGGCTGCGGCGCCGGCCCCGCGCGGGCCGGGATGACGAGACGACATCGGAGAAGCGATATGGCAATCGGACCTGTGCAGTTGATCGTGTTGGGTTTCAACCATCCGGACTTCCACGGCGAGGTGATCGCGGAGCTCGAGCGGCTGCGGGAGAGCGAGACGGTGCGGGTGATTGACGCCCTGGCCGTCCACAAGGACGCAGATGGGGGGATCGAGGTGGCGCATCTCAGCAACCTGACCAGGGAGGACGCGATCGAGCTCGGCACGGTGATCGGCGCTCTGATTGGTCTCGGGATCGACGGTGAGGAAGGGATGGAGGCCGGAGCGCTGGCGGGTGCCCGGGGGGCGGCTGAGGAAGGCGTGCACGCGTTCTCCGACGAGGACGCGTGGGATGTTCTGGCGGAGATCCCCGACGACTCCGCGGCTGCGCTGGTCCTGCTCGAGCACCATTGGGCCGTTCCGCTGCGTGACGCTGTCGCGCGCGCGGGCGGCTTTCGGATCAGCGACGGGTTCATCAGCCCGCTCGACCTGGTCGAGGTCGGCCTGGTCACGGGTGCGCAGGCGCGCGAGATGCATGCGCTGGAGGGCTCAGCATGACGCTCCCGTGGCCGATCCGCAGCGTGCTGGCCGGTGCCGCCGGCACCACGTCGATGACGCTGGCCTACGCGGCGGAGCGGCGGCTGCGCCCGCGGGTGAAGGGGCCGCTCGACTACGACGAAAGTCTGGTCCCGGGTGAGATCGTGGCCGGGATCATGCATCTGCGCAACGTCACGCCGGGCGAGGAGAACGAACTGGGGCTGGCCCTGCGCTGGAGCTACGGCTCCGTGTTCGGCATCTGGCATGGCCTTCTGCGGCGACGGATCGGGGAGCCGTGGGCGAGCGTCGCGTTCGGCGCGACGCTGATGAGCGCGACGTTGACGCTGTTTCCGCTGCTCGGCCGAACGCCGCCTCCCTGGCGCTGGCCGCCCGCCGTGATCGCCACGGCGTTCGGCACCCACGCCGCTTACGTCGCCGCCGTTGCGGCGGTCGACGATGGAATCCGACGTCTCCCGACGACAACCAGTGGCTGACCGTGGCTGAGCCGCCCGGTACCGCGCCCGGGGATTCGGCCGCGCCGGCGCCGGACGGCGGCGCGGGTGCCGGCGCTTCGGCGCCGATGGATCCGGCTGCTCTGTTGGTCAGTCGGGGGTTCGTGGTCCTGTTGGTGATCGCCGCGGTCGTCGGTGTGTTGGTGTCGTTGGCGGCATGGTGCTTCGTCGAGCTGATCTATCAGATTCAGCAGGAGGTGTTCACGCACCTTCCACACGCACTGGGGTATAGCAACGGCGCGCCGAAGTGGTGGTATCTGCCGGTGTTGGCGATCGCGGGGGTGATCACCGCGTTTGCCATTGTGCGGTTGCCGGGGAACGGTGGGCATATTCCGGCGGAGGGCTTGAAGGTGGGTGGCGGTCTGCCCCAGCCGGCGATCCTGCCCGGGGTCGTGTTGGCCGGTGTGGCCTCGATCGGCTTGGGGCTGGTCATCGGGCCGGAGGCGCCCTTGATCGCGTTGGGGGGAGGGTTGGCGGTGTGGTTGGTCCGTCTGGCGCGCAAGGACGCGCCCGACCAGTTACAGGTGGTGGTCGCGGCGACCGGGAGTTTCGCGGCGTTGTCGTTTGTGTTTGGCTCGCCGATCATCGCGGCGATCATCTTGATCGAGGCAACGGGGCTGGGTGGGGCGAGGCTGCCGGTGGTGTTGGTGCCCGGGTTGGTGGGGGCGGGGATTGGATCGTTGGTGTCGATTGGGATGGGATCGTTCACGGGCCTGAGCACCAGCGCGTATGCGTTGGGCGCGTTGCCCTTGCCTATGTTTGATCGTCCGACGATCGGGAACTTCGGCTGGTCGATCTTGCTGGCGTTGGTGATCGCGGTGGTCGCCCACATGATTAAGGCGGGGGGCTTGAGGGTCCAGCCGTTGGTCAAGCCCCGGCTGTTTGTGTGGTTGCCGGTCTGCGGATTGGTGGTGGCCGGGTTAGGGATCGCCTTTTCGCAGATCACCGGCAAGGATGTGAGTGAAGTGCTGTTCTCGGGCCAGGATGCGCTTCCGGGTCTGGTGTCTGGCGCGGCGACATGGTCAAGCGCGGCACTGGTGTGGCTGATCGTGTTCAAGGGTGTGGGCTATTCGATCTCGTTGGGCAGTTTTCGCGGTGGCCCGACGTTTCCGGCGATCTTCTTGGGGGCCGCAGGGGGCGTGTTGGCCTCTCGGCTGCCCGGGTTTCCCCTCACCGCGGCAGTGGCGGTGGGGATGGGCGCGGCGACGGTGTCAATCTTGCGCCTGCCGCTGTCAGCGATCGTGATCGCGTCGTTGTTGACCTCGAAGTCGGGCGCGGCGGCTGAGCCGCTGGTGATCGTCGGCGTGGCCGTGGCGTATCTGGCGACGTTGCGGTTGTCGAAGCGTTCGGCGGCGGCGTCGGACGGGCCCTCGCAGGCCACCCCACCGCCCGGCCCCGCCGCCCCCGCCACCACCGGGTAGCTGGACCCTGACGACGACCGGCTGGATGTCCGAAGGGTGGCCTGCGCGTCCGAGGGATGGACGGCACACGCCGAGGTCCGCGCCGGACCTAGTTCCTCTGGAGGTTGATCCGGAAGCTGGCGCTGTGCCGGTGGCCGGGGCGCACCCACTCGAGCCCCTCGTGGGATCCAGACAGCGCGTTGACCGGAGCGCTCATGGGCTCGAGACACACGTATTCCTGTCCGGGGGGCGCGAAGATCTGCGCAACGGGAAACCCCTGCGCAAACTCGATCTGGACCATCGCGCCGCCCCCGGAGATCGAGAAACGAGCGGGGCTGTCCAGGCGGTCAAAGCAGTCGTCCCAGGTGCGCTCGCCGATTGGCCCGGTGATCGGAGCCGCGGCCTGATGTCGACCGGTGGGCAGGTTCTGCTCATCCAGGAGCGCCTGGCGGCGCACCGGAAACGCGACCTCCCAGTGGCTGCGCATGGCCCCGGGCAGCTGGAGGTAGGGATGGAACCCGAACGCGACGGGCACGGGTCCGTCGCCGGTTGCTGTGAGGGCGATGCTGACCGAGAGCGCGCCGCCGCTGACCACGACGTCCATCTCCAGGCGATGGGGGAACGGGAAGACAGCCAGCAGGTCGTGATCGTCGAAATTGAGGCCCGCGCCGAGCCGCGCGCCGTTCGTGTCTGCAGCCGCCGTGAGCACCGACCAGCGAGGCAGGCCATTCAGGACGCCGTGAATGGGGAGACCGTTTTCGTCCAGCAGGAGCAACGGCGAGGCGGGGTCGAGCACGACCTCGCGGCTACCGACCGCGTAACCAAAATGATCGAGACGATTGGCCCACGGGTGCAGGAAGGGAATGCCCATGAAGGTGCGTGCCTTCGCATAGGCGCCGACGCCGGCGCCCTGCCACAGGTGCTCCGTGCCTTGGTGGATGAGCGAGGCTCCGAGCATGCCGGCCTCCGGCACCCAGGTGGCATGGAGATCAGCGGCATCGTCGTGCAGGACAAACGCGGGCAGCCCGTCGGCGAGCGCGTTCTCGACGCGATACGTCACTGGTGCGGCCGGGGGATCAGTCATCCGTGCCTGCCATAGCGCCAAGTGCAGCGGTCCGTTCGAGCCTCGTCATCGCCCGTTTAGGATGATCTCGTCCATTCCGCCGCTGCGGACCCTGATTTCACCCGCTTTGGGCGATGCCAGTCGGTGCCTCGGGGTGTGGACTGGACGGTTCTTGGCGGTCGAGGCTTCGCCGCGGGTCAATCGAATGGATGTGGAGGTGGTGTGGCGTGGCATCTGGCGATGTGGAAACGGCGGGCGGCGATCCTCGGACGCATGTGGTGATCGTCGGTGGTGGCTTTGCCGGTCTCGGGTGCGCAAAGGAGCTGGCGGACGAGGATTCGGTCCGTGTGACGTTGATTGACCAGCACAATTATCACCAGTTTCAGCCGCTGCTGTACCAGGTCGCGACGGCGCAGCTATCGGCGACCGACATTGCCTTCTCGTTACGTCAGGCGTTCCACGGAGTGGAGAACGTCGATGTGAAGTGGGCGCGGGTGACCGGGGTGGATCCGCGCGCCCGGTCGGTGACCACCGCTGACGGGGACGTGTTTCAGGGGGATGTGCTGGTGCTGGCGGCCGGCGCTCAGGCGAACTTCTTTGGCACCCCGGGCGCGGCGGAGCACGCGTTTCCGCTGTATTCGGTCACGGATGCCGAGCAGCTGCGAACGCGGATTCTGGCGGTGTTCGAGGACGCGGATCGCGATCCCTCGTTGATCGATCAGGGGGCGTTGAATTTCGTCATCGTCGGTGCGGGCGCGACCGGGACGGAGTTGGCCGGCGCGATGGCGGACCTGATCAATGACACCATCCCGGCCGAGTATCACGATCTCGCCAACGGGAGCGCGAGCGTGCGCGTGGTGGATTTGGGGGATGTGGTGTTGGGGGGATTCTCTGACCGCGCGCACAAGTACGCCAGCCGGGTGCTGGAGGAGCGTGGTGTGAAGCTGCAGTTGCGGACCGGGGTCAAGGAAGTCGCCGCCGATCATGTGTTGCTATCCGATGGGACGGTGATCAAGACGCGGTGCGTGGCCTGGGCGGGGGGGTTGATGGCGGCCGCCCCGGCCGCGGCGAGCGGCATTGCGCAGGGGCGGGGTGGGCGGATCGATGTCGGTCCTGACCTGACCGTCTCGGGATTCTCCGGCGTGTATGTGGTCGGTGATATCGCGAACATCGAGGGTCCGGACGGAAAGCCCTTCCCGCAGTTGGGGTCGGTCGCCCTGCAGAGCGGCCAATCCGTGGCCAACAGCATCCTGGCGCAGATCAAGGGCGAGCCGCGCCAGGAGTTTCGCTACCACGACAAGGGGATCATGGCGATGATCGGGCGGGGCGCGGCGGTCGCCGAGGTGGGTAAGCATCGCCATGAGCTGCACGGCTCGATCGCGTTTGCGGCGTGGCTCGGGGTCCACGCGTCGTTGATGAGCGGGGTCCGTAACCGGATCGAGGCATTTGTCGACTGGGGCTGGGACTACTTCTCCGACACCCGCGGGCCTCAGGTCCTCGATCAGCGCTCCAGTGCCGCCCACATCGACTGGGACGAACCCCACGACCCCGAGGTCGCACAGAGCCTCACCGCGCCGCCGCCGGGAGCGTGAGTCTGTCTGCCGTCCCGGCGCGCGGGATCGGGGCCCGCTAAGAGCCCGCCCAACCTTTTGTCAGTAAAGCAAATTAATAGATAATCAATTAACTGCTTTAAGCCGCAGTCGGCAGGGTGAGCACGAAGGCGAGCGACCCGAAGAACATGATCGTGCCGAACGCGAGCACGGCAATCCGCAGCGGCCTCCAGTCCAGGCGCAGCGACACGGCGGCCAGGAACAACACCGCGGCGAAGAACACGGTCGACAGGATGTGACGGTCGTCGTTGGTCTTGGCCTCGGTCCCGCTGTCATACAGCTTGTCGGCTTGGGCGTCGAGCGCCGCCGCCTTGACCGTGGCCGCCAGATGGTATTGCGGCATGTAGGTTGGGCCAGGCGGGGCGCGCCGGTTGGTCAGCGGATGCAGCGCCAGCCACGCGTTGAACACCGGCTGAAAGGCGGGGCGGAATCGGCGCCGATAGTCGGCGGCGAGCCTCGTGTTACCGGTCTCGATCGCGTTGAACCAGCCGTTGATGAGCACCAGATCACCGAGATGGGTTTGACCGGCCAGCACCGACTGCTCGTTGGCGTGGACGCGCAGCGCCGACGCCTTGGCGTAGTCCTGGGACTGCTCGCCTGACCACAGGGCCGCCTGGTAGCCGCTCCACGCGGTGGCCAGCGTGGCCAGCGAGAGCAGCACGACCGCGCTGAATTCCAGCCAGCGATCGCTGAAGAACGACTTCTTCTTCTCCTCCTCGTCGGCCTTTGGCTCGGGAGGCTCGCTCAGCTCGTGGGGCGCATGGATGTGAACGTGGGACATACGACGGTGTGGACTCGGCGTTGACGACGAGGGTGAGCGCAGTTCGGCGGGGATCGACCTTGCCCCGCTCGGCTGGATTATGATGCCGCGCTCACGGCGCTGAGCTACTCACTCCTCGCCCTGCCGCCTGAGCTGACTCCCATCCGCTCGAGCAGACGGTCGCCGACGCGCAGCGAGTTGGCCATTGCGGTGAGGGCCGGGTTCACGGCCCCGATGCTGGGGAAGATGCTCGTGTCGGCCACGTAGAGGTTGTCGAGTTCGTGCGCCTTGCAATCGGTGTCGAGCACGGATGTGCTGGCGTTGGCGCCGAAGCGGCAGGTCCCGGCCTGGTGCGCCACGCCGGCGACCGGGATCTCGTTCTTGAGGTAGGCGGTGTGGGGCAGCAGGTGGTGATGGTGCATCCCGAGGTCGCCGAGCATCGACTTGAGCTGCTCGAACAGACGCTCCTTGGGCTCGTCGTTGGTGGGCGTGTAGGCGATCGTGATCGTGCCCTTGTCGTCGACGGTGACGCGGTTCTCCGGGCGCGGAAGATCCTCGGTCGACAGCCAGAAGTCGACCGCGTGGAGCGCGACGTCCTCCAGCGACCAGTTGGGGGCGAACCTGGTCTCTCCGGGCTTCTCGCCTCGGAACATCGGCGCTTGTGATTTTCCCACCATCTGGATGTTGCCCATCGGAAAATCGAAGTCCGGGCCGCGGAGGTAGAAGTCGTTGAGCCCCAGCGTCTTCTGGAAGACGGTCGGGTTCTCCTCCAGCGAGAGCGCCAGCACCGCCTGGCTGTTATGAAACATGTAGTTGCGTCCGACCTGACCGGAGCCGTTGGCCAGCCCGTGGGGATGTTGATCGTTGGCGGACATCAACAGCAGCCGGGCGGAATTCGCCGCTCCGCAGGCGACGACGAACAGGTCAGCGGTCAGCGTCTCCTGCGTCCCGCCATGGTTGACCACAACGCCGGTCACGATCGTCCCGGCTGGGTTGGTGATCAGACGCACGGCCTCGGTGTCGGTCCGCAACTCCACATTGGCATGTTCGAGCGCCGGCCTGACCCCGAGCACGTCCGCGTCGGACTTGGCGTGCACGATGCAGGGGAAGCCGTCGCAGTTGTTGCAGCGCATACACGCGCTGTAGGGCAGGTTGCTTTCGTTGAGCATCACCCCGCAGGGGGCGTGGAACGGGTGGTGGCCGAGCGCCGCCAGGTCGTCGGAGAGCTGCTGGATGCGCGGCTCGTGTGACACGGCGGGGAACGGATAGGGCCCACTGGACGGCGGCTCGGTCGGGTCCTCTCCGCGGGCGCCGTGCACGCAGTAGCGTTGCTCGGCCAGCGCGTAGTAGGGCTCGAGCTCGTCGTAGCTGATCGGCCAGGCCGGCGAGATGCCGTCGTGGTGATGGAGTTCCCCGAAGTCCTCCTGGCGCAGTCGGTACAGCGCGGCGCCGTAGAGCTTCGTGGCCCCGCCGACGCAGTAGTGGATCTGAGGCTGGAACTCATCGCCGTTCTCATACCGCCAGGTGTCCGCGGACACGTAGCGATTGTTCACGAACACCTCTTCGGCGGAGATGTTCTGGGGCTCGCGAGGCAGCCACCCCCCGCGCTCCAGCAGGAGGATGCGCTTGCCCGAGGGCGCCAGATGACGAGCCAGCGTGCCGCCGCCGGCGCCGGACCCGATGATGATCACGTCGTAGTGGCTCACAGACGATCTCCCGATGCCGGTGGTATGGAGCTGGCCAGCGCGGACGAGCTCGGTGGCCCCAGCCCTTCCAAGGCCAACTGCTCGGCGAGGATGATCCGGGCGGCCGCCTCGATCAGCGCCAGGTGCGAGAACGCTTGGGGGAAGTTGCCCAGGTGCCGACCGGTGCCCGCGTCGAATTCCTCGGCGTACAGGCCGAGCGGGGAGCCGATCCGGAGCAGACGCTCCATCAGATCATGCGCCCGCTGGGCCTCGCCGACGATCGACAGGGCCGACACCAGCCAGAACGAGCAGATCAGGAACGTGCCTTCCTTGCCGGATAGTCCGTCGTCGGTCTCATTGGTCCGGTAGCGCAGGACGAAGCCGTTTTCGGTCAGCTCATCGGCGATGGCCAGCACTGACTTGTGCAGGCGCTCGTCATGGCCGGGCAGGAAGCCGAACATCGCCGCCAACAACGTCGAGGCGTCCAGCGCGTCGGTGTTGTAGTGCTGGCGCAGCACGCCGTCGGTGAGCCCGTGGGCCAGGATGTCCGCGTGAATCTCCTCCGCGGTGGCGGCCCACTTGGCCGCATGGTGCGGCGAGTCGCGGATCGCGGCCAATTTGGCGGCGCGGTCCATGGCCACCCAGCACATCAGCTTCGAGGACACGTAATGCTGCGGCTTGCCGCGGGCCTCCCAGATGCCCTGGTCGGGCTGGCGCCACACTTTGGTGGCGCACTCTGCCTGTGCCTCCACGATCGGCCAGAGGCGCCGGGGCAGGCGCTGGCTGTGGTTGGTGTGCTTCAGGATCGAGTCGAGCACGGCGCCGAACACGTCGTTCTGGCGCTGGTCGAAGGCGCCGTTGCCGATCCGCACCGGGCTGGCTCCCGCGTAGCCCGACAGGTCCTCGCGGAACGTCTCGGTCAGGTCCCGGCGCCCGTCGATCCCGTACATGATCTGCAGGCCGCCGTCCTCGTTGGGCTCGACGTCGGCGACGAACTGCATGAACTCCTCGGCCTCCCAGTCGAGGCCCAGGAGATGGAGCGCCTGGAGCGTGAATGTCGCGTCGCGCATCCACGTGTAGCGGTAGTCCCAGTTGCGCTCGCCGCCGGGCGTCTCGGGGAGTGAGGTGGTCAGCGCCGCGACGGCCGCCCCGGTGGGCATGTAGGTCAGCCCCTTGATCGTCAGCGCTGAGCGCTGGATCGCCTCCCGCCAGCGATGGTCGGCGAACGGGCGCGCGTGCGCGATCCAGCGACGCCAGTAACGGATCGTGGCGTCGATCCGCGCCGTCGCTTCGCCGATGTCGTCCGGGACCGCGAGCCCCTCTCCCCAGGTCAGCGCGACGTACGCCTGCTCGCCGGCTCGGAGGGTGTGCCGGGCCCGGACGCGATTGACCTCGACCCCGAGTTTGAGATCGGTCTGCAGCCGGACCGTCTGGCCCGCGCCGCGGGCGTCGGCGGTATGGCGGCTGCCCTCGACGAGCGTCCACTCGGCCGGTGTGCGGCCATAGTCGAACGCCGGCTCGCAGATCAGTTCGAGTTGCACCTCCCCCTCCAGGCACCTGACCGTCCGCACGAGCATGTGGTCGGCGTCCTCGTCGGTGGGCGGACGTGTGTGCGGCGTGATCGTGTCCTCGTGCGTCGTCGGACCCATGGCCAGCGCATCGAGCACCTCCAGCCACCCCTCGGGCGTCTTCCACGTCGTGACGAGCACGTTGGTGCCCGGCACGTAGTGGCGGTCCGACGGCACCATGACCCCGAACGGCCCCAGGCGGAACAGGCCGCCCTCGCGGTCCAGCAGTGAGCCGAACGCGCTGGGCGAGTCGAACCGGGGCACGCACAGCCAGTCGATTGACCCATCCGGGGCGACCAGCGCGCCGGTGTGGCAGTCCGACAGGAACGCATAGTCCGCGATCGGCGGGAACGGGGACGGTGCGGCCGCGCTCTGCTCGGGACGGTCGGCCTGGGCCTTGGCCTTGGCGGCACCGGGGGTCGCGTTGGCGGGCTTGGCCTTGCCTTTCGGGGCCGCGGTGCTCATGCCGTCACCCACGGAGCGTGCCAGCGGCCGACGCCCGCGACGAGACGATCGGCCTCCTCCGGGCCCCAGGAACCGGGCGCGTAGGGATGCACGGGTGGCGGGGCATCGAGCAACGGCGCCATGATCCGCCAGGCTTCCTCCACGCTGTCCTGGCGTGTGAACGGCGTGCTGTCCCCGTCCATCGCGGCCTTGAGGAGAACCTCGTAGGGCGTGGGATCCTCGCCGCCCTCGGCCGCGAACTCCATATCGAGCGTGATCACCTGCGGTCCTCCCTTGTCGGCCCGGTGAGCGTCGATCTCCAGCCGCACGCCGGTCGTGGGGTCGAGCTTGACGACCAGCTGACCCTCTGCCGGCGCTCGCCCGCGCTTGGACAGGAACCCCAAGCGTGGCGGATGGCGAAACACGAGCCGCAACTCGGTCTGGGTCACCGGCAGCAGCTTTCCGGTGCGGATCAAGAAGGGAACGCCCGCCCAGCGCCAGTTGTCGATCTCCAGGCGCAACGCGGCATAGGTCTCCGTGGTTGACCCTTTGGCGACCCCGTCGATGTCGAGGTAGCCGTCGTGCTGCCCGCGCACGTAGTGCTCCGGATCCGCGTCGGCCATCGATCGGAAGACGGCGAACTTCGCATCCTTGAGGGTAGCGGCGTCGGCGCCGGCCGGGGCCTCCATGGCGGCCATCGCCACCACCTGCATCAGATGGTTGACCACCACGTCCTGGAGCGCGCCCACCCGATCGTAGAAATGCCCGCGATCCGCGACCCCGAAGCTCTCGGCCATCGTGATCTGCACGCTCGACACGTGGTCGCGGTTCCAGATCGGCTCGAGCATCGTGTTGGCGAAGCGCAGATACAGGAGCTCCTCCAACCCCATCTTGCCGAGGTAATGGTCGATCCGATAGAGCTGGGACTCATCGATGTACTGGTGAATATCGGCGGCGAGCTCCCGGGCCGAGGCGAGGTCGTGACCGAACGGCTTCTCGACGACAACGCGCGCGTGCTTGGTCAAACCGGCCTCGGAAAGACCCTTGATCACCGTCCCGAACAGGAACGGTGGGATCTCCAGATAGAACACCGGGCGCTGGGCTGACGCGATGGCCTCACCGACCCGGGTGTAGGTGTCGGCGTCGGCAAAGTCGCCCTGGACGTAGGAGAGCCGAGCGGCGAAGCGCTTGAAGACCTCCTCGTCGATCGGTTCCCCGGTCCCCTCGATCGCCGCCCGCGCGTGCTCACGCAGGTGATCGACCGACCACTCGTTGACCGACACGCCGACAATCGGGCAGCTGAGCAGTCCCCGTCGCTCGAGGCGGTAGAGCGAGCGAAACGTCATCACCTTCGCGAGATCCCCCGTGATGCCGAAGGCGACGAACACATCGGCCGCCTCACTCGGGCCTGCCCCGCTCGGGTCGGTCTTCGCCTCCGCGACTGCCATATCCGATCTCCCTCTTTCGCTACGTTGTCGTGATCTGCCAGATTTGCCGGGGCCGCACCAGGCTGGACGGACTGTACGCTGCGCTGCTCCGGCGTCCATCACCCGGTTCGGGTGAAGCCGACCGGCAAGATCAAACCACTCGGCGAGCGTGACCGCGCCGCCCCGCCCCGGAGGTTTCGCGGCGATCGCGCGTGCACGTGCGTGCACCACCGAGACAAGCCAGCCGGCACGGTGCCGCTGCGCCGGGCCGCTCGCCAGACTCCCGTCCGTGGTAGCGCCCTGGCTGTCGATGGGACGGAGCTGCGAACACCGATGACCAACGATCTGGCGCGGTGGCAGTTCGCGACGACGAGCATCTACCACTTCCTGTTCGTGCCGGTGACGATCGGTTTGGCGTTTCTGGTCGCGCTGCTGCAGACGGCCTGGTATCGGACTGAGCAGCCGGAGTACCGGCGGGTGACGCGGTTCTTCGGGACGCTGTTGCTGATCAATGTGGCGGTCGGGGTGGTCACGGGTCTGGTGCAGGAGTTCGAGTTCGGGATGAACTGGTCGCAGTATTCGCGCTTCGTGGGCGACGTATTCGGCGCTCCGCTGGCGATGGAGGGGCTGGCGGCGTTCTTCTTGGAGTCGACGTTTCTGGGCTTGTGGCTGTTTGGCTGGGATCGGCTGCCCAAGCGCGTGCATCTGGCGTGCATCTGGATGGTGGCGGTCGGCTCGATGCTGTCCGCATTGTTCATCTTGGCCGCGAACTCGTGGATGCAGCATCCGGTCGGCTACACGATGAGCAAGCAGGGCGTGCCGCAGCTGAACAACATCTGGGCGCTGTTCACCAACCCGACGTTCTTGTGGGGCTACGTCCACGTGATCCTCGCGTCGCTGGTCACCGGCTCGTTGGTGATGCTGGCGGTGTCGGCGTGGTACCTGCGTAAGGGACGCGAGGTCACGGCGTTTCACCGGACGGCGTCGGTGGCGGTGCTCGTGCTGCTGCCGGCGATCCTGATCCAGATGTTCGTGGGGAACAAGCTCGGGGAGATCGAGGCGAAGTATCAGCCGGCCAAGATCGCGGCGGCGGAGGCGCAGTGGAGCAACTGTCAGCCGTGCTCGTTCTCGGTGTTTCAGGTCGGCGGGGGCAAGAACGACGAGACTCCGACGCAGCTCATCGCGATCCCGCACCTGCTCTCGATTCTCGCCGACCGGCACGTGGAATGGGGCGGTCGAGGGGCTCAACGAGCTGCAGAAGCAGTATCGTGAAGCAGTATGGGCCGGGGAACTACATCCCCGACGTGTTCATCCAGTATTGGTCGATGCGGGTGATGGCCTACCTGGGGTCGCTGATCGCGTTGTTGGCGTTGTGGGGCGGCTGGCTGCTGCATCGCGGGACGCTCGATCGCTCTAAGTGGTTCTTACGCGCCTGCCTGTGGGCGGTGGTGACGCCGTTCTTGATGAACACGGCGGGCTGGCTGTTGACCGAGTCAGGCCGCCAGCCGTGGATCGTGCAGGGGTTGATGAAGACGGTCAACGCGAACTCCCCGTCGGTCACGCAGACCGATGTCTGGATCAGCCTGATCGTGTTCGTGCTGATCTATATCGCGTTGGGCGCGGCGGACGTGGTGCTGATGCTCCGCTACAGCAAACGGGGGCTGGAGCACGAGGACATCACGCGCGGGGAGTCAGGCGATCCGGGTGCGGGGGCGGGCGCGGTGCCCGCGCTCACGTACTAGGAGAAGGGGGCGCCCGATGCAGTTGCACACCATCTGGTTCGTGATCATCACGATCTTCTGGGTCGGTTTCTTCGTGCTGGAGGGGTTCGATTTCGGGGTGGGGATGCTCCACGCGATCCTCGGCAAGACCGATATCGAACGGCGGGTCGCGTTGAACACGATCGGCCCGTGGTGGGACGGGAACGAGGTCTGGCTGATCGTCGCCGGCGCCGGGACGTTCGCTGCGTTCCCGGGCTGGTACGCGACGATGTTCTCGGCCCTGTATCTGGCGCTGCTGCTCACGTTGGCGGCGTTGATGGTGCGCGGCGTCGCGTTCGAATACCGCGGCAAGAGCGAGAACCCCCGCTGGCAGACCGCGTGGCGGTGGTGCACGACAGTCGGGAGCCTGCTGATCCCGTTGCTGCTCGGCGTGGGGCTGGGGGATCTGTTGGCCGGGCTGCCGATCAACTCCAGCCACGATTTCACCGGCAACTTCCTGGATCTCCTCACCCCGTATGGCCTGATGACCGGGGTGACGCTCGTCGGCCTGTGCCTGCTGCACGGCGCGACCTTCCTGAAGCTCAAGACCACCGATGTGCTGCGCGAGCGCGCGCGCGGCGCGGCGCGGCCGCTGGGCTGGGCCGCGATCCTGCTGGTCATCGGCCACGTGATCTGGACCCGCGCGGTCGCCGGCGGCGCGGACGTCCCGGAACCGATGCAGATCCTCGCGATCATCGCGGTCATCTTCGCCGCGCGACTGGGCATCTCCGACCAGCACGACGGGGGCGCGTTCGCGGCCTCAGCGATCGCGATGCTCGCGACCGTCGCCTCGATCTTCATCGACCTCTACCCCAACGTGATGATCTCCAGCACCAACACCGCCTATAACCTGACCGTCAACAACTCCGCCTCGGGCTCCTACGCGCTGAAGGTCATGACCGTCGCCGCGGTGATCTTCTTCCCGCTCGTCCTCGCCTACCAGGGCTGGTCGTTCCACGTCTTCCGCGCCCGCGTCAAAACGCCTCCCGAACCGGCTGAGCAATCAAGTCTCCAGGCGGCGCCTCAGGCCTGAACCCAGCGAGGCCGAGGACGGGCGGCTGTCCCGCGGCCTGATGCGCGATCGTGCAGGTCACGCGACCGCCAGACCGCCGTTCCTGCCGATCTGTTCATCCCAAGAGGGTGATGCAGCCCAGTAAGGCCTGTCATACCGTTGGCCGATCCTGTCCATGAGCCGGAAGGCCAAAGTCAAAGCGAGAGCTGCCGATGTCTTCGACCGATTCCGGTAAGTCCCGGCCGCGGGTTCTGGTGGTGTATTTCACGTACACACAGCAGAGCCTGAAGATCGCCGACGCGATGTCAGAGGTGCTGCAGGAGCGGGGCTGCGATGTGGAGCTGGCGAGCATCGAGTTCACCGATTCGCGTTACGCGGAGCGGTTCACGCGGTTCCCTTTCCGGCACCTGTACCGCGACCTGTTCGGGATGATCCCCGCGCAGATGCGCGGGGCGACAGGCGAGATTCGCATTCCGAAGCCGGCGAGCGGCGGCGCTTACGACCTGGTTGTCATCGGCTCGCCTACCTGGTGGATCAAGACGAGCGTGCCGATCCGCTCCTATCTGAAGTCTGAGGCGGCGGGCCGGGTTCTCAACGGCCGGCGGTTCGCGGCGTACGTGGTCTGCCGGCGGTACTGGGGCTTCAACCTGAGGACGGTCAGGAAGCTGGGCACGGCGCGGGGCGGCCACTACGTTGACGGCGCTCATTGGTCGTTCGCGGGCGGCCAGGTCAAGTCGCTGCTGTCGCTGCTGAGCTACCTGGGTAGGGGCGAGAACCGCGAGCGTTATCTGGGCGTCAAGATCCCGGTCACCAACCTCCAGGCCGACGATCTGGAAGGCGCGCGGGCGTTCGCGGCCGGACTCGCCTACCGCGTCGTCGGCGATCGACAGCGCGTGTGAATCCGTCGCAGCGGGCGGCGCGAAATGAGCAACCGTAAGACCACATGAGAGAGAGCTTTACGTGAGCGACGAGACGATTGACCGCACCCGGCTGCCGATCCGCCGGCCCCCGTTCAGAGGAGTCGCGGAGCAGACGCTGGGTGGTTCGCAGCCGGACTGGGAGCAGATCGGGCATCCGAAGCCTCCCGAAGGCGCTCCGAATGTGTTGGTCGTCCTGATCGACGATGCGGGATTCGGTAATCCGGGCGCGTTCGGCGGGCCGATCAATACGCCGAACTACGATCGGATCGCCGATCAGGGATTGCGCTACAACCGCTTCCACGTGACCGCGATGTGCTCACCGACGCGGGCGGCCTTGTTGACCGGCCGCAACCATCATGCGGTGGGGATGGGGGGGATCCCGGAGGCCTCGAGCGGCTTCCCGGGCTATTCGGCCATGCTGCCGAAGGACGCGGCGCCGTTCCCGAAGGTGCTCAAGGAGAATGGGTATGCGACGGCGGGGATCGGGAAGTGGCATCTGACCCCGGAGAAGGAGCAGGGCCCGGCCGGCCCGTTTGATCATTGGCCGAACGCGTGGGGGTTTGGCTACTACTGGGGGTTCTTGGCTCCGGAGGCGAGTCAGTTCGACACCATGATCGCGGAGAACCAGAAGTTCATCGGCGTTCAGGAGGGTAAGGACGGCGAGCCGTTCTATTTCCCGGAGGCGATGACCGATCAGGCGATCGATTGGCTGCATGGGGTGCGGGGCCACGATTCCGAGAAGCCGTGGATGCTCTATTACTCGACCGGGTGCAGTCACTCGCCCCATCACGTCTCCCAGGAGTGGTCGGACAAGTACAAGGGCAAGTTCGATCAGGGGTGGGACAAGCTGCGGGAGGAGACGTTCGCGCGTCAGAAGGCACTCGGCGTCGTTCCCGCCGATGCGATCCTCACGCCGCGGGATGAGAGCATGCCGGCGTGGGATTCGCTGGATGAGAACAACCGGCGGGTGTGCGCACGCCAGATGGAGGTGTACGCGGGGTATTCGGAGAACGCCGACCATCACGTCGGCCGGCTGCTGGACTCGATCGAGGCGATGGGCGAGCTGGAGAACACGATCATCGTCTGGATATGGGGGGATAACGGCGCCAGCCTCGAAGGCACCCCGAGTGGAACGTTCAACGAAGGGACGATGCTCAACGGCCTTCCGCTGACCGATCAGGAGCAGTTGCAGCTGACGTTGAAGTGGGGCGGGCTGCAGGCGTGGGGCACCGAGATGATGTATCCGCACTACTCATCCGCCTGGGCGTGGGCGGGGAACACGCCGTTTGCCTGGGGCAAGCAGGTCGCGTCGCATCTCGGCGGCACGCGCAACCCGCTGGTGGTCCGCTACCCGGCGCGGATCGGCGAGCGCGGCGGCCTGCGCTCGCAGTTCACCCACGTCAGCGATATCGGGCCGACGATCCTTGACATGGTCGGCATTCCCCAGCCCACGCACGTCGACGGCGTCGAGCAGCAGCCGATGACCGGCGTCAGCTTCGCCGATTCGCTGGCGAACGCGAACGCTGCGGAGCACCACACACAGCAGTACTTTGAGAACTTCGGCAACCGGGCGATGTACAAGGACGGCTGGTGGCTGGCCATGCGGATGCCGCGGATCCCGTGGCGGCTGAGTGCCGAGGTGCTCAAGCAGTTCGCGCCCGGGGTCTGGAAGCCCGACGAGGATCCGGTCGAGCTGTACTACCTGCCCGATGACTTCTCCCAGGCCAATGACCTGTCGGCGAACCATCCGGAGAAGGTGAAGGAGCTCCAGGCTGTGTTCTGGGAGGAGGCGGAGAAGTACCACGTCAAGCCGCTGCTGGCGGGCTTCGCGGCGTTCTTTGGGATGCTCCCGCCGCTCGGTTCGAACACGACCGTCACCTACCACGGAGTGGTGCAGAACATCGCCCCCGGAGCGGTCCCGCGGGTCTATAACCACTCGTACACGATCAGCGCCGATCTCCACATCCCCGACGGCGGTGCCGAGGGGGTGATCGTCGCCGAGGCGAGCCATCTCGGCGGCTTCTCGCTGTTCGTTCAGGACGGGAAGCTGAAGCACACCTACGCGTTCCTGGGCGTGTTCGAATACCACCAGGAATCCGCACAGGAGTTGCCGACCGGCGACGTCAACGTCCAGATGGCCTTCAAGGCCGATGCCGCCGCGCCCGCCACCCCCGGCGAGGTGACACTGTCGGTCAACGGCGAGCCGGTCGGAGGCGGCCGGTTGGATCACACCGTCCCGTTCATTTTCAGCGGCTACGCGGGCATGGACGTCGGACTGGACAACGGCCTGGTGGTCGACCGCAGCTATGCCGATAAGGCGCCGTTCGCGTTCACCGGCACGGTCAAGAAGGTCGTCTTCGACGTGGCCCCCCATCTTGACGACGAGGACGAGCACGCCATGCACGAACACGCCTCGCAGTCGGACACCGCCCGCGGAATCAGCGGATAGAAAGAGCGCACATGAGTGATGACAAGAAGGATGTACTGATCGCGGCATATCTATTCGAAGATCTCGCGAAGCGGGACTTCGATGCCGTGCTGAAACTGGCCGAGGACAAGGCAATCACGGTCGAGGGCGTCGTCCTGGTCCAGAAGGACACCGACGGCGAGGTTCACGTGACGGAGACCGGCGACCACCTCGGTCGCAAGGGCTTGAAAATCGGCGGCGGCGCCGGACTTGTCGTCGGGCTGTTCGCACCGCCGCTGTTGGCCGCGACCGCGGTCGGAGCCGCGGCCGGCGGCGTGATGGCCAAGTTCGCCAAACACCGCGTCGAGAGCGGGATTGGAGAGAAGATGGACGACGCGCTACCACCCGGCTCGGGAGGCGTGATCGCGATCTATGACTCCGGCGACGCCGATGCAGTTGCGCAGGCCCTGCCCAATGCGGTCAAGACATCAGTTGCGCAGATCGATGGGATGAGCGCCAACGAGCTCAAAGCCGGATTGGCAGAGGCGCAGGCCGGCATGGGCGGGTGACGCAGACCGGCACCCACGCGTGAGCCGTGCGCCAGGGCGTCCTGCCGTTCGCGTAGTCTCCTGCCGCCTCACCCTGCAACCGGAAAGGGAGTAGCCCAGCCGGGCGCCAGCAGTGCTGCATCTGCGCGTGTTTGGAGACTCCCAGGCGATGGCCGCTGCCGCCGAGCGCCTTGAGGCGCTCTCGGGCGTCAGCCATGTCAGCCGCACCGATGCGAGGCACGACGGGACGGCGCTACTGACCGCCGACGTCCGGGCCGACACGGCCGACGCCGCGCTGGAGATGCTGGCCCGGCAGCAGATTCCCGACGCGGACGTCGCCCTGGTGCGACTCGAGCGCATCGCGCCGCTCTCGGCGGAAGTCGAGCCGGTTGCGCTGGTGTGGTCGGATCTGCTGGGGCAGGCGCGCCTCAACACCCGTACCGCCGTGCGTTATCTCGTCTTCATGGCCGTGGCGGGTGTGATCGCCGCGTTCGGGGTGATCAACGAGGATCAGGTCCTGATCGTCGGGGCGATGGCCGTGAGCCCGGACCTGCTGCCGATCACCGCGGCGTGCACGGGGATTGCCCTCGGGAACGGGCGGCTGGTGCGTCGGGGTCTGGCGTCGCTCGCGGTGGGGCTGGGCGCCGCCGGTCTGACCGCCTTCACGATCACCGCGATCCTGAACCTGTTCGGCGGCCTCCCGACCGGGTTCAGCCTGGAGCAGCACACGATCGCGTCCCAGACGTCGGTCGACGCCGAGACCATCCTGGTCGCCCTCGCCGCTGGAACCGCCGGGATGTTGGCGTTGGAGACACGGGCCAGCGCGGCGGTCGGAGTGGCGATCTCGGTCACCACCATCCCGGCCTCCGCGTTCCTCGGCGTTGCGGCCGGCATCGGCAAGCTGTCCGACTCGCTGGATGCGGTGTGGGTTCTGCTCGCCAATGTCACGATGATGCTGATCGGCGGCTCGCTGACGCTGATCGTGCAACGAGTCACGGCGGCCCGGCATGAAGCCGCCGTACGGGCCAAGAGCGGAGCGCGGGGCCCGACGGGTTAGATATTTGGGGCGATGCGCTGTTTCTCCATGGTCAGGTGAGGGTTCGTGGGTGGGTATCGCGGTCGGTGGTCGGCGTGTCACGTGGCGTTGGGTGCGGGAGCGGGTTCGTGGCGGGGTAGCGCGGTGGGTGGTCGGCCTGTCACCTGGCGTTGGGTGCGGGAGCGGGTTCGTGGCGGGGTAGCGCGGTCGGTGGTCGGCCTGTCGCCTGGCGTTGGGTGCGGGAGCGGGTTCGTGGCGGGGTAGCGCGGTCGGTCGTCGTCTGTCACGTAGCGTCGGGCGGGTGATGTTGTCGCGAGGCGGTGTCGTGTTGTGGTGAGTGGTTGGCGCTACTTGACAGCCGCCGCCCGCCGCGCTGGGTGGCCAGGAGGTCGGGGCGCTGAAGCGCCCGACCTCCGGGCAAGAGGGGGCGCCCGGTGCGGCTCTCATGGTTCCTTCCGGCGACGGCCGGATCAGCTGGGCCTGGCGATTGCCTCGAAGCGCGGGCCGAGTGGCGTCCACCAGGTTTTCCGGACGCTCCAGAGGGGTTGCCGGTGCCCGGAAGTCACAGGACGGTAAGACGTGTGGGGAACGTCCCAACGCAGGCGCCGTTTCCGGCGTTTGGGTCGTTCCCCAGCCCCCAGCTGTGAAACGTCCGAATCGATTTTTTTGGACCCTCGAGTGGGTCGTTGTACAGCCGAATCTGTCGGAAATCTGACGCTGAGGACGGCATTCCGTGCCGGAACCGGCCCGAGCGCCTGCCGCGCCGGACCGGCCGGCCCGCTCACCCGCAGAGAATGCCTCCACGCGCCTCCGCGGCGCGAAAGTGGGACAAATCGCACCCAACCGCCCGATCCGGGGTGGGTGTGTGTGGCAGGGCCCGCTGAGCGGCACACATCGCTCACAGCCCCCGATTTGAGGGGATTGTGTGCACTTTTGTTCGCGGCGGCCCCGCGAGCACCACGGCGTCCGCCCTTCTCTTGCCCGGAGTCGGGCGCTCCCAGCGCCCGACATCCTGGCCAACCAGCGCTGCGGGCGGCGGCTGTCAAGTAGCGCCAACCACTCTCCACAACACGGCACCGCCTCGCGAACACGGCAGCCGGTCGACGCTACTTGACCGCCGACGACCGACCGCGCTACCCCCCGGCCGACGCGACTTGACCGCGGACGAGCGACCGCGCTACCTCCGGCCGACGCTACTTGACCGCCGACGAGCGACCGCGCTACCCCCGGCCGACGCGGCTCGACCGCGGACGAGCGACCGCGCTACCCCCGGCCGACGCGGCTCGACCGCTGACGACCGACCGCGCTACCCCCGGCCCACGGGAGATACGTCAGTAGCGCCCCAAAAAAAGGCGGGCGGAGCCCGCCCGTATTGAAAATCAGGCCGCCAGCGCCTCGGCCTCGCGCGCCCACATCCGCGCGTAACGTCCGCGGGCCGCGAGCAGCTCAGCGTGCGTGCCGCGCTCGAGCGCCCGGCCGCCGTCCAGGACGATCACCTCGTCGACGGCTTCCAGGCCGGCGAGCCGGTGGGTGATGAGCAGGACTGCCTGGTGCGGCGTCGCGTTGAGCAGGTCGGCCACCAGCGCATCGGCGGTCGCTGTATCGAGGTGCTCGCCGGGCTCGTCGATGACCAGCAGAGGAAAGTCTGCCAGCAACGCGCGGGCGACCGCGAGCCGCTGTCGCTGACCGCCGGAGATCCGCGCGCCGTGGGCGCCGACCCGCGTGGCCAGACCCGCGGGGAGGCTGTCGGTCCAGTCCAGCAGCCGGGCGCGTGTCAGCGCGCGCCGGAGGTCCTCGGGGGTCGCCTCCCGCCGGGCCAGGCGGAGGTTCTCCTCCAGGGTGGTGTCGAAGATGTGCGCGTCCTGGGACACGAGCCCGATCACCCGACGGTACTCGTCGCCGCACAGGTCGCTGATCTCGACGCCTTCGAGGGTGACCGATCCGGCCTGGTAGGGCAGGAAGCGCAGCAGCACGTTGGCGAGCGTCGATTTTCCGGCGCCACTGCGACCGACCACCGCGACCGTGCGACCAGGGGCCAGGTCAAGATCGACGCCGTCGAGCACCCACGGTCCGCTGGCGGTGTATCTGGTGCGCAGGCCTCGCACCCGGAGCGTGCGCGCTGAAGGGGGGAGCGGCCTCGGATCGGTGGGCTCGACGATCGGGGGCGGGGCGGAGATCACCTCGAGCGTCCGCGCCGCGGCCCGCCGAACGCGCTGGAGGGTCTGGCTGGCCGACGGAAGGTCGGTCACCAGCTCAAACGCCGCCAGCGGGATCAGCGCGATCACGGCCAGGAGCACGGCATCCAGGGCTCCGGCATGGACGGCGGCGACGCCGACCAGCAGCGCCCCCCACATCGCCAGCCCCGAGAGCAGCGTGGCCAATCCCTGGCCGATGCCGGCGGTGCCCGCGCTGCGGCGGGCGACCCGCGTCAGCCGGGCGTCGATCGCGGAGGTGCGGTTCAGCTGCGCGTCCAGCGCGCCGTACGCCGCCAGCTCGGGGGCGCCCTCCAGGAGGTCGACGACCGCCGCCGTCAGCTCGCCGCGCAGCGGCGCCTGCAGTGACTCCGAACGCCGGGCCAGCCGGCCGATGAGCCAGGTGAGCGCCACGGCGGCCAACAGCAGCGCCGCCAGCAGGATCACCCCGGCCGCGGGCAGGATCCACCAGACCAGCACCACGGTTCCGGTTCCCACCAGAACCGCGATCACGATCGGCGGGATCACCCGTAAGAGGAGATCCTGCAGGGAGTCGATGTCGTGCACCACCCGCGCCAGCAGGTCCCCGCCGCGGAAGGCCGGGAGCCCGGCCGGAGCCAGCGACTCGAGCCGCTCGTATGACCTCACCCGTAGGTCCGCCAGCGAGCGGAAGGCAACGTCATGACCGACGACGCGTTGCTCGTAGCGGAATAAGCCGCGTGACAGGGCGAAGAACTGCACGGCGACGATGGCCAGCGCAATCGCCGATTCCGGCGGACGCTGGGAGGCCCGGGAGATCAGCCAGGCGGACGTGGCGATCAGCCCGATGCCCGCCCCCACCGCGGCGGCGCCCAGCAAGCTGGCCAGCGCCAGCCGCGGCGCTGCCGGCGCGACCAACTCCAGCGTGCGCGCGAGCGGTGCCTCGACGCCGCCGTCCGCGCCGGTCGGCTGGATCGGGTCGAGCGTCGCTTCGCTCATGCCGCCACCGGCAGCCGGTCGAGCTCGAGCACCCGGTCGGCCAACTCCAACAGTGCCGGACGGTGCGCCACCAGAATCACGGTGCGGCCGCGAACCAGTCGTCTCAGGGCTCTCAGCACCTCCTGCTCGGTGGCGCCGTCGAGGTTGGCCGTCGGCTCGTCGAGCAGCAGCACGGGCGCGTCACGCAGAAAGGCGCGGGCCAGCGCGACGCGCTGTCGCTCGCCGACCGACAGGCCGGAGCCGCGATCGCCGAGCGTCGCCTCGAGCCCGCCCGGCTTCGCCTCGACCACCTCTCGGAGCCCGGCCGCCGCCAGCGCGTCCCAGACCTGCTCGTCTGTGGCATCCGGGCGTCCCAACCGGATGTTCTCGGCGATCGAAGCCGCGAACAGATGGGGACGCTGGGGCATCCAGGCCACCCGCGCGCGCCAGGAGTCCGGGTCCAGGTTGGCCAGATCCACGCCACCGAGTTGCACCGACCCCGCTTGCGGCGCCACGAATCCGAGCAGCACGGCGAGCAGGGTCGACTTGCCGCACCCGCTCGGGCCAGTCAGCGCGACGACCTCGCCGGGTGCGACGGCCAGCGAGATCCCATCGAGCACCGGCCCGCCGCGGCCTGGATAGGTGACCTGGAGCTCCTCGATCGAGATTGTCGAGACCGTGAGATCGGGCAGGTCGGTGCGGCGGCCGTGTTCGGGCAGGGGCGTCTCCAGCACGTCGAATACCTGGGCTGAGGCGCTCAGGCCCTCCGCGCTGGCGTGATAGTTCGCGCCGAGCAGTCGGAGCGGCAGGTATGCCTCGGGGGCCAGCACGAGCACCATCAGCGCGGTCCGCAGCCCGAGGTGACCGTCCTCCAGGCGGAGCCCGACCGCGACGGCGACCAGCGCGACCGAGATCGTCGCCACCAGCTCGAGGATCAGCGACGAGAGGAACGTGACCTTCAACGTCGACATCGCGCTGCGGCGGTAGCGGTCGGTCACGGTGCCGATGGCGAGAATCTGCGCCTTGGCCCGGCCGAAGACCTTCAGCGTCGGCAGACCCTCGACGACATCGAGGAAGTGCCCGGCCAGCTGTTGCAGGGTCCGGAACTGCAGCTGCATCCGGTCCCGCGTCGCGGCGCCGACAAGGGCCATGAACAACGGGAATCAGCGGCAGCGTCCCGGCGATGATCAGGGCGGAGATCCAGTCCCGGTCAGCGAGCACCCCGAGCACGGCGAGTGGGACGATCACGGCCAGGAACAGCTGGGGCAGGTAGAGCGAGAAATAACCGTCGAGCGCGTCGATTCCCCGGGTCGCGAGGACCGTGAGCTCGCCAGTGCGCTGCTCGCCGCGGCCCTGGGACCCCAGCGCGGCGACGTGCTTCAGCAGCGCCGCCCTCAGCTGGCTCTTCGCGCGGGCCGAGCTTCGATCAGCCAGCACGTCACGTCCCCAGGCGACGGCGGCGCGGGCGAGCACGACGCACAGCAGCGCCTCCAGCGGGAGACGAAGGGCAGTGACACCCCGACGCCCGCCGAACGCGCCGGCGACCACATCGGCCAGCAGCCAGGCCTGGGCGATGATCAGCAGCGCAGTGATCCCGCCCAGGACGACCAAAGCCACGAGGAATGGCCGGGTCGCGCGCGCGTACCTTAATAATCTCGGGTCGACTGCACCTCGGCGGGCGCGAACGGTCGCGGGCATGCCCTGCCTGGACCTCCTCGGAGTGGAGCGCAGAGTATCCCGGACCACCGTTCGCTCGGCGTCATCCGAACCGCATGACGAGGGGCCCGGGGGAGTGCGCCCGCGATGGTGATCGGTGGCCGCTCTTCACGTGCGGTCGGGCTTGTTCGGTGGTGGGTTGACGCGATCGTCGTGCCGGCCACCGGATGGCACTCGTGCGCACCGCATTGTCCGGCCGTCGCCGATCTGACACCTTCGTGTCGTGGTACGCCGATCGGCGCGCCCTCCTGCGCTGCGAGAACTGAGGCCCTATGAGCAAACCGTTTGCAGGCGTCATCAACGTCGATATTCGCGACTCGGTCAGCGCCGACTATCCCGGCGCCGAGCCCCACACCTTCGTCGGCGGCACGATCAACCGGGTGGCCGTCGACGTGAGCGGTGACCCGTACGTCGACCTCGAGCGCGAGGCCGCCGCGATGATGGCCCGGGAGTGACGTCCGGGTGATGTGCTGGCATCCCGTTGGGCGACACCCGCCCCCCCTTCCCACACCCCATATTCGGCGCCGTCTGAGCCGGATCCCGACTCGTCCGGTCGGGTCTACCACAGGAGGTACATGACATGTTGACATTGGCAACCAGCTATCCGTTCTTAGACATCTTCTGGACGATCCTGATCTTCTTCGCTTGGGTGATCTGGATCTGGATCGCCGTCACCGTCCTGATCGACCTGTTCCGTCGTCACGACATATCGGGGTGGGGCAAGGCCGCGTGGGTGATCTTCGTGATCGTGCTGCCGTTCCTCGGCGTACTGGTCTACCTGATCGCCTACCACACGGGGATGGCCGAGCGCAACGACAAGAGCGCCAAGCAATCCCAGGCGCAGTTCGACGACTACGTGCGCAAGGCGGCCGGCTACCGATAGCCCGGCCACCCAGATCGCCAAGGCCAAGGAACTGCTCGACAGCGGCACCATCGACCAGGCCGAGTTCGACGCGATCAAGGCCAAGGCACTCGCCTAGCCGGCTGCTCGGCGAACGAATCGGCCGCATATGACGAGGTGAGGCAAAGTCGGACACGTCGCATGACATCGCGAGGACAAGCAATGAGCCTGCTCGCTGCGCTCACGCTGGGCTTGGTCACGGCGGTGCTCAGCGGGTGCGGGTCGGCGACGAGCGCGTCGATCTCGAGTGCCGCCGCACAGGCGACGAGCGCGGTTTCTGGGGCGGCCGCCCAGGTCAAGGGGCAGACCGCGCCGGCCAAGTCTGACCCAGCGACCGGGACGAGCACGACCGACACCGAGTCCTCCTCAGAGACGCGCACCACCGCCACCACGACCGAGACCGAGACCCGGACCGCGCCGGCCAAGACGGTGACCACGACGACGCAGCCGGCCACAACGTCGGTCACCAACTCGACGGTGACCAACAAGACGCTCACGGTCCAGGCGACCCAGACCGCTCCTGCCGCCAAGGGCTCTGGGGGCCTGCCCTGGTGGGCTTGGGTCCTCATCGCGGTCGGGGTGATCGGTGTGGTGGTGGCCATCTTCGACGTTGGCCGGCGCCGTGGGGAGTCCAAGGAGCCACGTCCGCCGGCCGGCCGAGACGACAACCGTCCGCCACCCCCGCCGGAGACTCCGTCCGCGCCCCAATGACGGCCCCCGGCGAGGAGGTCGTGGTGCTGGGCGTGGACATCGGCACGACCACCGTCAAGACCGGAGTGTTTGACGCGTCGGGCGGGGAGTACGCGAGCGCTCAAGCTGGCTACCGCCTGTACGGACCGCATCCTGGTTTCGCCGAGCAGGATCCGCAGGCGATCCTCGAGGCGACCATCACCACGATCCGGGAGGCGGCCGCCGCGGCGCGCGAACGCGGGAAGCAGATCACCGCCCTGTGCTTCAGCGGGGCCATGCACGGTCTGATGGCCCTGGACGGGCACGATCGGCCGTTGTGCCGGCTGGTCACCTGGGCCGACACCCGTGCGTTCCGGGAGGCCGAGTGGCTGAAGGCCGAACGCCCCGGACTGCACGACCTCACCGGAACGCCGTTGCACGCCATGGCGCCCCTGGCCAAGCTGCTGTGGTTCCGCAAGCATGACCGCGCTGTGTTCGACGCCGCGCGGCGCTGGGTGGGAGTGAAGGAGTGGGTTCTGGCGCGACTGGCGGACGACTGGGTGATCGACCACTCGTGCGCCACCGGGACCGGGCTGCTGGCGCTGGGGACGCTCGACTGGGCGCCGGAGGCGCTCGAGCTCGCGGGGGTGTCACCGGAGCAGCTGTGCGCCCCCGTCACCACCACGACGACGTTTGCCCTCAGCCCCGACGCGGCCCGGGCCACCGGCTTGGCGGCCGGCACCCCGCTGGTGATCGGTGCCGGCGACGGGCCGATGGCCAACCTCGGGCTCGGCGCCGCCGTGCCTGGCATGCTGGCGTGCTCGATCGGAACCAGCGGCGCGCTACGGCTGATGGTTCAACGGGCGGTTGTCGATCGCGAGCATCACCTGTTCTGCTATGCGCTAGTGCCCGGGCATTGGCTGACCGGTGGCGCGATCAACTCGGGCGGTGCCGTGCTCGAATGGCTCGGGGGCGTGCTCGGCGAGAGCGACCTCGATCGGCTGCTCGCTGACGCGGCGAGGGTACCCCCGGGGAGCGACGGCCTGGTGATGCTGCCGTACCTGCTCGGCGAGCGCGCGCCCTACTGGAGCACCCTGCCGCGCGGCGCCTACGTCGGTTTGGAGCACTCACACGGTCGCGGCCACCTGGTGCGAGCCGCGCTCGAGGGGGTATGTCAGCAGCTCGCCCTGGTCCTCGATTCGATCCGAGCGGCGGGCCACGAGGTGCGCGAGGTCCGCGCGACGGGCGGCTTCGCCCGCAGCCCGTTGTGGCGCCAGCTGCTCTGCGACGTGCTCGGGATGCCGATCGGATTCGCCGAACGGGAGCAGGGCGCCGCGTTGGGCGCGGCGCTGCTCGGGATGGTGGCGCTCGGCGCGCTGCACTCGATCGAGAGCGCCGCCGCGACGGTGCAGGTGGCGCAGGAAACCCTTCCCGATCCCGCTGCGGTCTCTCTCTACGACCGCCAACGGCTGTCGTTCACTGAGCTCTACGCCGAGCTCCAGCCGGCGTTCCGGCGGTTTCGCGCCGGGCTGGCTGAGCCGGGGGCGGGATCGTGACGACGGCCGATCGGCAGCGAGACGGGAGCTGATGGTGTCTAATGCTGTGGTTCACGATGCGACTTGACCTCGGTAGCCCGGTTCACTGCTCCGATGGCGCGTTCGGTGAGCTGGCCGACCTCGTCATCGATCCGAGCACGCGGCGCGTGACGCATCTGGTCGTCCAGCCGCACGACCGGCACGACCTGGCCCGGCTGGTCCCGATCGACCGCGCTCACGCGGCAGAGGGATCGGAGGGCATCGTGCTGGCCTCGACGCTCGCCGAGATCAACGCACTCGAACCGCTGGTCAAGTCGGCCTATCTACGGCTCGGCGAGTTCCCCGTCGAGGATCCAGATTGGGAGGTCGGAATCGAGGAGTTGTTTGCCCTGCCGTACTACGGAAGCTTTACGCCGGGCGGTCTCGGCTCGGGTATGGGATCGACCGAGATCGACCCGCACGTATCGATCACCTACGACCGGATCCCGAAGGACCAGGTGGAGATCCGCCGCCAGAGCGCCGTCACCTCCTCTGAGGGCGATCACCTCGGCCATGTCGACGGCTTCGTGGTCGACGACCAGGAGCAGATTGCGCACCTCGTGCTGCAGCACGGCCACCTGTGGGGCAAGCGGGAGATCGCCATCCCGATCGGCGCGGTGGCGGGGATCGAGAACGACGTGGTGAAGCTGACCTTGTCCGCGGACGAGGTCGGCGCGCTGAAGCCGCTCGGCGTGCGGCGCTGGCGACCCTGAACGCAGCCGTCAGTCACCCGATCGGGATGACGACCGCCCATTCTGCGTCGGCGACCATCCCGCAACCCGAGACCGAAAGTTGGCCCGACTATGAGCGTTACGCCTCAGCAGCCCCCGACTCTCACCATCCATGATCCCGAGCGGGCGCATCACCTCCTGATGTTGGAGTTCGGTTCGCGGACGGAGTTCGACGACCCGACGCGCGAGTATCGAAGGTTGTTCTCGGAACTGCTGGGGACGTTCTTTCTGGTCCTCGCGGCGGCCGGCGGTGGACTCCTGCACGGCAAAGGGCAGATCAGCCTGGCAGCGGCCGTGGTCGCGCCGGGGTTGATGGTGCTGGGCATCATCCTCTTCATGGGGGCCGTCTCCGGGGCGCATTTGAATCCGGCCGTGTCGTTGGCGTTTGCCGTCCGCGGTGACTTCCCCTGGAAGCGGGTGCCGGGGTACATCATCACCCAGCTGCTGGGCGCGACGTTGGCGTGCCTGTTCCTGTTGGCGGTGTTCGGCAATGTTCAGCATCTCGGCGCAACGCTGCCGGGGCCCGGTTATCACGATTGGCAGGCCTTCTTGATGGAGATCGCGTTGACCGCCGGGCTGCTCAGCGTGATCCTGGGCACCGCCTCGGCGGCGCAGAACGTCGGCGCGATCGGTGCGCTCGGGGTCGGTGGGTATATCGCCCTGGCCGGCCTGTGGGCGGCGCCGGTCAGCGGTACGTCGATGAACCCGGCACGCTCGTTCGGCCCGGCCTTGGTCAGCGGTGATTGGTCGGCCTACTGGGTCTACGTCGCCGGTCCGTTGATCGGCGCGGCGATCGCGGTGGGCTGCGCGGTGATCTTGCGCGGCCGCGGTGGGGATCCGATCTCCCACGCGGCGGGATCGGGCGTGCTCACCCCGGGCGACCTGGCTCGCAAAGCCAAGCTGTCGGGTGAGATCGACCAGGGGACGGTAGTGCCGCCGGGCGTCGACTCGTAGCTGGGCCGGGTTGTGCTGCGCCTGGCCATTGCTGTGGTGGCCATCGCGCTGCCCGATTGCATCAACCCCTCGTTGATCGCGGCCGAGCTTTTCCTGGCCGCCGGTGAGCATCCGGGACGACGGACGGTGTTGTTCACCGTCTCCGCGTGGATCGTGACCTTCGTCTTCGGGTTGGCGCTCGCGCTGGGATTGGGCGACCTGATTCTGTCGTTCGTGCCGAAGCCGGGCTACACGCTCAAGTACTCGCTGATCGAGGCGGGGGGGCTGCTGCTGATCGTCGGCGGCACGGTGGTCCTGGCGCGTCGCAAGGCGTTGGCGGGTTCCGGGCCGATGCCCGAGTCGGGCCGGAAATCCCACGGTTCCCCGATCCTGCTCGGGGCCGGCGTCGCCGGGTTGGAGATGCTGACGGCGTTTCCCTACTTCGCGGCCATCGCGATCATCATCGGCTCCGACACTGGGAACGCCGGCAAGGTCTTCCTGCTGGTCTTGTACTGCGTGGTCTATACGCTGCCCCTGATCGCCATCGCCGTCGTCTGCGTCGTGATGGGAAAGCGCGCCGAGGATCTGCTCCGACCCATCGTCGATTGGCTGTTCGCTCGTTGGCCCATCATGCTCGGAACGCTCGCCATCGCGGTCGGAATCGCCCTGGCCATCAACGGGATCGTCCACCTGAGCTCGCGCTAGCGCCTCCCCGGGACCGACGTTTCAGGGCCCACGATTGGGGCGTTTTCCAGGTTCGGGGGGCAGCAGCGACGTTCGCTGGCCGGGCATGAGGATCCGGACCTCGGTGCGCGGGGCGACGCGGGTGACTGCCTCGGCGAATGCTCTCGCCGGCGCGACGGGGTCGAGACCGCGCTGCGAGCCGATCGCCCGCAGCGTCCCCCAATGGATCGGGATCGCCATCGGCGGTTGGATTCGCGCCACGGCCTCGGCGGCCCGCGCGGGATCGAGGTGTCCGGAGGGCACACGCGGCCCCCAGCCCCAGATCGGCAGCATTGCCACATCGACCCGTCCGGCGAGCGCGGACATCTCGGGGAATAGGTCGGTGTCGCCGGCGAAGTAGACCCGGCAGGGACCTTCCAGCAGATAGCCGAGTGCGGTGACCGGGTGGCCGAACGGGTGGCGTCGGCCATCGTGCTCCGCGTGCACGGCCTCGACGACCATGTCGCCCAGGGACAACCGGTCGCCCTCGTCGAGCTCGATCACCTCGCGTGCCCCACTCCGCCGCGCGATCGGCGCGCACCCGCGGGGCACGATCGTCGGGCATTCGCCGGCCAGACGACGTAGCGAGGCGATGGTCGAGGTGATCTCGGTGCGCGTGTGAGATGAGGATCGCGTCCAGGGGTCGAAGGTCCTCGATCGCGGGAGCCGGAACTCGGCGCCGGACGTGCAGGATGCCGCCGCCGAGCAGCGGGTCGGTCAGCAGTCGCCGGCCGGCGAGCTCGGCCAGCACCGTCGCGTGACCGACGTAGGTGAGCCCGCGCGGCTCGGGCATCGCTACGCCGACGTTGTCGTGGTCGTCGGGGTGGCTGTCGAGGTGGGGGGTTGGAGCTCGTGGCGCCAGCTCGCGAGGAGCTGGTGAAGTGAGCCGGCGCCGACGATCGGCTGGACCGGCGTCGTCAGCTCGATGGGGTGGATGAGGAAGGGGGTTGTCTGTGGGCCGCCGAGGCCTCCGTGGAAGCTGATGAGCTCTTCGAACGCGCAGCCCTGCTCGAGTTCGGGGTCATAGAAGCTCCCGATCAGGATGTCGGGAGCATGTGTGAAGCCGTCGGTGCGCAGGAGGTGCGCGGGGGCATTGGGCGAGAAGACAGCCAGGGGGTCTTCGCCTTCGATCCGGTTCTCAGCCAGGAAGTGGGTGCCACGGGCGTTGGTCGCGATCGCGCCGTGGGCGGCCGAGCGGAGGAGGAGATAGCCGATGTGCGGGTGGGCGGCCAGGGCGGGGATGAGGTCCGGATGCCGCTGCTGGATCTCCTCAGCGGTCAGGCGATGGTTCGGCCTCCATGAGGTAGATCAGGCCGAGGTTGCCCGAGCCGAGCACGATCGCGTGCGTGTCCGGCAGGTCGCGGCTCTCGCTGGTGTTGGCTCGGCCGCTGGCCTCGTTGACGGCTTGGCCCACGGCGTTGTCGTGTTCGTCGCCGCTGCTGATCGACGATACGTTGCCGTGGGCCAATGAGCGCTGCACCAGGTCATCGAGCCCGTAGCCGTTGCGCTGTTTGAAGGTGGCGCCCTGAGTCTGGCCGTGGTCTGAGAGCACGACCACGTGATAGGGCCGCGGGGCGAATCGCCGGGCGCGTTCGATCCGGCCGAACTGCTGGTCGAGCTTCCTCAGCGCCTCGAGCGTGTCGACGCGCTCCAGCCCGGAGTGGTGGGCGACTTCGTCGTAGCTGGAGAAGGTGGCGTAGACGGCGGGGCGTCCGCGCATCATGTCGGTGAGCACCCCGTAGACGATCAGGTCGCGAACCACCACGCAGAGCACGGCGCGGATGAACGGGTAGCGGCCCCCGCGCTCGCCGCGCGGGCGGACATCGCGGCGCCGCTGGCGTGCTGAGGCCGCCCATTCCAGCACGAGTTCCCAGGTGAACAGGACCAGCTCCCGCGTGACGTTGAAGCCGTTGGCCAGGAACGCACGATAGCCCGCGTTGGCTCGCTTCTCGGCGTCCATCCGGCTGACCGTCAGGATCACTTCATCGGCTTCCCCGGAGAGCAGGTTGCCCCGGCTGGCGCCGCCGTCGACGAGCAGGCCATGGCCGGTGGCCAGACGGCGCTCGATCTCGGCGCAGTCAGCCGGCGCCGAGCAGGTCATCAGCCGGCCGGTTTCCTTCTCCACCCAGCGGAACGCGGGGATGTCCTCGTTGCTGCCGAGCAGAATGCCCGCCTGGCTCGCCCCGGTCTGAGCTGGACAGGTCGGTCTCCCACTCGGTCAGTCGATGCGTGCCCCGCTCGAGCCAGCTCGCCAACACCGGCGCATTACCGTCGCGCATCGCGCGGCGCAGCACCGCGGCGGCGAGCCCGTCGATCTCCAAAAACAGGATTCCCGGCACCTGCGTCGAAGTCCGCTTGCCCTGCCTTCCCGCGACCCGCTGGATCACGCGCAGCGAATAGGAATCCTCGTCATTGACCCCCAACAGCGTCTGCAACACGAGGCTCGCGACCGCCATCAGCAGTGCCGCCAACAACGCCCACCCGAACGAGTCGACCTTGAAATCCGTCGGATCGATGTTCGAGACCAGCAGCAGAATGCCGGCATCGACCGCGAGCACGCCCAGGAAGCCGATCACCAACGTCGCCGGCACCCGCAACGCGGCGACCACCGGAGGCAGAATTGCGTTCAGCACGCCCACCAGCGCCGCGACGACCACTGCCCCCTCGAAGCTGTTCACATGGACCCCGGGCAGAACCACCGCCGCCAACCAGACCCCAACGGTGGCTACGAGCCAGGCCAGCAGCAGCCGCAGCGGCCGAAACCGAGGGCGCTCCGGGCTCCATACGACCTGCTTGCCCGTACTCTCCCCGCGGTGCGTCGTCGTCGCTCATCGCTTCACCCCTACCGGGTCGCCACCCGCGACCGCACCAGTTGACAACGCTCCGCCGGACTCACACTCACCAATGCTAAGTTCAACCGTTCCCACGCTCCTCCCCTCAACCGGATGAGGTCGAGCCGTACCGGATCGACGAGGATACGACGCGGACCATGATCGAACACGACGCGAGCTGGGCTTCAAGCGCTGAGGAGGGGTCGCGGTGGTTCTCCCGAGCCGCGAAAGAGGCCGCGGCACTCGATCGCGCCGTCTACTCAGCGGTCGCCGACACCCCAACCCCCAGTTTGGATCGCGCGCTCAGCCAGCTCAGCCGCGCGGCTGATTACTCTCGCCTGTCGATCGCCTCGGCGGCTCTGCTGTCGGTGACCGAGGGAAGCCGCGGTCGTGCTGCCGCCCGCATGGGCCTCGCCTCCGTTGCCGTGACCGCGACGATCTTGAATCTCGGCGTCAAGCCGATCGTCCGCCGCCGGCGCCCGGACCGAGTCGCTCAGGATGTACCGCTGGCGCGGCACGTGCGGATGCCGTCATCCACCGCGTTCCCGTCTGGTCACTCGGCCGCTGCGTTCGCATTTGCCACCGGGGTGGGCCAGGTCATGCCGACAGCCGCCTTCCCCCTGCGGGCGCTCGCCGCGCTGGTGGCCTACTCGCGCGTTCATACCGGTGTCCACTATCCGGGCGATGTGCTCGCCGGGGCGTTGCTCGGGGGTGCGCTGGCCCAGGCGACGACCCACGCCTTGGCCGCCCGGGGGAGCCAGCCGAGATGATGAGCGACCAGCCGGGAAGCGGCGCTCCAGATCCCACACCGACTGCACCGCCGCGCCGGCGGCGTCGGTGGTGGGTGGGTGCCTTGTTTGTGTTGGCGACGTTGTGTGGGGTGTTGGCGGTGTTGGCGGTGTGGGCGAACCGCCAGGCGTTGAACACGGACAATTGGACGACGACGAGTTCGCGGTTGTTGGAGAACAAGGATGTTCAGGCGGCGGTGGCGTCGTATGCGGTGGCGCAGTTGTTCGCCTCAGGGGGTCCGCAGGCGGAGATCAAGGCGGTGTTGCCGCCGAAGTTGCAGCCGCTGGCGGGGCCGATCAGCTCGGGGTTGCAGCAGTTGGCGGAGAAGGTCGCGCCGCGGGTGTTGGCGTCTTCGCAGGTGCAGACGTTGTGGCGGGACGCGAACCGGCAGTCGCATGCGACGTTGCTGAAGATCATCAATGGCGGGGGGTCGCTGGCGTCGACGAACGGTGGGGTCGTCACGTTGAACCTGCATGCGATCGTGGATCAGTTGGCGGCGACGCTCGGCGCGCAAGGAGCGGTATCCGCGGCACGGTCGCAGTTGGCGGGCAATGCGGGGACGGTGCAGGGTGCGGCGGGGACATTGGGGATTACGCTGCCGCCGTCGTCAGGGCAGTTGGTGGTTATGCGTTCGTCGCAGCTCAAGACGGTGCAGGACATCGCGGCGGATATCAAGGGGTTGGCGTTGGTGCTGCCGATCCTCACGTTTGTGTTGTTTGGGTTGGCGATTTGGTTTTCGCGGGATCGGCGGCGCCAGGCGTTGCGGACGACGGGCTGGTGTTTTGTGGGGGTGGGTTTGTTGGTGTTGCTGGTCCGTCGGGTGGGTGGCAACGAGATCGTGAATGCGTTGGTCAAGAATCCGGAGAACCGGCCGGCGGGTCATGCGGTGTGGACGATCGGCACGAGCTTGCTGTTTGATATTGCGGTGGCGTTGGTGGTGTATGGCCTGATTTTGGTGGTGGCGGCGTGGTTGGCGGGAGGGACGCGTCCGGCGGTGGTGGTGCGTCGGTGGTTGGCGCCGGCGTTGCGGGAGCGCCCCGCGGTGGTGTATGCGGGGGTGTTTGGCGTGTTGTTGGTGGTGATTGTGTGGGGTCCGACACCGGCGACTCGGCAGGTGGCGTACATCGCTTTGTTTGTCGTGTTGCTGGTGTTGGGGGTGGAGGCGTTGCGCCGCCAAACCGCCCGCGAGTTCCCGGACGCAGGAGGGACTGCGGTCGCATCTGATCAGGGGTCCTGAGGGCCATGGACGGGGGCCCGCAGGAAGGGCTGCCGATTGAGATTGCCGGGCTCGGCGAACCGGCTGAGCCCACTGTCGAGTATTCGGGTGCGGTGACGCGGCTGATCGCGATCACGCTGGACGCGTTGGTGATCAATGCGGCCGCGCTGGCGGTGGCCGGTGCGGTGCTGCTGGTGTTCTCGGTGTTCACCGTCACCGGGCGTAACCATCCGGTGGCCATCGTGCTGGGTGGCCTGGCCTATGTCGTCTGGGCGGTCTCGTATTTCGGCGTGTTCTGGACAACGACGGGACAGACTCCCGGCAACCGCGTGATGCAGATTCGTGTGACCCGCGTTGACGGCGACCGGCTACGCCCCCGCCACGCCTTGGTGCGGCTGGTGGGAATGGTGATCAGCCTGCCACTGTTCTGGGGCTACGTGCCGATTCTGACCAACCCGCGGCGCCGCGGCGTACCCGACATGATCGCCGGCACCATCGTCACCCACGCTCCATCCAGGCCCGAACTCGAGGCCGTTCAGCCGACCGCGGGGCGAGTTGTGCCTCCGGCCTGAGCCCACCGGCACGGCGGGTCAGCCGACCAGGGGCGGGTTGGGCCTCCGGCCTGAGCCCACCGGCACGGCGGGTCAGCCGACCAGGGGCGGGTCGGGCCCCCGGTCTGAGCTCGCCAGGCGGCGCGTGGGCCCCCAGGCCACCGGTACTCAGCGCAGGGGGATCGATCCCCCGACCACGGTGCCTTCCCCGGGGCCGGAGTCGATCGTCATCGTGCCGCCGACGGCGGCGAGGCGACTGCGCAGGTTGCTCAGGCCGGTGCCGTACGGCGTGCTCCGCACGTCGAAGCCCGCTCCGTCGTCTCGGACTTGGAAATGCAGTGCCCCCGCTCGCCACACCCAGATCGTCACGCCGGTTGCCCCGCGGGCGTGCTTGGCCGCGTTCTGCAGCGCCTCCGAGCAGGAGAAGTAGACGGTCGCCTCGATCTCGACCGGGTAGCGGCCGAGTCGATCAGCATGCACGGTGGTGGGCAGCGCCGCGCTCCGAGCCACCGCGCGGAGCGCCTCGCGGAGCCCGGTCCGGCTCAGCAGCGGGGGGTAGATGCCACGCGCGAAGGCCCTGACCTCGTCGATCGTCGCATCGATGTCCTCTCCCAGTGCGCGGATCACATCGGCGCCCTCCGGATCGTGAGCCTCCAATTGCTCGGCGGCCAGCCCGATCTTGACCCGCATGGTGACCAGGCGCTGCTGTGCGCCGTCGTGCAGGTCGCGTTCGATCTTCCGGCGCTCGCTCTCTTCGGCGGCGAGCCGGAGCGCCCGGGATTCCGCGAGGTCGCGCAGCGAAGCACGCAGCTCTTCATTGAGCCGATCGTTCTCGAGCGCCGCGAGCGCATACGATCCTGCAGTCCTGACCAGGGCGGGGTCCTCCGCGAGCGCCGGGTCGTGGACGATCGCGATCCGCCAGCTGCCGCTCGCGATCTCGGTGATCTCCTGCTCAGCCGCGAGTTCCACCAGCGCCACCGGCGAGCCGGCCTCGTCGACCCACGCACCTGAATCACCCGGGAACGAATGAAAGATCCGCAGCGACGGGTCACGCAAGGCCACCGCCAGCGCCCGACCCACGTGCTGAGGCGTCGTACTGGTTCTCACGTTGCGCGCGACGCGATCCAGCGCGCTGGCTGCGAACAGGCGGCGGTACAGCCGGCCGGCGCCGCAGGCCAGCACGACCGTCGGGAGCGACAGCACGTAGAGCCAGCTCAGCACCTCCAGCATTCCGGACGCGGGATTCACCCGGCGGACTCCAAAGTACACGGCGAGCAACAGCGCGCGCGAGATCGCGATCACGGCGATCGGCGCATACATCCGACGCAGGAGCGGCCCAGACCTCCACGCTCGCCGTGTCAACACCACGGCCATGGCGACGAACAGGGCCGGCGTCATCACTTCGCGCACGGGGATCAGGAAATCCTGGACGAGCGCGGGCGTCGCATGGCCGACGGCGAACGCGTTGGGCGGGCACGCGGAGATGCATTTCGACCACACCGACGGGCTCGGGAACTGCTGTGCGAGCAGCGCCGTCGGCAGATACAACAGCCCCAGGAGCAGCGCTCCGGCGGTGAATAGCGCCCGGCCGGTCGTCTCGGTGAGTCGTCCGGTCGGATAGCTGAGCAGCACGTAGACGATCGCCAGGTCAACCAGCCACTGCCCGACGCGTCCGAGGCTGAACACGGTGGGATGGTCCGACGCCGCCAACGCAGACAGCGACCACAGCAGCCCGGCCACGATCAGGGCGCGCGCGAAGCGAGGCTCATGCGCCCGGGCGAGGTCGAACAGGCCTAGGCCAAACGTGACCGCGGCGCCGAGCACGAACACCGGTAGCGCGATCTCGCGCGTTGCCGCGGGCACGCCGAGGAGCACCGTCGCCACGGCGACGATGGTCACACCGGAGGCCACCAAGGCGACCGCGAAGCCGGTTACGATCGGCGTCCCCCGAGCCAGACGCGCCGACGTACGTTCGGCGATCTCGGTCATGGTCGCACCTGACCGCGGGTCATCGTCCGGGCCACGCTGCCGCGAGCCCGTCGGTCTCGACGGGCGAGTAGTTGGGCTGGGCGGAAATACGAGCGGACAAACTCGGAACAGCTACGGCCCCGGCGGAGCGGACTGTATGCCTCCTGGAAGCGATAGGCGGCCGGTTCTCAGCAAGACCGTGTCGCGATCATTGACCCCGCATGAGGAACCGCCGCCGGCGGAACCATACCAAGGCTGACGGAGGCGGTGTGACGGGGTTGTGAAGCTCGTTTGCTCGGCGCGCGAGCCCATTTGAGTAATGTTGCGAGCGGCGGGAACGACGGAATCGTCGTCGCTACCTGGATCAATGCCGATGGAGGGAGTTTCGAACGATGGCGACATTAGTTGCGATTGGTTATCCGGATCAGGGCACCGCGGAGCAGGCGCGGCAGACGGTGCAGCAGTTGGAGTCTGAGTTGATCATTCAGGCCGATCAGGTCGCGGCGATCTCGCGCGATCCGGACGGCAAGTACCACGTCACGACCACCCACGGTGGCGCTTCGGCGAGCGGCGGCGCGGCTTGGGGCGGTTTCTGGGGGTTGCTGTTCGGCTTGTTGTTCTTCGTCCCGTTTGCCGGTTTGGCGTTGGGGGCAGGCTTTGGGGCGTTGTTCGGGCATCTGGGCGAGAAGGGGATCGATAAGGCGTTCCAGGAGCAGGTCCGCGATCAGCTCAAGCCCGGGACGTCGGCGTTGTTCCTGGTCATCGAGCAGGTCACGCCGGATAAGGCGACGGCCGCGCTCGAGCAGTACGGCGGGACTGTCATCAAGACGTCGCTGTCCGATGAGGACACGAAGAAGCTGCAGGAGGCACTGACCCCGGAGGCTGCCGGGTCGGCGTCGTAGGACACGGAATCGACTCGGATTGTGGCTGCCGGCAGTGTTGTGGCCGGCGGCCGCTGGTGGTCCTGGGGGTTGGCGACGCTCGATCAGGTCGCGGCTCGGGCCTGGCGAGACGGCCGCGGTGATCACAGCTTCTTCACATCTGCTTCACCACTCGATAACGCATGGAGGTACCGGTCCGGGCAGCATCTGCCAGCGGATGACGGACGGGCTCGACGTGGGAGGGGACAGATCGTGCAACGAGGAGCAGCGATGACCGCAGAGCACCGGCGGCTGGAGGAGAACCGAACCGGAACCGCGGACTGGCTCGCCTGGGGCCCTTACCTCAGCGAGCGCCAGTGGGGCACCGTGCGCGAGGACTACAGCGACGGCGGCGACGCCTGGGACTACTTCCCGCATGACCAGGCCCGCTCGCGCGCCTATCGCTGGGGAGAGGACGGGATCGCGGGGATCTGCGACGACCGCCAGCGTCTGTGCTTCTCGCTGGCGATGTGGAACGGGGTCGATCCGATCCTCAAGGAGCGCATGTTCGGCCTGACGAACGGTCAGGGCAACCACGGCGAGGACGCCAAGGACTACTGGTTCTACCTCGACAGCACCCCGACTCACTCCTACATGAAGGTGCTCTACAAGTACCCGCAGCGCGAGTTTCCCTACGACGACCTCGTCGCGACGAACGGTCGCCGCGGCAAGGACGAGTTCGAGTACGAGCTGATCGACACCGGGATCTTCGACGACGAGCCGCTACTTCGACGTGTTCGTCGAGTACGCCAAGGCCGGGCCGGACGACATCCTCGTCGAGGTGACGGTGCACAACCGCGGCCCCGACGCGGCGACGCTGCACCTGCTGCCGACGCTGTGGTTCCGCAACACCTGGGCATGGGCGCCCGGCGCGCGAGGCGCCGTCGCTCGAGCAGGCAGACCTCGACCGGTAGCGTCGCCACGGTGCGCGCCTCGCATCCCGAGCTCGGCGAGTGGCTGCTGCGTTGCGAGGACTCGGCCGAGCTCCTGTTCTGCGAGAACGAGACCAACAACGAGCGCCTGTTCGGCGCGCCGAACGTCGCCGAGTACGTCAAGGACGGCATCAACGACTACGTCGTGTCCGGCGCTACCGACGCGGTCAATCCGGCGCACACGGGGACGAAGGTGGCGGCGCTGCACAGGCTCGAGCTCGAGCCGGGCGCGAGCGCCCGCGTGCGCCTGCGGCTGACGTCGGCCTCGGCCCTGGCGAGCGCCAAGCGGACCCGGCGAAGCCACTCGGCGCCGGCTTTGACCGCGTGCTGGGCGCGCGACGCAAGGAGGCCGATGAGTTCTACGCGACGGTGATCGACGCCTCGCTCGGGCCAGGACGCCGCCAATGTCATGCGGCAGGCGCTCGCCGGCATGCTGTGGAGCAAGCAGTATTTCGAGTACGACGTCCACACGTGGCTGCGCGAGCACGGCGTGAATCCGTGGTCGGTGGACGCGCCAGGACGCCGGCGTCCGCAACGCGTCGTGGTTCCACCTCGATGCCGGCGACGTGATCTCGATGCCGGACAAGTGGGAGTACCCGTGGTTCGCCGCGTGGGACCTCGCGCCTGCAGACCGTGCCGCTGTCGCTGGTCGACGTCGACTTCGCCAAGGGGCAGATGGAGCTGTTCCTGACCGATCGCTATCTGCATCCCAACGGCCAGATACCGGCGTACGAGTGGAACTTCAGCGATGTCAACCCGCCGCTGCACGCGTGGGCGGCGCTGTACCTGTACGAGCGCGAGCGCGAGGATCCGCGGCGAGGGTGACGTCGAGTTCCTCGAGCGCGTCTTCCAGCGGCTGCTGACGAACTTCACCTGGTGGGTCAACCGCAAGGACCCGGACGGCCGCAACCTGTTCCAGGGCGGATTCCTCGGTCTCGACAACATCGGCGTGTTCGATCGCTCGGCGCCGCTTCCCGGTGGCGGCTCGCTCGAGCAGGCGGACGGAACCGCGTGGATGGCCGTTCTACAGCGCGTCGATGCTCCAGATCGCGCTCGAGCTGACCCGGCGCGATCTCGCCTACGAGAGCATGGCGGCCAAGTTCGCCCTGCACTTCGTGTGGATCGCCGCCGCGATGAACCCACCCGACGGCGATTCGCTGTGGGACGAGGAGGACGGCTTCTACTACGACGTGATGCGGCTGCCGGACGGCAGCACGCAGCAGCTGCAGGTGCGCTCGCTGGTCGGCCTGCTGCCGATGTGCGCGGCGACCGTGATCGAGCCCGAGCTGCTCGAGCGCACTCCCCGAGCTGCTGGAGCAGTGGGAGGCGTTCGTCGCGAAGTACCAGGACTCGATCCCGGCGCTGAACCAGCGGCCCGGGCCGAGCGTCGGCGGCAAGCGGCTGGCGTCGCTGGTCGGCGAGCAGCGGCTGCGACGGATCCTCGCGATCATGCTCGACGAGTCGGAGTTCCTCGGCCCGCACGGGATCCGCGCGATCTCGGCGCTACCACGCCGAGCACCCCTACATCTTCGACATCGCCGGACAGGAGTTCCGCGTCGACTACGAGCCGGCCGAGTCGCACACCGGAATGTTCGGCGGGAACTCGAACTGGCGCGGACCGGTGTGGTTCCCGATGAACATGGTGATCCTGCGCGGCCTGCGGCAGCTGCACGAGTACTACGGCGACAACCTCAAGGTGGAGTGCCCGACCGGCTCGGGCAACGAGATGAACCTGCTGCGAGGTGCGCCAGGAGATCGGCCGGCGCCTGGCCACGATCTTCCTGCGCGACGACGACGGTCGCCGGCCCGTGTTCGGAGGGATCGAGCCGTTCCAGTCCGATCCGCACTGGCGCGAGCTGCTCCTGTTCCACGAGTACTTCCACGGCGACAACGGCGCCGGTCTCGGCGCCAGCCACCAGACCGGCTGGACCGGCCTCGTCGCGCTGCTGTTCGCCCAAGCGGCGCGTGCTGGTATGCGCTCGAGCAACCCGTCACGGCCGCGCCGTAGGCATGCGCGGCCACATTCTCAGGAGGTCTTTCCCATGACCGTCATGCCCGCGACCCGAGTGCTCGAACCAACTGATGCGGCACCGCTCGGCGCCCACCACGACGGCCGTGGCGTGAGCTTCGCGGTGTTCAGCAGCGCGGCGGAGGCGGTCGAGCTGTGCGTGTTCGATGAGTCGGGTCAGGAGTCGCGGCTGGCGCTCGAGCAGGGCGAGGGGTTCGTCTGGCAGGGCTACCTCCCCGGCGCGGCGCCGGGCCAGCGGTACGGGTTTCGCGTTCACGGCCCGTGGGACCCCGCTGCGGGCGCTCGCTGTAACCCGGCCAAGCTGCTGCTCGATCCCTACGCGCGGGCGGTGGCCGGCGAGGTGCGCTGGAACCCGGCGGTGTTCGGCCACGCGGCCGATGACCCGAACGTGGCCGACGACAGCGACTCGGCGCCCTATGTTCCGCGCTCGGTGCGTGGTGGCCGCTGACTTCGATTGGGCGCAGGACCGCAGTCCCGGCCGCGCGATGGCCGATTCGATCTTCTACGAGGTTCACGTCAAGGGCTTCACCAAGCTCCATCCCGACGTGCCCGAGGCAGCTCCGCGGCACCTACGCGGGACTGGCCCATCCGGCCGCCGTCGCGCATTTGCAGCGCCTCGGCGTGACCGCGGTGGAGTTGCTCCCGGCCCACCAGTTCGTACACGACGAGCAGCTGGTCCAGCGCGGGCTGCGCAACTACTGGGGCTACCAGTCGATCGGCTACTTCGCGCCGCACAACGATTACTCCGCGGCCGGCGACGGCGGCGGCCAGGTCGACGAATTCCGTCGCATGGTCCGCGCGCTGCACGCCGCCGACCTGGAGGTGATCATGGACGTGGTGTTCAACCACACGGCCGAAGGCAGCGAGTGGGGGCCGACGCTGTGCTTTCGCGGCATCGACAACGCTGCCTACTACCGGTTGCAGGACGATCGCTCCCGTTACGTGGACGACACCGGATGTGGCAACACCGTCGACCTGCAACAGCCCCAAGCGCTGCGGTTGGTGATGGACGCGCTGCGCTACTGGGTGACGGACATGCACGTGGACGGCTTTCGGTTTGACCTCGCGGCCGCGTTGGGCCGCGCGAGCCGCGACTTTGATCCCGCACTCGTCGTTCCTGGAGGCGGTCGGCCAGGATCCGGTGCTCTCGCAGGTCAAGCTGATCGCCGAGCCGTGGGACATCGGCGGCTACGACCTCGGACAGTTCCCGTCCGGCTGGAGCGAATGGAACGGTAAATATCGCGACACCGTCCGCGACTACTGGCGCGGGACGGCGGGTGTGCTGCCCGGATCTCGCGACACGGCTGAGCGGCTCCAGCGACCTGTTCGGCCACGGGGGCCGGCGACCCACCGCCTCGGTGAACATCGTGACCGTGCACGACGGGTTCACGCTCGCGGACCTGGTGAGCTACGACGTCAAGCACAACGAGGCGAACGGCGAGGGCAACCGGGACGGGACCGACGACAACCGCAGCTGGAACTGCGGGGTGGAGGGCCCGACCGACGACGCCGGCGTGCTGGAATTGCGCGCGCGCCAGCGGCGCAACCTCCTGTCCACGCTGCTGCTCTCCGAAGGTGTGCCGCTGCTGCTCGGCGGCGACGAGTTCGCGCGCAGCCAGGGCGGGAACAACAACGCCTACTGCCAGGACGATGAGCTCACCTGGTTTGACTGGGGCGCGGTGGGACAGCATGGCGACCTGGTCGACTTCATCGCGCGGCTGTGCCGGCTACGTCGAGCGCACCCCGCGTTCCGCCGCCGTCAGTTCTTCCGCGGAACGCCCGCGCACGGGACCGACCGCGACGACCTCGACTGGTATCGCCCGGACGGCGGGCTGATGACCTCGGAAGACTGGGGCGCCTCCTACGCGATGGCTGTGACGATGGCGCTGAGCGGCGCCGCCGGGGACGCCGCGCCGCCCGACGATCCCTTCCTGGTGATGCTCAACGCCTGGTGGGACCCGCTCGACTTCACCGTGCCCGAGTCGCTGCGCGGCCTCGGCTGGCAGATCAAGGTCGACACGGCCGATCCGGCTGTCGTTGACCGCGCCATCGACCCGTCGGCCGCGGTATCGCTGACGGGTCGGTCCCTGGTGCTGCTGGGGGGCGCGGCGCCCGCGAGTTGAGCCTCGGCGCCGTCTACCGGTCGGCCGGAACTGACCTCCCCGGCCCCGGTGTCCCCGGCAGGACGGCGGCACCCGCCGGATCAAGTGGGCCGGGAGAGTCCGGCGCGACCAGCTTGGCACTCATCTTGACCGTCTTGACCGCGCCCGTGGCGGCCGCTTGGGCCGTGACGCCGAACGTCAACACTACGAGGCCGGGGATGAACAGGATGCTTGACCCCAGCATCAGGATGCCAATCCGCGCGAGCAGGTAGGGCGGCGTGCAGACGACCGCCCCGATTGCCCCTCCGACGGCCGTGGCGGTCAGCTTGTCGCGCCTGGACGGGCGCGGCTTCACGCCGATCAGCCGCGCCGGCACGGCGATATAGCACACCATCATCACGCCGATCACGACGCTCAATACGATCCCGAACCACGGGTGCCCCCAGCGGGTGACCACCATCGTCGAGAAGCCGAGCAGGACGCCGACGAAGAGACCCGAGCCCAGGATCACCGTGAGGTGAGAGCGGGCCTTGGCGATGGCCGGTCGCACGCTGGGGCCACCCGGTTGCACGATCGCGAACCCGAACACGGCGTTGAGGAAGAAGCTGGCCGCGGTGATCGCCGCGATGACGAGCACGATCGGGATCAGCACCGGGCCGCGCAGCACGTGGAAGGACTTGTGGTGCAGCACGTGTGCCTTGAGATCAAACATCGCGATCCAGATCCACATCGCCGGCAGGATCTGCACCAGCGTCAGCCGCCAATTCGTGAACAGCAGCCTGAGCCCGTTGAACAACATCGCGAACCCACCGACCACGAAGGCGAGCGGAGCGAGCAGGCGATGCGACCGACTGAGGCGCAGAAGCATCTCCTCAGCGGCCAGTTGGTCACCGTCGCGTACCGCCCGCACAAACCGGCCCAGTCGGGCCGAGAGGGTCGCGTCCGGCCGTGCCGTCGACCCTCCGGCGTCGGCCGAGGGGGCATCCGATTGAGGTTCGTGGCCGGGGACGCTCATTGTCCCCAGACTACGCCGCCAGCCCACCCGCCGGCGCCGAGATCGTAGGGTTCGCGCATGCACAAGCCGCACATGACGCGCGAGCGCTGGATGGCCGTCTGCTTCGCCACCGGTTCAGCGTGCTTCCTGGTCGGACCGCTTCGCGTCTATGTGAAGATCGTCGGGGAGCGCGGCGACGCGATCACGTTCTTCGTTGGCTCGATCCTGTTCACGTTGGGTGGAGCCCTGCAGAGCTACCTGGCGTTTCCCGAGCGCCGCTCGCGCGGCGCCGGGCCGGCGTTGTGGCGGGCTGCGGCGATTCAGACTGCCGGCACTCTGTTCTTCAATCTGACCACGTATCAGGCCTTGGACACGGCCCTGCCGAGTTCCCAATACGACAAGCTCGTGTGGCGGCCGGACGCGTTCGGCTCGATCTGCTTCCTGATCTCGGGCGTGATCGCCTATATCGCCTCGCCGCGGCACGGCTGGCGGCCCGTGCGCGGTGGCTCCGGGTGGTGGGAGCCGTCGATCAACCTGCTCGGCTGCGTCTTCTTCGGCATCTCGGCCGTCGCCGGCTACCTCGTCCCGTCGACCGGCTCGGAGGTCGACCTGGCGGCTGCGAACTGGAACACGTGTCTGGGAGCCGCGTGCTTCCTGGCCTGCGCTCTGGCCACGGTGTTCACCGGTCGCACGTTGAAGTCGCCGCGCCTGCGGCGCCTGCACGAGTTGGAGTCCGTCGTGGAGCGCGATGTGAAGGAGATTGACGCGCGCATCTGAGCCACGCAACGCGTTCACGTTCTTTAAACATCACCCGATTTGGAGTACGTTCAACGCCACGTAAAACCGTATGCTGCCACGGCGGGCGACGCGATCGCCGTCGCCACCGTCGATGGTCGAGCGGGCGCTTGGCCGCCGGGACCATCTCAAACCTTGGAGGGGACATGACAACGACGTCCGGGAATCGCACTACGTCCAGGACTCGCCGGCCGAGCACCCGGACGGCGAGGCCGAAACCGCCGGCGACGGTGCCGCACCTGTCGGTGGCCGAGCGGGTCGCGCGCGGCAAGGCAGCGCGCGCCGAGGTACCGCGTTCGAGTCACGGCGTGTTTGAGCTCTCCCCGACGCGCAAGGATCCACTTGAGCTGTTGCTGCTTCAGGCCAAGACGCGGGTGCCGGAATTGGTGCCGATTCGGCATGGCCGGATGCTGGTGTCGCCGTTCACCTTCTATCGCGGTGCGGCGTTGATCATGGCTCAGGATCTGGCCTCGACGCCCCGCTCTGGGCTGACGGTCCAATGCTGCGGAGACGCCCACCTGTCGAATTTCGGCGTCTTCGCCTCGCCGGAGCGGCGGCTGGTGTTCGATCTCAACGATTTTGACGAGACCCTCCCGGGACCCTGGGAGTGGGACGTCAAGCGTCTCGCGGTGAGCATGCTCATCGCCGCGCGGGACAACAGCTTCAGGGTCAAGGATCAGCAGCGGATCGTGCTCGACACCGTCGCGCAGTACCGCACCCAGATGGCTGCCTTCGCGGCGATGAAGAACCTCGAGGTCTGGTACGCCCACCTGGAGATTGAGAGCGTGATGGCCGAGTTCGCCTCGCAGTACAAGCCGCGGCTGGTGAAGCGGGCTGGGAAGGCGCTCGCCAAGGCGCGCACCAAGGACAGCATGGCGGCGTTCTCGAAGCTGACCCATGAGGTTGACGGCAAGGTTCGGATTATCGATCAGTCGCCGTTGATCGTGCCGATCGAGGTGCTCGCCCCGGGTGAGGGGCGCGACGCGATGTTCGACCAGTTGCGCGACCTGATGCGCGGCTATCGAGAGACGCTCGAGTGGGACCGCAGGGTGCTGCTGGAGGAGTTCGAGCTGACCGACTTCGCGCGGAAGGTGGTCGGGGTCGGGAGCGTCGGCACGCGCGCCTGGATCGGTCTGCTGATCGGCCGCGACGGCCAGGATCCGCTGTTCCTGCAGATGAAGGAGGCCGAGGCGTCGGTGCTGGAGGATTTCCTCGGCCCGAGCGAGTTCAAGAACCACGGCGAGCGGGTGGTCACCGGCCAGCGATTGATGCAGGCCGCCAGCGACATCTTCCTGGGCTGGCTCCATGTCAAGGCCGGGATGGACGGCCAGCCGCGCGACTTCTACGGTCGCCAGCTCAAGGACTGGAAGGGCTCTGCGGAGATCGAATACATGGTTCCGGAGGCCATGGCCGCGTACGGCAAGCTGTGCGGGTGGACGCTCGCGCGGGCCCACGCCCGCAGCGGCGACCGGATCGCCATCGCGTCCTATCTCGGCAACGGCGACAGCTTCGATAGGGCGATCCTCACCTTCTCGGAGGCCTACGCCGAACAGAACGAACGGGACTACAACGACCTGCGAGACGCCGTGGCGGATGGCAAGATCGAGGCTGAGACCGGCCTCTGACATCGGGACCGACTCATCGGCTGTGAGGCGAGCGCTGCGGGCACGTTGTCGGTGCCCGCATGCGCCAGCGCTGTTGGCCATCGCGCACCACCGGGCCGGACGGCAGCTCACGCCACTCGAGCGAGTCTGAGGCCCGATCGGCGCTTTCGCACGGGCGTCACGACAGGTAGGACAGGGTACGGCTCGTGATCGAAGTCGCGAGCCTCAGCTGCCGGGGGGTCGGGGCTCCCGGAGGGGATTCGAGCCTCTGTCGTACCGGCTCGACGAGTGCCGGCCTCTGGGCGCCGGCGATCCCGGCACAGATGCGCGCCGCTTCCCACACGACGTCGGGCTCGACGCTCCAGATCGATTCGAATACGCGGTCCTGGCGCGCGCTGGCGTTGAGTGTGGGAGGCTCCCACGCCGTCAGGCAGGCCGCGTGGTCGGCGGCGCAGCAGACGACGGTCCATTCGCGCGCCAGCGGATGACTGGGGTCGACCGGGATCTCGGCCGGGCCGTCGCGCGGAGTCCGCAACCGGTCGAAGTCCGCGAACGCCAGGGTCAGCTCCGCGCCCCGGGAGAGCTCGCGCCAGCGCGCCTGCTCCTGGCGGTAGAACCGCTGGGTCTGAAACGACGCGAACAGGAGCGGGCGTTCGGCGCGCGAGAGGCTTTCGTCCTCGATCGCATGGGTCAGCGCGAGCAGCGTCGTCTTGCCCAGGGTGCTCGGCTGCAGATCCGGGCGCTGGCGTCGCAGCGCCGCGTACACCGAGGGCGTCGGCGCGCCGGCCCGGGTCAGCACGCGCGCGATCGCGGCGGCGAGCGAGAGGCCGGCGGAGCGCTCCCGGGCCACACGCGCCACCAGCTCGACGTCGCCTTCGCTGTAGCGGCGATGACCGCTCGGCAGCCGCTGCGGCGCGGGAAAGCCGTGTCGACGCTCCCACATGCGCAGTGTTCCCTCCGCGACGCCAGTCCGCTCCACGAATTGGCCGATGGTCAGGCCCTTCATGTAGCCTCCCTGTACGCAATGTTTAGGTTTCCCGCCAAGAGTGTATGGGTATTGGGCAAGGCACGATGACCGGTTACTTCGACGATCGCTCGATGCTCCGTCAGATTCATCGCGAACGCGCCTTGGCGCTGTCGGGTCCCCGGGCGTTGTTGATGCAGGCCGCCCACCCGCTGGCCGTCTCAGGCCTGCTCGCGCATTCGAGCGCGCTCGACGAGCCGTATGAGCGACTGGCGCGGACCGCCCAGACGCTCAGCACGATCGGATTCGGCTCGCGCGCCGAGGCCGACGAGATCACCCGGGGGGTGCGAGCGATGCACCGGCAGGTGCGCGGTCGGCTCAGCGGAGCTGTCGGGCCCTACGCCGCCGGAACGCCCTATCGCGCGGATGATCCCGAACTCCTGCTCTGGGTGTTGTTCACACTGGTCGATTCCGGGCTGGTCGTCTACCGCAAGTACGTCCGCTCGCTCTCCCGCGAGGCGGAGGCGGCCTATTGGGAGGATTACAAGGTCATCGGCCGGCTGTTCGGATTGCGCGAGCCTGACCTTCCGTCGACGCTCGATGATCTCGACGCGTACCGCCGCCGGATGCTCGAGGGCGAGGAGCTGTTCGTCACCGACTGGGCTCGCCGGCGCGCGACACGGATCGTGCTCGAGCCCCCGGTGCCGTGGACGGCGCGACCGCTGGTGGAGACCGTCAATTTCATCACCATCGCGCTCCTGCCGGACCAGATCCGCCGGCTCTACGGCTTCTCAGCGGTGCCACCGCCGATGGTGCGCAAAGCGCTCGTCGCGGGCGGGGCCGAATACGTCAAGCGCGTCGTGCTGCCCTTCCTACCCGAACGCCTGCGGCTCGTTCCGCACGCCCGGGCGGCATAGAACCAATACCAACCCGACCCCGAAATGAGCGCACAGACATGACAGCGATGACCCAGACCGATCAGACCGCCGCTCGCCGGCAGGAGTCCTGAACACCATGGCGCGAATCGTTGTCACCGGAGCCACGGGCTCGATCGGGATTGCCGTAGTGGACGCTCTGCGCGCGCGAGGTGACGAGGTCGTCGCGCTCTCGCGCGATGCCGAGCGGGGAAAGGCCGTCCTTGGCCAGGGGGTCGATGTCCACGCTTGGGTGCAGCCGACACGGACACCCCCGCCGGCGGCCGCGCTGCGCGGCGCCGACGCGGTCGTGCACTTGCTCGGGGCGCCGGTCGCCCAGCGCTGGAGCGAGGATGCCAAGCGGGCGATTCGCGACTCGCGCGAGCTGGGCACGCGGATGCTGGTGGCCGGCCTGCGCGCGTTGGGCGACGAAGAGCGCCCGGGCACGCTCGTCTCGCAGTCGGCCACGGGTTTCTACGGCCCTCGCGGCGCGGAGCCGCTCGACGAGCAGGCGCACCCGGGGTCCGACTTCCTGGCCACGGTGGTCATCGCCTGGGAGCGGGAGGCCGAGCAGGCGGCGGAGCTGATGCGGGTCGTGCTCACCCGCACCGGTGTCGTGCTCTCGCCGGACGGGGGCGCGCTGGCCAAGATGCTGCCGTTCTTCAGGCTGGGGCTCGGCGGACCCGTCGCGGGCGGTGAGCAGTACGTGGCGTGGGTCCATCTCGACGATGTCGTCGGGGCGCTGCTGTTCTGTGTCGACAACGGCGACGCCAACGGCCCGGTGAACGTCACCGCGCCGGTCCCGGTGACCAACGCCGAGCTGTCACGGGCGCTCGGGCATGCGCTGGGGCGCCCGGCGATTCTGCCGGTACCCGCCGTCGCGCTGCGCCTGCTCTACGGGGAGATGTCCCAGATGGTCAACACCGGACAGCGCGTCATCCCCGAGCGGCTGCGCGAACTCGGATATCGCTTTGCGCACCCGGAGATCGAGGCGGCGCTGGTCGACGTGCTGGCGGGCGCGTGAGAGTCGTGGCGCAGATCCTCTCCTGACGCCGATCGGGCGCACCGGTCGGATACAAATCCGGTATGAGCGATCCACCCGCAGTTGACCTCGCGCCGCTGCAGGCCATGATCACCGGCGAGGTCGTCACGCCGGCGGACTCCCACTGGGACGCTGCGCGCCGGGCCTGGAATCTCGTCGCCGACCAGCGCCCCGCGCTGGTCATCGTGGCCGACGGGGTGGATGATGTCGCCGCGACGGTGCGCTTCGCGCGCGCCAGCGGCCTGCGCGTCGCGCCGCAGAGCACCGGGCACGGCGCGACCAGCCTCGGCGACCTCTCCGGCACGATTCTGCTGCGGACCTCTCGATTGTCCGGAGTGAGCATCGACCCCGCCGCGGGCACGGCGCGGGTGCAGGCGGGTGCGCACTGGGACGATGTCGTCTCGCCGGCGGGCGAGCACGGGCTCGTGTGTCTGCACGGGATGTCCGGCGCGGTGGGCGTGGCCGGCTATACGCTCGGCGGCGGGATCGGCTGGCTCGCTCGCCGGCATGGCTTCGCTGCCAGCCACGTCCGCTCGTTCGACGTCGTGACCGCGAACGGCGAGCGGCGGCGCGTCGACGCCGGACACGAGCCTGACCTGTTCTGGGCACTGCGGGGCGGGGGAGGCGGCCCCGTGATCGTCACGGGACTCGAGTTCGAGCTGTTCCCCCTCCGTGAGGCCTTCGGCGGCGCGCTGATGTGGCCGATCGAGCAAGCGAGCGAGATCGTGCACGCCTTCCGTGCGTGGATCGCCACGGTGCCGGACACCGTTACCTCAACGATGAAGCTCGTGCGTTTCCCGCCGCTCCCGGACGTGCCGGACCCGCTCCGGGGCAAGGCGCTCGTGGCGATCACGCTCGTCTTCACCGACCGCGAGGCCCGCGGCAACGAGCTGGTCGCGCCGCTGCGGGCGGTCGCCGCGCCGTACCTCGACACACTCGGCATGGTTGCGGCGACCACGCTCGGCGATCTCTCCGGGGACCCGTCGGACCCCATGCCGGGCCTCGGCAAGGCGCAGCTGCTGGGCACGTTCACGGCCGAGGCGGCCGACGCCTACGTCGCGCTCGCCGGACCCGACGTGGAGACTCCGCTGACCGCCTTGGAGATCCGCCACCTGGGCGGTGCGCTGCGGACCGCCACGCCCGACCCCGGCGCGGCGGGTCCGCTCGAAGCGGAGGTGCTGGTCTACGGTGTCGGCGTGCCCGTCACCCCGGAGGTCGGCGCGGCGATCCACAGCGCGCTGGACGCCGTGAGCGAGCGGCTCGCGCCGTGGGTCGACGCTCGCCCCTCGCTGCTCACCTTCGACGAGCGGGGGCTCGGCCTGCGCCGCCTGTTCGGCTCCGATGTGGCCGACCGCCTGGCGCGCGTCACCGCGGCATATGACCCCGACGGGCTGTTCGTCGCAAACCAGGTCGTTGGCTGAAAGCCGGCTGCGGTCAGAGCATGAGCCGCAGCGGTGACTCGAGCAGGGATTGGACGTCGGCCAGGAATCGAGCGGCGTCGGCACCGTAGAGGATGCGGTGATCGCTCGTGAGCGTCAGGGTCATCAGGGTGCGATCGACGATCTGACCGTCGACTCGCGCGAGCACGTTGCGCATCGCGCCGACGCCGAGGATCGCGACCTGGGGTGGGTTGACGATGGGTCGGATCGCGGTCATCCCGAACATACCGAGGTTCGACACCGTGAACGTCGCATCAGACAGCTCGGGCGGAGTGATCTCGCCCGAGCGGACGCGTGCCGCCAGGCGCCTGGTCTCCTGGGCGATCACCGTCAGCGACTTGGTATCAGCATCGCTGACCGTCGGTACGATCAGCGCATCGTCGGTCGCCACCGCGAAGCCGACGTTGATCCGGCCGTGCAGCTCGAACCGATCGTCGCGGTAGGAGGCGTTGACCCGCGGGTGGCGGAGGAGCGCCAACGCGCACGCCTTGATGACCAGGTCGTTGTACGACGGCGGGTCGATGTCCGTCAGCTGTTTGAGCTCCGAGCGCAGGGCGATGGCGCCGTCCATCGTCACCTCCGTCTGCACCTCGAACTGCGGGATCGTCGCGTTCGCCTCGGCCATCCGCGCGGCGATCAGCCGCTGAATGCGGGTCGGCTGTTGGATCGTCTCGCCACGATCCTCGGTTCCCGGTCGCGCCGGGGCCGTAGCCGCGGGCCCGGCCACGACCGGGGCCGCGGCGTCGGCTACCGGGGCGGCGACCCCCGCCGCGGACAGGACGTCGGCGCGAGTGATCCGACCGTGCGGGCCGGTCCCCCGCAACCGTTCGAGGTCGATGCGATGGGCATCGGCGGCGCGGCGGGCCAACGGCGTCGCACGGGCCGATGAGCGGACGGGCGGCACGGCCTGTGGGGCGGACGCGACGTGACCGGTGATCTCGACGGGGGCGGACCCGGTGATCTCGACCGCGGCGCCTCCGGCAGCGGCCGTCCCTGCCGGGACGGTGACTCCGCGATCGTGGCCGGTCGCTCCGGCGCCGTTGGTCTCGACCGGCGTCTGGGCCGGCGCGCTCGTCCCGACCTGGGCGATGACCGCGCCGACCGGGTGGGTCGTGCCCTCGGCGGCCAGGATCTGCAGCACACCGGCGAACTCCGAGGCGTGGGTCATGGTCGCCTTGTCGGTTTCGATCTCGACGATCTCCTCGTCGCGCGCCACCGGCTCTCCGTCACGCTTGAGCCAGCTGATGATCGTGCCCTCCAGCATCGAGTCCGACAGCCGGGGCATCGTGATCTCGCCCATCACGGCGCCCCCTCGATCAGGTCGACCGCCGCGCCGACGATCGTGTCAGCATCGATGCCAAAGTGCCGGTAGAGATCGTCGACGTCTCCGGACTGACCGAAGCTCGACACTCCGAGACACGCGATGCGGGTGCACCGAATCGCCGACAGGAAGCTCAGCGTGTGTGGATGGCCGTCGAGCACGCTGACGATCGGTGCGATCCGGTCGGCGGGGAACAGCTCCTCCAGGATCGCGTCGTCGGCGTCGCCCAACCCCTGCCGGGCCTGCAGTGCCCGGAAGATCAGATCCGGGGAGGTGAGGCACACGACGTCGCACGAGATGCCGGCCGCTTGCAACTCGTCACCGGCCGCGATCGCCTCCGGCACCAACGCGCCGACGACGACGAGCACGACGGCCGGCGGGCCCGAGCCGGTGCGCAACCGGTAACCGCCGGCCAGCACCTGAAGCCGGCGCCGCTCGCGTTCGTCGGGATCCTCCGGGACGCCGGCCAGCGCCTGCTCGAGCGGACGTGTGCTGAGTCGGAAGTAGGCGGAGGTTCCATCCGCCCGGCCGAGCGCGGACAGGGCGTGGAGCAGCGTCCATTCCAGGTCCGCTCCGAACGCCGGCTCCCAGGCCACGCAGTGCGGCTGCTCGATCCCAACCGAAGGCGTGATGATCGACTGATGCGCGCCGCCCTCGGGCGCCAGCGTCACCCCGGAGGGCGTCCCGACCAGAATCGATTGGGCGCCGGCGTAGATCCCGAACGACCAGGGCTCCAGCGCCCGGTTGACAAATGGGTCATACAGCGTCCCGATCGGCAGCAGGGGCTGGCCGTCGCGCGACCAGGTCAGCCCGAGCTCGCCGAGCAGGCCGACGAGGTTCCCCTCGGCGATCCCGAGTTCGATGTGGCGCCCGTGCTCGCTCTCGCGCCAGCGGACCAGCGTGTCGGTGTCGTCGGCGAACCAGTCGATGCGGTCACCGAGCTGCCACACGCCGACACGGTTGATCCAGCCCCCCAGATTCGTCGAGGAGGCCACATCGGGACTGACCGTCACCACGTGCTCGGCGACCGTCGGCGCCGCATGGGAGAGGTCCACGAAGAAGCGCCCGAACGCCTGCTGCGTCGAGGCGACCCCGGTGTGGGCGCGCCCGATCTCCTCCGGCACACGCGGCGGAGAGGCGGGCCGCACCTCCGACCGGGTCAAGCGCTGGGAGGCGGCACGGCACAATTCCGATTCCGGCGTGCCGGGCGCAAACCCGGCCCACGGGTCCGCTGCGTCGGCACCGAGCTCGCGGGCGAGCTGTTCCCACTGCTCGACGCTCAGCAGCGCCGAGTGATTGCCCGGGTGACCCTCGGTGGCCAGCCGCCACGCCTTGATCGTGAAGGCGAACACCACCGACGGGCGATCGGTGACCGCGTCGGCCTCGGCGAAGGCCGCCAGAAGGTCCGACAGGTCGTGGCCCCCCAGATCGCGGATCGCTCGCAACAGCTCCCGGTCGTCGAGTCCCGCGATCAGCCGCCCGAGCTCGCGGGCCGTGGGTCCCTGGCCCGCCAGGCGCTCCCGCAGCTCGCGCGCGTCGGAGCGCAACAGACGCTGGTACTCCTCGTTCGACATTCCGTCGATCCGCCCGCGCAACGCCTCGCCACCATCACGCTCGAACAGCTCCCTCAGCCAACGGCCGTACTTGACCGTGATCGTGTGCCAGCCGGCGGCCTCGAACATCGACAGCAGCCGTCCCGCGGCGATCTCCGGCACGATGCGGTCGAGCGACTGGCGGTTCAGGTCCACGATCCACAGCACCTCGCCCAGGTGGGGCACGACCGGATCGACGATCGCCTCCCAGCACGCGCCCTCGTCGAGCTCGGCATCGCCCAGCAGCGCCACCTCGCGACCGCCCTGCGGCACCTCGAAGTGACCGGCCACATAGCGGTGCGCGATCGCGCTCCAGATCGTGGCCGTGGCGCCGATGCCCACCGAGCCGGTCGAGAAGTCGGCCGGCACCGGGTCCTTCGACCGGCTCGGGTAGCTCTGCAGGCCACCGAACTCACGCAACGTCGTCAGATACTCCCGATCGAGCTGGCCGAGCAGGTACTCGATCGCATGCAGGACGGGCGAGGCATGCGGCTTGACCGAGACGCGATCGGGCGCGCGGAGATGCTCGAACCACAGCGCGGTCATGATCGACACGGCGGACGCCGACGAGGCCTGATGACCGCCCACCTTGACTCCCGAGGACGTTGTGCGCACGCGGTTCGCGTGGTGCACGATCGACGTCGCCAGCCACAGCACCCGGTCTTGCACAGCCTCCAGCGCCGCCAGCGATGCGGCTTGGTCCTCGGTCGTCACCATCCACCTATATTCCTCGTGGTTGTCGACGTGGTCCAGATCAATGACTGCCGATCGACCTATATGCGAGGAAAATGTGCGAGCGTAGCGCCTGAAACGTTACGATCATGACGTGCCCTCCCGTGATCTGGATCCCGTCGATCGGACCATCCTCGAATTGCTCGTGGCCGACGCGCGCCGGTCCGCCAGCGAGATCGGCCGGCTCGTCAACCTATCGCCGGCGGCGGCCAAGCGCCGCATCGACCGCCTCGAGCAGATCGGCTACATCCGCGGCTACACGGCCATCCTCGACCACGCGATGCTCGGCGGGCAGCTCGAGGCCTTCTCCGAGCTGCGCTTCGCCCCCGGCACCCAGGTCGACGACATCGACTCCGCGTTCGCGAACCTGCCGGAGCTGGTGGAGTCCTTCACGGTGGCCGGCGACCCGGATGCCCTCGTCCGGCTCCGGGTCAGCGACGTGGACCACCTCAAACGAGTGATCGACCGCATCCGCCGGGCCCAGCGCGGCACGGCCAAGGTCATCGGCACCAAGACGCTGATCGTGCTCGGCAGCCGGACGGGCCCGGCCGGCACCCGTAGCTGAGCGACTGCACATTTGCCCGGCCATGAAAGCGGCGTGGCCACCCGTGGCTCGCGGATATGATCTGCCCGCGGCCATCTAAGACAAGTCGTGGCGAGGCCACGAAGGAGGAGCTGAAGTGAAACGTCTGATTGGAAGGCGCGGCTTGCCCGCGCTGCTTGTTTCGAGCATTGCGTTGGTTTCGCTGGCTGCCGGAACAGCGAGCGCGAGCACGGTCAGTGGCCCGGTGACCAGGACGTTCGCGTTCATCGGCAAGCCAAACAGCAAGAAGGCCGTGGTCGTGGTCAACATCGACACGCTGACGATCAACGCGCGATGTGACGCCCAGGGTAACCCGGTCATCTTCGCATTCACGTCCGCGACCAACGCGGATATCTTCGGGCGGCTGTTCGACGGATTTGGTCGGGGTCACATCATCAAGAACAGCGCGTTTACGAAGCAGAGCAAGGGTGTCAGCCTGGCCCCCGCTGTGTCCGGCGACTTCAACTCTTCCGGCACAGTGATGTTCGAAAATTCGAGCGGCAAGGTCGTGACCGTCAATTACGCATTCGACAACGCCACGACGCTGGCGAAGTTGAACGTGTGCACCGTGTACGGCTCGGTCATCGCCACCTGACACATGCCCGGCGCTCCGCGGCGCCCGGGCCCCTCAGGCCCGGCGCCGCGGGGTGCGCAGGTGCCCCCGACCCCCTTCCGGCAAGACCTCCTGCGGTCTCCGGTCGCAGGAGGACTCGCCGGCATCTGGTCAGCCTGCCCGAACGTCGCCGCGCCCGGTATGGGGTCAACACCCCATATTCCCCTCCAGCGGGGTCGGGGAGGCCGTTGACGCACGCGATCTGGCCGCTCAGCCGGAGGGGAGCCCTATCGAGCGGCTGACCTCCTTCCAGAACACAAGCGCGACGCAGCAGGTCGAGGTCGAGGTCAGGCCGGCTTTTCCGCACGACGAGATCGCGTGGAAGCCAACATCGACGATACTGCCACGCGGGTTCGCAGAGGACCACAGAAAGGCGACGTCCACATGACCGCAGTTCGCACAGACCCGTTGCAGCCGCCCGGCTTCGATGTCCACGCATTCTTGGCCCTCAAGGACGAGGTGCTCGAGTACGTGCGGGGTCCGGGAGAGCAGTGGGCTGAGCGGATCGAGCGCGAGCGTGAGGTGCCGGTGGAGCTCTGGGAGGAGCTTCGCGATCTCGGGTACCTGCGGCTCGCTGCGCCGACACAGTTCGGGGGTCGTGAGCTTCCCCTACCACGCTACCTGGAGCTGCTGGAGATCTTCTCGATGTCGCACGGCTCGCTGCGCATGATCGTTCACGTCTGTAACGGGATCTGGCGGCCGATCGCCGCGCATGCCAGCGAGGAGCAGCGCGAACGTTTCCTGATGCCCCTGGTGGCGGGGGAGATCAAGGTCGCGTTCACATTGACCGAACCGACTGCCGGTACCGGCGCTGACCTCCGCTCCAGTCTCGTGCGTGAGGGCGACACGTATTTGCTGACCGGCGAGAAGCACCTGATCACGTTCGGGACGATTGCCGATTACCTGCTGTTGTTTGCGCGGGTGCAGGGGACGGCAGGCGCCGAGGGGATCGTCGCGCTGATGGTGCCGCCGCGGGGTGAGGGAGTGCGGGCAGATGTGATGCCCGAGTCGATGGGCGTACGCGGGACCGATCACGCCCATCTGGTGTTCGACCGCGCGCCCGTTCCGGTCGCGAACCGGTTGGGGGCCGAAGGCGAGGGCCTCCAGGTCGCGCTGGGCGGCTTTCTGGCGCCGAGCCGGATTTCGCTGGCCATGACCTGCGTGGGGCTGGCTCGGCGGGCGCTCGAGCTGGCCGTCGAGTATGCCCAGCGTCGCGAGACGTTTGGGCGCACGCTCGCCCAGCGACAGGCCATCTCGTTCAAGCTCGCGGAGATGGCGACCGACGTCGAGGCGGCGCGGGCGCTGGTGATGCAAGCCGCGCAGGCGTGGGAGAGCGAAGGCGAGGCGACGATCGAGTCGGCGATGGCGAAGCTGTTCGCGAGCGCGATGCTCCAGCGGGTGACCGACGCGGCGCTCGATGTCCACGGAGGCATCGGGTACTTCTCGCCCAGCGCGATCGAGCGGGTCTATCGCGACGCGCGGGCCCAGCGCTTCGAGGAGGGGACGGCCGAAATCCAGAAGATGACCATCGCCCGGGGGTTGCTGCGCCCGTGAGCCCCGAACCGGAATCGGCCCTGTCGAACCCCCTGGCGCCCTCGCCGCGCGCCGGATTCGAGGGCAAGATCGCCCTGGTCACCGGTGCCTCGCGCGGCATCGGGCGAGCGCTCGCGTTGTCGCTCGCCGCCCGTGGCGCGACGCCGGTGATCAACTACCGCCGCAATGAGGATGCGGCGCGAGAGACGGTCGCGGAGATCGAGCGGCTGGGAGCCACCACGCTGGCGATCCGTGCCGACCTGGAAAGCCTCGAGCAGGTCGAGGCGATGTTCGACCAGGTCCACGATCGCTTCGGCCGGCTTGACTTCTTCGTCTCCAATGCCTCGGCGAGCAGTTTTCTCCCCTTCATGGAGCTCAAGGCGCACCACCTGGAGCGGACCTTCAACCTCAACGTGCGCGCATTCGTGATCGGGGCGCAGCGCGCCGCCCGGCTGATGGACGCCGGGGGGCGGATCGTCGTGCTCTCCAGCTACGGCAGCCTGCGCAGCTTTCCCACCTACGCGAACCTCGGCACCGCGAAGGCAGCGATCGAGATGTGGGCGCGCTACATGGCCGCCGAGCTGGCGCCGCTGGGCATCAACGTCAACGCTCTCACCCCCGGCATCATCAAGTCAGACTCCTCGGCCTACTTCTACGACACAGGACGGGTGGCGCCGCTGGACACCGTGGTGCCCAAGATCCCCAAGCAGCGCCTGGGGTCGGTCCAGGAGGTGGCTGATTGCGTGCTGTTTCTGCTCTCGCCCGCCTCGGAATACGTCACCGGCACGACGCTCGTGGTCGACGGCGGTCTGACCGCGATCGCACCTCCGTTCCCGTCGGACCTGGCCTAGATGCGTCTCGTCGGGCCCCCGGGCTTGGTGCCTCGCGGACTGTGTCGTGCCCCTGAACTGATAGCTTCGCGCGCCGTGGATCGAGCTTTTCCCCACCGGGTCGCTGACCTGGCGAGCATTTGGAGTCGTGTGGGCGCCGAGGTGCGCTGAGTGCGCTACGTCGAGATGGATTTCGGCGCGGCGGCGCTGCGCGAAGGCCCCGAGCCAGCGACGCCTCCCGGTTTCGCCCTGGTGCGGGTACTGGCCTGCGGGGTCTGCGCCACCGATCTGCACCTGCTCAGCGGGATGGTGCTGCCGCGCGGGGCCTCCTACCCGGTGCGCCCCGGACACGAGGTGGCCGGAATCGTCGAGCGGGTCAACGTGAGGGACGGGGGCATCGCACAGGGTGACCTCGTGGTCCTCCATCCGTTGGCCCCGTGTGGTACCTGCCCAGCCTGCTTGCGCGGTGAGGATCAGCACTGCCGCGCGCTGCGCACGCTGGGCATGCATGATCCAGGTGGCTTCGCCGACGCCGTCGCGTGGCCCGCCTCGCGGATGTTGCCGGCCAATGGCATCGACCCCGCGGCGGCGGCACTGCTGGCCGACGCTGCGGCCACCGCCCACAACGCGTTCAGCCTGGCGCACCTGCCCCGCGGCGGCGCGCTGTGCGTGCTGGGAGCCGGTGGCCTGGGTTCCGGCGCCCTGGCAGTCGCACGCGCGCTCGACCCGGAGGCGCGCCTGGCCGCGGTGGTGCGCAGCGAGGAGAGCGCCCAACGGGTCGAGGCGCTCGGGGTCGAGGTCCATCGCGGACTGGAGGGCGCCGCACGCGCGCTGCGCCGAAGCATGGGGGAGATGGATGCCGTGATCGACTTCAGCGGTCAGGCGGCGGCTCCGGCCGTCGGCGCCGCGCTGCTGCGGCGTGGTGGACGGCTCGTGCTTGGGTCGATCGTCGACGCCACCCTCACGCTCGGCACCTCGAGCACCTTCGCGGCCCGCGAGCTGCAGATGGTAGGGGCGTACGTATCCTCGCTCCCCGACCTGGCCGCCGTGATCGAACTGGCCCAAGCCGGGCACCTCGATCCAGGCCTCTGGGTATCACACCGGCTGCCGCTGGCCGAGTTCGAGCGGGCGGTGGCGCTGGCGCAGAGTCGGCCCGAGGGCATGGTCCGCGTCGTGGTCGAGCCCGGCTCGGAGTGACGACAGCCCCGGGCCCCACTCGGGGAAAGGCGTTATCGTGCACTCGTGGGAGTGTTGAGGCGGTGCGCTGCTGAACTTGCTGTGGTGGTCGCGGCGGCAGTGCTGTGTGGTGGGGCGGGGGCAGCGGCTGCTACCGGCCCGGCCGACCGGGCCGGCCCAGCGGTGCCTCCCGGCCCGGCGGTTTCACTCGACGTCTCACCAGCGCGGGTGCTGAGCGGGCATCCGGTGCTTCTATCGGGGGAGGTGACGGGCGTGCCCGCGGGAAGCGTGGTGCGCCTGTATCAGAGCCCCTACCCCTACCCGCTGGCCAAGCCGGTTGCGACCACGATCGCCAGCGCCGACGGCTCGTTCTCGTTCACGGTCTTCCCCGACCGAAACACGCACTACCGCGTGAACGTGGTCGGGACGGCAGCCATCGCGCTCGCCTCGGCGCAGGTCACCGGGCGCGCGTCGACGACGGTGCGTGCGCTCCCGCTCGGGCGAGCGCGTGTCACGATTGTCGTCTTGCACCCGCGCGATCTGCTGTGGGGGGATGCCGCTGTGCACTGGTCCTTTGCCACCGGGAAGCGCGGTGCGTTCCGCTCCACGCCGGCGACCGTCACGCACCGCCTGAGTCCGTATGCGACGTTGCTGGCGACCACGGTGACGCTCGCGGCCGGCCAGTTCCACTTCCGAGCATGCCTGCGCGCGCCTGAGAGCAACGCGCTCCTGGATCCCCAGCAGCCACCCGGGTGTCAGGGCCGCGGCTATGTCGGAGGCGGTTCGCTGCCGGTCGGATTCCCGGATCCCGCCGCGATCGCGAGAGCCGAGGCGTATCTGTCCCGGCGGGTTGGCCGCACCGCGCTCGCTGTCGTCGATAGCGAAGGCCGCCTCTCCGGCGTGAACGTGCACCGCACGTTCGTCACCGGAAGCGTCGTCAAGGCGACGTTGCTCGTCGCGTACCTCCGCCGGCTCAATGCGCTCGGTCAACGCGACGTGGACGCGCACAGCAACTCATTCCTCTATCCGATGATCCACGTCTCGGACAACTCGGCGGCGACCCAGACCTGGTCGATCGTCGGCGACTCGGGGCTGTACGCGGTGGCTCGAGCAGCGGGAATGACGGACTTCTCAATCTCCGGGATCTGGGCGCGTGCGCAGATCAGCGCCGCTGACCAGAGCAGGTTCTTCTTCGAGATGGATTCGCTCATCCCGCCTCAGTTCGTTGGCTACGCGCGCTTCCTCCTCTCGACCATCGCTGGCTACGAGAGCTGGGGCATCCCGGCGGTTGCCCGCCCGCTCGGGTACGACGTGTTCTTCAAGGCAGGCTGGCGCCCCACTGTCCTCGGCCAACTGGTGCACCAGATCGCCCGGCTCGAGGGACACGGTCATACGTTCTCGCTCGCGGTGATGACCGATGGCGATCCGACGATGGGGTACGGGATCGACACGATTCAAGGCGTTACCCGGACACTGTTGTAAGCGACCCTTCCCACTGACGGGCGCCACCAGCCCGCGCAGATCACCATCGACCTCGGCTTCGAACTGGCGTGGCGGGTCAAACCGGACGATCGTCGAGACGGTCGACATGGTGTACGGCAACTTGGCCTTGAACTTCTGGCGAGATGCGCATCCGACGGCCGGCGGTCCGTCGGCGCTCACCTCACGGTAGGTTGGCTTCCACCAGGTTGGATACGTGCGTGCATCGGCGAGCGCCTCGAACACGGCCTCCTGGGGTGCGTCCACGTCCCACTCGTCGACGAACACGTACTCGGCGGCCATCGGATTACCTCGTCGATGTGTCGGCGGGGCGCACGTCACCACGTCCGAACGCCTCAGAGATACGACGAAACACATCCACGTTTGATTGCCGCATTGCTCCTCCTCGATCCCGGTGGTGGGCACCGGCCGCAATGCCCGCTCCTGCCACCGAGCGTCGCGACCCGGTGCCGCGTACGGGCGCAGGCCACCCGTCTGCAAACCACGCGCGGTGAAATATGTGCCAATGCGCCCGAGCGGCTCGCCGGAGCGGTGCTTGACCCGAGGTGTATTGTCGCACGGTAGCGAACCTACCTACCTATCGAGCAGCTCCATTTGAGATGACGTTAGGTGCACAGTCCTGGACCGGGAATGGGCGTTCAACGCGATGCGAGTGATGGCCGCGGGGCGCGGGGGTGTCGGCGTTCCGTGCGGGCTGTGGCATGCGGGCAGATCGTCAGCGCGTCGTGTCGCACTCCCGCCTCGCGTGTCGGCCGTGAACCTGTCCAGAGCACAGGCAAAACGAGAGGGAAGATCATGAAGAGACTGACCGCGGTGGCGCCACTCGTCATTGTGCTCGCCTGCATCCTTGCCCCGTCCGCGAGTGCCTCGCCGGTGCACGTGCGGGGGACTCAATCGGCGCCAGACAAAACGGCCGGCCACCCAGGCGACCCGTGCCGCGCCGTCGATCCGCTGACCGGCGTGGCTCCGGCGCTCAGCAACACGATGACCGGGAGTCTGATCGGGTGCTGGTACACGGACACGTTCAACCTGGTCCAGAGCCATCCCGACGGCGAGATCCTGGCGATCGGCAGCGAGCACTTCCTCGGCTGTCTGGACGCCGACCACAACGGAAGCTGCACCCGTCGCGATCCGCGCGGAACGTTGGCGTTCATCTACGCGTTCGAGGGTAAGTTCGACAGCGCAGACAAGGAGATTTCCGGCCAATGCCAGCACCCGATCGTGTCCGGGACCGGTGGCTTCAAGGGAGCGCGCGGCCGTATCGACTTCACCGACAACGTCGCCGTCGGAACGTCCTCGTACCGAGGCACGATCACGCTCGCCAAGCGTCCGACACATGCGCGCGCCTCGGCCTTCGCCGCGCGCACGGCGCCGAGACCCCTCTGCTGATCTACCGGGCCACTACATCGCCAGGGCGATAGTGACACCGCTCACGCGGCAACTCCGACGCGAGCGGCCGCGATCCTGGCCAGCGCGGCGCGGTGCGGGCCGCTGCCGCCGAGCAGCGCGGCGTCGAGCTGCGCCCGCTTGTAGAGCCAGTGGATGTCTGCCTCCCATGTGAAGCCGATCCCGCCGTGAGCCTGGATCGCGCTGGCTGTGACATCGCGTCCGGCGTCCGCAGCAGCCGCGGCGGCGAGTGCCGCCGCCTCCGGCAGACGCTCGGGGTCGGCGTCCGCCGCCCAGGCCGCGTAGTAGGCGGTTGAGCGCGCGGTCTCGGTGCCGAGCAGCATGTGTGCGCAACGGTGCGCGACGGCTTGGAACGATCCGACCGGCACGCCGAACTGCTGGCGATCCTTGACGTACGTGACGGTCATGTCGAGCGCGTGCTGGCAGACCCCGACGAGCTCGGCTGCCACCGCGGCACGGGAACGGGCCGCCGCACCGGCGTCCAGCGGCTCGCCATCGGCTCGCACGACGCCGAAGCGCCGCGCGCCGTCGATGGTGGCCTGAGGCTCGACGTCGGCGTCCGAACGCGCGACGAGCACTGCCTCATCGCCGTCGAGCAACACGATCACCGCGGCCTCGCAGGCGTCGACGGCCAGTTCGCGCACGCCCAGCCCGGCGGTCACCTCACCGGCTGCGAGCGCGGGCAGCCAGCGCTCCCGCTGGTGGTCGCTTCCGGCGGTCTGGATCACGGCAGCGACGGTCGCGGTGGCCAGCAACGGCGACGCGGCGCAGGCGTAGCCGAGCTCCTCGAGCAACACGGCAAGCTCCACCGCGCCGAGACCCTGGCCGCCGTTTTCCTCGGCGACGGCAATCCCCGGCCACCCGAGCCCCACGAGCTCGGACCACAGCGCGGGCTCGTACGCGTCCATCTCCACTGCTTCGCGCACCTTGGCGAATGGGGAGCGGGCACTGAGCAGCTCGCGTGCGACGTTCTTGATCTCCCTCTGGTCCGGCGTCAAATCGAAATCCACGGTCGCCTCCTAGCGCGCCTTGGGCAGACCGAGCACCCGCTCGGCGATGATGTTCTTCAGTACCTCCGTCGTGCCGCCTTCGATCGAGTTGCCGCGCGCGCGCAGTAGCTCGTAGGCCCAGCTGTCCCCGGCCCGTAGCGCCGAGGGACCGAGCACGTCAACGGCCAGCTGTGTCACTTGCTGATTGGTGTCGGACCACATCCACTTCAGCAGTGACCCCTCAGGCCCCGGCTGCCCGTACTTCTCGATCGCCGTCAGGCCTCGATAGGCGGTGAGTCTGAGCACCTCCGTCCTGAGGTGAAGCTCACCCAGCCGGTCCGCCACGACGGGGTCATCCAGCAGTCCGCGGGCGGCCGCGTCCTCGATCAGCCGATCCAGAGTCTGACGCAGGCGCACCTGCAAGAGGAAGCCGAGGCCGGCGCGCTCGTTCATCAACGTCGTCAGCGCCACCTTCCAGCCGTTTCCTTCGCCCCCGAGCACGTTGGCGTCCGGTATCCGCGCCCCGTCGATGAACAGCTCGTTGAACTCCGGCTCGCCGGTGATCTGCCGCAGCGGGAGGACCTGCACGCCCGGCTGTTCCATGTCCATCAGGAAGTACGTCAGGCCCTTGTGCTTGGGCGCGTCGGGGTCCGTGCGCGCGACGAGCATGCACCACTTCGAGTACTGCGCGCCACTCGTCCACACCTTCTGGCCGGTGATCACCCACTCCTCGCCGTCGCGCACCGCGCGGGTCTTGACCGCAGCGAGGTCCGAGCCGGCGTCCGGCTCGGAGAAACCCTGACACCAGATCTCCTCGGCGGTGAGGATCGGCGCGAGGTAGCGCTCCTTCTGTTCCGCTGTGCCCCAGGTCATGATCGTCGGGCCGGCCAGCAGTAACCCCAGCACGTTGGCCGGTAGCGGCGCGCCCGAGCGGCCCAGCTCCTCGAAGAAGATCGCCGACTCGGTCAGCGTCGCGCCGCGGCCGCCGAACTCGACCGGCCAGCCGGGGGCGGCCAGTCCGTCGTCCGCCATCCGCCCCTGGAACTCGCGCCGCCACGCATACGCGGCATCGTCGCCGGCGGGCTCCGGCCCCGGGTCGTTGGCGGCAAACCACGCCCGCAGCTCGTCCCGGAAGGCCGTCTCGCGCTCATTGAACGTCAGGTCCATGCGTCCTCCTTGTCTGCGACGAGTCGCATCGCGCAACCCACCAGCGTGTCCTCAAGATCGACCACCGGTCTCCCGGCGCGCACTCGGCTGCACGCCAGCTCATGAACGCCGACGGCCAACACGAACAACGCGTCCTCAGGCGGCACCGGGCGTCCCGAGCGCGCGAACGTCTTGCCATAGCGCGCCGCGAACCGCCGCACAGCGGCGTCACGCTCGTCACCGACCGCCGAGGACTCGAGCAGGTACACGCGAGCAAACACAGGCTCCCCGTCGAGCGCGCGCAGATAGGCACGGATACCCAGCCTCAGCTCGTCCCGCCAGTCCCCGGCGCCTCGGACTGCGTCGCTCACGCGCTCCTCGAGCACCTCGCAGCCGAGCCGGTAGGCGGCCGCGAGACACGCCTCCTTGGACTCGAACAGCTCATAAAACGTCCCGCGCGACACCCGCGCCAAGCTCACCGCGTCAGCCACGGTCGCTGCGGCATATCCCTTCTCAGCCACGGCACGCACCATCCCATCCAGCAGCTTGGCGCGCTGCACCCGCTCGGTCAGCAGGGGCTTGACAGACGGATGAGCGGCCACAAGCGATGACATCCGGCCGTATCTTACAGATACAGTTTTCGTACCTATTAGGTACGAGAGCCCGACGCGAGCGATCCTGCAGGTTGTACTGCTGCTGAGGGTGTCAGTGGAGTCCGCATGAGCCGCTCAGGGAAAGCCCTTGGCGGAGCTCGAGCGCCCGCCGCGGCACGTCGGTGATCACGGCACGAACCCGGGGATCCATGAGGTAGCGTCGCAGCCGATCGTCGTCGTTCACCGTCCAGATGTACGTAGGGAACCCAGCCCGGTCAGCCCGGGGGAGGGCCCGGAGGTCGGCGAGCCTGAAGTGCATGGCGATGAAATCAGCGCCGCAGGCGTGGGCGCGTCGCGCCGGGAAGAGCTCGGAGAGCCTGCTCCTCAACAGGTGCTGCGGTCTGGCGCGGCCGACGAGGAGACCCGCCTGGATCGCCGGCGCTAAGCGCTTGGCCTCGGTGACGACGGAGTCGATGAATGAAGTGACGACGAGCTGGTCGGGCTCGAACCGCGCGCCGACCGCTGTGAGTACGCGTTCGGTGTACCCGTCCTCCTTGAGCTCGACGTCGAGCCCGACCCGACCCTTGGTCAAGTCGAGGACATCGTTCAGCAGCGGGGGTTTGATGCCGGTCTGGAGATGGATCTCCTCGCGCGTGAGCCGACCGACGAGGTGCCCGCCGACAGTCGCGTCGTGGAAGGCGATGAGCCGATCGTCCCGGGTGCGCCGGACGTCGAACTCGATCAGATCCGAGCCGACCTGGATCGCCTTCTCGAATGCCTCGAGGCTGTTATCGGCCGCCTCGGCGCTCGCGCCACGATGCGCGACCACGAGGGTGGCAGGGTGTGTCGTCACGTTCATATCCTCGCTGCGGCATGGACCGCTATCCACCCTGTGCGCTCAAGGACGTGAGCGACTACCCGGACGCGAGTGTCACCGTGACCCGGCGGCGCGTGGAGCGGTCGGGTCCAGCCCACCTGGGTCCTGGTGCTCACGAGCGATGAAGTCCTCGATATCGGCCTGGTCCGCGCGCGAGCGCTCGGCCACCCGCAGCAGGTTGCTCATGGTGGCCACCTCCTCGATCTGCTCGCGGATGAACCACTGCACGAACTGCTCGGAGGTGTAGTCACCCTGCTCGCGGGCGGTGGCCGCGAGGGCGTTGATCTGATCGGACACGCGTCGCTCTTGCTCGAGCGCCAGCGCGATCGGCTCGACCACATCCTCGAACCGCGCACGTGGCGCCTCAACGCCCGGGATCGTGACGTCGCCGTCGGTATCGAGCAGGAACTGGACCATCATCATCGCGTGGTCGCGCTCCTCGAGCGCCTGGCGGTAGAAAAACCCCGCCAGCCGCGGGAGCGCCTCGGAGTCGTAGTAGACAGCGCACGCGACGTATTGCTGGTGGGCGGCGAACTCGTTGGCGATCTGCTCGTTGAGCTTGGCCGCGAAGGCGGGGGCGGGAGGCATAACCAAGATCCTACACGGATTGATTAGGGTGCCCTAACCTTGGCCACATGAGCGAGCGCGTGAAGACAAAGAGGCCGTGCTGTCACAGCCAGCGGCGATGCAAGCGCTGCCCGGTTGTCCTCATGCGGCTGGACAAAGCCGGAAAGGCGCAACGCGTCGGCAAGCGCACGTACATCGTCCCGACGGTGGCCAAGCGGGACATGAAGACCGCCCGGGCGCGCTGACCACAGCCTAGTGAACGCTGCACTAGGAGCGTCGCGCGGCGGGTGTGGTCGGAGGGTCGGCTCGGGCAGAATGGGGCGGGCGTGGCGTGTGACTGGCTACTGATCGACGGATCCAGCCTGATCTTCCGCGCCTATTACGGCGTGCGCGAAAGCGCGCGGGCGCCGGACGGTGTGCAGGTGAACGCGGTCCGGGGTTTCCTCGAGCGGCTTGGGCGGCTGATCGTGCAGCGCCAGCCGCGCCATCTCGCCGTGGCCGATGACTGGTCGTGGCGTCCGACCTGGCGGGTGGAACTGATCGCGACCTATAAGTCCCACCGCGTTGGAGAGCCGGTTCCGGCCGGCCTGGCGCCGCAGATTCCCGTGATCCACGAGCTCCTGGAGGGGATCGGGATCGACGTCGTCGGCATGGCCGAGTACGAGGCGGAGGACGTGATCGCCACATTGACCAAACTCGCGTGCGGCACGGTCGAGATCGCGAGCGGTGACCGGGATCTGTTCGCGCTGGTGGAGGACCCTCGGGTGCGCATCCTGTATCCGGAGAAGTCGGGCTTGGCCGTGATCGACGAGGCCGAGGTGACCCGGCGCTACGCAATCCCGGGGCGGCGATACGCCGACTTCGCGATCCTGCGCGGTGATCCGTCGGACGGTCTTCCCGGACTCAAGGGAGTGGGTAGCGTGACAGCGGCCGGGATGATCCGGCGTTATGGGGACATCGCCGGCGTCCTGCGCGAGCGGCCACTACGCGACGCCGACCGGGAGTACCTCGCAAAGGCCATGAGCGTGGTGCCGCCGGTGGCCGATTTGCCGATCGCCCTCCCGGCCGGCAGGCGGGACACGTATCCCGCGACCGAAACCGCGATCCCGCTCGCCGCGCAATACGGCGTGCGAGAGGCGTGCGAGCGCCTTCTGGCAGCCACCATCGGCCTCACCTCGCAGAGATGAGTGTCGACACACAGGCGATTGCCTACGAGGGCCGGACGGCGTGGGCGCGGAACCTCGCAGCGCCGGTGCGGAGTTTCTTGAGCACCGAGACGGGCGGCGCGGTCGCGATGCTAGCGGCGGCGATCGCGGCGTTGCTGTGGGCGAACTCGCCGTGGTCTCACTCATATGAGTCGGTGTGGACGACCAAGCTGGTGATCCGGATCGGGAGTGCCGGGATCTCTGCCGACCTTCGTGATTGGGTCAATGAGGGCTTGATGACACTGTTTTTCTTGGTCGTAGGGCTCGAGGCCAAGCGCGAGCTCGATCTTGGCCAGCTGCGCGAGCGGCGTCGGCTGGCCATTCCGGTGATCGGCGCGATCGGCGGGGTCACGGTGCCGATCTTGATCTACCTCGCGTTCAACGCCGGCGGGCCCGGTGCGCATGGGTGGGGCGCCGCGATGTCGACCGACACGGCGTTCGCGTTGGGCGCGGTGGCGTTGTTGGCCCCGGCCGCCACGCGCCTGCGCGTGTTCCTGCTCACCCTGGCGGTCGTCGACGATCTCGCCGCGCTGTTGGTGATCGCCACCGTATATGCGAGTCACGTCTCGGTGGTCGCGCTGGCGGTCGCGGTCGTGCTGTTCGGGGTGTTGCTGGCGTTGCGCTACGTGCCGTTTGGGCGGCGTGCGGCGTCGATCGTGGTCGGGGCTGGCATGTGGATCGCAATGTTCAAGTCGGGTATCGACCCCGTGATCTCGGGCTTGGCGATCGGCTTGGCGACCAGCGCGTACCCGCCCTCGCGCGAGGACCTCGAGCGGGCGACCGCCCTGACCCGCTCGTTTCGCGAGCAGCCGACGCCGGAGTTGGCCCGCTCGGCGCAGCAGAGCCTCGTGTCGTCGATCTCGGCCAACGAGCGACTTCAATACGAGCTGCACCCGTGGACCAGCTACGTGATCGTGCCGCTGTTCGCTCTGGCCAACGCGGGGATCCATCTGAGCGGAAAGCTGCTCGGTGATGCGATCGCCTCGCCGATCACGCTCGGGATCATCGTCGGCTACGTGCTCGGCAAGCCAGTCGGCATCTTCGGCGGTACGTGGCTTGCGTCGCGCCCCGCCCTCCACGGTCCCCGCTCACCGATCAGCGGGCCGGTGCTTGCCGCGGGCGGAGCGTGCGCGGGGATCGGCTTCACCGTCTCGCTGCTGATCTCGAGCCTGGCGTTCACCGGCGAGCGGCTCGATGAGGCCAGGCTTGGCGCGCTCAGCACCGTGGTCCTCGCGCCGCTGATCGCGTGGATCGTGACCAGGGTAATCCGGCGGCTGCCGAGCACGGTGCGAGCGCGGCAGATCGGCCGCACCGCCGAGGACATTCTCGATCTCGCAGACGACGTCGACCCCGACCGGGATCACATTCGCGGTCCCGACGACGCACCCGTGACACTCCTCGAATACGGTGACTTCGAGTGCACCTACTGCGGGCAGGCGGAGCAGGTGATCCGCGAACTGCTCTCCTCGCTCGGCTCGGACGTGCGCTACGTCTGGCGGCACCTACCCCTCAACGACGTCCACCCGGGCGCTCAGCTCGCCGCCGAGGCATCCGAGGCGGCCGCCGCCCAGGGCAAATTCTGGGAGATGTACGACACCCTGCTCAACCACCAAGGCGAACTGCAGCCGCGCGACCTGACCCGCCACGCCGGGCAGCTCGGCCTCGACGTCGACCGCTTCACCGAGGAGCTGCGCCGGCGCGAGTACGCGCCACGTGTCGGTGAGGATGTCGCAAGCGCTGACGAGAGCGGCGTCTCCGGCACGCCGACCTTCTTCATCAACGGCCGGCGCCACTACGGCGTGTACGACATCGACACGCTCACCGAGGCGGCGCGAGCCGCGAAGACCCGAGCCCGGCTCGCAGCCACGACACCCGTGTCCACCGGCGCGTAGCCCCTCTGCCCGCGGCGCCGCGGGCCGTTCAGCCGGTCGTCACGCCCTGCCAGAACGCGCGCAAAAACGCGACGCTCTGTCGCGGCGTCACGTCATTCTCGGCCAGGACAGCCCGCATCTGCTCTGGCGGCAGCTCCGCGCACCCCTCGGGCACCCCACGACGCCTCCGGTCGGCAGCCACCGCGCGACCCGCCCGGCGTCCAGCGTCCAATGGATCCTTTTGCATGTTCACCACATCTTGTACACCCGACCGCGGACATAAGTAACGCGCTCACCGAGGAGCAAACGCGGCCACAACTCAACCCAAAGCGAAATCTAACCTCGGCGTCGGTCTCCCGGCGAGGAGAACCCAGAGGCCAGTCGGCCCTTGTCGCTCGCGGGGCATCGAACACGCGGCCGCTAGCGGTTCCGGCGCACGGAATGCCGTCCTCAGAGTCAGATTTCTGACCGGTTCGGCTGTATAAGAACCCAATCGAGGACTCGAAAACGTCGTTTGGGATGTTCAACGGCTGGGGGCTGGGGAACGACCCGAACGCCGAAAATGGGGCCTCCATTGGGACGTTAACCAGGTGGTTACCGCCGCTGGGGCGAGGGATGCCCAGCCGCCGTCAACCCGTACCCGGGCCGCGCCGGTGTCGGGATCTCCTTCGCGGGCGAGGTCGCGTACGCGCGGATGCTCCACGACGCCTTGGGCAAGGAGGGGATCCACGTCGCCCACACCGCAATCGCTGGCCGGATCGCACCCGGGGCCGACAACGAGCCCGACGACGTCGCGGAGGTACTGTGGACCCACCACGTCGATCGCCGGGTCTTTCAAACCCGGCTCGGAATGCCCTGACCCATCGTCATCGGGTGAGCCTGGGACGGAATCGTCAGTGTGGGCACCGCGGCGGGCGCGACGGCCACCCCGACCCCGAGCACGATCAGCGCGGCGGCGACCGCGCGCGCGGCCAGCGCCGGGCGCGGCAGCAGCCGCTCGCCGACGATGAGAACGGTGAGAACGACCGTCCACGTGATGTTCATCATCCCGAGGGCGTAGAGGGCAGCCATCAGGGTCCAGCAGCACGCGGCACAGCAGCCGCCGTGCTCGGCGCCAGCCAGCAGCGCGCCGGCGCTGCCGCGGCGCGGGGGATGGGGTTCTGGTGCGGTGCAGCGCGCCAGCCACCGGCGCTTGGAGTCGGTCAACTGATACAGGCCGGCCGCCACAACCGATCCACCGGCGACATAGCGGCCCGCGGACGACCAAGCCAGTGCCCCGAGGTTCAGGCCGCGGACAGCCTGGACGAGCGAGTAGCCGACGAGCCCGGCCAGCATCCAAACCGCGATGTACCCGGCGAGGAAGAGGACGGCTGCAGCGGGTGCCGGCGCGCTCCTGGCGCGGACGATGCGCATCACAGCGGGCGCTGAAGCGGGCAGCATCATCGCCGCCGTCATCACGGCCCAGGTGCCGGCAAACCAGCCCAGCGCGCCGGGGTCGCCTCCCGGGCCGCTGTCCATTCCGGCCATGCGCTCGGTGAGGACGAGCCAACCGGCGGCGGTGGCGGTCAGGAGACCCGCGATCACCGCCGTCGGGATCAGGTAGGACTCCGCGCGTGGCCTGAGGGCGACCTCTGTCATCTCCTCACCCGGCTTCGTGCTCGTCGTGGCGGCGGATCCACGACGGATCCGCCGGGTCGCCCTCGTCGCGCCCGCGCGGCGTCCGATCGAGGATGCCGCAGTAGACCAACATCGGCTCGCGTGCGGCGAGCCACTCCTCGCGCGTTGCTGTCATGTGCGTGCTCATGGCGCTCCTCGTGATCCATGTCCGCGCACAGCTCGCGCAGCGTCTGGCCGTTGCGCGCGTTCAGGCTGTCGAGCAACCGCCGCCGGCCCGGGTCCGCCAATGCCCGGAATACAGCGTCCATCGCCTGTTCGTAGAGATGTGCAGTCATGTGGCTGCATGATTATAGGCAGCCATATGGCTGCATGTCAACCGCGATTAATCAGATGGGGACGGGAAGCAGCCAGCGGCGCGTCCCGCGCGCCAGTGCCCGGCTGGCGAGCGAGGGTGGCATCGCCAGACACTCGCGATGCTGACTGCCTCAGCCCGCGTTCGCGGGTGCGCTGGCGTACTCCTCGTCGGTGACCTTGTCGCCCCAGTCGGCGGCGACGTGCTCGTCGTCGACCTCGTTGAGCGCGAGGTGGACCATGAAACGATTGCGGGCGGCGCCGTGCCAGTGATCCTCGCCAGGCTCGAAGTGGACGCGGTCGCCGGGGCGGATGACCTCGATCGGACCGCCGCGCTTTTGACACAGACCGACGCCCTCGGTGACGTAGATGGTCTGTCCGAGGGGATGGGTGTGCCACGCGGTGCGTGCACCGGGAGTGAAGTGCACGAGGTTCGCCTGGGCCCGCGCGGGTGCGGAGGGTGCCGCGACGGCGTCGATGTAGACGTCACCGGTGAACCATTCGGCTGGGCCCTTAACGGTCTCGATGCTGCTTCTGGTGATCTTCATGAGTGCCTCCTAGCGGCGCCGGGTGGGGGGGCTGCAGCGCGCGTGCGGTCCAGCCGTTGTCGGCGTGGTTGATGGTGACGCGGGCCCGCGGCGGCCGCGGCGCGCGCCAGCTTGACCCCGGAGGGTCGCCGGATTCCAAAGCTGCGCTCAACTCAGCCGGACGCGAGGACATTGAGCCCTGAGACCGGTTCAAAGTGACGGCGGTTGCCAGTCATCAACGGGATGCGATGAATCAGCGCAGTCGCGGCGATCAGCGCGTCGGGCGTGGCGATGCCGGTTTCCCGCCGTGTGATGCCAGCGAGCTCGGCGGTTGCGGCGTCGATCGGCAGCTCGATCATCGCGCGCAGCAAGTCGCGCAAAACAGCGGGCTGGTCGCGGCCGGCGAACAGCTCGCAGCGGGACACCACCGAAACCCCGAGACGCCGACCTTCTCCGTGCAGCCGCCGCGTCCCGCGCAAATGGTCAATCAACACATCGGTGCCGACGAGGAGGTCAGCCGTAGCCACGATCCGACTCGCTACGAGCGGGCACCCGCAAGTCAGGAATCGAACCGAACGTTTGGTCGAGAATTGCCTCGGGATCACCCGGGGTTCGGGCCAGGTACCCGTCCACTGCCTCGCGCACGAGCTCGGCAAGTGTCTTTCCCTCCCGCTCGGCCAGGTCATCGAGCGCCTGACGCTGCTGCTTGGTGAAGTAGACCTGCGTGCGCGTCGCTGACATACAGCGCAACATACAGCACGATGTTGGCGCCGCCGCCGAGTACCGGATGTGCTTGGCGCGGGCTGATCAGGACGGTAGACGCGGTGGCGTCGATCTGATCCAATCCGCCTGGTATGCCGTCTGGGGCGCGTCCGGGGCGCACTGCGAGGAAGAATCGTCTGCTCGGGCTCTCGATTCCCATGTTGCTGATCGGGGTCGGTTTCCTCGCCGGCGCTTACTTCTCATACGTCGATCAGAACACGGGGCCCGAGGTGATGGCGAAGGTGTCTGACTGCTCGGGCAGCTATGGCCGATACTCGTCGGGCGTTGTTTGCCAGGCAACCGGGGACCGCGACGGGCTCGCGGCGATGTTCGGGCGGCTCAGTCCCGAGTCGCGCCATCGGCGTTTTCTCTCCCCGAAGCCTGAGTTGACGGCTCGGGAGCTGACCTATCTCACGGATATCGATCACGTCTGCCACGAGGCGTTTGCCGCGGTCCGCCGGCGCGATGGGGCGATCGTTGGCGTGGCGCGCTACGCCCACCATCCCGGGGTGCCCGGCTCCGCGGACCTCGCGGTCGAGGTCATCGACGAGCTGCAGGGCATGGGGATCGGGACGGCGCTGGCGGCACGCACGGTGCGCAGCGCGCGCGCGAACGGGTTCGCCCGGCTCACCGCCACCACGTTGTGGGAGAACCGGCCCGCGCGAGCTCTGCTGCGCCGCCTGGGGTTCCGCGCCCGGGGCAGCCAGGGCGGCGAGATCGACCTCGAACTCCACCTCGACCCGTCGGGCGATTAGCCGATCCGACCCATCTGGTTGGGGCCGGGGGTTGGCGTTGTCCGTGCGCGCAGCCTATGGACCCAGTGGGGCACGCTCTCGATCTGCGGCAGGTGCTCGACCGAATCGCCCCGAGCGCTCCGCGGCGCCTGGTCGGGCACCACGGAGCGGCGGCAGTGCCACGGGTTGCTGCGAGTCACATGATCGCGACAACGAACTGATGGTCGGCGGGTTTTCCGGTCGTGTCCATCGTGGTCTTGCAGCGCCCGCTCAGCAGAGACATCAGACGTCTGACGGCGTCCGGAGTGTCGTGGCCGTCATGGAGTGAAGCCTGGCACAAGAGCGACTACAGCGGCAAACGGCAGACTGTCGGACGACGCTGCCCGACCCGGACGTCACGGGGCGGTCCGGGGCGTCGCGACGCGACCCAGCCCGCGCAGCGCCCGCCCGAGCAGCTCCAGGTCGACGTCGCCACCGCGACGCCCGGCCTCGATCGCGAACTCCCCGGCCTCGAGCGCCGCCCCCGCGTCCCCCGCGCCGGCGAGAACGGCTGCTCGGCCTGCATCGCCGCCACCCATGCAATCGCGGGCGCGTCCGGCTGGTCCTCCAGCGAGCTCCGCGCGCGCGACCAAAGCCAACACTGTGCCACCGCGTGCTCGGCACGCAGCAGCTCTGGAATCGGCGCGCCAACGCGGCAGCGACGAGCGCCGACGCCGCTCAATCGCCACGCGTCCAGGATGGCCCCGGTGCGCGCGCTCCGGCGACGGCGGGCACGCGTCGAACGCCGCTCAGCCACGGCAACGCATTCCCCAAGCCATCCTGCGCCTCTGGGCCGCAGCCAGCCGCAACAAGCGAGGCAAAGGCCTCCCGCGCCTCAGCGTATCGCCCCACAGCCAACGCCTCCTGTGCGTGCTCAAGGCGTCGCCACGGGAGTGCAAAGTGCTGGATCGAAACGAACGCCCGATCAGGAAAGCGCCTGATGTCCGTGGGGACGCAACGCTGAGCCCGCGCAGCGCCCGCCCGAGCAGCTCCAGGTCGACGTCGCCACCGCGACGCCCGGCCTCGATCGCGAACTCCCCGGCCTCGAGCGCCGCCCCCGCGTCCCCCGCGCCCAAGAACCGCTGCTCGGCCTGCATCACCGCCACCCACGCCATCGCGGGCGCGTCCGGCTGGTCCTCCAGCAGCTCGCGCGCGCGACCAAACCAACCCTGTGCCACCGCGTGCTCGCCACGCAACAGCTCCGAATCGGCCGCCAACGCCGCCGCCACGAGCGCCGCCCCCGCCCAATCGCCACGCTCCAGATAGCCCTGGTGCGCGCGCTCCCGCGCCTGCAGGCACGCATCGAACTCCCCCAACCACCGCAACGCATTCCCCAAGCCATCCTGCGCCTCTGGGCCGCCGCCCGCCGCAACAAGCGAGGCAAAGGCCTCCCGCGCCTCAGCGTATCGCCCCACAGCCAACGCCTCCGTGCGTGCTCAAGCGTCGCCACCGGAGTGCAAAGTCTAGATCGAAACGAACGCCCGATCAGGAAAGCGCCTGGTGTCCTGGGCATTCAACGCTGCCTACTGTACCATGTGGTACATGAAACCTGTACGCGTCACCACCACCGTCCCCAGGCCCGCGCCAGTCTACGAGTTCCTCGACGTGATGGCCAACCACGAGCCGTTCACCAACCACCTCCTCCACGACTGGGAGTACTCAGGACCCGAACGCGGAATCGGCTCCAAAGCCCGCGTCCACACCACCGTCGCCAACCGCACCGACGTAATCGACATCGAAGTGATCGCCGCCTACTCCCCACCACCATCGTCGAGCAGAACACCGGCGCCAACGGACAACGCATCGCCACCGGCGCCTGGGCCGGCGTGCTGGTGTCCGTCAGGCGTACACGAGGGCCTGGCCGTTGCGCTCCCATTCCGAACCGACGGCGATCAGGACCTCGAGCATCGCTTCGGCCGCCGGCGCGCGATAACCAGCCGGGACGGCAGCCACGACCTGACGTATGGGCGCGGCTCTGCCGAGCGAGCGGATGACGACATCCTGTCGAGCGGCGCGGGCGGCGAGATCGGGAATGAGAGCGATGCCGACTCCGGCGGCGACGAAGCCGAGGATCGCGTGGTAGTCGTCGTTCTCGAACGAGATGCTCGGTTCGAATCCCGCTGCGTGACACGCGCGCTTGAACATTCGGGCATCGGGACAGGTGGTCGTCGTACCGAGCATCCACGGCTCATCGGCAAGGTCGCGCAGGCGCAGCTTCGGGCGCTCCGCGAGGCGATGACCGGTGGGCAGCGCAACGTACATCGGATCGTTGAACAGATGAATGCGTTCGATCAGCTCGCCGGGCGCCGCTTCGGCGTCGTTGCTGAGCGCTATGTCGAGCTCGCCGCAGCGTAGGCGCGGGATCGATTGCTCCTCTTCGATGATCTCGACGGCCAGCTCGACACGCGGATGGATCTCCCGGAAGCGGGCGATGGCGACCGGCACGATGCTGGCGGCCGCCGAGGAGAACGTCGCCAGGCGCACCCGGCCGGCCTCCAACCCCATGACGGCGCGCAGCTCATTCTCGGCGTCATCCAGCGCGGCGAAGATCACCTCCGCGTGGCGCACCAGCACCTCGCCCGCGTCGGTCAGCCGAGCGCCGTTGGCAGCCCGCGTGACGAGCACCGCGCCCGTCTCGGCCTCGAGCGTCGCGACCTGCCGCGATACCGCGGGCTGGGTGTACCCAAGCGACTCCGCCGCGCTCGAGAATGAGCCATGGCGCGCGACCTCCCTCAGCACCCCGATCCGGGTCACGTTCAGCATTACCAAAGGTTATACCAGGTCATCCGCATCCCTATTTGCGTTCATAGCATTCCGGCGCGACTATGTGGTCATTGGATTTGCCCGTTTGCCACTCGAGAGGAAAGACCATGAGCCGCATTTCAGCATTCCGTGCCCGCCGGATCGTCAGCCGCGTCACCACCACCTGGGCGGAGATGGACCACGCGCAGCGGCGGATATTTGAGATCCAGACGGGCATCGCCGGACCGTCGCGACGGCACCCTCGCAAGGCCCGCTTGCACGACAGCGAGCATGACACTCAGCTGTAAGGGAGACGCATCATGAACAGCGCGAACGACACGTTGGTCGGTGGCCGGCACGGCGCCGAACGGCCCGGCACCGATGAGCGAACACACGCAATCGGACGCGGGTCGCCCACCATCGAGTTGCGGTTCCCGTACCCCAACGAAGCACGGGACGTTCGCCGGCTCGCTGAGCTAGACAGCTCACCCGCGCTCACCGGACAGGTCGTGATTGCCCTCATTAACGGTGACGCAGTAGCCGGCATGTCGTTGCTCGACCAGCACGTCGTCGCGAATCCGTTCGTCCCAACCCGCGAGGCAGTCGCGCTCTTGCGATTGCGCGCAGAGCACCTGTCCGGCGCTCCCACACGTCGCAAACTCCGACGCGTCCTTCGTCTCCGATCCGCCTGAGGACCCACAGTGCCGGGCGAACGCTAAAAGCTCGCGAGTCCCGTCGCACGCCTGCCACACCGACGCTCCGGCTGGGTTCAGTGAATTTGGTGAGCTGATGATTGCTAATCAATTATCTACACATTTGACTGATCACATGACGATCGCGGCGTCGCGTGCCGGAGCCACCCGCCAGTTTTCCGCACGCTTGGGAGGACAGTGCCCACCGGGATGTCACAGATGCCAAACACACGAGGTGGGTAACGTCCCAACGGAGGCCCCATTTCCGCCGAGTGGGTTGTTCCCCAGCCCCCAGCCGTGGAACAACCCGATGGGTTTTTTCGAGTCCTCGATTGGGCTGTTGCACAGGCGAATCTGTCAGAAATCGGACCTCAAGGCGGCCGTCCATCGCGTCCGGACCCGGTGTGTCCAGCCCACCGGGGCACGGTGACTTCGTGGCCGGCGAGCTTCGCGAGGCACGGCAGCGTGGAAATCGTGTTGAAGTAGTCGTCGAGGATGACGTAAGCCGGACCGCCCTGAAAGCGCACGACCGCCTCCGCCCGCGAACGAAGCGAACCGCGGAGCGGCGGCCTCGACGGGGCGGGATCCGCGGCACCAGGATCAGGTTGCCGCCAGGAAGGATCCGCTGCGGCCGGTGTCTAGCACGTGAGAAAGTCATAAGACGTCCGATGACTTGACGATGAACTGGGCCGACTGAAAGGCATCGCTCATGACGCAGCGACGATTCGTGCATACCGGGCAGGAGCCGCAACTCGTGACCGGCGTCCGCCGAGGGCGATTCGCCGGTGCCATACGGTGTCGCGCTCGGAGTAGCGCTCGCGCTGCTGGTGATCGCCTCGCCCGCCGCGGCGCTCGAGCAGAAGCTGACCGCCGCCGACGGCGCAGCCTCGGACCGCCTGGGCTGGTCGGTGGCGATCGATGGCCAGACGATCGTCCTGGGCGCCCCTCGCGACGACGCGGGCCGAGGCGCGGTCTATGTGTTCGAGCGCTCGGGTGATAGCTGGACGAACACCGCCAAGCTGACCGCCAGCGACGGCGCCCCGGGCGATGAGCTGGGCAGCTCGGTCGCGATCGATGGGGACACGATTGTCGCGGGAGCGCCCGGCGAGACAATCGGCGCCAACATCGGACAGGGATCGCTCTACACGTTCGCGCGCACGGGCGCGGTGGTGCGCAACGAGACAGCCAAGCTGACCGCGGCGGACGGCGCCACCGGTGACCAGCTCGGCAGCTCGGTGGCGATCGACGGCGATCGGATCGCGGCCGGCGCCCCGGGCCACCTCGTCGGCAAACATGGCAGCCAGGGCGCGGTGTACACGTTCGCGAGTGTCGGCCCGGAGGCGGCGCGCACACAGATTGCGGAGTTGACCGCCTCAGACGGCGCCGCCAACGATCTGCTCGGAGCGTCGGTCGCGATCGACGGGGACACGATCGTCGCCGGTGCCCCCACCGACGACGGCGGCGGCCGAGGCTCGGCATACACGTTCTCGCGGACCGGCGCGACCGCACGGACGGAGACCGCCAAGCTGACGCCCAGCGAGAGCCAGGTCCTGCGGCTCGGGAGCTCGGTCGCGATCGATGGGGACACGATCGTCGTCGGAGCCGCCGGGCACGAACAGCGCCGAGGGCTCCGTCTACACGTTCGCGCGCACCGGTCCGGCCGTTCGCACCGAGACCGCCGAGTTGACCGCCAGCGATGCCGCAACCAACGGCTCGCTCGGGGCCTCGGTCGCGATCGACGCCACGACGATCGTGGCCGGAGGAGCACTCAGCGCCGCCAGCGCGAACGCCCCGGCGGGCGCTGTCTACACGTTCGCGCGCACGGGCGCGATCGCTCGTACCGAAACCGCCAAACTGACCGACCCCAACGGTGCCCCGAGCGACACGCTCGGGCTGTCGATCGCGATCGACGCGGGCACGATCGTGGCCGGCGCGCCCTTCGACGACGTCGGCACAAACCGCGACCAAGGCTCCGCCTCGGTCTTCTTCTCGCCGCTGGCTTCGCCGCCGCCACCGCCGCCGCCACCGCCGCCTCCGCCGCCTCCTCCGCCCGCGAAGCTGGTTCTCTCAGGGCTCACGCTCAGCCCGGGCAGATTCCGGACGGCAGCCCCGCTGAGCAAGAAATCCCGGTCGCGGAAGCGCACCACGATCCGCTTCACGCTCACAAGGGGAGCGACGGTCAAGCTCAGCTTCGCGATTGGGACGGCGGCCACCGGCGGCTCAGGCTCGATTTGCGTCGGGTGATTGTCGCGAGGGCTATCGATGCCCGTCGAAGGAGATCGCCTGTTGGATCCCGCTGGGGCGGTTTGTGTAGCTCATCGTGAACGGGTTCAGCGGGGCGAACTTGATGTCCAGCGCGGTCGAGCTGGCCCGCCAGGCGCTGGGTGTCGCGGTGCCCTGCTGCTTGGTCAGCTGCTTCCCGGCGGCACTGATCGCGGCCCACAGCGACTGCTGGCAGCGGTGCAGGTTGCCGGCTCCGCAGTAGCGGTTGGCGAACGGCTGGGGCTGCTTGATCTTCAGCAGCCGGTTGATGTCGCGATCGAAGTACTGATACCAGCCGTTGTATTGGCCGCCGGGGGGCGCGTCGAACTGGCTGAACAGCGAGTCGAGCTCGGAGAGCTGCGGTCCGATCACCGGTTTCATGAACGCGTTGGCGATCTTGGGCCAGGCGCTATCGATGATCGCGTCGCCCGGGTTGTCGACCTTGCCGTCGTGGTTGAGATCGAGCACGTTGCCACCGTCCCGATTCCAGGCGATCAGGAGCGACAGCATCCTGGCGGCTTGGGCATTCGGGGCGTGCGAGCCCTTCAGCACCCGGGCGAGCAGCGGGACCGTCTCGATCCGCCAGCACGTTCTGGCTGGCGGCCTCGTTCATCGCAGAGGTCACCGCGGCCAGCGACCACTTGCCGTTCTTGCGCTGCTGCGCCAATGCGCGGTTGAGCAGCGACACGCGCGCCACCGAGCCGTTGGCCCCCCAGGCGTCATCGGCCGAGCCGAAGCCGTGGGCGGAGTCGTTGTTCCAGTTGACCATCGTCCCCTTCGTCGGCGTGTGTACCGGGTCGATGCCCTGAGGATGCCCCTTGACCGACAGGTCGCCGGTCCATTCGTACTTCCCATTGCCGACGGTCGGCAGGCTGGGATCGGTGCCCTTGGCGCGGATCGGCAGCAGTCCGGTGGTGATCTCGGCCACGTGCTTGTCGTCGACGTAGAACGAGTTGAAGGTCTGCGGAGTCAGCGCGGCGGCCTTGATGAACGACTGGGGGCTGGTGACCTGTCCGTCGGACAGGCGGCGGTTGAACAGCAGGTCCAGCACGTCCTTGCCGAAGCTGGCACGTTTGGAGGCGATCGCCACCTTCTGCTTACCGACCTTGGCGTAGCCGACCACCGGACCGTTGACCGTGGTCATGAACTTCACAGGCTTCCCGCTGATCGTGCCGGCGTTGAACGGCTGCATCCTGCGGCACGTGCCCTTGTAGATGTACCGGGTGGTGCTGTGGTCGCAGAGTGTCTCGGCGAATTGGTCGGTGTCATCAGCGCCGGCTGATGTCAGCGTCGTGGCGAAATCCGCCCCGCGGCCGATCAGCATGTAGCCGGGGAACGGTGCCGACGTGGCTCCGCGCCAGTCCAGGCCCGGCGCGTGCATGTCGATCTCGAACGTCAGGCCGGGATAGAAATAACCGACCTGCGGGCCGCCGACCAGTAGCGGATGTCCGGTGGTCGAGTACTTGCCTTCCACCATCAGCTCGTTGCTGGCGTGGGGCCTAGGCTCCTGGCTGGCCAGACTGGCCGTCACCGCCGGCGGGACGGCGGGGGTCGCCGTGAAGCTGTTCGGATTCAGGACGACGCTTCCCGGCGCGCCGGGAGTGGACGGGGCGTGCTCGTAATTGAACGTGCCGTCGACCGTCGTCGGGCTGCCGGCGTTCAGATTCTGGCGCAGGTCGCCAAAGACGCTGTAGCCCTTAGCGACACCGAGTCGCCGCTCCAGCGCCCCGAGGAACTCGGAGCGGCGGGCCTCGTCACCGCCTCCCTCACCGAAGAACTGATCCTTCAACGCGTTGAAGGCATAGATGTCGTTGCGGGTGAATGGCGCCTGAGTCGAGTTGGTCGCCTTCAGGTAGGCGTTGATCCCGGTCACGTACACGTCGATGTCGTGCAGAACGGCGCGCCCCTCCGGCCCCGCCTGCAACAGGACCTGGGTCTGGCGCGAGACGACGTTCTCGGTCTGCTGACTAGGGACAAAGCTCTTCAGGCCCTCGATCAGGCCGATGGCGCTTAGCCCTGGCGCGTCGATCGCCGCCACCAGCGAGTCATAGCGAGCCTGCGCCAGCAGCAGGCCGCGGTCCTCGGCCGCGATCCAGCCGGCCGCCCAAACGCCACCGTCATGCGTCGTCGCGCTGACGTGCGGGACGTCGAAGCGGTCACGGATGATGGTCACACCGGGATACGGAACCGTCTCCACCGTTCCCGGCCCATCCGTGCCGAGCCCGAACGCCTCGGACTTGAAATCGGAGAACAGATCCGCATCCGTCACACGGCCCGCCAGCGGCGTCAACGCGTTGTACATCTTGGCCTGCGTGTCGGCGCCAGCCGGAAACGGGAAACCGCCGGGCTCCCCGGAGGGAATGATGTTGCGGGCGATCTGGGCATAGTCGGCCGGCGCTGCTGCCTGCGCCAACGGCGCACCGAGCGCCACCGCACCAGCAACCGCCAACACGACCGCGATCGATCTCATCCCGTTCTCCTCCTCCTCCGGCAACGACCAACTGACCCGGCCCAACATAGCGGACTGCGCACCCCCCATCAGCCAGCCCCGGGAACCGAGCAAGTCCGGCGACCCTAGGAGAGCAGCGAGCCGGGAGCGTCCTCGAGCGCCGCCCGCGCGGCCACGCGGCCGGCTTCCACGGCCGCATCCAGCTGGTGGAACTCCAGCAAGCCGACACCTTCGGCGCGCGGCTTGATCACGAGATCGGCGTGCCGGCGCGCCGCCTCAGAGGTGTTGGCGCTGCCGAGTGACAGCACCCGGGCAAGTGTCTCGCCGAGCGTTGGGACGCCCGCCGGCCGCTCGCCGTCCGTGTCGCCTGTACGAGGCTTCGATCCCATCGGCTGGCTGCCGGCGGGCTGCTCGAGCGTCGCCTTGACGTCCACGGCAATGGTCGGGCCCTCGCCGAGATCGGCCATCGCTTGCACGGGAAGGTTGTCGACCAGGGCGCCGTCGACGAACATCTCGCGGCCGCGGACCTGGGGTGGCCCGATGATCGGCAGGCACACGCTGAAGCCGACCGCCTCCGACAGGCAGCCGTGGCGGGCGATCACGAGGCGGCCGCTGCGCAGTTCGGTAAACCCACACATGAAGCTGCGCGGGAGCTCCTCGATCAGGGTCTCACCGAAGGTGCGGTGCAGCATCGCCCGGAAGCGCTCACCCCGGATCAGCGAGTGACGCGGGATCGTGTAATCGCTGAGCGGCCGGCGGTGCACCCATTCCTCAAAGCAGCGAGCATCGATCTCGTCGAGGTCAAGGCCCATCGCGAACAGAGCGCCGATGAACGCGCCCATGCTTACGCCGAGGACGCGATCGATCGTGACCCCCGCGGCGGTTAGCTCATCGAGCACGCCGATGTGTGAGAAGGCGCGGGCGCCTCCGCCGGACAGGACGATCCCGACCGAGCGGCCCGCGAGCCGCCGGGCGAGTCTCGCCACATCTTGATCGAGCCGTCCTCCTCGAAGAACGTGCGACTCGATCGGGTCCAGCGCAGCTCCCCACCTTGCCCGCGCCCCCGGGGCAACGTCGTAGGCGACCAGGTCGCAGCCCTGCAGCGCCGCGCGGCGCGCAGCGCTCAATGCCGACTCCGGTGCGCCGGGTGCGGCGCTCACCGCCAGGATCCGATCGGCTTGCTGCAAGCAGAACTCTGTCCACGGGTCGCTCGAGCTCACCGAATTCGCCAGCAGGAGCACCAGTTCGTGGCCGCCCTCGGCGCGGTCAAGGAGCGGCCCGTACACCCTGGCGGGTTCGGCGCCCAAGGACGGAGCGGGCACTTCGCTGCCGTCGAGTCGCGCGGTCGGCAGCATCTCGTTCAGCGCGTCGAGGATCCGCGCGGCGAGCGCCGTCAGCGGCGCGCCGTCGTCGAGCGCGACGAGCGCGACCGTCGCCGGGCGCGGACGCGCCGTCGGCGCCGGCGGACCGCTCACGCGCAACTGCTCGGCCAACTGGCGGTTGAGCGCCAGCGACAGTTCGGGGGAGCGATTGAGCAGCACCTCGAAATTCCCGCGGTCGATTTCCAGCAGGTCGCTTGCTCTGGCCGCTCGGGCCGACGTTGGGTGCAGCGAATCGGTCAGCAAGGCAAGCTCGCCGAGGACGTCGCCACGGCCCAATTGGCGAAGCACCGCGCCGGTTGACTCGTCCACGACCTCGAGGCGACCAGCGCGCACCACGTAGAGTGCCTCAGCCGGGTTTCCCGCTCGGAACAGCCACTCGCCGGCCTGCACTTGGATCGCCCGGGTGCGGGCGGCGATCGCTCGCCTCAGCCAAGGTTCCAGCCCCGCCAGGATCGGCACCATCGCGAGGAAACCCGCGCGCGACTGCGGGCGCGCCGCGGCCGGGGCCGCCGCGTCGACGAGGATTGCCCGTCGCGCTCGTGCGCGTGGCGCGGGTGAGTGCACCTGTGCCGCGCGATCGCCGAACATCTCGCGCGCCGCTTCCGGCAGCCCGGGTACCTCGCTCTGCACACGCCCGACGAGCAGGCAGCCGAGCCCGGCCGCGAACAGGCACACGGCACCGAACGTCCATGCGTCGTCAAACGCGTCCATGACCTGCGAGGGCGACGGCGTGCCGAGGATCGCGACGACGAGCGCCACGCCGAGCGCTGCGCCCACCTGGCGCGCCACCGAGTTCATCCCGGTCGCGGTCGCGAAACTCTCGCCCGGCGCGGAGGCGACCGCCGCACCGCTGAGGTTGGGAAACAACGTCCCGGCGCCGATCCCCAGCAACACCATGCCCGGAAGCCACTCGCTGAGAAAGGCGGGCGCCGCCCCGACCCGCTCGACGAACCACATCACCGCACCGCCCCAGAACAATCCGCCGGCTACGAGCACCGGCCGATGGCCAATGCGCTGCACAACGCGGCTGGTTGGCCCTGCCACGGCCACGGCAACGAACGGTCCGGGTGTCAGCGCGAGGCCGGCCTGCAGCACGGAGTAACGCCAGACGCCGGTGAGGAACAAGACGTTCGTGAGCGTGTAGCCGTAGAACCCGGCCGCGCCGACGAGCGTCATCGCGTTTGCGGCGCTAAACGTCCTGATCCGCAGCAGCGCGAGGTCGACCACGGGTGAGCGATGCGTGCGACAGCGCGACATGAACACCGCGCCGAGCGCGACGGCGGCCGCGAACGAGCCCACGATTCGCGGGCTTGCCCAGCCCCACTCCTGGCCCTTGACCACGCCCAGCACGAGCGCGGCAATAGCGAACGCGAACACCAGCGCGCCGAGCAGGTCGGGCATCCGGCGCCGGCCGGGCGTACGGCTCTCGACCAGACAGCCGCGAGCGAGCATGACCGCAGCGATCCCGATCGGCAGGTTGACCAGGAACACGAGTCGCCAGCCGGCTGCGGCGACCAGCAGGCCGCCCAGCGAAGGCCCGAGTCCGGCGGCGGCTGCGCCGACGGCGGACAGCAGCGCGACACCGTGGGCGCGTCGCTGCGCCGGGAACGCGTTCAGCACCAGCGCCAGCGACGACGGAACCAGGCACGCGGCGCCGAGCGCTTGGATGACCCGGAACGCGATCAGCGCGTTCGCCGACGGCGCGGCTGCGCACAGCACCGACGCCGCCGTGAACAGCTCCAGGCCGAAGATGAAGATCCGCCGGCGGCCCAGCAGGTCAGCGATCCGCCCTGCCGCAACCAGGAACGCCGCGAACACGATGTTGTACGCGTTCAGGACCCAGGACAGCGATGAGATCGAGGTCCCGCGGAACGCGTGCGCGATGTTCGGGAACGCGATGTTGACGATCGTCGCGTCCACGAATGCGACCGCGGCGCCGAGTGAGGCGATCGCGAGCACCACCCGCGGCTCAGGCCCGCGGCGTCTGTCAGCCACCGCGCGCCGGGGCTCGTGTGGCGTGGCGAGAGACTCGCTCCTCCAGTCAACGACCGTGGCCATTGCTGTGTCAGACCGTGTCTTGGATTCGGAGTCGGCTTGGCGAGCCGGTTATCCGTGCGCGCACAGTCATCAGACGTCTGACTGTTCTGTTCATACAACCCCGGACACCAGCGAGCAGCGATCCTTCCAACGCCAGCTCAAGCGCAACCAGCCGCCGCGATCGATAGCCATGAATCCGCGGCACCAGGATCAGGTTGCCGGCGCCAGGAAGGATCAGCCGCGGCCGGTGTCTGGCACATGAGAAAGTCATACCCAACTCTTGGAGGTTCCCCATGGATCTCGACCATGACCGGGCGGCGATGGAGGGCACGACCCGCCGCCGGATGCTGGCACGGGCCGGTGCGCTGGCGGTAGGGGGTGCAATCGTTCCGTTGACGGCAACGGGCACCGCAGCGGCGGCCGTCAGAGGCGGCGGCTCGCTCCGGCAGTTTCTCAATTTCACGGTCACGCAAGAGCAGTTCGGGGTGACGGCGGTCACCGCGGCGATCCGCAAGGCGCCGGGCACGCCGTCCGAGCAGTTCGTACCGGTGCTGCGTGCCGCGGTCACGACGGAGTTCACGCACGTCCAAGCGCTCAAGGCGATCGGCGCCCAGCCGCTGACCTCGAAGTTCTGGATCCCGGACGCCGTCTTCGACGGCGGCGTCGGGCTGTTCACGAGTCTGGCCGTGGTCGAGGCGATCGAGGTCAGTCTCTATCTCGTCGGTATCACCGCCTTCACCGATCGCTCGAACGGGTTCGGCGCGCGGCTGTGCGCCGAAGCGCTCGGGACGGAGGCCGAGCACCGCGTGCTGGCCCGGTTCGCCGCGTCCCAGCTCGGCGCGCCGACCGCGCCGCCGAACAACGTGGGTTTCGAGCCGTTCCCCTACAAGACCACGACCCAGGTCAGGAAGGCACTCACGGGGCTGGGCATCGGCTACGGCACCCAGAGCTCAGCGCCGGGGGCCTTCTACGAGTATCCCGGTAACCCTGTCGCCAATGGCGACGGCGTACCGGTCGACAGCCCGAAGCCCCACTGAGACTCGCCCGTCCGGTGGCGCAGGTGACGGCTCTTGCGCCATCGGACTCGGCCGCCGCAACCAGAAGTGATGGCGTCAGTAGGCAGGGGCGCCGCCAGATGGCCAGCGCCGTCTCCGGGGTTCAGGGTGTCCAGTTCTCGGCGAGAGGGGTGAGTTGGAGTTCGTGGGTCGCGGAGCGCGCGTCCTGGTTAGCCAGGAAGAGAACGGCTTCGGCGATCCTGCGCGGGTCGGCCAGCGCTTGGGGCGAGACGCCGGGGCGTGTGGTCCCGTCGAGCGGCTGGATGCCGGCGTCGACGATCAGCAGCGCGACGTGGATTCCGTGGGGGCGCAGTTCGAGTGTGGCGGCGTTGGTGATTGCTCGTACGCCGAAGGATCCCGCTGCCCACAGGCCGCGGCCGGGCATCGCGCGTCGTGCCGAGCCGCCGGTGACCTGTACCAGGGTCGCTGCGGCGCCTTGGGCGATCGCGAAGCGTCCGCTGGCGGAGAGGAATGAGAAGGCCGCGCGGGCCGGAGCCGCTGTCCAGGAGTCAAAGCCGTTGAGGTCGGCTTCGGTGATCGCGCCGCCGCCGAACGGGCCGGTGCGTTCGCCGCCGTATGCGGCGGCCGCGTTGAGGACGAGTTCGACTGCGCCGTGCGCGGCGGCGGCCTGTTGCAGCGCTTCGTGGACGCTCGCGGGGTCGGTGACGTCGGCGTTGAGCGCGAGCGCGCCGGACGCGCTGACGCCGTCCAGGGTGCTGCGCGACCGGGCTACCCCGGCGACCGCCCAGCCGTCGCTGAGCAGCAGTTCGATGACCGCGCGACCCAGATTGCGCGCTCCGAACACCACCGCGCTGCGCTGCCTACCATGTCTCTCGCTCATCGAATCGCTCGATTCCGTCGGGGGGTTGGTTTCAGGAAACCCGTCAGCACCAGACATGGTCTCATCCCGTTACGCCGCGGTCAGCTCACCGGCTGCGGCGTTTGCAGACGCGCCACCATTGCTGGTATCAGACATGAACCTCGATCTCCTCGCGTCGACAACTCACACCCCGGATCCTCGCCAGCGCGTACAGCTGGCGCGATCACTGCGCGTCATTTTCGGAGGGTGAGTGATGCCTGATTTGGCTGTCCGGGTCGAGGGTGTGGTTAAGCGTTTTCGGGCGACCACGGCGCTTGCTGGGGTCGACCTGGAGGTCGAGGAGGCTACGGTCTTTGGGTTGTTGGGGCCGAACGGTGCGGGGAAGACGACGCTGGTGCGGGTGTTGGCAACGCTGCTGTCTCCCGACGCGGGGCGGGCTGAGGTGTTTGGCCGCGATGTGGTGCGTGATGCTGCCGGGGTGCGGGAGTTGTTGGGGTTGACCGGGCAGTTCGCGGCGGTCGATGAGATGTTGACCGGCCGGGAAAACCTGCAGATGTTCGGGCGTCTGTTCGACCTCTCGGCCGCGGATGCTCGCGGGCGGGCGGGTGAGTTGCTTGAGCGCTTTGAGTTGGCTGATGCTGCTGATCGTCCGGCGCGCACGTACTCGGGTGGGATGCGGCGGCGTTTGGATTTGGCATCGAGCTTGTTGACGCGTCCGCGGGTGTTGTTCTTGGATGAGCCGACGACGGGGCTGGATCCGCGCAGTCGTAATGAGATCTGGTCGGTTGTGCGCGAGCTGGTTCGTGAGGGGACGACGCTTCTGCTGACCACCCAGTATCTGGAGGAGGCGGATCAGCTCGCTGGGCAGATCGCGGTGATCGATCATGGTCGGGTGATCGCGCAGGGCACGGGGAGCGAGCTCAAGGATCGGGTTGGTGGGCAGATCTTGGAGGTCGAGTTGGTGAGCGCGGCGGACCGGGAGAATGCGCGGGCGGTGCTGGCGGGGATTGGTTGCGGGGAGCCGGAGTTTGGCGAGCGGCTCGCGCAGTTGACGCTTGCCGCGCCGCGGGATGGATTGGAGATGATCGAGGGTGCGGCGTCGGCGCTGCGCCGGGCGGAGATCGCGGTGAGTGACCTCGGGCTGCGTCGGCCGACGCTCGACGACGTGTTTCTGCAGCTGACCGGCGCGCCGAGTGAGAACGGGGCGGGGGCTGAGGTCGCGGCCGGTGATGGGCGGCTTGATCGGAGGGGCGTGAGCGTTGCTGGGGTTCGGGCGCCTGTGGCGCTGCGCCCGGTCGCGAGGCGACCGTCGTGGTGGCGGCGGCGCGTGTCGGTGCGGGAGCTCCGCGCGGACCTGACCGACGCGCGGGTGGTCAGCGTGCGCAACCTGCGCCATTTCGTCCGCCAGCCGGACCTGCTGGTGTTCTCGACGATCCAGCCGATCATGTTCGTGCTGCTGTTCACATACGTGTTCGGCGGGGCGATCAGTCACTCGCTGCCGCCCGGCGTGAGCTATATCGACTACCTGTTGCCCGGCATCCTGGTTCAGTCGGTCACGTTCCGGGCGAGCATGACGGCGATCGGCCTGTCTGATGACCTGAAGCTCGGCGTGATCGACCGGTTCCGCTCGATGCCGATGGCACGGTCCGCGGTGCTGATCGGCCGTACCACGGCCGACCTGGTCCGCAACGTCCTGATCATCGTGCTGATGATCATCGTCGGCTACATCATCGGCTTTCGCTTCCTGGCCGGCGGGGCGCAGGCGCTCGCGTGTATCGCGCTGGTCAGTGCCTTCGGTCTGGCGCTGAGCTGGATCTTTGCTTTCGTTGCGCTGACGGTGCGGAGCGCCGAGGCGGCGCAATCGGCTGGCTTCGTGATCCTGTTTCCGCTTGTGTTCGCGAGCTCTGTGTTCGTGCCCGTCTCGAGCATGCCGAGCTGGCTGCAGACGTTCGCGAGGCTCAGCCCGGTCACCTTGACCGCGAACGCAGCGCGCTCCCTGGCTCTCGTCCCGGGAACACCAGCCTCCCTCGCCGGCGCGATCGCCTGGATCGTCGGCCTGCTGGCCGTGTTCATCCCGCTGTCGGTGTGGCGTTACCGGCGCATGACCTGACCCCGACGGTCAATCTCGCCGCGGCAGCGCTCGGTAGCGCCCTGCTCCACGCAAGCCGCTTGCTCCCCGGGAACGTAATCCGGTCGCGGGCTTGTCATCGGTGTGGGTACGCATAACAATGCGTGATGCACCGTCTCGGCGCGTACGGCTCGCGAACAAGAGTCAGCCGAAGCTGAGCATGAATCTGACCTGCGCGCCGCGTCCGGTGGTCAGTCGTTTGCTGGCGAGTCCGATTTCCTGGATTTTGCCGTGGCGGACTTTCAGTACGCCGTTGCTGGTGTGGCCGGGGGCGATGTACCAGTCGTTGATCCCGATCCGGAGTGCTTTTGCGAGCTTCAGTCGGGCGGCGACCGTGGCCAGGCGCATGCCAGGCCGGGCGCCCTGGAGCGCGTAGAACGGGTTGGCGGTCAGCGCGAGCACGATCCGGTCCATGATCGGAGCCCGCTCGTTTGGTCGGAGGGAGCGCAGGAGCTTGGCGGAGGGGTACCCAACGCGGATGCCCGGGCTAGGGAACAGGCAGAAGTTGTCAAACCCATCGCCCCTGACGGCGAAGCGCTGAAGTCTTTCGCGTGCCCGTGCGCGGGTCATGCCAAGCGCGAGCGGTCCAAGCCTCTTGCCGTTCAGCAGACCAGTGGGCTGCGGACAGCGGGGCCGGATGAACACTTTGTTGCTCGGGATGGGAGCGCTGGCCCCGGTGGTGTTGGACGCCGTCACGCTGCACGTCAAGATGTTGCCCTGGTCGGCGGCCTCAACGATGTATGTCGGTTTGGTTGCGCCCGGGATCATGCTCCCGTTGCGCTGCCACCGGTATCGGAAGCTGGTCGGTGTGCCCGACCATCTGCCGGTGGAGCACCTGAGTGATCGCCCCAAGTCGGCAGTCCCCGAAATGTGAGGCGCGGCGGTAATCACGGGGGCGACAGGGGTGATCGGGGCTGGGGCTGGGGTGGTAACCACGACCCGGTGTTGGACCTGTGCGCCGGGCGAGCCGTGGCAGGACATCGTCTGTCCGGTGAAGATGGTTCTCGTCGAGCAGCCCTCGTTATCGGTCACGGTCACCGTCGCGGTGTACGCGCCGGCCGTAGCGTAGCTGTGCGTGATCGTCGGTGAGCCTGTCGAGATGGCTTCTCCGTCCCCGAAGCTCCACTGGTATTGGCCGACGGTCCCGTCGCTGTCTGAGGAGCCCGAGGCATCGAACATGGTCGCGTGGCCGACGCTCGTCGCGCTTGCCGTGAACGCGGCGGTCGGCGCCTGGTCGGGCACGATCGCGATCCCGGTCGCGGAGCCGCCGAGCGTGATCGGGGTGCCGGCGGTGTTGGAGGTGATGTCGATCGGCGTCACGCTCCCGGTCCCCTCGTTCGCGACATAGGCGGTCTTGCCGTCCGGAGTGATGGCAACCCTAAACGGTGCGTCGCTGAGCGTGATCGGGGTGCCGGCGGTGTTGGTGGTGATGTCGATCGGCGTCACGCTCCCGGACCCCGCGTTCGCGACATAGGCCGTCTTGCCATCCCGGGTGATCGCGACCCCGGCGGGGCTGGTGCCGACCGGGATCGGGGTGCCGGCGGTGTTGCTGGCGAGATCGATCGGCGTCACGCTCCCGGACCCCTCATTCCCTACGTAGGCGGTCTTGCCGTCCGGAGTGATCGCAACGCTGATCGGCAGGCTCCCGACGGTGATTGGGGTGCCGGCGGTGTTGGTGGCGATATCGATCGGCGTCACGCTGCTCGTCCTCGGGGTGGTGACGTACGCGGTCGTGCCGTCCGGAGTGACCGCGACCCCGATCGAAGGACCCCCAACCGGGATCGGGGTGCCGGCGGTGTTGGTGGCGATATCGATCGGCGTCACGCCATCTGACCCCAGGGCGGTGACGTAGGCGGTCTTCCCGTCCGGAGCGATGGCAACGCTGATCGGCGACGGGCCGACCGGGATCGGGGTGCCGGCGGTGTTGGTGGCGATATCGATCGGCGTCACGCCGTCTGACCCCAGGGTGGTGACGTAGGCGGTCTTGCCGTCCGGAGTGATGGCAACGCTGATCGGGGAGCCGCTGAGCGTGATCGGGGTGCCGGCGGCGTTGGTGGCGATATCGATCGGCGTCACGCTATTGGAAGAGTTGTCAGCGACGTACGCGGTCCGGTCCGCCGCGGCAGGTGCCGGCGCCGTGAGGGCGATCAGCATCCCAACAGTAAGCACGACATGCGCACCTCCGCCCCGCCGCGCGACAACGCGGCTCAATCTGCGCCGAGCCTGCTTCACGATCATCTCCGAGACAATTCGGTCATCCGGACCTGAGAGCATCGTACCCGCTTTCGTGAGCATCCAGACTGGCTCAGCGAGCCCGTCGACTCTCGCGACCGCGACACGTGCCGCGGGCCATCGAGTCAGCTACGCACACAGCGCCTCCTGCGATTGCCAGTGCAACCCACCCGATTTACCGCCTGATGAGTGCGAGGTGCTCCTGACTGAGATCAGAGATGCCCTTATACGCTCCGCTCCACACGAGCGAGAGAGCGAGCACGGTGTCGGCTAGGGTCCGAGTCGCGCGCGAGGTGGTCGAGTTTGCGCTTCCGCGTCATGCCATCCGGTTGTCGCTCACGCAGCCGGGCGATCCGTTCTTGCTTCGTGTCCAGGCTGGCTGTGTCAAGCGGTGCGGGATGTCCGATGTGGAAGCCTTGGGCGTAGTCAACGCCTAGCTCTCGCAGCAGATCAAGGGTTGCTTGGTCTTCTACGCCTTCGCCGACGGTCTTCAGGCCGAAGCCCGCGGCGAGGCTGACGATCGCCTGCACGACGCTGCGGCTCGCTGAGCTTTCCCGCAGGTCTCGCACGAACTGGACGTCGATCTTCAGAAAGTCGACGTGTAGCTGCTTGAGGTAGCTGAAGCCACCGTATCCGGTGCCGAAATCGTCCAGGGCGATCTTGCATCCGAGCAGGTGCAGGCGTTCGACGAACCCGCGGGCTGCCGTCTCGTCGCTGACCAGTGTGGTCTCGGTGATCTCGAACACGATCTTTTCCGGGTCCGCACCGGTCCGCAGGATCGCGGCTCGTATGTAGTCGACGAGGCTGGGGTCGCTCACGGAGCGGGCGGACACGTTGATCTGCACGGCCTCGCCGGTGGCGGCGATCTCGGCACAGCGGTCGATCACCCAGCGGTCGATCTCGGTGATCAATCCGAACTCCTCGGCCACGGGGAGAAACGCGCCCGGCGCGATCAGCTCGCCCGTGACGTGCGCCTCCTCGGGGGCCCGCATCCGTAGCAGCGCCTCGTGTTGCACGACCTCGCCGGTGTGCAGATCGATGATCGGCTGTGCGTGGAGAACGAAGCGCTTCTCGGCCAGCGCATGCTGGACCCGCTCGAGCATCGCGAGTTTCTCGAGATCGCGTTCGACCTGTTGCGTGACGGCCTTGCGCTCGGTGATGTCCTCGAACACGACCACGCATCCCTCGATCCCATCGTTGGTCGAGAACGGCGCCGCGGTGTAGGCGACCGGCAATGCGCTGCCGTCGCGTCGGATAAAGATGTCGTCCTCGACGCGGACCAGCTCGCCGTCACGCCGCGCGCGGAGGATCGGGCACGCTTCGACTGCCAGCGGCGATCCGTCCGCTCGGCGGTTGTGCACGGTGGCGTGCAGGGAACGCCCGGAGAGCTCTTCCAGCGACCAGCCGAGCAGATCCTGCGCGACCTGGTTTAGATACGTCGGGCGGCCCTCAACGTCGCACGTGAGCACGCCTTCGCCCATGCTGTCGGTCACCGCAGCCAGGTAGTTACGCGCGCTCAGCAACGCCCGCTCAGATTCCTTGCGCTGCGTGATGTCCATCGCGACGTTGACCGCGCCGGTCGCGCGCCCGTCCTGATCTGTGAGCGCCCGAGCGCGAACGTGCGCCGGGAACGTGGAGCCGTCCTTGCGTCGGACGGTGTATTCGCCGTCCCATCGACCGTCGCGTTGCAGGCCGAGATTGAACGCCTTTTCATCTTTCGGCAAGGCTTGGTGCTCCGGCAGCACGGTGTCGTGGGCGTTGCGTCCGATCGCCTCTTGCGCCGTCCACCCATACAGGCGCTCTGCCCCCGCGCTCCAGCTCAACACCGTCAGATCCAGATCGGTGACGATCACCGACACGTCGATCTCGTCCAGCAGCGCCGCTTGCATCGACGCCTGCTCCTGGGCCCGGCGACGCTCGGTGATGTCCTCGTGCGAGACGACCACCCTCAGCGGCCCCGCGCCCTGATAGCGGTGTCGCGCGCAACAGGAACCAGCGCTGCACCGACGGGCCGTGACACGGATATTCCAGCTCGAATATTTCTCGCCCGCCGGCGAGGATCTCAGCGAGCCCTCGGGCGACCGCTTTCGCCAGTGGGTCTGCCGATGCCTCGCACGCCGTGACGTAGTTGCCGCCGATCTCGTGGCCGTCCCCGCCCTCGCTCTGCGCGAACCGGCGCCAGGCCGCATTGACCGCGATGATCGCGCCATGCTCGTCGAGCACCGCGATATGAGCGGTCAACGAGTCCAACGTTCCCTGCCAGAACTCGCCCGCCTCGCGCAGTCGATCGCCGGCGCGGACACGCTCGGTCACGTCCTGCGCGGTGCCCCGGACCCGCGTCAGCGCACCGTCGCCATCACGGATCGCTTCGGCTTGATACCGAGGAGGGATAGAAGCCCGCACGTTGAGCAGCCAACGCGATCTACCCCGCTGCCCAACCGGAGACGAGTGTCAGCGTGCCGCCGTGGCCACCAGCAGCCACCACGAGTGATGGCGCGAGGATTGCGAACGCGGAACGCGCTCTGACCGCTAGTCGAGCTTTAGCCGCAATGTCTTGCTTTACCAGCACCATGTTCAGCGGCCTCCTCTTAACGCGAACGCAACGGCTCGTGCCTCACGCATTTTCTGGCGAAGGCTTCTCGTCTGCTCGCTCACAACACAGCATCGGCAGCACCGCCGGCGAACATTGAGCAGCCATGGCAAGAGTGGACAGATGAGGCATCACACGTGACGGCACGCACTCGCTGGTGGCTCGGATCGAGAGGGCGTTGCAAACTCGGTGCGCGTCACCTGCTCACGCCACCGGGTTGCCGGTTGCGCTCTTGCGGTGCATCCGGTAGTGCAACACCATGAAGGGAAAGCCGAAGAGCCAGAACGCGTGCTGCGCGCGCAGTTCGCCGTCCTGCACGTACACGTCGAGTTGCTCGGCGAAGCCCTGCACGGCGGCCGCCGTCAGCTCCCGCGTCTCAGCGTCGATGTAGGTGAGGTAGTGGCCGGGGTGCTTGAGGTCGCTGCGGCTGGTGAGGATCAGCCCGCCGCCCGGTCGCGCCCTCGGTGCGAGCGTGGCGGTGAAACTGGCCTGGGGGAGTGGGAAGCCGACGCTGACGTAGCCGCGCTGCTGATCGCGGTATGTCGTGTAGATACCGATATAGATGGGTTCGTCGTTGTCGGTGAACGACCGGATCCAGCCGCGCACCGCCACCACGTCCTGGCCGGGAGCGGTGATCGTGTCGATACGGCTGCGGATGCCGCGCTGGGTCTCACGCTGGTTCATCGGCACGCTCGCCTGGCCCAGCGGCCGGGCGAGCAGGTGGCGGTACAGCAGGTAGCCGGGACGGACCCACAGCCGCCATTCGGGCACGATGTCGAGCGTGAACCGGGTCGTGTGCTCGTAGAACTCGCGGACCAGCGGATCCACTTGTGCGGGATCGAGCTCCGGGCCGGCCAGCGAGTCCAGCGAGGCGACGATCCCGACATCGGCCGCGTCCGCTGTGTAGGTGCCGCCAAGCACATCAGCGAGCTGGCGGACGTAGCCGGTCCTGACGTACGACTGCGTGACTCCAACGGCACAACGAACGGCAGGTCCTCGGCTTGCACCCGTTCGGCGAGGAGGCTGACCTGCGGGTCGCGGAACAGCAGCGCGGAGAGCACCCGGAAGGCCACGACGCTCGTCGCCGCCACCACGGCCGGTTCCGCGGGCCGGTCGCGCAGCGCGAACGCGCCGCCCACCGCGGCCCCGAGCGCCGGACCGAGCGCCACCTTCTGCGGGCGCAGGCCCAGCGCCCCGGCCACCGCACCGCTCACGATGCCAACCGTCAGCGGTCCGGTCCCGCTCAGCCGTCCCCCGGCCCAGCCCGCCGGGGCGGCCAGCGCGCCGCTGGCGAGGATGCGCGACCACAGCTCAGGAATCTGGCCGGGCCGCTGCCGGGCCCGCGACACGGCTTCCGCGGCGCCCAGGAAAGCCGCGCCGGCTGCCGCGCCGCGCACCGCGGCCCGCGCTCCGCGGTCCCCCGTCAGCGCCGCCCCCGCCACCGCGCCGAGCACGCCCGCGCTCAGAACCTGCTGCTTACGAGTCGCAGGACGGTGCGATCGCGCCGGCTGGCGGTGACTCAAGCCGTCGGCGGAGGTGCGGCGATAGCCCGAGCGATCAGCTCGGCCACTGACCAGCGCCGGAGCGGTCGTAGCCCGTCCGCCGATGCAGACGGTTTCGGGCTGACGGTCGAAGGATCTGTCGCCCGGATGGTCACCGGCTCGGTGCGGGTCGTCCGCGGGATGCGCCGCCGGGGGTTGAAGACGCCGCGGACGGGGCTCTTGGGGACATGATGTCCGGCGAGAAATTGGGTCCGAGTGGATTCGTTATCCATGACTTGCTCCCATCGATGAGCGGGGGCGCGGCATCGGGTGCGCGATGCCGGCCCGTTGCGGCTTGGCTCAGCTGGTTTCCAGACTGAGGTTGAGTTCGTTGCGGGTGTCGGCGTGGGCGGCGCGGGCGCGAGCGACGCCGTCTGAGGGGAGGACGAACAGCGCGACGAGCAGGCCGACTCCGAACAGCGCGGCCGCCCACTCGAACGCGGTTGTGTAGCCGTGGATTGACGCGACGTTGGCGAGCCCGGCCGTGTTGGCGTGGACGGATATGAAGCTGGCGGCTGAGCTGGCGAAGATCGTGCTCAGGAGCGCGGTGCCGACCGACCCGCCAACCTGCTGAGACGTGTTGACCATCGCGGAGGCGATGCCGGCGTCGGTGCTCTTGACACCGAGCGTTGCGGTGGAGAACGCCGGCGCGAAGATGCAGCCCATCCCGGCTCCGACCAGCAGCAGCGAGGGCAGCACGTGGGTGACATAGGCCCCGTGGGGTGTCAGCTGGGTGAGCAGGAGCATTGCGATGGCTCCGAGCGTCATGCCGGCCGCTATCAGAGGCCGGGCACCGGTGCGGTGCAGAACCCGCGTCTGCACGGTCGTGGCCGTGAGGACGATCAGGGCAGTCATGGGCAGGAAGGCCAAGCCGGTCGCCAACGGCGAGTACCCGAGGTTTTGCTGCAGGTAATAGGTGAGGAACAGGAAGACGCCGAACACCGCCGAGCCGGCCAGCGCGATTGAGGCATACGCGCCTCCGCGGGCTCGGTCGCGCACGATGTGCAGCGGCAGCAGCGGATGCTCGACGCGACGCTCGAGGGCGATGAAGCCGGTCAACAGCACGGCGCTGATCGCGAGCGCGGCGATGGTGATCGGGTTTGACCACGAGCTCGTCTCGGCGTGCGAGAACCCGAAGACGAGCGCGAACAGGCCACCGGAGGCGATCGCGACGCCGGGCAGGTCGATCGGCGCGTGGTTGAGCTGACGCTCGTTTCGCAGCAGGCGGAACGCGACGATCGCCGTCGGTATCGCGATCAGGAGGTTGACGTAGAGGCACCAGCGCCAGGAGATCGTCTGGGTCAGCACGCCGCCCAGCAGCAGCCCAACCGAGGCGCCCCCGGCCGCGATCGCGCTGAAGATCCCGAACGCCTTGGGCCGATCGGGCGATCCCTGAAAGGTCACCGTCAAGAGTCCGAGCGCCGATGGTGCGAGCAGCGCGCCGAAGGCCCCCTGCAACGCCCGGGCGGCCACGAGCATGCCAAACGACTGTGCGAACCCGCCGATCGCCGACGCCACCGCGAAGCCGATAAGTCCGCCGATCAGCGTCCACTTGCGACCGAACAGATCGCCGAGCTTGCCGCCGAGCAGCAGCAGGCTGCCGAAGGCCAGCGCGTAGGCGGTAATGATCCACTGCCGATTGTCAGTGGAGAAGTGCAACGCCGACTGCGCGGACGGCAGGGCGATGTTGACGATCGTCGCGTCCAGCACGACCATCAGCTGGGCGACCCCCAGCAGGGCGAGCACGGCCCACCGGTTGGGGGCGGGAATCGAGGCTCGGGTGGGAATGCTCATGTCCATCGGTGTCCTTCCGGTCGTGGTAATAGACCACCCTAGCAGAATCATCCCCAATACAAGTATGAATTACGCAACATGGATTATGAATGCCGCGCCCACGATGCCTTGATGCGGCGCTATACTGCGATTGTTATGAGTCCCGGAAACGATCCGACCGCGGCAGGTTCGATGGTCCTGTTGCCGCGACTGGCCAAGCAGGTCATGCGGCGCAGCAGCCCCGAGCTGCTCGGCATGGACCTTCGGCTACTCATGGCATTGAGCTATCTCGGTGATCACGACGGCGCCCCCCAACAAGAGCTCGTCGACGGCTTGTGCATGGACGCCAAGAACGTCGTGCTGCTCCTCAACGACCTGGAGGACAGCGGCTATCTTGTCCGCCGCCGGGATTCCGAGGACCGCAGGCGCCATCGCGTCTACATCACCGCCGCCGGGCGCGAAGCGCTGGACCGCGCCACCCGGGCCCAGGAGGACATCGAGGATGACGTACTCCAAGCCCTCGACGCAGACGAGCGCGCCACCCTCTGGAAGCTTCTCACCCGCGCACTGCATGGCGCTGAGCATGCCGCCGCCCACGCCAGTACCCCGACACTAACGTCGGCTCCCCGGTAAGCCGCTGAGCCGAGCCACGCGGGCCCGAACTGGCGGCCCGCCGCCGATCCGCGGCTATGAGAGCATCCGACTCAGCTAGCGATGAGCCTCTACTTCCGCGACCCCGACGGAAGCCTTCTCGAGTTCATCTCCCACATTTCATCAGCCCAACGTCTTGCGACAGGATCACCGCTTGAACGCCGTTCTGATGCTACGTCGTCAGCGGTGAATGCCACCGGCGAGCGCTGTAGATCACCGACCGACGGGCCGGCCCCCCAACGTCTCAGCCCTCTCGAGGAGCCCCTGTGATCGGCGGTCGTCACGATCACGGTGAGTTCGGCGCTGTCGTCGCGCACCGGGCGCAACACTGAGACGAGGCCGTGGGCGCCGCCGAGCACCGCGATTCGTCTGGTGACCACGGGGTTACTCGACGGTGACGGTCGGGATTCGTTTGGTCACCGCGGCGCTACTCGACGGTGACGGTCTTGGCGAGGTTACGGGGTTGATCGACGTTCAGAGCGCGCGCACGAGCCAGGTGGTAGGCGAACAGTTGCAGCGGAACGATCCCGAGCACGACCTGGAGCAGCGGGTCGGTGCGCGGCACGTAGAAGACGTGCTCGGCGTAGTCCTCGATTTCCGTGCATCCCGCAGTCGCGACGGCCAGCACCCTGGCGCCTCGAGCGCGCGCCTCAGAGAGATTGGACAGCAGCTTTGGCAGCACGCTTTCCTCGGTCGCTACGCAGACGACCGGAGTCTCAGGGCCAAGCATTGCGATCGGTCCGTGCTTCATCTCGCCGGCGGCGTAGGCGTCGGTGGGAACGTAGGAGATCTCCTTCAGCTTCAGCGCGCCCTCCATCGCAACCGGCAGCCCGGAGAGGCGACCCAGGTACAGGAAGAACGGACTCCAGGCGAGTCGTTCAGCTAGCTCCCGTGCGTCCTCGTTGACCGAGTTCACCACAGCGTCAATCCGATCAGGGAGCAGCTCGAGCTCCGATTGAAGCTCGGTCAAGGTCGCCGCCGACAGCGCTCTTGTCAGGCCGGCGAGCCGCAGTGCGAGCGCGTACATGAGCACGACCTGTGCGACGAATGTCTTTGTCGCCGCGACCCCCATTTCAATGCCCGCGCGAGTGAACAGCACGGCGTCGGCATCGCGCGTGGCCTGGCTTCCGACGGCGTTGGTAACCGCCACCACGGTGGCACCCTGTGCGCGGGCCAGCCTCATCGCCGCGAGGGTGTCGGCGGTTTCCCCAGATTGTGTGATCGCTAACACGAGCGAGCCCGGCGTGATGATCGGATCGCGGTAGCGGAATTCCGAAGCAACCTCGACCTCGACCGGGATCCGAGCCCAGCGCTCGATCGCCTGGCGGCCGGCGAGGCCGGCATGGTAGGAGGTTCCGCACCCGACGACGATGATCCGACTCACCTCGCGCAGGCGCTCGTCAGACAGCGCTCCGGCAGCACCAGCGACACTGCTGGCCCGCCAATGCGAAAGTGTCTCGGCGACAGCGCCGCCCTGCTCGTGAATCTCCTTGAGCATGAACGTCTCGAATCCGTCCTTGTCGCAGCGCTCGTCGTCCCAGTCGACTTCTGTCGAGGTCGGGCGGTGGGGGAGTCCTTCGACGTCAAAGACTGTGACCTCGTTCGGACGCAGCACGACGATCTCGTGGTCGTGCAGAACCGTGACGTTGCGCGTGTGCGCGATGAACGCCGAGATCGACGAGGCGATGAAATGCTCGCCGTCACCGATTCCCACGACCAGCGGACATTCGTGCCGGACTCCAACCAGCGTGTCCGGCTCGTCGTCGCACATCGCCACAAACGCGTAATGGCCGGTCAGATCATCGAGCGAGCGGCGAACCGCGTCTGCCAAGTCGCCGTCGTAATTGAGCGCGATCAATTGCGCCACGACCTCAGCGTCTGTATCGGAGCTGCACTCGATCAGGTCGGCGGCGAGCCGCTCACGCAGCTGGCGGTAGTTCTCGATGATGCCATTGAGCACGATGCGAAAGCGGCCGCTGGCATCCTCGTGGGGGTGGGCGTTGCGCTCGGTGACCCCTCCGTGCGTGGCCCATCGCGTATGTCCAATGCCGACTGATGAGCTCGCTGTCGACGTTGCGGTAGCCGAGCCACTCCGTTGCGGATACGCTGCCAGCGCGGCGTCGAGCGAGTCGAGGTTCCCCACCGCGCGCACGCACGCGGTTCTATCATCCTCGCGCCAGGCAACCCCGGCGGAGTCGTAGCCCCGATATTCCAGCCGCTTGAGACCGGCGAACAAGACATCCTGACAGCGTTGGTGACCAACGTATCCGATGATTCCACACACAGCTGGTCTCCTTCTCGGGGCCCCTGAATGAGTCACTCATTAGAAGCGCTCGCGCCGAGACGGTCAATGAGCGTGGCGAGCTATCCGCCGTTCAGTGTCTGATCGCCGACCCTCCAGCCGGCCTACATCGCTGTTGGCCGCGACTGGAGCTGCCAACGCGCCACAATGCCGCGGCCTGCCGTGTCTAGGGCAGCGAAGCCCCTCGAGCGGTGACCCACAAGGCATACCATTCTTCGTGCGTGAGGCACGGATCTCTGAGTACGGCGTCGCGGCACGCTCTGATGCGTTCCGGACGGGCGCTCCCGATGACCGGCGCGATCCGCGCGGGGTGGCGCCGGAGCCACCACAGCAGAATTGTCTCTGGCGTCGTGTTCTTCGCCGCCGCGAGCGATGCGACTTGGCGTGCGGTCGCCTGCTCGGTCGCGGTCTGCTCTCGACCGGTGTATCGCCCCTGCGCCAGAGCACCCCACGCCTGCAAGCGGATCCCGTTCGCTCGACAGTGCTCAACCGTGCCACATGGAAAGCCGTTTGTTGTTGCCTGGGGGGTGTTCACCGCCACTCCTGCCTCGAGCCAGTCGCGACGGTAGAGACTCATCTCCAGCTGATTGGCAACCAGCGGCTGGTCGAGATGGGCTTGGAGGAGCGCGATCTGCTCGGCGCTCATATTCGAGACTCCGAACGACCGCACCAGGCCCTGTCTGTGAAGCGTCGAGAACGCCCGGGCGATGTCCTCCGGATCAGCCAACGGATCGGGGCGGTGCAATAACAGCACGTCGATCACGTCGGTGCGCAAGCGCTGCAGGCTCTCCTGGGCCCGCCGGACGATGGTCTCGCCTCGTAGGTCATAGAAGCCTGGCCGGGCGCCCTCAGGCAGTCGAATGCCGCACTTCGTCTGAAGGATGATGCGCTGACGCAGCTCAGGCGAGCGGGCGAGGATCTCACCAAACACCGCCTCCGCCTTCCCATGCCGATAGATGTCGGCGTGATCAAAGGTGCTAAAGCCACTGTCCAAGGCCGCGGCGATCGCGGCCTCCGCTTCGGCGATCTCGGCTCGTCCGTACGGCTGCGAATCCCACGTACCGCCCAGTCCCATGCACCCATATAGCGGCCGATCCTCCACCAGGTCCACGGGTCCCGCCACACCGTCGATCATTTCACAGCGCAGGGAGGCCAGGCGGACCGCGGCGATCCTACCGGCGTTGGGGCGTGGGACGATGTCGATCGTGCGGTCGACCGACCACTCCGGATCCCGGCACCGGCGGCTGCGGCTCGTGGCGACGATCGCCGGCATCGTGGTCGCGTTGGATGCCCTCACCAAGGCGATCGCTATTCATGCTCTGGCCCGACGGGGCACCGTGAACCTGCTCGGCGGGCACTTTCACCTTGAGCTGTATCGCAACTTTGCCGGCCCGGGCAACATTCTGCGCGGGCATCCGGTGCTCGTCTCGATCCTCAGCCTGACCGCCGTGGGACTGATCCTCGTCGCCGCGTGGTCAGTACGCACCACCAGCTACGCGGTCGCGCTTGGCCTGCTGCTCGGCGGAGGGGTCGGCAACCTCCTCGACCGTCTCCTGCGCGCCCCGGGGCCGCTGCGCGGCGGAGTGGTCGACTGGATCAAGCCGACCCTCTCAGGGGGCAGCCTCGATCTGGCCGATCTCGCGATCAACGCCGCCGTCATCACGCTTCTCGTCGGACTGGCACTTGACTGGCTCCAGCGGCGCCGCGACGGCGAGCGCGCCCAGGACGGACGCGCACCGGACGGACCGACCCCCTGCTCGCCCGCCAGCATGGTTTCACCCACCTGCGCCACGCGTTCGGGTTCCACACCGCCAACGTCCTGATCGCACTCGCGATGCTGTTAGTGGGCGTTGAATCACCCGGATGAGGTGATGCGCTGCAGGCACCGCAGAAGCATGCTCGACGCCCCGATGCCACTCCTCCGACGCGATCATGGTGCCGATCAGACGCAGTATCGAATGCGCGAGAAGATGTTCTCGATCGGCGACGACTTCTGGATCGAGAACCAGGCGGGCGAACGCGCGTTTAAGGTCGACGGCAAGGCGCTCCGTCTCAGGGATACGCTGATCCTGCAGGATCCTTCCGGCAGCGAGCTGTTCAAAATCCAGAAGAAGGCCTTGCATGTCCGGGACACGATGGAGATCGAGCGTGATGGCGACACCGTCGCGACGGTCAAGAAGGCGCTCGTCCATGTGGTACGCGACCGCTTCTCGGTCGAGGTCAACGGGGGCGAGGACTTCGAGGCGAAGGGGAATATCGTTGACCACGAGTACAAAATCGAGCGCGACGGTGACCGCGTGGCTGAGGTGTCCAAGCGCTGGTTTCGCGTTCGGGACACTTACGGCATCGAGATTGCTCCCGGCGAGGACGACGCGCTGATCCTCGCCGCTGTGGTCTGCATCGACCAGATGTCGCACGACTGAACTCTCTTTTTGCCGAGGTCATTTGACCTTTGGGTACTCAGACGCCTGCGCCTGATCGCTGTGGAGCCGCATCGTCCCGCAGAGTCATCGACATGTGACGGACGCGCCGCGAACCATGACGTCACCGATCGAGCGGATAACCGTCGAGTGGCGACACTGCCAAGACGTCTACGGCCGACACGACGCATCAGCGATTACCTGCCCGTGTTGTGGCTACTGCATCGGACGCGAGTGCCTACACCGTCTCGGAGAGCGGATGGCCGTGCCGGGGCGAGCGCCAGAGACGTCAGAGCGCGGCGCCGCGCCGACGAGGCCGGGGCGCCGCGGAGTTGTAAGTCCACCGGTGGTAGCCTGGAATCTCACCGAAGCGTGTGCGGCTGGCGGCCCGCCCGGAAGGCGTCACCGGCAGCGGCTGCACGCCGAAGGTGAAGGTAGGCAGGAAATGAGAGCTAATTTCGGCATGATGAGCGTCTGCAAGGCAGTGACCCTGCTCATCGTTGTCGAAGCCTGCCTGTTCATGGCCAGCTTCCTGAACGAGGGCGCTGCGGGCAGCGACGCGCGCACCATTTCCAACGTGTTCTCCCTCGCGTTCATGCTCGGCCTGCTGCTCATGGCAACGCTCGGGTTCATGGTCGGCTTGCTGCTCTTGGCAATGCTCGCGGCCGGCGTCCTGGCCGGCTACCTCGCCCGCCGCGAGCAACGGTCCCGAGATCCGGCATGAGCCCTCCCGGCCACATCGCCCGGGGCCGCGACCCGCACCCGCGTGCGAACCTCAAGCAGCCCCGACTCGTTGGTTCAAACGGGGTGCGAGCGAGGGCGCTGCTGGCTGGGGACTCGTCGGGGGAGCGTCCGAGTAGGACGGGCATGTCGATCGCCAGCTGCTGTCCGGCGCCTCGGCCTTCGATGATCTCGAGGGACTGGGGGGCATTCAGTGCGAGCACATCTCTGTGTGGGCTGGCTGCGCAACGTTTGGTGGCGGGGATTTTGCGCTTGCGCGCAGGCGGTATGAGCGGGTAGGCTCGGCACGCGGTGGCCGCGTCTTATCCTCGAGATTCCGTGCTGGCTGTGGTACGAGCCCGGGCCCACCTATGCTGAACGAACCGATTTCTCGCCCGACCTTACGCGGGCGCTGAAGGCGGCCCTCCGTGAGGAGCCTCGTGAACGTCCCCGCGCCAGCACTGACTGGGTCCGTGTGCTCGTGCAGGCTGCGGGCGTCTCGATCGTGACTAACCCTCTGAAACCGGCGGGCTAGTTGAGGACCGGTCGCCACTTCGCCGTTCCACGCATCGTCTGCGCTCCGCTCTTGACCCTCATCCTCTTGGCTTTGATGGCGGTTGGCTGCGGGTCCGCCGCTCATACGGCGTCCTCCACGAAGACCGGTACGGCTGTTGCGAGGCCGAGCGGCCGCGGGAGCCGTCACGTCGTGATGAGGACTCTATGGTTCTACCCGACGACCGTTCACGCCGACGTCGGGCAGAGAGTGGTGTGGACAAACCATGACAGCTCGCCGCACACCGTCACCCATGTGAGCGGGCCGCGGTTCAAGTCGTCGCGCGTATTGCCCTCGGGCGGGGGGTTCTCGCTGAGGCTCACGCAACCGGGAACGATCCACTACTACTGCTCGATCCACCCGTGGATGAAGGCGACGATCGTCGTCTCCCCCTGAATCGCGTCTGATCAGGTCGCCGTAGCGTCCAGCAGTCGCCGCGCGGCAACCCCGGTTGGGTTGATTCCCAGGAGGTGGCAGAGCAGCACGAAGCCCTCATCCGGCCTTGCCGCCACCGCGATATAAGAACGATGCAGGACTGCGCTGAACGTCGCGCCAGTAGTCTGTGCCCGCGGCCCGGACCCCGTCTTGGTCGCGGCTCGGAGCGTGCCACAAAGGCCCGGTGCGGTTTCTTCTCCGGGGAAGGCGGGGTTCAGATCGCTTCGATCGAGCCCATTGTCGTAGACCCCGTTGTGGTTGTAGTCGATGCCGTGAACGATGACGACCGCGTTGCCCGCCCGGATCGCGCCGGCAACCCCAGGCGGAAGCTTGATCGGCCGCGTGTACCGGATATCCCCCGTGGAAGGGTAACGCGGGAAAGCGAGAAGGCTCCTCCCGCTCGTATCTCCGCGGGTGGTCAGCGATTCCACGACAGGGCCATAGAACGGGAGCCCATCGCCGGTGCTGATTGACAGGTGACCGTTGTGCAGGTGTGCCGCCGACGCGGGAGGGCAAACCCCTCGTGCGCCGGCGTGTATGTGGAGCAGGTGTGCACCCGCGAACAGGCTTTGCGTGTCGACACTCACCGTGGCCAGGTCACCGTTCAGCTGTACGGTTGCCTTGCCGCTCCCGGTGACGCGGTTCGTGGGCACAGGCGCCTCGGTCGACGCAAACGGCTGCCCGGCCGGCTTTGACGGCCGGGTCGCGTTCGAGCTTGCGCTGCTGGAGGTTCCGGCGCGCTTCGAGGAGCTACCCGACGTCACCACGATCACCGCGATGACCGCGCCGATGATCACGACCAAGGCCGCGAGCCCGGGTAAGCGATAGCGATTGCGCGGGCTCGCTGCCCCATTCCCTCCTCGACCACCGCCACCCGCGGCCCCCACCGAGGAAGGCGGCACCTCGCGCCCTCCGCTGGGGACGAGTGTGCTCGGTGAACCGGCGGCCAAAGCCTCCTCGGGGTCATCGGGGGCGAGGGCCGGCCGTCCGGCGGGGGCCGGAACTTCGGGCGGTGGTGGGGGCGCGGAAGCAGCTGGCGGGCTTACCTTGGTCGGCTGCGTCGGTACCGCCCCCTCGGCGGGGTGGATGGGGGACGTGATCTCGTCGGGCTGGGCGAGGTCCGCGGTCGTGTTGGGTCCAGCGAGCGGTGCGGCCTCGCCGGTCCCGACGATTGTCGGGCGGACGTGTCGCGCGTTCCCGCTCAGCGCCGCCGCGGCGTCGCGGGCGAAATCCCCGGCCGAGAGGTAGCGCCCCGCTGGGTCCTTGGCCATGGCTGTCTCGAGAACGGGAGTAAATCCTCGGTACCTTTGGCTGAGTTCCCCTTCGAGTCGGGGCGGGGGAGCATGAACGTGAGCGAACAGCGTCGCCACCGAGTTGTCCCGCTCATACGGCACTTCGCCGGTCAGCATCTCGTAGAAGACGCAGCCGAGCGCATAGATGTCAGTCCGAGCGTCCGTGTGCTCGCCGGTGACCTGCTCTGGGGCCATATAGTCGACGGTCCCCACCATGAGCCCCTTCGCGGTCAGCCCAGTGACTGTGTCGGCTTTCCTCGCGAGCCCGAAGTCGGTGAGGTATGCGTGCTCCTCTCCGTCCTGCACGCTGATCAGGATGTTCGCCGGCTTGACGTCGCGGTGCACGAGGCCGCGGGCGTGGGCGGCGTCGAGCGCGGACGCGAGCCGTTCCAGCAGGTCGACAGCGCGGGTGGGCTCGACCGGTCCGTACTTGACTAGGACCTCCCGCAGGTCGGTGCCGTGCACGTAATCCATGACGAAGAACACCAATCCCTGGTGCTCGCCGGCATAGTGAATCGCGACGATGTTCGGGTGGTGCAGCGACGCGGCGATCCGCATCTCGCGCATGAAGCGCTGACGAAACTGGTCGTCCTGGGCCAGTTCGGGAGTGATCACCTTCAGCGCGTAGATTCGGTTCAGCGCGACGTTCGTCGCGCGGTACACGATGCCCATCCCGCCGCGGCTGATCATCTCGTCGATCCGGTAGCCTGCGATTACCACGCCCCGTTCTAGCTGATCGCCCCTCACTTCCATCTGCGGTTCCTTTGAGGAGCCGTGGTACCGAGCGCGAGAACTCTGCCGTCATGAACGTTGCGCAAGTTCCTGAGCTTAGCGGCGCGCACGTGGGAGTCAAGGGCTCTGGACCGGGCGCGGATCCAACGATGCGCAGCCGTCACCGCAGTACCGAATTGGGCCGCGAGTGACAGCAGCGCGACGAGCACCGCCCCAGGGCTCGGGCACGGCGACGGCGTCGGGCGGAGGGCTGAGCGGGCCGCCGGACCCGCGGGGGTCGCGGCATTTCGCATCGCACGGGGCTGCGCGGTGCTCGCAGCCGGATTCACCGAAGGGCTGTTTCGCATGTGGTGCGGACGCCGCCGAGAGCGCCGGTTGTGCGGGCGGGCTGGTTGTTGAGCCGCTCGTCGCATGGTAGGTTACCTACCTCCTAATCGAGGGTCAACTCGTGTGATGTCCGGTCTCGGAATTGGGGCCGACGAGCCGGCGGGGACGTTCGGGCGTGAGCGCGGGGTCGACCGCTGCCTTCTCGTTGATGCTCAGCAGTGATCGTCCGTGCTGGCGTCGACGCCCTCCTCGCTCAGTGCAGTGAGGCGAGTGAGTCAACGAAAGCGGTGATCTCTTTGAGGGTGGCGGGATCCGCCTCGAGGTGCGGAACGTGCGCGACGCCATCGAGGAGCCGGAGTCGGGCGCCCGGGATCATCCCGGCCGCCGGCTTGGCGATGGCCTGGATCTCCTCGGCGTCGAGCAGGCCAAGCATCACCAGCGTGGGCACCGCAATCTCGCCGAGACGCGGCCAAGCCGCCGGTAGCTCGGCCTGTTCGCCGGTGTCCTCGGCGTGCAGGGCCCGGCGGTTCATGTCGAGAAACAGCGCTCGCGTCGGGCCGCTGACGCGTCCTTCCGTGGCGCTAGGTCCGTCGAGCCACATCCATGCGTCGAGTCGAGCGACCTCGTCGAGGTCGCCGACGGAGTCGGCTTGCTCGAGCTGAGCGTTCAAGTCGGCGGTCGGGCCCTCGCGGAGATCGGGGTAGGGCGCGCCGCGTATCGCGGTGCCGATGAGCGCCAGTCCAGCCACCCGGTCAGGATGAGCGAGGGTGAGATCGATGGCCGTCTGACCACCCATTGAGCACGCCACCACGACAGGGCGCTCAAGGCCGGCCGCGTCGAGAACCGCGATCGCGTCGCTGACCGGCGACCAGCCATCCTCGCGCTCGTACACCGTTTCGCCAACACCCCTAGCATCAAACGCGACACACCGGTGACGTGAGCTCAACTGCTTGACAACGTGCTGCCAGCTACGTCGATCGTTGACGCCGGCATGAATCAGCAGGACATCGATGCCGCCCAAGACGCCTGCGCATTCGTAGGCTAGCCGGGCTCGTCCTGAGGTCGCGACATCCATCCAGCGTACCTACGGGCCTCTCCTGAACCAAGCGCTTGCGGACAGGCTTGAGAGACGAGCAATCGGGCGGCCATTCCCGTAAGCGCCTCGTGTGCAACAGGCTTTCACGGTTTTGTCGCCGCGGCGGGTCGTGCGTCGGTGGCCACGCGGCGCGCGAGTATGTGGTCGCGGCTCGGTGATCAACTACCGGCCAGCGCTCCGACGGGTGGGGCGGGGAGCCAGTGGCTGATCGCCGTCAGCAGCTCGGCAGTGTTGATTGGCTTGGGGAGGTAGGTTGAGGCGCCCGCTGCGATGCAGCGTTCGTACTCGCCGTCGCTTTCGGTGGCGGTGATGGCGATGATCGGAAGATCCCGGTATTCGGGGCGTTCGCGGATTGCGGCCATCGTCTGGTAGCCGTCGATGATCGGCATCATGATGTCCATGAGCACGATGTCGATGTCGACACGCTGCTCGAGGGTCTCGAGTGCGTCCGCTCCGCTGGCCGCGGCGTGGACGGTCATGTTGCCCCTCTGGAGCAGAGCTGTGAGTGCGAATCGGTTGAGCTCGTTATCGTCGACGATGAGCGCGGTCAGTCCCGCGCACGCGCCCCGGTAGAAGCGGTCCGGGGATGTGGCGTGAGATGTTGGTTGTTGATTGGCCGCGGCGATGGGCCGACTGTGAAGAGAGCTCATGATCGAGCCCCCGCTCGACGTTGGCTAACCCGCCTGGCTCTCGTCGGCTGGGCCTCGCCTGCGGCGAGGTGTTCTGAGAGAGTGGCGGGGCGACCGAGGTAGAACCCTTGGCCGTAGTCGACGCCGAGTTCGGCAAGGATCTTGACGGTCTCCTCGTCAGGGGCCCATTCGGCGATCGTGTGTTTGCCCATGTCCCGGGCGATCTGGACCACGGCGGAGATCAGCGTGCGGTCCGTCTCATTGCGGGCGCAGTGCGCGATGAACTCCCCGTCTATCTTCAGATAGTCGAAGGGGAGGTGCTTGAGGTAGTAGAAGGAGCCGAGCCCGGCGCCGAAGTCGTCGATGGCAAATTTGCATCCGAGCTCCGCCAGGTGGTGGATGAACGCCCCGGCGCGGCTGACGTGGGCGACGGCCGCGGTCTCGGAGACCTCGAAGATCAGCCGACTCGGCGGCACGGCGGTGTCGTGTAGCTCGCGGGCTATGAGTTCGAGCAGTTCTGTCGTCGCCGATGGTCCGGCCGGAGAGGTTGATCTCGAATTGCAGGTCGCGGCCGGCGGCGCGTTGCTCAGCGAGCGTGTTGATCGCGTGTTGCGTGACCCAGCGGTCGATGTCGCCGCTCAGACCCAGCCGTTCGGCGATGTACAGAAACGATCCGGGCTGGATCACGTTGCCCTGGCGGTCGCGCATGCGGAGAAGCAACTCGTACTGCGCCGGTCGGTCGATCGGTGAGCGACACGATCGGTTGAGCGAGCAGTTCGAAGCCGTCGTGGTTGATGGCGTGCTCGATTTCCGCGGCCCAGTCGGTCTGGTTCTCGGGTTTTTGGCGCCCGTGGCGTTCGCTGCTGTAGCGCGCCCAGCCGTCCCCGCCGCCATCCTTGACCTCGTACATCGCGAGGTCTGCGTTGACCATTATCTCCTCGACAGTCATCCGCTCACCGTCCTCGAAGCGGGCGACGCCGATGCTGACGGTCACCCGCTGGCCCGCGCCGATCAGCCCAGGTAAGGACTTCTCCAGGGCAGGTAGCGCCTCCTCGCGCACGATCTCGAGCACCGCCTCGCCGACATTCTGGGTCTCTCGCTCGTCGCCGTCGGGGAGCAGCAGAGCGAACTCGTCGCCGCCGAGTCGTGCTATCACGTCGCTGTCGCGCAGCCGGCTGCGCAGCGCTTGACCGACTCGGACGATCAGGTCGTCGCCCGCCCCGTGTCCCTGCGTGTCGTTGAAGTACTTGAAGTGGTCGAGGTCGAGCATCAGCACGGCACCGGCGGCTCCATAGCGTCTGACGCGCGCCGCGTGGCTGGCGGAGTTCGCGTTCGAGGCTGCGGCGGTTCGGCAGGCCCGTGAGCAGGTCGTGATCGGCGACATATGCGCAGCTGGTGTTCGTAGCTGCGCCGTTCGGTGACGTCCTGCACCTGCGAGATGAAATACACCGGCAGTCCGTCAGCATCGCGGATCAGCGTGACGCTGACGGCCGCCCAGATCACCTGCCCCGAGGCGTGCACGTAACGTTTCTCGCGCTGATCGGATGTCACGTCACCGGCCAGCAGCAGAGAACGGGCGTCCTCGTCGGCGGCGACGTCATCGGGGTGGGTAATACGTTCGCGCGACTGCCCGGTTAGCTGCTTGTGGCTATAGCCGACCATCGCGCAGAAAGCGTCGTTGACACGGACATGAACGGCCGTCCAGACCGATGATCGTCATCCCGATCGGAGCCTGCTCAAACGAGCAGCGGAAAAACTCCTCCGCCTCGTGGGCAGCGGCGCGTGCCGCTCGCTCACCGTCCACCCGGTCTGGCGCACCGCCGACCTGGTTCATGTCCGCGTTCACGCCTGCTTCTCGCTCGCGCACGTCGCCACCCTTCGCTCGACTCCGTAACTCCAGGACGGTCAGCAATCCGATCGTGCTGACATAGGTCCGGCCGCGGGATCGAGCCGAAAAGAGATGTTCGCCGAGCCCGAGGGCAATTGAGCGAACACAGCAAGTGTAGACACGCCCCGGCCTCAGAAGAGGATGATTGGACAAATGGTTGATGAGTCAGATGAGCTACGAGTGCTCCTCGCCGACCAAAAAGCGACTCGCCTGGACGAAATCGCGGAGGTGGTCGCTGAACTCGGGCACACAGTCGTCGCACGCCTGTTCGACGTGGCAGACGTCGCCGAAGCGACACGCCGCGAGCTCCCTGACGTCGCGATCGTCGGTCTGGGCGAAAACAACCAGCACGCGCTGAACCTCATCTCCGAGCTCGTCAAGACGGCCGCGTGCCCCGTGATCGCCGACATCGCGACCGAAGACCACGAGTTCATCGACAACGCCGCCCGGCGCGGCATCTTCGCCTACGTCCAGCACGGCAGCCGCTCCGAGCTGGCCCACGCTCTGGACATCGTCCTGCGCCGCTATGCCGAATTCAGTCGCGTCCACGGCGCACTCGGGCGCCGCGTCATCATCGAGCAAGCCAAGGGCATCCTCATGGAACGCCACGGGATCAGCGCCCAGGACGCGTTCGCGGACCTACGCAACCGCGCCAGAAACACCAACACAACAGTCCTCGGCATCGCCGAAGCGGTCGTCACCACCTACCCTCTGTTCAGAACAAGCCCCCGCCCACAGGACGCCAGCGGCTGATCACCTGACTGCCCTGCTCTGTGAGCATCGCTCCCACCAATCGCCCCTGAGCGAACGCGGCTGCTCGCTTCGCAAGTCGCCGAGGACCGACGAGTACTGGCAGTGGCGTCTGACTGAACGCCGATGTCGTGTCCGACTGCCGTGTCCAGAAATCGCACGCTGGCTCATGCTCGCGTTGGCGGCTGTCGATACCGGTTGGTGCCAGGCGTTTACGGGGAAGGCGGGCGATGAAGTCGAGTAATAGCAGCAGTCCACGAGTTCTCGCGGGGTCGCAGGCGAGCGATCGTCGGGCTGATCGGCTCGCGGCTGGGCTGGCCAGGTGCGAGGAGTGTTTTCACACGTCGATCGAGACGCTGATCGACCCGTTCGTGCTGCTGCGGCCGGTGCGCGATCCGGCGGGCGCGATCGTGGACTTTGTGTATGAGTACGCGAACGATGCGGCGTGTGAGACCAACGTGCTCGCGCGCGAGGAGCTGGTGGGGATGCGCGTGCTGGAGCGGGTCACGCAGTTGGCTCCGGTGGGACTGTTCGACGAGTATGTGGCCGTGTTTGAGAGTGGGGAGTCGTTGGCGCTGGATGATTTCGCGCAGCCCAGCCGCCGGGGCGGCGAGCTGGAGCAGCGTTGCTTTGATGTGCGGGCGCTGAAGGCGGGGGAGCTGCTCGTGTTGACCTGGCGGGAGGTGACCGAGCGCGACCGTGGCGAGGTGGAGCGCGCGCGGCTGGTCGCGATCGTGCGCTCGTCGTATGACGCGATCGTCTCTTTGGACGCTGATTTGCGGATCGTGAGCTGGAATAGCGGCGCGGAGGTGGTGTACGGCTATACGGCCGAGGAGGTTCTGGGTCAGTCCAGCGACGTGTTGATCCCGGAGAATGCCTCGCTGGAGAGCCGAGGGTTGCGCGAGCGGATGGTGGCGGGCGGGGAGGTCACGCGCTATGAGACCCAGCGGCTGCACAAGGATGGGACGCTGATCGATGTGGCGATCACCGCGGTCGCGCTGATCAACGCCGCCGGCCAGGCGGCCGGCGTGACGACGATCACGCGCGACATAACCCCGCGCAAGCGGGCTGAGCGCGCGTTGGCCGACAGCGACGATCGCTACCACGAGATCCTCGACACCACACCGGACGGCGTCTGGCGCGTCGACGCCGACGAGCGGACCGACTACGTCAACCCGCGGATGGCGAGCATGCTCGGCTATACCCCGGAGGAGATGCTCGGCCGCGCACTGTCGGACTTCATGGACCCTGAGCAGCTCGACATCGCACAGGAAAAGATGGCGACAGTGCGTGAGGATGGATCGCTCGGGGTGGTTGAGAACCGTTTCGTACGCAAAGACGGCACGCGGTGCTGGGCGCGCGTGTCGCACCGGGCGTTGACTGACCGCCACGGCCAGCACACCGGCGGGCTAGCGATCATGTCCGATATCACGGCGTCGAAAGCGCAGGCGGCGGAACTGCGCAAGAGCGAACACTTCGTCGCGGCGCTGACCGACAGCATGGTCGAGGGCATGTTCGCGCTCGACGGTGACGGCTGCGTGAGCTACATGAACCACGCCGCCGAGAAGCTGCTGGGCTGGACCAAGAACGAGCTCGCGACCCGCTCGATCCACGACACCGTCCATTACCAGCACGAGGATCACTCACCCTACCTGGCGGCGGACTGCCCGTTGCAGGCCGCGCTGCGCACCGGCACGACCGTCCGCGTCGAGGACGACACGTTCACCCGCCGCGACGGCCGGCTGCTGGCGGTCTCCTACAGTGCGTCGCCGATCACCATCGACGACCAGATCCAAGGCATCGCTGTCGTGTTCGGGGATGTCAGCGCGCAGCGTGCCAGCGCGCAGCGTCGCGAGCAGGAGATCGAGCGGCTCACCTGGGTCGGCCGGATCCGCGACGCCCTGGACGAGGATCGCCTGGTTCTCTACGCGCAGCCGATCATCGACGTGCAGACCCGCGAGGTCCTGGCCCACGAGCTCCTGCTACGAATGATCGACCGCGACGGATCGATCATCCCGCCGATCAGGTTCCTCCCCTGCGCCGAACAGTACGGGCTGATCGAGGAGATCGACCGCTGGGTCCTGGGGCAAGCGATCACCCTGGCCGGCCGAGGGCACAAGGTGCACTTCAACGTCTCCGCCAAATCACTCGGATCACGCCGGCTCATCGACGACCTGCAAACCGGACTGCGCGACAGCGGTGCCGCGCTGGGGCTGCTCGTGTGCGAGATCACCGAGACCGCGCTCGCCGCTGATGAGACCGTCGCCGAAGCGTTCGTGCACGAGCTGCGCGAGCTCGGCTGTGAGATCGCTCTCGATGACTTCGGCATCGGGTACGGAGGCTTCGCCTACCTCAAGCGCCTCCCGATCACAGTTCTCAAGATCGACATCGATTTCGTCCGCGACCTCGTGGCAAATCCCGAAAACCAGCACGTCGTCAAGGCGATCGTCAACCTCGCGCAGGGGTTCGGGCGCCAAACGGTCGCCGAGGGAGTCGAGGACCAAGCCACGCTGGAGTTGCTGGAGGAGTACGGCGTCGACTACGCGCAGGGCTACGCCATCGGCCGCCCCGCACCGGTCAACACCGTCTTCACAGACGACGCGCCCTAGAGCTATTCGTGAGCGGGCTGCGCCGAGCCGACCTCGTCGAAGTAGTCCACCCACAGGGACGACATGTCGATGCCGTCCGCTTCCATTGCCGCCTGCGTCTCGGCCTTCACCGCGTGGTCGTATCCCCGCCGCCAGGCGTCGTAGTCGGCAACCCTGCAGTGGCAGAGCACGGTTGTCATGCGTTCCCCTGTTCGGTCGCCGCCCACGTTAGAACGGCCCACGCCAAGTTGTTGAGCAGCCGTCGCGTGGTAGGTTATCTACCTACCGATCGGTTTCGGCCGAGCCCGTCATGGCCGAAGGTGATCCCGTCGTGGGAGTCGAACACCGCGAACAAGACCGTAATCCCGACGCCGCGCTCAGCCACGTCAGCAACCCGCGACACAGGAACCGTCCGCGACCGCATGGAAGAGGGCAGCAGGACGTCAACCCTCGCGTTGTGTTGCTGCCGTTTTGCGTGGGGTTATGCGGGCGCTGCTCGCACGTGGATCCTTGGGCGGGCGTTGTTCACGTAGCCCTTGGGGTTCCATAAGGCGGCTTCGTCTTCGGGCTGGGTCGCTGCCGAGGAGTCCCAGGCTCGAACGAGGATCTCGTGATCTCCGGGGGAGAGGTCGACGGTGATCTGCCAGTGCCGCCAGGCCCATGGCCCGAGATCGTCGAGCAACTGCGCCTGCGACCAGCTCGCGCCGGCGTCGAGCGAGACGTCGACCCGTGTGACGTGGCGCTCTCCGCCTGCGAATGCGTAGCCGCGGACCTGGACCGGGCCCGCCGCGATCGTCTCGCCATCCGCCGGGGACAGCACGTCGGAGTTCAGCGCCACCAGCCCGAGCGGCATCCCGGCGCCCGGCGCCACCGTCCCGTCTTCCGGCAGCAGCCGGTAGACGACGTGCTGAAAGTAGCCATGCCAGGGCTCCGAGCGGACTTCGATCCGCTGTAGCCACTTGACGCTGCGCGCTCCGATGTAGCCGGGCACTACCACTCGCAGCGGGGCGCCGAGAACGGCGGGCAAGGGCTCCCCGTTCATCGCCCATGCGAGCAGCACCTCGGGGCGACACGCCTTTTCCAGCGGGATCGAACCGCCGAACCGCTGCGCGGGCTTCGCCTCGGGACTGACGTCCGCGCCTTCGAAGCCGACGTGCCTCCCGTGCGGTCCCGCGAGTGCCAGGACGTCGGCGAGCGCGACTCCTGTCCACGTGGCGGTCCCCGTCGCGCCCGGACCCCACGGCGCTTCGCCAGGGATGTCGCGGATGGCGATCAGCCCGGCGCGTCGGTTGCCGGCGCACTGCAGGGTCGCGGTCACGGCGCGCTCGCTCAGCGCCTCGCGCAACGTTTCCAGGGAAAGGTCCAGCTCTCGCTCCACAGCACCGTGCACGTGCAGCCGCCACGAGACGGGGTCAATCTCCGGTACCGCGCTATGCCCGCGTACGTAAAACGCGTCGGTGGCGGTCACCAGACCCTCCGCCAGCGCAGCGAGCCCGGTCTCGGCGTTAAACGGGTCCTGCTCATGCACGATCAGATCCGCACGCTTTCCGTAACGACTCATGCGACGAGCCTACGGGGACCGATCCCGACGTGCTGTGTCCGGCCGACTGATAGATGGCACCGATGTCGCCAGCGCAACAGCGCCTCGACACCGATGGAAGAACGTCGTCCATCCCCCGTCTCGTCGTGCAACGCGTCGCGGTCATCTGGCGCCGGATCGACGGGTACGACGTCCTTGACCGGCCGGAGCCCCGAGCGAGGAAACTGTTCGCATCGAAGCGGGTCGCGGCGCCTCATCCCTCCATCAGCGCCGGGCCCGCTTTCGGCTGGATCAATGACTTCGCGAAGTACACGACCTCGACGCCGGCGAGCTGTCCGCGCCCGACCTCGCGATATCCCGCGCTCGCATACAGGCGCTGCGCCGGGGCCTGCCTGATCGTGATGTCGAGCCGTAGCTTCCGGAATCCGAGCTCTCGCGCGCGGTTCTCGAGACAGGAGAGGATCAGTCGGGCGTAGCCGCGGCGCTGGTACGCGGGATCCACCCGCATCTGCTTGACCTCGCCGACGGTGTCGGTGACGTGGCGGAGGGCTCCCATGGCGACCAGGCGTCCATCGCTGAGGCCGACGAGGAACTCGCCGCCGTCGTCCAGATACGTGGCCGGGATCGCGTCGAGATCCTGATCCCACAGGCCCGCACCGAAATGGACTCCTGCCTCTGTGAGTCCGAGGTCGTGAAGCCTGCGGACGGCCCGGGCGTCGTCAGGCTCGAACCGCCGTATCTGTAGTTCTCCGATCGCGCTGGCGGGTGGGTCAGCACGGCTCACGATGAACGGGGCGAGCCGGCGGCGTCCATTGGACTACTCGCCCGCTGCAGCCGGCGCCGAGGAGGGGGCCGGAGCCGCCTCGGCGGCGGGGGCGATGCGGTAGCCGCGCTCGGCTTTTTGCGCCTCGCCGGTCTGGGCGAGCTTGGAAAGGGTGGTCGAGACGGTGCCGCGTGGCGAGGCCCGTCTTCTCGGCGACCTGTCCTGCGGTCTGCGCCTCGCCGCCGGCCAGCGCAGCGAGCACGGAGGCCTTCGTGGCGCCCGCGCCGTCCGCGGGCGGCGGGAGCGGTCGGCCGGCTCGTTCGCGCTGCCGGTGTGCTCTTCGTCGCCGGCGCCTTCCTCGTGGGCGTCGCAGACCGGGCGCGTTTGGGTGCGGGAGCGGTACGTGCGGCAGTCCTGGGGGCGGGCTTTGACGGGGAGCGCGGGTCGAGGGCGGCGAGCGCTTTGCGCAGCCGGTCGACTTCGCCGGCGAGCTGGTCAAGGCGCTGCTGGATCTGTTCACGCAGCCGGTCGATCACGTCTCGGCACCTCCTCACGGTTCGGGGGCAGGGCGGCGATCGTACACGCGGGACGCTTGACCTCCGGTCCCGCCAAGTGCAAAACGGGTCGCCGTGCTGGCTCCGAGGATCCGGGGAAGTCGTCAGCAGCGCGACGGGTCACCATGTGGGTGATGACCTCCGAGGAGCTGCGGGATTGCTGCCTGTCGTTTATCGGGAGTGAGGAGGAGTTCCCGTTCGGTCCCGAGACGTCAGTGTTCAAGGTCGCTGGCCGGATCTTCGCGCTGTCCCGGCTTGCCCAAACCCCTGTCCGGGTCAGCCTCAAATGCGACCCGGCGTTGGCCGAGCAGCTACGCGGCGCGCATCCGGCCGTGATGCCGGGATATCACCTCAACAAGCGTCATTGGAACACGGTGATCATCGACGGCTCGCTGCCCGACACGATGATCGCCGACATGATCGAGGACTCCTACGACCTGGTCGTCAGCAAGCTGTCCCGAGCCCGCCGCCGCGCGCTGGCCTGGCGCGGCGATGGCTGATACCCAGCGTGGCGTCGCGCTTCCCGGACAGCGCCGGCTCTGACCGGCGACTGGTGGCCCAGCCCGGGATCGCCGTTGGCGGCGGTGCTTAGTGCCTTGATCCATGCAGTACGGCGTCGCGACGGACCCATTCGGAAGCCGTGCGGTCTCGACGCTTGTGGGACGTCGGCCGTTACGGTTCGCCGATGGGTCGCTTCCGTTTGCAGTTTGACGTTCGCGAGGTCAGGGCGTACGCGTCCCGTTATGCGTATGAGGACGACAGTGTGGTCCTGGCCATCGGCCGGAGGGCTCGGGAGCGCGGTCACTACGCGCGCGAGGAGTTCGTGGCGGTGTGCCGGTGGAAGACTCCGCGGAGCGGGCCGCTCGTCGCGACGAATACCGCTCGGCAGGTCGAGATCGCATCCCGGACCGCGCTCAGCGAAGCGAGCACGGAGCGCGACCGCATGGACGCGCTGCGGTCGCTGGCCGGCGTCGAGTATCCGACCGCGTCGGTGCTGCTGCACCTGGCCTACCCGGAGCGCTATCCGATCCTCGACAAGCGGGCGCTGCACGCGCTCGGGGTCCGAGCACCGGCTACCTACAGCTTCAGGCTCTGGACCGAGTACGTCGAGGAGTACCGGCGTTTGGCCGACGCGGCGGGTGTGGATGGTCGCACGCTGGACCGCGCGCTCTGGGAGTGGTCCAGCGAGCAGGGCCTGCTCTTGTACTGACGGTTGACGGGACGCTGAGCCGACATTGTTCGTGCGCCCCTCGTCTCACGCGTAGAAGCCACAGAGTCGAGGTATAGGCAGCCCCAAGCTGTCGCGATACGGAACCCGCAGCCCGGACGGGACTGGGCGGCGGCCTGCACGGCTGGCCGGGCACTGAGCGTGACCGTTATCTTCGCGCGGTGCGCACTCGAGTCAGCACGGCGGTCGACACCCGGCTCGCGGACCTGATCCTCGCGCTGGCGTGTCGCCGGTGGCCCGCTCTGCGGCTCATGCCCGCGGGTTGGATCCGACCGGCCGTCAGGCCCGCCGCAATCCGGCTGCGCCGCCTGCTCTCAGCCGTCGCGCTGATGTTGGGCGTGACAATCGGCTTGACCGTTGCGCTGCTCGCGATTCTGACCTAGCTGACGGTCGCTCGCGTCACCGGTCGGAAGCTTCGGGACGGCGAGAGCCTACGGTCGGCTGAGGTTCAGCAGCTCCATCCGTCGGTGAGAAGCCACGTTTGCTGCTGCCTATAGTGCGGTCGATGTCTTCGCTGTCGACGGCGTCTGATCGTATTGAGCAGCTCGCGCAGGATCTGCGCCGTCACAAGCGGCTGTATTACTCCGGTGAGCCGGCGATCAGCGACGCTGAGTACGACGCGTTGGAGGTCGAGTTCCGGGCGCTGGTCGCTGAGCATCCGGAGCTCTCGCCGGCGGATAGTCCTCTGGAGGAGGTGGGGGCTGATCTCGCGGGCGAGCTGTACGCCGATGCTCGTCATGAGGTGCCGATGTTGTCGTTGGAGAAGGCGACCAGCGAGGAGGAGCTCGATGGTTTCGTGGGGCGGTTCCCGGGGGAGAGGTTTGCGTTGTGGCCGAAGTTCGACGGGTTGTCGTTGTCGGTGCTCTACCGGGCGGGTCGGCTGGCGCGCGCGGCGACGCGCGGCAATGGTGAGGTCGGGCAGGACGTGACGGTCAATGTGCGCGGCGGCGATGTGCATGGGATGCCGGAGACGCTGCCGGAGCGCGTCGATTGCGAGGTCCGCGGGGAGGTGGTGATGCTGCGCTCGGACTGGCGCGCCTATAACGACGCCCATCCGGACAAGCCGCTGGCCAACGCGCGGAGCGCCGCGGCGGGGACGCTGCTGGCCAAGGATCGAGGCAAGGTCGCGCAGCGGCCGGTGAGGTTCTACGCGTTCGATCTCATCCGCCTGGGGGATCGTCAACCTGATCGGAAGCTGGCTGATGAGCTGCGGGGTTTGGGGTTCACGGTGGAGGGTTACGCCGAGTCTGGGGATGCTGGGGAGATCCGTGGATACATCCAGCGGATCCTCGACAGTCGGCCGGACATGGACTACGAGCTCGACGGCGTGGTGATCAAGCTGGTCGATCGGGCGGTGTATGACGCGGCGGGGCAGACCGGGCATCATCCGAAGGGCGCGATCGCGTTCAAGCCGCCGCCGCAGGTCGCGGTCACCCGCCTGCTCGAGGTCGATTGGACGCCCGGGAAGACGGGACAGCTCACGCCGCGGGGGCAGGTTGAGCGGGTGTTCGTGTCAGGGACGCATATCGAGCATGTCAGCTTGCACAACCTTGCGGTGATCGCGGCACGCGATGTCCGGGTCGGCGATCGGGTCTACATCCTCAGGCGCGGGGATGTGATCCCGTTCGTCTCCGGGGTGGTTGACCCGGCTGAGCGTGACGGCAGCGAGCGGGTGATCGAGCCGCCTGCGGCGTGCCCGTCGTGCGGCGGGCCGTTGGCCATCGTCGGCGAGTCGAGGGTCGTCATGTGCGAGAACAGTCAGGGGTGTCCCGCGCAGCGGCTGCGGCGGCTGATCCACTGGTGCTCTCGGGCGGGCGCGGACGTCGAGGGCCTCTCCGAAGCGCGCCTGGAACAGCTCATCGGCGCCGGTCTGGTGTCCACCCCGTCGGATATCTATCGGCTCGACCATGAGGCGTTGATGCCAGACGGCGCGGCGCGGTTTGAGGGGTGGGGGGAGCGGTCGGTCGCCAACCTCCTCGCCGCGATCCAGAAGAGCGAGGGTGTCGGTCTGCGCCGAGCGCTCGTCGGCTGGTCGATACCGCTGACTTCTGAGGGCACGGCCAAGCGCATCTGCCGGCACGGATACGAGTCGATCGAGCAGTTGCAGGCCGCCACGATCGAGGAGCTCTGCGAGGTCGAGGACATCGGACCAATCGTCGCGCACGCCCTGAGCGAGTTCCTCGGACAGCCCGCCACCCGCGCTGAGATCACCGCGTTGCGCGAGCTCGGCGTCAGCCTCGACGTCCGCGACGAGGACCGCCCCATCCAGGCGCCCGCGGACTCACCGTTCGCAGGCAAGACCGTGGTCATCACCGGCACGCTCTCGATCGACCGCAAAGCAGTTCCAGGCGCTGCTGGAAGCCGCCGGCGCCAAACCCTCAGGGTCGGTGTCGGCCAAGACCGACTACGTTGTGGCGGGAGGCTCCGCGGGCGCGAAGCGCAAGAAGGCCGAGAGCCTCGGTATTGCCGTCCTCACCGAGGACCAGGCGCGCGCAATGCTCGCCGAATAACAGACCGAGCTTCCTCCGGCCAAGCGATCCGCCCCGAGGTCGCATTGACCGCGGATCGATCGCGGCGAGCTCCAGCCGAGCCCGGCGAGCGAACGCGGCTCGGCCGGGATCTGATAGCCGACGCGCGCGTGGTCGCCGTGAAGGGTCTGGCCAGCGGCCGCGCGCGCAACCGCGACGGATGAGCCGGCAGGGCGGTCGCGCCTGTTCCCGCGCGCCAGAACCTGTCGTCGGCTGAGGGCTCGTCGCGCTGTCCTGGCGATGCGTGAACATGTCTGCCCGTGATCGTCCTCCACGCAACCTGGTCGCGGATGGGGCGGTTGTGCGTGTGGGGCGAGGACGGGAGCCTGCCGTCATTTGCGCCGCGGCGGCGTGGCAGGCCGCCGGTAAGGCCGCGCCCGCGCCCGCATCCGTTCGCGGCTGGGATCGAGGATCTCGCTCAGGCGCTCGGTCGGGCGTGCCCGCAGCTTGATCCCGCGGCGTCGGTCGCAGGGGAGCTGTCCGTCCTGTTGCCCTCCCACGAGCATGGGCCGCAGGCCTCGCCGCACCTGCTGCGCGCCGGTGAGGACGGCGCCGCCTCCGGACGACCGGATCGCTTGCATCCGTGGGTCGTCCCCACCGCCACGTTCGGTGCCGCCGACGCCGTCGAGCTCCTGCTCGACCTCCCCGGTCGCGGTCAACCCGGCCTGGCGATCGGCGATTCGCCGCGGTTCCTAGCCGAGATTGCAAAGCTCGCGCTTGAGCTTCTCGCGCGCGGACGCGTGATGCCGATGCTCGCGTGGCAGCGAGGATCGGTGGCTGGCGCGCTGGGAGCCGGTCGCGACCGATCCCGGCGACGCAGAGCGTCTGCGGCTGCTGGCGGGAGCAATCCCGCCGCTGCTGCGTGCGGAGGTCGGCATATCCGAGCACTCCAGGACGCCTGAGAAGATCGTCGACGGCGCGCTCGGCGCCTTCCTCGATGCGTGTGCGCGGCGCTTCGTGGCCGAGCCGCTGCTCCCGCAGGCCGCTCGGGGGCGGGCGCCCGCAAGCGTGGAGGCGTGGATCACCGCACTGACCGCAGCCGATCCGGTCGTTGCTGCGGAGGGGCGCGAGCTCGCGGCGCTCAGCGAGCAAATTGACGCGTGGCGGAGTGCGATGGAGCACTACGCCGCGCACCGGACGTTCCGGACGTGCTTTCGCCTGTCCGCGCCCGAGGAGCCCGCCTCGCCCGTCGCCGAACAGCCGTGGCACGTCGAGATCCTGCTGCAAGCGAAGGACGACCCGAGCGTGCTCGTCCCGGCACAGGACGTATGGAGCTCGAATGGCGATGGTCTGCGTGTTCTCGGACGTCTGATCGAGGACCCGCAGGAGCGGCTGCTGGGCGGGCTCGGCCACGCGCTGCGCCTGTGGCCCGAGCTCGAGCCGGCTCTGCACGAGGTGGCGCCGACCGGCGTCGCGCTCGACACAGACGCCGCCTTCCGGTTCCTGCGCGACGCGGTTCCCGCGCTCGAGCTGGCCGGATTCGGCGTGCTGTCGCCGGCGTGGTGGGACAAGCGTCTGCGGCTCAAGCTGACAGCCGAGCCGTTCAAGGAGTGGGAAGAGGGCAGCGGGCTGTTCAGCCTCGACGGCCTCTGTGCCTACGAGTGGCGGATCGCGGTCGGCGATGCGACGTTGTCGGTGTCGGAATTGCGAGATCTGGCGGCGATGAAGCTGCCGCTGGTGATGTCGCGCGGGCAGTGGATCGTGCTGCGCTCCGAGGACGTCGAGGCCGCGCTGAAGTTCTTCGAGACCCGCAATGAGCGCGGCGAGGCGCCGGCCGCAGAGCTCATACGTGAGAGCCTGGCGCTCGAAGCGGGCCGCGACGAGCTGCCGGCGACCGAGATCGAGAGCACCGGCTGGCTGAGCGAGGTCCTGAGCCGGGGCGGTGAGCGCAAGCTCCGGCAGATCGCGACGCCGATGACGTTCGCCGGCGAGTTGCGCCCGTACCAGCAGCGCGGGCTGGCGTGGCTGTCGTTCCTGTCGAGCCTCGGGCTGGGGGCGTGTCTCGCGGACGACATGGGTCTCGGAAAGACGCCGCAAACGCTGGCACTGCTGCTCGCCGAGCGCGAGGGCCGGACGTCGCGAAAGCGTCTGAGCCCGACCCTTCTGATCTGTCCGGTGTCGGTCGTCGGCAACTGGCAGCGCGAGGCAGAGCGGTTCGCGCCGAGCCTGGGCGTGGTCGTGCACCACGGTCCGGAGCGATCGAAGGGCCGCGCGTTCACGGCCGCGGCGCGACGGGCGGATCTCGTGGTCACGACCTACGCGCTGGCGACGCGCGACCGCGAGACGCTGGCCGCAGTCAAGTGGGAGCGGATCGTGCTCGACGAGGCGCAGAACATCAAGACGGGCGACGCTAAGCAGACGCGGGCGATCCGCTCGCTCGCTGCCCGCCATCGCGTTGCGCTCACCGGTACACCGGTCGAGAACCGCCTGACCGAGCTCCACTCGATCATGGACTTCCTCAATCCGGGGCTGCTCGGCCCCGCCGCCACGTTCAAGCGCTGCTACGCCACGCCGATCGAGCGCTGGCGCGATCAGCGCGCCACCGATCGCCTGCGGCAGGCGACCGGGCCGTTCATCCTGCGCCGGCTGAAGACCGACAGGAGCATCATCACCGACCTGCCCGAGAAGATCGAGATGCGCATCGACTGCCACCTCACCAAGGAGCAGGCGACGCTCTACCAGGCGGTGGTCGACGAGATGATCGAGAAGGCCGAGCACACCACCGGGATCGAGCGCTCGGGGATCATCCTCGCGGCGCTGATGAAGCTCAAGCAGGCGTGCAACCACCCGGCGCACCTGCTCAAGGACCGTTCCGCGCTCGACGGACGCTCCGGCAAGCTCGCTCGGCTCGAGGAGATTCTGGCCGAGGCGCTGGCCGAGGGGGACAAGGCGCTGTGCTTCACCCAGTTCGCCGAGTTCGGGCATCTGCTCCGCCGTCACCTGCAGGAGCGACTCGGTCGCGAGGTGCTGTTCCTGCACGGCGGGACCGCGCAGGCCGCGCGCGACGAGATGGTCACGCGGTTCCAGGCCGACGGCGGGCCGCCGCTGATGATCCTGTCGTTGAAGGCGGGCGGTACGGGTCTCAATCTGACCGCGGCCAACCACGTCGTCCACTTCGACCGCTGGTGGAACCCGGCGGTTGAGGACCAGGCGACCGACCGCGCGTTTCGGATCGGTCAGCGCAAGAACGTGCAGGTGCGCAAGCTCACGTGCGTCGGCACGATCGAGGAGCGGATCGACATGCTGATCGCGCAGAAGAAGGATCTCGCCGAGCGGATCGTCGGGACCGGCGAGCGGTGGATCACCGAGCTCGACACCGCCCAGCTGCGCGAGCTCGTGTCCCTCTCCCAAGAGGCGGTGGCACCGTGAGCGGAGCGGCTGTATGAGCGATTGGCCTGATTGGCGCGATTGGGAGCCATCGCGGCCGCTGCCGGTGGACGGTGGGATCGCCGCGCGCAGCAAGCGCGGCACGATCGGCGAGACGTGGTGGGCACAACGGTTCATTGCGCTGCTCGAGTCATTCGGAGTCGGGTCACGGCTGCAGCGTGGGCGCAACTACGCTCGCCGAGGCCAGGTGGTCGAGCTCGACGTCGAGCCGGGCATCGTGATCGCGAAGGTGCAGGGCTCGCGCTACACGCCCTACCGCGTCCGGATCCGGTGTAAAGCGCTGAGCGAGCAGCAGTGGCGGCGGCTGGAGAGGGGGATGGCATCGCAAGCGCTGCCACTCGCCCAGCTGCTCGCCGGCGAGATGCCCCGAGATATCGAGGACGTGTTCGTGTCGTGCAAGCTGACGCTGTTCCCGCGCTCGCACGCCGAGTTGAAGGCGAGCTGCACGTGCCCGGATTGGGAGAACCCGTGCAAGCACATCGCGGCCGCCTACTACATCCTCGCGGAGCGCTTTGACCAGGACCCGTTCCAGATCTTTGCGTGGCGGGGGCGCGAGCAGGACGAGCTGCTCGAGCACCTGCGCGCGCTGCGAGCCGGCACGAGCGCCGCGCGGGCTGCCGGTGGTGCCGGGCACCGCACGGGCAGCGCCATCGCTGCTGCGGCCACGTCCGCCGCGCGGCCGGTGGGTTCGGAGTCGCTGGGTCCGGCGCTTATCGACGAAATCGACTCGTTCTGGTACAGCGGTCCGGCGCTCTCGGACCTGCACGTCAATCCATTCGCCGTCGAGGCGACGGATGCGCTGTTGCGTCAGCTCGGTCCGGCGCCAGTCGACATCGGCGGCGAGAACCTGGTCGAGCTCCTCACGCCGGCATACCGCGCGCTGGCGGAGCGGGCCGAGCGGCGCGCGCTCGAATGAACGACGGGCTGTGGATCGGGATACCCAGATCCGTGCAGGTGGACTTTGCACCGCTCTCACCCCCACAGCGCGCAGATGGGGATGGCGAGGATGCGTTCCCCGAGGCGTAGCAGGCTGGGTCCGGTGTGAAGTACCGCGCCGGCCACGAATCGGTCGCCGAGTTCGTCGCGCAGCCATTCGAGGTGGCGTGCGTCTTGGCGGGATGGCGCGGCGGTGGCTTTGATCTCGATCGCGAGGATGTCGCCGGCGGCGATCTCGGCAATCAAGTCGATCTCATGCCGACCCTCCTTGTCGCGTAGGTGGTAGAGACGCGGGGGGTGTGAGGTGAGTTCGAGCTCGGGCCGGATTTGCGCGACGGCGAACGAATCGACCAGTCGGCCGAGGAGGTCTCCGTCTCGGAGCACGGCGGTGGGGTCGAGTCCGAGTGCGGCGCCGGCGAGTGAGGGGTCGACGAGGTAGCGCTTTGGGGTCTTGATCAGCCGGGTCAGGCGGTTGCTCGCCCACGCGGGGACGAGTTCGAGCACGAACAGGTTCGTGAGCAGGGTGTCGTAGGCGATCGCGGTCTTGCGGTTGATGGCGGCGGCGTCGTAGAGCGTCTTGTGCTCGGGCTGGCCGGCGGTGCTGAGCGCGGTGGCCTCGAAGTAGCGGCGGAGGCGAAGTGGGTCTCGGTGGCCGGCAATGCCCTCCGCGTCGCGGGTGAGCAGCTGCTCGAGGTAGCCGGCCAGCCAGGCCTCGCGCGCGTCGCCCGAGAGCCGGAGGGCGGGCTCGGGGTAGCCGCCGCGCAGCGCGAGTTCGACGTAGCCGCGTAGATCGGGCCGGTCGGATGGCAACGTGAACGCATCGAGGTCGCCGGCGCGGAGCTTCTCGAGGAACATCGGCCCCGAGATTCGCGCGGCGAGCTCGCGTTCGCTGAGGCCGTACATCCGCAACCGCACCAGCCGTCCGGTGCCGGGCCACGTTTCGGCTTCGATGTCGCTTCGGACGCTGCCTGTCAACAGGAAGCGGCCGGGGCTGGGATCGGCATCGACAGCTCGTTTGACCGCTCCGAGGACGCCCGGCACGGCCTGCCACTCGTCGAGCAGGACCGGCTCGCTCTGGGCACCTAGCGCCGCGTCCGGGTCGGCTGCGAACGCGACGGCCTCGGCTGCGCGATCGAGTCGCACGACCGTATTCGCGTGTCGCTCCACGGTCGTCGTCTTTCCCGTCGCGCGCGGGCCGGTCACGAGGATCGCGGGAAGCTGTGCGAACAGTCGCTCGAGCCGTCCGTCGATCAGCCGCGGCGTGTAGTCGGATCCAGGCAGACAGTCATCTTACCGCTTTCGCCCAGCGTCAACTACCGATATGGACCGGCTAATAGCGCCGCTTTCGACCACCGGAGGCCTCTCGCGTGATTTTCAAGCGGCCTCTACGGCTCCAAGTGATGCGTTTGCCCAGCATCCGTGCGCACCCGTTGTCGGTGTACTGGGCCGCTCTGGTCCACAAATCCGATCTATGGACCAGCTTGTGGACCAACTCCGCTCGCTCCGAGCGCCTCCCGACACGCAAAAAGGGCCCGGATTTCCAGGGCCTTTCAGTATGGGCACGGCTGGGCTTGAACCAGCGACCTCTCGCGTGTGAAGCGAGCGCTCTCCCACTGAGCTACGCGCCCTCAAAGGGAAGATCGGATGCTACCGCGTCCCGGCGCCGGTCTCCGCTGACCGAGGATCTCTGAGTCGCCTAGCGGCGGGAGTGGCCAAACCCGTGACCCGGGGGGCCATCCCCGCCCGGGCCGATACCCGGGGGAGGGCCGGGATGGTGCAGTCCCGGGCTGGGCGACGGGGCGCCGCTCGGCGGCGGGGACGGCCGGCCGATCGGGCCCGGGGGCGGACCCACGGGGAGATGGGCCGGGTCCGTGGGGGCCGGGTCCGTGGGGGCCGGGTCCATGGGGTCCGGGTCCGTGGGGGCCGGGTCCCGGGGTGCGGATGGGCGGGCCAGGATGCGGGCCGGGCGGCGGTCCGGGATGCGGGATCGGGTGCTGCCCCGGCGGCGCCGGGCGCGACACCGTCGGGCGGGTCACCGGGTGGTGCTTGGACACCACCGATCCGATCTTGTTGACGATCGACGGGACGCGGTGTCGCGGTGGGTCGACCGGCCGCGACATCACGGGGACCGTGACCGTGACCGGCGAGGCCCGCTGGCCCAGCGGCGCCGGCTGGGAGGGCGTGGTGGCCACGGGGGCGGTCGTGCTCGGCGTCGGGGCGGGAGCCGCGGCCGCGGGGCTTGTGGGCGTGGACGTCGTGGGCGTGGACGTCGTGGGCGTGGACGTCGTGGGCGTGGTCGACGTCGGGGCGGTGGTGACCGGAGCGTGACCGCGCCGCGCCGCGGGGTGACCATGGGAGACGGACGGGCCCACCTTGTGCCCGCGGCCGCCGCCGACCCGGGCGCGGCCCGGAAGCGTCGCCATCAACCCGTCCGGCGTGGACATCGGGAGCGCCGCGGCGCCGGTCGGGGCTGCTCGGACAGCGCCGGGCGGATGGGTGAGCGCGGCAGTCGCGGCGGCGACCTGCGCGCGGTGCTCGCGTGCGCGGGCGCCACGGGCTCGGAGGGTCTGGGTAGCTGGAGATCCGATACCGAGGGGACGCCAGCCGTGGAAGGCCACGACTCCGCTGCCCACGGCAAAGAGCAGGATGGCGCCGATGACGAGGGATCCGGCGGTTCCCAGGCCCGCCAGGTATGCGCGGCTAGGTCGCACATATCGGTTATCGGCGGCGCTGCCCGACTATTGAGCACGGACCCCAGCCGAATGGTTGAGCCGCCGCCCGGCGGCGCGGGGGCACCCCCGGGCGACGTGCCCGATCAGGCCGGTGACCGCGCCATCGCCAGGGGTTGCCTTTGCCGCCCCACCGGTGGAGGTGAGGCGGCGAGGATCATCGCCTCAGATCCGCGGCGCCGCCAGCGGCCCAGGGTGTGGATCGGGCAATACCCTTGAGGCCGAGGCCCAGCTCAGCTCACCAGCCGTGTCCGCCGTGACAAGTGCCGCTGCCCGCATCGCTGTAGGTGGACGGCGTGCCGGCCGGCGCCGTGGGGCTCTCCAGGGCTGACTGATAGTCCCACGTGTAGCCGTGCGGATGCAGGACCAGCTTCATGACCCCGTAGTACTGATCGGCCCACGCCTGGAGGTTGGGCGTCGCCGGCAGCACGGTGTCCAGCGACTCGCCGCCGGTGCCGACGATGAACTCACGGATCCCGCGGCGCGGGTCGGCGTTGCCGTTCGCGTCCATCGGCGCAAACCGCGAGTAGACGTGGTCGTGGCCGTTGAGGATGAGGTCGGCGCGGCGGGCGTAGAGCAGCTTCCACCAGGTATCCGCGGTCTGGCCCTCCGGGCTGTCGGAGGTGAACGGGGTGGCCGTGGAACTGAACGTCGGCTGGTGCCAGTAGGCGACGGTGCAGGCCGCGTGATCGGCGTTGAGGTCCTGAGCCAGCCACTTGGTCTCCGCGGCGAACCAGGAGCCGGTGGGGCTGCAGCCGCCCGGCTCGTCGGCACACTCGATATTGAGCGAGATGAGGTGCCAGGCCCCGAGGTTGTACGAGTACCAGCCGTCGCCGCTCTGGCCGAAGGATCCGGCCTGACCCTCGGGCTGCGGGGCTGGCTGGTTCACAACGTGGCCGGTGGTCGGGTTGGTGACGGTGTCATCGACCTCCGAGCCGTCACTCGCGTGCTGGATGCCGTTGTAGTAGTCGAAGTACCCCAGGCCGTGCACGCCCGTCTGGCCGTGGTTGTCATAGAACTCGTGGTTGCCGGGGGAGGGGCGCTGGAGGAACTTGAAGGCGCCCCAGTACTTGTCAAACGAGTTCTCAAAGTCCGAGTAGTAGCCGTTCTGGTACTGCTCGTCGCCGAGCACGGCGACGAGGTTCGGCTTCATCGCCTCCACCTGCCCGGCGGTCGCGTTCTGCGCCTCGTCGCGCACCGTCGAGCCCGCACCCTGGTCGCAGGTGTCCGTGGGTTTCTCTGACTCCTGGGGCTGTCCGGGCTGGCACGAGATGTCGCCGACGGTGGCCAGCACCGGCGACGGGGGTGTCGCGGCGTACGGCCAGGGGTTGTCATTGGAGGAGAACCACCAGCCATCCGCCAGACCCGTACCCGCGAGCGCGCACAGCGCCACGGCCGTCACGGCGACGGTGATGCCGATACGGCGGGAGGCCCTGGCGGCGCGGACGGCACGCCGCACGCGATCAGGCATGACGACTCCTTTCGTGGGATCCGAAACGAGCGCACCGTATGAGGGGCCGTGAGCCCCGATGTGTTCAGCTTGTGGCCCGGCCTGTGAGAAGGCTCTTAGCTGACGGCTCCGGCTCCGGCCCCGAGCGCCTCAGGGCGTCAGAGCCGGACCACGTCACCTGTGGTGAGCCGGCGGGTGACGCCGCGCAGGTCCACGAACAGCTGAGCGGACTCGGCCAGCGCCAGGTGGTCGATGTGCGGGTGGGCGGTGACCAGGACCACGGCGTCGGCGGCCGTGATGCCGTCGAGGTCGGAGCTCTGGAGGCCGAGCTCGGGCAGCGCCGGGACAAACGGGTCGTGGTAGGAGAGCACCGCGCCGCGCTGGGCCAGGAGCTCCATGATGCGTAGCGCGGGGGACTCTCGCGTATCCCCGACGCCGCCCTTGTAGCTGACGCCCAGCACGGCGATATGCGAGCCGTTGACGGGCTTGGCGGCACCGTTGAGGGCGCGCTCGACGCGCTCCACGCAGTAGTAGGGCATCTGCTGGTTGATCTTGCCGGCGAGCTCGATGAACTCGGTGGACATGTGAAATTCGCGGGCGCGCCAGGTCAGGTAGAACGGGTCCACCGGCAGGCAGTGGCCGCCCATCCCGGGGCCGGGGTCAAAGCGCATGAAGCCGTAGGGCTTGGTGGCGGCGGCGTCGACGACCTCCCAGATGTCGATGCCCATGCGGTCGGCGAGGATGGCCAGCTCGTTGACGAGCGCGATGTTGACCGAGCGGAAGATGTTCTCCAGCAGCTTGGCCATCTCCGCCGCCTCGGGAGCCGACACGCGGATCACGTGATCGCACACCGTCTCATACAGGGCGACGGCGCGATCGGTGCACTCGGGAGTGATCCCGCCCACCAGCTTGGGGGTGTTGCGCAGCGTGTAGTCGGTGCGGCCCGGATCCACGCGCTCGGGCGAGAAGGCGAGGTAGACGTCCTCGCCCACCTTGAGCCCGCGGGCCTCGAGCAGGGGCTGCACCTGCTCGCGCGTGGTCCCCGGGTAGGTGGTGGACTCCAGCACGATCAGCTGGTCTCGCTGGACGATCTCGGCCAGCGCTCGGGAGGCTCCCAGCAGGGGCCCCAGATCCGGCTCGCGGTTGGGGGTCAGCGGCGTCGGCACGCAGATGAGCACGGCGTCAGCGCCGGCCAGGGGCGCGTAGTGGGTCCGGGCGTCGATGCGGTCGACCACCGCCGCGAGTCGCTGGGACGGGATGTCCTCCACGTAGGACTGCCCGGCGCGGATGGCGGCGACCTTGGCATCGTCCACGTCGACGGCGATGACCGACTGGCCCGCCTCGGCGAACTCCACAGCGAGCGGCAATCCCACGTACCCGAGCCCGATCACTCCGATCGTCATGGGCCCTGACGATACACCGCATCCTGGCGGCCCCAGCGACTGCGGCCTCCGGCGCACGGCAGGCCCCGGACCCACTAGGATTCGTCACGGACCGTGCTAGGCGGGGTGCTAGCGGTGCCCTGTACCCGCAATCCGCTCTAGCGGGGCTGAATCCCCTTTCGAGGGGCTGGAGGCCCGAGGTCAGCGCCCCATTTGAGGCGGTGATGGTTTGGTCCCGTTGCGATGGAGAGCTGTGAACCAGGTCAGGTCCGGAAGGAAGCAGCCTTAAG
>CAWIRN010000015.1:0-166769 GCA_963838535.1 uncultured Solirubrobacterales bacterium
GCCTAGCAGGCCGCGGGTCCCACGTTGCTCGAGTTCTTGCCCACGGTTTACCCACGGGAGCTTCGGGAGAGGTCGCGCGCGAGCCGCTTCATCGCCGTGCGGCGGTCGGGTCCGTTGACGCCGTGGATCACCGACTCGTCAGGGAGGATCGCCGCGCCGTCACCAACGGGCACCGTCTCGCCAGCTAAGCCGCTCGGGGTCCGTGTCTCGGCGAACCACTGACCGTCGCGCTCCTCGATCACTAGATGCTCGCCCCTCCCACGCGCCGCGTCCGTCAGATAGTCGAGCAGCGCGCCCTCGGTGAGTTCGTCAAAGTCGTCCGTCATGGGCGGAAACGGTACAGGAGGAAGATCCTCACGCCTGCTCGTGCTGCGTTAGCTCGATGACGTTGGTGGGCTCGGCATCGGTGGCGTCGAACATAGCGCCTAACGCGTCGGCGAGCGACTTTATCGGCGTCGGGGAGATAGTGGTGATAGCGGTCCCACGTCATCACGATTGAGGAGTGGCCGAGGCGCTTCTGCACGATGCCGAGATTGCCGGTTAGTCTGGCGAGCAAGCTAGCGTTTGTATGTCTGAGGTCGTGGACCCTCAGCGCGGCGAGTCGGTGCGGCTCGGGCCAGAGTCGGGCGATTTGTTCACCCGCGAGGAGCTGATGGCGCGACGTCTGGGGCTACAGACGGCCGGGCGCACCCGGACGCTCGACAGCCACGTTATCTCCAGCACGGTTTGAGGCGTTGGCTGTGTGGGTTGCGGGTTCCGTCCGGGCCGTAGGCGACGCTTTATCTCCAGCGGTGTGGATAGCGCCCTCGCCGCGGAGCTGAGCCCGAGGGCGAAGCGCCGTGGCGTGGGCGCTGCGCGCCCTGTCGACACCCCCATCGTCACGATCGGTTCAGCTTTGGCTTCCTCGCATATCGCGCATCGGGTCGCGTTGCCGGATGGGCGGGAGGCGTGGACGGTGCTCGGCGTCGGATGGCGGCGAGGTCGGGCCGGTGTCGGGGTTCTTGCGGTATCTGCATCGGATCGAGCGCTCGCCGAACACGGTGCGCGCGTACGCGCATGATCTGAAGCTGTTCTGGGAGTTCCTCGCGGGCCGGGGGCTGGCGTGGGACGCGGTGCGTGTCGCGGATCTGGGTGATTTCGCGGCGTGGTTGCGCCGCCCGGCGGACAACGTGGTGCCGCTTCCGGGCGTCAGGCCGGCGCGGTCGTCGAGTACGACCAATCGTGCGCTGTCGGCGGTGATGGGCTTCTATGAGTTCCATGCTCGCCATGGGGTGCCGGTCGCGGCGCGGCTGGTCGAGCACGGCCGTCGTGGCCGCGGGTCCTATCGGCCGTTTCTGTACGGGATCGCGAAGGGGTCCTCGCGCGCGCGGGTCGGTCGGCTGCGGACGGTGCGGGAGCTGCCGAAGGTGCTGACGTTGGCGCAGATCGTGGCGGTGATCGCGGCGCAGCGGCGGCTGCGCGACCGGTTGTTGTTCGCGCTGCTGGCGGAGACGGGGATGCGGGTCTCGCAGGCGTTGGGGCTGCGGCATGAGGACATGCGCACGTGGGAGCGGCGGGTGGAGCTGGTGCCGCGGGAGGACAACGCCAACGGCGCGCGCGGGAAGGGCGCGCGGGGGTTCGCGATCGTGTCCGACGAGAAGTGCCACTCGTGTCCACACTTCCTCACCGATGAGCGCTACCGGCCAGTGCTGCAGGAGCAGCTCGCGCGCGCTGAGCAGCGCGTCGGCGACGCCGAGCGCGCCGGCCACGAGCGCTTGGCGGAGATCAACCGCCCCGACGTGCTGGATCTCCGTCGCATCATCGCCGGCCTGCGACCGGCTCGGCGGATGAGCCGCCGTCAGCCCGACGCGCTGGCCGTGTTCCAGCGTGAGCGCAGCGTCCAGCGCCGCAACACGGTGACCGGCGAGATCCGCAAGCTCGACCGCGCCAGCGAGCCTGTCACGGTGGCTGGCGTCGCCGCGCTCGCGGGGGTGGACCGTGGCTACATCTACGACCATCCCGACCTGCTCGAAGAGATCCGGCAGCGGCGCAGCACGACGCCGGCGAAGCTCGCGCCGCGCCCGGTCGCCGATCGCGCCACGATCGCGTCGCTGCACGCCCGGTTGACCGGCGCACACGAAGAGATCGCGCGGCTCAAGGCCGAGAACCGCAAGCTCCGCGACCGACTCGCGATCGCGCTCGGCGAGGCCTGGAAGACCGAACTCGCCACATCGCCAGCGACGAGCTGAGCGCCGGTCCAGCGCCTACGCTTACGCGATGCCATCAGACATCAGCGAGTTCCAGACAGAGATCCTGCACGAGCAGATCGTGCCGCGAGTTCGTCGCGCTGCTCGACGACGCGCCGCCGCTCGAGTACCCGGCCGAGCTGGAGCAGCTCGCCGCCACCCTGCTGATCCCGCTGCAGCAGCCCGAGATCCCGCCGGAGGTCGGCTCGGCGGTCGTTGACGCGATCGAGGCGCGTCGCGACGCGAACGCCGCGGGTGTGCTCGCGGCGCTCGCCGTGCTCGCCGCCTGAGCCGCTCGCCGCTCAGGCGCACGCGAGCGCGCAGCGCCTCGCCGGGGAGGGGATCGTGTCGCCCGCGCCGCGGCCGGTGTCGGGACGCTCGCTGTCCAGGAGGCGGTTCGGATCGAAAGCGCGAGCGCCGAGCTGCTGGTCGCGCTGCTCGCACGACCGGGCGCGCGGGACGTCCAGGCGGCGATCCTCGGGATCGAGCATCAGGAGACCGGCGGTGCGCTCGTCGATTGTGGGCTTACGCCGCCGGCGCCCGTCAGCGAGGCGCGCGAGCTGCTGGACGGCGTCGACGGCGCGGCTGCGCCGCAGCCGATCTCGGCCGACGAGCTGGCCGAGCGTGTCCTCGCCGCGGCGCAACGGGCGGTCGACGCGGAGATCGCGCTCGGTCCGGCGCCGGACCGGCGTTGCCGATCATCTCTCGCGCACTGACAGGCGACCCTGCCGGTCTGCCGCGGCCGCTGGTGCTGGCGCCGTGGGAGGACGACGACCCAGAGCTGATCGTCGACGCGGCCGAGGACGAGGAAGGCTTTCACCGCGTGATGGACATGCTGCTCGACGAGCTCGAGCAACACGCCAAGGCGACATACCCGCCCGATGGCGTCGTGTGGCAGCACGGCGACTTCGTCGCGTCGTCGATGCTGCAGTGGAAGGGCGGCTACGACGACGGCCGCCTCGGGCGCTGGACGCGGGCGGATCTGGCCGAGTACCTGCTCGACTACTTCCCGCGCAAGGTGTCTGTCGAGGAGGAGACGCTGCACGCGGTCCCCGAGTGCGTCTGCGCGTTCCTGGGGTTCCTCGACGCGCGCGGCAGCCTCTCCGGCGAGCCGCTCGAACAGCTCGAGCAAGCCTGCGAGGAGCTGCGCGACGAGTTCCACGAGTGCGCGCGCGACAGCTCGCAATGGGGTCTGGCGAAGTCGATGGTCATGAAGATGCAGGCCGAGGGAATCGACCCAAGCGCGGCTGGCGCGCTCGACGCCTGGATGACGGACTTCAACGCCCGCCCGCGCGAGGAGCGCGACGCGATCATCGGCCCCGCCGCCGACCGCATGGCCCGCGCCGCCGGGTTGCCCTCGGCCACCGGAGCACGGGCTCCCAAGCAAAAGGCGCAACGCCGCAAGGCGCAACGCCAAGCGCGCAAGCGCAACCGCCGAGGCTGACACTCTCAACTCCCGGGCGCCCCTCCCGCTCAGCGGGCGCGGGAGCTCGAGCGCGGCTGCGCCCGAACGTCGCAGCGCCCGGTCGCGGATCGTCCAGCTCCGCGACCGCGTTCGCATCACTCAGCTGGACCACGCGCCAGCGTCGCACTATCCGCACGCCGGGCGATCACACGGCTCCGCGGCAAGACCGATAACGACGCTCTGAGCCGAGCCGCCGGGCTGCTGCTACTCGGCGCACCACGACCGGACTGAGTCCGCGCCGATAACGGGCGACGCGATCGCCGTCGATCGCGGCCGCGCGCGTGAGTTGCGCGTGTGTCGCGCGCAGCAGCGCTGGCGAACAAGTCAAACAACACCTCCAAGGAGGTCCCACACACATGCCCAAGAGCAATCACACGATCCTGCTCGCAGACGAGGACGACGCCGCGCGGGCGTTCCTCGCGACCAACCTGACCGCCGACGGATACCTCGTCACAGCGGCCGAGGACCGCGCCAAGGCGATCGCGCTGCTGTCCGTCGAGCAACCCGACCTGATCATCGCGGACGTCAACGGACAAACGCTCGATCTCCTCGACGCCGTCCGCTCCGGCGACGGGCTCGCCGGCCACATGGATCCGGACACGCCGATGATCGTGCTCAGCCAACGGCCCGATGACATCCACCGCATCCGGGTGCTCGAACGCGGTGGCGACGACATCATCGCCAAGCCGTTCTCATACCCAGAGCTGCGGCGCGCGCGTCGCCGCCGTTCTGCGCCGCGCCGAATGCAGACGCCACCAGCGGCAACTCCACGTCGCGTCACTCACGATCGACCTCGGCGCCCGCCACGTCCGCGTCGGAGCTGACCCGATCGAGCTCTCAGCCAAGGAATACGAGCTGCTGATCGCTCTCGCCAACGACCCGCACCGCGTGTTCACGCGGAAGAACTGCTGCGCGACGTGTGGGGCTACCGCACGCCGAGCAGGACCGTCGACAGCCACGCGTGCCGATTGAGACAGAAACTCTCAGCCCGCCGCGAGCGGCTCGTCATCAACGTCTGGGGCATCGGGTACCGCCTCTGCGACCCACCGGCCTCCCAGCGACCAACCGCGACCCGGAAGCCACGATGAGCCGGCGCGGCCCGCACCCAGCTCTCGCGACGCAATCCACATGTCGTCAGCGGCCCTCGTCAACAACGACCGAACCGAACGCCGCGGCGCTCGAGATAAGCACACGCCTGCCGGCTGCGCAACAAGCTGGCCAACCCCACCCACAAGCTGATCGTCAACGTGTGGGGCGTCGGCCTGCGGCTCCTCGACGCGCCATAGACCAACCGGCCGCCGGGCCGCGTGGCGGTCACGCCCAGCATCGCCTCCGAGGTGGGGCGCGGCAACCCCTCACACCCTGCCCGCCCCCGCGCGTTCAGTCAAGCGATTGGGGGCCCGCTCGGCTAGGGCCTCGCGTACAGCCAGAGTGATTGCCAATCGCGGTGACAGCCCGCGCGGGGGCGGGCCGGGGTCGGGGCATGCCCACACCCCACCACACAGACCTCCAGCCGGCCGCCAAGCAGCCCACCCGCCGCCAGCTGGCCTACCTCAAGGTCCTCGCCGACCGCGCCGGCCAGACGTTCACCTACCCGATCACGCGCGAGGAGGCCAGCCTGCAGATCGCCCGCCTCAAGCGCACCGAGCCCAGCACTCGCACCGAGCGCCGCGTCGAGCGAAAGCTGATCGCCGACGCGATCGCCACCGGCCCCCACGACAGCACCCGCGTCAGGGACGACGAGCTGGCGGGGTACGGCAGCAGCGCCACCTGGGCGCACAACCAGGAGACCGAGCCCGCCGACCCGGCACCGCCCGCGGCGCGGCGCATGACCCCGCAGGTCGGCCCACGGACCGAGCTCGCGCGCTACACCGTCCCCGCCGGTGAACGCGTGATCTACGGGCAACGCGTTGACGGCATCGTGAGGGTGGTGGACCGTCCCGCGGCGCCCGGAGGACGGGCGTACCTGATCGAGCGCGGGCTTGAAACCAAGAGCGAGCTCGACGCGCTGATCGCGGATTACCGGGCCACCGCCGAGCGGCTGCAGGCCATCCCGATGAGCGAGTCGCCAGTTGACCGCTTCCTCGAACACACCGGCTGACCATGCCCGCCGTCCGATACCCCAGCTGACGCCGGCGGCCACGGCCGCCGGCGCCTCGCGTAGTGGACGTGCTCTTACACATATCGATCTCCTTAGACGATCCAGGCCCTCGGCGATTCATCCTGTCTTTCACCGAGTACGACCGTGGCGGTGTCGGTTCGCGCGTCGGACCCCACCCGCATCATCGTCCCTAGTCGCAGCTGGCGCGCGCGGAACGCGGTCTGCGCGTTGTGGTCGGGCAGGTCGCAGTAACGCGGCGGCCGCCCGACGGTCTCCGCAGCGGCCTCAACCGGCCGTTCGGGAATCGACACGTTCCGGTTTCAAGCGCGGCCATCAGCGAGTCCTCCGAGCCCGCCGAGATGCCGAAAGGCCGGGGGGTTCGGGGCAAGGGACCCGGCGGGCGGCAGGACGGGGGGTTCCTGCCGGCGGGGGGACGTTGGCGATCTCCCGCCCCTCGATACACCTTCCCCCGGCGCCCGCGGCCCGTCGGTCGCGTACCGCCGCGCAACGAGTGCTCCTGAGAGCAGCGCTGAGGGGAAAGGCCCGCGGCGTGGCCGCGGCGCTCGACGATCAACGGCCAACCTGGTTCTGAGAGGGCGTCGAGCGGTGACGACGTCGCCGCGGCGCATCTGTCGGAACAAGGGGGGCCGCGGGGGATCGCAGGCCGACCTGAAGCCAGCGCCTGAACCGCGCGGACCGCCCAGCTGTATCCCGCGCAGCGCGTATGGCACCGCGGCGTGCGCTCCTGTCTGGTCCCGGTCGGGCTCGTGGAGCTTTCGGATCGCGGCCTTGAGCCCCCCATGCGCGGCGTCGAACCCGAGCAGTTGTCAACGCTCGGTCGCGGGCAGCCGGCGATGCGGCGAGGGAGAGCGTAGCTGCGCCGGATGGGTACGACGTCAGGGCCGGCGCGCGACCTACGTAAGCGCGTGAGCCCAGGCCGTCTCGCGCGGCGGCTTGGTTTTACAACGCATATTTTCTTGTTTCTTCGCAAATTGCGAAGATTTCTGTCGAGTAGAACGTGCGCTAACGCTCAAGTTGTTGGCTGATCCTGCCGATAACGACCTATAGCGCGACGCAGGCCCTGCTGGACGGCACACCGCTCGCGCGGCCCGGCGAGCGTTGAGGTGCCGGTCGGCTCGGCCGCCGTGGACCCGCAGTTGCCGGTGGAACGCCCTTTCCACGGGGTACCCACGAACCAGGAGCCCCGCCACCGCGAGAGACGCGGTGGAAAAGGACGTCGCAAACCGGGGGAGAAAGCCCCGAGTCGGCGAGCCACGGCAGTCTGTGCAAGCACTCGGCCGGACCTACCTCGCTGCGGTTGCGGCGAATCGCTGACTCGACCTCGGCCCGCCAACCGCTTGGCGCGGTCGCCCCCAGCGGCGTGCCCGACCGCGCGAGTGGGATTAAGGGCGTTGCGAGTTCAGGCCGATAACAGCATGAGCAATGCGTTGTCCAGAAGCCTTCAGGAGGAACGACATGACCGAGTGCAGGTCCAGCACCAGCCACGGCATCACGAGCGAATGTGCGCGCGAGGAGCGCTACGCGCTGATCGAGCTCATCGAGGAGGCGCAGCGGATTGCGCGGGGGGCGCAGCCTTGACCGGCACGGCAGCCTTGACCGGCACGGCTGGCTTGTCGCGGCCGCGGGGCCGGGCGCGCCGCGAGGGGCGGTGGATCCTGCTCGCGCTCGACGAGGACGAGATCCGCTACCTGTTCAGCAAGCTCCCCGCGCTGGAACGTGACTCCGGCTGGGACGCCAGGACCGTGTGCATGACGATCAGGGATGCGATCGAGGTGATGAACGAGCGTTATTGACCGCCCGCGCGCTCCCGAGTGGCTGGCGGCCGCCGCGTGCCTTCTGGAGGGTCCGCCGTTCAGGCAAAGTCCCTTACAGCGCGCGCTCGACTACCTCTCAGCCCTCGCTTTGCGTCTGGCGAAGTGCGCGCCGACCGATCACGACCGCCGCGAGCGTCACGACGGCGAGCGGCAGCGTGGCCGCGGGTGGGTGGTCGACGTGGTCGCTCAACCCCCCTGCGGCTACGCCGCCGCGGCACCCTCGACCCCGACGGCATCCTCGTGATGCGCCGGGCAGCACGCGCGCTCGACCCTCGCGTCCCGCCCTCGGTACGCCCACCAGTCGGCCTCGTCGAGCGCGACTCGGTACCCACTCGCGTGGGCCGGCCGCGCCGTGACGGCTCCCTCGATGACGGCGCGCGACTCCTTCTGGTCGCACCCGTCGACATGGCAGCGGATGAAGAAAGGTCGATCCAGTCGCTGAGCATGGACGCCGACGCGGACGACCCAAGCGCGACACCCCGGCTCGCCCACGCTGGTCGAGGCTCGGTGGGGAGGTCTATGGAGAGTTGGCGCGGAAAACTAAAATCAGGGCCTGGATCTACGTTGGCGCGTCGGATGCGTCCCGAGAATCCCTCTCGCGGACGGACGTGAAGCGACGCGCGACGCGGGTCAGGCTCGGCGGTCGTGTCCGAGAAAGGGGATTTTGGGACGTGTCAGTCGTCGGTTGGGCTGAGCGCGTCGCGTGCGAGTGTTGTGACTTGCTGATCCGGCGAGTCGTCGGCTCGCCGCCAGGCGGCTTTGGCGCCCTCCAGATCCCCGCGCTCTTTGAGCAGCACCCCGAGGTTGTACGCGCCGCCGGGGTCCCCGCGCTCGTCGGCGCGCCGCCAGGCGGCCTCGGCCCCCTCGCGGAGCAGCACCCCGAGGTTGTACGCGCCGCCGGGGTCTCCGCGCTCGTCGGCGCGCCGCAGGCGGCCTCGGCCCCCTCCAGATCCCCGCGCTCGTGGAGCAGCACGCCGAGGTTGGACGCGCCGCGGGCGTCTCCGCGCTCGTCGGCGCGCCGGTAGGCGGCCTCGGCGCCCTCCACATCCCCGCGCTCGTGGAGCAGCACGCCGAGGTTGCACGCGCCGCCGGAGTCTCCGCGCTCGTCGGCGCGCCGCCAGGCGGCCTCGGCCCCCTCCAGATCCCCACGCTCCGCTAGCAGCATCCCGAGGCTGGACGCACCGCCAGGGTCTCCACGCTCGTCGGCGCGCCGGTAGGCGACCTCGGCGCTGCTTGGTGGCTTCTCCACGCGACAACGCTAACGCCGGACGCCCGAGAAAAGCAATTCCCGGACAGGTCCGGGCGGGCTGGCACGGGGCGAATCGGGCCAGAGTTCACGCCGTGGCGTTCCTCCACGCGGTCTGCGGGTTTGTCTGCCTGTCTCGCCTTCGACTCGACTAGTGTCGCTCAACCGGCAATGATTTACTCGCGCGCGCGAACGCCGCAGAGACCAGCCCCGCCCCTTGCCGAAGGTGCGCCGGCGGACACCCGATGGTGTCTGTGGGTCGGGCGGGTGCGGTTGGTGGTCGTTTCGACCTGTGGAAGGGTCGGCTGCCGTGACGTCGAAAGTGGTCGGCGCCCGGCGCGCCGGACGCGGGGTAAATCTTCGCGTCGAGGTTTACGGCCGCGACGCGGGGGCCGCAATCCACGAGAGGAGTGCCGCAACATGACGCAGAAGCCCGCCAAGCCCGCCACGAAGAAGCCCACCAGTCCGCGCAAGCCCAAGACCAGGCCGCGCAAGCCCAATCAGGCCGCAATCTCCAAGCGCGCTTACTTCATCCACCTCGAAGAGGGTGAAAGCGACGAACTCGGGAACTGGCTACGCGCGGAGCGCGAGCTGACGACGGCCTGAGGTCGCGCAACTACGCGCGATCTGGACGCGTCCTGGTACCTGCGCAACTCGAACATCACCACACGGTCGTCCGAAAGGGACACCTGGAGACTCTGACCGCCTTCTCGCGCACGCGCCTAGCATCCGCGGACCCAAGCAGCCCCAACGGAACGCCGCCGGCTGGGATGCCCGCGCCAAAGGCCCGTTGCTCGAGCGGCACGCGATGCGCACATCTCGAGCGCGATTCCAAGTCCGTGAGTCGCCGGCAGTCGCCGCCTGAGCTCCTGGCAAGCCTCTAGCGAGCTGGCTGGGTCATGCGGTCGCTCGGGCTGCGGTAGATCGCGTCGATCGTCTCGGCGTACTTCTGCTGGACGATGCTGCGCTTGACCTTCAGCGTCGGGGTGAGCTCGCCGGTTGGCTGGGAGAGGTCCTCGGGCGAGGATCTCGAAGCGCTTGATCTGCTCCACGGGCGCGTAGTGCGAGTTGACCTCGTCGATCGCTGTCTGTATCTCGGCGCGCATCGACTCGGACCGATGGAGCTCGTCGAGCTTGAGGTTGTGCTCGCGCGCGAACGCTGGCGCCTCTTCGGGGTCGAGCGTGATCAGCGCCACGAGGTAGGGGCGGCCGTCGCCGAGGACGACGGCCTGCGAGATCCAGCGGTTGCGCCGCAGCGCGTGCTCGAGGTTCGCGGGCGTGATGTTCTTGCCCCCGGCCGTGATGATGATGTCCTTCTCGCGGCCGGTGATGTGCAGAAAGCCGTCCTCGTCGAGTCGCCCGAGGTCGCCGGTGTGCAGCCAACCGTCCATCAGCGTCTCGCGCGTCGCATTCGCGTCGTGGTAGTAGCCGTTGAAGATGTTGGGGCCTTTGATCAGGATTTCGCCGTCGTCGGCGATCCGCACCTGGACGCCTGGCAGCGGCCTGCCGACGGACCCCAGCCGGAACGCGTCGGGGGTGTTGACGCTCGCGACGCTGGCGGTCTCGGTCATTCCGTAGCCCTCCATCACCGGCACACCGCAGGCGTAGAAGAACTCCAGGATGCTGGGAGCGATCGGCGCCGCCCCGGTCACCGCCTGGCGCAGGCGCCCGCCGAACAGGTTGCGCACGTTGACATACAGGGCCTGCTCGGCGCGCTCGAACGCCGCCTGCAGCTCGGCGGGGACCTCCTCGCCGCGAAGCTGCGCCTGGCGCACCGCCATTCCCACCCGCGTTGCCTGCTCGAGCTCTCGAGCGTCGCCGGCGGACGTGGCCAGCGTATGGATCTTCTCGAAGATCCGCGGCACCGACGGGAAGAACGTCGGTTTGAGCTCCATCAGGTTGGCCACGATCTTCTGCGGGTCCTTCTCCCAGTAGGCAATCGTGGCGCCGACGTCGAGCACGAGGAACTGAACGACCAGCGCGAGGGCGTGCGCGAGCGGCAAGAACAGGTACACGATGTCGTCCTCGCGCACCATGTCCTGCGTCTCCACCGCAGAGGTGATCGCGCGGTAGTTGCCGTGCGTGAGCTCGCACGCCTTCGGCGGCCCGGTCGTGCCCGACGTGTACAGAAACAGGCACTCGGCGTCCGGCGTGACGCCGTCGACGCGCTCGTCAAGCTCGGTCTGCGAGCCGCCCTCGCCCCCGCTCGCGCAGCGCATCGAGCGAGATCGTGCTGCCGTCGGCGTCCGCGGGCTCGATCACGATCACGAACTCCAGCGCCGGCAGGTCCGCCTCGACGGCGCGGACCTTCGCCAGTTGCTCGGCGTCCTCGACGAACACCGCCCGCGCCCCGGAGTGATGCAGCACGTAGTGGCACTCCTCCGCCGAGTTCGTCTGGTAGATCGACACGACAATCGCGCCGGCGGCAAACGTCGCAAAACAGGCGTACGTCCACTCCGGCCGCGTGTGCGACAGGATCGAAACCCGGTCTCCCGGCTCGATGCCCAGGTCGACGAGCCCAAGCGCCAACTCCCTCACCGTGCGGTCCAGCTGCTGGTAGGAGACATCGACCCACTCGCCACCAAGCTTGTGCTTGAGCGCCGGCTTGCCGCCATGCCGTGCCGCCGCCAACCCGATCAGGTCAGCCATCGTCCGGGAGCCCGTGCCAACCCTCCCACCCATCCGTTTGCCCGTTTCAGCTTCGCCCAAGCCAGCGATTGTAGGGGTACAGCCAACATGCAGACGGTCAGCAACGCCGTCAAGGACCTCCTCTGCAACGTTTGCGCTTCGATAGAGGATCCCTTCCCACGTGACTGCTGGGCGTTCCATTGGGCTGGTCATCACCTCAGCCACCAAACGCGGCGAGGCGACTCGTATTAGGATTAGGTGCGAGCCACAACCGTGTCCCTCAATGCAACGAGACCAGCTTGTAGATGTGGTCGATCGTATGGTAGGAACCTTACATACGCCAACCGTTGCGATCGTGCCTGGAGGTGAACCCCGAGCCTGCCCTTGTTCTTGACCGCAAGGTTGAGGTTCCGACGGTCGGCGTCGAAGCCGACGTGGACACGGTAACCGAACTGCTGCGGACCGAGAAGACCGCCGTCAGAGCAAGTTGCGCCTAGGGCAGGACGTGCATCCAGAACAGCGGCTTCAGGCCGCCGCGGTCCGGGTCCACTTTACGTGAGAGCCTTCAGCTATCCGGGTGGTGCGCTGACCCGTTGAGCCCACGGTCGCTTGCGAGACTGGGCAGCGACCTGCCCGTGCTCGGCAGTTACCTGTGCACGAGCGACCCGCCACCGACGATACGGCTTACGATCCCTCGGATCTCGCGGCAATCCTCAGCGCCGACTACTACACGTCCGACCAGGGAGGACCGCCCTGTGTACTGCGCAGGCGCTCGGTGAGCTCACGATCGGTCAGGTGCAGGCCTTCCCCACCTAACGCCGCTCCCGTGAACGCGACCAAGTGTTCCGACGTCTAACCAACCCCGTCACTGGAATTGACAGGAGGATCCAAATGAGACGAATAATCATCAGCGGCACAGCGCTCGCCGTGCTCGGTGCAGCAGTCTCGGCCTATGCGGCGGCGAACACATACACAGCGTCGGAGACGTTCTCGCCGAACGAGGCGGGCAGCGCCAACAGACCGGTGTCGGTTGGGTTCAAGCTGTCCTTCACGGCCAACGGCACCGCCGGCAACAGGACCGCCCCGCTGACCAACATCACCAACACCGTCTACGGCCTGACGTCCAACGGGAAGTACTTCCCGACCTGCAGCTTGAACACGATCAGTAACGCCAAGAACGACACCGGCTGTAAGAAGGGTGCGCTGGTCGCGTCCGGCGGATTGACTGCCGTGCTCGGACCCGCCTCGAACCTCTCGACGTCGGCTAAGACCACGCCCTGTGCCAGGAACATTGACGCGTGGAACGCCGGTCAAGGCAAACTCGTGTTCTTCTTGAAGGGAGCGCCGAACACGTGCGGCGGCCTAACGACCGGCGCCGTCGGGCCGTTTCCGGCCACGCTCAAGGTCAAGTCGGGCACGCTGACCGTCGACCTGCCGATTCCGAAGTCGGTGTCTTTCCCGATCCCAGGTCTGCAGGGCTCGCTCCTGACCGAGCACCTGACCTTCACGAAGCAATCGACGAAGGTCCACGGCAAGACCGTCGCCTTCTTCGCGTCCGTGGGCTGCAAGGGAGGCAAGCGCCCGCTCACGACGTCGTTTACGGCCGCTGGGCAGACGGTGACGGTCTCGGCCAAGGCGCCCTGCACTAAGACTAAGTGGTCCGTAGATAAATAACGTTGCAGGATTGTGGTCGTGGCGTAGAACCATGGCGGTGTGGCGGATGAGGCTGCGATTGGTGAGAAGTTCCGGGCGTTGGCGGGTGAGTTGAACGAGCGCCAGCGTCGGTTGTGGGCGGCGACGGAGGCGCGCGCGGCGGGGCGTGGTGGGATCGCGGCGACGGCGCGTGCGACGGGGATCTCGGTGCCGACGATCCGCAAGGGGATCGCGTGAGCTTGCGGCCGGGGAGCGGCTCGAGCCGGGGCGGGTGCGTCGGCGGGGCGGTGGGCGCAAGCCGATGACCGAGATCGATCCGACGTTGCTGGAGGATCTCGAGCGGCTGGTCGATGCGGATCGCAGGGCGATCCGGAGTCGCTGTTGCGGTGGACCTCCAAGAGCGTCCGGCATCTCGCCGAGGGGTTGCGCGAGCTGGGTCATGAGGTGCACTTCACGACGGTCGCGCAGCTGTTGCGCGGGCTGGGGTACAGCCTGCAGGCGAACGTCAAGACGCGGGAGGGCGCGCCAGCATCCCGATCGCGACGCGCAGTTCCGGCACATCAACGGGTCGCCACGCGCGCGGTCGAGCGGCGCGAGCCGGTGATCTCGGTCGATACCAAGAAGAAGGAGCTGGTCGGCGATTTCAAGAACGCCGGGCGCGAGTGGCGGCCCAAGGGCGAGCCCGAGCTGGTGCGCGTGCACGACTTCAAGGACAAGCAGCTCGGCAAGGCGATCCCCTACGGCGTCTACGACATCGCCACCGACCAGGGATGGGTGAACGTCGGGATCGACCACGACACCGCCCAGTTCGCGGTCAACTCGATCCGCAGCTGGTGGGAGCACCTCGGCCAGCGCGCGCTACCCGAACGCCACCACGCTGCAGATCACCGCCGACTGCGGCGGCTCCAACGGCAACCGCACCCGGCTGTGGAAGGTCGAGCTGCAGAAGCTCGCGGACGAGACCGGGCTCGAGATCGCCGTCTGCCACTTCCCGCCCGGCACCTCGAAGTGGAACCGGATCGAGCACCGCCTGTTCAGCTACATCACGATGAACTGGCGCGGCAAGCCGCTCGTCTCGCTGGAGACGATCATCAACCTGATCGGCGCGACCACGACCAGCACCGGGCTCGAGGTCTACGCCCGCCTCGACGCCGGCACCTACCCCGACAAGATCAAGGTCCCCGACGCCGAGATCAAGGCCGTCAACCTCCACGGCGACAAGTTCCATCCCGAGTGGAACTACACCATCAAACCGAAACGTTAATTATCTACAGCTCCTAAGTAATCGCCCGGCCTCCAGTAACGGGAGCAGACGCGCCGCCGAGACTCTGCAGGTGCCGCGCGCAGAGGTCCTCCTCTCGGGGCCGGGCTCCGATCCTGCAACGAGCGTTCGAAGCCGATCATCTTCAGACCAACGCGGCCCGTGCGGTTCGGAAGGCCCCGCTTCCACGACGGGCTGAGGTTCGCCCGCTCGCACCGATCGTCGTAGAGCGGATGCGCCGTGCAAGCAACCCCCGCGATGCCATGCTGATAAGCGTCCTCGCCTACGCGGGCCTTCGCCCGGGCGAAGCCCTAGCCCTTCAGTGGCGTGACATCCGAGAGCAGACCATCCTTGTGGAGCGCGCGCTCTCACTCGGCAAAGAGAAGGACACCAAGACCTCGGCGCATCGGACCGTACGACTACTTGCGCCGCTGGCGGCGGACCTGCGCGAGTGGCGGCTCCGCAGCGGACGTCCGCCGGACCGCGGCCTCGTCTTCCCGTCCAAGCAAGGCGAGCTGTGGACTCTCGCGGCATACAATTCCTGGCGAAGCAGAGCCTTCCGCAGGGCACGCCTCGCAGCCCGCGTCGAGGAGGGGCGACCGTACGATCTCCGCCATTCGTTCGCCTCGCTCCTTCTTCACGAGGGTCGCTCTGTCATCTACGTCGCGAGGCAACTTGGTCACGACGCCCGCCTGACACTCAGTACGTACGGACACGTGATCGACGAGTTCGACGAGATGCCGAACATCGATGCAGAAACCGCGATCGCGGCAGCTCGCTCCTCAGCGCCGGCCGACACCCGGACGGCGCTCGGACCTGCATGAGCACTGTGCGACGGACGGAGGGCCAGGCGACCCGGGCGGCTACTCAGCACGCGGCTTCTGTCTGCGAGCGCGCCTATCGTGACGGGGCTATGAAGCCTTGGCGGCGAGGCACGAGTTCCGGGGTGCATAAGGGGTGCACCAGATTGGCGCGGCACGCCGTCCACAGTCATCCCGCCGACACTGATTTGTGGCCATTTCCAGGGGCTTGCACGACAGAGGACTACCTCGCGCAACGTCGGTTCCTGCCTTACAAGCAGGAAGTCGGCGGTTCGAGCCCGTCACCGCCCATCACATGTCATGACGACGATACGGCCCTGGAGGCTCATCGCGCCGTAAAGGCGCCGTCAACGGCATAGAAGCCTCCGCTCACGAACGAGGCTTCGTCACAGGACAGCCATGCCACGAGCGCCGCCACCTCGTCCGGCTCGCCGAGCCGGCCGAACGGGTTGAGCGATGCGAGGTAGTCGGCGCCGGCCTGGTCGAGCGACGCCGCGAGAAGGGGAGTCCTGATGACGGCGGGGCCGACGCAGTTGACGCGCACGCCGCGACCCGCGCAGTCGATCGCCGCGGCGCGGGTGATACCGAGCACGCCGTGCTTGGCCGCGACGTAGGCCACCATCGAATCGCGCGCCACGACCGAGAACATCGAGGCCATGTTGACGATCGATCCGCCCCCGTTCGCCAGCATGTGCCGGAGCTCGGCCCGCAGGCTGTAGTAGACGCCGCTCAGGTTGATGTCGATCACGTTGCGCCAGTCCTCGATCGGATACTCCTCGCTGCTGATCAGCGGCCCGCCGATGCCGGCGATGTTGGCCGCGATGTGCAGGCCGCCGAAAGTCTCGACGGCGTGGGCCACTGCTCGCTCTGACGCTTCGGGGTCCGTGACATCGCCTACGAACGTGCTCGCGTGCGGGAGATCGCTCGCCACGCGCTCCGCCGACTCGGCCTGCACGTCCATGACGACGACGCTGGCGCTGTCCGCCGCGAGCCGGCGCGCGATCGCCTCGCCGATTCCCGATCCACCACCGGTGACCAGGGCCACCTTGCCTTCGAGACGCGAGTTCATCGTGTCTCTCCCCCTCGCTCGATGACGTAGTTGCCGGCCGCGTCGGGTGCGCCCTGCTGGCCCGGACGGACGACGATGACGGTGTCCGGTAGCTCGATCAGTGCCGGCCCTTCGATCGATTCGGCGGGAACCTCGTCGTACACCGGCGTCTCGAGGAAGTCGCGGAGCTCTGACCAGTAGACCGCGCGGGAGTGCCGCGATGGCTCGCGCCGTTCGTCCGACATCAGCTGGGCTCGTCCCGTCTTCGCGGTCGCGCGGACCTGGAACGCGGTGAAGTCGATGCCGCCGGTGCGGTCGCCAGACCCACGGCCGAACAGCTGATCGTGAACCTCCTCGAACCGTCGATCGATGCGCTCCAGCGCGTCGTCGTCGATCTGACCGGCGGGCACAGCCACTTCGACGTCATGGATCTGCATCGAGAAGCGCATTCGCACCGACCGCTCGAGCGTGACCCCCGCGGTGTCGATGCCCTGGCTGCCGAACTTCTCGTTCGCCTCGCCTTCGAGCGCGGCGAAGATCTCCTCGACGGTGGCGCCGGGCACCGGAAGACCGAGCACGCGCCATCGCTGGACGACATGAACGACATCCGACGTCGCCGCACCGTAGGCCGACAGCACCGAGGCGGCGTGCGGAAGCGGGACGATCACCTTGGAGATCGCAGCCTGTGCGGCAACGGCGGGCGCGTGAACGGGACCCCCGCCTCCGAACGCGGCGCACGCGAAATTGCGCGGATCAAGCCCGCGCAAGAGACTCATGCGGCGGACGAGGTCGGCCATCTTCGCATCGACGACCGTGGAGATGCCCGCTGCCGTCTCGTGCCGCGTCATCCCGAGCCGCGTCGCGAGCCGGTCCACCGCCTGCTCGGCCATGTCCCGGTCGAGCCGCATCCGCCCGCCGAGGTAGTTGTCCGGGTTGACGAGGCCGAGGACGACGTCGGCGTCGGTGACTGTCGCCTCGGTCCCGCCGAACCCGTAGCACGCCGGCCCCGGACGGGCCCCGGCGCTGCGAGGGCCAACGTTGAGCCGTCCGGCCTCATCGATCCAGGCGATGCTGCCTCCGCCGGCGCCGATCGACTCGATGTCGAGCATCGGAAGCGCCATCGCGTACCGCTCGAAGATCGAGATGTCGCGCTGGAGCGGCCGCCCGTCATGGATGACGCTGACGTCGAACGTCGTCCCGCCCATGTCCACGGCGATGACGTTCTCCAGGCGAGTCCGCTCGGCGATGCGCGCCATCGCGATCGTGCCCGCGACTGGCCCGGAATGGACGGTCCGAACCGGCGCGTGCCGCGCCTCGGCGCTCGTGATCGCGCCGCCGGCGCACTGCGCGAACTGGACCAAGCCCTCGAAGCCTCGCCGCTGTGCCCCGTCCTGGATCCGGTCGACGTATTCGACCATGAGCGGCCCGATGTACGAGTTCATGACCGCGGTCGTCGTCCGTTCGAACTCGCCGGACCGGCGCGACAGCTCCGAGCTGCACGAGATGAACAGGTCGGGTGCGACCTCGGCCGCGATCTCCCGCGCCCGCTGCTCATGGGCCGGGTTCATAGTCGACCACAGGAAGCTGATCGTGAGCGCCCGGGCGCCTGACGAGACGAGGTCACGAACCGCGTCGCGGACCCCGTCCTCGTCGAGCGGCACGATCACATCGCCGTCGACGTCGATCCGCTCGGTGATCGGGCGGACCATCGCGCGCGGCACGAGCGGCTCCGGCCGGTAGGTCGAGTGGACGTCGAGGGCCTCGTCCGGCGAGAGGCCCACCGTCCGCCCCTGACCCTTCATGATGAACATCACGTCGTCGTGCCCGCGCGTCGCCAGCAGTCCCATCGCCGCTCCGCGTCGCTCGACGATCGCGTTCGTGCCCGTCGTCGTCCCGTGTACGAGCAGGCCACACCGTTCCATCACCGACCCGAGCGTCGACCCCATCTGGCTCGCGGCGCTCTCGATCGCGTCGAAGAAGCCCTGGGAGCGGTCATCGGGCGTGGTGGGTGACTTCCCGGTAGTGATACGCCCGCCGTCGTGCATGATCGTGCAGTCGGTGAATGTCCCGCCGATGTCGACACCGACGGTCAACTCGGCGGGGTTCATGCCGGCACCTCGGCGCGCGTTGCGAGCTTCACGTCGAGCACCGGCGGATCGTCGGGCTTGCACAGCTCGGTCGCGAGGGCCAGACCACACCCGGGACAGAGGAACTGGCGCACGACGAACGCGTCATCGCAGAACTCGGCGGGGTCGAGGTACTGATGAGGACTGATCTGGTGCGGCACCCGCTCGAGCTGCGCGGCGCCGTCCTTGTAGTTGTGGTCGACCGCGCCAAGCGCACGCCCGCATTCGAGGCATCCCCAGTGGTCCTCCCCGTCCGAGGCCATGCCGAACGCCACCGCGCCGCCGGCAGAACCCACGTAGTCGTGCGGATCGAGGCTCACCTCGTCAGGCGCCACGGGCGACCGCGCCTGCGCCAGACGGTCGGCGCGCATCCGGAGCCGGAGCTCTTCGGTCGCGGTCAGATCCACCGAGCCCGATCGATCGAGGACGACGCCGTACAGCGCAGCGGCATCCTCCGCGGTAATGGCCGCGCTGGCCACGTCGCCGGCGACGAGTGCCGGCTGGCGCGTGAGGGGGTCGCCGAACCCGCCGCCGCCGCAGTACTGCGCGACGAACACGTCCCCGGGCCGCATCACGGTGATCTCCTTGGCAAACAGCCGCGTCAGCTGTCCGACGTCACGTTCCAGCGCCACCGGATTACCGGGCAAGACGCCGGCGGCAAGCCGATCACGGCCCAGTGCATCCTTGCGGAAGCGATAGTCACCGGGATGAGCCGGCAGGCCGCCGCCGAGGCCGAGCGCGCAGTTGATCGCGTTGTCCAAGCTGACGAGCTGGACGATCATCTCCTCTGACTTGTGGATGACGATCGCGGTCTCGAGAGAGTTGCCGCCCCGCCACCGTCCGGGTCCGCCGCTTCCCTGCCGCTCACGTCGATACACGTACAGAATGGGCAGTGCGTCCTCCCATTCCTCGGTGTTGCCCGACGGGTTGTTCGGCCACCACCATGCCCCGCCGATATCGACGCCGTCACGGTCAGGAAATGCACCGAGCGCTCCCGCCACCACGTCACCCGGCGGCTGGACGACGAACCGTCCCTGGCGATCGTTTCCAGCGCCGAACCAAAAGCTCGGAATCGACTGGCCCCCGGCACCGTTGGCTCGGCGCCTGAGGTCCTCCGGGCCGGACATCAGCATCTTCGAGACCGTGAACGCGCTCAGGTACACGGCCGCCGTGTTGCCGCCGACCCCGGTGGTGGCGGCTGGATACGTGGCCACGCTCAGCGTGCCGGCGGTCGGCTCGAAGCTCACGTGATCGAGCGCCCCCGCGTTACACAGCAGCTGATCCCAGCCCAGAAAGCTGCCAACGGCGACGAGCACTCCCGAGCGCCACGATCCGTACGCGCTGCTGGCCGCCTTGTACTGGGGATCCGTGCCCTCATTGCTGACGACGAGCCGATCCCCCTGCTTGCGGATGTGGCAGGTGAAGCGATGGGCGGCGCGATCGTCCGCGCCAAGACCCGCCATGTAGAAACGCTCAGACCATTCCCCGTCCGGGATCCGCTGCAGCCGCTCACCGATCGCGGCAGAGCAGTCGCGGATCATCCGGCGCATCGCGCCCTTGACGGTCCCAGAGCCGTACTCATCGAGGACCTCGGCCATCCTCGACTGCACCGTATGAATGCCCGCCATCTGGCTGCGCATCTGCAGCGCGAGATGGTCCGGAGTGCGGCTCTTGCGCGTGTGCATCTCGAGCACGTCACGCTGGAGCTCACCCGCGCGGACGAGCTTGATCGGCGGGACGAGCGTCGGCTCTTCGTACAGGTCGTTCGCCAGTGGGTTGAAGCTTCCCGGGAATGGACCGCCGACGTCACCGACGTGGCACTGGCTGAAGATCCAAGAGAAGATCCGCCCTTCGTGGAACACCGGCGCGAACATGCCGACATCCATCGCGTGCGTGCAGCCGATCCACGGGTCGTTGTGGAAGAAGACGTCTCCCTCCCCGATGCCGGGATTCTGGCCCCGGTTCTCCATCGTCCATTTGATCGGGAGGTCGCCGAGCGCCGCGAACCACTGGATCGACGGCCCTGCCATCAGCAGGTCGGCCGTCTCGGTGAGCAGCGCCGTGTTGAAGTCGTCCATGTAGACGATCACCGGCGAGCCCGAGACACGCCGGATCGTGTCTGAGTGGTCGAGGTTCATGCTCCAGAACCGGTTGCGCAGAACCTGATAGGTGACCGGGTCGATGTCGAGGTCGAACTCCGAGTGGAGACGGACCCCGGGCGGGAGGCGCAGCTCGGCGGCGGGCGGCGGCACGTAGGAGTAGCGCCACCGACCGTCCCACGTCGTGCCCTTCAAGAAGTCAGGGTCGACCTCGGGCCGGCGGAGGATCCCGTCGGTCGTACTCGTCGATTCGGGCGAGTCATTGCGCATGAAAGCCTCCGTCGATCGGCAGCGTGTGCCCAGTGATCCAGCGCGCGTCGTCGGAGGCCAGAAAGGCAACGACGGCTGCGACGTCCTCGGGCGTCGGCATCCCCGGGATCGGCGTCTGCGTCTCCAGCAGACGGCGCATCGCATCGGGGTTAGGCGCGCGCGCTATGTGGCCGGCCACCATCGCGGTCATCACCGCCGTGGGAGCGATCGCGTTGACGCGGATCCCGCGGTCGGCGTACTCGATCGCCGCGGCACGCGTCAATCCGACCAGTCCGGCCTTGGAAAAGCTATACGGGCTCATGTTCGGCTTCCCGGCCAGGCCGGTGGAGGAGGACGTGTTGACGATCGCCCCGCCGCGTCCCTGCAGCATCGCCCTCAATCCTCGGCGCAGAACGTGGAACGCGCCGTCGGCGTTGACGCCCATCACCTTCCGCCAGTCTTCATCGGTGGTCTCGTGCAGGGCCATCTGCGGCCCCACGATTCCGGCGTTGTTGAAGATCACGTCGATCTGTTCGAAGGCGTCCAGCGCCAGATCGAACGAGCGGTCGACGGCCGCGCCGTCGGCGGTGTCCACCTGAACCGCGAGCGCATCCGGCAGGGCCGAGGCGACCGCTTCGGCTCCGCTGCGGTCGAGGTCCGCCACGACGACCCTGGCTCCCTCGCGCGCGAACCTCTCCGCAGCGGCGCGCCCGAGGCCCGAGGCGCCGCCGGTCACGTAGGCGACCCTCCCCTCGAAGCGCCGGCCGATCGCGCCCTCGGCCGGCCGGGCATCAGGTCGATGCCCCTGCTCAGTTGCTTCGATCATCCCCTTGCGGGACGCGTGGCCCGCATCCGAACTGAATTCACCTCATAACCGTACATCAACCCGCGATGGTATCAACACCGATCGTGGGCGCCGTTGACAGGCGAGCCAGGGGTCGCTACCGTGCTCTGAACTGATCTCAGTTTGATGGGTAGTGGCGCGGAGGCAGGCCCCGAGGCCTACATCCATTGGGGCCGGTGGGACCCGAGCAAGCCGGTGCCGGCACCAGGGGCCGGCTTGGCAAACTCGAGGCGGACTTACGGAACGGAGAACGAGATGACGGAGACCCAGGAGATCCTGAATGTGATGTCGCGCTACTGCCGAGCGGTCGACGATCGGAGGTTCGACGTGCTGGCTGAGCTCCTCGCCGAGGACGTGCGCTTCGAGATGGGCGACGTCACCGAGAGCCGTGCCGAGCTGCTCGAATACATCCAGGCGAATTTGTGGCCCGCCGGACGCCACATCTACGCCAATCCGGACGTCACCGTCGATGGCGACACCGGGCACGTTGAGAGCGACTGGGTCTGGCTCGACCCCAACCTCGTGCCGACTCGGTCTGGTCGTTACTCCGACGATCTGCGCCGCGTGGGCGGGCGCTGGGTGTTCACGGTGCGACGGATCTCTATCGCCTTCGATCGCGATGCGTCCGAGGTCGGCTGACGAGCCCGTTCGACATCGAGAGCACGATGAAGGCCGGCCACGTCGCCGCCCCCGAAAGGTGGACATACAAGTGAACGAGCACCGAACTGTGGTGTTGGACTGGCAGAAGACCGGGCCATCGTAGGCTCACCGAACCAACAGCGATGAGCACGATTCCCGAGAGGGCCGCCCAGCCATTCCCCATCGGGCCGCTGACGTTGCGCAACCGGATCGTCGGCGCTCCCCATGGCCGGGGACTGCTCGACGATGGGCTGGCGCTGGCCGCCGACGCTGACTACTGGGGCCGGCTGGCCGCCGGCGGCGCGGCGATGGTGACGGTGGGCGGCACCGTCACCGCGCCGGAATCGACCTGGCGCCGGCGGATCGTCACCGAGGCGTGGCGCGAGGACGGTATCGACGGGACTGGCGCGCCGCGCGCAGGCGATTCGCTCCGAGGGCGCGGTCGCGGCCTGCCAGCTCGTCCATCTCGGGCGCGAGACGACCGGGGCCGACATGTGGTACCCGCCGGTGGCCCCGTCGCCGGTCCGCTCGCCCCGGGAGCCGACGCGCCCCCGGGCGCTTTCGGAGGATGAGATCGACGGGCGTGGTCGAGGGATTTCGCATCTCGACCGTGAACGCCGCACAGGCCGGCTTTCAAGTCGTCGAGCTGCACGCGGCCCACGCCTATCTCCTGGCTCAGTTCCTGTCTCGCTCGAGCAACATCCGCCCGGGGGCCGAGTCGCTCGGCGAGCGCGCGCGCATCGTCGCCCGGATCGCCGAGGCGATCAGGCGATCGGCTCCGGACGTGATCCTCGGCATCCGGCTCTCGATCGAGGGCGAACTCGAGGGCGGGTTCACGCTCGACGGCCTGTGCGAGCTGCTGCCGGCGATCGCGCCGCTGGTCGACTACGTGAGCGTCACGGTCGGCGTACGCACGACCTACGTGCGAGACATGGCGACGACCGAGCCACCTCTCCTGAAATCGATCGACCGTCTGCGCGCGGCGACGAACCGGCCGCTGCTCGTCTCGCAGGCGTTCCGTCGCCCGGAATCGATCGAAGCCGCGCTGGCCGCCGGAGCTGACCTGGTGGGCGTGGCCAGACCCCTGATCGCGGACCCGGACTTCCCAGCCAAGGTCCTCACCGGGCGTGCCGAGGAGATCCGTCCGTGCGTGTCGTGCAACGAGGACTGCCGCGCCTTCGACCCGGTTCTCCTGTGCTCGGTCAACCCCGACCTCGGACCGTCGCGAGACGGGTCCGCGGCCCGCCATGCCACTGCTCGTAACCCGCGGTGACAGACGCGACGGCTCGGCGCGTGGCGATCGTCGGCGCCGGGCCGGGCCGGCCTGGAGTGCGCGACCTCGATCTCGCGCGAGCACGATGTGGTGCTGTTCGACGAGCGCGAGCGGCTGGGCGGGCACCTGACGGTCGCCACGCAGCGCCCCGAACCGCCGCGGGTGGCAGTCACTGCTCGACTACTACGATCGCGCGATCGACCGCGCCGACAACATCGAGCGTCCGCCGCCAGACGGCGAGCCGCGAGGACCTGCTCGAGGGCTTCGACCACGTCGTGCTCGCGCTCGGAAGCGAAGAGATCGCTCCCGGATCTACCCGGTGTCGAGCGCGCCGTGACCGCGTCGCAATTCATCGAACGCGGGGCGCAGCCGGCAGCGCGCGGGGCGCTGGTGATCGTCGACGACGGCTTCGGCTGGTGGCCCTGTGCCAGCGCGGTGGAGACCGGCCTCGCCGCCGGCTGGGAAACCGTGACCGTGCTCACGCCGGCGGCGTCGTTCGGCGCGCGGCTCCCGCCCGAGGGACACGTGCAGCTGCATGGCGCGGCTACGCGGAGCGCCGCTCGAGATCCGCCCCCTGACCACCGCGGACTCGATCGCCGCGACGTGGCTCACCGCGCGCAACGTGCTGTCGGGAAGGACCGCAGACGCTGCCCGCCGATCTCGTCGTGGTGGTCGGTGAGCGCGCGCGCGCGAGCGTGGGCGCACCTCGTGCCGCCCAGGGCCCGTGCGTCCAAGTAATCGGCGACGCCTTGGTCCCCCGCCGCGTTCACCACGCGATCGCCGAGGGAAGGGCGGCCGCGCGGCAGATGTGCTCGCACGCGCCGTAGGGCTCGGTTACCCATCGGACGGTCCGGAGTCTCCGTTACGAGCGAGGGGACTTCGCGGTCGGCGATCGCCGCGAGTTGCGCCATCGCCTGCACGCGCCCACAGTATTATCCTCACATGACTTCACTTCGGGAGCGCCCATCCCTGGCGCTGACGCCCATCCTCTCGCTCGCCCAGGGTGCGACCCGGACAGAACGTGTGAGCCACCAGGAGCGCGACGCCCGCACGGAGCCCTCGGCCGGTGCCGAGAGCGCGAGCCCCCAAGACGCGGGCTTTCTGGCGCCCGATGTCACGGGCTGGTTCGCCAGTCCGGAGCAAGGGCTGGCCGCGGACATCGAGGCGGCCGCCGGCGCCGCGCCCGTGACCGCCGCCCTGGCGCGGCTCGCCCCGTCGAGCGTGACCATTGTGGCCGTCGCCGACTCCGATGATGCCTGCTCGGCGGAGGTCACGCGCTGTGCCGACGGCGATCTGCAGACGTGCTTGGTGGGGTTGACCTGCGACGCCGGTGGGCGGGTGTGCCGAGTGGTCTGGCTGCGGGCACTGTTCGCGTCGGCGTCCGAACTCGCCGAGTCACGCGGCGCTCCCGACGGACGTCCAATCCTCGAGCGGTACTTCGCCGCGCTCCAGGACTCGCGATTTCGTGAGGCGGCGGCGTCCTTCACCCTCGACACGGTCTACTCGCATCCTCCGTACGGCGGCGGCACCGAGCGCGTCTTGTACCGCGGCCGCGAGGCGCTCGAGCGAGGCTTCGTCATCGACCGCGGTCGCAGTCCAGTGCGCCAGGTGATCACCGCGTTCTCGCAGCAGGGAGACCGTGCTTTCGTCGAGGGCGTCATCGAGGGGATCCCGAACGGCGGCACGTTCTTTGCCACCGCCCAGATCACGCTCGGGGGCGAGATCGCACGCTACGTCGCCTTCTACAGCGGCACCCGAATTCCCGCGTGCAGATGAAACCGATTTGAGGCCCACCAAACGCCGCGTCTACGCCTACGAGGGCGACTACCAGCTCGTCCCAGAACCGCTTCTCGTAGCGGTCGAGATCAGTCGGATCACATTGTCGTAACCTGACGCCCTACGACAATCGGAGCTCGAGCATCAGCTCGCACATGTCCACAGAGACACGCGTCCCGGGCGTCTCGCCGGGATCCATCGCGCTGAACGCCTGCGCGCCTGCGGCCATGTCGTCCGCGGTGTCGAAGTACTGCAGGACGACGGCCGTTCCCTGAGCTTCGTCGAACAGCACCGTGAGGCCCGTGGCGGGCACGCCTGGCGGCGGCCCGTCGGCCTCCTCGATGCGGGCGCGCAGCGCTTCCATCCGTTCGCTGCTCACATCGGTGAACCTGACGACTCGTACATGCATCAGACCAGCCTCCTCATTGGTGTTGTTATTTCCGTGGCGGCTCGATGTTTGACGTAAACGCCGGCCGCGACGAGCTGCGAGTCAAGCAGGCATATGGGCCTCTCGCGTACTCCTGTAATCGAATCTTCGGTGTCGGTCGACGGTCCCGGGAAATCGATGCTCGGACAATGGGGTCACGGCCCCATTTGCGGAGGAATCCTTCCCGACGACGTGTCGCAGCCACCCGTCTTCCCGGGGCGATGGGTGCCGCGGTCGGCGCGGCGTTGGTTGTCGTAGGTGCCGTGGCGACGCGCACGTGGAGACCTCTCTGGGTCATATTTCTGACCAATTCCGCTGTATAACGCCCCAATAGAGGGCTCAAGAAAATCGATCGGGCTGTTCCCCAGCCGGGGGCTGGGGAACAGCCCGATCGCCGTTTTGGGTGTCTCCATTGGGTCGTTGCCCAGGTGTTTACGGTCCTGTGACATGTACCTGGGTACCGTCACGCCAAGGACCGTGCGGAGAAGCCGGCGGCTGGTACCCGTCGCGGCCGGCGGTGCGGCGGCCGCCGCGCGCTCACCCGCTGGCGAGGAGATAGCGGCGCTATGGGCTCCGGAGATCGCAGCGCTCAGCCTCGCGCGGTCGTCAAGGTCGGCCGGGCCTGAACTCCATCTTCACCCGCCGGCGGGAGCGTCGACGGTGCCGATGGAGACGAATCGCTAGACCAGCCCAGGAGCTCCGTCCGGATCGGGTCTTGCCCCGACCCGGTCGGGTCCTACGCGCTCATGCTGGCTGCTGCGCAGGCCGGATTCACGCGTGGCACGCTGTCCTCGCGTCAGTCCAGTGGCGCCGGTTTGGATCTCGAGCAGTCGCCGTTGGGCGTGGTCCAGCTCGTCCCAGGTCGCGGCGATGCGACTCAGGATCCGGCGCAGTCGGGACGTTGTGGTGGTCTCCATGATGTGCTCCTCTGTTGCTTCGTGATGCGTGCGTGGTCGGTCCGAACGGGACGTGTTCTCGGTACAGCTGCGACAAGACATCAGATGTCTGATGACTTAATCGTCCGTACCGCCAAGACACCGACGACGCGTCGATCGTTCCCAGCGGCGATCCTCGCGGAGCGAGGAGCCACACAGCACCACCGGCGGGCCACGGCGGCGGAGGCTCCACGAGAGTCTGGGAGCGTGTAGTTTCTGGTCCCGCCAGATCGCCGGCAACGATGAACGACACGTACACGCATGGCCACCACGACTCGGTGCTGAGAAGTCACCGGTGGCGAACCGCAGAGAACTCAGCCGGTTATCTGTTGTCCCACTTGCGGCCGGGCATGAGCCTGCTCGATGTCGGCTGTGGGCCGGGGACGATCACGATCGATCTGGCTCGGAGGGTCGCGCCCGGCACCGTGGTGGGGGTTGACCGAGAGCCCGCCGTGGTCGCCGAGGCAGCCCTGCCTGCGCACGGCGATCACGTGAGCAACGTCGAGTTCAGGGCAGGTGATGTCTACTCGCTCGAGTTCGATGACGGATCCTTTGATGTGGTGCACGCGCACCAGGTCCTGCAGCACTTGACCGACCCGGTTGCTGCTCTGATCGAGATGCGACGCGTGCTGCGCCCCGGCGGCATTCTCGCCGTGCGCGACGGCGACTATGGACGCTTCGTCTGGGCGCCATCCGATCGGCTCCTAGACCGTTGGCTACAGCTCTACCACGACGTGTGCAGCCACAACGGAGCCGAACCGGATGCCGGCCGGTACCTGGTCGGATGGGCGCGGGCCGCCGGCTTGACGGAGATCGCGCCGAGCGCTTCGACCTGGACGTTCGCCGAGGCGGGGGACCGGGCATGGTGGGGCGACCTGTGGGCTGAGCGCGTGGTGAAGTCCTCCTTTGCCACACAGGCCGTCGAGTACGGGTTGAGCACGCGCGACGAACTGCTGGCAATCTCGGCAGCGTGGCAACGATGGGCTGAGCAGAAGGATGGCTGCTTCGTCGTCCCGCACGGAGAGCTGATCGCCCGCCGATGACCCCGCGGCGTCGTCAGAGGGTTGAGATGCCCATCAGGGCGGCGACCATGCCGACGGCGACGGCCGCCAGTGCCGCGAGCGCGATAGCCCAGCGAAGCACGTTCCCGCCGCCGGACTTGGCGGGCTCGGGCGCCGGTGCCCGAGGCGCCACGACGGGCGCCTCCGGCACGGGCAGCGGCAACGGCAACGGCACCGGCACCGGCGTGGCCATCGCGGGAGCTGCCTCGCCCGTGGCGACGACGGACCACGGACTGGCCCGCCGCAGGCCGCCGGCCGCTACGAGCGCTGCTTGCCCCAGGTCGCCGGCCGACGGGTAGCGCTCGTTGGGATCAATCGCCATCGCGCGGCTCACCACGTCGTCGAACTCGCGTGGCAGATCGGGGCACAACGCGACGGGCGAGGGGCGGGGGGCATCGAGGTGGGCCAGCGCCGCCGGGCCCCGTTCCCACTCAGCGAACGGCGCCTGGCCGGTCAGGGTCTCAAACAGCAGGCAGCCCAACGCATAGATGTCAGCGCGTGCGTCGACCCGCTCGTTCAGGATCTGCTCGGGCGCCACGTACTCGGCTCGGGCGACGATCGATCCCTGCCGCGACAGCCCGCTGACCGCGTCGACATGCTTGGCGAGCCCGAAGTCGCTGAGGTACACGTGGTCCTCGCGGCCGAGCAGGACGTTGGGGGGCTTGACGTCGCGATGCAGCATCCCGCGCGCGTGGGCCGCGTCGAGAGCGGCGCCGACCTGGCGGACGATGCGGGCCGCGCGTAGCGGCACGATGCGTCCCTCGGCGGCGATCAGCGCGCGCAGATCGGTGCCCACCACCAGTCGCATCGTGATGTAGAGCACGCCATCCTCGTCGCCCGCATCGAAGATCGGGATGACGTTTGGGTGGTCGATCGCTGCCGCCACCATCGACTCCCGCCGAAAGCGTTCGCGGAAGCGAGTGTCCCGGGAGTACTCGGGGAGGATGAGCTTCAGGGCCACCGGGCGTTGGAGCGCGAGCTCCTCGGCCCGGTAGACGACTCCCATGTCTCCGTGGCTGATGACCTCCACCACGCGGCACCCCGCGAAGACTGAGCCCAGCCCGAGCTGGGAGGCCAGCAACTCCCGGTCGGCGGCACGGGCGGCTGGCGCGGGGCTCGGGGTCGCGCGAGCGGGCGCCGGGGCCGCGCGGGCGGGGGCCGGGGCCGCGGGGCCGGTCCCGCGCGAGCGTCGGGCGGGGTTACTCGAGCCGGAGCCGGAGCCGGAGCCGGAGCCGGGGGCGAGGGTGCTCGCCCGACTTCGGTCAACTGCAGCGTGGTGGAGCCCACCTGCACCGAGTCGCCGACATTGAGTGCCTGGCGGCCGCGCACCCGCTGACCGTTGACGAATGTCCCGTTTGCCGACCCGAGATCCTCGATCGTCAACCGGCCGCGAGCGTCGCGGGCAATGCGGGCGTGGCGCCGGGACAGGTCGGCATCGTCGCTCAGCCTGCCTTCTCCACTCACAGCCCTCCCGATGATGAGCTCGTCTCTCAGGGTGAGCCGGCGCCCCGGTGCCAGGCCGGCGGTGACCACCAGCTCCGCCGCCGCCTCAGCGACCGCGCCGGGTGGCTCGGCGGCAGGGGTCTGCGGGGCGGGCCGCGGTTTCGGCGACTCCTCAGCGGCGCCGGGGGTCACCTGCAGGACCGTCTTGCCCATCTTGACCACGTCGCCGACAGCGAGCGTCCGGGGCGCGTCGATCCGTTCGCCGTTGACGAATGTCCCGTTCGCGGACCCGAGATCCTCGATCGTGAGCTTCCCGTCGGCCCCGCGCGAGACCCGCGCGTGGCGGCGTGAGATCTCGGGATCGTCGCCGAGCCTCCCGTCGTGCTCGGGGACGACGCGGCCGATCAACAGGTCGGTGGCCACGCTCAGACGCTTGCCCCGTTCCTTGCCTTCGCTTACCCGCAGCTGCTCGCCGACCATCGACTTCGAAACCCTACGCCACTTCTCAGGCATCCGCCAGCGCCGCGAGTCTGGCTGAGTCCGGGTCGGGCAACGGCCGGGCTTAGAATCGTGGCGTGCACGCTCCCGCCGACGCCCAGTTCATTTCCGAGGTGAAGGCTCGCCTCGAGGCCGAGCGCGCGGGCCGACCCTTCCTGCTCTATCGGGACGGCGAGGAACGGCAACGGCTGTTCGTCTTCGAGCCCGGTTCGGCCGGCATCTCGGTGGGGCGCCTCCCGCCGGCGGATCTCCTGCTCGAGTGGGACGATCAGGTTTCGCGCCTCCACGCCCGGTTTGAGCCGGTGCCGAACGGTTGGACGGTCGTCGATGATGGCCTCTCGCGCAACGGCACGTTCGTCAACGAGGAACGCCTGACCGGCCGGCGCCGCCTACGCGAGGGCGACACCCTCCGCTTCGGGGCCACCATGGTCGCCTTCCGCTCGCCCGAGCCGGCGCAAGGGGCTGGGCCAGGCGCAGCCGCTCCCCCGTCCCCCAGCGGCCTCTCGACCACCCAACGCCGCGTCCTGGTGGCATTGTGCCGTCCGTACAACGGTCGGAGCGGATTCGCCGGCCCGGCCACCGACGAGCAGATCGCCGAGGAGCTCTTCCTGTCCGTCGGTGTGGTCCAGACTCACCTCAGGGTCCTGCAAGCGAAGCTCGGCGTCGAGGGGCCCCCCGGAAACGAGACGCGGGTTCGCCTGGTCGAACGGGCGATCGCCGCCGGGCTGATCTCCGAGAGCGACTTCTAGGCGCCGTGCTGTCTCCCGGCTCCACATTTGCCGGATACCAGGTCGAGAGCGTCGTCGGGGCGGGCGGGATCGGGATCGTCTACCACGCCCGCCAGGTGAAGCTCGACCGCCCCGTCGCGCTCAAGCTGGTCGAGCCCCACGTGGCGCGCGACCCGGTAATCCGGGAGCGCCTGCGCCGCGAGGCCAGGATGGTGGCGTCGCTCGATCACCCGAATGTCGTACCGCTGTATGAGGCGGGCGAGGAGGGCGGAACCGTCTACATCGTGACGCGGTGGGTGGAGGGCACGGAGCTCGGCAATCTGATCCTGAGTGAGGGGCCGATGGAGCCGACCCGGGCGGCGCGGACCGCGGCCCAGATCGCGGCGGCGCTCGAGGTGGCGCACGAAATGGGGCTGGTTCACCGGGACGTCAAGCCCTCCAACGTGATCCTCACCTCCGAAGATCACGTCTACCTGACGGACTTCGGTCTGACCAAGCGGGCCGGGACGGCCGCTGGGTTGACCGGGGCGGACGAGATGCTGGGAACGGTCGACTACGTGGCGCCCGAGCAGATCGAGGGCAGCGAGCCCGACGCGCGTGGGGACGTCTACGCGCTCGGTTGCGTGCTGTTTGAGATGCTCATCGGCGAGCCCCCGTTCGCGAGCCAGAAGGGCGGGATGGCCAAGATGTGGGCTCAGGTCAACGCCGAGCCGGCCTCGGTGCGGGACAGCCGCCCCGACGTGCCCCCCGCGCTGGAGGAGGTGGTCCGGCGCGCGATGGACAAGGCGCCCGATGGCCGTCCGACGGCGCGGGCGTTCCGGGCGAGCGTCCTGGCGGCCGTGGGCGAAGCACGGTGAGTGGCGGGTGAGCGCCTACGAGCAGGCGTCGAGCAGCTTGGTGGTCAGCATGATCCGGCCCAGTGCCACCCAGGCGGCGCCGTAGTAGGTCGGGAACCGGGCGTCGAGGGCCTGGGCCTCGTCCAGCAGGCCGTCACGGGCGGACGGTTGTCCGGCGGCATCGGCCGCCCCCGCCGCCGCCACGAGCACGACGGGATTGAGGACGTCCCCGATCGGACTTCCGGAGAGGTGGTGATTGACCGGCAGCTTGGTCGGGTTCGCCGTCTCGAACACCGGCCATGCCCGGGCGGCGATCTGCCGAGCGGCCGGGTTCGGATCCTCGGCCATCCGGATCAGCGTGCGCACGGCGTCGAAGCCGAACTGCGGGGTGCTCTGCGGGGCGTTCGGCAAGCCGATGGCCACGGGCTTGCCATCCTCGAGCCTGGCCCAATCCGGCGGCAGCCGCGACGGAGGGGTCACCAGGCGCGTCGGTGATGGCGAGTGAGCTCTTCGTCAGAGCGCCCCAGCGGGGGTCGTGGGATGCGGCCTGCAGCGCCGCGAACGTGGTGGGCGAGAAGTAGCTGGGGTTGACCGTGATCGGCGGGATGACCGCCCACGGACCGGCCGTGAGCACCGGGACGCCCCCGACCGTGGTGGTCTCCACGCGCATGATGGCCCGTCCCAACTGAAGCGCCTCCTGTTTCAGGGCAGGAGTGCGGAAGCGGCACGACGCGACAAGCAGCGCGCGGCTGGCGTCCAGGTCGGCATCAGTGGCCGCCTGCGGGTCCACCACGTGACCCTTGAGCCACCGGAAGGAGAGCAGCCCGTCAGGACGCCGGAGATTGTTCTTCGTCCACGTCCAAATGGCATTGAAGCGCTTGGAGTCGCCGATCGCGGCGGCAATCAACATGCCGTAGGCCTGTCCCTCGCCGACCGTATCGCCCCCCTGGTCGAGCCGTACGACGCGTCCGTCGGGCTGGACGTAGCGATTCAGGAAGTGTTGGGCGGAGGCCACAGCCCGGTCCTGGGGCGAGGGCGGCGACGTGGAGCTCTGCGTGGAGCTCGACCCGCCGCAGCCGCTCAGGCCGAGCAGCGCGATCCCTCCCAGCGCCAAGGCGGCGACGACTGCGCCTCGCGTCTGCCGGCTCATGCGACGGCCTCGGCCGGCACGAGCGCTCCGGAGGCGGCAGCGGGGGGTTTCTGGAGCGCCGCCCAGCATCCGGTCATCAGGATCGACACGTGCACCAGGGCGAAGGAGACGTTGTTGATCGTCGCCGCGTCCGGATTGCGAGCCAGGCCGTAAATGCTCGCCGAGATCAGTATCCCGACGGCCACCAGCGCCGGCATCACCGCCGCCGGTTGGCGAGCCCCGGCGCCCTTCTTCGGGGTCACGACGAACGAGCCCTTCTTGCGCAACACGGTGTAGACCGTGGACAGGATGTGGATCCAGAAATTGGCCGCCGACAACGCAAACGCGGCGAACGTGTAGGAGCCCGCGCCGGCCACCGTCGCCACGGTCAGCGCGACGGCGTAGTAGGGCACGAAGTGCAGCAGGAAGATTGGAGCGTCGATGTGGCCGATGGGCTGGCCACCGCCGAGCAGACGGACCACGGGAAAGCACATGTAGATCAGCACGGTCCAGCCGGACAGGAAATACAGGCCGGAGAGCAGGTACTGCGCCTTCAGCTTCAGGGGCAATCGTGCCCGCAGCGCCCGCGGGATGCCCGACAGGCAGCCCCGGGCCCAGCGCTGTTGCTGGGACACGTAGGCCGCGGTGTCCTCCGGCCCGAGGCCGCGCGCCAGCACATCGGGGATGTACGCCGAGCTCCAGCCCCGCTCGTGCAGGTGGATCGAGAGCTCGAAGTCCTCGGTCAGCGAGTTCGTCGGGAATCCGCCCACGCTCTCGAAGGCCGCCCGTCGGAACAACACGTTGGTGCCGCAGCAGAAGACCGCGTTGAGCCCGTCCTTGCCGCGCGCGATGGCTCCGAAGAACAACGCCTGCTGGGCCCAGGACGCCGCCGCGATGCGGTTGTGCTCCGTGTTGGCGTAGTACTGAGGCGTCTGGACGAACGCGATCTGGGGGTCGTCCATCCACCCCAGGGTGGCCTCGAGGAAGTCTGGGTCCGCGACGTGGTCGGAGTCGAATACGGCGATGAACTCGGCGTCGGTCTTGGTCAGGGCGTGGTTGATGTTGCCCGCCTTGGCGCCGGTGTGCTCGGGGCGCCGGATGTAGCCCACGCCGTATCGGGCGGCCAGGTCGCGCATGGCGTCGTCGTTGCCGTCGTCCAGCACATGGACCCTCACCTCGGCGCCCCGCAGACCGACGGCGGCGGCCACCGTCAGGTCGACGATGTCCGGCGGTTCCTTGTAGACGGGGATGAAGACGTCGACGGCCACCCGGCGCGTTGGTGCCCGCCTCTCCCGCACCCGCTCGTTGGAGACGGTCCACCAGAAGCCGAGGGCCTGCATCAGGTTGAACAGCTCGGCCGCGATCAGGATGCCGTAGAGGTAGGGGGTACCGACACGGTCTGGGTTCAGCAGCCAGCCGAAGTACCACACGGCGCACGGCACTCCGAGGACGATCAGCAGCCGCACGCGCCGGCGCACGCTCCAGTTGGTCGGCACGGGCTGCCAGGTCACCCGACGCAGACGGACGTCCCAGGGTCCGCTGGTCATCGGAACTCCCAGACGAGAGTTTGGGGTGTCTTGAACCGGTGCACGAGCGTTCGGAAGAAGGTGAGCTGTCCCACCACCTTGTTCGTTTCATTGAAGAATGCCCGGTTGCTCTGGAACGAAGCCAGAACGAACACCGGGCTCCCCTCCCGACTGGCCGATATGGGCTGCGTGAGGGGCTGACTCCGCAGGTGGGGCGCATAGTACTCGAGCACGTAACGCATATCGGACGGCTCATAGAGGACGAGACTGTTCGGCCCGGCATCCCTCTGGATGTCGTGAATCGCGCCGCGGAAGTCGAACAGGCGGGGATTGCTCTTGTTCAGCTGCTGATCGGCCAGGCCCAGGAGCAGCGTGAGGATGACGCCGCCGGCGACCAGTAGCCGTGCCCTGGGTTGGCGGATCCAACCGGTGACGAGCCGCGCGATGAGGAGCAGCACCAGAGGGACGAGGATCAGGAAGTTGCGGACCTCGAACAGCGAGCGGTCGAACAGGGACGCGACGATCAGCAGCCCGACCAGGGCGAGGGCGCTGGCGGCGAGCGTCGTCGTCTGGCGCGATCCGCCGCGGCCGAGCAGGACCAGCGATCCGAGCAGGAACAAGGGCCACATCGCCGCCAGCAGCACGCTCGTCGCATCCGGCTGGTAGCCCCAGAGTGACCAGGCCAGGTTGGCCAGGACCGCGTAGAAGGACAGCAGGTCGTAGGTCCCGCTCGGGGAGCCGGCCGCGCCGCTCGTGGAGTGATACTGGTGCACGGCGAACACCAGCAGGGGCACGAGCTGCATCGCCAGCACGACGGCTGAATAGGCAAAGCCCAAGGCCAAACGCTTGACCGGTTGGCCGTTGCGCATCCGGTAGACGAGCACCGCGACGAACACGAGCTGCTGTACCGCGATCACGACGCAGGCCGAAGTAGTGCGACCACAGCAGAGCGGCGGTGGCGAGAATGTAGCCCGCCCAGTTGAGCATCGAGGCGTTGCGGATCACGCGCAGCTGCATCAACAGAGCGAGCAGCCCGAACAACGCCACGAACTCGTACATCCGCACCTCTTGCGAGTACCAGATGAGCACCGGCGAGACGGCCGCGAACGCCGCGGCGACGAGGCCGGTACGGCGATCGTAGAGCTCTCGTCCCAGCTCGTAGAGCACCGGGATCACGAGCGTCCCGGCGATCAGCGAGGGGAGGCGGACGGCAAATTCGCCGTGGCCGAACGCGCGGATGGTGAACCACAGCACCAGGTCGTGCAGGGGCGGTTGGCGGTCGCCGAAGTACAAGGTGCGGAACAGATCGTGCAGCGAGAGGCGCGCCTGGTGAATGCTGATCGCCTCGTCCAGCCAGATCCCCCGCGTCACCGCCAAGCGCAGCCCCAGTCCGACCAGGATCACCGCGGCGAGGATGAGCAGCGCGGTCTTGCGGCTGGTGTCCGGCTCACCCCGTCGCGGGAGGCGGCCCTGCGCGCCGAACAGGTCAGCCTCATGGGCACCGCGCAGGCGCCGGAAGGCCGTTCGCATTGAGTTCGATTTTGGCGGCTTGATCGTCTGCACAGGACCACTGGCTCCCGACGCGACTAAGTGCCCGGCCACCCTAGCGGAGGTCAGGCGAGCCTGGGCGTCGCTGTTCTATCGGCTGGCCGATGGCGGCCGCGAGACTGATCGCGAGCATTGCGCGCGCTGCTGCGAGGGCACGATGCGGGTGGGCGCGAGACGCTCTCAAGCGATGCCGTCGCCCGGCGCTGCGCTGCTCCCCAGCAGGGAAGCCGACGGGTGGCACAACAGGTACGCGATCTCTGCCTGATCGCTCCCCGCCAAGCTATCCGGCGTCAGCGAGGCAGTGAGCACCGCGTGCCGGTGACCCGACACGCTTGCGGTGGCTTGGGTCGGTGCCAGTTCACCGCAGAGTGCGGGCGCGGTGGAGTCACCGGTGAACTGGGGCGCCAAGTCGCTGGGGCCGAGAACCTCATCGTAGGTCCCGGAACCGTCGTAGTCGATGCCGTGAACGACGATCACACCATTACCCTCACGGATCAACCGAGCGATCGACGGCGTGACGGTCACCGTCCGCTTGTAGGTGATGGCCCCGACAGAGGGGAAACGGGGGAACGCGAGGTTACTCTTTGCGCTCGTGTCTCCCGTCAACGTCAGTGACACCAGGGGCGGGCCGTAGAACTTGATTCCATTACCCGTGCTGATGGCAAGGTGGCCGTTATGGAGCCGCGCTGCCGAGGCGGGTGGGCACTTACCCTCGCCGTCGGCGTGAATGTGGATCAGATGCGGCCAGCCGTTCAGCAGGCCCACGGTGGTCAGGCTCACGGTGGCGACATTGCCGTTGAGCACGACAGTGGCATTGCCGTTACCGGTCACGCGATTCGTTGGCACGGGGCTGGCCGCCGCGGCCAGGTGCTGACCGACCTCAGTGGTGGAAGAGCTGGACACCGACTTGTTGCTGCTCGAACCTGAGGAGAGCAAGACAACCACGACGGCGGCTCCGGCAAGCGCCGCGAGTGCCAGCACCAGCAACCGGTAGCGCTGAAACCCGCTCGGCTGGCCATGGCGTTCTCCGCCCGTCTTGGGCCCCTCGTCCCGGGGAGGGGCACCCCCGCCGGCGCTCGAAGCAGCGTGCTCCGCCCCCGCCGCCGCGGTCACGCTCGCGGCAATCCGCGTCGGCGCGCCCACCGGTGCAACGGGTTCGGCGCTTCGGGCGGGTGGGACGACCGCTGGCACGTCGGGTGGCGGGGTGCCGGTGCGCGTCGGCGGAGCGGGCTCGGTGCTGCGCCCTCCCTCGGACTCGCCGCCCCACGTCCCGTCCCGCTCCTCGGCCTGCGTCACCTCGGGTGGGACGGTGTGCTGAGGCTCGGGTGCGGCGGCGCGGGTGACCTCGGGCGCGGGGGTGCGCTCCGGCGCGGGTCCGGGTTCTGCGGCGCGGGTCACCTCGGGTGCGATGGCGGCCTCGGCCGCGGCAGCACGGGTGACTTCGGGCGCGAGGGTGGGCTTGGGCTCGGGCTCGCGGGCCACTTCCGGTGCGGCGGTGCGTTCCGCTTCGGACGCGGCGCGGCGGGCGGCCTCACGCTCGGCTTCGCGCTCGGCGCTGCGGGTGGCCTCACGCTCGGCTTCGCGGGCGGCTTCGCGCTCGGCGCTGAACCACGCTTCCGCTTGTGACTCCTCGCGGGTGAGCGCTGCGGGGTCCGTGGCGCTCAGTGGCCTGGCCTCGCCGGTTGCCACGATCGTGGGGGCGTCCGTGTACCGCATCCCCCTCAGCGCCGCAGCTGCAGCGCGCGCGAAGTCTCCCGCCGAGAGGTAGCGGTCCCCCGCCTCCTTGGCCATCGCCTCGTCCAGCACCGCGCCGAAGTCAGGATATGAGTCGGCGAGCCTCCCCTCGAGCACCGGCGGGGGTTCGTGGACGTGAGCGAACAGCGTGGCGATCGAGTTCTCGCGCTCGTAGGGCACCTTGCCGGTGAGCATCTGGAAGAACACGCATCCGAGCGCGTATATGTCGGTGCGAGCGTCGGTGACGCCGCCGGTGACCTGTTCCGGGGACATGTAGTCGACGGTGCCGACAACGCCCCCTTTCTTGGTCAGGCCACCGACCGTGTCGGATCGCTTGGCCAGCCCGAAATCGGTCAGGTAGGCGTGCTCTTCCCCGTCTCTCACTGTGATCAACACGTTGCCCGGCTTGACGTCCCTGTGAACGAGGCCCTTCCGATGCGCGGCGTCGAGCGCAGAGGCGAGCTGCGCCAGCAGGTCGACGGCGCGGTCAGGCGTCAGCGCGCCGGTCTTCTGCAGGAGGTCGCGCAGGTCGGTGCCATGGATGAAGTCCATGACCAGGAAGAGCAGACCATCGTGCTCGCCGGCGTAATGAATGCCGACCACATTCGGGTGGTGCAGCGACGCGGCGACGCGCATCTCGCGCCTGAACCGCTCCTGAAACTGATCATCGTCGGCCAGCTCCGGCGCGAGTACCTTCAGGGCGTAGATACGGTTCAGCGCGACGTTGGTCGCGCGGTAGACGACCCCCATTCCACCTCGGCTGATGAGCTCATCGATGCGGTAACCGCCAACAACAAAACCGCGCTCGAGCTGGCTGCTTCTGGATGGCATCTTGTTTATCCCTTAGCCGGCGACGTCCGGGCCGCCGGATCGACCCCGGGGGAAGTATCGCAACGCCTGAGAATAACGGGTCGAAGGAGGGTGTCAAGCTGGTACTGAACCGCGCCCGCGAGCGTGCGTCGGCTACCGGCTCCGGGCGTTCCAGTAGACCGGGTGGACCCGCTGGGGGGAGCTCAAGCCTCTGAGGTTGAGGTCGGAAGGTGGCCCGAAGCGCCATTCCGCGAGGTGCTCGGTGTAGTCCTTCAGTGCCCCGGACACCAGTACCTCGCCGCCGCGGGCCCGGCCGGTGATCCGCGCCGCCACGACGACCGTCTTGCCGAGGAAGTCGTCCCGCTCCTGGAAGACGTTCCCGGTGTGCAACCCGATTCGCACGCGCAGTGGTTCGTCCGCGAGTCGGGCGTTGTAGACGCGGAAGACCTCCTGCAGCTCGACGGCGGAGGCGAGCGCGGCGCTCGCGCTGGCGAAGATCAGCATGAAGCCGTCGCCCTGAGACTTCACCACGACGCCGTCGTGCGCGGAGACCCGTTCGCGCACGAGTCGATTGTGGTCGCGAATCACCTCGAGCCAGCGCTCCTCACCGAGCCGCTCGAGCATCCCGGTCGACCCCTCGACATCGGTGAAGACGACGGTCATGCTGCCATCGGGCGAGGTCTGGCCGCGAAACGGATACCGCGCGATATCGACCGCCGCGACGACCGCCGCCAATGAGGGCGACGTCTCCTCGCTGGTGGGGTATTGAACCGCGTCCACGACCGAAGCATTCTCGCGCAGGTGGGCGCCCGGCGAGTGCGTCAAGGCGACTGCCCGCTTGGTTGTTCGCTATTGGCCGCCCTTGAGCCGCCCGCGGGGATGCCCGCGGCCTGCGACAGTGACCGCGCATACTCGATCCCCGTGCTGGGCCGCTCGGAGGGCTGTTTGCGCAGCGCGGCCTTCAATGCCCGTGTGAACTCGGGCGCGAGATCACCGCGCGTGGGATCGGGAGCCTCGTCTCGTAGGTGCGCCCACAGCACCTGCATGCCTGCATGATCGGCAAACGGTGGCCGGCCCTCGAGGCACTCGAAGATCACGCATCCGAGCGCGTAAATGTCGGTCGCGGCCGTGACCTGCTCGCCCCGAATCTGCTCGGGCGCCATGTAGTCCAGCGATCCGAGCGCCTGCCCCGGCCTGGTCAGAGCGGTGCCCTGGCTGTCCTTGGCCAGACCGAAATCCGTGATGTAGGCAGTCCCCTGCGGAGTCGAGCAGGATGTTGCCCGGCTTGACGTCGCGGTGGACCATGCCCGCCGCCCACAGCGCCTGGAGTCCGTCCGCGACCTGGGCGCAGATTCGCACGCTCGTTGGCACGTCGAGCGGGCCAGTCTGTTCCAGCCGGTGTTCCAGCGAGCCGCCTTCGATGAACACCGACGCCAGATAGGGAAGGCCGTCGTGCTCCCCGGTGTCCAGGACCCGAACGACGTGAGGGTTGCTGACCGTCTGGGCGATCCGCGCCTCTCGACTGAAGCGCCGCAGGAACGTCTCGTCCCGGGCGTAGTCCTCCTTGATGAGCTTGATCGCGACCGGTCGGTTGTCCGGCCCGGTCGCTCGGTAGACGATCCCCATCCCGCCCACGCCAAGCAACGATTCGATGCGGTAGCCGCCGACTGTGCCCCCAATTCGAGACTCGGCACGGGAGTCTCTGGCGTGGTAGCTCATGGCGGACGATGGTCGCCGGCGGCGGATCGCTTCGTTGCCGTCCGGCTGGCGATCATACCGCCCACCACTGGCGGCCAGGGCGCTCTGCTAGGCCACCCGGTCGGAGCCGATCACGTGCATCACGGCGTTGATCAGAGCCAGGTGCGTGAACGCCTGCGGGAAGTTACCGAGGTGCCGGCCGGTCTTGGGATCGATCTCCTCGGCATAGAGCTGAAGCGGGCTCGCGTAGGAGAGAAGCTTCTCGCACAGTCCCCGGGCCCGCACGACTTCGCCGATCTCAGACAGCGCCGACACGAGCCAAAACGAGCAGATCGTGAAGGTCCCCTCCTCGCCCGAGAAGCCGTCGTCGGTCTCCTGCACGCGATAGCGGAGCACGAGGCCCTCTTCGGTGAGCTCATCGGCGATCGCCAGAACCGTGTCCCGGATGCGCGGGTCCGCCACCGGTAAGAAGCGCACGAGCGGCATCAGCAGCGCCGACGCATCGAGTGCGGTCGTGTCGTAATGCTGCACGAAGACCCCGCGGTCGTCGAGTCCGTGCGCGCAGATGTCGGCGTGGATCTCCGCCGCGGCGGTCTCCCAACGCTCCGCCATCCGGGTGTCGGCGCGGATCCGGGCCAGCCGTGCACCGCGATCTGCGGCCACCCAGCACATCATCTTCGAGGAGGTGAAGTGCTGGGGTTCGCCCCGGACCTCCCAGATCCCGCGGTCGGGCTCTCGCCAGCGCTCGAGCGCGGTCTCGACCTGGCGCTTGATGATCGGCCACAGGCGGTCGGGCAACTGGTCGCGCGACTTGGTATGGAGGTAGATCGAGTCGAGCACCGCCCCCCACACGTCGTGCTGGTCCTGGTTGTAGGCCCCGTTCCCGATGCGCACCGGCTTCGCGTGGTCATATCCGGACAGATGGGTCAGCTCCTGCTCCTCCAGCGTGCTGTCCCCGTCGATCCCGTACATGATCTGGAGGCGTCCCTCCTCGGCCTCCGCCACGTCGGCGACAAAGTAGAAGAAGTCGTTGGCCTCCTCGTCGAAGCCCAGCGTGTACAGCGCCCACAGCATGAACGTGGAGTCCCGGATCCAGCTGTAGCGATAGTCCCAATTGCGATCGCCGCCGGGCGTCTCGGGCAGTGATGTCGTGGGGGCGGCGATCATCGCGCCGGTGGGCCGGAACGTCAGGCCCTTCAGCGTGAGTGCGCTGCGCTGCAGATAGGAACGCCATTCGTGATCTGGAAACGTGCCGTGCTTGAGCCACTCGCGCCAATGCCGCGCCGTGCGCCCAATCCAGTCCTCGGCCTCGTCGTGGCTACTCGGCAGCGGATGGGTCGACCAGCCGAGCGCGGCGAACGCCACCTCGCCCTCTCGCAGGATCGTCCGCGCTCGAGCCCGCGGGCCTTCGAAGCCGAGTCGCATGTCGGTGACCAGGCGCAATGCGGTGTCCATGCCCTCTGACTTCGCGATCGCCTCGTGGTAGCCGGCCCCCGCATAGCTCCACTCGGCGGCCAATCCGCCATAGTCGAAGGCCGGTTCGCAGTCGAGGTTGATCTCGGCCGAGCCCTCGACGCACGTGATCAGGCGCAGCAGGACATGATCGGCATCGTGGTCGGTGGGCGATCGTCGGTGGCTTTCTGATCGCTCCTCATCGTGGTGCCAGGGGCCGATCGACAGCGCGTCGCGGACGATGACCCAGCCCATCCGCGTCTCCCAGGTCGTCTCGAGCACCATCGTCCCTGGGATGTAGCGCCTCCCGGCGGGCACGCTGACGTGCGTCGGGCCGAGCCGGAAGCTCCCCGCGTCCCGGTCGAGGATCGATGCGAACACGCTCGGCGAGTCCATCCGGGGCAGGCACATCCATTCGACGTTGCCGTTGGGCGCGATGAGCGCTGTCGTCTCGCAATCGGACAGCAGGGCGTACTCGGCGATCGGCGGGAAGGCGCTCGCGCGGAATCCGCGCTCAGAGTGGGGGACCGTCATCGGGACCGACGGTCCACGATGCGGAGACGCCGGTGCGGTATGGGATGGGTGTCGGTAGCGATGATGAGTTGCGTCTCGGCCTCGGGGGCCGGGATTGTCACCGAGGCCGGCCGCGCGTGTCAAGCCGCGACCGACCGGCCGGCTGGTCGTCGGCTCGGCGTCGACGCAGGCCGCTGGCCCGGGTTATGCTCAGGCGAGCGGAGCATCCTGAAAGATCCGCCGAACCCGCGTGCAACGCTCCTCGATCGACGTCATTGCCTCCGCGCTGGAGCCGGTTCTGCCGGATCTTGGAAGGCTGAGCTCACCCGACGGCGCGCTGACCCTGATGCTGTGCGACGTCTACGACGCGGAGGAGGTCGCCAAGCGTGTCGGGCCCGACCAGTGGGCCGAGCTGCTGCGCGACCACCACTCGCTCGTCGGTCAGGTCGTCGGTCACCACGACGGCCAGATCGCGACGGTGCAGGACGACGGCTTCATGGCGTACTTCAACAGTGCCCACGCCGGGCTGCATTGCGCGATCGAGCTGCAGCGAACCCTCTCATCGGGCTCCGACGGTGGAATGGCGCTTCGCATGGGCTTGCACTCGGGCTTCGTGATCGCCAATGCGGACCAGTTGCTGGGGCGCAACGTGGTGCTCGCGGCACGCATCGCCGACAAGGCGGCGGGCGGCGAGATCCTGGTTTCCTCGACGCTCAAGGAGTACACCGAGGGCGACGCACGCTTCCGATTCGAGCCCCGGGGCGAGTTTCACTTCAAGGGCATGCTCGGCGAGCACGTGATCTACGCGGTGCTCTCGCAGCTCGACGCGGCAGCGTAGGCCGGCGCATCCCTGCTCAGACCGCGGCTGACAGACCCCGACCTTTTAGGCCACAGGTAAGCTAAGTACCTACCATGATCTGTCCAGATCATGGTAGGTTCGGTGAGCGACGTCACGGTGACCCTTCTCGGCGGCTTCACTGCCGCCATCGACGGCGTGTCGGTCCCGGAGACGGCCTGGCGGTTGAAGAAGGCGCGTGAGCTGGTCAAGCTCCTCGCGCTCGCGCCCGATCATCGCCTGCATCGCGAGCAGGCGATGGACGTGCTGTGGCGCGACCGCGGGCCGGCCGCGGCGGCGAACAACCTCCATCAGGCGGTGTACGTGGCGCGGCGCGCGCTTGGCGCGGACGCGATCGTCGTCGGCGACGAGCTGCTCCGGCTCAGCGCACAGGTCGACGTCGACGGGCTGGAGCTGGCGGCGGCCGAGGCGCGGCGCGCCGGCACACCGACGGCGTACCGTGCGGCGCTGTCCCTGTACGGCGGCGAGCTGCTGCCGGAAAACCGCTACGACGATTGGGCCGAGGGTCGGCGCGACGAGCTCGCGGAGCTGGCCGGCGAATTGGCCCAGGAGCTCGCCGCGCTGGGCTCTGCCGACGCCGAGCGGCCGCGCGCGCTGCCGGCGGACGCCAGCTCGTTCATCGGCCGCAGTCGCGAGCTCGCCGAGCTCAGGGCGCTCCTCGCCGGCACGCGCCTGCTGACGTTGGCGGGGACCGGCGGGGCCGGCAAGACGCGGCTCGCCCTCGAGCTGGCCCGCGCCGTCGAGTCGGCGCACTCGGGCGGTGCCGCTCTGGTCGAGCTGGCGCCGCTGGCCGACGCCCGGCTCGTCCCGGACGCGGTCGCGGCCGCGCTCGACGTGCGAGCGCTGCCCGGGCAGGCGCTGGTCGACACGCTGGTCGACTTTCTGGCCGCACGCGCGCTCCTGCTCGTCGTGGACAACTGCGAGCACCTGCTCGCGGCGACCGCTGCGCTCGCGGGCACCCTGCTGCGCTCCGCGCCCGCGCTGACGATCCTGGCGACGAGCCGGGAGCCGCTGCGCGTGCCGGGCGAGGTCGTGTTCAGAGTCCCGTCGCTGGACATTCCTGACCCTGAGCGGATGCTCGAGCCGCGCCAGCTTCTGCGCTACGAGGCCGTACGCCTGTTCGTCGAGCGCGGGAGTGCGGTGGCGCCCGGCTTCGCGCTCGACGAGCACAACGCGGTTGACGTCGCCCGCATCTGCTTCCGTCTCGACGGCTTGCCGCTCGCGCTCGAGCTTGCCGCCGGGCGCCTCGGGGCGCTCGGCCCGGCGGCGATCGCCGAGCGGTTGGACGACCGCTTCGGCGTGCTGCGCACCCAGAGCCACGCGGCGCCGACGCGCCAGCACACGCTCACCGCGACGCTCCAGTGGAGTCACGACCTCCTCGAAGCGGACGAGCGGACGCTGTTTCGCCGGCTCGCGGTGTTCGCCGGCGGCTTCGAGCTCGGGGCGGTCGAACGCGTCTGCGCCGGCGGCGATCTCGAACCGATGGGCATCGCGGACGTCCTGGGCCGTCTCGTCGAGAAGTCGCTCGTGGTAGCCGACGAGGCCTCCTCCCGTGAGCGCCGCTACCGCTTGCTCGAGACCGTTCGCCTGTATGCGCGCGTACGCCTCGAGGAGGCGGGCGAGGCCGTGGCGCTGGCTGACCGGCACGCCCGCTGGGCGCTCGGCCTGGCGCAGGACGACCCCAGTGCGCCACGGCTCGACCATGACGCCGCGAACCTGCGCGCGGCCCTCGATACGCTGCTCCAGCGAGCGCCGCGCGACGCGCTGGGCTTCTGCGTCGCCCTGTGCCCGTTCTGGCTACGCCGGATCGACCTAGGCGAGGCGCAACGGCGCTTCGCGCAGGCTCTCGCCGCCGCCCCTGAGCGCTCTGCACTCCGGGCCCAGGCGTTGCTGGCCGCCGCGGCGATCGACTACCGCAGCGGGGCGCTGCCCCGCGGACTCCCACACGCCGAGGAGAGCTTAGCCGTGGCGTCGGCGATCGGCGACGCGCACGCCGAGTGGCGGGCGCTCCAATTCCTGGGCGAGTTCGGCGTCGCCAAGGACGACGCCGACGTGGCGATGCGGTGGCTCGAGCGGGCGCTCGAGCTCGCGCGGCGCGAGGGCTTCGCCGCCGCGGAGGCGACGTGCGTCTACTCGCTCGGTGTCGCCTCCTGGATGCTCGGGGACCTGGCGCGCGCCGAGGAGCTGCTGGCTCGCAGCATCGACCTGTTTGACGCGCTCCGCGGCTCGCCGGAGCGGCTCCCGTCCCTGCTCAACATCGCCGAGATCCGGACCAGCCAGCCCGGCGGCCGGCCCGGGCTACGGGTCGTCTTCGAAGACACGCTGCAGCCGTTCCTCGAGATCTCCAGCGACGCTGCCGTCGGCTACGTCCTGGCCAACCAGGCTGGGGTGGTGCGTGCACGCGGCGATCTTGACCGCGCGCGCGCACTGCTCAACGAGAGCGAAGCGAGGTTCGCGGAGGTGGGTGACGAGCGCGGCATCGCGGCGCTGCTCGTCCGGCGGGCCTATCTGGAGCTCGCCGCGGGCGCACTTCCGGTGGCGCGGAGGGCTCTCGAGCAGGCGCTGGCGCTGCGGCGTGGGCAGCGTGACCGTCGCGGTGTGGGGCTCGCGCTCGCCGGGCTCGGTCTGATCGACACGACAGCGGGCGACTACCTCGGCGCCGAACGGCACCTGGCCGAGGCCCGCGACATCTTCCGTCGCGCCGGCGATCGGTGGGGCCTGGCCAGCACGCTCTGGCGGACGGCCGACCTCGCGGTGGCGCGTGGGAGCCTCGACGACGCGGAGAGCGCCTTGGAGGAGGCACGTGCTGTGCTCGGCGTGACGCAGCGCGAGCGCTGGATCGCTCACACCCTGGCCGGACTGGCCGAAGTCGCGCTGCTCCGCGGCGAACCGGAGCGGTGGGCCGACCTCCTGGTTGACGCACGCGGGCGGTATGCGGCACGCGACGATCTGATCGGCGTCACGTACGTCGAGCAGCGGCTGCGCGACGGTGCTAAGGACGCTCTAAGAGTGGGCAAAGAGGCGCCGAGTACCAATACCCCCACACCCAATGCGAAAGGAAGGCGAGGATGAGTCACACCATCGCCCCGGTTCTCGGGGAAGCCACAGTTCAGGAGCTACGGGAGGCCGTGCGGGGAAACATCGTGACCTCGGGCGAGCCCGACTATGAGGAGGCATGCCGGATCTGGAACGGCGTGCATGACGACCGCCGCCCGGCCTTGGTCGTCCGCTGTGCCGGCGCCGCCGACGTGATCGCCGCGGTCGGCTTCGCGCGCAGCAACGACCTGACGATCGCCGTCCGTGGCGGCGGCCATAGCGTCGCGGGCTTCTCGACCTGCGACGACGGGATCGTGATCGACCTCTCGCCGATGGCCAGCGTCCGTGTCGATCCGACAGCCCGGCGGGCGACGGTCGGCGGTGGTGCGGTGTGGGCCGACGTCGACCACGAGACGCAGGCGCACGGGCTCGCAACCACCGGCGGCCTCGTATCGACGACCGGCGTCGCCGGGTTCACGCTCGGCGGAGGCATCGGCTGGACGATGCGCAAGTTCGGCCTCGCGTGCGACAACCTCGTGGCGGCCGACGTCGTCACCGCGGACGGCCGCCTCGTCCACACGAGTGAGACCGAGAACGCTGAGCTGCTGTGGGGACTACGTGGCGGCGGTGGCAACTTTGGCATCGTCACGCAGTTCGAGTTCGACCTGCATCCGCTCGGACCGGTGATCTACGCCGGGCCGATCTTCTACCCGGCCGAGGCCGCGCCGGAGCTTCTGCGGACGTTCCGCGACTGGTCCGGTGATGCTCCGGATGAGATCACCGCGCTCGTCAACCTGACCAGCGCGCCGCCGCTGCCGGTGATCCCGGAGGAGTGGCACGGCAGGAAGGTCGCCGCGTTGATCGCCGCCTCCACCGGCCCGGTCGACGAGGGCGAGAGCCTCGTCCACGTCTTCCGGGACGTGGCCCAGCCGATCGCCGACCTGCTCGGCCCGATGCCCTACCACGTGATCCAAACGCTGATCGACCCGCTCTGGGCCAAGGGAATCCACTCCTACTTCAAGGCGACGAACCTCGCGCGCCTTGACGACGAGCTCGTCGACCGGTTGTGCGCGGTTCACCTCGCAGCGCCGGGTCCTCAATGCGAGATCCACGTCCATCAGATGGGCGGTGCGGTCGGGCGCGTCGCCGAGGGCGCGACGGCGTTCGCGGAGCGCTCGATGCCCTTCGTCCTCAACGGCGTCACCGGTTGGCATGACCCGGACTTGGGCACGGCGCACCGGGAGTGGGCGCGTGCGGCGATCGCCGCGGCGGCCGACGCGTCGACCGGCCGTGCGTACGTCAACTTCCTCGGCGACACGGACGCAGCGCGGACGTCGTACAGCGATGACACCTATGCCCGCCTGGTCTCGCTGAAGAATCAGTACGACCCGACCAACGTGTTCCGCCTGAATCAGAACATCGAGCCGACGGGCGTGGGCTCCTGACGCCCAGCTCAGCGCGTCGGCGCAGGCCAGCCGGTCGCCGACCAGTGTGCAGCGACCGCTGCGCGCTGGTCGGCCGCTCGGATTTCTCCTCGAGCGGGAATGATCGTTTGGTGGGTGGTGTCTTGGGCTGCATGGAACCAAGATGTCTGACGTCTGATGTGTTAGTCGACCATTCTCAACTCGCTTCCCCACTCATACCGTGAACCCTCATCTCCACCGATACATAGCTCAGGCCCACACCGAGGAACTGCTCCGTCAGGCCGCGCAGCGACGCCGCGTCGAGCGCGCACCCAAGCGCCGGTCGAGGCGGTGGTTGACGCTGCGCGCGGCTGCGGGGCGCCGGCGCGGCTCGTCCGACCCACGGCCGCGGTCAGAACCGTCCGCTGTCGTGGACGTGCGCATCCGTCTGGCGTGTGATGAGGACGCGGCGGGGTTGCGGCGTCTGGCTGACCTGGACAGCGCGGGGGTGCCGGCGGGGCCGGTGTTGGTCGCCGAGGTTGACGGTGAGCTGCGCGCCGCGGTGTCGTTGGTCGACGCGGTGGTGATCGCGGATCCCTTCTCTCGGACGCTCGCGCTGGTCGAGCTGCTGGGGGTCCGCGCCGCGCAGCTCGGGCGGGCGCAGCCCGATCGTGGGGCTGGGCTGGGGACCCGGGGGTTTGCCGGCGCGGCCCGCGCCCAGAGGGCCGCGCGATGAGCGGGCGGGCGGATAGCGCGACCTGGACGGCCGAGGCGCGGCTGCCGGGTGGGGCAGCGGATGAGTTGCGTCTGGCTGATGGCACGCGGCTGGGGGTGCGGGCGATCGGCCGCGGGGACCGCGACGGGCTCGCGGCGATGTTCGGGCGGCTCAGTCCCGAGTCGCGCCATCGGCGTTTTCTCTCCCCGAAGCCTGAGTTGACGGCTCGGGAGCTGACCTATCTCACGGATATCGATCACGTCTGCCACGAGGCGTTTGCCGCGGTCCGCCGGCGCGATGGTGTGATCGTTGGCGTGGCGCGCTACGCCCACCATCCCGGGGTGCCCGGCGCGGCGGACCTCGCGGTCGAGGTCATCGACGAGCTGCAGGGCATGGGGATCGGGACGGCGCTGGCGGCACGCACGGTGCGCAGCGCGCGCGCGAACGGGTTCGCCCGGCTCACCGCCACCACGTTGTGGGAGAACCGGCCCGCGCGAGCTCTGCTGCGCCGCCTGGGGTTCCGCGCGCGGGGCAGCCAGGGCGGCGAGATCGAGCTCGAACTCCAGCTCGACCCCCGCGCGAACAGCCGAATCTGACATCGGTCCGCGGGCCCACCCACGACGAACGCCCGCGTCGGCCGCTCAGCAAAGACATCAGACGTCTGATTACAGAGCCCCATGGCAGCCAGGACACCGGCAGCGCGGCGATCATTCACTCCGGTACCGGCTCGCTCCGGCGCTTGACCTGCCCGTGCCCGGCGCAGCGCCGGGGGCGGTGCGACGGGCGCGAGCAGCGTTCAGGCGGGAGACAATGCCGGGTCGGTCAACTGGCGCGCGACGTGCTGGCGCCCGCGGTGCAGTCGCGTGGCGATCGTCGCTTCCCGGGTGCGCAGCGAGCGCGCCGCCTCGCGATAGGTCAGGCCCACGAGGTCGACAGCGATGACTGCATCTCTGTACGGGGCCGGCGCGCTGGCAATTGCCTGCATGAGCTCGCGCGCATCAACACGCTCCTCATCAGGGGACGGCGCGTCGTTGTCAAACAGTTGACGCGTCGCCGGCCGTCGTGCCGCGGTGCGGGAGCGGTTGGCATACGTATGCTTCAAGGCTCGCAGCAGGTAACCGATGTCGTTGTTGTCACGCACCCACCGGGGGCGCTTGAGAACGTTGGCGAACGTGTCCTGCACAAGATCTTCGGCGTCGTGTCGTGACCCGCATAGGGCCCACGCCGCGCGATACAACCGATCGATGTGATCCGGCAGGCGATTAGGATCGAGCAGGTGTGCCCCGGGCTCCCGGCGTGCACCGACGGCCGGTCGGCTTGCCAGTGATGGCAAGATCTGTGATTGCACCGCGGCCATGAGTCACCACTCACGCCCGACCGGTCAGCCACGCTGCACTGATAGGGTGAAAAACCGAACTGTCCCGGTCACTGTTCATGTACCGAATGTTCGCAAGTCTCAGGGCGTCTGTCACTCAGGTGACCACCCTGATATTTACCTCGCAGACCTAACCCTGAGTGGCCGCCGCGGTGAATACGTTTGGCAGAACGACTAACTCGCCAACCGTACCCCCAGATGCGCGCGCGTGTTCACCCCGAGCTTGCGGTACCCCGCAGCGAGGTGAGTCTCAACCGTCTTGACGCTGAGGAACAGCTCCTGCGCGATCGCGCGATTGCCCTTCCCGGCCGCCGCGAGCTCGCAGACCTGCCGTTGGCGCGGTGTCAGCGCGGCTGGCCCCTCCAGGGCGGCGCGTCGAGGCCGCACGCCGCTGGCGATGAGCTCGCGCCGCGCCCGCTGGGCCAACACCGCAGCGCCGATGGCGTCGGCGTCAGCGAGTGCCGGACGAAGTGCATCACGCGCGTGGACGCGGTGCCCGAGGGCCATCCGCGCGCCGCCGAGTTCGAGCTGCAGCCGCACCGCTTCGAGCTGCCCGAGCCCGGGTGGGCAGAGCGCCAACGCGCGCTCGCACAGCGCGATACGGGCGATCGGGTCAGGCTCGGCGACGGCGCGTGCGTGGAGCGCGCGGGCGATCGGCACCGGGGCGCCGAAGGCCTGGGCCAGGGCGAGCTCAGCGTCCGCGAGCACAGCCGCCTCGTCGCGGCGGCCGAGGTGAGCGAGCGCGAGCGCGGCGGTTGAGCGCCACGGTGTCCAGGTTGGGTTCGGTCGCCCCTGCTGGTCGCGCAGCGCGCCGGCCTCGCGCGCCTCGGCGATTGCGCACTCGAAGTCGCCCTCGGCCAGCCACAGCCGCGCGCGCGCGTGTCGCAGTCCGATCTCCCAGATCCGGTGGCCGAGGGCGCCGTCCAGTTCTCGCCGGCGCAGCAGGTCGTGCGCCTCAGTGAGCGCGCCGCGCTCGGCGAGCGCCTGGACGAGCACCTCGATCGCCCCCCCGGTGAAGACGTTGAGATCCTCAGCGACGAGATCGAGCGCCCGGCGGGCGTGGCTTTCGGCCTCGGCGACCTGCCCGATTCGCAACGCGAGTGCGGACGCGTACCACTCGGCACCGGCTCGCAGTCGCAGCGAGCCGCAGGCGATCGCGTCCTCGCGCATCGCCGCGATCACCTCCCGCGCAGCCTCGACGCGGTCGGTCATCACGAGCGTATGGGCGCAGAGATGGTAGGCCGAGCGCCGGCGGGTGTCATTGCGCAGCACGTCTCCGTGCAGCGCCTCCAGGGCGAGTTCCGCGCAGGTGGTCGCGTCGGTGCTGCCACGTTCGGTCGCCAGCCAGGCGCGATGGGCGATGACGACACGCCGCAGCAGCGGATCGGTGCTCGGCGTCAGATCGATCGCGGCCAGGCGCCGCGCGCGCTCGGCGTGGCACTCGGGCCGGGTCAGCATCGCGTCGAGCGCGGCTGTCTCGACCGCCATCCGGGCGTCTGCGTCGGTCTCGCGCGCCAGCTCGCGCTCGAACCGCTGGGCCAGATCGTCGTCACCGCTATCAACCGCGGTGAGCGCGGCCAGACTGGTCAGGACGGCCACCCGGCTCCGATCATCGCGGGCCTCGTGCAGCGCCTCGCGCAGGAGGCGCCGCGAGTCGGGTAGTCCAGCGTCGAAGACAACCGTCGCGAGCCGTGTGAGGATCCGCCCGCGATCGTCCCCGGGCGCTCGCTCGCCCAGCGCGCGCTGGAGATATTGGGCGGCGGTGTGGGGCGCCCCGCGGTGGGCGGCGTCGGAGGCGGCGCGCAGCAGGACCGCGGAGACCGCAGGATCCGCCCGCGGTTCACACTGGAGCAGATGGGTGGCGACGACATCGGGGGTCGCGCCGGCCTCGGCGAGCGCGCGGGCGGCGTCGCGGTGCAGGCGGTCGCGATCAGCCCGGGGCAGGTCATCGCTGATCGCCGCCGCGATCAGGGCGTGGGCGAACCGCTCGCCGTCGGGACCGAGCAGGCCGGCCGCCACCAGCGCGTCCCGAGCCACTGAAAGCTCGCCGAGCGGCACCCCGGCAACGTCGGCGATCAGGTGCGGCGCCCCGGCGTCGCCGAGCACCGCGAGCGCCATGGCGACCGCCCGGTCGCGCGAGGCCAGCCCGGCCAGTCGCCGGCGTATGACGTTGCGAGCGATGGCGGTCGCCCGGCGCTCGTCCGGGTCGCCGGCGTCGATCGTGCTGGGAGTGCGGGCAGCGAGCTGGCGCCCGAGCTCGGCGAGCAGCCAGGGGTTGCCGCCGACGCTGCGGTGGTAGTCGCGGCAGACCTCGAGCGGAGCATGGGGGGCAAAGCGGCGGATCAGCCGCGCGGCCCCCGACAGCGTGAGCGGCTGGGGATGCAATACCGTCGCTGCGCGCGCCCCGCCGAGCAGGCTCAGCAGGTCTGACGCCCCTGCGGGATCCTTGCCGCGGGCGGCGAGCACGATCAGCACCGGCAGGTCGTCGATTCTCCGCGCCAGGTACGCGAGCACCTGCAGCGAGCAGCGATCGGCCCACTGTGCGTCGTCGATGACAAGCGCCAGCGGTCGCGGGCCCGCGATTGCCGTGCAGAGCCAGAGCAGGCTGTGAGCGACCATCATCGTCCCGTCGGGGCCGGGGGCGGTGCCGTTCAGCAGTAACGCGCCGGCTGTGGCGGCGGCCCCGGCGAGCAGCTGCCCGCGCTCCGGCACCGACGCGTCGCGCAGCGGGCCCTCCAGCAGCGCGCGCATGACACCGAACGGGAAGTGGCGCTCGGGCGGTCCCGGCGCGACGCGGCGCACCAGGCAGCCCGCATCGGTCGCCAGCCGCGTCGCGTGGTCCAGCAGCGCGGTCTTGCCCAGACCGGCCGCGGCATCGAGCACGACCACTCCGCCATCTCGTCCGACGAGACGAGTGACCGCTTGGCCGAGCAGGTCGAGCTCGAGCCCGCGCTCGATCAGCGGCAAATCGGCGACGGGCGCTGCGGGATGCTCGGATCCGAGCACCCGGAAGTGCCGGGCAGACCGGCGGCCTCGGTCGCGGGCATCGACCGCGAGGCTAGACATCGTCAGGCATCATCGGCCGTCGGCGAGGAACGGCGGTTGACGATCAGCTCGAACGCGTCCGCCACGTGCCACTCGTGCGAGAGCATCACCGCACGTCCGCGGGCCTCGTAGTCGATCTGGCGGATGTGCAGCAGCGGCGTGCGGCGCTTGACCTCGAGCAGCCGGCTGAGCTTGGCATCGGCGACCGTGGGGATCAGCTGGGCGCTCGCGCGCGCGACGGGGTGCCCCGCCCACTCGAGGATCACGTACAGCGAGCTGTCCAGCGCCTCTGCCGCCACGTCGCCGAGCAGCGGCTCGGGAATCCGGTCCCGTGAGTAGATCACGGGGCGCCGATCAGCCAGGCGTACGCGTTCGACCTCCATCACCTGCTCGCCCTCGGCCAAGCCGAGCAGCTGGCGCTCGAGCTCGGTCGGCATCCGCACGCCCTTGGTGATGACGGTCTCTCCCGGCTCCTGTCCGGCCTCCCGGATCATCGCGGTGTAGGACACGGTCGTCTCCAGAGCGTGGCGGCTACGCGGCCCGTTGGTGACATAGGTGCCCGAGCCATGCCGGCGTTCGAGATAGCCGGCCTCCAGCAGGCGGAGCACCGCTTCGCGGATGGTTGCGCGACTGACGCCGAACCGCTCGGCCAGCTCGGTCTCGTTGGGCAGCTTGGCGCCACGCGGGAGCTCGCCGCCGACGAGCTCGTCGAGCAGGTTCTGGCGGACCTGGTCGACCAGGGACGGGCGTTTGATCGAGCTCATCGACGCACTCCCGCGCTTCCGGCCGCTTCCAGGACGGCCGTGACCTGTCCGGCCGGGGTCGGCCCGCCGGGTAGCCGCTGCTCGAAGATCGCGCCACCGATCGTGAAGCCCCAGGCGCCGGCGTCCTCCAGGTCGGCGATCTGCTCGAGCGTCGACGACCGATCCGGCGGCGATCACCGGACCGCTGGCCGCCGTCGACGACCGCTCGGGTGAGCGCGATCGGATCGGCCTGCTCGTGGCGGTACGCGAGCAGGTCGACGCCGTAGATGCCCTCGGTCGACGTCAGCCGCGCGGCGTGCGTCGGCGATCGTCGTCGATGTCGCCCGGCAGCACGCTCGGGTGGCCGGTCGACGATACCCGGGAAACGGGCAGTAGCGGATCATCGGTGCCGGCCAGGATCGCGCGCGCCCTCGTCGGGGTGGGTCCCGCCGAGCACCCAGTCGACGCCGATGTCGAGCGCCGGCGCGCAGCGAGCGCAGCTCGTCCTCGGCGCGAGATCGAGACGACCTCGAGCATCACCTCCATCCCGCGCTCGTGCGCCGCCTCGGTCGACTCGCGCAGCACCTCGGGCGGCTGGCCGATGTCCTTGAAGCCGACGTAGCGCAGGCCGCGAGTCCCGCACCTCGGTCGAGCACCTCGGGCGCGTCGGCGACGGTCGCGTCGTTGTGGGTCAGCATGAAGATGAATTCGATCACTCGCACGGTCCTTGCGTCGGTCGAGGGGAAGCAGCTCGTGGATGCCGTCGAGCACGTAGTCGGGCTGAGTCTCGGCGTCCGCGACGACGTCAGCGCTGGTCGCGCCGCTGAGCACGAGGATGCCCGGTGGCACCGACCGTTCCGGCCCATCGCCACGTCGGTCGTCAGCCGGTCCCCGACGACCGGCGCACTCGGCGGGCTCGACGTCCAGACGGCTCGAGCAACGCGGCCGCCATGTGACCGCTCGGCTTGCCGACCATCGCCTCGGCGCGGGCGCCGGTGCACGCCTCGAGGCGGCGAGCATCGCGGCGCAGTCGGGCAGGCCGCCGTCCGGAGTCGGACAGTAGGGGTCGGGGTTGGTGGCGACGATCGTCGCCCCGTTCTCGCGCACGGCGCGGATACGCCGGCGTGCAGCTTGGCGTAGTCGAACCGACGATCGAACGAGACCACGACCACGTCGGCGCGCGCGGGCTCGCCGGTCACGGCGAACCCCTCCTCGCTCAGGCGCTCGGCGACGACGTCCTCGGCGATCAGCAGCAGCGCGGCGCCCGGATGGTGCGCGCGCAGGTAGTGGACGAGCGCGTCGACCGCGGTGACGACGTCGTGCGCGACTCGGCGGGGATGCCGAGCGCGGTGAGCTTCGCCGCGTACTGCGCGGCGGTCTCCAGCGGCTTGTTGGTGACGAACACGACGCGCGAGCCCGCGCTCGCGCAAGCGCGCGGATCGTCTCGGCGGCCCCGGGGAGCAGCTCGTCACCGAGGTAGACCGTCCCGTCGAGGTCGAGGCGTAGCCGTCGAACAGCTCGGGGGCCGGTCATCACGCACCCGCTCCCAGCGCCGCGGCGTCGCGGAGCAACGCGTCGACGTCGCCGTGCTCCCAGAGCCCCGATGAAGAAGGCCAGGTCGGCGATCGTGAAGCGGTCGCGCATCAGGTGCCCGTTGGCGAGCGCCCAGCGCGGCGTCGGCTCGTCGACCCCGAGCTCTCGCAGGCGCAGCGGGGCCGCCGGCGCTCCAGAGCGCATCGACCAGGCGCTCCGGCGACGCGAGCAGGCCCTCGAGCTCGGCGTCGAACTCCGCCCACCGATCCGACAAGCGTCGCGAGCCGCTCGCGCGGGCGCCGTGCCAGCGCTCGAGCTTGCGCGCGTAGTCGCGCCAGCACTCCTCGCCCATCCGCCCGGACGGGTCGAGCGGCGCGAATGCACTCAGCACCCGCGCGCGCATCTCCGACGGGCTCGGGGAACCGCAACGCGCGCAAGCGCACCGTCGCGCGCGACCGCGCGCGCACACGCTCCCACAGCATCGCGGCGAGCACCGACAGCGCCCCGACCTTCGCGCCGTGCAGCGCGCGGCGGCTCGCCGGGGCGCTCGGCCATCTCGAGCAGGTGGCTGACGGTGTGCTCCATCCCCGAAGCCGGGCGCCGTGCGCCCCGCCACGCCCATCGAGATCCCGCTCAGGGTGAGCGCCGCGGCGAGGTTGTCGATCGCGTCCGGATCGCCGCCGGTCGATGCCCTCGCGCGCACCGCAGGACGGCGTCGACGTGATCGCGGGCCAGCGCGACCACGGCCGGCGAGTAGCTGTCGTCCTGCCCGACCAACCGGGCCAGCATCCAGTCGGCGGGCGCGGTGTAGGTGGCCAGCAGGTCGCCGAGGCCGGCGCGGTTGAGCTCCGCCGGAGCGCGGGCGATCACGTCGGTGTCGATCAGCAGTCGGTCCGGCCACCGCGTCGGGGTCGTGCGCTTGACCCCGTCGACGAGCAGCACCGACTGATCGTCGGCGAAGCCGTTGACGCTGGCGGCGGTCTGCACGATCACGTGGGGTACGTCCGCTCAAGCCGGGCGCTGATCGCCTTGCCGATGTCGGCGACGGTGCCGGAGCCGACGCTGACCAGCACGCTCGCGCCGCTCGCTCGCGTCGACGGCCGTCGTCGAGCGTCGCCGCGTCGGCGTGGGCCTCGGCGTGCTCGTCACCCGACCGTCGACGCGGCGGACCGGCAGCCCGGCGTCCCGCGAGCGCGGCGGCCACGCGTCGCCTTGACCTCCCCGCCGGGACCGGCCATCGGCCGGCGATCGGCGAGCAGCACGACATCGCCGTCGGAGCGTCGCGCAGCTCGGCGACGACGTCGGCGACGCGATCAAGGACACCCGCGACCGAGCAGCACGCCGCCGAGACCGAGCGGGCGCAGCTCGGCCGGCCTCGTCGGCGCAGCGCAGGCGCTCCGCGCAGCGCGTCGAGGTCGCGCGCGACCTCCGGCGCGGACTGCGGGCGGGCGACGCTCACGGAAGTGCTCCCTCGACGCCGTCGAACAGCGAGCCGGTAGGCCTGGTAGGCCTCGGCGTAGGTCGCGGCGGTCTCCGGCCGCGGCAGGATCGGCTCCTCGGCCAGGCGAACCGACGCGCGCCGCCGCCTCCTCGAGGTCGGCGAAGTGGCCCGCCGCGACCGCGGCGAGCATCGCCGCCCCGCACGCTCGTTGCGCAGTCACCGTGCACCGGGCGCACCGGCCGGCCGGTGACGTCGGCCTTGATCTGCAGCCACAGCGGCGAGCGCGCGCCGCCGCCGACCACCCGGATCTCCTCACCGCCGAGCCCGAGCGCCGTCGAAGCGATCGACGATGTCTCGCAGCGCGTAGGCGCAGCCCTCGAGCACCGCGCGCGCGAGGTGCGCAGGACCGTGGTTGAGCGCCAGCCCCGCGAAGCAGCCGCGCATCCGATCGTTCCAGCGCGGCGCCGTCGAGCCGGACAGCGTCGGGCAGGAACAGCGACGCCGTCGCTGCCGGGCGGGCGCCTGCGCGGCCAGCGCGAACAGCTCTCCCTGCGGCGATCCCCTGGATCGCGGCCCACCACTGCGTGCTGCCGCCGGAGACGAAGCCGGGGTTCTCGACCAGCAGCATCCCGTCGACGGCGTGGGCGTGGGTCTCGACGAGGCGCTCGTCGTCGAGCACCGCCTCCGCCGAGGGGACGCCGACCGGCTCGGCGGTGCCGGTGACGTCCACGACGACCCCGGGCCCGACCGCGCCGGCGCCGAGCGCGGCGCCGTGGTCGTCGCCGGTTCCGACGACGACCTGGCAGCCAGGCGAGAGGCCGAGCGCCTCGGCGGCCTCGGGCCGCAGCGACCCGATCACCTCGTGCGGCCGGCCGGATCGGGGGAAGGCGCTCGCAGTCCAGACCGGCGTGCGGCGACCAGCTCGTCGGACCATGCGCGCCGGTGCACGTCGTAGAGCAGCGTCGAGGACGCGTTGCGCGTGGTCCTGCACGACCTCGCCGGTCAGCCAGCCGTTGAGATGAGCGCCCGACCGGCGCCAGCCACCGGGCCGCGCGGAAGTCGGTCGGGCTCCTCGTCGCGCAGCCACATCGCCTTCGGCGCGGTGTGGGACGCGTCCGGGTTCAGCCCGGTGCGGCTCGACGCAGCTCCGCCTCGCCGACGGCGTCGCGAGCGACCTCGCGACTGTCGCGTGGCCCGGCGATCGAGCCAGATGATCGCCGGGCGCAGCGCTCGCAGGTGCGTCGTCGATCGCCGACGAGACCGTCGACCTGGCAGGCCAGCCCGAGCATCGTGACGTCCTGCGCGTCCGACGCCCGCCTCGCGTCCGCACGCGTCCGCACGGCCTGCGCCAGGCGCGCTCCCATCCCTCGGGCTCCTGCTCGGCCCAGCCGCTGGCCGGATGGCTCATCTCGCAGGGCGCGCTCGCCGTCTCGCACGACGTTCCCGGCCTCGTCGACCAGCAATGCCTTCACGCTCTGCGAGCCGACGTCGACTCCGATCACGTAGCCCATCAGCGGCCGCCCGCGGGCTCAGAAGCGGTTGCGTCGACGTCGGCGGTGGCGAGGACCGCGCCGGCGAGCTCGAGCTCTCGTGGACGTGCCGACGCGAGCCAGAGCGCACCGGCCGCCGCGACGGCGACCCAGATCACGATCACCCAGGGGAACCAGGTGTACGGCTTCGCCGTCTGCTCGATGATCTGCCCGACCAGCAGGGCGATCATCAGTGCCGCGCCGGCCAGGGGCAGAGCGCCATGCCGCACCAGCGTGAACCGTCCCGAGCCCGCGAAGTACCGCGCGGCCGCCAGGTTCGTGAGCACGTAGACCGGCAGGATTCCGAGCGTCAGCAGGAAGCCCAGGTAGCCGTACACATTTGACCCGCCCAGCGGATCGCCCAGACCGCCGCTGATCGTGCCCACCGCGAGCGCGACGACGATCGCGAAGCCGCCGGTGGCAAACACCGCCCGCGACGGTGTCAGACGCTTAGGGTCGATGAACGCGAACAGCTTCGGCAGCAGCCCCTCGCGGCCCATCGTGTTGAGGATGCGCACGATCCCGTTGGACGAGTTGATCATCACCGCGAACATGCTCGAGACCGAGGCGATGATGACCGGCCACTTCATCCACGAGGCGTAAGTCGCGGCGAGGTCGTTCCACGGCGCCGATGTTCCGTCGAGTTGGTTCGTCGCCTTCACGCCGAGGCCGTTGACCTCCGCCCAGATGCAGAACACGTAGAGCAAGCCGACCGCCAGCACGCTCAAGAGCACCGCCCGCGGGATGATCCGCCGTGGCTCGCGCACCTCGTCCCCGAGCGTGGCCGCCGCTTCGAAGCCGACGAAGCTCAGCGCCGCGAACACGAATCCGGTCGTCAGGCCGCTGAAGCCGTGCGGTGATGCGCCTGGGGTCAGCGAGTGCAGCGACAGCCCGTCGTGCCCGCCCTTGCCGACGATGATCACGGCCAGCACCACGACGATGCAGACCTCGACCGTGAACAACACGAGCGCGGTGCGCAGCGAGGAGCGAACCCCCTCAAAGGCGAGGAAGACCATCAGCCCGGCGGGCACCAAGCCGATCAGCCACCACGGAATGTTCGCGTGGAATTCGGTCCGGAAGGTGCTCTGCAGATAGGAGCCGATCAGCCCGATCTCGGCCGGCGGCAACAGCGCGTAGGCCACGAACATCAGCCCGCCGGTGACAAAACCCGCGCGCGGCCCGATACCTCGCGTGACGTACGTGTAGAAGGCCCCGGCGCTGGGCAGCTCGCGCGCCATCTCGACGATGCCGCTGGCGGAGATCAGGATCGCGATCAGGCAGGCGAGGTACACGAACGGCGTCGCCTCGCCCGAGAACGGCGTCGAGAACTGCGGGTTGAAGAACGTCGAGACTCCCGGCCCCATGATCGCCGCGGACATCATCACCGCGCCGGTGAGCCCGACCGCGTTACGCCGCAGCTGCGGCATGCCGCCACGGTTGGCGATGGCTGGGAGTTGTGCGACCGACGACAAACCGGCTTCCTCTGATCCCTCTGCTGGCGACACAGCCTTGCCCCGAATGTCTAACGTCTGATGACTTTCGTGTCAAGGGCGAGAGCGGCTTTTTTGCGGAGGAAACGAGAGGTTTGCGAAACTTTGCCTACCTCGACCAACCTTTTCCCTTCTGGACCGTTATGAGAGGTGGGGGTAAGCAGGAGCAGACACGGGGGCAAACAGGAACCGACGGAATGGAGCTCAACGGGGTGCGCACAAGTCGCCTGAAGGTGCGCACCCCGTCGAGCACAAGTCGGATTAAAGGTTTGGGGGCACGATGCCGATAGGGGTGATAGCTGCCTTTCTCGGACGGCAGACCCCCATTGCGCGAAGCCCCCAAAGGCCCCCATCTTTGGGGGCTTCTGCGTCTCTCGGGCCATCGGGCCCGCAGTAGCGACCGAGCGTTGGCGTCCCGGACGGCGAGCCGTGACGGCTCGCGGCCGGGTCACGCATCGTGGCTGAGTTGCTGGGCGACGCGCTCGATCGCTGAGGCGATCGACGCCGGTGCGTTGGCGGCGTAGGAGAAACGCAAGTGCGCTCCGACGGGCTCGGCCGGGTAATACGGGGCTCCGGCCGTCAGACGTACGCCGGCGGCCGCGCCGGCTCTAACCACGCCCTCCTCACTCTCACCATCGGGCAGATTCACCCAGAGGTGCAGCCCGCACGTCGGGACATGCGGGATCGCCCAGGTCGGGAAGTGCCGGCGAATCGCCCCGACGAGGGCGTCACGGCGTTGCGTGAGCTCTCGGTGGACGTTGCGCAGATGGCGCGGCCAGCCGGGGGCCGTCAGCACGTCGCAGGCGATGTGTTGCAGCAGCGTGGATCCGAACGCGCCCTGGACGCTCTGTACTCCGCGCAGGCGGGTGAACGCGGGCCCCCGGGCGACCAGCGCGGCCACCCGCAGCGCCGGTGCGACGCCCTTGCTGAGCGAGCGCAGGTAGATGACGTGTCCGTCGGGGTCGTCAACCACGAGTGGCGCGAACGGCGACGAGGCGAGCTCGAGGTCCGCGGCGGCGTCGTCCTCGATCAGGAACGCGCCCGTGGTGCGAATCAGCTCCAGGATCTCGGATCGGCGAGCGCTGCTCATCCGGGCTCCGGTGGGGTTGATCCATCGCGGCTGAGCGTAGATGAGCCGAGCTCCGCTGCTCTGTAGCGCATCGGCCAGCCAGTCCGCCCTGAGCCCCTGGGAGTCGGTGGGAACGCCACGCGGAACCAGGCCGGCGACTCGAGCCGCCGCGAGCGCTCCCTGGTAGGTCGGGGACTCGACGAGCACGGTGTCCCCCGGTTGGGCGAGCGATCCGAAGCAGGTTGAGAGGGCGGCCTGACCTCCAGGCGTTACCAGGACCTGCCGCCGGTCGATGCCGCCGCCAAGCTCAGAGGCGAAGAGCTGGCGAAGCTCGTCAAGGCCTTCCAGAGGCGGCCGCGACCACGCCGCGGGCCGGCGAGCGGCGCGCGTGGCCGCCTGGGCGAGCAGGCCCGTCGGCTGGAGGCCTTCATCGAGATAGCCGGTGGCCAGACTCAATATCCCGGGGACGGGGAGCTCGAGGTTGGCCACCACGACATCGGCGCCGGGGACGACCGGACCGAGAGCCAGGGTCTGCCAGCCGTGATCAAACGTGACCGGTACCACCCGATCCGGTGCGGACAGGGTGAACGTCCCGGCCCCTGGGCGGGTGCGCACCAACCCCCGGCGCGCGAGTTCAGCCACCACCGCCTGAACGGTGGCCGGGCCGACGCGGTGGCGGCGCTGGAGTTCCCGTGTGGCCGGGATTCGCGTGCCTGCGGGCACGCTGCTGACCAGCCGCTCAAGCTCCTGCGCCAGCCCACTAGCGCTATCATTCATCGTGGGAAAGATTAGTAGCGCTTCTGCCGTCAGTCCAATAACACTGCGGACGGCCGAGGCGGAGGCCGAGGGCAGACGGGGATGAGCACCGCCCACCTGACAGTGAGCGTCACGCTCTTGGTGCTGAGCGCGGGCGTGCTCCACGCCGTGTGGAATGCGATCGCCTCCGCGATCGAGGACAAATTCGTGGCCTTCGGGCTGATGGCCGTCAGTTACACGGTCATCGCCGCCGTGGCGCTGCCGCTCACCGGGATGCCGCGCTCCGCGGCGATCCTGTTCGCCCTGGGCTCGGCAGCGCTGCACATTGCCTACAACCTCGCGCTGATGCAGTCCTATCGGCTGGGTGACTTCGGCCATACCTACCCCCTGGCCCGCGGCACCGCGCCGCTGTTGGTCGCCGTAGGGGCTTGGGTGTTCGCCAATGAGCACCTCGACGGGCTGCAACTGGCGGGGATCGCCACCGTCGCCGGAGGGCTCACGGCGATCGTCTTCGCCGGCGGGCGACTCACCCGGGCCGACCTGCCCGCCACCGTCGCCGCGGTCCTGACCGGGGCCGCCATCGCCAGCTATACCGTGGTCGACGGCCTCGGGGTTCGCCACGCCCATAACACGTTCGGCTACGCCGCCCTGCTGTTCCTGCTCCAGGGGCCCGTTCTGGTGGTCGCGGTCGCGACGGTCAGGCGGCGGGACCTGGCCCGGGCCAGGCCGGCCCACGTGGCCGCTGGCCTGGCCGCCGGCGTCCTCGCGTTGGCCGCCTACGGGATCGTCCTCTGGGCCCAGACCCAAGGACCCCTCGCCCTCATCTCGGCGCTGCGAGAGACGAGCGTGATCAGCGCGGCGGTGATCGCCAACTTCGTCTTCCACGAGCGCTTCGGGCGGCGTCGGCTGCCTCCGGCCGTGACCGTCGTGGTCGGCATCCTCCTGATCAACCTTTGAGCCGCAACCGGAGCCTGATCGCGGGCCGGCCCGCGCTCAGGTCGGTGGAGTGCTGGGTTGCCCGCGGTTGAGCTCTCCTCTGAGCCGGGAAATCTCGGCGTCGATGGACCCGCCGGAACTCATCGCGCGCAGCTGACGGTCGATGTCGTCCTCGCCGGAGCCGACCGGCGCGAGCGTGCCCGTCCTCTCCAGTTCCTCCATGACGTCGGCGCGGAGGTTCATTTCCTCGACCTTGTCCATGGTCCGCTGAATACTCAGCCCAGCGTCGCGCAGCTGGGAGGACAGGCCGGCCACTCCTTCCGCGATGGCGAGCTGTGCCTTCGCGGCCGCGTACTGAGCCTTGGTGACCTCCTTGCGGGAGCGAAACCGCTCCAGCCGTGCTCGGGTGTCGCGCTCGCGCGCGACCAGCTGAGCCTGCTGGCGCTCGAGCTCGGACACCTGCTGGTTGAGCCCGATGAGCTCTTCGCCGACCCGCCGCTGGCGCTCGAGCGCCTGGCGTGCGATGTCCTCTCGGCCGAGCTCAAGCGCCTTGCGGGCACCATTGTGCAGCTTGAGAAACTGGTCCTGATGGCGGTCGCGTTGGCGCTCGATGTGCTTCTTCGCGGTCACCAGGTCGGCCACGCTCCTGCGCATGCCATGCAGCTGCTCGACCTGCCGCTGATAGCTGTAATCGAGGATTTCGGCGGGATCCTCGGCGCGGTCGAGAAGCCGTGAGATTTTCGCTTTGAGGCTGAGCCTGAGTCGGTTGAACATGAGCTTGGTCGCCCTCCCTGGGCCACAGTGTCCAGACCGCGATCCCTTATTTCAAGGATTGGCGGCCTGAGGTGCCCGGTCGATAATGTGAGGCCTGGTCTGCGCCGAGCCGAGGTAGAGGCGACCGGCGTCCGGCTGTGACGAGGTTGATGAGCCGCTTTCCGATTCAGACGCCCACTCTTGTGATGATCGCGGTCGCCATGGTGGTCGGCGGCTGCGGCGGTTCCGGAGTCGAGACCCATACCACAGGCTTGCCGCAGAGCGCGACCGCCGCGTTGCCGCAACCCCACCCGCAGGCGATCGAGCCCACCGCCGGCGTCCAGGCGACGGCCTCGCCCACCGGCGGCTCAGAGATCGTCGGCGACGTCAACGCCCACGCGCCGCCGCTCGCCGAGGTCAAGCGGGAACTGAAGCAGCTGAACCTGTGCGGTGGTGCGATCGACAGCGCCGATGCCCAGCCGGTCGTCACGTCGGCCGGCCCCGGCTTCACGGCCGATCCAGGCACCAGTCAGACCGCAGGGCAGCTTCCCACGCTCACGGCTCAGCTCAACGCGCTCGGCAAAGCCCTCGGCGTGACGATCTACGGGATCAGCGGCTACCGCACCCCGGCTCACAGCGTCGCGGTCGGTGGGTTCGCCGACGACCCACACACCAAAGGCGAAGCCGAGGACATTGGCGTCAACAGCCTGTTGCGATCCAGCGCGGCCCAGATCAGCGAAGCCGAGCTGGCCAAGTTCGGCCTCTATCGGCCGTTTGACCCCTCGGACAGCCCGACCAATCCCGAGGTCAACCATGTGCAGCTGATCCCGGCCGGGGGCCCGCTGTCGCTCGCGCAGTCGACGGTGGCCTTTGATCCCGACCCCACCTGTCGATGAATTCTCCTCCACGAAGCCTGCTCACTGACCTAAGATCAGTGTCCGGCCTGAGGTCTGGTTCGTTCCCGGAGCGCTGATCGTGGAGGTTCGGATTCGTCTTGGCAACGGTATCGCGCGGCTGGCGCCGGCGCCCATGTTCGTGCTTGAGTTGCCGGACGGTGCGACCGTCGAAGACCTCTACGACCTCCTCGGCAACCGCCACCCCGACCTCGGGCCGGCGCTGCGCTCGGCTCTGCCGGTGGTTCGGGGTGCGCACGTCGGGCTGGAGCAGGCGCTCTCCAACGGCGACGAGGTCGCACTGCTGGTGCCCGTGTCGGGAGGCTGACTCGCCTCTGCTACGTCCTCATCCATCATTTCGAAGGGAGCAGTTTCATGGCCATTGAACCCGCTGACGTCCTCTCCACCGAGGTGCAGCAGACCGTCTTCGTCAACACCTTCACCAACGGCCTGCTCGGGCCGGAGGTCCCGATGCTCGGCCCGGTCGCCAACGGCGGCCACATCGTCTGGAACTCGACTCCCGGCTGCTGGGGGCCGATGATCACGCCGTCGATTCGCGGCGGACACGAGGTCAGCCAGCCGGTCGCGGTCGCAGACGCACAGGTCGGCGACGCGATCGCGATTCGCATCAAGGACGTTGAAGTGACCTCGCTGGCCACTGCGTCGGGCAACGACCAGGCGATGGAGGGCCGGTTCAACGGCGACCCGTATTGCGCGCCGGTCTGTGCCGGCTGCGGAGCGGAGTGGCCCGAGACGCGGGTCGAGGGGATCGGGCCGGAGGCGGTCCGGTGTGCAAACTGCGGCGCGGACGCCACGCCGTTCACGTTCACGAACGGGTACACGATCGCCTTCGACGAGCTCCGCACTGTGGGCCTGACCGTGCCCCAGGAAGCGGCCGAGTCCTTCGCCCGTGAGGCGGCGCGTTTTGCGGCGCTGCCCGACAACTCGGTGCAGAACCCGATCCTCACCTTCGCCCCGCATGACATCGTCGGGCTGGCCACCCGGCTGCGGCCGTTCATGGGCCAGATCGGGACCTCGCCCTCCATCGCCATCCCGGACTCACACAATGCCGGCGACTTTGGGTCGTTCCTGATCGGCGCGCCGCACCGCTATGCGCTGAGCGCAGCCGAACTCCAGGAGCACAAGACAGATGGGCACATGGATGTGGACTCCGTGCGCGCCGGGGCGATCCTGGTCTGCCCGGTCAAGCGTGCCGGGCGGCGGCGTGTACCTGGGCGATATGCATGCTCTACAGGGAGACGGCGAGATCGCGGGACACACCTGCGACGTCTCGGGCACCGTCACCCTTCAGGTCGAGGTGCTCAAGGGCGTGTCCATCGACGGTCCCGTCCTGTTCCCGCTGGCCGAAGATCTGCCCTTCCTGGCCAAGCCGCTGTCCGCGGAGGAGCAGATGCGCGCGCTCGCGCTCGGGCGCCGCTACGGCGTCAGCCAGCTCGAGGAGTCACTGCCCATCTCGGTGATCGGGACCGGCCCCGACCTCAACAGCGCCACTGACAACGGCCTCGCGCGAGCGGCTGAGCTGCTGCAGGTGTCCGTGCCGGAGATCATGAACCGCGCCACGATCTCGGGGGCGATCGAGATCGGCCGCCATCCCGGGGTGGTCCAGGTGACCTTCCGCGCTCCGGTGCAGCGGCTCGAGGCCTGCGGTCTGCTTGGCTACGCCACCGAACAGTATGGGACGGGTTGAGCGGGGGAAATCTTTCCCAGCGAATTCACAAAAACGTCCGTAGCAGGAGTACAGTCGGTGTAGGGGCTGGCCCTGCGGCCAGGATTCTCAACCCAGGCTCTGGTGCCACCGACGGCGTTACGCGCGCCACGAGGCGGGAGGCGGGGGTTACTGGTTTTGACTGCAGGGTCGGTGTCGTATTGCTACGGGCGTTACCCCATCGGCGTGATGGCCTCGTCCCAATCTGATTGAACGTTTCAGGGGTCCTGACCCCTCCGCGCTGCTCGAACGCGGCAGAGAAACGGGAAGGCTGGGAGATGTCGGTAGCCGAACTACAGGAGATGGAAGAGGTCAAGGGTCTGATCGCGCGCGGTCAGCTGGTCGGCGTGCTGACGTACGCCGAGATCACGACGGCGACGGTCGAGCTTGGCCTGACCGATACGGACCTCGAGGAGTTGCACGGCGTCTTTGACGGTTGTGAAATCGAGCTCGTCGAGGAGCTCGAGGTTGTGCTAGACGCGAGCGTCGAGCGTGCCCGGCACGCCCGCCCCGCGCGCCGGTCTCCGCTGGATCTGAAACCGGAGACGAGCACCGATTCGCTGCAGCTGTTCCTGAAGGACATCGGCCGGGTGCCCCTCCTGAGCGCGCGCGAGGAGATTGAACTCGCGATGCGGATTGAGCGCGGCGATCTCGACGCCAAGCGGAAGATGGTCGAGTCGAACCTTCGTCTGGTCGTGTCGATCGCCAAGAACTACCGTAACCAGGGCCTGCCCTTCCTCGATCTGATCCAGGAGGGCACGATCGGCCTCGTCCGGGCGGCGGAGAAGTTTGATTACCGCAAGGGCTTCAAGTTCTCCACCTACGCCACCTGGTGGATCCGCCAGGCGGTGGCTCGCGCGCTGGCCGACAAGGCGCGCACGATCCGGATCCCCGCCCACATTGTCGAGAAGCTCAACAAGATCCGCCGCGCCGAACGCAGCCTCGTGACCGTGCTCGGCCGTGAGCCGACCGCCGAGGAGATCGCGGACGTCATCACCGGCATCGAGCCCGACGAGGTCGAGGCGATCAAGTTCTCGGCGCGGGCGCCGATCTCGCTCGAGAAGCCGGTCGGCGACGAGGACGAGGCTGAGTTCGGTCAGTTCATCGCTGACGAACAGGCCGAGTCTCCCTACGACCGAGCGGTGGAGATTCTCACCAACGAAGCGCTGCGAGACGCGCTCGAGAATCTCAGTTACCGGGGACGCCGCGTCCTGGAGCTGCGCTACGGACTCGGTGGCGAGCACCCGTGCACGCTCGACGAGGTCGGCCGTACATTCAATGTCACCCGCGAGCGAATCCGTCAGATCGAGAATCAGTCGCTCAAGAAGCTCCAGAACCTCTACCGCGCCCAGCAGCTGCGTGACGAGGTCAACTCGTTCGCCTAGAGTGGACATCAAGACTCACTAAAGCGGTCATCGTTCACCGTTTCTGCTGATAGTGACGGGATGGCAGGCGGCCCGGAAACGCTGTCTCGGGTTCAAGTGTGGGCTCGTGCGTGCCGATACTCAGCTGCCGTCATGGTGACCCACCGCAACGCCGCCGACCCGCTCGCCGATCCCTCATTGCCGGCTGTACTGCTGGTCAACGACCGCGCGAATCAGCGGGTCGCGCTCCGCTCCATGCTCACTGCGCTCAGCGTCGAGGTCGTCGAGGCCGATTCGGGCCGCGCCGCGCTGCGCGCCGTGTCGCAACAGACGTTCGCGTTGATCCTGATGGACGTCCGGATGCCGATTATGGATGGGTATGAGACGGCCAATCTGATCAGGGCGGGGCGGGAGTCGCGCCGGACGCCGATCATCTTCATCACTGCTCATGCGCGTGGGGACGCCGACACCAGCAGCGCCTACGACAGTGGGGCGGTTGACTTCATCTTCACGCCGGTTGTGCCCGGGGATCTGCGGGCCAAGGTGTCGGTATTCGTCGACATGTTCGTCCAATCCGAGGCACTGCACCGCTCACTCGATTCGATCACCGCCCTGAACGCGGCGCTGCGCGACAGTGAGGCGAGCACGCGAGCGGTGCTTGACAACGTCGCCGACGGGATCGTCACGGCTGGGGAGACCGGCCTGATCGAGTCGCTCAACCCCTCCGCCCGCGCTCTGTTTGGCTACCGGGAGCAGGAGGCGGTCGGGCGACCGCTGGCGCTGTTGATCGCGCCCGCGCTGCGGGGCGAGTTTCGTGACTTGGTCGCCACTCCACAAAACCGGACCACCGAAACGCTCGGCTGCCGCCGGAATGGCACCACGTTCGCGATGGAAGTGGAACAGGGCGAGATCAAGCGCAGCGATCGGACGGTGACGCTGGCCTTCGTCCGCGACATCTCCGAGCGCAAGGCCTACACGGAGGGCCTCGAGCATCAGGCGTTACACGACGGACTCACCGGCCTCGCGAACAGCACGCTGTTCGGCGAGCATGTTCTCCAGGCACTGGCCTCGGCCAAGCGCAACGACGAGTCGCGGGCGGTGCTCGTGATGGATCTGGACGGCTTCAAGCAGGTCAACGACACACTCGGCCACGATCAGGGCGACGTTCTGCTCGACCTGGTCGGTCAGCGGCTCGTGGCTGCGCTGCGGGAAACCGACACGGTGGCTCGGCTCGGCGGAGACGAGTTTGCCATCCTGCCCGGCGGCGCAACCGATCTGGGGGCAGCGGCGGCCGTGGCCTGGAAGATGCAGCAGACCTGCAAGTCGGCATTCGTCGTCAACAACGAGCCGGTCCGCGTGGCGGCGAGCATCGGCATCGCCCTGTATCCCGCGCACGGCAACACCAGGGACGAACTGCTGCGCCGGGCCGACGCGGCGATGTACGTGGCCAAGAAGTCCGGCAGCGGTCACGCCGCTTGGGACGCGGCGCAGGAGACGCAGGCCGAGCATCAACTCGAGCTGCTGGCGGACCTGCGCCAATGCGTCGCTCGTGAGGAGCTGGTGCTTCACTATCAGCCCAAGATCGATCTGGCCACCCGCGAGATCTCCGGCGTCGAAGCCCTGCTGCGTTGGCAGCACCCCGCCAAGGGCCTGTTATCGCCGGGCGCCTTCATGCCCGAGGTGGAGCGCACCGAATTGATCGAGCCGGTGACGAGATGGGTGCTCAACGAGGCGTTGCGCCAGCAACGCATCTGGCTTGATCAGGGTCTCGATCTGACGATGGCCGTGAACATCTCCGCTCATAGCCTGCGCCACAGCACGACCCTACCCGACACCGTCGCCGAGCTCACCGACATCTGGGGCACTGCGCCCGAGCAGCTGATCCTGGAGCTCACCGAGGGGGCGCTGATCGAAGCCGCCGCCCCCGACATCCTGGGTCGGCTACATGGGATGGGGGAGAGGATGTCGATCGACGATTTCGGAACCGGGTATTCGTCGCTGGCCTACCTCCAGCGCCTACCGGTCGACGAGCTGAAGATCGACCGGTCCTTTGTCACGAGCCTGGCGGCGGGCACGGATGACGCGGTCATCGTGCACTCGACGATCGACCTGGCCCACAACCTCGGTCTGACCGTGGTGGCGGAGGGAGTCGAGGACGCACGCGCGATGGAGATGCTGATCGGCTACGGATGCGACAGCGTGCAGGGGTACCACTTCAGCCGACCATGCGCGGCGTCGGATCTCATGATCTGGCTGACGGAGTCGCCGTACGGAGCGCCGGCCTAACGGACGCCGAGGCTGACCGGTGCCGCTCTAGCTAGCGCGCGCTGGTGGCCGGTGACGATGACCTGTGGCGGGGAGCCCAGCTGTAGGTCGTCCATCGGGCGGCGGTAGCCGGCTCCGTGTTGGCGGCATGGAGCGCGACGTGTAACGCCCGGGCCGGCTAGGCCAGCGTCGGCGCCGGATAACCAGCGACCATGACGACATCGGTCTGCGCGGACAGCAACTCCCACGTCGAACGGCCGAGCGTAACCCAACGCACTGAGCACCTCGGCTGTCCCGGCGTCGATCCGCAGTGCGCTGGCTCTCGCCATCAGGTTCGGGATCGATCCTGGACGCTCCAATCGCGGCACTGTGAAAAGCGTAGAGTTAGATCGAGATAAGTGTGACCCGGCTTGAGGACCTGGTGGAGATCGAGGCAATCAAGCACCTCAAGGCGCGTTACTGCCTCGGCGTCGATGGTAAGGATTGGCAGCTGTTCCGCAGTTGCTTCGCCGACAATGCGCAGCTGGGCGGCGGGCTTCCCGGCGCTGGCGCGGGCGAGCCGAGCTTTGTCGGACCCGACGAGTGGGTGGCGGCCGTCGCGGCCACCGTCGGGACCTGCAAAACGCTCCACACCGTCCACGCCTCGATCGTTGAGATCACCGGCCCGGGCACCGCGCGCGGGCTGTGGCAGTACACCCAGCGCGGCTGGGGCAGGACGGGCGGCTACTACAGCGAGGAGTACACGAAGCCAGGCGGGTCCTGGAAGATCGCGTCGATGCAGATCACCCCGATCTTCGCCAATCCGGGCGACGACGAGACGGAATGCGCACCCGGAAGCTTCGCAGCGGTTGCCGGTATATGGCCTGCGCTGATCGCGCCGTGGCAGGTGCCGTGATGATGTGTCTACCCGCCTGCATCAGCGTCCGCTCCGGGCGCCGGCTGGAGCCACGCCTCGAGCGTACCCGTATGGAACTCGGCGGCCACAAACCACGGCTCACGTAGCAGCTCAGCGAGTAGCTGGGTCGTCGTGCTGATTCCCCGGACGACCACCTCGCCGAGCGCTCGCCGGGCACGGCCGATTGCCGTCTCCCGGTCCTCCCCCCACACGATGACCTTCGCGACCAGTGAGTCGTAGAACGGCGATATCTGGCTGCCCCGCTCCATCCACGTGTCGACCCGGACCCAGGGGCCCGACGGCAGCCGGAGCTCATCCACCGTGCCGGGTGATGGGTGGAAGCCGTTGGTTGGATCCTCGGCGTTGATCCGCAACTCGAGTGCACAACCGCGCGCCACGATGTCAGCCTGTGTGAGGCGCAGCGGCTCGCCGGCAGCGATACGCAACTGCTCAGCCACGAGATCGATCCCCGTGACGAGCTCAGTGACCGGATGCTCCACCTGGACGCGTGTATTCATCTCGATGAAGAAGAACTCACCGGTCCTGGCATCGACAAGGAATTCGACCGTGCCGGCGCTGCGGTAGCCAATCGCCTCGCACAACGCGATCGCGGCCTCGAACAACCCGGTCTGGGTTTCCCGGGTCAATCCGGGAGCCGGTGTCTCTTCACAGATCTTCTGGCGTCGGCGCTGCAGGGAACATTCGCGCTCGTGCAGATGCAGACACCGATCCCCGTCTCCCAGAACCTGCACCTCCACATGGCGGGCGGGCGAAATGAAGCGCTCGACGTACACCCGCGGGTCAGCAAACGCGGCTGACGCCTCGCGCGAAGCTTGCGGGAAGCCCGCGCGCAGACCAGACTCGTCGGGCACGATCCGGATGCCGCGCCCGCCCCCTCCGCCCGCCGCCTTGAGCGCCACCGGATAGCCAATCTCAGTTGCGGCGCACAGTGCGCCGTCGACGCCGTCCACGGCGCCGTGGCTGCCGGGAATCGTCGGCACGCCGCACTCCCTGGCGGCCTCCCGCGCTCGTGCCTTGTCGCCCATGAGGGCGATGTGCTCCGAACGCGGCCCCACGAAGCGCAGGCCGGCGTCCTCGCAGGCGCGGGCGAAGTCCGAGCGTTCGGACAGGAACCCGTAGCCCGGGTGCACTGCGTCCGCTCCCGCGGCTCGTGCCGCGGCCAGGATTGTGGGGATCTCGAGGTAGCTGCGCGCGGCCGGCGGCGGGCCGATCTCCACCGCTTGGTCGGCCATGCGGACGTGCAGCGCCCCCGCGTCGGCCGTGCTGTAGACGGCCACCGCCTCCAGCCCAATGTCGTGAGCGGCGCGGATGATGCGCACCGCGATCTCCCCGCGGTTGGCGACCAGGACGCGCTTCATGCCGCGATCGGCCCACCGCCGGCCGGCCGGGCGACCAGGCGGGGCTTCACACCACGACAGGCCCGCAGCTCACGCACCGCGCCGTCCAACCCAGCGGGAGCACCTGCACGACGAGCTTGCGGCCGCAGACGCTGCAGAACCTCGCCGGATCGGTCGCCGCACGGCGTGAGCGGCACTGGGCATGATCGCCGCCGGTCACCGGCTGACCGCAGGCGTCGCAGTACGGGGCGTCGGTCATAGCGTCGCCGAGAGCGCCTTGACCGGCATCGCGAGCTCGGCCAGCAGTTCCAGGTCTTCCGCCGGATCGCGGCCCAGCGTGGTCAGGTAGTTCCCGACGATGACCGCGTTGATCCCGCCGAGCATCCCTTGGCGGGCGCCGAGATCTCCGAGCGTCAGCTCGCGCCCGCCCGCGAAGCGCAGCACGGTGCGCGGCAACGCGAGCCGGAACGCCGCGACCGCGAGGAGCGCCTCGCGCGCGTTGGGTGGCTCGAGGGCGGCGAATGGAGTACCCGGTCGTGGATCCAGGAAGTTCAGCGGCACCTCGTGTGGGCCCAGTTCGCCGAGCTGAGCCGCGAGCTCCGCGCGCTGCTCCAGCGATTCCCCCATCCCGACGATGGCGCCGCAGCAGACCTCCATGCCGTGCTCGCGCACGAGCTGCAAGGTGTCCCAGCGCTCCTCCCAGGTGTGCGTCGTGACGACCTCGGGAAAGTAGGAGCGCGCCGTCTCCAGGTTGTGGTTGTACCGGTGGACGCCGAGTGCAGCGAGTTCCTGGGCCTGGGCACGGGTGAGGATCCCCAGCGAGCAGGCGACATTGATGTCGACCGCTTGTTGGATTGCTGCCACGCCGGCGCGCACCTCCGCCATCAGGCGCTCATCGGGACCCCGGACGGCCGCCACGATGCAGAACTCGGTGGCTCCGGTCTGCGCCGTCTGGCGCGCTGCCTCCACCAGCGAGGGCAGGTCCAGCCGGGCCGCCCGGACCGGCGTGTCGAACCGACCGGACTGCGAGCAGAAGTGGCAATCCTCGGGGCAGCCGCCGGTCTTCAGGCTCACGATGCCCTCGACCTCCACCTCCGGGCCACACCATCTCATGCGGACCTGGTGGGCCAGCGCCAGAGCGTCGTCGAGTCGTTCCGCAGGCAGGCTCAGGACTGCCAGCACATCCTGCTCGCCGAGGCCCTCGCCTCGCTCGAGCACCTGCGCGCGGGCGCGCTCCAGGACCGTGTCTGGCTGCGGCATGCGACGATGATGTCAGTTCCGCCTTCCCCAACGGCTCGCAGAACCGCTCCTGGGCCTCGCTATATCTAGCCAACCGGGCGCGGGAGTGCTAAACCACGCAAGGACCGATAGTTGGTTGGCGTGGCGCATAACGCTCCGCGCGAGTGGAGGCGAGCAGCCGAGAGGAGCAAGACATGACCCCCAGCAACGATCCGACTCAGGGGCGCACAGTCGGCGAGAAGCCGTACGAGGATCCGACTCAAGGGCGCGAGATCGGCGAAAAGCCGGAAGAGGATCCGACTCAAGGGCGCACGGTCGGCGAGAAGCCGGGCGAGGATCCGACTCAGGGGCGCACGGTCGGCGAGAAGCCGTACGAGGATCCGACTCAAGGGCGGGAGATCGGCGAAACGCCAGGCGAGGATCCCACTGAGTCGCGCTAGGTTCTGAAACCGCTAATCGCGCGGGCCACCTGCTTCTGCGGGGCTACACGGCTCGCGCTCTTAGCGGCGATGAGGCCAGCGCCTCCTCGAAGGCCGCGTCGGCGTCATAGTTCCACAGCCATTCGCCGCGGTTGGTGACGGCGGACGGCGCGCGTCGCTCCTGCTCGTCCGCGTCAGCGAGTCCGTAGATCTCGCCGGTCTCCCGTGAGGCCGCTTGCACGCGCTCGGTTCTCGGCTGGCGCACGCGCTGGTACAGATCCAGCCATGTGGCCACGGTGTCCGGTTCGGCGTGTTCCAAGCAGCGCGCCAGCACGACCGCGTCCTCAATGCTCTGAACGGCGCCCTGTCCCTGGTGGGGCAGCATTGCGTGCGCCGCATCACCGAGCAACGTGACGCGGCCGAAGCTCCAGGCGGGAAGCGGCTCACGATCGTAGAGGCCCCAGCGCATGGTGCGATCGAGGCCGCGAATCACCTCCAGCACGCGGGGCTCCCAGTCGGCGTAGTGCCGCAACAGGTCCCCGACGTCGCCGGGCGCGGTCCAGGACTCTTCCGACCAGCCGCTGTCGGGGACAAAGGCGACCATGTTCATCAGAGATCCCCGCGCGACCGGAAAGGTGAGAAAGTGCTGACGAGGCGCGAACCAGAACGTGAAGTGTTCGCGCTCGCCGGTCAGGCCGTGCAGCCGATCCATCGGGATCAGGCCGCGATAGGCGACCGTCCCGGAGAAGACCGGCGCGTCGTCGTAGAACATCGAGCGGACCATCGAATGGATCCCATCCGCGCCGATCACGACGTCAGCGTCGACGGTCGATCCATCGTGGAAGGAAACCCGTGCCCGAGCGCCGCGGTCGTCCACGTGCGTGCCCCGCCGGTTGGGGTGCAGTCGTTCTCCCGGAAGCGCCTGCTCGAGCGTCTTGAGCAGGTGTCCTCGGTGGACGGTGACGCTCTTCATCTTCTGCAGCGGCCCGGAGCTGTGGGTTTCGAAGATGACCTTCCCATCACGGCCCCGCCGCATCTCGTACCCGGAGGGGCGCGCGGCGATCGCGTCGATGTCGGCTTCCAGTCCCAGCCGATCGAGCAACCGGAGCGCGTTGGGGCCAAGCGAGACGCCCGCTCCGACCTCCACGAACTCGTGGGCCTGCTCGTAGACGTGCACGTTCAGTCCGCGCTGCAAGAGCGCGAGCGCCGCCGTGAGGCCGCCGATTCCCCCTCCGAGGACGGCGACGTCCAGCGGGTGCGAGGCCATTGCGCACACCTCAGATCACGACCCGCATGGTGGTCTCAGCTCGGCCGATAGACGGTTGATTGTGGTCACCTAGGGTAGATCGGGACATCACGCCGTGCGGCCCAGAGCGCTTTGGCCACGATGCGATCGGTGCCGCAGGGCGGCAGGTCAGGTCCGCTGGCCCGCACCTCGGGGTCGGTACGCTCGACCACCCGGCATCCGTGATGGCACGCTGCTCACAGCCACCCACCCGCCATGTCCGCCGCCCTCCGGCGCGGGGGTGTTGACGCGTGGACGACGTCGGCGCACCAGAACGTTTCGTCCTGCGGCTGATGCGGGCCGCACGTTGGCTCGGGCGGCTGCTCCGCGGTCGTGTGGTCGAATTCGTGGGCGGGCCCGCGCGGGCGCGCGTGATCGTCCTGTTCGGCTGCGTGCTCGCGCTCAATAGCGCGCAGATCGCCACCGTCGGCGCGATCGCGCCCCAGCTGGAGAGCTCGCTGCACATCGGCAATACCAAGATCGGGTTGCTCAACTCGGTCACGCTACTGGTGGCCGCCGTGGCCGTGATTCCGGCCGGCCTGCTGGTCGATCGCGTGCGCCGTGTGCCGATGCTCGCCGCGAGCATCGTGCTGTGGAGCGTGGCGACCCTACTCGGTGGATTCGCGCACTCGTATTCGGGCCTGCTGCTGACCCGCATCGGACTCGGCGCGGTCGCCGCGACGGCGGGCCCGGCGATCGCGTCGCTGACCGGCGACTACTTCCCCTCGCGCGAGCGCGGCCGCGTCTACGGCTACATCCTCAGCGGGGAGATCGCCGGCACGGCGGTCGGTTTCGTGGTCAGCGGCACGGTCGCGAGCATCTTCTCGTGGCGGGCCGCGTTCTGGCTGCTTGCCCTCCCCGGGTTCTTTCTCGCCCGCGAGCTGTGGCGGACCGTGCCCGAACCGCGACGGGGCGGGCAGAGCCGCCTCGAGCCCGGGACGCAGGATCTGGCCGCCGCGCGCGCCGACGCGGATCGCGCGGCCGAGGCGGCCGACGACGCCGATGCGGGAGCTCCCGAGCGCGATTTCGCGTTGGAAGCGGCCAGCCAGCGCGGCTTCGCCGCCGACCCGAAACGCGTGCTGCGGACCGACCCCAATCGGATGTCGCTCGGCGCGGCGGTTCGCTTCACGCTGAGCGTCCCCACCAACATGCTGCTGATCATCGGGTCGTCGCTGGGGTATTTCTTCTTTGCCGGCCTGCAGACGTTTGCCGTCGTGTTCATTCGCGGCCACTATCACGCCAGTCAGGCCACGGCCACGCTCGTCCTTGGCCTGCTCGTCCTCGGCGCGCTGGTGGGCACCCTGGTCAGCGGGCCGATCACCGACGCGTTCGTGCGCCGCAGCAAGCTCGAGGCCCGGGTGTGGGTCCCCGCGGTGTGCTACCTGGCCGCCGCGGTGGTGCTGATCCCCGGCCTGTTGAGTAGCAAGCTGACTCCGGCGATCTGGTTCTATGTCGCCGGGGCAGCGCTGATTTCAGCGGCCAATCCGCCGTTGGATGCCGCGCGGCTCGACATCATGCCCTCCGGCCTGTGGGGTCGAGCCGAGAGCACGCGCACGTTCCTGCGGTCTCTCGCCACAGCCATCGCGCCGTTGGTGTTCGGCGCCCTGGCCGACGTCGTCGCCGGCTTCGTGCCTCAGCAGACGCCGCTCGGCACGCATACGCACGGGGTCGTCACGTCGGCCGGCGCGACCGGTCTGCAGGTCAGCTTCCTGATCATGCTGAGCTCGCTCGCCGCGGCGGGCGTGTTCCTGCTCAGAGCCCGCAAGACCTATCCCACCGACGTCGCCACCGCCGGCGAGGCATGGACTCCGTCCTCATCCGCCGCTGCGCCGGCGAGCGGCGCACCGCGCGAGGGTGTATGAGCGCTGGGATTGGCGGCGGTTGCCGATGGGCATGATGTGGGCTCATGCGCGCGTTCACCTGTCCTGATTGCCGCCATCTCGTGGTGTTTGAGAACCTCGTCTGCCTGCATTCCGAGACGCTGCTGGGTTTCGACTGGCACGCGCGCGAGTTCGCACGGCTGAGCGGGGGAGTTCCGTGTGCCAATCGTGAGTTCGCCGCGTGCAACGGCTTGGCCGAGGCGAGCGGCTACTGCCTGAGCTGTGCTCTGACCCGCACTCGCCCGGGAGACGACGATGAGGCCGGTCGTGAGCGTTTCGCCAAGGCAGAGGTGGCCAAGCGGCGGTTGGTGTTCGAACTGCTCGAACTCGGGCTGCCCGTGGTCGGTTACCGCGAGCGCCAGGGTGGTCTCGCCTTCGCGTTGCTCAACAGCGAGCGGGGTGACGTCACGACCGGCCACGCCGACGGGCTGATCACGCTCGACCTGGCCGAGGCAGACGACGCCCACCGCGAGCGGCTGCGCACCGAGCTGCAAGAGCCCTACCGGACGCTGCTGGGGCACATGCGCCATGAGATCGCCCACTACTACGAACCGATCCTCTGCCCCGAGGGATCTGCGGCCCGCGACCGCTACCGCACGCTGTTCGGCGACGAGCGCGCCGACTACCAGGCTGCGCTCGATCGCCACTACGCCGAGGGGCCGCCCAGCGATTGGTCGCGCCGCTTCGTGTCGGCCTACGCCACGATGCACCCGTGGGAGGATTGGGCCGAGACCTTCGCGCATTACCTGCACATCCGCGACACATTGCAGACCTCGGTGGCCTACGGCGTCACGGTCGTCGGACCCGGGGTGTTCAGCGCCGACCAGGCTCCGCTGTATGCGTTCCCGGCCGCCGCGTCCGATGACATCCGGGGACTGCTCGACACCTGGCTACCGATGACCTACGCGCTCAATGCCCTCAACCGCAGCATGGGTGCGGGCGACATCTATCCCTTCGTGCTCGGGCCGGCGGTGATCGAAAAGCTCGGCTTTATCGACGAGCTCGTGCGTGACATCTGACGGCGGCGGACCGGCGGATGGCCCTGAGGGTGAATCTCCTCAGCCCGCCGACCCCACTTCCGTGAGCGCCTTCCCCCGGGCATCCAGCGCCCGCTGGACCAGGTCGAGCATTTTCTCTTCCGACATCGCGATCCTCTCGTCGATCGACACCGAACGACGGTGATCATTGCATCGGCCGCCGTCCGTCGCACGCGCCCGGGTCGATGCTTGTTTAGCATGAGCCCTCGTCCGGCCAGCGGAATCCGTCCCTTCGATGCTTGCCTCCGCCCACCCAACGTCCGCCACTGGCAGCCTGCCCTACAGCACCGGGTTGGTGGTCCTGTACGTTGTGTTCGTCGTGCTGTGCGCGATTCTCCTGCTGGTGGTGATGTTCGCGCACTGGCCCGGCGGGCCGGAGGATTCGCAGGACAGCGATCAGGGGCCGCCCGAAGGTCCGCGGCGAGGCCCGGATCCTCCGCCTGATCCCTGCGGCGAGCCGGCCCTGTGGCCCGAGTTCGAGCGCCAGTTCGCCCACTACGTCGCCCGCCGAGCGCGTCAGGACCGCCCGAAGGTTGGAGGCTCCAAATGAGCGCATTTCCCCCGCCGGCGCGCTGGCGCAAACGCTATCGGCTCTGCGCCGCCTGGAGCGCTAGGAGTCCGATTGTGTCGGCGCCGGCCGAATCCTTCGGCCCGGTGAGTCGCGGAACGGTGGCCGTCTTCGATGTGGATGTCCGGGTGACCGGAGGCGAGGATGGCCAGTTCGTCGCGATTGTCCGGTTGGTGTGAGGCGTTGATCGACTTAACCAGCAGTGCCGCTCCGGACCCGGGCTCGAAAGCGTCACGAAACGCTCGGACCACCGCGAGCGGGTTCTTGCGCTCGAAGGCGCCGGGTTTCGGCAGTCCGGCGAACCGCATCGCGGACGTGACTCGAGCCGACCCACACCTCGTCGACGACCTCGAACGCAGGCTGCCAGGACTGGGGAAACGAGCCCACGACCTCCCACCACCAGTAGCCGATCGTCGGTCGGCTGGCGAACGGCTCGTCGCCGGCGTCGCGCCGAAGCACGTCGACACCGTCGGGGTTCACGCAGACCAGATTGACTGGGAATGGATGCCAATTCGCCCCGGCGCTGACGAACGGATGCCTGTGACGGCAGGCCGACCGTTCAGACGGCGCGTCAATCGGCAACAGGGGCACCTGCGCTGCGTCGAGCGCCACCGCCACCAGCCTCGCCGCCTCCCCGATCCCGAGCTCGCCGTTCCAGTAGCCGAGCACGTTGACGCCGAATGGCGCGTTCGGCAACGGGGGCCGCGGCAACCAACTGGCGCTGCGAGATCCCCCCGACGGCGAGAGCAACACGTTGAGCACCGGATCCTCGGAGCGGCCGTGCTCATGAGCCCATTCCAGCAGCGCCCGACCCGCTTCGGGCGTCCATTCGGGCCAGCGCTCGCGGAGGTCCGAGCGTCGGTCGCGCAACGCGGCAAGGTAGCGGGGCACGCCGGCCGCCGAATCGACCGGCTCCGACAGCCAGCTCATGAGCTGGTTGAGGTCGGGCTCGCTGAACGGCTTGCAGAAGATCGCCTCGCGACCGGCACGGCGCAACAGCCGCCTCAACGCGAGCGTCAGCGGCAGCCCCCCGGGCAGCGCGTCAAACGCGTAGTCCGGCTCCGGCTTCAGCACCGGCTCCGTGCCCGCCGTGCCCGCCGGGCCAGCCGGGCCAGCCGGGCCAGCCGGGCCGGGCCGGGCTATTCCCGCCGCCGTGATCGATATCCCGGGCAGGACGTCCGCCAGTGCCCGTAGCCAGCGCAGTGTCGTGCGCACGGTCAGCGTCCGGTCGTCTTGTTCGAGCACTCCAGCGGCCAGGTCCGACCAGCGGTGCAGCAGCTCACGAACGGCAGCATCCGGGGGCAACGCGAGGGCGTCCAATCGATCCTCGTCGCCGGCGTCCGGTGGGAGCAGCGGGTCGATCCCGATCGCTGCGGTCGGCACTGACACGGTCGCCTGCGACACCTCAGCGTCTGCCGCGATGTAAGCAACGCCCGACGGACTCGCGTCGAGGCTCCTCGTGAGCAGGAGGGGGAGCAGGGCGAGGCGGAGCTCGTGCCGGTCGAAGCCGGCCGCAAACCGCTCCCAGCGCTCGCCCAGCAACGCGGCAAGCGGCTTGCCTCCCGGGTCGTCCAACGTCAGCGCCTCAACGTCGAGGCCCAGCGCTCGCTCGAGCGTTTCGGCACGCGAAGCACTCGATCGGGTCACGATCGTGCAGACGTTCGACGCTGCGGCAGCGCCTGTCGGCCCTGCTCCCACGTCGCGATTATGCCGACACCAGCCCATTGGCGGCCCGCGCGCGCTCGGACCGCCGGATCGCCGGATCGCTAACGCTCTAAGCCCGGCGTTCCCGGGTCGCTCGGTACAAGGCCAGCCCGACGCCCAGGAGGACCAGGCCGATGACCAGGCCTCTGGTCAGGTCGAGCCCCGTGACCGGGAGCGCGGAATGGGCGGCCGAAGCGGACGTCGCGGCCGATGCCGGCGTCGACGAACCTGTGGACCCGCCGCTGCCCGCGCCAGTGCTCGACGGCGACGTTGTCGTGGCGGCCGGCGTACCCGAGCTCGACACGGTCGGCGACGTTGCCGCGGCAGGTGCGGCCAGCACGACGACGGTGCCGTGCATGAACGGGTGAATTTGGCAGAAGTAGGCGAAGGTCCCGGCGTGAGTGAACGTGTGCGAGGCGCTCTGGCCCTTCTTCAATTGTCCGGTGTCAAAGCTTCCGTCGTGTGCCGTGGCGGTGTGTGTGCTTGGCCCATGGTTGGTCCAGGTGATGGTGTCACCAACGTGGACGGTGACGCTGCCCGGCGCGAACTGGAAGTCAGCGATCGTGACCGCTGGGTCTCCCGCCGCGTGAGCGCGAACCGCGTGAGCGACGCGTGGCCGTTCGGGGTGCGCTCCGCGCCTGCCCGGTTTCGGCGTGGGCTGCCGGCCGGTTCTGCGCGGCGGCAGGCCGTGGTGCCGTGGCAGGCTCTGGTGTCGACTTGGTTGACGGCACCCCACTCCTCGGCCCTTGTGCGACGCCGTCGGCCGCCATCGGCCGCTCGCGCGCGGGCCCGTGCGGGCCAGGCTGCCCGGTGGCGGGCTGCCCGGTGGCGCGCGGTGGTGCCGTGGGGGGCTGCCCGGTGACGGGCTGCGGTCCGGTATGGTCCTGCCCGGTCGCGGGCTGCGGTGCCGTGTGAGTGTGCCCGGCCGCGGGCTGAGCTGCCGTACCGGCCTGCCCGCTAGCCCGCCCTGCGGGGGCGACGACGCTGAGGTTGATTGACAGGCTTCGGGTGCCAGATGCAGCGGTGATCTGCACCGTTATGTGGCGGCTGCCGGGGCGCGCGTACGTGTGAGTGATAAACGGGGACGAGCCGGTGTCGGTGACGCCCTTCACACCCCCCACGAGGCCCCATCGGTAATCGGTCGCGTCGGCCGGCGCATGGAGCACCTCAAGCCGGACTGGGGTGCCCGCCACGGGGTGGAGGGGTACCACGGTCAGCACGGGAGCGGGGGAGACCGACCGACGCTCGGCTTGCGCCTTGGCCGGCGGGACGGGAATATTGGCTTCGGGGGCCGCCGCAGCCGGGACGTTGGCCGCCGGGGCACCGGCGCGCGCGAAGGCCGGCAGGGCGATCACGCTCAACGTTGTCAGGACGGGTAGGCAGCGACACCAAGCCCGCGTGTGGGATCTCAGCACTCTCCGTGTATAGACCCCGGAGAGGGCCCAAGCCTTCCCCCCGGTAGGCTCGGACGTCGGAGATGCCGACTGATCGCGAGCTATGGATATAGGTAGCGACCCTCACACCGGCCCGAGCGGACGCGAGGGGGTCCCGCGGGCAAAATCTCACACAACTCTCGCTCAGAACCTCCGGGTCGCGACGAGGCCCGCCGGGCGCGCAATAAGTCACACACCCCTCCAAATGGCGGACGTGAGTGAGATTTAGCCCGCACCGGCCCGGGCCCCCAGCTTTTTGGGTCCTCCTGCTGTTTCCGTGGGTCGGGTGAGGTTTCGTAGCGGGGTAGCGCGGTCGGTCGGCGGTGGTCAAGTAGCGCCGGGCGGCTGGCGTGTGCGCGAGGCGGTGCGGTGTTGTGGAGAGTGGTGTGCGCTGCTTGACAGCCGCCGCCCGCCGCGCTGGATGGCCAGGATGTCGGGCGCGGGAGCGCCCGACCTCCGGGCAGGAAACAGCCGGGATGCCGGTGTGCTCTGACGGTTTCCGGTCACGGTTGGCCCAACCCAGAGCTCACGATCGCCTGGGCGCGCGCGCCGAGTTGGCATAAGCGGGGTGCTCGGCCCGCTCGGCGGGTGACCGTACCCATGGCGATCTTACGGGAGCCGGACCACCTGGGAAACGTCCCAACCGAGGCCTCATTTTCGGCGGTTGGGCTGTTCCCCAGCCACCAGCTGTGGAACGTCCCGATCGATTTTTTCGGGCTCTCGATTGGGTTGTTAATGCAGGCGGACTTGTCAGAAAGCTGACCTTCAGGAGACGATTCCGCGTCGGCACGGGCCCGACGCTGGGATCGTCGCTGTCGTCGGGGACAGCCGCGCACCGGACCGACCGGCCCCGCTCCCCCGCCGTGCATGGCTGCACCCAGCACAGGGGCGCGTCCGCAGGCAAGAGGACGAACCCGGGAACGGCCCGGCCCGCGCGCCGGCCGAGCGAATCCCCACAAGTCCCGAGAAACGCCACCGGCCAGCCGCGAGTTGCCGGCGAACGTACGCTGTCCGCCGGCAACCCTGGCGTGCGTCAGAAGACGCGCACCGCCACTTCAGCCGGCGCGTCGAACAGCTCGTTCAGCTCATCGTCGAGCTTGACCAGCGTCACCGAGGCGCCGGCCATGTCGAGCGAGGTGCAGTATTCGCCGACGTAGCTCCGCGTGACGTTGATCCCACGCTCGGCGAGCTGCTCATGTGCCCGCCCGTACAGGATGTACAGCTCGGAGATCGGAGTGCCTCCCAGCCCATTGAGCATCAGGGCCACGTTGTCGCCCGAGGCGTAGGGCAGATCCTCGACCACCGCACCGAGCAGCTCGTCGACGATCGCGTTGGCGCCGGCCAGCTTCTCGCGCCGGCGTCCCGGCTCGCCGTGGATGCCGACGCCCATCTCCATCTCGTCGTCGCCGAGCTCGAACAGCGGCGAGCCCTTGGCCGGCGGCGTGCACGACGTGAGTGCCATGCCCATCGTCCGGGTCACCGCGTTGACTCGCTCGCCCAACGTCACGAGTTCATCGAGCGAGGCCCCGCGCTCGGACGCCGCGCCGACCGCCTTGATGACGAAGAAGTTGCCGGCCACGCCGCGCCGCCCGACGGTGTAGGTGGAGTCCTTCACGGCGACGTCGTCATCGACGATGATCGTCCTGATGTTGATGTCCTCGGCCTCGGCGAGCTCGCGTCCCATATCGAACGCCATCCGATCGCCGGTGTAGTTGTTGATGATGTGCAGCACGCCCTTGTCGCTCTTCAAGAGCTTCGTCGTCTCGTAGACGTAGTCCGACGGCGGCGCGGCGAATACGTCTCCGGGACACGCTGCGTCGAGCATGCCCGGCCCGACGATCATCACGTGCGCTGGTTCGTGGCCCGAACCGGAGCCTTGGATGATCGACACCTTGTCATTGTTGGGCGCGTCGGCCCGCATGATCAGGTTGTACTCGGGGATGTAGCGCAGCTTGCCCGGGTTGGCCAGCTCAATCCCCTTGAGCATCTCGGGCACGAACTGCTGTGGGTCATTGACGAACTTCTTCACCAGGTCTCCTCTGTCTCTCTCTGTGAATACGTTCCCTGCGGCACTGGATCGGATCAGGCCCGTTCCAGCTCTGCCTCCCGCCAAGCCTTGCTGACCGCCTCGAACATGACGGCGATGCCGACCGCGCCGGCGTCCACCGAGCCGCGGCTCCGTTCGCCGGTGTAGGAGGCCCTGCCCCTCTGTGCAAGCATGTCCTTGGTCGCGTCTGCGCTCTCGCGCGCCTTGACGGCGGCTCGCTCGAGCGCGACGCCCGACCCCTCCGCCAACGAGGCCTCGAGCTCGTCGACCGCGGGGACGAGCGCGTCGAGGAGCGTCTTGTCCCCGAGATCAGCGTTTCCGCGCTGCTTGATGCCCTCGATCGATGCCCGCAGGGCCACGATCACCGCCTCGCCGTCAGGCTCGGCTGTACCGGAGAGGGCGGCACCCGCGCGCAGGAAGCCGGTGCCCCAGATCGGTCCTGAGGTGCCCCCGATGCGCTTGCTCAGAACGATCGCGGTCTTCTTGAGCAGCCCGCCGATATCGGTGTACTCCATCTCATCCCAATCCGACAGGACGACCTCGAAGCCGCGCGCGAGCGAGTAGCCGAAGTCGCCATCGCCGACGACGGCATCGAGCTCGCAGAAATGGGTTTCGTTGTCGACCGCGGTCTGGGCGATCACTCGCACGACCAGCTCTCCTTGGCTCAGCGCGGTCTCGCTCATACGATCTCCTTCTCGAGTAACGGTTGGGTTCGGCATGCGTCGAGGTCGGCGAGCGTCACCTGATCGCCGGGCCTGGCGGCTCCGCGAGTGGCCAGTACCCGAGCCGGCTCGCCGGGGTCACCGAGACTGCTCACCACAAGCACCGCCTCGCTCATGTCCTCCTCGGCGGTGTAGCTGCTGACCGTGACCACGCAGCGCAGCCCGGCGCCCACGGCGGCGAGCAGCCCGTTGCGCGAGTCCTCGATCACGATCGCGTCTCCAGCGGAGATACCGAGCTGCTCGAGCGCGAGCTCGTAGATCGCCGGGTCTGGCTTCTTGGCGGCCACGGCATCGCCGGCGAAGACGGCAAAACGCCCCGCCGACTCGGCCCCGACGGCGTGCTCCAGCACGGCCCGAACGGACTCCTCGGCAGAGGTTGAGGCCACGGCCAGCGACCATCCGGCGTCCAGCGCCTCGTCGACGATGCGGGCGATCCCGGGCCGCGCGGGTAGCCGCCCGGCGCGCACGATCGCCTTGTAGGTCGCCGTCTTTCGCCGGTGCCAGTCCGCGAGCAGCTCTCTCTGCCCCTCAGCGTCGGTGGGCAGCCCGTTGGCCCGGACAAACTCGGCGGTGAGCAGCGATGCCATCCGCTCCTTGCCGCCGCCGATCCGCAGCTTCTCGCCGTACTCCTCCTCCGACCACTGGACGGGCAAGCCCACCTCGGCGAAGGTCTCGTTGAACGCTGGACGGTGGCCGTCGCGCTCAGTATCCGCCAACACCCCGTCGCAATCGAAAATCAGCGCGGGCACGCCGCTAGCCAGTCGCGGTGGTCCACGCCTGGGCGTGTCCCGCGGACCCGAACATGCCGATGTGGTACTTCGCCATCTCCTTGACGGCGGCCCGGACAGGTTTGAGCAGCGCGGGGGGATCGTGCTTGCCCGGATTGGCATCGAGGTACTCCCGGTGCGCCTCGACGAACGCGATCTTCAGCGCCGTCGAGATGTTCACCTTGGCGCACCCGCGGGCGATCAGATCGGTGAACTGGTCTTCGCGCAGGCCGGTGCCGCCGTGGAGGACCATCGGAATCGGGTGCAGCTCGACGAGTTCGCTGACCCGTTCCGGCTTGAGATCGGGCGAGCCCTTGTACAGACCGTGTGCGGTGCCGATCGCCGGGGCGAAGGCGTACACCCCCGTCTCCGAGATGAACCGAGCCGAGACCGCGACGGGATGAATCTCCGCCGCCTCGTCGGAGCCGATCCCGTCCTCGACCCCGAGCACGCTCTCAATCTCACCCTCGACATGGGCCCCATAACCTCGGGCCTCGCTCACGACCTCCGCGGTCTGCACGGTGTTCTCCGCGACATCGAGGTGCGAGCCGTCGAACAGCACAGAATTCCATCCGGCGGCGAGACAGATCGATATCCATTCGCGATCCGGACAGTGGTCGAGATGCATGGCCACCGGTACGGGGGCCTCTTCGGCGCGGGCCCGGAACATCTTCGAGAGCACCACTGCGCCGATCGCTTTGACCGTCTTCAGCGAAGTCTGGACGATCAGCGGGGACTCGAGCTCGACTGCGGCTTCAAGCACGGCGTCGAGTGAGAGATCATCGACGATATTGATCGCCGCGACCCCGTATCGCCCGGCGAACGCGGGATCGAGAATTTGGTTAAGCGGGACGACGGGCATGGTGTCAGGTCACTCCGTGGCTGCAGAGCACGCACACTCCGGCACTACAAGATTAATCCAATGCACCGCTGCACCCCCGGCTGTCATCACAATGTGACTACCAACGACCGTGCCGCAGTCTAGTGTCCCGATATTGCGGAGTCAACTGTTGCTGCTCGCGCGAGAGCCGGCGCTCGTCCACGGTCAGATCGTCCGCGTGGCCTGGCCGGTGTCTGGGATCGGGCCTTCGTCAGAGGGCTGAGCCGGCGACGGGTCGTGGGTTGAGGACCAGCTCGAGCCCGACCAGTTCGCTGACGGTGTTCGTCGCGTCGACGATTTCGTCGAGGGTCGAAGCGAGCGGCCCGAGTTCGGGATGCGGGGGTTGGGGGGTGTGCCGTTGGGCTTCGAGCCGGATCACATGGGCCGCGTAGACGAGGCGGCGCAGAGCAGCGAGCAGGCCGTGGCTCTGCTCGGCGTCGATTCGGCGAGTCATCGGCTCCGTGAGCGAGCGGGTGACGGTCGCCTCGGCGTTCGTCCAGGCCAGGCGGGCGCGGCGGGCGGCCGAGGACACCGTGGACTCTGGGAAGGTGACGCCCTTCACGAGCGGATCGAGCACGGCTTTGAGATACGAGCGCTGTGCGCCTACGAGCTGGGCCAGCGCTGCGCGCGCAGGAACCCGCGACCAGGTGGGCCAGACGGCGTACGCCAGCAGCCCGATCGCGCCCCCGATGATCGTGTCCAGCCCGCGCGCGACTGCCGTCGCCAGCGTGTCGGCGGTGACCACATTCAAGAGGAACACGATCATGCCGGTGAGAAAGGCGACGCCGGCCGCGAAGCTGGCAGGGAAGATGGCGTACGCGCCCCACGCGAGCAGGCCAACCAGCCCGACGGTGGCCCAGCCGCTCGGGTGCACGCCGACGATCAGCAGCCCGGCGACGAGCGCGCCGACACACGTTCCGAGGACCCGGTCTGCCCCGCGGGTGAACGTGGCCCCGAATTCCGGCTTGAGCACCGCCGCGGCGGCGACGACCATCCAATAACTGCGCTGGATGGGCAGGTGCCGGGCCAGCAGCTCGGTCACCGCGACGACCACCGCCAGCCGCACGGCATGCCGTCCCGCCGCGGACTGCAGCGAGGCGTTTGCCCGCACCTGGTCAACACCTTCACGAAGCCGCTCCAGTGCTCCTGACAATCCCCTCGACCTCCGCGGACCGGGCCTCCCCGGATCGTTTCGCCCTCCCGGAAGCCCCACCGGACTCCGCCCGCGCTGATTCCACGGCGCCGCGACGGCGAGACCGACGACCGCGCGCACCTGACCGGCCAGCGCGGCCGCGTGTTCGGCGATCCGGGCGGCCAGAACCGCGTGATCGTGTTCGGCCGCCGCGACCACGGCGTCGCGCGGCTCGATGAGTCCACTGCCGGTCGACCCCAGACGGCGTGCCGCGGCGGCGTCCCCGCTTTCCACCGCGTTGGCGATATCGTGCAGCGCCCTCGCCGTGGTCTCGCGCAGCCGGGCGATGGCGTCCGAGAGGCCGGTGTTCGATGCCTGCTCCGCGCGGATGTACTGGTCAACGAGGAGCTCCAGTCCGAGCAGCTCGAGGCGGATTCGACGTCCCTCGGTGACGAGGTTCGAGAACGCGATGATCGCGGCATCTCCGATCAGCGCCGGAGAGCTCAGCGTGGCCTGTGCCTCGTCGAGACTGGCGGACACGGCGACGGACATCCCGCCGGATGTGGCCAGCGATGCCAGCCGACGGTAGGCCGCGGCGAGCGCCGAGCGCTGTCGGCGCAGCCCGGGGGAGAGCCCGACCAGAGCGCAGAACAGGACCTGAGCGGCTCCGCCGGCCACCACGAGCCCGGCGAGGCCCGCCGCTGACCCCAGCGGCTGGGGGAAGCGGCCGAAGACGATGATCGCGATGATCGCCTGGAGGCCGACCGTCCCGCCTCGCGGGCCCAGTGCCACAAGCAGGCCGGCCACAAAACTCCACACGGCGACGATGGCGAAATGGAGCCAGGCGTACTGACCGCTCGCCGCGCCGGCAAACGTCGACAGGCCCATCACGGCGGTCGTGGTGGCCATCGCCGCGAGCGGCGGCCGGCCTCCGCCCGCTCGCCAGGCGACGCCGACGAGCATGGCCCCCGCACCCATCGTCACAGCGGCGACAGGGTCGCCCGCAGCCGTCCCGGCCGCCAGCAGCACCACGACCGGAATCGCGGCCACCAGGCCATCACGCAGCGATACCGCCGAGGAATCAAACCGCCCAGCCTGTCGAACTGCTTGGCTGATCGCGGCGGGAGCGCCGTCTCCCGAGCCACTGCGCAGAGTGCTGAACGCTCGTGTCATCCGAACCCACGCTCATCTTGACGACCCGCTGTCAGCGCAGTCGCTACCCAGCTGTGTGCGACGCGCTGGCTGCTAGCGAGCGTCGCGACGAGTACGGGCGCGGCCGGCCAGCAGGTCCTGGTCAGCGCGGTCGACCAGCTCCTGCGGGCGTTCGCCGTCACGCAATTCGCTGAGCCCGACGCTGACCGATCGCACTGTCGGTCCGGCCCGCAGCTCGGTGACGAGACGTTCGAAGCGTCGTCTCGCCTCGGCCTCGTCAACGCCCGACAGAACGCAGAGAAATTCGTCGCCGCCGAGGCGCATGAGCAGGTCGTAGGGGCGCATATCGCGTCTCAGACGGCTCACGACGTCCCTCAGCAATTCGTCGCCGGCGCGGTGGCCGCGCTCGTCATTGACGGCCTTCAAACCGTCCACGTCGACGTAGGCCGCGACTAGCGTCTCGCCGGTTCTGCGCGCGCGATCGATCTCACGCTGGAGGTCCTCGAGCCCCACACCACGCCGGCGGGCCCCGGTCAGCTCGTCGGTCGCGGCGAGCTCGCGGTCCAGCTTGGACTCCTGACGGTCGCCCTCCCCGGACGCGCGGTCGACCCCGGCGAGCGTGCGGTCACGCTTGGCGCGCTCGCGACTGCGCGCCGCGCGGTTGCGTCCAGTCTTCCCGCGCGCTCGCAACTCCTGCACGCGCAGCGTCCGTCGGTCCAGCAGCTCGTCGTTGCCCTCGAGATCGAGCACCCGCTGGTCGGCGATATCGGCCTCGATGTCACGCTGGACAGCCAGCTGATCGCGCGCCTGAGCCGCCTCGTCTCTCAGGCTGGCCAACTCGTCGCGACGACTACGGATGCCCGGGCCCTCGTCGTCGGGCCCGCCCAATTCGCCCTCCGGCCAGCCTGATTGGCCCTTCGGATTTCCCTTCAGGGGGCTTGCGTCGTGTCCTTGCTCCGCTTCTGCATCCGTGCCATGCACCGCCATCCGTCCCCAATCATCGTTGAGATCAACCCACGTTACTCGCTAGTGCGCGGTTGCGGAAGATTGCCGCTACAAGACAGAACGGCGCTTTGCCTCTTCGAAGCGGGGCGAGCCATCATCCCGGAGCGGCTCCCAGACGGCCGCGTAGGCCACGAAGGCGTGCCAGCCGGCCTTGCTTGCGCATGCATCGCGACTTGCGGGAACCCCCGGCCCGTGGTCGTCCCTCAGCGCGCGCGCTGGACCACACGGACCTCGACTCGGGCCGGTCGGGTCGGGGAGGCCAGGGAGAGAAAGTCGCGTACGGGCGCGCGGTGAGAACAGAACGGGCAGATCAGTGGGTCGCTCGGCGCCAGCGGGCCGGCGGTGAGTGCGACCGGCGCATCGCAGCGAGCACAGGCCAGAGTTCCGGCGCCCAATCGGCCCGCGCGCGCGTCTCGTCGCTGCGGGTCGCGAGCTCCCGCAGCACGTGCGACCGGGCCGAGCCTGCCGGTGCGCGAGTCGTCGATGCCGCGCAGGAAGCTCACCGGGGTACGTCAACCAACTTCATGATGACCTTCATCAGAATCCCTCCCCAGCCGACGCGACCGATGTTCGCGGGTCACGCTACAAGCTAGCAGCGCGATGCCTGCGCGATGCATCCGTCGAGCGGGCTTGCGCTGTAGTTTGCCGGGCAGGCTCGCTGTCACGCGGGCCGCCCGGACGCCGAATGGAGGATCAGCCCATGCGCAAGTCGAGGTTCGAACCGATGACGATTGGCCGGTGTCGCTGAAATGGCGGGCGAAGTCCTCAATCATGCGTTCCGTCTGGCCTCCCGGCCGGTGGGGCTCCCGACTCGCGATAACTGGCAGTTCACCGAACAGCCGGTCGGCGAACCCGGCGACGGAGAGGCGCTGGTGCGGGTCCTGGACATCTCACTCGATCCCGCCATGCGGGGGTGGATGAACGACGCACGTTCGTACGTCCCGCCAGTGGCGATCGGTGAGGTGATGCGAGCGTTCGGCGTCGGTCGCGTCATCGGCTCACGGCATCCGGACCTCAAGGTCGGGGACCACGTGTCGGGGGTGCTGGGCGTGCAGGAGTACGCGGTCGTCGATCGTCGTGGTCTGAACAAACTCGATCCCGCGCTGGCACCGCTTCCGGTCTACCTCAATGCTCTGGGGATGCCGGGCATGACCGCGTACTTCGGCCTGTTCGATGTCGGCAAGCCCGAGCCGGGACAGACGGTCGTGGTCTCAGGCGCGGCCGGCGCCGTGGGCAGCCTGGTGGGACAGCTGGCCAAGCTCAAGGGCGCGCGTGTGGTTGGCATCGCCGGTGGACCCGCGAAATGCCGGTACCTGGTCGACGAGCTCGAGTTCGATGCCGCCATCGACTACAAGGCCGAAGATGTCGGCCGGGCGCTGCGCACGCATTGCCCAGATGGGATCGACGTCTACTTTGACAACGTCGGTGGCGAGATCCTGAACGCGGCCCTCGCGCGACTGGCGCGCCACGCGCGCGTCGTGATCTGTGGAGCGGTCTCTCAGTACAACGCCCCTGGGGGCTTCACCGGTCCCGCGAACTACATGTCGCTGTTGGTCAATCGTGCCAGCATGATCGGCTTCATGGTCATGGATTACGGCAGTCGCTTCGGCGAGGCGGCGCAGGAGATCGCCGGTTGGTTGGCTCGCGGCGAGCTCAAGACGCAGGAGGACATCATCCCCGGCCTGGACACTTTTCCGGAGACGCTGCTGAGGCTGTTCTCCGGCGAGCACAATGGCAAACTGATTCTTCGTGTCACCGAGGACTGAGCAACGGAGGCGGTGCTGATGTCATTTATTTCGCGGGGCTTTCGTGGTCGGCGCCCGCCGGTGGATCCGGCGCGAGTGCCGCCGGGGCAGTACGTCACGACCGATTTTCCGGTGCTCTCCGCCGGCCCAACGCCTCACACCCCATTGGGGGAGTGGAGCTTCGTGATCCGGGGCGCGGTCGACTCGGAGCGTTCCTGGACGTGGGAGGAGTTCGCGGCGCTGCCCAGCGAGACGCCCAAGGTTGACATTCATTGTGTGACCAAGTGGTCCAAGCTCGACACAGTGTGGAGTGGTGTGTCAATCGATACGTTGTTGGAGGGTGTGGAGACCCAGGCAGGGTTTGTCACGGCATTCTGCGATGGTGGCTACACGACGAATGTGCCATTGAAGGATCTGACCGGCGGCCAGGCGTGGATCGCGGTGGGCTTCGGCGACGAGCCTTTGGCGAGCGAGCATGGGGGACCGGCGCGGCTGCTGGTCCCGCACCTGTACTTTTGGAAGAGCGCGAAGTGGGTGCGCGGCCTTGAGCTCACGATCAATAACGAGCCTGGGTTTTGGGAGCATTATGGCTATCACGACTACGGCGACCCGTGGCGGGAGCAGCGCTACCAGGGCGACTGAGCTGGGCGCTCGCCGATGTCGTCGAGTTGCGCGACGAGACGGCGCGGGTGCGCAGCCTGGTGCTGGGCTGTCCGAGTTGGCCGGGCCACCTGGCCGGCCAGCACGTCGATGTCCGTCTGACCGCCGAGGATGGCTATCAGGCGCAGCGCAGCTACTCAATTGCGTCAGCGCCCGAGGACGAGCACCTCGTTCTGACGGTCGAGCGCATGGAAGACGGCGAGGTCTCGCCGTACCTGGTCGACGAGCTGCGACCCGGGGACAAGCTCGAGTTGCGCGGGCCGATCGGCGGGTATTTCGTCTGGCAGCAGTCCCTCGGCGGGCCGCTGCTGCTCCTGGGTGGAGGCTCGGGCATCGTGCCGCTGCGCGCCATCGTGCGTCACCGGGCGCTGAGCGGCAGTTCCACGTCGACGCGGTTGCTGTACTCGGTCAGGTCGCTGTCCGAGGTCATCTACCGCGATGAACTTGACGAGCTGGCGGGCGGCGATGGGCTTGAGGTCAACTACACCCTGACGCGCGAGTCCCCCGACGGATGGGCCGGCCACCGGGGACGGGTCACCGACGAGTTGCTACGTGAGATCTCGTGGTCGCCGGGCGAGCAACCGCTGGTGTACGTGTGCGGACCGACCGGCTTCGTCGAGCAGGTGGCGGGCGGTCTGGTCCGGATCGGACACGATCCCGCCCGCATCAGGACCGAGCGCTTCGGCCCAACGGGCGGATAACTTCAACGCATGGCCGAAACGTTTGAGCCGGCCGGGCCTCTGTCAGGCCGGACCGCGTGGGCGCGCAATCTGGAGGCGCCGCTGCGCGATTTCCTGCGCACCGAGACCGGCAGCGCGGCCATGCTGCTCGGGGCGACGATCGTCGCTCTGGCCTGGGTGAACATCGACCCCGCTTCCTACGAGCGTGTATGGCAGACCCTGCTGGCGATCCGGATCGGCGGGGCCGGGGTGACCCAGGACCTGCGTCAGTGGGTCAACGACGGACTGATGACGTTCTTCTTCTTCGTCGTCGGATTGGAGGCGAGGCGTGAGTTCGATCTCGGCGAGCTGCGCGATCGGCGGCGACTGGTGCTGCCGCTGATTGCCGGCGTCGGCGGGATGGTGGTCCCGATCGCCATCTACCTTGCGCTGAACGCCGGACACGCGTCGATCGGCGGTTGGGGTACGGCGATGTCGACCGATACGGCGTTTGCGCTCGGCATGCTCGCGCTGGTCGCCCGGCGCTTTCCGGACAGCCTCCGCGCGTTCATCCTCACCGTGGCGGTGGTCGACGACATCGTGGCGCTGGTGGTGATCGCCACTGCGTACGCCGGCGCCATAGCGCTCCACGCGCTGGTCATCGGGTTTGTCGTGTTTGCGGTGATTCTCGTCGTGCGCGCCCGCCGAGTGCACAACGGGACGGTGTACGCGCTCCTGGCCGCGACGGCGTGGGTGGCGTTCCTGAAATCGGGTATCGACCCGGTCGTCGTCGGCCTGGCGATGGGGTTGCTGACCATCGCCTACACCTCGGCGCGGGCGGACCTGGAACGCGCGACCGACCTGTTTCGACTGTTCCGAGAGCAGCCGACATCGGAGTTCGCCCAGTCCGCTCGGGCGGGGCTCCGTTCGGCGGTCTCGCCGAATGAGCGCTATCAGCAGCTCTATCACCCCTTCACGAGCTACGTGATCGTGCCGCTGTTTGCGCTGGCGAACGCGGGCATCGTGATCAACGGTGGTTTTCTCGCCCACGCCTACACCTCTGCGATCACGCTCGGGATCCTCGTCGGCTACGTGATCGGCAAGCCGATCGGCATCGCCGGCTCCGCGTGGCTCGTGACGAGGCTGAGTCGGGGCAAGATCCGCCCGCCCGTGGGCTGGGCGTCGGTGATCGGCGGCGGAACGATCGCCGGGATCGGTTTCACGGTCTCGTTGCTGATCGCCACCCTCGCCTTTCGCGGGATGGACCTCGAGGAGGCCAAGCTCGGCGTGCTGAGCACCGTGGTGTGTGCCCCGCTCGCCACCTGGCTGGTGTCCCGCGTGACCACGATGCTGCCCCGCGGCCTGAGGCTCCGCGCGCTGCTTGGGACCTCCGAGTCGATCGTCGATCTCGCCGCACCGGTGGACGTCGAACGCGATCACATCCGCGGCCCCGAGCAGTCGCCGGTCACGCTGGTGGAGTACGGCGACCTCGAGTGTCCGTACTGTGGACGGGCCGAGCCCGTCATCCGTGAGCTGCTCTCGGACTTCGGCGAGCTGCGCTACGTGTGGCGGCATCTCCCGCTCAGTGACGTGCATCCCCATGCCCAGCTGGCCGCCGAGGCAGCCGAAGCGGCGGGCGCGCAGGGCCAGTTCTGGGAGATGCACGACATGTTGCTCGCGCACCAGAGTGAGCTGGAGGTGAAGGACCTGCTCCGCCACGCCAAGGAGCTCGGTCTCGATCTCGAGCGCTTTCGCGAAGATCTGCGGCGGCGCAAGGGCTCCAGCCGGATCGCCGAGGACGTGGAGACGGCCGACCGCAGCGGCGTCTCGGGAACGCCGACGTTCTTCATCAACGGCCGCCGTCACTACGGGGCGTATGACATCGCCACGCTGTCGGATGCCGTGCGTGCGGCGAAGTCACGGGCGGTCATCGCGTCCTGACGCGTCGGTCGGCGGCGACGTCACGAGCGGCGATTGCCTCCTCCCGCGCTGACGAACCTCTTCGGGAGTCCATAGAGCGCTCTTCGCCGGTGTCGAGGGCCGGCTTAGCGCGAGGCTGGACAGTTGTGGCCGCTTGCTTGCGCGAGCCCCATCTTCTTCTCGGACAGTAAGGACGGTCAGACCATGCAGGTGAAACCTCAACGATTAATTCCTCTGCTCGCGATCGTGGCCGCGACCGATGGCCAAGGAGTCGGATCGACTCGGCACGACGAACTCGGTCATCGCGAAATGAGGCGGCAGCCGAGGTGCTTCCGAACGTGAGGCTGCGCACGACGCCGTCGGTGGTGGCCTCACAGACAAGGCGATCGCCTCGTCGGCCAGCTGGCTCGCCGGCAGGCGATCCTCAACCCGAAGGGCACCATTTACTCGGCGAAGCGGTTCATCGGACGCCGCTTCGAAGAGGTGGAGAGCGAGCTCCACGCCGTCACGTTCGACGTGGTGTCGGGACCCGACGGCATGGTGCGGTTCAAGATCGCGACGGCTGCACGCTCCGGAGGAGATCTCGGCGCTTGTTTTGCGCAAGCTGGTCGATGACGCGTCGAAGTTCCTGGGCGAGAAGGTGACCGACGCGGTGATCACCGTGCCGGCGTACTTCAACGACGCGCAGCGGCAGGCGACCAAGGACGCCGGCAAGATCGCCGGGCTCGACGTGCTGCGCATCATCAACGAGCCGACCGCGGCGGCCTGGCGTACGGGCTCGACAAGAAGTCGACGAGACCGTGCTCGTGTTCGACCTCGGCGGCGGCACCTTCGACGTCAGCATCCTCGATGTCGGCGACGGCGTCGTCGAAGTGCGCGCCACGGCGGGCGACACCCATCTCGGCGGGCGACGACTTCGACCGCCGCCTCGTCGACCATCTCGCCGACGAGTTCCAGAACGACAACGGCATCGATCTGCGCAAGGACTCGCAAGCGCTGCAGCGGCTGTTCGAGGCCGCCGAGCACGCCAAGATCGAGCTGTCGTCGGTCACGCAGGCCCAGGTGAACCTCCCCTTCATCACCGCGGACGCCATCCGGGCCGAAGCACCTCGTGACGACGGTGCACGCGCGCGACGTTCGAGCAGCTGACGGCCGACCTCGTCGAGCGATGCCTCGGCCCCGGTCGAGCAGGCGATCGCCGATGCGAAGGTCACCGCCAACGACATCGACGAGGTCATCCTCGTCGGCGGTTCGACCCGCATCCCGGCGGTGCCAGCAACTCGTGCGCCGACTCACCGGCGGCAAGGACCCGAACATGACGGTCAACCCCGACGAGGTCGTGGCGATCGGCGCCGCGATCCAGGCCGCCATCATCAAGGGCGAGGTGAAGGACGTCCTGCTCCTCGACGTCACTCCCCTGTCCCTCGGGGTCGAGACGCATGGGCGGCGTCATGACCAAGGTCATCGAACGCAACACGACCATCCCGGCCCGTCGCACCGAGACCTTCAGCACCGCGGATGACAACCAGTCCGCGGTCGACATCGTGATGCTGCAAGGCGAACGCGAGAAGGCCGCCGACAACCGCGTGCTCGGTCGCTTCCGGCTCGAGGGCATCCGGCCGGCGCCGCGCGGCGTGCCCCAGATCGAGGTGACCTACGACATCGACGCCAACGGGATCCTGCAACGTCACCGCACGGGACAAGGACACCGGCGCCGAGCAGAGCATCACGATCACGCAGAGTCGTCGAACCTCGACCAGGCGGAGGTCGACCGCATGATCGCCGACGCTGAACGCAACCGCGCTGACGATCAACGCACGCACCGAGCAGATCGATGCCCGCAACGAGCTGGACTCCGTCGCCTATCAGGTGGAGCGTCGGCTCAACGAGCTCGGCCGACCAGGTGCCGATGCACGAGAAGGCCCGAGCCGAGCCTTCGACCGTGACCAACTCGCCGCCGCGGCGCGGATCCGACGGCTCCACGAGCGCCTCGCACTCAACTACGCGGCGATCGGTCTCGTCACCGAACTGCTGGATCGCATCGCAGATCTCGAGCGCTGCTCGGCGCGCACCGTCGTCTACCGGAGGCCAACAGTGGAACTGAGCCGTTTGACCCAGAAGTCGCAAGAGGCCCTGCACGATGCGCAGACGAAGGCGATGCGCTTCGGTCACACCGAGGTCGACGGCGAGCACCTCCTGCTGGCGCTGATCGATCAGCCCGACGGCCTGGTGCCTGCGTCTGTTGCAACACGCGGGCGCCGATCTCGACCGCCTCGGATACCGATCGTCGAGAACGAGCTGTCCCGCCGTCCGCGGTCCACCGGCCCGGGCGTCGCGCCCGACCAGATCTCTGTCACCCAACGCCTGTCGCGGCTGCTCGACAGCGGCCGAGCAGCGAAGCGAAGCCATTGCGAGGACGAGTACGTGTCGGTCGAGCACCTGGTCATCGCGTTCCTCGACGAGGGCTCGCGCTCGCCGGCGCGGGCGCCTGTTGCAGCGAACAGGGAATCACGCGTGAGAGCTTCCTGGAGTCACTGACTGCCATCCGGGGCAACCAGCGCGTCACTTCGGCGATGCCGGAGACCACGTACGAGGCGTTCGAGAAGTACGGGCGCGATCTCGTCGCCGACGCGCGCGTCGGGCCGGCTCGATCCCGTGATCGGGCGCGACAGCTGAGATCCGGCGCGTCATCCAGATCCTGTCGCGGAAGTCGAAGAACAATCCCGGTGCTGATCGGCGATCCCGGGGTCGGCAAGACCGCGATCGTGGAAGGACTCGCGCAGCGCATCATGCGCGGCGACGTCCCCGAAGGCCTCCGTGACCGCGTCGTGTTCGCGCTCGACATGGGCGCGCTCGTTGCCGGCGCGAAGTACCGCGGCGAGTTCGAGGAGCGCCTGAAGGCCGTGCTCAACGAGGTGCGCAGCGCCGAAGGCCGGATCCTGTTGTTCATCGACGAGTTGCACACCGTGGTCGGCGCCGGCGCCAGTGAAGGCGTGCGTTGGACGCCGGCAACATGCTGAAGCCGATGCTCGCGCGCGGTGAGCTGCACATGGTCGGCGCGACCACCGTCGACGAGTACCGCAAGTACATCGAGAAGGACGCGGCCCTCGAGCGCCGCGTGCAGCCGATACTCGTCGATGAACCCTCGGTCGAGGACACGATCTCGATCCTGCGCGGGCTGCGCGAGCGGTTCGAGGTGTTCCACGGCGTGAAGATCCAGGATCGGGCGCTCGTGCGCGCGGTGGTGTTGAGCCATCGCTACATCGCGGACCGATTCCTGCCCGGACAAGGCGATCGACCTCGTCGACGAGGCATGCGCGATGCTCCGGACCGAGATCGATTCGATGCCGTCCGAGCTCGACGAGCTGACGCGACGCGTGATGCGGCTCGAGATCGAGGAAGCCGCGCGCTGGCCAAGAGAGGCCGCCGAGGACGAGGGCAGCGAGCACGCCGAGGCGCGGCTCGGACGCGCTGCGCCGAGAGCTGGCCGACCTGCGGCGCGCCGAAGCCGACGCGATGCGAGCGCAGTGGGAATCGGAACGCCAAGCCCTGCGCAAGGTTCAAGAGCTCCGAGAGCAGCTCGAACAGGTGCGCAACGAAGCCGACGAGGCCGAGCGCGAGTACGACCTCAACCGCGCCCGCGCGAACTCCGGCACGGCAAACTTCCCGAGCTCGAGCGCCGCTTGCAGAGCCGAAGAGGACCAGCTCGGCGAAGCAAGAAGGACCATCGGCGTTGCTGCGCGAAGTCGTGAACGAGCACGAGATCGCCCTGATCGTGTCGCGCTGGACCGGATCCCGGTGAGCCGCCTCGAGGAGTCCGAGCGCGAGAAGCTGCTCAAGCTCGACGACGGTCCTGCACGAGCGCATCATCGGTCAGGACGAAGCGGTGCAGCTCGTCGCGGACGCGATCATCCGCGCCCGCTCCGGCGTGAAGGATCCTCGGCGCCCGATCGGCTCCTTCGTGTTCCTCGGGCCGACCGGCGTCGGCAAGACGGAGCTCGCCAAGGCGCTCGCGGCGACGCTGTTCGACAGCTGACGAGAACATCGTCCGCATCGACATGAGCGAATACCAGGAGCGGCACACCGTCAGCCGCCTGGTCGGGCGCGCCGCCCGGTTACGTCGGCTACGACGAGGGCGGCCAGCTCACGGAAGCGGTGCGCCGCAAGCCGTACTCCGTCGTGCTGTTCGACGAGATCGAGAAGGCGCACTCCCGACGTGTTCAACACACTGCTCCAGGTGCTCGACGACGGGCGGCCTCACCGACAGCCAGGGACGAACGGTCAACTTCCGAAACACCGTCGTGATCATGACGTCCAACATCGGCTCGGATGTACCTGATCGAGGGCATGACGCCCGGCGGCGAGATCAAGCCCGAAGCCCGCGGGCGGGTGACGGTCGAGCTACGCCGCCACTTCCGGCCCGAGTTCCTCAACCGAATCGACGACGTCGTGCTGTTCAAGTCGCTGATGGCACCATGGTCAGCGAGAGGCAAGGCGCGGACATCCCGCGGAACGTGTGGCTCGAGACCAGGAGATGCCGCCCTTCGACAGCGCGCCGCTTGGCGCGGCGCCCACCCGGAGAGAGCCAACACCTGCCCGCCGCACACCAGCAAGGGCGTCGGGATGCCTTGCGTCCTCAGCCGGTCGAGCCGTCGATATCGATGGCGCACCGGCCGAGGGTGCCGAGAGGGAGACCACGAAGCCGGTCTGCACCACGTAATCCCGGGATGTCCGGCGCCCCCCGCCTCGGCGCGACGCTTCAAGCATCGAGCCGACCACCATCGCCGCGGTCCCGTGGACCTATTGGCTGGGACTGATTTGGTTCGTGGTGGATGTGGTGGTGCTCGCCGGTTTGGTCATCGCCTACATGGTCAAGGTCGGCCGCCTCGAGGCGCTGGAAGCGCTGGTACGCGGAGCATCCCTACCGTCCCGAAGGATCAGCATGAACCCGCCGGAGTCGGTGTCAGCGGTGGTGGTACCCGTCGTATGGCTCGCCGCTGTCGTGCCGAGCGATACCAGTCGGCATTTCCCTGGCCCGGCGACGGGGAGCCCCGCTGCGAGCCGGCGTCGCCCGTCTGGCGTTCGGCAGCGTCGCCGCCAGCATCGTGCTCCACAGCCGCTCACCCGTGTTCGTCATCCCGAGGCGAGACGTTAGGGTGAGCGCTGATGGAGCCGACCGTCGTCGTGTGCGACGTCTGCGGTACGAAGAATCGCGTGCCACCAGTGGCGCTGGGCATCCCGCGCTGCGGCAAATGCCACGCGCCGGCTCCCCTGGATCGCTCGACGCCGATGACGACAGTTATCCCGAGGTAGTCGAGTCGGCCGCACTCCCGGTGCTGGTCGACCTGTGGGCGCCGTGGTGTGGACCGTGCCGCTTGGTGAGTCCGGCGCTGGAGCGGCTCGCGGACAGCTACGCCGGTCGGGTCAAGCTCGTCAAGATCAACGTCGACGGCTCACCGAAGGCCGCCTCTCGATTCGAGGTGCTGGGCATCCCCACCCTCCTATTGATCCAGCGAGGGCAGCCGGTGGCCCGCCACGTTGGGGCGGCGCCGGAGACGGTGCTCAAGACATGGCTCGATGACGCCCTCTCGAAGAGCGTCGGCTGACCCACGCCACGCGGGCGTGATCCGCCCCCGGTCGCCAGGTGAGCATGGACGGCAACTCCTTCTTTCACCCTAGAAGGCGGTCCCTGTCGGCGCGTCCTCTGAGCGCGGAGCGAGCTCAGACGGACCACGACCACGCGACCCCGGGATGCGGGCTCCGGGAAGTGGTGGGACGCTCGCCCTCATGAAGACCGACGCAGAATTACCGGCGTGATGTCGAGGCTGAGCTCGAGTGGGAGCCGAGCGTCGACGAGCGCAAGGTCAGTGTGGCGGTCAAGGACGGCGTCGTGACGCTCACCGGTATGGTCAAGTCTAACGCCGAGAAGTGGAACGCCGAACGCGGCCGTCGAGCGGGTCGCCGGCGTCCGCGGTCTCGTGGACGAGCTCGATGTGGTCGTCCCTGGCAGTCAGACCGACGCCGAGATCGCCGAGGCCGTCGAGAACGCCCTTACGTGGAACTCCCTGGTGCCCGACGACAAGATCCAGTTCAGGGTGGACCATGGTTGGGTCACGCTCAAGGGCCAGGTCAACTACGAGTACGAACGGCGAGCGGCCGAGCGCGCCGTTCGCTACTTGCCGGGCATCCACGGCGTCTCGAACCTCATCGATATCAAGCCGAACGCGGCGCCCCGGGACATCAAGGCCAAGATCGAGGACACGTTCCGGCGCCAGGCCACCGTCGATTCCCAGAACATCACGGTCGAGACGACGCCCCACGGCGAGGTCATCTTGCGCGGCACCGTGCGGTCGTGGCTCGAGCGCCACGACGCCGAGAAGACGGCGTGGGCCGCTCCCGGGGTGACGTCCGTGCAGAACTACATCACCGTCAGGGCCGTGGCGTAGTGCCGGGTCACTGCAATCACCTCGACGAACTGCGCCTCGTGGTGCCGTCGTCCTGGGGCTGCGAGGATTGCCTCGCCGTCGGCCGTCGCGACTGGGTGCACCTGCGGGGCCAGAGCTGCGGCCATGTCGGTTGCTGCGACAGCTCGCCCGGTCGCCACGCCAGCAAGCACTTTGCCATCACCACCCACCCGATCGTCCGGTCCTACGAGCCCGGCGAGGACTGGTTCTGGTGTTACATCGACCGGTTCGCCTTCGAGCTGGAGGGCGCGCCGCCAGCACCGCACCACCCTTGAGCGTGATCATGCGCCGTTGTGCCACGTCGATCGCGACGATGTCGGGATTCACGTCACGGTGACGACTGCGGGCCGCACGGGGCGCGCGCTATCAGGGTGCCGTTCGACGCCCCGTCGCTTCGAGGTGCTCGTAGATGAGGCGCACGGCCATAGCGCCTTCCCCTACCGCGGAGGCAACGCGCTTGATCGACCCCTGTCGGACATCGCCGACGACGAACACGCCCGGGCGGCTCGTTTCCAGGAACGAAGGCTGACGTCCCGTCTGTCGCCGGTCGAGGTTGTCGCCGATCAAGGCGTTGGCACCGGTGCAGACGAAGCCGTGATCGTCGAGCGCGACCTGGTCACCAAGCCAGCGGGCGTGCGGCTCGGCTCCGATGAAGACGAAGAGGTAAGCGCGCGTCGATGGTCTCGCGCTCGCCCGTCTGAAGGTCCTCCACCACCAGTCCGTTGAGTGCTTTCCTCGCCCACGAGCTCGCACGCGCCTCGACGTTGCGGCGAACTTCGACCGAGGGGCACCGCTCGATGCGATCAGCGAGGTAACGGGACATGTCCTTGGTCAGGTCGCGGTCGCGGATCAGCAGATACACCTTTGCCGCGTGCCGGGAGAGGAAGACGGTGGCCTGCCCGGCCGAGTTGCCGCCGCCGATCACGGCCAGCGAATCGCCCGCACAGACTTGGGCCTCCACCTCGGTGGCGGCGTAGTACACGTTCGTGCCCTCGAACTGTTCAAGGCGGGGCAGGTCAAGGCGTCGGTAGCGGGCGCCGGTCGCGATGAGGACGGCTCGGGCCACGACCTCGGTGCCGTCGCTCAGCTTCACGACGTGGTCGGCGTCTCGCTGTTCGAGGGCGACGGCCTCGGCGGGGACGCTGATGTGGGCACCGAACTTCTCGGCTTGGATGAAGGCGCGTTCGGCCACGCCGCGACCGCCGCGCCCTCGGCGTCGGCGGCGACCACCGACGTGCAACAGGCGGACAGCGCAAACTGGGCCGGTTATGTCGTCGGCAACCCCTCCGGTGACAGCGGCCAGTTCTCGACTGTTTCCGGCAGCTGGGTCGAACCATCGGTGCAATGCTCGAGTGGCCAGAGCTATTCGGCGTTCTGGGTCGGCCTGGGTGGCTCAGGGCAGCAGTCGGGGTCTCTGGAGCAGACGGGTACGGAGGCCGATTGCACGAGCACCGGTGCGGTCGACGACTTCGCCTGGTACGAGCTCGTCCCCGCGGCGCCCGTGAGGCTCGATCTCGCCATGCACCCGGGTGACCATGTCACCGGAAAGGTCACGGTGAACGGCACGCAGGTGATCGTTGCGCTGTCTGACCAGACCACCGGCGGATCGGTCACCAAGACGCTTCAGATGAATGACCCGGATGCGTCAACGGCGGAATGGATCGCCGAGGCACCCTCGACGTGCGATCAGACGAGCAACTGCCAGCCGTTGCCTCTGGCTGACTTCAACAGTGTCAACTTCACCAACGCCAGCGCCACGGCGGCGGGCCACACCGGCACGATCTCCGACCCGAGCTGGACCGCGGACGCCGTCACGCTCGACGGCGGTGGCGACGCCGGCCTGGGCGGGGCCAGCTTCGCGTCTGATCAGTCCTCCGCGGGTGCGCAGCCCTCGGCGCTGTCCAGCGATGGTTCCGCGTTCTCGGTGGCGTACTCGTCGACCGGCGGTCAAGCCACGGCGGCCGGCGGAGGCGCGGGTGACGGCGGCGGAGATCCGGCGGCCGGCGGGAGCGGGTTCGGCTCCGGTGCGGGCACCGGCTACGGTGACGGCGGCGGTTACGGTGACGGCGGCGGCTATGGCGGCTATGGCGGCTACGGCGGTTACGGCGGTTACGGCGGTTACGGCGGCCAGGGCTACTACAGCAACTAACTCGCCACAACGAGCGAGAACGGGCGCGCAGGCTCCCTCCAGCCTGCGCGCCCGACATTCGCATAGGCTGACGGGCTACGTGAGGAGAAAACGATCGTAGACGTCGACCTCAAGGCGCTCCTCGGCGGCGGGGTGAAGCTTGCTGAGCGAGTCGGTGACGAGGCGTACTTCGCCGCGCTGCTGGTGCGCAGCGGCTTGGTGAGACCAGAGTCGCCGCACCGTCTGGCGCAGATGGTGCGGGCGTTCGAGCGCCACGGCCTGCTCGCCGCGGCGGTGTCCATCGGGGCGATTCGTCACGGTGAGCGCACGGCGCTGATCGACGAGCGTGGGGAGCTGACGTACAGGGAGCTTCATCGACGCTCGAATGCGCTCGCCAACGCGTGGCGAGAGCGAGGGTTGCAACCGGGCGAGGGGGTGGCCATCCTGGTCAGAAACCACCGGGGGTTGCTCGATGCGGTGTTCGCGGCCGCCAAGTGCGGAGCGCGGATCGTATTGCTCAACACGTCGTTTGCCGGTCCACAGATCCGCGAGGTCGCGGGACGTGAGGGGACCGATCTGCTCGTCTATGACGAGGAGTACGGCCAGATGCTGGAGGGGATCGACCCACCACGCGGTCGCTGGCGCGCCTGGACCGACGATCCGGGCGAGCCGGCACCCGACACGCTCGAGGCGCTGATCGCCGCCGCCTCGCCTGACGCTCCCCCCAAGGTGGGTGTGTCCCCCCGGGTGGTGATTCTGACCAGTGGGACGACCGGGACGCCGAAGGGAGCTCCCCGGAGGGAGCCACACTCGCTGGCCCTCGTCGGCGGCGTGTTGAGCAGGGTGCCGTTCCGGGCCGGCGAGGTGACCGAGTTGTGCGTACCGATGTTCCACGCGTTCGGCTTCGCGAACATGTTGCTCGCCCTGGCGCTCGGCTCGACGATCGTCGTGCGGCGCCGGTTCGATCCCGAGGTGACGCTCGACAGCCTCGTGCAGCATCGGGCGACCGCGATGATCGTCGTGCCCGTGATGCTCCAGCGACTGTTGGAGCCGGAGATCAGGCGCTCGCGGGCCGTGACACCTCAGCGCTGAAGGTCATCTTCGTCGGCGGTTCCCAGCTCGGGGCCGAACTGTGCAAACGTGCGATGGGCGCGTTCGGTCCCGTGGTCTACAACCTCTACGGGTCGACCGAGATCGCCTACGCCACGATCGCCACTCCTGAGGATCTGCCCGCCGAGCCGGGCAGCGTCGGCAAGGTCGTCCGGGGCTCGATCGTCAAGCTGCTCGACGAGCGCGGCCACGAGGTGCCCACCGGGACAACCGGACGGATCTTCGTCGGCAACAGCTCGCAGTTCGAGGGCTACACGGGCGGGGAGACCAAACAGCAGATCAGAGGGCTGATGTCCTCGGGAGACGTCGGGCACTTTGACGACCAGGGCCGGCTGTTCATCGACGGGCGCGACGACGACATGATCATCTCCGGCGGCGAGAACGTATTTCCCAGCGAGATCGAGGAGCTGCTGGCCGGACACGAGGCGATCGAGGAGGTCTCGGCCATCGGCGTGGACGACGAGCAGTTCGGTCAGCGGTTGCGCGCCTTCGTCGTGCTCCGACGCGGTGCGGAGGTGAGCGAGGACGAGGTCAAGGACTACGTGCGCGACAACTTGGCGCGTTACAAGGCGCCGCGCGACGTCGTGTTCATTGATGAGCTGCCGCGCAACGCGACCGGCAAGGTCCTCAAGCGCGAGCTCGCACAGCGTTCCATCGATTGATCCAGCGGCCCAACCGCGTGCGATTGGCCTCGCCATGGCACCCCGGCCGACCGATTTCGGCCGCCTGACAGCGGCCAGGCTCGTACACTCGCCGAGATGCTGATCCTCCCGCCGGGGCATGCGCAGGCCGTCCGCAATCCACGGACCATGCGCGCCCGCGAGAAATGGCTGATCGGAGGGCTGGTGGGGGCGTTGGCGGCTCTGGCCGTCGCCGTGGTCATCGCGGTGACCAGCACGGGCCACCAATCAGGCCACGGCTGTGTCGACGTGACGATCCCCTACTCGATCGGCGGCCAGGAGTTCTACCGCTGCGGCGCAGCGGCCCGAGCGATGTGCGCTCAGGTCGGGGTGCCGGGTGGCTACAGCGGAGGTCCGGCTCGCGCCGTGGCCACGCAGTGCCGCAAGGCCGGCCTACCCGTCGGCTGACGCTGTGACCGATCCCGCGACGTTCCGAGCTCAGTTTCCGGTGTTCGCGCACACCGCATATCTGAACGCGGGTACCGAGGGCCCGGTGCCGCGCCGAGCCGCGGACGCGGTTCATCGGCGCATCGATGAAGAGGTCGGCGCCGGGCGCTGCGGGCGGCCGTACTTCACGGCTCTGCTGGAGTTGGCCGCCGAGTTGCGCGCTGCGTATGCCGGCGTCCTGGGCTGCGAGGTCTCGGAGGTGGCCCTCACCGGCTCGACGACCGACGGGATCAACACGGTGATCGCCGGCCTTGACCTGCGCCCGGGCGATGAGATCCTCACCAGCGACGAGGAGCACCCGGGCTTGCTCGCCCCGCTCGGACGAGCGCGCAAACGCCACGGCGTGTCGGTCCGCGTGATCCCGTTCGCGGAACTGGCGGGCGAAGTGTCCCGATCGACGCGGCTGGTCGCCTGCTCGCACGTGTCGTGGGTCAGCGGAAGAGTGGCCGATGTCGCCGCGCTCCGCGCCACCGGCGTGCCCCTGCTGCTCGATGCCGCTCAGGCGATCGGCGCGGTCCCGATCGACGTGCATGCGCTGGGCTGCGACTTCTATGCCGCCTCCGGCCAGAAGTGGCTCTGCGGGCCCGAGGGGAGCGGTTGCCTATACGTCCGCCCCGAGCGGCTCGATGAGCTGCTCGTGCCGTGGCCGGGATACAGCTCGCTGGCGGATCCCGCGCAGGCGCTGGAGTTCGAGCCCGCGGCGAGCGTGGCGCGCCTGGACCACGGCTTTCCGTCCGGCCTGCGCAGCGCGTCGGCGCTCGCGTCGCTGCACGTCCTGGACGACGCCGGCTGGGCGTGGGTCCACGAGCGCGCGGCCACGCTGGCGGCAGGGCTCGCCGAACGCTTGGCCGAGCGCGGGCTCGCGGTGGGTCCCCGGGGCCGCTCGACGCTCGTGTCGTGGCGGGCCGATGACCCTCAAGCTGAGGTTGAGCGTCTGGCCGAGAACGGCTACATCGTGCGGAGCATCCCGGCCTTCGGACTGGTCCGGGCCTCGGTCGGGGCCTGGACGTCGGAGGAGGAGCTCGACGGCCTCGTCCGCCTGGTCGGCTGACCTCAGGGCAATGGGGTGGCTCGCAGGCCGCGGTCCAGTGGGCGTTCGACCGGCGCGGCGGGTGTTCGACCGGCGCGGCTCGGCTCAGCCGAGGGCGGGCTCGGCGCGCAGCTCTGCCTCGTAGGACAGCGCCTCGCGTTCGAGCTCGCCGTCGGGTCCGACGGTGTACGCGCCGGTGCGGGTGAGCGGGGGTGAGTAGACGTGGATCGTCACGGCGGGCTCCTGGCCGGCATGCAGGACGCGGTGGATCGCCACCGGCGGGACCGTGAACGCCACACCCGGGCCGAGCTCTCGCGTGAGCGGTGCCGAGCCGATCGTCAATCGCTCCTCGCGCACTCGGCCCGACACGACGGCAATTCCCGCCGCCGACTCGTCGTGGTCGTGAAAGCCCGTGTCCTGATCCTCGCTCCAACAGATCACCCACGCATTGATCTCGTCGTCGTCCCAGATCTGCTCGTACACGCGTGCGTCGTTGGCGTGGCGGACGAGGTGCGCCCAGCGCTCAGGCGAAGCCGCCAGCTGGGCGGCAAAACGTTGCAGCTCGGCGAGCGTGAGACTCACGCGGCCGCACCCACCTGCGTGACCAGCCGGGCGGAGTTGGCCCGGAGCTGCTCCTCCCGTCCGCTGTCGATCGGCTCGATCACGGGCCGATCGGAGCCGTAGACGAGCTGACCGGCGCCGACGCAGCGGGCCATCGCCTCAACGGCCGCCGGGCCATAGCTGGAGGTGTCATAGAACACGTGCGGATCGCGCAGGTCGATCGCCGGGCCTCCTCGCGTCGTGAGCCGCTCGTGGAGCAGCGGCGCGCCGCCGGCGAGCATCGCGAACAGGACGGTGAGCTGGGGATGCTCGCGCCGGCCCAGCGCGGCGAACGTCATCCAGGCCGCTTGCATCTGGGCCACGTAGTCCGTCAGCGCGCGCCACCACAGCGGCTCGGTCAGCGACGCTTCGCAGGTTCCCTGGCGCGCGCTGCGGCCCGGATGGATCAGCAAGTGGCACGCCTCGCGCGGCCACCCGGGCCAGGACGGGCCCGAGCTCCTCCAGTGCATCGTGGCCCGCGAGCACGGCGGCCGGCAGCGAGACTCCCACGCAACCGCGGGCGAGCACATCGTCGACTTCATCGGGCTCGGGCTGATCCACGGCGATCGGCCCCCAGGCGGCGAACTCGTCGCCGAGCGCCAACACGCCATCCAGGTGCGCCGAGATGAGCTCGCTGGCCACCTCGTGCGCCAGCGCTTCGATGCCCGTGGGGCTCGACAGCGCAATCAGCGCTATGTCGAGGCCGTCGGCGTGGAGGAGGCCGGCCCGCTGGTCCGGCGACTCTGATCCGACGTCGATCACGTAGGGACGCTCGTCGGCGCAGTGCAACACGGTAAGCCCGCGCGTCCGACGGACGAACGGCAGCGTCCGTCGTGCCGCGAGCGCATCGAGCAACGGCTCGGTCCAGATGTGCTGATGTACGTCGATCTGCATTGAGTTGCTCCACACAAGCGCCATAACCCAACCAACTTTATCAGAATTACACGGTATCGCTTCGGGCGGTCATCAGTTGGTCGGGGTGTTACCGTGGAGTGATGGGCGGTTCTTGTCGCCTGTGAGGTTCTCCGCCACCGCTGTCGCGATCTGGGCTCGTTGAGAATCTCCCCCCCGATCGGAGTGAACGCATGAAAACGACACGAGAGCGGGCTGAGGAGCGGCGCCAAGCCAAGCTCGAGTTGGTGCGCGAGCAGGTTCAGGAAGGATCGCTGGTGATCCGCAAGATGACCGACGAGGAGCGGCGCCGCTACCCTCCGCGCCCCGTCCAGCCGAAGCGGCGCACGTAGGCGTGGCTATGCCCGAGCGGGAGAGCCTAGTCACGCGGATTAGGCAGATGCGTCGTGCCGCCGCGGCCGGTGACCAGCCGCCGCCGCGGGAGCCGGCTGATCCGGATGCCCCGCGCGTTGCCGACCTGGAACGGCGAGTGGCTCATCTGGAAGGTCTGCTCGAAGGGCTTCAGGACTCGGTCCACCGTGAGTCGCTGCGCCTGGACAGACGGATCGGCGAGCTTGACGCCCGGCTCGAGCCGGGAGCGCTCGCCGTCGAATTGAGCCGGGACGCCCGCGAGCGCGGGCTCTGAGTCCGACATGACCGCCTTCTTCATCCCGGGCCTCACCGAGTCGGGACGGGTCGCCGAGGACGCATACGTCGCGATGCGCGCAGCGGTCGAGCTCGATCTGGGTCGGCGGCCCAGTCAACGTCGAATCCTGCAGCTCTGGTCCCGTCGCGGAGGCCTCGATTGCCTCACCGAGGTCGGGCGGCCCGACCCCGTCCACGGAGACATCGTGATGGCGATCTTCGACCTGGGACGGCAACAGCCATTCGTCGTGCAGCGCCAGCCGGCGGTCGGGGTACCGGACGGAATCCGCGAGGTACTCGATTGCCGCGCGTACTCGGTGTTGGAGTTCGACTCCTGACCAGCCGGCCGCGGGCGCGTGACCGCGCTCAGGAGGGCTGGCATCCGAGCGTGGTGCGCGGGGCGCCGCCGCCAGCGCCGTGGCCGAAGCTGCTACGTTGGGTCTAGCGGTCGACGCCGTCGGCCGCGAGGCAGCTCGCTTGGGTCCCGCAGGTAGCGGTTCGGGTCAGCAATAGCCTCCCGAACCGTACGCGGCCCGATTGTGCCGCCCAAGGAGTCATGCATGTCAACGCAGTCCTTCGCTGATCTCGGCGTCTCCCGCGCTGTCGTCAGCTCGCTCTCGCAGCGAGGAATCACAGAAACCTTCGCCGTTCAACGTCTGGTCATCGGCGACGTCCTGGCGGGACGCGACGTGCTCGCGAAATCGCCCACCGGGTCGGGTAAGACGCTCGCCTTCGGGATCCCGATCGCCGACCGCATCGATTCAGCCGGGCGACGACCGGCGGCTCTGGTGCTGGTGCCGACGCGCGAGCTGGCCACCCAGATCGTCGAGGAGATCCGCGGCATCGCACATGCGCGAGCGCTGCGCGTCACGGCCGTCTACGGCGGTGTCGGTCTGGTCAAGCAGGCCCGTGACGCGGCCGCCTCCCACGTGCTCGTGGCGACCCCGGGACGACTCGAGGACTTGCTGGCCCGTGGCGCCTTCACGCTCAATGCGATCCAGATCCTGGTTCTCGACGAGGCCGATCGGATGCTCGACATGGGCTTTCGACCGGCGGTGGACCGGATCGTGGCCGCGTGCCCAGCTTCGCGCCAGACGTTGTTCTTCTCCGCCACGCTCGATGGCGAGGCCGGCCGGATCGCCAAGAAGTACACGCACGACGCCGTCACGCACGAGCACGGGCCGACCGCGCGGCGCGCGGCCTCGGACATCGAGCACCGGTTCGTCGAGGTGCAGGGCGAGGGTCGGGTGGAGGCGCTGGTCGACGAGCTCCGTCGCGACCGTGAGCTGACGCTCGTGTTCGTGCGCACCAAACGCGGAGCCGAGCGGCTCGTGAAGCGCCTCGCGGCTCACGGAGTCCCGGCGCTGGCGATGCACGGCAACAAGTCTCAGCGCCAGCGCGAGCAGGCCCTGGCCAGGTTCGAGTCCGGCGCGGTCGACACCCTGGTGGCCACCGATGTGGCTGCCCGCGGGATCGACGTGACCGGGATCTCGCACGTGATCAACTTCGATCCGCCCGCGGACAGCGACGCCTACGTCCATCGCATCGGGCGCACCGGCCGGGCGGGCCGCAAGGGGATCGGCATCACCCTCGTCGGGGCGGGCGAGCATGGCGACGTCCGTCAGCTCGCGGGCCAGCTCGGGATCGACCACGGCCTCGGCGGCGGGGAGCCCGAGCATCGCGCCCGCCCGCGCCCGCACGCCGGCCCTCGCTCCCAGGCACGATCCGGCCGCGGCAGCCGCGCGGGTTCCCGTCGTAGAATCCGATCCTGACCGCGGGTACTGGCTCGGTCGCTCCCGCTGGGAGCCCGGCGCCAGGCCCCCGGAGACTCGGCGTGGATCACATCACCGAAATAACCGTCGTCGGCGGCGAACGCTACCGCGTCGACGGGGAGGCCAAGACGGTCGAGGCGATCATCCTCGACGCGGCCCGTGGGTCGCTGATGGGCTTCGCTTGGGTCGTCGAGGCCGAGACCGGGGAGCAGATCGGGCTGAATCCCGAGCACATCGTCATGCTCCGCGACCTCGCCTCCTCGACTGGGACCTGAGGGCCCTGGACGGTCAACGTGATCGGCGCTTCAGAGTAGGCGTGCCGCGGTGCTCGGCCTTGTCCTGCTCGTCGCCTCGGTCGGCCTCGCGGACTCGCTGAACCCCTCGACAGTCCTGCCGGCGCTGTGGCTGGTCACGATGCCGCATGGCGGGCGCCTCGGGAGCTACACGCTCGGCGTGTTTGCCGTGTACCTCGCCGGGGGGCTCGTGCTCGTGTTCGGCCCCGGGCCCGCGCTGATCTCGACCCTGCACGATATTCGCGGTCCCGTGGAGCACGCGCTCCAGATCGCCGGAGGTGTCCTGGCGCTGGCCTTCGCGTTCGTGTTGCTGCGCTCGCAACCCAGCCCGCACGACGAGACGCCTCGTCTGCGTCGCGCCAACACCCGCGCCTCGGCGTTCATGCTCGGCGCTGGCATCATGGCGATCGAATTACCGACCGCGTTCATCTACTTTGGCGTGATCGCGGCGATCCTGGCCGCGGATCCGGCTGCCCCGGTCGAGGTCGTCCTGTTAGTCCTCTACAACGCCATGTTTGTCGCGCCCATCGTCGCGATCCTGGTCGTCCATCGCTTGGCCGGCCGGCGCTTTGACCGGTGGCTGCTGTCAAGTGAGGCGCGGTTTCGCCACGCCGGTCATGTCGCCTTGACCGCGGTCGCCGGGGTCGGCGGCGCCGCGTTGCTGGTGCTCGGCGTGACCGGACTGCTGGCGGCCTGAGCGGCCCAGCCCCGGCGCAGGAGGTCGAGCAGGTCCTCGGGCGGATGCGCGCCCGAGGCGCCGAGGGCGCGATCGATCACGAACGTCGGCACGGCGCTGATTCCGAGCCGGCGCGCCGTCGCCTCATCCTCGCGGACCGCTTCGGCGTAGCGGTCACCGGCCAGGGTGTCGGTGACCTCGTCCTCTGGGAGCCCCACCTCGGCAGCCAGGCGCGCCAGCGTCGCGGGGTCGCTGATCAGCTCGCCCTCGCCGAAGTAGGCCCGCAGCAGACGCTCCTTGGTCGCGTCCTGACGCCCGTGTTCGAGCGCCAGATGGACGATCCGGTGGGCGTCGAAGGTGTTACCGCTGCGCGCGAGGTCGAAACGGAAATCCAGGCCGTCGGCGGCCGCCACGTCGGTCAGCTGGCGCTCCTTGGCCCGCGCCTGCTCGATCGTCATGCCGTACTTCTCGGCCAGGCGTGCGGCCCGGTCACCATGGCGTTCGGCCGGCGCAGCGGGATCGAGCTCGAAGCTCCTCCAGGTCACGACGACCTCGTCCCGATGCTCGAACCGAGCCAGGGCCGCCTCCAGGCGACGCTTGCCGACGTAACACCAGGGGCAGGCGATGTCAGACCAGATCTCTAGCTCAGCTGCATGTGCGTTCCTCGGTTGAGTGATCAACAGCTTCGAGGATAGCTGTGCGCATCGGGCTCGGGCCTGGGCGCAATCGGGACGGGGCCGTCGGCGCGGCCGAAGGCCGAGCCGCCCGGCGTACGTGACCTGAGATTAACGTCCACAAGCCACGCAGCCGATAACTGCGTAGGGCCTCCGCAGCACCCACGAAAGGAGACTCACGTGGGATTCAAGGGCGGCTGACTCACATAACCAGGGGGGCTCGCGTACTAGGCGGGCCCCTCTTTTTTTCGTTCCTCATCGGTCATCGGCCGCGCGACGCGCAGTCCGGTCAGACTGGAGGAATTGTGGAGGTTTTGCCCGCTTATCTGTGCACTGACGCGCAACCCGCCGAGCCCCGTCTATGCCTGTGTCCGGAACGTGGCCTGAGCTACTCATTTCGGCGGTTTCAGCCGATACAGACTGAAGCGTGCCAAGAGAAGGGACACCTAACGCGGGCGAGCAGCCGGGGCGGCTACCAAGTCGCGCCGTCGCGTTGCTGCACGGCTTCGCGCTGCTGGCCGGCGCGACTCTGATCATCGTCACGGCCGGCTCGGAGCGCTGGACCCTCGCGCCACTGGTGGTGATCGCGATCCTCACCGTGATCAGCGATCTCACCAGCGTGGAGGCGCCGTCCGCGAAGCTCAAGTTGTCCGGAAGCTTTCTCGGGATCATGCTCGCGGCCGTGCTGCTCGGCGCCGGTCCGGCGGCGGTCGTCGGGGTGCTGTCGATTGCGATCGGGTGGCTGCGCTCGCGCGAGGCGCCGCACTACCTGCGCAACAACCTCACCACGTTCCTGTGGTTTCCGCTGATCGCCGGGGCGTTCTTCCACGGTGCCGTTGCGCTGACCCATCTCGGGCCCGACGACGCGGCGTATTACCTGTTGGTGTTCGCCGCGTTTGTGGTGGCCATGGCGCTCAACTTCGTCATGATCGCCGGCTACCAGAGCTATCTCGACGGCTCATCGCTGATCCGTAAGACGCGCGAGGCGCTCGCGCCCATCCTGGCCGCTGAGTTGTTCTCCGCGCTGCTGACCGTGGCTGCCGTCTACGTCGCTGTGCAGGTGGGCACGATCGGGATCGCTCTGTTCGGCCTCGTGCTCGTCGTCTTCCAGTACCTGGTCGGTCAACTGCTGCTCTCCACGCGACGCAGTGCGGACCTGGAGCGGATGGCCACCACCGACGACCTGACGGGCCTGGCCAACCGCGAGTATTTCCACGCCATGATCGGAGAGAAGGTGCAGGCGGCCGAGCTCGACGGTGAGCCGTTCGCCGTGATGCTGATCGACCTCGACCGCTTCAAGGAGATCAACGACACGCTCGGGCACCATTATGGTGACGTGCTCCTGAGCGAGCTCGGGGCACGGCTCGCCACGCATGTCGGCCCGTCGGGCCTCGTGGCTCGCCTGGGCGGCGACGAGTTCGCCGTGCTCCCCGGAGTGCGCACCACCGATCCGGCAACGCTGGAGAAGCTTGCGGCGCGGATGGTGGCCTGCATTCAGGAGCCCTTCGCCGTGGATGAGCTCTCGCTCGATGTCGGCGCGAGTGTCGGGATCGCCCGCTATCCGCTCGACGGTCGCGGCGCCAACGTGCTTCTGCGCCTGGCAGACGTGGCGATGTACTCGGCCAAGGCGGCGCAGAGCGGGTATCAGCTCTACGCCCCTGAGCGCGACCACAATTCGGTGCGCCGACTGAGCCTGCTGAGCGATGTGCGCCGCGCTCTCGCTGCGGGTGAGGTGATCGTCCATTACCAGCCGAAGGTCAGGACGGGCGACGCCAGCGTGGTGGGTGCCGAAGCGCTGGTCCGCTGGCAGCATCCCGAGCTGGGTCTGCTCCCGCCGGCCGCGTTCGTTCCCGCGGTCGAGCAGACCCAGCTGATCAGCGCGTTGACCCGCCACGTCCTCGAGCGCTCGATCGCGCAGTGCGCGACGTGGCGAGGCGCCGGGTGGGATCTGTCGGTTGCGGTCAACCTATCGGCGCGCAACCTGCTCGACCGGGGTCTGCCGGGCGAGATCGAGCGGATGCTGTCGGCTTTCCACCTCCCCGCGGATGCGCTCGAGCTCGAGATCACCGAACGCATGATCATGTCCGACCCCGACCGCGCGATCGCGATCCTCACCCGCCTGAGCGACCTGGGGATGCGCCTGTCGATCGACGACTTCGGGACCGGTTATTCCTCGCTGGCGAACCTCAAGCGCCTCCCCATCAGCGAGCTGAAAATCGATCGCTCGTTTGTCACCCCGATGCTGCAAGACGACAGCGACCTGATCATCGTTCGCTCGACGATCAACCTCGGTCACGACCTCGGCCTGGAGGTGATCGGTGAGGGGGTCGAGGACGAGGCGACCCTGCAGCGACTGGGGAGCCTCGGCTGCGACCTGGCGCAGGGTTACCACATCAGCCGGCCCCTGCCCGCCGACGCGTTCGCGCACTGGCTGATGCTGGCCGGGATCCAGAACGGCGCCGAGCCCTCGCCGGGTGACGCAGGAGAGACCTCGAGCGACGGTGGGAGTCGACGATTCGGCGCTCCGGCCCGGAAGCGATCGCGCTGGTCGACGCTCCTGCAATCGGTGTAGGGGCGGCACGGCGGGCTGGCCCCCACGCCTCGGCTGCTGTTAACTGCGTCGTCCCAATCTGAGGAGGAGCACATGAAGCTCAGCGCCAGGAATCAGCTCGCCGGTACCGTCGTGGGGATCAATCAGGGCGAGGCGATTGCCAACGTCGAACTCGACGTTGCCGGTCAACGCGTGGTCGCCTCGATCACCGTCGAGGCGGTGCAACAGCTTGGCCTGCAACCGGGAACCGAGATTCTTGCCGTGATCAAGGCCTCGGATGTGATGATCGGAATCGCCTGATCGCCTGATCGCCTGATCGCCTGATCCGGCCGCCGGCGGCGCCAAGCCGCCTTGGGCGTCGGCTTGACGTCGGCAGTAATGTCGGTCGCGGAGGGCACCCGTCGTGACGTCGGACCCGCTGGCGGCTGGCACGAGCTGACTTCCGAGGTTCAACTAACCCCGGAGGTCGGCATGGCCCTCACACTGGTACTCCCCGATGCGAACGTTGGCCAGCCGCGCGGCGGGTCGCCGGCGTTTCGGTGCTCGGCCACCGATGGCGGTGCGGAGGCCGCCTGGGTGCGCGCCAGCGGAGCACTCGACCTGGCCGCCGTGCCGGTGCTCACGCGCACCCTGCGCGAGGTGCAGTTGACCGCGCGGGTCGTCGTGCTCGACCTCCGCGAGCTGCGGATCATCGTGACCGCCGGCGTGCGCGCCATCGTGACGGCGGCTGCGGCCGCCCGGCGGGTCGGCGCCCGGCTGGTGGTGTTGCGCGGCATGCCCATCGTCGACCGCATGTTCGAGCTGACCGACGGGTCAGACGACATCGAGATGCGCGAGCTCGACCGAGACGAGCCGCCCGTGCAGGTGCTGCTGCAGCTCGCCAAAGCCGAGCTCGCCTCGCGAGCGCCACCGGGTTTCCCCCGGCTCGCGGTGTTGCCGCCGGCGGCTCGGTGACGCAGGCCGCGCGAGTACGCAGCGCGTCGCCCCGCCCGCGGCGATGAGCCGACCCCCCACGACCACCGTCGCCTCGGTCCCGGAGCCGCCCCGGCGCCGAGCCGAGGACGAGCCCAGCCCGCGGCGGCGAGCCGGGGCCAACGTGGGGATGGCGGCGCTGACGCTCGGCGCGCTCGGGGTCGTCTTCGGCGACATCGGCACGAGTCCGCTGTATGCGCTGCAGGCGGTGTTCACCGCCGACGGGCACGCCGTGCACGCGACTCCGGCGACGTGTACGGCGTGATTTCGCTCGTGTTCTGGTCGATCACGATGATCGTGTCGGTCAAGTACGTGACCTTCATCATGCGCGCGGACAACGAGGGCGAGGGCGGCATCATGGCGCTAACGGCGCTGTTGCAGGGGGCGCGGCGCAGGAGCACGGCGGTGAAGCTGACGCTGGTCACGCTGGGGATCATCGGCGCCTCGCTGTTCTACGGGGACGGGGTGATCACCCCGGCGATCTCCGTGCTCTCGGCGGTCGCAGGGGCTCAAGGTCGCGGCGCCAGCCCTGAGCTCGGTCGTCGTGCCGATCACCGTCGCCGTGCTGACGATGCTGTTCGCGATTCAGCGCTACGGCACGAAGCTGGTCGGCGGCCTGTTCGGTCCGGTGATGGCGGTCTGGTTCGGCGTGCTGGCGCTGACCGGCGTCGTGGAGATCGCCCAGCACCCGGAGATCATCGCGGGCCCTGTCACCGACCTACGCGGCCCAGTTCCTGGTCGACCACGGCAGCGTCGCGTTCATCGCGCTCGGCTCCGTCGTGCTGGCGGTGACCGGAGCCGAGGCGCTGTACGCGGACATGGGCCATTTCGGCCGCGCTCCGATCCGCCGCGCATGGTTCTGCTCGTGTTTCCGGCGCTGACGCTCAACTATCTGGCCCAGGGGTCGCTGATCCTCCGCGTCCCCCGAGGCGGTCGCGAACCCGTTCTTTCTCCTGCTCCCCGGATGGGCGCAGATCCCGATGGTGCTCCTGGCCACCGTCGCGACGGTGATCGCCTCGCAGGCGGTGATCTCGGGTGCGTTCAGCGTGACACGGCAGGCGGTGCAGCTCGGCTTCCTGCCCCGGCTGACGATCCGCCAGACCTCAGAGCGGGAGATCGGACAGGTCTACGCTGCCGGCGGTCAACCTGGGCCTGTTCGTCACCGTGGTCGCGATCGTGGTCGGTTTCGGCTCCTCCGCCGCGCTCGCCTCCGCCTACGGCGTCGCGGTCACCGGAACCTTCATCCTGAACACGATTCTGTTCCTCGCCGTGGCCCGGTTGCTCTGGCACAAGCCGAAGCGCGTGATCGCACTCGGCGCGGTGGTGTTCCTGACGCATCGAGATCACCTTCTTCGCGGCCAACCTCACCAAGGTCGTGCACGGAGGCTGGCTGCCGCTGGTGGTCGCCGACCTGGTCTTCGTCGTCCTGATGACCTGGCACAAGGGACGGGGATCGTCACCGCCAACCGGAGCGGCAGGAGGGGCCGCTGCGGCGACTTCATCGACACGCTGGGCACGCGCCGAGGTGCCGAGTCCGGCGCGTCCCGGGAACCGCCGTGTTCCTCAACGCCAACCCGAAGACACCACGCCGCTGGCCCTGCGCGCCAACGTCGAGCACAACCACGTGCTGCACCAGCACGTGATCATCGTCTCGATCGAGAACGAGCGGGTGCCCCACATCCCCGACGCCGACCGACTCGTGGTCGATTCACCTCGGGCACCCGGCCGACGGCATCACCGGACTGATCGCGCGGTTCGGCTTTCAGGACGAGCCAGACGTCCCCGCGGCGCTACGTCTCGCGGCGGAGCAGGAGATGCTCGAGGGCGCGATCGACGTCGAGCAGGCGTCCTACTTCCTCTCGCAGATCACGATCGTGGCCGCCGCTTACCCCGGGCATGAGCAGCTGGCGCAAGAAGCTGTTCCTGACCATGGCCCACAACGCCGCGAACCCGGCCACGTACTTCGGGCTGCCCGACGATCGCACGGTGACCATCGGCGCGCGCGTCGACCTATGAGCGTGCCTGCCAGGCTGGGGATCTGCGGCGCGTTCAGTCGCCGAGCCATTCCAACCACGCACCTCCTGGGTGCCCGAGCGCGAGCAGCGAGCTTCGCGAGCGACCAGCGCGAAACCACCGGCGGCCCAGCACGCCGAATACACCACCGTCGTGACCGCGCTGAAGGATCGCGCCGGGGACCTCGACGTCGACGACGGCCCGCTCCGCGCGGGGCCCCAGTGGCACCAGCGGATCCAGCGAGAGCCAGTCCAGATCGCGATCGCGTCCCGCCTGGGCGACCAGCTGCCCGAAGCGCGCAAGCTGCTCCGGCGCGAAGAAGACATGTACATAGGCGTCCATGAGGCACACGAGAGCATCGCCCGGCAGGTCGGCGATCAGCCCAGGCAGCGCAGCGACCGCATCGCCCCGGCGGACCTCCACGGGGTGTGCCAACACGACGTCCGCCGCGCGCTCGAAGCGGGTCAGGGCGCCGGCCTCGGGCGGGGTGCAGGCCGCCAGCCACGCCCGGACTGCCGGATCGCCAAGCTCGACCGGCTCGGCATCGACCCCGACCCGCGCGACGATCCGCGGAGCGCACGAGGGCAGGGGGGCGCGGCGGGAGCCGCGTAGCTCGGTTTCGATCGTGACCGGCGCCGCCGGGTCCCCGACACAAGTGGTCGTCCCGTCAGGGTGCCGGTAGACGTAGCGATAGCGATCCAGCTGGAGCGCAAACCCAGCGCCGGTTCCGAGGTCGACGAGCGCCACGTCGCGCGACCCGGCGGCCAGCGCCAGACCGGGGAGGAGGTGTGCGCAGCGGCCCGGCTCGCTCATCTGGTAGCGGTGCTCGTGGCACAGCGTGCGCAGTTCGTCCCGATGCTCCAGGCAGAAGGCGCGGTATTCGGCAGCGAAGCTCGGCGCCAGCGGAGGCTGGGGAGCGCCCGCGACGGGATAGGAGTGCCGGAGGGGCTCTGGCTCCAGGCGCCGCACGAGGAAGGTCGTGGCCGCCGAGAAGAGCAGCGGTGGAAGTCGCTCGGCGGGTATGTCCGTCGCGAGCGCCCGCAGTTCTGGCTCATCACGGAGCGTGGCGAACATGGCCGCCGTGAGCCGCCAGGACGACGGCGCCCCCGGCGGCGACCACGCCCGCGCGAGGGCATCCGCCTGCTGAGCCACGGTGGTCGGATCCATCTCGTGGGCCACGATATCCACTGGCCAACGCCGCCGGATCGGCACGCTGAGGCGGGGCAGATCGTGGACCGGCCCGCGGGCGCCCGATAGCCTGCCGCCATGCGCCAGCTCAGCAGCCTCGACGCGCAGTTCCTGGCTCTTGAGACTCCCCGTCAGAGTGGGCACGTCGCCAGCGTGGCGATTCTCGACCCGTCAACCCGGCCGACGGGCACGCTCACCGCGATCGACATGCAGGCTCTGCTCGCCGAGCGCTTGCCGTTGCTGCCCCCATTGCGCTGGCGACTACGCGAGGTGCCGCTCAGTCTCGACTACCCGTACTGGGTCGATGACGGCGATTTCGACCTCGATTTTCACGTCCGTGAGCTGGCCCTCGTGGCGCCGGGGAGTGACGCGCAGCTGGCCGAGCAGGTCGCCCGGATCGTCGCGCGCCCGTTGGATCGCACGCGCCCGCTGTGGGAGCTCTACCTGATCTCCGGACTGGAGTCCGGCCACGTGGCGATGTTGACGAAGATCCACCACGCGCTGATCGACGGCATCTCCGGCGCGGAGATCATGGGCCTGCTGCTCGACCTCACCCCGACCGGGCGTGAGCTGCCTTCGCCCGACGCTTCCGCAGACGGCGAGTCCGCCCCGGGGCGGGTGGGCATGGTCGCCCGCGCCGTGCGTGGGGTACCTCGCTATCCGTTGCGCGCGCTGCGATCCCTGCCGGCCGCGGTCCCGAATCTGCAGGAGACGCCATTCAGCACGCTGCCCGGCGCGGCTGCTCTCGGCAGCGTCGCCAAGCGCATGGAGCGGCTGATCACCGGTGTCGACGGACCCGTCCAGGCCCGCGAGCGCATGGTGGCGCCGAAGACGAGCTTCAACGGGCGTGTCTCGGCCCATCGGCGGTTTGTCTTCGGACAGCTGAAGCTGGACGACGTCAAGGCGGTCAAGAACGCGCACGGCGTCACCGTCAATGACGTCGTGGTCTCGATCTGCGCCGGCGCCGTCCGACGCTGGCTGGTGTCACACCGCGAGCTACCCGGCGAGCCGCTGGTCGCGCAGATCCCGGTCTCGGTGCGGACGAACGAGCAGGTCGGCACGTTCGGGAACCGCATCATCCTGATGAGCGCGCCGCTGTTCACCAACGAAGCTGATCCGCTTCGGCGCCTGACCCGCACCCACCAGGCGCTGGACGGGATGAAGGAACGCCACCGCGCGCTGCCCGCCGGCCTGCTCCAGGACGCCAATCACTTCATCCCGCCCGCCGTCTTCTCCCGCGCGGCACGACTGACTCTCCGCCTGGCGACGAGTAAGCCGGGGCGGCCGACCTGGAACCTCGTCATCTCCAACGTGCCGGGTCCCTCGTTCCCGCTGTACTGCGCCGGGGCCCGTCTGGTGGCGAACTTCCCGTTCTCGGTGATCACCGACGGCCTGGGACTGAACATCACCGCGATGAGCTATTGCGGCAGTCTCGACTTCGGGATCGTCGCCGATCGCGACCAGATGCCAGACGTGGACAAGCTCATGGGCTGGGTGGCCGACGAGCTGACACTGCTGTCGCCGCCCCCCGCGGCCGAATAGGTCAGCGTTCGCGGCGAGGAGCTCGCCCCGGGCCACAGTGGCCTCTAGGCCCAGGACTCACTGCTCACGCCGACGACCTCGGTGACGCGGTACACGCTCTCCGCCATGGAACCTCCATTGAGGGTTAGGTTAGGGACACACATCGGGCGGCGCGAGTCTTTCAGGCGAGCCGGACTCGTGGCGGTTTCCGTCGTTGACCGGTGCTGATGGGACCCGCGACCGAATCCGCTGGATCACACCAGCGCCGGCGCCTTCGGCAGCCGCGCGAGCGCGGCGCTGCGGTCAGCCTCGGAGAACTCGGGATCCTCGAGCTGCCCGGCCAGATAGGCGTCGTAGGCACCGAGGTCGAAATGACCGTGACCGCAGAGTCCGAACAGGATCACCCGTGCCTCGCCGGCCTCGCGTGCCGCCGTCGCCTCGTCGATCACCGCACGAATCGCGTGCGCGGGCTCTGGGGCGGGGATCAGTCCCTCGGCCCGAGCGAATTGCACCGCGGCCTCGAACGTCTCGTTCTGACGGTACGCGCGCGCCTCCACCAGGCCCTGCTTGACGAGTCCGCACAGCAGCGGCGAGTCGCCGTGGTAGCGCAGACCACCGGCGTGCACCGGCGGCGGCACGAAGTCGTGCCCGAGCGTGTACATCGGCATCAGCGGCGTGAGGCCGACCGTGTCCCCGAAGTCGTAGGCGTAGACCCCGCGCGTGAGTGTCGGGCAGGCGGCCGGCTCGGCGGCCACGAAACGGGTCGTGGCGCCGTCTCGCAGCACGCGACGCAGGAACGGGAACGCCAGCCCGCCGAAGTTCGAGCCGCCTCCGACGCAGGCGACCACGACGTCCGGCTCCTCGCCGGCCATCGCCATCTGCGCGAGCGCTTCCTGGCCGATCACGGTCTGGTGCAGGAGCACGTGGTTGAGCACCGACCCGAGCGCGTAATTCGTCTCGGAATTCTGCGCTGCCACCTCGACCGCTTCGGAGATGGCGATTCCGAGCGAGCCGGTGGTGTGCTCGCGTTGGGAGCGACCGGCCTCGGTCACCTCGCTCGGCGAGCGGTGAACCGTCGCTCCCCACACCTCCATCATCGAGCGCCGGTAGGGCTTCTGGTCGTAGCTCGAGCCGACCATCCATACCTCGCACTCCATGTCGAACAGACGGCAGGCAAACGCCAGTGCCGACCCCCACTGCCCGGCGCCCGTCTCGGTACTGAGCTTGCGGATGCCGCTGACGGAGTTCTCGTACGCCTGGGCGACCGCGGTGTTCGGCTTGTGCGAGCCTGGGGGTGACCCGCCCTCGTACTTGTAATAGATGTGGGCCGGCGTGTCGAGCGCTGCCTCGAGCCGGCGCGCCCGGAACAGCGGCGTTGGCCGCCACAGCTTGTAGGCGTCGCGGACCCGGTCGGGGATCTCAATCTCGGCGTCCGCCGAGACCTCCTGCAGAATCAGCCCCATCGGGAAGATGGGCGTCAGGTCCTCGGGGCCGGCCGGCTGCAGTGTGCCCGGATTCAGCGGTGGCAGCGCCTCCCCCGGCAGGTCCGCCATCAGATTGACCCAGTGGGTCGGGATGTCCTGCTCACCGAGCAGGAACTTGACGCGCGGCTCGCTCATGGCAACCTCTCGCTCGTGGAACGTGCAGTTTCGCGCCAGTCTTGCAGCTAACGAGGGCGGCGGAGGGGCAATCGCGCGTTGTGGCCTGTGCTCGAATGACCGTCCAGACGTGAGACAGGCCGCCTGGACGGATGTTGGATCCTGGCCGCGTGGGCTCCCTGGACGCTCGGGCATGCCGATGAGGAAGCATGCCCACCTACATCAGCTCGATTCTGCGCACTCTGCTGGGTCGCCGCGGTCTGCGCGGCGCCACTGCCGCACTCACGCTCCTGGCCGCCACGCTGATCGTCGCCGTCCCCGGCGCGAGCGCGCATACGGTTCGCCATGGCACGAAGCAGGCCCACACCGCCCAGGGCTGCGCCAACGCCGACACGCCGGCGGTCGGCGCATCGACCACGGCAATCCAAGCTGCGGTCGTGTGTCTGGTCAATGTGCAGCGGGTCAGCCGTCACCTCCCGGCTCTGACGGAGAACAGCCGCCTCGATCGTTCCGCCCAGGGCTGGACCAACGCGATGATCCACAGCGGCGCGTTCTGGCACGGCGCCAGCTTCTCCACCCGGATCACCGCCGTCGGGTTTGTCTGGTCGCACGCCGGGGAGAACATCGCGACCGGCTTCACCACTCCGCGCAGCGTCGTGAACGCATGGATGGCCAGTACCGGTCACTGTCAGAACATCCTCGATCCCTCCTATAGCAACGTCGGGACCGGAGTCGGCCGCAATCCGGTCGGTAAGGCATCCAGCGGTGGGGCCGCATGGACACAGGATTTCGCCCTGCCCATGGGTCAGCGGCCGCCGTCGACCAACTCCGGGCCGTCCAACGGCTGTCCGTACCACACCACTTAGGCCGCACAACGTGGGGCGCAGACCGTGGGGGCCGACGGGCGCAGGGTGTCGGGCGCTGGGCGCGGGGCGCGCCCAGCGCTCGACGTCGTTGCGGCTTAGACCCAGCCCTTGCGGCGAAAGAAGACGAGTAGTCCCGCGCACGTGAGCAGCACGCTGCCGACCCCGATGACCCAGAACGTCCACTCAGTCCGGATCAGGTCGGTGACCAGGAAGCTGAAGTTCTGGCCGAAGAAGCCCGTGATGAACCCGAGCGGCAGGAAGATCGTCGCGATGACCGTGAGCTGCTTCATGACATCGTTCTGGCGGTTGCTGATCGTCGAGAGGTAGAGATCGGTCGCGCCGGAGAGCAGGTCGCGGTAGGAGTCGATCAGGTCGCTGATCCGGATCAGGTGGTCATAGACGTCGCGGAAATAGTCACGGGCGTCGAGCTCGAGGCCGGGCAGCTCGGAGATCTGGTCGATCGAGCGGGCGAACAGGTCGCGCTGTGGCGTGACGATCTTGCGCATCATGACGAGCTCGCGCTTGAGCGAGAACAGCCGCTGGAGCTCGCGCTCGGTCGGGTTGGTCACGACGGCGGATTCGAGGTCGTCGATCTCGCCGTCCATCTCACCCAGGATGGGGAAGAAGCTGTCGGTGAGAGCGTCGAGGATGCGGTAGAGCAGGAACTGCTCGCTGTGCAGCACGCGGCCGTTCAGCTGCGCGCGCTGCTGATCGAAGGCCGGCAGTGGGTCGTGGTGGATCGTGACCAGATATTGACCCGAGATGAACAGGTGCACCTCGTGCAGCAACTCGGCCGCCGGCGCCGGCTCGCGCGACGCGCCGTAGAAGACGAGGAAGATGTAGTCGCCGTAGTGGTCGAGCTTGGGCCGCTGGGCGAACCGCTCGCTGTCTTCGAGCGCGAGCGGATGGAAGCCGAAGATGTCCTGGAGCTGAGCCAGCTGGTCGGGGCCGGGAGCGGTGAGGTCAAGCCAGAAGAACTCGTCTCGCTTGAGCTGATCCCGGATTCGCGGTTCATCGATCCCCGTGAAGCAGTTCACCACGACGTGAAACTCCTCGCCGGCGCTCTCCGGGTTTGCTGCTATGGCCTTGCCGACGGGCATCGTCGTCTCCTTGGTCGCTGCGGGCGACCACATTGTCGCCGGGCACACCGTGGCTCAATGGCGACGGGCCCGCACGGCGACTGCCTCCCACCAGATCGGCCGTCCGGTCACGGTGAGGCGATGGCGGTAGCGCTCACGCGCCAGCTCGTCGATCCGCCATCGTTCGGCGATCTCGCTGAGGCGGGCCGAGATCTCCGCACCGTCCACCGCGCGGTTCGCCTCGGACACGGTGTACGCGAGCAGTGCATCGTCGGCCAGCAGCTCGAGCGCGGCCGGCAGGGCGGCGGGCGGCACGTGATCGAGCCCGATCGCGCCGACGCACGCGAGCGCATTGGGGGCGAGCGCACGGATCGTCTGGAACTCGGCAGGGCTCAACGCGAGCACATCCGCGATCAGGTAGGCCTCGTACTGGCCAGGGCGGTCTCGGATCGCCGCCGCTCGCGCGGCGGGCTCGGTGTCAATCGCCACGACGGGCTGGAGACCCTGCGCGGCGAGCGCCTGCCCAGAGACACCGTTGCCGGCGCCCAGGTCCAGCACCCTGACCGATCGCGGCGCCCGACCAAGCTCACGCGCCACGCGCGCGAGCATCGACGCCACCCGATCAGGAGATTGGCAGCACAACCGGTCGTGCACGATCGCCTCGTACAGCCCCGCCACGGCGTACACGCGCTCGTAGTCCTGGACCCGCACCCGTTCCTCGTGGCCGTCGTCGGCGAACCGCACCACGACCTCCTCCTGATCGGGCGACCGCTCCTCGGCGGCGCCGGCCACGATCGTGAAGGCGGGGGCAGGGTCACTCATTCTGGCGCCGCGTGGGGCCCGATCAGCGGCCCTCAATCGGGGGTTCCACCGTACGTGCGCTGATCGCGGCTCTCACCCGGTTGCGGCGGCCGTCGCGCCACCGGCTTTGGCGTCCTTCTCGATCTCGGCCTGATCGGCCTTGAGCTGCTTGGCCTGCTTCTTCTCGGCGCGCGACATCGCGCGATCGATTTTGGCGCCCATGTCCGAGGCCCCGACCACGACCAGGCCGGCCTCGCCCGTGTCCAGGTGCTCGCCGAATTCCTTCAGGTCATGCCGGCTCATGCCGGCGGCGGCGTGCCCGGCGAGCGCGCCCAGAATCGCCCCGCCCGCGGTGGTGCCGATCAGCAGTCCACCGCCGATCGCGGCTGCCGGGAACAGCACCACGACCAGACCGGTGGCCAATCCGAGCCCACCGCCGAGCACGCCGCCGACCCGAGTGGGCGTCTCGTGCTTCTTGACGATGTGGACCTTGCGGTCGCCCTGCTTTTCGACGACCGCGGCGTCATAGGCGTCGATCAGTCCGGCTTCGGTGTGCAACCGCTTGACCGCGTCATAGTCGGCCAGCGCGTCGTCGACGTTCGGGTACACGCCCCCATATGCGATAAAGGTGTCAAATGCCATGCTCCATCTCCTTTGCGATCGATGCTGTTCAGGTCACGACACGGAGGAGCGTTTAGGTCGGCCCCAAGGTGGACGCGCGCCCGGCGACGGATCATTATGCGCGTCTGCGGTACGCGTGCGGCGAGACGTCGAGATCGAGGAGACGGAGGCGAGCATGACCACCGCTACGGGCACCGGGACGCGCGAGGACCCCTGGATCCTGCGCACACCCCCGGGGGCCTCGGAGTATCGGATGTACCGCGACGAGTCGGGCGATCCACCGGCCCTGGTCTGCGTGGTTGGCAAGACAACGCTGGCCTATCAGCTGCGCTGCATCGGCTTGAAGAAGGGGCTGCGCGGCCGCTTTGGCGTGTATGTCCCGCCGCTGATGGAGGCGCTCGGCCTAGCCGAGCTGGAGCACAACGCGCGCAACAACCGCATGCGCGCCATGACCTAAGTCGCTTCCTAGCCTGTCGCTCCAGAGTCGGTCATTCGGCCAGTTGTCTTGACGTCAAAAGATTGGGCAGCTAATCTTTTGATAGCAAAACAATATCTTCCATGGCCGCGTCCGACACATCCCTTTCCACCGAGCCGCTCCGGATCGAACCTCACGTAAGGCGGATCGCGATCGTCGTGATCATGGGGTTGATCATGTCGGTCCTCGACACGACGATCGTCAACGTCGCGCTCAACGACCTCTCGCACGATCTGCACGCGTCGCTGGAGAGCATCCAGTGGGTCATCACCGGCTATCTGCTGTCGCTTGCCGCGGTCATCCCGATCACCGGCTGGGCGGTCAGGCGCTACAGCGCACGCCGTCTGTACCTGATCGCGTTGGTCGTGTTCACGGCTGGATCGGCGCTGTGCGCTCTGGCCAGTACGAGCAGTGAGCTGATCGCCTGCCGAGTCCTGCAGGGCGTCGGCGGCGGCATGCTCACCCCGATCGGCCAGATCATCCTGGTCAAGGCCGCCGGGCCGCGCAATCTGCCCAAGGTCATGAGCTTCATCGGCGTGCCGATCGTCCTCGCTCCCGTCATCGGCCCGACGCTCGGCGGGCTGCTGTTGCAAACCGTGGGCTGGCAGTGGATCTTCTTGATCAACCTGCCGGTCGGCATCGTGGCCTTCGCGCTCGCGCTGCGGCTGTTGCCGCGCGACACCGCGGGCAGCGCAGAGGCTGGCCGGCTGGATGTCCTCGGGCTCGTGCTCGCGGCCGGTGGCACCGTGGGAGTGACCTACGGCCTGTCCAAGAGCGCATCGGCCGGCAGTCTGACCGCCCCCTCGGTGGTGATCCCGGTGATCCTCGGTCTCGTCCTGGTATCGCTGTTCGTGGTGCACGCTCGCCGAGTTGCCCATCCGCTGCTTGACATGAAGCTGTTCTCCAACCCGGCCTTCAGCGCTGCGTCGCTGGTCACCTTCTGCCTCGGCGGGGCGTTGTTCGGCGCCATGATCTTGATGCCTCTGTACTTCCAGGTGGTGCGAGGAGAGGACGCGCTCCAGACCGGGCTGCTGCTGATCCCGCAGGGCATTGGCGGCGGCTTGGGCATGGCTCTGTCGGGGCGGCTGACCGAGCGACTGGGCGGCGGCCGGACCGCGATGATCGGCTGTCTGATCCTGGTGGTGGCGACAATCCCATTCACGCTGATCGGCGTCGCCACTCCTTTCGTCATAATCGGCGCGGCCATGATCGTGCGGGGGATCGGCATCGGGCTGTCGATCATGCCGTCGATGACCGCGGCCTTCTCGGTACTCCGGCGCGAGCAGATCAATGACGCCAGTCCCACGCTCACGGTCCTGATGCGGGTGGGTGGCTCCCTCGGCACGGCGATCATCGCGGTCGTCCTCCAGGGACACCTGGCTCACGCGCACACGCCTGTCGCGGAGGCCGCGAGCTTCGCTCACACGTACTGGTGGGTGATGGCGGTCAGCCTGATCGCACTGGTGCCGACTCTGCTGCTCGTGCGGGTCGAGCGCCGGGCGCGCGCCGAGCGCAGCGCCGCTGCGCGGTCGGCTGTTGCCCCGGTGTGGGAGCCGGCCGGTGCCCCGGTCCGCGAGCCCGCCAGTGTTCCGGTGTTGGAGCCCGCGTGAGCCCCTCCCCTGACACCAACACCCCTGACATGGACACCGAACGGCGTCCCTCGATCGAGGACCTCCGTCTCGCCCTGACCCAGATGTTCGGCGCCGAACGTCGCCTGCGCAGCCGCGATCACAGCCGGCCCGGCGAGCTCACCCACGCCCAGCTGCGGGCCCTGGCCGCGCTCGGCCGCGAGCATGAGATGACGGCAGGACAACTGGCCCGCAGCGCCGATCTGAACCCGGCCAGCGTCACGGCGATGCTCGACCAGCTGGAGACCGCCGAGATCGTTCAGCGCCATCGCAGCACCGAGGATCGGCGCGTGTGCAATGTCTCGCTCACCCCTCGAGGGTGGGAGATCCTCGAGCGCAAGCTTGCCTCGTGGCATCTGCTGTGGGAGGAGCGGTTCGCCGGTATCCCGGACCGCGATCTTGAGGTGGCTGCCCGGGTCATGAGCGAAATCGCCGAGATCTACGACACACTGTCCACGCGTCTGGACCCGGCCCGATCCAACGAGGACGGATGAACCAGCCGCAATCCGCAATGGCCGTGGCTCCCCAGTTATTTCACTTCGACGGTGTCGGCGTCAGGCTGGCCGGCGAGCGCTGGGACGGTGGTGACTCGGGGAATGCGGTGCTGTTGCTGCACGGCGGTGGTCAGACACGGCATTCGTGGGGTCGGACGGCGCAGCGGCTGGCCGCGGGCGGGCGTACGGCGATCGCGCTCGACGCGCGCGGCCACGGCGACAGCGAGTGGCACCCCGACCAGGATTACTCGCTCGACGGTTTCGTCGGCGACCTGCTCGCCTTTGTCTCCACGCTGGACCGCCCACCCGTGTTGGTGGGGGCGTCACTGGGCGGGATCACCTCCCTGGCTGCCGCAGGGGAGCACCCCGGCCTGGCTTGCGGTCTGGTGCTCGTCGACATCGTGGTTCGCGCCGAGCCCGAAGGCGTGACGCGCATCCGCGACTTCATGACCGCCCATGACCAGGGCTTCTCGTCGCTTGAAGAGGTGGCAGACGCCGTTGCCGCCTATAACCCGGTGCGCCGCCGTCCCCGCGACCCTGAGGGATTGCGCAAGAACGTGCGCCAGCGCGCCGACGGCCGCTGGTATTGGCACTGGGACCCTGCGTTCATGCACATGGACGACGAGCCGCACCTCAGCGTAGAGCCGCAGCGGTTGCGCCTCGCCGCTTCACACGTGACCATTCCCACGTTGGTCGTGCGAGGAGCGCAGTCCGACGTCGTCAGCGACGCCGGTCTCGCCGACATGCTGCGGTTGATTCCGCAGGCGGAAAGCGTTGACGTGCAGGCCGCCGCACACATGGTGGCCGGGGACGACAATGACGTGTTCGCCGACCGGCTCGAGGCGTTTCTGGCCCGGCTTGACGACACCGCCGATGGCGACCCTGGGTGAGATCTGGGGCGGTTTGGTGACTAAAGTTCCGGGAGTGTTCGTTTAGTAGTCGTTGCACTGGCCCTGCGGGCCAGAACGCCAGACTGAAGCGATAGCTAGCCGCGAGCGCGTGGCCGCGTTCACGGTGAGGGGCACGGTCGCGCGTTTTTGCCTGTGGGGTCAGACCACCGGCAACGCGACCACCGTCGTGCCTGCGTGAGCCGCCGCCCGCGACCGGTCACCTGACCGAGCACGCGAAGACCTCCGGGCCGCCTGACAGCCGGCCACGTCGTGTCGGCGGGCGTCGCGACGATAACTTGATCCGTTCCTGCGGGTTGTGCGTATAGACCGTCAACCCAACGTTTTCGGAAGGAGTCTTTTGTCCATGTCCATCAAGCAGGAGGAAGCAGGAACCGACCGCAGGCAGTTTCTCGGTCGGAGCGCGGCGGCTGGGGCGGGCGCGCTGGTTGGCACCTCGGCCCTCGGGGCGCTCGTCCCGTCGTTCGCCGCCGCCAAGAAGCAGCGGCCCCACCAAGGGCGATGTGGCAATCGTGGGGGCCGCGCAGATCGCGGAGGCGCTTGCCGTCACCACGTACACCAACATCATCAACGTCGCGCCGTTCTTCAAGCGGCTGGCGTCCGACGACCAGGGGTACCTGAAGGCCGCCCGGCAGGAGGAGATGTCCCACTACGCGCTTGAGATGAGCGTGACGGGCAAGCCTTCGCCGTTCACCACCTTCTACTACCCGCCGAAGATGTTCTCCGACGCACAGACGACGCTGAACATTCTGGTCACGCTCGAGGATGCGTTCATCGCGGCGTATCTGGTTGGCGTGCGCAACTTCAGCACGCCTGACCTGCGCGTCCTCGCGGCGCGGATCATGGGCATCGAGAGCGACCACCGCACGCTGGCGCGCGTGGTCGGCCCGGGGGTGGCCCGCCGGGATGGCGGTCCGATCGAGAAGATCACCGGCGTTCAGGGTAAGGCGGAAAGCGTCGATCCCCCGAACAACAACGGTTACGAGCGCACGCTCAAGTGGACGTCGATCAACTCAGCAGTCACCGCCCTGACGCCGTTCCTCGACAAGACGGCGGCCGGCAAGGCGGGCTTTGACACCTCGAAGGGCTACAAGTTCAAGCCCTTTACACCGCACCTGCCCGAGCCGTTGGGCGAGTTCCACTCGTTCCTCGGCTGAGACTGACCGGGGCAGCTCGTTCCGTTGCACGATCACGCGGGTGCGCGTGTGGTCGTGCAACGGGCGATAGCGCCCGAGTGGCCCATCACCGGCGACTGCAATAAGCTCGCGCTCGATGTGCGACTTTCACACCGATTTTCACGGCGGTCACGGTCTCCCCGAGCTCGCCCAGGACGAGTACGTCCTTGACACGGCGCGCGTGCGCGGCTTCGTCGCGGACGTGCGCGAGCGAATCGGGCAGGCGGACTCGGCGCGACACGCGTGCGAGTTGATCAGCCCGCTGTTCGCCGCGCTGCTCGCTGACGCCGACTGGCTCCCGTCCTCATATCAGGCCCCGGCCGTCAACAGCGGTATGGGTGGGGGCATCGGTCAGTGGCTGGCCTTTCGGGCCGCCGATCGATCCCTGGCGCTGTTCAGTCTCGTCGTGCCACCCGGTGCCATGACCCCAGTGCACGATCATCTCGCGTGGGGCCTCGTCGGGGTGTACCGCGGCAACCAGTACGAGGAGTTCTACCGGCCCGATGCCGGGCGGCTTGAGCTCCTCCGCCAGCGCCCGCTCGACCCTGGCGACTTCTACACCCTGCTGCCACCTCGGGACGACGTGCACCGCGTACGCACAACCTCTGAGCAGACCTCCGTGTCGATCCACCTGCTCGCCAACGACACGGGCTGCGTGTGGCGTCACACCTACGACGAGCAGACCGGCGAACCCCGACCCTTCCGATCAGGCTACGTCAACGCCGATTGTCTCAACGCTGCTGAGGGTGGCTGAGCGTCAGAGCGCGACGGTGACGACGATCGCCACCGCGCCGATCAGCACGGTGCCCGCCGTCAGCAGGCGCAGCGCGGTCGGCTGATCGTGCGAGCGCGCCCCGGCGAGAGCACGGTCGCCGAGGATCGCCTGCCCGTGGCGCCAGGTGAGGAAAGCCATCACCGCCATCGCGATCGCGCTGATGACGCCCAGCGCATCGAGGTTCGCCATGAACGCGGCGCGCGCGATCAGGATGCCGCTGCCCGCCATGTTCAGCGCCGATCTCGTCCACGCGAGTGCCGTCCGGTCGTCGGCGAGGGTCGGCCGATCCGGCGCGGGCTCGTGTGCGCCGGACGCGCCGCTCAAGGGGCCCGGCCCCCGGGTACTCAACTCGCCAGCCGGTCGATGATGGCCAGAATCGCGCCGAGCAGGGCGATCAGGACGATCCCCCCGGTGAGCACGCGGGGCATCCAGGAGTAGTGGAGTGGCCGCCGGAGGCGCATTGACCGCTCGCTGTCCTCCCAGTGCGAATAACTGGCCAGCGCGAGTACGGCACCGAGCACGATCAGGGGCACAGCGATGATCAGCCTCAATCCGTGCAGGTTGAACTTCAGGAACTGCGCGGCCGCCAGACCGGCGGCGATCAACGCCAGCGCGGTTCGGTTCCAGGCCAGGAACGTGCGTTCGTTGGCGAACGTGAAACGGGGATCGAGATCGCTCCCGATGTCCTCGAGCCGAGGTTCGTCACGAGCCGGCCAGGGAAGCCACCGCCGCCGGCGGCCGCGAGCCCCCGGATCGCCGCCCGGGCCGGTTTCCGTCGACCCGGCGGCAGCGGGGCGCTCGCTGGGGTCGGCCTCGGTCTCAGGCGCGCTGTCGCTCATGAGCCCAGAATTCTCCACCGATCACTCATTCTCAGCGTCGCCGTCGCGGCGAGCGGCGGGAGCAGCCTGCACGCCCACCGGTTCAGCCGGCGGGCGCCGTCGGAGTGACACACCGCGGCGCGTCAGTCGAGCCGCGCGGGTAGGCCGAAGCGCTCGAATACGTCCCCGACCTTGGCCGCATCGACCGGCTCGTTCGGATATTGCCCGAATACCTCGCGATCGCGGGGTGCCGCGGAGCGGGCAATGAACGCCGTAACGCTGCTGACCTGCGCGCCGCGCAGGGTCAGGACGTTGAGCGCGAACGGACGGTAGTACTCCTCGTCCGCGTTCCAGGCATAGAACCCGAGGGCGGGCTGTCCGTTGGCGGTGGTCTGGATGGTCCGCCAGCGCCAGCTGCCTGACAGCGGCCAGGCGACCGCCCAGCGGGCGATCCCCTCACGACCCTGGTACCAGCTCGCCAGCGGTGGCATCGCGAACGTTGCCTCCTGCACCAACATCGCCGCGAACGCCTCGACGTCGCAACGCTCCCACGCATCGACGTAGCGGTCGACCAACTCGCGCACAGAATCATCGCCCAGCGCGCGCAGGGTGGCCTGCTGACTCTGCTCTCCCACCCGCTCATCGACCGCGGCGCGGGCCCGTTGCAAAGCGCTGTTCACCGATGCGACGCTCGTCCCGAGCGACGCGGCGACCTCCTTGGCCGAGAAGCCGAGCACCGCGCGCAGGATGAGCACGGCCCGCTGAGTGGCCGGCAGATGCTGAAGCGCCGCGACGAACGCCAGCTCCACGCTCTCGCGCCGCTCATAACTGGCCTCTGGGGCGGCGAAGCCGTCCTCAATGCCCAGGAGCTCGTCCGGGTAGGGCTCGATCCACACCGATTCGACGATCGGATCCCCCGGGCCGACGTGCGGATCGGTGGCCGGCCCGTAGTCGATCGGCAACACGCGCTTGGGTCGCCGGGCGATGTGATCCAAACAGGCATTCGTCGCGATCGTGTAGAGCCAGGAACGCAGCGAGCTCCGGCTCTCGAAGCGCGAGAGGCCTCGCCAAGCCCGGAGCAGCGTGTCCTGCAGTGCGTCCTCAGCGTCGTGCACCGATCCCAGCATGCGGTATGCGTGGGCGTGCAATTCGCCTCGGTAGGACTCGACGAGGCCGGCGAATGCGGCCTCGTCACCGGCGCGCGCTCGCTCCAGTAGGGCCTGCTCCTGAGCCGTCCCACGAGTTGAGACCGAAGGCATCACGTGTTCAGACTAGACCGCTCGGGCGGGCAGGACTCATCACGCCGATGATTTCCCGGCCCGGCGTCAGTCAAACAGACAGGACCATGATGCGTGCCGCTTCCAACCGGGTGGTGCACCTGGAGCTTCACAGCGGGGATCTCGTGCAGGCACGCGAGTTCTACGCCGAGCTCTGCGGCTGGGCTCCGGAGCGGATCGACACCGGCCACGGGTCCTACCTGGCGCTCGAGCTCGGCGCGGGGCTCAGCGGCGGCATGGTCGAATGTCCGATCGAGCGCCCGCTGTGGCTGCCCTACGTCGAGGTGGCCGAGATCGGCCAGGCCACCGAACACGCGCGCCGTTTGGGGGCCTCGGTCCTGCTCGCGCCGCGCGAAGGCCCGGCCGGCTGGCGGAGCGTGGTCGCCACGCAGGCGGGCGCCGAGGTTGCGTTCTGGCAGCCCAAGCGCTGAAGCCGCGGGTTGACCGAGGACGCGACCGGTTCAAGTTGATTGAATCCACCCGCATGAGCGAAACACTGAGTGCGCAGACGCTCCGGATCACCGGTCACCAGGGGGACGAGGTCGAGGCGTACCTCGCGCACCCCTCGGTTGACGGGGCCCGCGGCGGCGTGGTGGTGATCCACCACATGCCCGGATATGACCGGGCCACGAAGGAGATCGTCCGGCGCTTCGCCGAGCTCGGCTATGACGCGATCGCTCCCAATCTGTATTGGCGCGAAGCGCCTGGCGCAGCGCCGGACGACGCGGCCGCGACGGCCCGGGCGCAGGGAGGTGTGCCGGACAAGCGTCTGGTTGGCGACGTCGGTGGCGCCGCGGCCTATCTGCGCTCGCGCCCGAGCTCGAACGGGAAGGTCGGGGTGATCGGCTACTGCTCGGGCGGGCGGCAGGCCGTGCTGGCCGCGTGCAACCTCGACCTCGATGCCGCGGTCGATTGCTACGGCGCGTTCGTCGTCGGCACCCCGCCCGATGGCTTCCCGCTCCAGGTCACCAATCTGGTCGACCAGCTGCCCAACCTGCGCGCCCCCCTGCTGGGATTGTTTGGCAAAGAGGATTCCTATCCCAGCCCCGAGCAGGTGGCCGAACTCGACGAGATCCTCACCGCCCACCACAAGCCGCACGAGTTCCACAGCTATGACGACGCCGGCCACGCGTTCTTCTCAGTCGACCGGCCGTCGTACCGAGTGGCCGCCGCCAATGACGGCTGGGAGCGGATCAGGGACTTCTACACCACGCACCTCGGAGGCTGAACATGTGCACCTACGCGACCGTGAGGACCGCGATCGACGGCAGCGCGAAAGGACCCGAGAGTGGCTGGTTCCATGTCACCGACGGCACGATCTACTTTGACCACCCGGTCCATGCCATGGCGGAGCACACGCTCAACATCGACTTCGCCGACCCCGCAAAGGGACCCTCTGCGCGGGTCGCGGTGGAGCTCACCGCAGCCTCGGCCAGAGAGCTTGTCGCGGCGATCCAGGCCGCGCTCGACTCCGCGCCGGCCGAACTGACCGTCTGACCGCGTTCGTCCTCCAGGAGTCCGAATGCACGAGGTGACACCGAACTCGAGGGCAATTGCCACCACCGTGGCGGGACTGTCGGCGTCCGTGGCCGAACGGTACGGCGAGCAGCTGGCGGCGCGGTACAAGGTGGGAGGGGAGTGGCGGGAGCAGACCTATGCCGAGGCGGGTGCAGCGATCGACGAGCTTGCCCTGGGCCTGATCGACCTCGGGATCGAGCCGGGCGATCGAGTCTGTCTGCTCTCCGATACCCGCGTTGACTGGACGCTCGCCAGCTACGCGATCTCGGCCGCCGGCGCGGTCGTGGTGCCGATCTACCCGACCAGCTCCCCACGTGAATGCGAGTGGGTGGCGGGCAATTCACGGGCCCGTGCGGTGGTGTGCGAGAACGCGAGCCAGCAGGCCAAGATCGACGAGGTGCGCGGCGCTCTGCCGGAGCTGGAACACGTGATCGGGATCGAGTCCGGAGCGGGCGACGTGTCGCTGGAGGAGCTCCGTACCCGCGGACGCCGGCGTGGTGCAGACGAGCTGTCCGAGCGCCGGGCGGCCGTCGATCCGCAGGACGCCTACACGATCATCTACACCTCGGGTACCACGGGTCCACCCAAGGGTGTCGTGCTCACACACGCCAACGCGATGTCGGTGTGCGAGATGGTCGAGGAGATCAAGTTCGTAGGGCCGGGCGAGGTCAGCTACCTCTACCTGCCACAGGCGCACGCATACGCTCTCACCGTACAGCTCGCGTCGTTTGATCAGGGCACCACGATCGCCTACTACGGTGGCGACAGCAAACAGATCCTCGCCGAGGTCATCGACACCCAGCCAACGTATCTGCCATCGGTGCCGCGGATCTTCGAGAAGCTCTACGGCGCGGCGATGAAGCTGCAGGAGAATGCCAGCGCGGAGGATCGCGAGCGCTTCGGCCGGGCGGTTGAGCTCGGGGTCGAGGTGCGTCGCCGCCGAGCCCACGGCGAGCCCGTCTCAGGCGAGATGGAGCAGGCGTTCGCGGCGGCGGACGCGCAGGTCTTCGCCCGCGTGCGGGCGTTGTTCGGCGGGCACATCCGCCTGGCGGTGACCGGGGCGGCGCCGATCGCGCCTGAGATCCTGGAGTTCTTCTACGCGGCCGGCGTGCCGGTGCTCGAAGGCTGGGGCATGACCGAGACGGTCGCGGTGGGCACGGTCGGGACGCTCGAGCATTTCAAGTTCGGGACCGTCGGGCGTCCCCTGCCCGGGATCGAGATCCGGATCGCGCCCGCGGACGGGGAGATCCTGATGCGCGGCCGTAACGTCTTCCGCGAGTACTGGGACAATCCGCAGGCCACGGCGGAGACACTCATCGATGGCTGGCTGCATACCGGCGACGTGGGCGAGCTCGACGATGAGGGATACCTGACGATCACCGGCCGTAAGAAGGACATCATCATCACCGCGGGCGGCAAGAATCTCACGCCGTCGAACATCGAGAACGAGCTCAAGCAGTCGCGCTTCATCTCGCATGCCTTCATGTACGCCGATCGCCGTCCCTACCCCGTGGCCCTGGTCACGCTCGATCCCGAAGAGATCGTCCCGTGGGCCCAGGATCAGGGGCTGCCCCAGGAGATCGCCGAACTCGCGCAGAATGACGTCGTCCGTGAGCTGGTCCAGCACGAGCTCGATCGAGCGAATGCCAACTATGCGCCCGTTGAGCAGATCAAGAAGTTCACGATTCTCGATCACGACCTGTCGATCGAGTCCGGGGAGCTCACCCCCACCCTGAAGGTCAAGCGCAGCGTGATCAACGACCGCTACGCGGACCTGTTCGCGGAGATGTACGGCTGACCGGTCGGATGCATTGCGGTAGGGCCCGACGAGAGTGCAGCATTAGACCAGGACGCCCCGACCTGAAAGCTCCACCAGGCGCGCGAGCACGTCGCCGTAGGCGTCGGCGAGGGCCGGATCGTCACGCAGGCGCCACAGCAGCTTCGCGTGGCTCCAGGCCAGGTCACGAGCGTCGGTGATCGACCACATGGCCAACGCGTTGTCGACGTCCTTGGGGGTGATGTCGACGACGTCGGCGATCAGACCCGTCTCGAACCAACCGGCGACCTGGCCCTCGACCTGGGCGAGGAGCCCGTTGACACGCTGGTAGTCGGCGTGCTGCGGACTGCCATCCTGCGGCGCCACGCCGAGCTCCTTGCACGTCTGCACCACCGCGATCGGCAGGTCGTGGTTGATGTGCGCGTTCATACCGACGATGGCGAACTGGATCGGAGCGTGATCCGCAGCGCGCTCCTCCATCAGCGGGCGCCAGGCAATCGGGCACGTCGCGCCGGTGTCGATGGTCGCCTCGGCCGCGAAGTACAGGCCGGCGAACACAACGTCGAGTCGCTCGGTGAAGTTGGGGTCAGCGAACGTAACACCCGTGGCCGCGGCCTGCACCGCCTTGGTCACCTGCAAATACAGCCGGTTGAAGTAGGCGACGCCGTCCTTGGCCGGCAGCTCGCCGGCGATCTGCTCCATGCGAGCGACCACGTCCGCGATCGTGGAGATCGGGCTCGGTGCGCCCAGTCCCGGATCCTGGTTGGCGGTCACGGCCGCGATGCTACCTTGACCGCGAGTGCGGAACCCCGACGCACGACCGAACCGGCTACCCGGCGCCGGCGAGGTTGCCCAAGCTCGTCGGATGGCCCTCGCAACCGCTCAGACCCCGGCGGACTTGAGCGGCAGACGGCGGGTCGGTCGCGAACAGCTCGGGCAGGCTGACGGACCGCAGATGGCGCTGATGCAGGATGGGCAGCAGCGTGGTCAGCGCGCGGATCGTCTGACCGCGGTTCTCGTGCATGAGGATGATCGCACCGGGCCGCAGGTCTGACTCCACGTTCGCGATGATCCCGGCCCAGTTCGCGCCGAGCGAATCACGCGAGTCCATCGACCACATGATGTCCAGCAGCCCCAATCGTTTGGCGATCTGGTTGACGGCGGCGTCCTGTGCGCCATACGGCGGGCGGAAGAGATCAACCGGCTGACCGGACTCACGCTCGATCAGCTGCTTGTTGGTCTCCAGCTCGGAGGCGACCTCCGCGGGGGAGAGCTCGAGCAGGTCGGAGTGGGTGAACGTGTGGTCGGCGAGGGTCGCGACCTTGAGCTCTCGCGGAAGCCAACCCGGCCACGCCTCGATGCTCTTGCCGACGACAAAGAAGGTGGCCCTCTCATGGGCCTGAGTCAGCTTCTTCACCGCGTAATGGGTGTACACGCCGGGACCGTCATCGAATGTGAACGCGAGCTCATGGCCGTGCGGGCCGCCGCAGTACACGGGCAGGGCGAGCGCCGCGAGCCTTTTGATGGTCGCGTTGCCGCGCGCCTCCAGAGCAGTCAGCCGATGCTGCGGTGTCACCGGAGTACCGGACGGCACCTGGTTCGCCCCGCTCGGTTGCGGCCGCGGCTGGCCGGCTCCGGCTCCGCTGCTCGAGCGGCCGCTGCTGCTGCTGCTGCCGCCGCTCGCGAGCACGATGGCGATCGCCGCGATCAGTGCCGCCAAGAGCGTCCCGAGCGCCGCCGTTTGTCGTCGACGTATTCGAGCTCTGCTCTCGGCGCGGCGGGCGACGATGTGGTCGGGAAGCTGCGCCATCCCCGCTGGGAATGTAGCGTGCCCCGAGGCGGGACAGACGAGGTGGTTGCGGCTGATGCCTGAGCGCGGACAATCGATCCGGGGCACGAACCGGTCCCAGCCTGCCGCCCTGCCTCGGCAGAGGCGCCCGCGGGCCATGTGACGTGCCTCACGCCTCGGAGCTGGGTCCAGGGATAACCTGGGTCGATCTGCGGGCGCACCCGCTCGATCAGCAGCCAGGAGGAGACGATGGTGGGATCAGGGAAGCGTCACGGCGCTGGGGCGGCGCGCCCCCCTGCGCGCGTGGCCGGGCTACTCACCGTGGCCGGGCTGCTCACGGTGGTTGTACTGCTCGCGCTCGGGAGTGCCGCAACCGCGTCGGCGTCGGGGTTGCAGTGGACGGCGCCGCGGCCGATCGGGCCCCGGCACGTGGCCGGCCGCCAGATCCTAGATATGACCTGTACGGCCAAGCCTCTGTGCCTGGCGATCAACCAGGCGGGGGACATCCTGACCTCCACCCGGCCGACCGCGGTCCCGCGAGTATGGACAAGCGCTCGCGTCGACAACGCGCTCACCGCGATCTCATGCCCGTCGGCGTCGCTCTGTGTGGCGGTCGATTTCAACGGGAACGTTCTCACCACCACCCACCCCGCGCGCGCCGGGCGGGCCTGGAAGAAAGTGCGAATCGACGGGAGCGCGGCCAGCCCCGCTGAGCTCACCGCCGTCTCGTGCGCGACGCCCCACCTGTGCATCGCCGGCGATAACAACGGAGACCTGCTCACCTCGACCAACCCAACCGGAGGCCGCCCGGCCTGGCGGCTCGTGCTGCTGCCATCCAACGGCGACAGCGCCGGCATCCTCAGCGGGTTCGCCTGCCCGGCGAAGTCGCTCTGCGTCGGAGTCGATCAGAGCACCGGAGAGGAATTCACCGACGACATCTTCACCTCAGCGAAGCCGCTCGCCGGATCGAAGCACTGGAACCTGACCACCGAGTTCAACGACAACGATTTCACCGGTGTGGCGTGCCCCTCCCCCTCGCTCTGCGCCGCCAGCACCGAAGGCGGCGAGATCGTCACCTCCACCCAGCCGACCCGCGCATCCTCATGGCACGCGACTGTGCTCAATCCCAGCCGGTCTCTCAACGCCATCGCTTGCCCAACGTCATCACTGTGCCTGGCCGTCGACAGCGCGGGTGCGGTTGAGACATCGACCGATCCCACGGCGGGTGCGTCGGCCTGGCCATCGCAGAGTGTCGCCCCCGGAGACTCAATCAACGCCCTCTCATGCGCGTCTCCGCGGCTCTGCGTCGCGGGCACGCAGAAGGGCAACGTGTTAGTCGGCACACGATGAGGCCGACGTCGTTTTAGTTTTCCGCGCGAGATGCCGATGGCAAGTGGGATGGCTCAGTGTCCTCACTGCCACAATTCCCGCTGGGAGATCGTCGCCGGTGCGAACGTATGCGCAGAGTGCGGCCGCGAATATCAACCACGGCTCTCGCGCGCATCGCTCAACGGCGCACGCCACCTCGATCAGGTGACGGTCCCAATCGCCGTAGGGGAGGCGTACGAGGCTCAGACCAAGTCCCGTCAGCCTCCCAGGCCGCGAGTCTCGGAGCCAGAGCCGCCCTTGGTCTCTCCGGTTCCCGATTCGCAGCCGCCGGATGAATCCGCCGCTGACCTGGCCAGACCCGTAGCGAACGCCGCGACCACAGATCCCGATGCCGGCGGACGAAGACGATTGTTGGTGATTGGCGCGAGCGCGATTTTGCTCGTTTTTCTGTTCGTTGTCGTCACCCTCGCGCTGCATTAGCGGCCAGGATCTGCACTCCGCTCGTCCCTGGCGGTGACTGGCTGCTCCTGCGCTCCACGCGCTCGCGCATGAGTACGCGGCGGTCGCCGCGCGGCAACACACCGTCAAGAGTCTGACCGGCGACAACAGTGACGCAGTTTTCCGAGCCCTGGCGGATCCGACGCGCCGGATGTTGCTGGACGCCTTGCACGAGCGCAATGGCCAGACATTGGGGGAGCTGTGCCAGCCGCTTGAGATGGCGCGGCAGCCTGCGACCCAGCACCTTGGCGTGCTGGAGGAAGCCAACCTCATCACGACCGTGCGCCGAGGGCGGGAGAAGCTCCACAGCCTCAATCCCGTCCCGCTCTGGAGCATGCAGGAAAGGTGGATCGAGAAGTTCGAACGCCCCCGCCTGCGCGCGCTCAGCGTCATCAAACACCGAGCCGAGGAGGACAACATGGCCGATCGACCCAGTTACGTGTATGTGACCTACATCGAGAGTTCGCCTGAGCGAGTGTGGGAAGCGCTCACCGACCCTGAGCTGACCGCTCAGTACTGGGGGCACAGCAACGTTTCGGATTGGCAGACGGGATCCCGCTGGGAGCACCGCCGTGTTGACGGGTCGGGCGTCGCGGACGTGATCGGCACCGTGCTCGAAGCGGATCCGGCCTCGCGCCTCGTAGTCACCTTCGACTCTCCCAGCAGCACTTCTGCCGACGACCCGTCGGTGGTGACCTTCGAGATTGAGCGCTACCACGAGATCGTCCGGCTGACCGTCACGCACGAAAACCTTTCAGACCCCGACGCCCTGGAGGCAATCTCGGCCGGTTGGCCCGCCGTGTGCGCCAACCTCAAGTCAATGCTCGAGACGGGTCACGTATTACCGCAGGCGCCCTGGGAGATGCACGCCGACCTGCGTGAGGCTCAGATGGCCCGTAACGATCCGTCGCGAGCGTGACACCGTTCGGCGCAGTTAACCGGCTCTCCTGACGTTTTCGTGGGTCGGGATGAGGGATTCTTGGCCGGGCGGCGCGGCTGGGTAGCGGCTGGAGGGCTTGCGTCGGGGTAGCGCGGTCGGTCGTCGGGTGCCTGCCGTGGTAGCGCGGTCGGTCGTCGGCGGTCAAGTAGCGTCGGGCGCCTGATCGGTGCGTGGAGCGCTGCGGTGTTGTGCTCTGTGGTGCGGGCCACTTGACAGCCGCCGCCCGCCGCGCTGGTTGGCGAGGAGGTCGGGCGCTGGGAGCGCCCGACTCCGGGCTGGAGAAAGACACCCCGGCCGTGGTCATGCGGGTCCGGCGACGGGGCGGTGTGGCGGGTCGCCGCCGGGGAGGCTGCGGGTGCTGGCGGAGTGTTGACGCGGAGCCGGCACGAACACAATCTCACTCAACTCTCTGGATTCGGGGGGGTGCTCGCGATTGAGCCCGCCCAGCGGGCCCGGACACACACACCCCCTCCGAACCGACGATTTGAGGGAGATTTGTCCCACCCCGGCGCGGCGGACGTACGGGCAGGCCGCGTGCGCCGCGTGGCGACCGGCCCGGAAGCCGAAGGTCATCGCCGGGCCGATCGTCCCTCCGGCCCCGCCGTAGACCATCCCGGTGACCCCGGCCATCGCGTTGCCGGCCGCGTACAGGCCCTCGATGACCGCACCGTCGACGTCGAGCACCCGTCCGTCGCCGTCGGTCCGCGGTCCGCCCTTCGTGCCCGCGCGGCGATCGGGTTGGCGGGCACCCAGACGATCGCGCCGGACATGACGGTGGTGCCGCCGAATCCATCGCCCTTCTCGAGCAGCGCCACCGAGGCACCTTCGACGGCCGCAGTCAGCGCCGCCGTGAATCCGGCGGCGCCCGAGCCGAGCACCACGACGTCATAGCTGTCCTGCATGGGTCCTCCTCTCAGGCCGGGACCAGCGGTCAGACGGCCGCCGGCTCCTGGCTCTTGTGGCCGAGCATGACGACCTCGACCCAGTCCGCCCTCACGTCCTCGGTGACACGCACATGGAGCATCACCGGACCCGTCGGGTGGGCGATCGTGTCCCCGAGCGCGGTGATGTCCTCGAGCGTCTCGATCGAGTACGCGTCGAAGCCCAGCCCGCGGCCGACGTCGGCGAACGACGGCGTGTGCTCGCGAGCGACGTCATCCGCTATCCCAAGCACGCGCAGGTACTGGATCTCGGCGCCCAGGCCCCCGTCGTCGACGACGACGACGACGATCGGCAGCCGGTGGCGCGCGATCGACTCGATCTCACCGAAGGTCATCAGCGCCCCGGTGTCGCCGACGCAGAAGAGCGTCATCCGGTCGGGCCGGGCGAGTGCCGCCCCTGTCGCCATGCCGGTCGCCGCGCCGACGCAGTGGAACTCGAGGGGGCTGAGGAACGCGCCGGGGTCGGGGACGCGCAGGTGGGCGGTCGAGAACGCGGCGTGGTGGCCATTGTCGAGCACGACCGTGCGCTCGTCGGGGAGCAGCTCGTCGAGTGTCATCATCACCTGCCGGGGGTCGAGCGCCCCGGGCCGGCCGGCGTCGCGGTGACGCGGAGGAACGCGCGACTCGGCGATCTTGGCGCGCACCCGGTCGTTGCGCATGCCCGTCACCTTGTGACCGCGGCGGTCAAGCTCGGCGACGAGTGCCTCGGCGGCGAGCCGGGCATCGGCCTGCACGAAGATCTCCGCCGGCAGCGAGCCCTTCTCCTCCTGCGCGGGATCGGAGTCGAAGCGGAACACGCGTGACTTGGACCACAGCTCGCCGCTGATCGTCGTGAGCGGATCGAGTGAGCTGCCGAACGCGAGCACGACGTCGGCCAAGCCGAGCAGCTCGATCGCGGCCTCCGTCGAGTAGGTACCTGAGATCCCGACCGAGAAGGGGTCGTCGTCGAACAGGCCCTTGGCCATCAGCGTCGTGGCGAGAATCGCTCCGGTCCGATCGGCGAGCTCGCGCAGGGCCGTCTTTGCGCCCGCCCGGTAGGCGCCGCGACCGCCCAGGACGATCGGGTGAGCGAACGCCCAGTCCTCCTGCAGGAGATCGGCGATCATCGAGATCTGCTCGGGATCGGGCGGTCCGGGGACCGGTCGCGGGGGCGGCAGGGTGATCGAGGCCGGCGCTCGGCCCGGGATCGCCTCGAGGATCTCGCCGGGGAACTGAGCCACCATCAGCTTGCCGCCGCGGACCCACTCGGCGGCCGCGGCGAGGTCGGCGACCGCTGACTCCGGCGAGTCGATCGTCACGAACGGGATCTCGGCAGCTTGGAACAGGGCCGCCTGGTCCAGCCACTTGGAGTAGATCACGCCGCGGGTGGCGGGCGCGTTGTCGCCCGTGATGACAAGCACCGGGTTGGACGCCTTCGCCGCGTTGGCGAGGCCGGTGAGTGCGTTGGTCACACCCGGCCCGCGGCTGATCAGCGCGACCGCGAGCTCACCGGACACCCTCGCGTAGCCGTCGGCCATCGCGATCGCACCGGACTCGTGGCGCGACGTGACAAGCCACAGCGGTCCCTCGCGTGGCATCGGCAGGTCGCTGATCGGGTCAGCCTCGCTCACGAAGTGCGGGGCAAGGCCTTCGGCTGCGAACAGCTCGCCGAGGAACGTCCGCCAGAAGCCGAGACTCGGCAGGTCGACGGCGGCCACGCTGTATCCGGCGATCTCGGGCAGGGTCGCTCGCTCCCGGGACGCGAGCGGATGCCGCTCGGGCGCGAGGCAGACGAGCGGAATGTCGGCGAACGGCTCTGCCGCGAGGTCGTCGTCGAGCTGTTGGCGAATGACGATCGCGGCGTCGAGCGAGCCGTCGCGCACGGCGGCGATGAGCGAATAGGTGTACTCCTGACGATGGATGACCGCCAGCGCTGGGCGCTCGCGGGCGAATTCCGCGACGACTCGTGCGGCGGTGACGCGGATCGACGGTGAGTACCCGATGTGCAGCTCGCCGATCTGCCCCTCTGCCACGGCGCGTCCGCGCTCGACCATCTGATCGGCGGTGGCGAGCAGGGTGGTCGCGTCCTCGAGGAGCACGCGGCCCGCCTCGGTGAGCTCGACGCTCCGGCTCGAGCGGGCAAACACCTCAAACCCGAGCTCGCGCTCGAGCCGCTGGACCGCCTGGGAGAGGCCCGACTGCGTGAAGTGGATGCGCTCGGCCGCCCGGCCGAAGTGACGCTCCTCGGCGACGATGACTGCGTAGCGCAGTAGCCGTAGGTCCACGCGCTGCCCATGCCCGGGTCGTCTCCTAAACGAACTTATCCATCTCGCACATCGTGGCTCATCTTACCGGCCTACCGTTCGTTTGGTAGATCCCTCGCAGCCGCGCGCTCAGTGGCCGCCGGCGCGAAGATCTTTCCGGGGTTGAGGATCCCGTGAGGATCGAGCAACGCCTTCAGGCCACGCATGAGCTCAATCGTGTCGCCATGCTCGCGTTCGAGGTATGCCTGCTTGCCGAGTCCAATGCCGTGCTCGCCGCTGCACGTGCCGCCGCGGGCCAGGCAGTCGTTGACGATCGCCGCGTGGGCCGCGGCCACCCGCGCCTGATCCTGGGGATCTGAGTCGTCGACCGCGCAGACAACGTGATAGTTGCCGTCACCTGCGTGCCCGAGGATGCACCCGTCAACCCCGAGCTGATCGATCATCTGCCGCGCGAACTCGACCGCGGCGGGGAGCTCCGAGAGCGGGACACAGGTGTCGGTCCCCTGCATCGACCGGCCACGGTGCGCTTCGCTGAACGCGTGAGCGAAGTCGTGTCGCGCGGCCCACAGCCGGCTGCGCTCGGTCGGGTCACGTGAGCTCTCGAAGGTAAGCGAGTCGAACATCTCGGCCAGCTCGCTGGCCGTCTCCACGTCGGCGTCGAGGCTCGTAGGACTGCCAGCGAGCTCGACGAACAGGTGGGGCCGCTCCGGCATCTGGCTGCCCTGAAACGCGTTCTGCCACCCGATCGCCGCACCGTCGAGCATCTCCACCCGGATGGGGTCTAGCCCGCTGCCGACAAGCCCGACCGCACATGCACAGGCGCTCTCGACGGTCGGGAAGGCGGTCCGAATCGCGACGCTCTGTTCCGGGATTCCGTAGAGACGCAGCGTCACCTCGGTGATCACCCCGAGTGTCCCCTCGGAGCCCACGAAGAGATGTGTGAGGTTGTAGCCGGCGGAGGTCTTCATCGTCCGCGCGCCGGTGCGGATCACCTGTCCATCGGCCCGCACCACCTCAAGCGCGAGCACGTTCTGGCGCATCGAACCGTAGCGAACGGTCGTCGTGCCGCTCGCGTTCGTGGCGGCCATGCCGCCCAGGGTTGCGTCCGCCCCCGGGTCCACGGGGAACCACAGGCCGTGCTCGCCGGCGGCCCGCTCGAGCGCGCGCCGTGTCACCCCCGCGCCGACAGTGGCCTGTAGGTCGGCCGGCCGTACCTTGAGGGTGGTGAGTCCGGTGAGATCGAGCGAGATGCCTCCGGCGACCGGGACGATCTCGCCCTCGGCGCTCGAACCGGCTCCGAACGGCACGACCGGGATCCCACGCTCGCAGGCGAAGCGCATGATCTCGCTCACCTCCGCTGTCGAGCGGGCGAAGACGACGACGTCGGGCAGACGGCCGGCGTAGTGGCCGAGGAAGGGCTCGCCGTGTAGACGCCGCACCGATTCGCCGGCGTTCACCTGCCCCGGTTCACCGACCAGGGCCTGCAGGTCGCTTACGAGGCTCGTCGTGGTCGACATGGCAGTCGCTCTCTCCTGGGCTGAGCCGGCTCCCTGACTCTACCGACCGATTGTTTGACTTTCACGAATTGCCAAAGCGATCGTACAGAAGGAGCGGAGCGCCGCCGCATTTCCACGCACGCAACGGCTGCGCGATACCGGCTTTGCGACCTTCAGGACATCGTCGCCCGTGCTGTGGCCGCCACTGTCGTGGCTCTGGAAGTTCAGCGCGGGATCGCCGAGGGAAGGATCGGGGCCGGTGCGGGCATCGTTAACTCCAGCGTCAGTATCGGCGTGGCCACGCTAGATCAGCACACCGGCGACGTCATATCCGCCCTCGCGCAAGCGGACCGCGCGATGTACGCAGCCAAGCGTTCGAAAGACCCCGTGCGGCGAAAGCCCGGACTGGCCGACCTCGCGCTCACTGAATCATAAGCCAGTCCGCGCGGGCCAATTGTCACGGCCGATGCGTTACGTATTGATGGGCAGAAGATCTCGTCAGCCACTAGGTCTTAAACCGTCGGTGTCAAGCAGGGACGTCGCTTGTTGTGGTGGTACGGGAGGACTGAAGATGTAACCTTGGGCGCTGTCGCAGTCCAAGGCGGCGAGCTGGTTAAGCTGGTCGGGGCATTCCACTCCCTCGGCGACGGATTCGACGCCTACGATTCGCGCGAGTTGGATCACCACTCGTGCGAATGCAGCTCCTTGCCCGCCGTCAGAGATGCCGTCGACGAAGCTCTTGTCGATCTTGATGGAGTTGACGGGGAAGTGCTGCAGGCGGCTGAGTGACGAGTATCCAGTTCCGAAGTCGTCGAGGGCAATTGCGAGGCCGAGTTGATGGAGCCGGTGCAGGGTATCGAGTGCGTGCTGATGGCCGGGCATAAGGGCGGTCTCGGTGATCTCCAGGACGAGCAGTCGAGGGTCGAGTCCGCTGTCGCTCAGGATCCGCTCGACATCCTTCACAAGCGCGCGGTCGGTCAGTTGGCGCGGTGAGATGTTTACGCTGACGCTGGGTGAGCTTCTCGCACTGGTGCTGCGCTGCCATTGGCGAGCTTGGTGGCACGCGCTCCGAAGCACTTGTTCGCCGACCTGGACGATGAGGGTGCTTTGTTCGGCCAGCGGAATGAACTGGCCCGGAGCCAGCATACCTCGGGTCGGATGATCCCAACGGACGAGCGCCTCGAATCCGATCACGGCTCGCGTTTTGAGCTCGATAATCGGCTGATACCACACGCGGAGCTCACCGTTCTCCAACGCGCGGCGAAGCTCCGCTTCGGCCTCGATCCTGTTCAAGCTGACGTCGGTGCTCGCTCGGTAGCTCGCGAAACGGCATTTCCCTTCGGCCTTGGCCCGGTACATCGCGACGCCAGCCTTTCGCAGGAGCTCATCGACCTGGTCCTCGGGGCCTGCGAGGGCGACACCGACACTCACCGTCACTGGAATCTCATGCGCAAAGAGCCGGAAAGGCCTGTTCATTGTGCGGAGGATTCTCTTCCCGAACGTTCTTGCGGCCGATGCTCCGGCGTCTTCGAGAAGGATTGCGAACTCATCGCCGCCTAGGCGAGCCAGCGTGTCACCTGGTCGTACGCAGCTTGAGAGTCGGTTGGCTACCGCCGTGAGGAGCTCGTCCCCACACTGATGACCCAGACCGTCGTTGGTCAGTTTGAAGTCGTCAATGTCGATGAACAGAGCGGCGACGTGTCGCTGGCCGTCATGGCGGGCCAATGCGTGCTGCGAGCGGTCATAAAACAGAGCCCGATTGCCAAGCCCAGTCAGTGGATCCTGGAATGCTTGACGGGTTAACCGCTGCTCGAGCTGCGTGCGGTCGGTCACATCGCGAACAAGCACAAGCGCTTCATCGGCCGACCAGAGCAGGACTCGAGCCTCGAAATGGCGAGATACCCCTTCGCGGGTGACGTGGTACGTGAAGGCCTCTGTGCCCCTGTCGTCAAAGGCGCGTCCCACTGCTGTCTCGAGGCGATTTCCCATCTCGGGGAATGTCTCCGTCGCGCGGAGGCCGATAGTGGATTCGAGCGGATTCGAGAGCAGCATCTCCGGCTTCGAGCGCAGATAGCCGATCCTGCCGGCGCGGTCGACACGCATCACGAGGTCAAACAGCGCGTCGAGCCGCGCGGCGAGTCCTTGCTCGGCAACGGTCAGGCGATGTTTCTCCGCATCCAGCTCCTGGAGCCGTCGCGCTAGTCGCTGAGCATCCTTGCGCGCGTCCGAGTCAGACGTTGTGCGCGAGCATGTGGTCCAGGACGGGGTCGCTCACGGTGAAGTCCGCCGGCGTCAACCCCACCAACCGAAGCTCGCCCAAGTCGTGCACCCAAGGTGAGCCCACGAAGCAGAGCTGATCTCCAGACCGCAGTTCGATGAGCTCTCCGCGAAGCGTTGCGTTGGTAGCGCGGGCCCTAAAGAGCACCAGCGATCCGAGGTTTTCGTACAGCAGCTCGCTCGTAAGGGCACCAGCCGGACATTCCAGCGCCAAGTGCTCGTCCAAGCCCTGTCCGGCTTTCAGGTCCGGACACAATCGAACAATTGACCGGCCCGTGTGGGTAACACGCAAAGCTCGGTCGAAAACGATGTGAAACGGAGCTGCTGCATCGAGAAATTCGTGCAGAACCTCCAGCGACTGACCTGGCCGGCGATCTGACCGGGCGGTCACCCGCGCAATGCTCCCGTATTCACGTCGAAGTCCTAGTCGCGTGGCAGTAACCTCACACGAGACGACGAAGTACCAGGCCTCCCCTGGCCCGGCGCTCACACGAGAAGTACATCGGTAGCGGTTCAGTCATGGTCAAGCGAACGTGTCGTACGGTTACTAAAGCCTATGCACAGCTATGGAAACCTCCGCATGGCGTTTGTCGAGTAGACCGTGACGCTGCATCCGGTGTGTAAGGGCCCGTCGAGGGCCATCAGGTCGAGCACCCCCGCCGTGGTGGGGAGCCCCGCGCTCCCAATTGCACATGGTGTGGCCCCGCGCACGGCGTGAGGATGCGGCACGCGCGTTAGGAAATGCCTAGTCGCGGATGGTGACCCGCGCGAGCAGCCCCCCGAGCTCGGAGGCAGACAAAGTCAGAGTACCGCCGTGACGCCGCGCTTCGGCGTCGACGATCGCCAGCCCGAGCCCGCTACCGGTGCCCGCTGCGCCACTACCTCGGGCAAAGCGGCGGATCACTCGCTCGCGCTCGGCAAGCGGGATTCCGGGACCATCATCCCCGACCACGATCTCCGCGCCGGCGCCATTCCCGGCCACCTGCAACCGTACGTGTCCACCGGAGCGCCCGTGGCGAGCGGCGTTCTCGAGCAGGTTCTCGACGACTCGCCACAGGCCGTCGGCATCCCCCTGCACGACCGGACCCGAAGCCGGCAGGACGCTTTCGATCACAAGCCCGGGATGCCGGGTACGAGCCGCGAACACGGCGCCGTCTGCGATATCGCCGAGATCAACGTCCGCGGCTGGCACCTCCAGGCCCGACTCTCCGCGAGCGAGCGTCTGTAGCCCGTCGACAAGCCGATTCAGGCGTTCGGACTGCGACGCCGCGGTCTCGAGCGCGAGCCGGCGCTGCTCGTCGTTCGCGGTATCGCTAGTCGCGATGTCGAGGTTGGCGCGCACGCTCTGCAGCGGCGTGCGCAACTCATGCCCCGCATCGGCGGCGAATCGTCGTGCCGCAAGCAGCGCCGCCTCCCGTGCCGCCACGGCCTCTTCGAGCCGACCCAGCATGCGGTCGAGCTCCTCTGCCAGCACCGCGACCTCCCGCGGCTGGCCGGGCACCTGCAGCCTGACCTCGAGGTCATCCGTCCCCTTGACTCCGGCTGCCTTACGCGCAAGCGCCGTCAACGGGCGCAGCGCTAGGCGCGAGGTGATCACCGTGCCCAGCAGCGCGACGAGCAGGCCCGCGACACCAGTCACGATGTACCACCGTCCGCAGGCTGTGCCGCCCGCGCGGCGATCGACTGCGCGAGCGCGCCCACTTCGACGATCACACCGATCGGGGTGCTGCACCACAACCACCCGCCACGGCTTGCCCGCAGCGAGCACCGTGCGCCCGCCGGCACGCAACGACATCGGCTGAAAACCGTGTGGAACCGCACCTAAGATGAGGCGTCGGCCGGACCGCACTGCCAGCGCCCGAACAAACACGATCTGACCGGCCGGGCCGGAGCTCTGCCCACGCTGGTTGAAAGCGTCGACCAGCGCTTGCACCACACCCGGCTGTGGACGGCGCGGCGGGCCGAGTTGCGGAGGCGGACCTAGCCCGGCACCGATCGGGTTGCCCATTCCGATCGAGCATCACCACCGGGCCGAGACCAGGCGGTGGGCTCGAGGGCGGCCTCGGAGCCACCCCGAGCGCACCAGCCACATACGGTGTCAGGTTGCCGGCAAAGCGCCGCAGCTCGGCGTCCGCGTCCCGCTTGTCACGCTGCTCGGTCACGGTGACGATCGTTAGACCACCACCAACGAGCACGGCGCTCACAACGAGCCACTGCGCCAACCACGACGCGGGCGGTGAGCGAGCGCAAAATCACGGCCTGCGCAACACGAACCCCACGCCACGCACGGTCTCCACCACACGCGGCGCTCCGGTTGCCTCCAGTTTGCGGCGCAGATACGTCATGAACACATCGAGCGCACGACTGTCCGGAGCGAAGTCATACCCCCACACCATCTCCAACAGCCGATCACGACTCAACACGACCTCCACGTTGCGAGCCAGCGCGTCGAGCAGCGCCAGCTCCCGGCCGGTCAGCCCCAAATCACGCCCGTCCCAGCTCGCTGCTGCCCCGTCAGCATCCACCAACAATAGCCCCAGCCGGACCGGCGGCCGAAGCGAGGCACCTCCCGACGGCGCCTGCGCCGCCGCGCGGCGAAGCAGTGCGCGCAGCCGCGCAACAAGCTCGCCCATCGCAAATGGCTTGACCAGGTAATCATCAGCGCCGGCCTCCAGCCCGGCGATCCGATCATCCACCTCATCGAGCGCGGAGAGCATCAAGATCGGCGTCGACAAACCACCAGCGCGCATCCGGGCTGCGACGACCCGACCATTGAGATCCGGCAGGCCGATATCAAGTACCACCGCATCGGGCTCGCTCTGCGCGACGGAAGTGAGGGCGCCAGCGCCATCGACCGCGATCCTGACGACCCGTAGCCCTCCAGCTCGAGCGCCCGCCGAAGCGAGTCAAGGATCGCCTCATCATCGTCCACCAGCAGAATTCGCGGATACGGCGTCATGGCGCGATTAACAAAAGGCTAGCGTCGTGATCCGTTGATTTGTGTTGTGCACGGTCAGCTCATTGGTGACCTGTTGGGCGCATGTTCACACCCCAAAGCGAGATCGCCGGCGGCGTTCGCTCGACCGTTCGACTCCCCGAGCTAGACGACCGCGATACACGCTATGCCTCCCACGACGGCGACGCTTCCGATGATACGCCCGATCCGTAGTCGCTCGCGTCCACTGACCACCAGCACGGCAGCGGCGATCGCGACGCTGGTCTCGCGCACCGCGGCTACCGATGCCGCCGGCGCGAGGCTCAGAGCCGCGAGCGCGAGGGCATACGATGCGAAGAAGCGCGCCCCGGCGACGAGCGTCGGCCACGTTATAGCTGCTTCCAGTGCGCGAGCGCCGCGGGAGCGCCAGGTGGGAATGAGATAGCCCGCCGCGGTCGCGGCGAACACGAGTTCCAAGTAGGTGATCGGCGCGCTGTGGACGATCCGGTGGTTATCCACCAGCGTGTAGCTCGCGATGCACCCGCCCACGGCGAGAGCGAGCGCAAGATCGCGGGGACGGCCAGAGTTCGTCAGGCCGCGGACAAGCACAATCCCGCCCCGCGATCAGTAGCACACCGACCACGCCAAGCGCCGAGATGCGCGCGCCCAGCGCCACGACGCTGACCACCAACACGAACATTGGCGCCGACCCACGCGCGAGCGGTAGACAAAGCTCCGGTCCGCCCGTGCATGGCCGTTCGCCAGCAGCGCCAGATGGATCAGCTCCAGAACGCTTGACACCGCGATATACGGCAACGCGCTGGCACGGAGATCCCAGCTCAGCGCCGCGACCGGCGCGGCCGCGACGACCCCCACCCCGACAGCCACCGCCGTCGCCGCCACTCGCACGCCACGCCAGCACCATTGTGCCCCGCGATGAGCGCGAGGATGCCTCATCTATTCAAAATGACGCGCGGAGCAGCCTCGCCTACCTTCGGGACGCATCGTTGGCAATCCCAACGAGTAACTGACACTGTTGGTCAGACCGATCATTTGTCGGGAGAGGCCCGGGGGCCGAAGCTCGCCGACGTGCGCACTCACTCGAGGGCCATCCGGCGGGCCGCAGACGCCCCTGCGGCCGCCGGAATCCCACAGCACTGAGACCCCGCCGATGCTGCGTGGTCTCGAGCCAGGTTTGGGAGTCCGTCTGGTTATTGCAGCCGCGGAGCGCCCGCCAGCGGCAGAAGACCCATTGGCCCGCGCGTCCCGAAAGTGCCTCGAGAGGTGCGAAATCATCTGGGAGCGAACATGTCGGACGTCCCTGCGCAGCACCGCTCAAGCGGGACGCGCTTTGCGCTTGCGCGAGGTCTCGAGAACCGTCCAGCCCGCTCGAAAACGAGTTGCGGTGGTTTAGCATTGGGTGGCGGAACCGTGAATGCACGACCGCGAGACTGATCATCTGCGGGTCCTGATCGCTAACGAGCGCCAAGATCGCCTCGCTCTCGTTGACGCGGGGGCACAGCACGAAGAGTTGCGTCCTCGCGCGCTCAATCCGATCGGACGTAGCCACCAAGAAGCGGTGGGTGGGGTAACGCCCATGCAAGTAACGCACCGGCCCCGCAGTCAAAACCAGTAACCCACGCCTCCCGCCTCGTGGCACAGATTGGCGCCGTCGGTGGCATCAGGGCATTGAGTGGAGAATCCTGGCCGCAGGGCCAGCGTGCTTTTGACACTACTCCTTTCACGGGCGGCTGTGTGAATCAGACCGCAAATTCTTTGCTCGGGCTCGTCCGCGGCCGCGGGCATCGGCTGATTCCACGTCGGCGGCCGGCCCGTCTCAAACGGACCGCGGCGCGTCAGAACACCGACATCTACGGTCACTGGGTCGGGCGTCTAGGTTGGGTGTCTGGGCTTGCGTAGGGCAAAGCGCGAGGCGGTCTGCGGGTCGTCGCGTAGCGCCTGAGCCTCGGGGAGGGCTTGGAGCTTCTTGAGCGAGTGGCGTTTCGATTTGGCGGATCCGTTCGCGGGTGACGTTGAACGTGCGGCCGACCTCGTCGAGTGTGCCGCGGGTGCTCGCCGGCGAGGCCGTAGCGCAGCTCGATCACTCGCCGCTCGCGGTAGCCGAGATTTGCAAGCGCATTGTTGAGGGCTTCGTTGGCGAGGATCTCGACGGCCCGGTCGTAGGGGGACTCGGCGTGTTCGTCGGCGATGAACTGCCCGAACTGGGACTCTTCCCCGTCACCGACGGGCTTCTCGAGCGAGATCGGCGCTCGCGCGGAGCGTTTGATCGACTCGACCTCCTCCGGCTCGATCCCCGTCAACTCAGCGATCTCCTCGGCCGTCGGCTCGCGGCCGAACACGCTGATGAGCTTGCGCTCCGCGCGGCCGATCCGGTGGAGCTTCTCGACCACGTGCACCGGGATCCGGATCGTCCGCGCCTTATCCGCCAGCGAACGGGAGATCGCCTGGCGGATCCACCACGTCGCGTAGGTCGAGAACTTGAAACCCCCTGCGGTAGTCGAACTTCTCGGTGGCGCGGACGAGACCGATCGTGCCGTCCTGGATCAGGTCGAGGAACGGGAGCCCCTGATTGCGGTAGTTCTTCGCGATCGAGACGACCAATCTCAGGTTGGCCTCGACCATCTTCTGCTTGGCGTCCAGCTCGCCGCGTTCGATCCGCTTGGCGAGATCAACCTCCTCCTCGGCGCTCAGTAACCGAACCTTGCCGATGTCCCTCAGGAACAGCTGTAGCGAGTCGGTGCTCATGTCCGGCTTGAGATCAAGCCCGGCCTTGGGTGTGCGCCGGGTGCGCGGGTCGGCCGCGCGCTCCACCTCGGCCGCGGCGAGCGCCGGATCGACCTCCTCGACGAGCTCAATCTCAGCTCGCTCCAGCCAGCCGTGCAATTCCTCGATGTCCGCCTCGTCGAGATCGAGCTCGGACACCGCGCGCGCGATCTCGGCATAGGTGAGCACGCCGACCTGCAGGCCGCGGGCGAGCAGACCCTTGACCTCTTCAAACTCCTGAAGCTCCGCTACCGACATCTAGGTCACCGTTCCTGTCCAGGCCGAGCCGCTCAATCGGGCTCCTGTCGCTGCCTGGCTGGCTGACCTCCGCGTGAAACCCGAACCGTCCTCTGGCAGTGCCGCTGGACCCAATCACGCCGCTCATCGAGGGCGTGCCGGACACGCGGCGCTGCGGCGCAGCGGACCGCGATCGGTGCGCCTCGCCTGCCCGCTGCCAAGTCGTGCCGCCTCAGGGTCATGGTCTCCGGGGCTCCCGTCCCTTTGGTGGCCGCGCAAGGTAAGAACAGCGCCAGAACCCTGCGCGTTCATCAGCTTGAGGCGCGGCCACCGGGTCGACGCAGCAGCTGTTTAGGCGACTGCCGAGCAGGCGGAATGGCCCGATGCGTGTGAGTCGACAGGCCGGATGTTGGTCTTCATAACCGGGATCGCGGGTGCTCGGCAGGGCGGTACGGTCGGGTGAGCTGAGTCTTTGGGCGCGGGTTCCCGCCTGGCGTCGGCCCGCAGGGTGGGAGTGCGAGCCGCGGTATGTCGCGGCGTCGAACGACTCAGCCTTGCGGTTCGAGAGGCTGCAGAGCGATTTGGGTGAGGGGCCGTGTCTGGCGGCCTACCACACCGGCGAGGCGATCTCGGCGCCCGATCTGCGACGCGAACAGCGGTTCCCCAACTTCTCGCCCCGGGCGTTGGAATCCGGCCTGGCCGCGGTGTTCACGTTCCCGTTGCATCACGGCGATTTTCAGCACGGCGCGCTGCATCTCTACCGCGACATCCCGGTGCTTCTTGTCGGCGGATTCGATGACGTCAGCCCAGACGCTCGCGGGCGTCGCCGCGGCGTACCTGCTCAAGGCTCAGGCCCGCGCAGATCTTCAGGACTCCAGTGACCGGGCGCCGGAGCCGGTGTTGCACGACGCGTTCGCGGGGCTGCCGACCCGGATGCTGATGTTGGAGCGTCTCGAGCATGCGTTTCTGCGCGGGAGCCGCTCGAAGATCTCGGCGGTGTTCTTCGTCGCTCTCGACCGGTTCACGGCAGTCAAGCTCGACCGGCACCATATCGGCGACGAGATGGTGGTCGCCGTGGCCGAGCGGCTGACCGGAGTGCTACGCCCTGGTGACCACGCTCGCCCGGCTGTCGGTCGACGACTTCGTGATCCACTGCGAAGACCTCGACGGCCCCTCGCAAGCCGACGCGATCGCCGCCCGCGCCGACGCTGCCCCCGTGAATTGTGGGATGGCGGGTCTCCGGAAGGCAGCCCAGGCGGGCGTCGCGCCACCGCGCGCGATGCGGGTCGTCTGAGTTAGGTGGTCGGGCAGGCGAGGACGCGGCGGGCCATGGTTTCCCAGCCGGCGGCTAGGCGGCTGAGCGTGATACCGCGTCCGCGTAGCTGGTGCAGGACGACCTCGGCGCCGAGCTGGGCGAGCAGCGCCTCGGCGGTGTATTCGGCGTCGAGGTCGGGGGCCGCGTCGCGGATGAGGGCGATGAGGTGGGCGCGGTAGGCGCCGTAGGGGCCGGCGTTGAATCGCTGTCCGGGTGTGCCCGAGGTCTGCGCGGCGAGCAGGAGGTCACCGTGGGCGGCAAGATGCGCGAGGAGCGCTTGACCGAACGCGATCACCCGTTCGCATGGGGGCGCTCCTGGGCCGAGCGGGGACGGTCCGCGGATGAAGCCGTCCTGGAAGTCTCGTTCGGTGGACTCCAGGAGCGCGAGCGCAAGTGTCGCGCGGTCGCCGAAGCGGCGAAAGAGGGTTCCTTTGCCGACGCCGGCCTCGAGCGCGATCGCGTCCATCGACGTGGCGGCGACGCCGTCGCGGGTGAACAGCTTCTCGGCTGCGGCGAGGATCCGCTGACGGTTGCGCGCGGCATCAACCCGCTCGGCGGGGGCGCCAACCATGGGGAGCTCGAAGGGTTTCATGGGCTGGGCATTCTTGCGGTCCGGCCAAGAATTGCTGTCCGTGGTACCGTACAGGCTACAAGCGGACCGCAGTCCGAATCCAAGCTTTCGAATAGGAGGCTGTTCAATGGCCACTGATACGGAAACGCAGGGCGCCACCGAAATACCGTCCGGCTCGTGGACCGTCGACCCCGTTCATTCGGTCGCCGGCTTTGCCGTGCGCCACATGATGGTCGGGACGTTCCGCGGCGAGTTCAGCGACATCGACGCCACGCTGACCGACGGCAAGCTGATCGGCAAGGTCAAGGTCGCCTCGCTGCAAATCAAGGATGAGAAGCTCAAGGGCCACCTGTTCTCACCTGACTTCTTCGACGTCGAGCGCTATCCGGAGATCGTCTACGAGTCCTCGTCGCTGACCGTCACCGACGGCGCCCTGACCAGCGAGGGCACGCTGACCGTGAAGGACACCACCACGCCGGCCACCGCCACAGGCCGCTTGGCCGGGCCGACGGTGACCCTCGGCGATGTCGAGAAGATCGGCATCGACCTCGAGACCAACGTTGACCGCGAGGCGGTCGGCCTGAGCTGGAACGCGCCACTGCCGAAAGGTGGAGTCGTGCTCGGCAAGGACGTGACCATTTCGGTGACGCTCGAGCTCGCGCTGGTCGACGACGAGGACTAGGACGATGCGGGTGCTGGGCATCGCGGGCTCGCTTCGCGAGGCCTCACATAACCGGAGTCTGCTCCGGGCGGCAGCCGATGAGCTGCCGCCCGGCGTCGAGCTCATCACGTTCGAGGGTCTCAAGGCGGTCGAGCCGTTTGACGAGACCGACGAGCTAGACACCGGCGGCGGAATGCCCGGAGCCGACCGGCTCATCGCCGCCATCCGCGGGGCCGACGCCGTCCTGTTTGTCACCCCTGAATACAACGGGTCGATCCCCGGCGTGCTCAAGAACGCCGTCGACTGGGCCTCCCGTCCCACCCCTGCCACCTCCGCGCTGGCCAACAAGCCCGTCGCGGTGATCGGCGCGAGCACCGGAATGTTCGGCGCCGTCTGGGCCCAAGCTGAGCTGCGCAAAGCGCTCGGCCACGCCGGCGCTCGCGTACTCGACCAAGAACTCGCCGTTCCGACCGCCCACGAAGCCTTCAAAGACGACGGGCGCCTGGCCCGCGGCGCCACCCGCCGGCGCCTCCGCAGCATGCTCGCCGACCTCATCGCCGAGGCGGCGCCCACCACCACCCAAGCCACAGCACCCGCCGGCGAGGAGCGTCGGCTCTAGCGCTTCACTCTCGCATCCCGCACCAGTTCTTCAGCGGCGGCCCGCAGCATCGACTCCGGGACGCCCTGATCGTCTGTCTCCGAGAGCACCGCGATGCGCTACGAAAAGCTGATCAGCCTTCGACCCAGCGGCCCGCTCGCAGTTACGTACAAGCGGGGCGGCACGCTCGACCGGTTCACGGGCTTGTCTCGGCCGTCCTCAGTCGCGTCACGCTGAGCACCAGGTACCGCAAGCGCCGACGGGTAGGCGCGGGGCATCTGCGTGATGGCCGGGTGCTGGACTCGGACGCCTTCCAAGTCGACTATCGGGTCCTCGGATCACAACTCCACACCTGGCCGCCACTCCGCCCGGCGGCGCCGCGCGACGCACAGGACAACCGATCGGAGGTCACTGCGACGAAAGCGCTGCAAACGGCGAAACCTGACCACCAAAAACGGTGACCATACCGATGTCCAAATGGCACTGCACTTGAATCCTAGAAATCGTGATTTGCAGCGACTTCGTAGCAGCGCAGCAGCAACGGGAGCGACGGGACTCGAACCCGCGACCTCCGGCGTGACAGGCCGGAGATCATGCTCCGACTCAGGTAGTTATCGACGGTTGAGAAGGCCGTATCGCTCGCGAACACGGCGATTCTGACGGAGAAGGTTGCCCACGGCAGTTGCCCGAACCGGTGGTTGCCCGGAGCGTTGCCCGGTCGGGCTTTCCGTCCGGGCCGGGCCGCATCGTGAATGCCACGATGACTCCGAACCCCAGTGCACGCCCCTTCATCCGTCAGCGGGCGACCGGCCCGTTCTGGTACGGCAAGTGGTCATGGTCAGCCGGTTATCCGTGCGTTGGGGCGCGCGTGGGCAGAGCCGGACGCGAACGGCCGGTGGCGGCGGAGGCGCGGGCAGGCGGTCGATGGGAGTCTTACCGAGGCCCAGGCTGCGGAGCGGATGCTCACGCTAGTTCGCGAGCACGACGCCGATCAGACCCTGCTCGAGCGTGACGCCAAAGAACGGCGGCGCCGGGGTGTGACCTTCCGGGAGCTCGCTGGCGAGTACTTGGAGTGGCTCGAGCAGGTGAAGGGAGCGAAGCCGTCGACCCTCCGAGATCACCGGCTCTTGCTGGCCGAGCCCGGCCAGGCGTACCGTCGTGGGAAGGGTGTGTTGCGCGGGGTCGCCATGGCCGCGCTTGGCGACCAACCGGTACGCGAGGTGACCACGCGCCAGGTCGAGGATCTCCTGCGCTCGATCGCCGCAACCGGCGTTGCGCCGCGAACAGTCAACAAGACTCGCCAGCTCGTCTGTGCGATCTTCAACTACGGGATGCGGCCGAGCATCTACGACCTGTCCGTCAACCCGGCTACGTACGCTGATCGTCGGACCGAACCCGAACGCGGTCCGCTCGCCTTCTATTCACCTGAGCAGGTGGAGACGCTGGCACGCTCTCTGGCCGCCGGCGGCCACCGTGATCCGTTTCGGCCCGCGCTCGGCGATGATGAGATCGTCGCCCGGGCTCATGAGGACGCTCAGGACGGGGAGCTCGTCCGCGTTGCGGCCTACGCCGGACTGCGTCGCGGCGAACTGGTCGCGTTGCGTTGGCGCGACGTGGGCTTCGAGGGTCGGAAGATCATCGTCCGCCGTTCGCTGTCGGGCGAGACGGAGGTGCGGTCGACGAAGAGCCGGCGAGCCCGCGAGGTCCCGCTCCCCGATCAAGCGGCCGCCGCTCTCGATCGCCTGGGCACCCGCAAGGAGTTCATCGGACCTGATGACTACGTGTTTGCTAACCGGCTGGGCCGCCGGCTGGATCCATCGGCCCTTCGCCGCCGGTTCGAACGAGCGCGCGATGCAGCGGGTCTCGAGCCGCTCCGGTTCCACGATCTGCGCCACACCTATGGCTCGCTCCTCGTCGCTGGCGGCATCGACCTGGCGAGCGTGAAGGCGGCTATGGGCCACTCCCGGATCACGACGACGGAGCGCTACCTTCACGCACGGCCCGCGGGCGAGCTTGCGGATCGCTTCACCCGCGCGCTCGGTGGGTCTCTCGCGGCCGCGGCGTGAGCAGCGAATGGACGCGTCGCTCGTTGGACCCGGACGGACGGGCAGTCGTGTTCGATGCCGGCTCGCATCTGCATCTCGCGAAGGGTGCCCGAGGCTGGCTGCTCGATCACGTCGACGTGATCCTCGGCGCGATCGAGGTCCCCGACTTCCGCGAGGATGATCCTGTTCCGGGCCGTGAGCGCTTCTATCGTGCGGACTTCCCCGCTCCCGATCGATGGCTCCGGGTGGTCGTAGACTTCAACGACACGCCCGGATGGATCGTGACGGCGCTTGACCAGGGCAACAATCCCAGACCGAAGCCATGAGCATCACCATCGGCAATGCCGACTTCGAGCATCACCACTACGACGACCGTGGTGATGTCCTCTACCTAAGTGTGACCGGCTACAGAGGGGATTCCCCGTCCCCGCATGCGTACGCTAGTCCTGAGGGTCACGGCATCGAGTTCGACGAGGCCTTCAAGGTGATCCAGATGACGCTCGTCAACCTCAAATGGTTGCTCGAGCGTGACGGCGAATTGCAGATCACCTGGCCGGACGGCCACGTGACGCACGACGCGGCCCCGCAGGTGCTCGCAGCGGCAGCCTGAGCAAAACGAGTTGCCGCTCAGCTAGCCAGCAGCTCTTCGAGCCGCGGCCGCAGAAAGCGCCAAGTCCGTCCGAGCCGACGGGCTGGCAGCTCGCCACGGCGTGCCAGCTCGTAGACCGTTGACACCGGTACCCGCAACAGATCCGAGACCTCGCGGGCGGTCATTACTTCGTGCCGGGTCAACGAGCCACGGTCATCTGGAGAGCGCGCGGGAACGGACGCGGAGGGCATCTGAGCATTTCGATAGGACTCGGCGGATTCCGGCGCCGCCGTGGCGTAGGCTGACATCGTCGGACCTCCATTCAGGTCTCGGCCAGGCCCCGGGGTGTTGTCGCACCGCCGGGGCCGTCTAATTGATTACAAGCGGAATTTAGCGACCGCCGCAGACGGATCCGACTACGGATGTAATCTGGCGATGATGACCCGCCAGGTTACGCTGGACGACCTAGTCGATGCTCACGGAGTCGCAGAACTACTCGGGCTAGCCCCATTTTCCGCGGTTGATGGTGGGTAGTCCTCGCGGTTTGTGAGGCGGCGCGCGGGTTTGCGCTCGTTTTCGGCTGCGGGGTGGGATGCTGTTGTGGCAACTCTGGGTCTGTGCTGGCGGTTGTTCCGTCCGATAGGGCCGGTAGTGTTGTGGCAACATGTTCGTCAAGGAGACCAAGGTCAAGCGGTCCGGCCGCGAGTACACGCTACTTGCAGCTGGTCGAGGGGTACCGGGATGAGAACGGCAAGGTCCGCCATCGTGTTGTGGCAAACCTTGGGCGGAAGGATGCGCTGAAGGACTCCGGGCAGCTGGAGGCGCTCGCGGGATCGTTCGCGAGGTTGGATCCGCCGATGGCCGGCACCCGCCGGTCGGTCGGGCCGTTGCTGCTGGTCGAGCACTTCCTGCGCGAGCTCGCGGTGAAGGACACGGTTGATGGTGCGCTGCCGCGCAGCGCACGGTCGGTGCTGTCGGTCGGTGAGGTCGTGTGCGCGCTGGTCGCGAGCCGCCTGTGCTCCCCCTCGCCGCTCTACGACATCGCGGGCTGGGCGTCGGGTGCGGCGGTGCACGAGCTGCTCGGGATCCCGCCGGCGCTGCTGAACGATGATCGTCTCGGCCGGGCGCTTGAGACGTTCGCGGTCTACGCGGAGGATCTCCGCTCCCGGGTCGCCGCCGGCGCGATCGAGCGGTTCGGCGTCGACCGCGGGCCGGTTGCATGTCGATCTGACGACGGTCGGCGTGTCGGGTGCGTATGAGCACTCGGCGCTGGTCGCGAAGGGGTGGGCGTCTGATCGTCGGGTCGCCCGTCAGGTCCGCACGTTGCAGGCGTGCACGCCGGACGGGACGGTGCTCTACAGCCGCCCGGATCCGGGGAACGCGGCGGAGTTGACGTTGGTCGGCGCGAGCCTGGAGCGACTGCTTGCAGATCTCGGGTCCGGGGTTGTTGATCGTGTGTGACTCCGCGATGGGGCAGCCGAAGACGATGCGCGAGATCGACGATGCGGGCGTCAGGTTCGTGGTGCCGTTGCGCGCGAGCGCGGGGTTCCGCGAACGGTTCCTCGCCGAGGTCGGCCACGCACGCGTTGCGCCGGGTGCGGTACGTGCCACAGCGCGAAGCGAAACTCCCGCCGAAGCTGCGGACCGTGTTCAAGGGCGCGCTGCGCGACTGGGAGATCCCGGCCACTGACGAGCATCCGTCGTTGATGCTGCGGGTCGCGTACATCCACTCCTCAGAAGAAGCGACCCAGGTCGCCGACGCGCGCGAGCGTGCGCTGGTGAAGGCCGAGGACGCGCTGCAGCGGATGCACAACGGTCTGGGCGGCCGGTACTACAAGACCCGCGAGCAGGTCGAACGTCGCGTCGGGCAGATCATCGGTGTCAACATCGCCGGCCTGATCGACGTCACCGTCAGCACCCGCAGGGGAAGCTGACCCTCACCTGGGAACGCAACCACGACGCGATCGCCACGGCCGCGAGCTTCGACGGGATCTACGCGCTCGCGACGAACCTCCCCGGCCGGATCACCGCCGGACAGGTGCTACGGCTCTACAAGGACCAGCAGATCGTCGAGCGTCGCCACCGCGACATGAAGCAAACGCTGAAGGTCCGGCCGATCTTCCTGCACAACGACGACCGCGTCTACGCACTGATCAGCATCGTCGGGATCGCGCTGCTGATCTTCGGGCTGATCGAAGCGCAAACCCGTGCCGCGCTCGGCCCCGAGCAGCAACTCCCCGGACTGCTGCCCGAAGGCCGCGCCGCCAGACCAACCGGCCGCAACATCCTCGCCGCGTTCCAAGGACTCGGCCTCACCTACACCCACACCGGCATCCAACTCGACCCGCTCACCGACACCCAACAACACATCCTCGACCTACTCCAGATCCAGCCGCCCTGGCCACAACAGGCAGACCATGCCCTCACGAGCCGCGGAAAATGGGGCTAGCGCACCGCAACACCGTGAGCGTCTACCAGCATCGCTACGTGGACATGCCGCGACACGTCCTCGACCTGGGAGCGGGTCGCGTGAAGCTATGGCTGCGTCCCGAGATCGAGCACTGGGCGGCGGCTCAAGCCGCCCAAGGCCGCACTCGTCGCAAGCGGCAACCTGATCAGTGACCTCGCCACACGGCCAGCCCGCACTGGTCTTCAAGAGAAGTTCCTCTTGATTGCGTGAATTGTCCGATCCCGGAGCTCAATCGCAGGTACCGCGACCGTGCCCGTCGGATCACCGAAAACGGTCGCCGCGTCGGCGACGCTCACACGTTGCGCCGAGACCGGCCGGATGAGTCCCGCGACAGGCTTCCACGGAGACCGGCCCCGAGCCGAATCGCCGCCTGGAACGCTCAGCCGTCAAGAGCGCCGGTGCCCGCTCAGGCCGGGCGCGACAGCGCGTGCTATCGCCGCGATGCCGAGCGTCCGGATCTCACCGCGCCGGGCCGGCCCTTGCGTAGCGGCGGCGCAGGTCGTGGCCGGCGCTCTGCCCCCCCGAACGCAATGCAGCAGTCGGGCGCTCGGACGGCCTCGCAGTCCGGCTCGCCACCAACGCCGCCGAAGCCCCCGAATTCGCCGAGAGCGGGGCTGACGCGACGGCGTGCGAAATCGAGCGACTACATAGGCAGCGCATGGTGCCACCTCGAGCCTCTGGGGCGAGCGACCGGCTCAATTGAGGCTTCCGCAACCGGCGGGTAGGCCCGGCCCTTGCGGCGCCGGGCCCCCCTAGGGAACCGGACGTGCCAGTTTCCCGGCATCCGGCTCAAGCAAGCCCTGATGGCTGGTGGGCGGGCAGAAGTGCCGGGCCGTTGGCGATGTGGCGGCGTGTATGAGACGGGGTTCAGCCTTGTCCGGCGTGCCGGCTCGAACGATCGTGATCGTCTTGCGGGATGTCGGTCAGCCACTGCTCCCAGTTGCTGCGGGGTTTGTGGCTGGTGGTCGACGGCGATCAGCGTGGTCGTTGCAGATCGGGCAGCGACCGTCCTGGGCTTGGTAGAGCCACAGGCTGGTGTTGTTGATCGGCAGGGGCGCTTTCCGGCGTCGCCAGGCCCAGTAGTCGGCGAGGGCGGGGTCGTCGGGTGACGCTCCGCTGCTTGACGACCTGGTGCCGGACGATGTGGGTCCAGGCGAACTGGTGCATGTAGGCGCCGCTGGTGCGGTCGCCGAACACCCACCGGTCTTGCCTGGCCTTGTTGAACTTGCCGAAGTACCGGTGAACGACCCAGGATCTCGGTTTGTTCGCGTGGCTGAAGGTGGCCCATTTGTAGGTGAGCCGCCACAGGTAGTGGTCCAGCTCGCCGAAGATCGTCGGCGGATACCTGTGTCCGGTAGTAGGCGGCCCATCCCCGAATGATCGGGTTGAGCCGCTTGATCACCGCTTGAGCGTTGCTCCCGCGCAGGGAGCGCAGCTCGTCGCGGAGCCGTTCCCGGATCCGTCTGACGGCCGCCTTGCTCGGTTTGATCAGCAGCTTGCCGCGGTAGCGGCGGACGTTGAACCCGAGGAAGTCGAAGCCCTCCGCGAGGGTGACGACGCGCGTCTTGTCCTCGTTGAACGCCAGACCCCTGGGCGCCAGCCACGCGGCGAGCTTGCGCCTTGATCTCGAGCGCGTCCTGCCGGGTGTGGCAGTGCACGACGAAATCGTCGGCTTATGCCGAGCGGCGTGTTATGCCGAGTGAGGCTTGGGATCGCTTGTGGTTGCTGGGGATTGGGGTGTGATTCCTCGGCATAATCAGAGTGCTTCGAGGAACGCGAGAAGGTGGTCGGGTGGCCGGTATCGGCCTGGCGGGCTGTCGGGCGGGGTGGTGCGGGCGAGCGCGCGTTCTTTGATTTGCATGTCGGCATGGAGATAGATCTGGGTCGCCTCGACGGACTCGTGCCCCAACCACAGGGCGATGACTGTGCTGTCGACGCCGGCGTGCAGGAGGTTCATCGCGGCGGCGTGTCGCAGCGTGTGAGGCGAGACTTTCTTGTTGGTCAGGCTTGGGCAATCGCGGGTTGCGGTGCTGGCGTGCTTGGCGACCAGAAGCGCGATCGCGTCGTGGCTGAGCGGCCGGCCGCGGCTGGTTGGGAACAGTGGCTGGTCACCTTGGCCGGCGCGTTCGGTGAGCCATTCGCGCAGGACGGCGACGGTCTGCCGGGTCAGTGGGGTTGCTCTCTGTTTCCGTCCTTTCCCGAGGATCTGAACGTGCGGGCCGGTGCGGAGGTGCACGTCATGGCAGCGCAGACGGGCGAGCTCTGAGACGCGCAGCCCGGTCTGGATCGTGAGGGTGAGCAGCGCGTGGTCGCGACGGCCGATCCAGCGGTCGCGGTCCGGTGCGGCCAGGAGCGCGTCGATCTCCTCGGCGGTGAGGTAGGTGACGATCGCGCGTTCAAACCGCTTGGTCGGGACGGCGAGCACGCGGCTGATGAGCGAGGCGTGCTCGGGGTGACGCAACGAGGCGTAGCGGAACATCGAGTGGATCGCCGCCAACCTGGCGTTGCGGGTGCGGATGCTGTTGCCGCGCTGGTGCTCGAGGTGATCGAGGAACACGCTGATCAGCTGAGCGTCGAGATCCTCGAGCTGGAGCGCTGATGGCTGTTTGCCGGTGTGCTGTTGTGCGAAGGTGAGCAGCAGCCGGAAGGTGTCGCGGTAGGCGGCGATCGTGTGCGGGCTGACCCCCTTCTCGTTGACCAGACGGCAGGTGAAGAACGCCTCGAGCGTCGGCGCGAGCGGGGTCATCGCCGTTCTCCTGCAGTCTGCTCGAGTCGCTCAGCGGCGAGCGCGAGCAGCTCCGGTGCTGCGGACAGGTACCAGAACGTCGCGGCTGGGTCGACATGCCCCATATAGGTACTCAGCAGCGGCATCCGCGCTTGAACGTCGTCGCCGTCGCGATACCAGCCCAGCAGCGTCGTCACAGCGAAGCGATGTCTCAGGTCGTGAACCCGAACTTGGCGGCCTGGCGATGGGTGCGTGATCCCGGCCTGCTTCACCAGTTTGTGGAACGGCTGGCAGATCGTTGGGTGACTGGGTCGCGTGCCGCGCGTGGTGAGCAGGAAGCTCGGCGTGGTGGGCTGTGGGCAGAACCGGTCACGCAGCTCGGCGTACTCGAGCAACGCTTGCACGGTGCTGGGATGCAGCAGCACCTCGCGCGATTTGCCGAACTTCGCGTTGCGGACCGTCAGCACGCCGTCGGCGAGGTCGACGTCGACGCGGTCCAGCCCGAGGGCTTCGCCGATCCGCAACCCGGTGCACGCCAACAAGCCGATCAGCGTCCGGAACGTCGCTGCTCGAAACGGCGGGCTCAGCGTGCTCGTCGCCGCCATCAACGCGGCGATCTCCGCGTCCGTATAGACGTATGGCGCTGGCCGGTACTTCTTGGCGGGCAGCAGCTCCAATGACGGGACCTCGCAGGAGGGGTCGAGCGCGTGCAGGTACCGGGCGAAGGTGCGCACGGCCCGCAGCCGCCGCGACAGATAGTTGTGGCTGCCGGTTGCCGGCCGTCGCGCCCACTGCACCGCGAACTCGGTCGTGACCGTGCGCTGCCCAGCCCGCTCAGCGCACGCGACGAACTCGGCGAGCAGCACGCCCTCCCCAACGAGCTTGAACCCGAGCGCCCGCCGGACCGTCAGGTAGTTCTCGACGTGTTCAGCGAGCGTGGTCATGCCCGACTCCCCGGCCACGGCTGAACGACCTGGACGAGCGCGAGCCGGTCGACCTTCGCATAGATCGAGGTGACATCCCGGCCTCGATGACGGAGCACCTGCCCGACCTCCGTCAAGCTCCCGCCCGCGCGAAGCATCTCGGTCGCGGCGGTATGCCGCAACCGATGCGCACCGACCGGACCCAGCCCCGCCCGGACCGAGACGCGGCGCACGAGCTGCGAGACGGCACCGGATGTGAGACCGATATACGGCGCACGCAGGCGCGTGAACACAAACGACGAGTCGCGGCGCGGTCGCCCGCGCTCCAGCCAGCCCGCGAGCGCGTCACCGACATCAGCGGGCAACGGCAGACGTTCGTGGCGGCTGCCCTTGCCGCGGACCATGATCTCGCCGGCCCGCCAGTCGATGTCGACAAGCTGCAGCGCGGCGACCTCGCCGGCGCGCAACCCCAACCGCGACAGCAAGACGACGATCGCGAAATCTCTGCGCCCGACGCGAGTGCGGCGATCGCATCCCGCCAGCAGCCGCGCGACCGACCGGGAGTCCAAGGCCTTGATCAGTCCCGCCAGCCGCCACCCCGCGACCGACGGAACCGCGTCAGCGAGCGTGTGCTCGATCTCACCCTCCACGTGCAGGAACCGCAGCAACACCCGCAGCCGGGTGACCATGCACTTCGCCGTGCCCACACACGACTGCGCGGCTTGCTCCAGCACGAACTCGCTGACCGCGGCGGCATCGAGCCGCTCGAGCTCGAGCGCGCCTGCCGTCGCCTCTCGCCAGTCAAGGAACACGCGCGCGACCCACACGTAGTTGCGCACGGTCGACCGCGCCAGACCACGCCGATCACGCAGATACGTCGCATATCGCTCGACAAGCTCCTCAGCGGCCGTCGCTGCCGGCACCGTCACCGCGAGCGGCGCGGCGCCCACGCTGCGCAGATACTCGAGCAGCGGGACCATCGCCCGCGACGAGAGCAGCGTCGCGGGACCTGACACACGCCGGTGCGCCATCAACTCGTCAACACGCGCCTCGCTCAGATCGCGCTCGTCCAGGCCGTGGTCGGCCAGCCACCTGCTGACGTCCGCCATCAACGCCATCTGCGCGGCCGCTGACCGTGGCCGATACCCACGCGCCACCAACTCAGCCGAGAACCCCGGCGCGAACGCCGTCAACGGCCCGACCATCCCCGACCCGCTTCTCATGACCCGCTCCCTTCTCGACAGACCGAAAAGGAAGAGCGTCGATCAGACCCCCAAGTTATGCCGAGGAATCAGCCACCCGAACCCAGCAACCACGGGCGATCCCGGGCGCCGCTCGGCATAACACGCCGCTCGGCATAAGCCGACGACATCCTGCTCGGGTTCACCGGACCAAAGGCCGAAGCCGAGGAGATCAAACGTCGCCTCGCCCAGTTCCTGCACGAGGACCTCGCGCTGGAGCTGTCCGAGACCAAGACGCTGATCACCCACGCCCGCACGGAGGCGGCGCGGTTCCTCGGCTACGAGATCCTCACCCAGTACGACGACCGCAAGCAGACCGCTGGTCGCAGGTCGGTCAACGGTCAGATCCGGTTGCGCGTGCCGGTGGATGTGATCAAGGCCAAGTGCTCCCGATACACGCAAGGCGGCAAGCCCGCCGACCGACCCGAGTTGATGAACGAGCCGGACCACACGATCATCAACTGCTTCGGAGCGGAGTACCGGGGGATCGTCCAGTACTACCTACTCGCCGGCGATGTCTACCGACTCGACCGGCTGCACTGGGTGATGCAGACCTCGCTGCTCAAGACGCTGGCCGGCAAGTACGGCTCGACGGTCACGACCATGGCCCGCAGGTACAAGGCCACGATCGAGACGCCGCACGGGCCACACAAGTGCCTGCAAGTCAGGGTTGAGCGCGGCCAGGGACGCAAACCACTGGTCGCAACGTTCGGTGGTATCCCGCTCAGACGGCAGAAGCACGCGGCCCTCAGAGACCGCGCGCCAGTCCCGGCCGCCGCTCCCGGCAAAGAGCTGATCGATCGGCTCCGCGCTGGGCGGTGCGAGATCTGCGGAGACGCGGACCAGGTGCAAGTTCACCAGATCCGCAAGCTCTCAGACCTCGACAAACCCGGGCAGCCAGACCAACCCGAATGGGCCAGGATCATGGGCCAGCGACGACGGAAGACCCTCGTGGTCTGCGCCGCCTGCCACGCCACGATCCACCCCGGGAGGCCAACCGCGTCAATCACGGAATAGTCGCTGGAGAGCCCGGTGATCGGAAACGGTCACGCCGGGTTCGGGAGGGCGGCGTCGGAGAAGGACCCGCAAGGGCACCTCGCCGACGTCGTACCTCGACCCGCCCGCGCCCCCGGATCGGCAAGGCGCTGACCGATCGCCAGAGCGGCCAGCCCGCCGAAGCCGTCGCCGTCGCCTGGTCAGCTCAGCAGCGACTGCACCGCACCTGGGCCAGGCTCGAACAGCGCGCCAAGCGCCGCACGATCATCGCGGTTGCGGCCGCCCGCGAGCTCGCCGGGTTTGCCTGGGCGGTCTGCCAAATCGAGTGACCACTCCCGACGACAACCGCTATCCCGTCGGCTGGGTCGGTGGCGGCCCGGCAACGCGCGGGGAACCCGCGACGGTGCTATGAGCAACCCGCCCCGACACGGGGCAGGCCACGCCCGATGCTAGACAGCGGCTCCCCACGACGAACCATGGTCCTGCGGCATCCCCAAACCCGCGTATATCAGCCTGACCGCGCGTCGCGCACAGCCTGCCGGACCGCCACCCACCCAGCCGACCACAACCCCACCAGACACCAAACGCAAATGCGAGAAATCCTCGTCCCTCACTTGACAAACGACTCCCCATATCAGC
>CAWIRN010000016.1:0-208206 GCA_963838535.1 uncultured Solirubrobacterales bacterium
CTCTGGTGTCGTCGGACTTGGAATCGTGCCGAAGTTAATATCCTCTTTTTTGTCCTGGCCTCGCTCACGAGCGTACGCAACACCGGAAAAAACCAGCACTGCCAACACCGCCATTGTTTTGCGAACGACGCGAGCGGCCGCTCCGTCCAGAAACTTACCATTGCAATTGTTGTCCACTTCTTTCTCCTTCTTCCTCTGATCTAGATTGTGCAAGTGCACGGTACCCCCGAGGCTGCGCCCCGACATTTACCTTTACCTTCAAGCCGCGGATGAAATGTAGCGCTTGGGTAAGACCGGAGCGATTTCCCCCTACTTGAGATATCGGAAACGGAACGGAAAAGACGACACGAGGACAGTAAGATTTGGCCAGGTTGGGAGGTCGATACGACTGGTTTACCGAGCAAACAAATTTCAAGGTCAGTGTGGCCGAGCGAACAAACGTAGGCCCAGCGCCGTTGCGGCTCAGAAGTTGCTAATTATCCACACATTGGACTCTTGATATCCGCCCATGATCGCGAGGTGACGACCGTCCGGTGACGGAAATCCCCATGTCGTTTTCGACTGTGGCTGGTGCCAGACAGGGGAGGCATCGCCGTTCAGCATAACGCGCAATAGAGTCGCGCCACCTGGCTCAACGGCCGACACAAACATGCTTTGCGAATCATTCGCCCATTCCAAATGCAGCAGGTCAGGGACGCCTTGCACCGCAATCGTTCTCGTCTGACCTCCACGCAGAGGCACCAGCCGGATTTCATGCGAGTGCCATTTCACGATGCCGATCTGCGAACCATCCGGAGAAAGTTGCCACCAGTAATCGAATCCAATGTCAGCGCTGCTGCCCGCCTCCAGCGGAATCCGTGCCAGTTCCTTCCCAGTACCGCTGAGCGGGTCAAATGAAGCAACTACAAGCTCGCTCTGGTCCGCTGACGGTCGCCCAAAAACACAAAGATTGGCGGCCTTGTTCGAGCACGAAAAGATTACGAATCCCTCAATATCAAAGATTCGCTGGGGAACACCACCCTGTGGGTCAACTCGATATAGACCCATTTTGCGAGAGGCGAGCGGCTCGCCCTCAAGCAGGATCGATGTTCCATCCGGACTTAGCCGCGCCAAATAGAAATTCGTATTGGCAGCGGGACTAAGCAACTGAGGAGCACTGCCTTGATCTAGCGACTGCCGATACATTTGCCGGTTTGTAGCCCGCTCCGATGAGAAAATGACGTCCCGAGAATCTGGCGTCCACGCAGAAGGGATATTGTAGTTGTCATCGAGTGTAAGTCGACGGAAATTAACGAGGCGGTTCTCCTTGTTGGCCAGGTCCCCGACAAAAACTGAAGAGTGATCAGTGCCTCTGAGAAAAGCCAATTGCTTTCCATCGGCCGTCGCACTCAGGCTGTAAACAGCAAACCCCGACCAATCTGTCAACAAGCGTCCTTTGCCTTGCGGCTTTCCGTTCTTTCCGTCGACCTTGAGTTCCCACAAATTATCGGACTGCGCGGAACCAGATTCGACGTTTCGCGAATAAATGAAACGTCCTGACGGCGTCCAAGTGAATGCGCTCAAGTGGTTATCCTGCACAATCGTCGATATGTCTGCACCACTCAGGTCGCAACTCTGCACCTTGATTTCTGTATGATTGTTTTTGGCACGCCTGGAGCGGTAGGCAAGCCGGTTTCCGGCCGGCGACCAAGCGATTGCCTGAAATGTTGTCTGGCTTTCAGCTGTCAGTACTCTGTGAGGCGACTCTCCGTGAGGCCCCATAACCCAGATCTCGCGCGCTCCATCGGAACTCCGCACCCTTTGGTAAGCAATGCTGGATCCATCAGGCGAGACGGCTCCGCCTCCGAACATATCCTCAATTTCCGCTATCTTCTGTACTTCCCCTTCCTGTGTCGGAATCAACCATACGGTGCTCGGCCTTCCTGGCACGCTGGCAGATGCTGTAAATCGTGCGGAGTCAGGAAACCAACTCCCGAATTCCCAGAAAGTTGTCCCCGTCTGAACACCGGCGAGCAAAGGCAGATTTTGCGCTGCTTTGGTCTCGGCAAGCTGTAGATGAATGCCTTGCTGGTCTGCGTACCCTAAATACTTGCCATCGGGAGAGATCGCAGCGTTGAACACCGGCGAATCCTGCGCGTTCGCGGTCAGTTTTCGCTGATTGTACTGGGGCAGAGCTTGCGAACGACGCGGAAAAAACCATGTGAACAACGTTGTGCCGACCAGGGCCAGCGTTACCACCAGCGCCGCGACAACGCTGCTCCGATGTCGGCTCACAAACTTGCCAGCGCGATAGCCGATAGCGTCCGGTCGAGCGCTGATGGGCTCATATCGCAAAAATCGCTGCAAGTCGTCGGCGAAGGCTTTGATCGAGGGATAGCGCTCTTCCGAATTCTTCTTCAACGCTTTTGCGACCATCGTATCCAGATCGCCGCGCAGCGTCCGCGCCAGCTTGTCCGGCGTCGTCGCGCGTTTCTTGGCGTTCGCGACTGAGTTCTCTGCGTTTCCCTGCGTTGATGCCACGATCTCCGAAGGGCGACGAGGCTCGGTCTCCAATGTGGCCTTAACCAGGCTCGCGGGCGTATGCGGACCGGCGCCGGCAGGGTGCTGCCCCGTCAGCAGCACATACAAAAGAACTCCCGCGGCGTAGACGTCCGTGGCCGCTGTCACCGTTCCGCCCTTCAGTTGCTCGGGAGCCGCATATTCCGGTGTCATCGCCCTTCCACCTTCGAGCGTGAGCGGCGACTCGCCGGCCTGTCCCTCCCCTTCCAGTAGTTTGGCAATTCCAAAATCCAGCAGCTTCGCCTGCCCGTCCGTTCGCACCAGTATGTTCGAAGGCTTCAGATCGCGGTGAACGATACGGCTGTCATGCGCTAGCTCTACGGCGCGCAATGCATCGAGGAACAGCCGCAGCCGGTCTCTGACGTCCAGCGTATTCTCGTCGCAATAACGGTCAATGTGATCGCCCTCAACGTACTCGAGTACAAGAAATGGCTGCCCGCTTGGCGACACTCCCGCGTCAATAAGCTCGGCGATATGAGGATGGATTAGCCGCCCCAGAATGCTGCCTTCGCGCTTGAACCGCTCCTCGCCGCCTTTCCCCATCAGCGCAATATTCAGAACCTTCACCGCAACACGCCGCTCAAATCGCCCGTCGTTTCGCTCCGCCAACCAAACGCTGCCCATCCCCCCATGTCCGATTTGCGATACCAGCGTGTAGGCACCGAAAGTTTGACCTGCCAGGCCAGGCTCACCCGGCAATTCCACAGCGCTCTCTTCCAGAAAACCTTCCTCAGTTAGCGCGCGGTGCTCCTGAAGAAGTATTTCCAGCTGCGATGCCAGTGTTGGGTTTTCGGTCTGCAGAGAGGACAGCCAGGTCGAGCGCTGCTCGTCCGTCATGTCCAGCGCTTCATCGAGGTGTGGACTAAGGGCCCGCCATTCATCGGGGCTAAGCTGGGGCATTAGTTCCTCAAACTGACAAATCCGCGCGAATGGTGCGATGGAGATAGATGCGTGCCTTCTCCCACTTTCGCTGTACGGTCCGTTCGGACACGTTCGACAAGGCCGCGATTTCGGCGAAGGAAAATCCGCAGAAGAACTTCAAGTCCACCACCTCGGCAAGCTTAGGTTCGACCTTAGCCAGTTCATCCAGCGCATCGCTGATCAACGTCAGTTCTTTCGCGTCAACCGCATTTTCGCCTGCGTCCGTTTTTAGCGAAGTTATTTCGAACTGCCGCCCGCGCTTGATCGCGTTTCGATTTCGCGCGTGATCAATAATCAGTCCGCGCATCACACGCGCAGCGTACCCCATGAAACGCGGACGGTCGGGAAATGACTTGCCTTCACGTGCGGAGATGTCCAGATACGCTTCGTGCAGCAGCGTGGTCACATTCAAACTTACCGGGGGCTCCCCATCGGGCTAGCTCCCTCTTCGCCATCCGGTGCAGTTCACAGTAAAGTGTGCTGAAGAGCGTATCCGCCGCGGCGCTATCGCCCGCTTCGGTTGCCCCGATGAGAGAGGAAATTGTCGATTCCACGCGGCACCCTCCTGCCGGCGAAACGCTCCGAGTTCGTCTAGGGTCTCACATTTACAAATGGCAACCAAGTTGCTTCTCCGGTCCATTTAGAATGGATTCTTCGCGTGCGAGTCATTGTCTGTAATCGCAATTCGGGACGGGTGAGGCAAACTCGCTACAGTCAAGCACCCATCCCGATTGCGTAATTAGTCAGGCGCGATTCCTATCTGTGAGCGTCGCGATCTTCTTTCCGGTCACACCAATCGTCACCGCTTTCGCCGAATCGCCGGAAGTGTCCGCACACGAGTTGTCCGGGAACGCGGTGGCCTGAAGCGCCACCGTCCTCGAACGAATGCAAATAGTGAAAGCCCGCCTAGACGCGCGCCCAAAAGACCTCACCAAAGAGGTCATCGGTAGTTCAAAGGTGTGGGTATGAATTCCATCCTGGAATGCCAGGCTATCCACGACAATATGGACCTTCGAAGTGCCAAAGTATCGGCCAATCAGATCGGAGAGTGCGCCAGTGACGCATCCGTGAACCGCCGGATATTCCGGGTGGTTCGGAGTCGGCCCTAGCGCGGTCCAGGTGGGATCGGCGGTTAACTCCGAATTCCCACCGCCCGCTGGAATGGAGGTGGCTGGACGCCAGAAATTGTAGTGGTACTTGCCGTTGAAGCATCCGATGGCGGCATCTGCATAACCGGTCCAAAGAACGGCCATAAGCCGGGAAGTTTCCGCGACGTCGAGTTTCTGATTTTCGGCAAGACAGTTAAAAGCGCGCGCATATTGCTGTCCGGCGTGTTCGGTCCAGAACAGGCCAATTTCCGTCTGGGCAGGAGTGCGCACAGAACCGTTGGCGGCGCCAAAGACGCGGGTAATCGTGTAGTCGCGCTCCCATTCAACACTGTCCAAAGGTGTCGGCCCGTCGGGCAAAAATTGGGATGCGCTTTTCATTGTGAACGGGCGCATTTGTCCCACCACGGAGTAGCGCCGGGCAGGAAAGCTGGTGGAGCCGGTTGCCAGACTCCAGGTCCGCCGATTCCCTGCCTCATCGTTCCCGACACATTGCGCTCGAATCCTGGCTGAGCCACGATCTCGCCATCCGTTTCGCAAATCGCATTCTAGGAATCGATCGGGCTGTCGCCGACCGATGGGGACGAATTGCTGCCCGGGCCCACTCCGCAAAAACATCCGCTTCCCCTGATCGACGGGATGTTGGCAGCAACGGCCTTGCACCACAATTTGACCTTCGTGACTCGGAACGCTAAGGACGTCGCCATCACTGGCGTGCCCCTTTTCAATCCTTGGGAACCGTAGAAACCCTTCCACATCTCAAGGGCAGGTTCCGATTACAATGGTAAGTTGGGAGTGTGTGTGAAGAACAACAAGAAACCAATTGTATTGTTGACCAATGATGATGGCTACCAGGCCGCCGGATTACGCGCGCTGGCCGAGGAATTCAAGGACTTTGCCCAGGTTCAGATCGTCGCCCCCAGTTGGGAACGCAGCGGCGCCGCGCAATCCCTCACCCTGCGCCAACCAATTGTCTGCCATCGCATCGCAGAATATGAGTGGGCCATCGACGGCACGCCTGCAGACTGCGTAATCGTGGCGCTGCACAAGTTGCTGCAAGAGCCGCCGGACTTGGTGATTTCCGGGATCAATCATGGCGCGAATCTCGGCGAGAACGTCTATTACTCCGGAACGGTCGGCGCGGCGCGCGAAGCCGTGATTCATCACGTGCCCGGAGTCGCGATGTCGCTCTGCTCCAAGCGCGTCAGCGCGGATTTCGCGCCCTCGGCGAAACTCGCGCGTCGCACCGCGGAGATGGTCCTGAAGGAAGGCCTGCCGCCTCAAGTGCTCCTCAATGTGAATGTGCCGGAATCGTGGAAAGGCGCGATTCGTTTTTCTCGCCAGTCCAAAAAGATCACGCGCACGGTATTGCGCGAAGGCGAAGATCCTAAGGGCCGCCCCTATTTCTGGTTGAGCGAGCAGCGCATGGACCGCGAGATGGAATTGGACGCGGACTCCGACTACGCCGCAATCTTTGCTGGCGAAGCTTCGGTCACGCCGTTGCACTTGGATCCCACGCACACGGAATCGCTAAACCACTTGTCTCATTGGGCCGCAAAGCTGCGCGAATAGCTTGGCGCGCTGCAAGCCATTCTTCCGGGAAACCACTTTGCCGCGACGCATTGAATTGGATACGATGGCGGCGCGATGGCCAATACCCCGACTTACGACTGCGTAGTTGTTGGCGCCGGAGTTTTTGGCGCGTGGACGGCTTGGCATCTGGCAGCACAAAAGCAGCGCGTGCTGCTCGTGGATGCCTACGGCCCGGCGCATTCGCGCGCCAGTTCCGGTGGAGAAACGCGCATTATCCGCATGGGCTACGGCGAAGACGAAACCTATACGCGCTGGTCGTTGCGTTCGCTTGGGCAGTGGAAAACGCTTTTCCGCGCGACGAACCAGCCACTGTTTGTTCAAACAGGCGTCCTGTGGCTCGCAGCCGAACAAGACGCTCGATTGCGTGAAACCATCTCCACTCTGCAGCATTGCAGCGTAAAGCTGGAACTGTTGGACCACGCAGCACTGGAAAAACGCTACCCGCAGGTAAACTTCACCAACATCTCAAGCGGCCTCCTGGAGCCGGATAGCGGCGTTCTCCTCGCTCGACGCGCCGTAGCATGCGTGATCGAAGATGCGCTAAGCAACGGCCTAAAGTTCCGGATTGCACAGATCTCACCGCCGCAACCCCACGCAAACCATAAGCTTGATTTCATCGAGACTTCGAGCGGAGCGCGAATCTCCGCGGGACAACTCGTCTTCGCATGCGGCCCATGGCTCGGCAAAGTGTTCCGGAATTACTAGGCCAACGATCTTCCCGACGCGCCAGGAAGTCTTTTTCTTTGGCACGCCTGCCGGCGACTGGCGCTTCACGGCTTCTTCTTTGCCGACATGGCTGTTCCAGGAGGAAGAAGTCTACGGCATGCCCGACATCGAGGCCCGAGGCTTGAAACTTGCCCGCGACGCACATGGCGAACGCGTCGACCCTGATACGCAATCTCGGCCGGTCTCGAAGCAAGGTGTGGAGTGGGCGCGTAGTTTCGTTGCGCGCCGATTTCCCGCCCTGGCAAACGCGCCGATCGTCGAGACGCGCGTCTGCCAGTACGAAAACACCTCCAATGGCGACTTCCTCATCGATCGCCATCCCGACTTCGCGAACGTCTGGCTCGCGGGAGGCGGCTCCGGCCACGGTTTCAAGCACGGACCCGCATTAGGGGAATACCTGGCAGGGCAAATGAGTGGTCGGGGGGAAGCAGAGCCGAGATTCAGCCTCGCCACCAAGGCTACGCACCAAAAACGCGCGGTTTTTTAGGCCAACTCTGGATTCAGCGAAACTTTCCGTGAGAAATTGCGTACTTTACCGAGTGTAGAAGTTTGTCCTATATCATTGCACAGGCCATTTTGAAGGAACCCTCCAAAGGAGGAGTTATGCAAGCTCACGCAAGAAGACGGGCGCGCCAAGTGCTCGCCGCGCTACTTCTGGCAATATCGTTAGCCGCTCCGGCGCGATCCGCCCCGGCCACTGGCGATGAATTCCACGTGCCAGTGGAATATTACAAGCTACCGAACGGTCTGCGCGTGGTCCTCTCACCCGATCACACCGCACCGACTGTGTGCGTGGGCGTTTATCTACCGCATCGGGTTCCGCATTGAGCCGAAAGATCGCACCGGCTTCGCTCATCTATTCGAACACATGATGTTCCAGGGCTCTCAGAATCTCGGCAAGATGGAATTCATCAAGCTGGTGCAACAGAACGGCGGCATCCTGAACGGCTCCACGCGCTTCGATTTCACGAACTACTTTGAGGTGATGCCGTCCAATAAACTGGAAACGGTTCTCTGGGCGGAATCCGACCGCATGCACGGCCTCGCCGTCACCGACGCCAATCTTAAAAATCAGCAAGGTGTGGTCGGCAACGAAGTGAAGGTCGCGGTCCTCAACGCGCCTTACGGCGGATTTCCCTGGATTGACATGCCCATGGCGGCAAACTCCAACTGGTACAACGCCCACAATTTCTATGGCGACCTCACCGACATCGAAGCCGCCAAACTCGACGAAGTGCAGAAATTCTTTGAAACCTACTACGCCCCCAACAACGCGGTCCTGACCATGGGTGGCGATCTCGATCCCGCCGAAGCCAAGAAGATGGTCGAGAAATATTTTGCACCCATCAAGGCATCGCAACTCCCGCCACAACCGGATTTGACCGAACCCAAGCAGGAAAAACAAAAGCAGGTGGACAGGAAAGATCCCCTCGCTCCGCGTCCGGCCGTCGCTGTCGGCTACCACATGCCGGATCGCAACACTCCCGAATACTACGCCATGGGTTTGATCGAACAAATGCTCATCGAAGGAGATGACAGCCTCCTTCATGAAGAACTGGTGCAAAAGCGCGGCTTGACCGACTCGGTGGACGGCGGCATCAATCTCCTCGGCAATATGTTCGACTACAACGGACCGATGTTGATGATTGCGAACCTTACCTACGATCCCACGACAAAAACGGAAACTGTAATTGAGGCCATCGATGCCGTCGTGGAACCGCTGCGTACCAAACCAGTCGATCAGGCGTCGTTGGATCGCGCGCGCGTCAAGCTGCGCTCCATTCTCTACGACACCATGGGGCAATTTGGCGGCTTTGGATTGATGGATCTGCTCGCCAGCTTCGCGTTGTTTGACGACGATCCCGCCCGCGTGAACACACTGGTGTCGCAATTCGAAAAAGTTACGCCCGAACAAGTACAAAAGACCGCGCAACACCGCGAACTCCTCCTCCAGCCCGACCGTAAAGTCGGTCGAAGCTTCGAAGGCCGCGCGAGCGGTGTCGAGGTCAAGGTTGACGTCCATCGGGCCACTAGGTCAGGTAGAAGTACAGCGCGTAGAGCAGGTCGACGGCGGGGCTCGAGGTGTGCACCGTAACCTCGGGCGGGACGTGGAGCAAGGCGTCGGAGTAGTTGAAGATGATCTTCACACCGGCCTCCGCAAGCTCGTCGGCCAACGCCTGAGCGGCGGCCGAGGGGACCGCCAACACCGCGACGAGGATGTCCTCCTCCTCGACCGCCGTGCGCAGCTGCGAGTTGTGTCGCACCGTCAGCGGCCCGATCTGGGTGCCCACCTTGGCCTGATCCACATCGAACATCGCCACGACCCGGAAACCATGGTCGGCGAAGATGTCAGAGGTGGCGATGGCCGTCCCCAAGTGGCCGGCCCCGAACAGGGCGATGTTGTGCTGGCCCGCGGTGCGGAGAATCTTGCGGATCTGGTTGACCAGCGATTCGACGTTGTAGCCGACCCCGCGCTTGCCGAACTTCCCGAACCCGGACAGGTCCCGTCGGATCTGGGTCGAGTTCACGTGCGTGTAATCAGCCAGCTCCTGTGAGGAGATCGTCTCCTTGCCCATCTTTCGCGCCTGCGTGAGCACCTGCAGATACCGCGACAACCTCGCGGCGACCCCGAGTGAAAGTTTGTCCCCCGGCCTCTCGCCGGCTGGCTGAGCCGACTCGGTACCGCGGCCGACCGTGTGGCTCATCGGCGAAGCACTCTAACCGAGCCGACGCTCCAACTCGGCTTCGTCGACGAAAAGCTCGAACACCTCCACGCCGTCGATCGTAACGACCGGGATCCGCTCGAGGTAGGCCCGCAGCAGCGAGTCGTCCGCATCGATGTCGCGCTCGTCGAAATCGAACGGCCGTCTGGCGCGCACCCGCATGAGAATCTCGCGCGCCTGATCGCACAGACAACACCCCTCGCGGCCGTAGAGGGCAACCGTGCTCATGTCGTCCTCACGTGTGATATCGGCTCGGCATCCCGCGGACGGGGGGCCGAGTCGGCAGCGTCATCCGGCTCGCGCGCTCGCCGCTCGCGTACACGTCGAGCGCCAGATAGTCGGGATAGGGCAGCGGCTCGACGTACCGGGCCGCGCTGGCGATCATCGCGGCATTGTCGGTGCACAGCGCGCGCGGCGGAACGTCGAGTTCCACGTCGAGCTCGGCCAGCCGGGCGCGCAGCGCGCCGTTCGCGGCCACGCCGCCTCCGATCGCCAGTCGATCGAGGCCGGTCGCCACCAGCGCTCGCTGCGTGCGAATGGCCAGCGATTCGACGATCGCGCGCTGATAGGAGGCCGCGAGGTCGCGCCCGGAGGCGCTCGGTCTCCGCGGTCCCGAGGTCGCGAACGCGATACAGCAGCGCCGTCTTCAGCCCGGCGAACGAGAAGTCGAGGCCGTGCAGGCCGGAGCCGGTCGGGAACGGGAACGCCTGCGGATCGCCGCCCTGCGCGAGCGCTCGAGCGCCGCGCCTCCCGGGTAGCCGAGACCGAGCAGCCGGGCGCCCTTGTCGAACGCCTCGCCGGCGGCGTCGTCGAGCGTCTGGCCGAGCACCTCGTAGCCGGGCCCGCGATCGTCCACGCGCGCCAGGAACGTGTGGCCACCGCTGGCGACCAGGCTGAGGAACGGCGGCTCGAACGGCGCCGGCCGAGGAAGCTCGCGGCGACGTGGCCGTGGAGGTGGTCGACCGGCGCCAGCGGCAGCTCGTACGCCGCCGCCAGCGCCTTGGCGGTGGCGACAGCCGACCAGCAGCGCGGCGACCAGACCGGGGCCGCGCGTGACCGCCACGAGCTCGACCTGCGGCGAGCGACGATCTCGGCCCGGCGCAGGGCGTCGTCGACCGCGTCGCCGATCAGCTCGAGGTGGTGGCGCGAGGCGATCTCGGGCACGACGCCGCCGTAGCGGTCGTGGATCCCCTGCGAGGAGATCACGTTGGCGCGGATCCGGCCGTCGTCGGTGACCACCGCCGCGCACGTGTCGTCGCAGCTGGTCTCGATGGCGAGGATCACCCGGCGGCGCCGGACGTCGAGATCGTCTCCGCCGTGCGCCACATGATCACCGCGTCCTCGCCGGTGTCGCGGTAGTAGCGCGGCCGGGTGCCGGCGGGGCGGAAGCCGAAGCGCTCGTAGAGGGCGATCGCCGGCGCGTTGGAGGTCCGCACCTCGAGCGTGTACTGCTCATCGTGTCCCGCCGCGCTCGAGCATCTGCTCGAGCATCGCCGCGGGCGATCCCGCGCCCGCGGCAGGCGGGATCGACGGCGATGTTCATCAGATGCCAGACGGTGTCGTAGCGCGACAGATCAGATATCCGACCAGCTTGCCGGTGTCGGCGTCGATGGCCGCCAGGCACACGCCCGACGGCTTGGAGAGCTCGAGCACGAACATGGCCAGCGACCACGGGGTCGGAAAGGCGCGCCGCTCGATCGCGATCACCTGCGGGAGGTCGGAGTAGCCCAGCGAGCGGATGGTGAAGGAGTGGGTCGTCATCGCTTGGCTGCGGCGCGGAGGTTGAGCTCGGCGTCGGGCAGTCGCAGATACTCGGGCCGAACCTCGTCAGGGTTACCCGGCGCGCAGACCGCTCGCCAGCCGGCAGTGGTTGATTGCGCTGACCCTATGAAGCCCCGAGTCGTCTTCGGGAATCCACGTCCCCGAGCGCTCGAGAACTGCCCGGAATTCTACCGCTCCGTCGCCGACCGCCAGAATGCTCGATCCGAGCTCTGGTGCGAGCCTCGCCAGGGCATCGGGCGCGAGCGCCGGGGCGTCAGCACCAGCTGTCGGCAGCTCGGGGGCCCGGCCGCTTCCGGCCCGCCAGCATGCGGCGAACACCTCGCCGCGGCGCGCGTCGATCACGGCCAACGGGCGTCACCGGGAGCGGCCGTGGGCGAACCATCGGCTCGGCGCTGGTGGCCTTCGCTGATCTCCGCCGCGCCCAGCGCCAGCGACTGCAGCGTCGAGACGCCGACCAGCGGGATTCCGCTGAGCCCGAGCCAGCGCGCGGGCGGTCGCGACCCCGATCCGCAGGCCGGTGAAGGTGCCCGGACCGACGCCGACGGCGATTCGGTCGATCTCGCCCCAGGCGGTGCCCGAGTGCTCGAGCACGTCGACGATCAGCGCCATCAGCCGGGTGGTGTGGCGTGGCCGCACGCCCGGAGCCGGGTCGTCGCGGCCTGCGGTCGCGCGGATGTGCGCCGTCGGTGTCCCAGATCGCCACCGTCGTGGCCCTGGTCGCGGTGTCGAAGCCGAGGATCCTCACGTGATCCTCACCACCGCTGCGGTCACCTCCGGCGTGCTCGAGCCCCACCCGCGCGGCGATCCGCGCGAAGCCGGCCACCGTCTCCTCCCCACCCTGCGGCCACTCGACGAAGGCGATCGTGTCCGGGCCGAGGTAGTCCGCCAGCAGGTCGGGATCTTCGCCGGCCAGACCAGGGACGCGAAACAGGTCCAGGTGGGAGACGGGGATGGGCGCGGCGTAGCGCTGGCCGATCGTGAACGTCGGGCTGGTGACCGGGCCGCGCGACGCCCAGCGACGCGGCAGGCGCCGCGCACGAACGTGGTCTTGCCGGCGCCGAGGTCGCCCTCCACCAGCACCACGTCGCCGGCCACCAGCTCGGCCGCCAGTCCGGCGCCGAGCGCCTCGGTGTGCGTCGCGCTGCTGGACTCATACCGGCCCCGCATCCGCGACACACTGTAGAGCGGGACGGCTCGCCCCAACTTTGCTGCAGCCGGGCATTTCGCTACCGTCACTGGCGTCATGACTCCTCCCGCGACCGAGCACGCTCCGGGTCGGCTCGCCATGATCCGCCGTCGCCTGCACCAGGGGCGAAGTGCGCTACCGGGATCGGTGGCCGAGCTGCACGGGTCCGAGACTGCCAAGGCGGTCGGTCTGGCCGGCGCGATGATCATCAACAACCTGATCGCGCTCGGGTCGACGGTCGTGTTCGCGCGATTGCTCAACGACTACGGGTCGCTGGCCGCCCTGATCAGCTACTTCCTGATCCTCTCGGTGGTGGGCCAGGCACTTCAGGTCGCCACGGCTCGCGAGGGGGTGCTGGGCCATCTCGGCGTGGGGGCCAGCCTGGCGGCGACGCTGAGACGGTGGACGAGGTCGCTGGTGGTGGTGACCGTCGGTGGTCACCGTGATCTCGATCCTGCTCCGGGCCCCGATCGCGCAGGCGGTGGGGGTCAAGGGCGACCAGTGGGCCGCGGCGATCGGGTTGCCGGCCGGCTGCATGTGGCTCGGATTGTCGATCCTGCGCGGTGCGCTGCAGGGCATCGGCGACTACAAGGGGGTGGGGATCAGCCTGATCGGCGAGCAGGGAGTCCGGCTCGTGCTCGGTGCGACGCTGGCGGCCGCCGGGACTGGGCGTGACGGGCGCGTATCTCGGCACGCCGCTGTCCTTCCTGGCCATGGGCGCGTACTGCGCGATCCGGATTCGCAACCATGTGGCGCTGGTGTCCTCCGGAGAGTCGGTGAGCGTCGGCGACGCTCCCGCGGGGATCAGCCTGTGGACGCACATCAGGCGCGCCTGGGCGCCCATCGCGGGGCTGATCGTGATCGCGGTGCTGCAGAACATCGACATCATCGCCGCCAAGCATCGCTTCGGGAAGGATCTGGCGAGTTCGTACGGCGCCACCGCCGTCGCTGCCAAGGTGATGATCTGGATCGCCATCGGCGCCGGCTTCTACCTGGTGCCCGAGGTCTCGCGGCGCCGGGCCGCCGGCGAGGACACTCGGCCGGTCCTGGCCGGAGCGCTGGCGATCATCGTCGTGTTCTCGATCCCGGTGCTGCTGATCTTCGGCGTCGAGCCGCGGCTGTTGTTGCGGCTCGCGTTCGGGCCCAAGCGGCTGCAGGCATCGAACTCGCTGTTCGTGCTCGGGGTCGCGTTCACCGTGCTGGCCGCGACCTACCTGGCGATCCAGTACATGCTCGCGCTCAAGCGCACCTGGTTCCTGGTCGCGCTGGGCCTCGTCGCGGTGGCCGAGCCGATACTGCTCCTGCAGGCCTCGCGTCAGCCGGCCGGCTTCGCCGCGGTCGTACTGGCGGTGCAGGTCGTCGGAGCCGTCCTCGCGTTCGCGTTCGCGCTGCGCCGCGGGAAACCGCCGCCTCCGGGTGCGGTCAGTCTCGAGCCGGCGGTGCCGGAGCTCGAGTCGATTCCGCTGGCCGAGGCCGTGTCTTAACGGCTCTCCTGTTGTAGTGCGGGTCGATGTGGGGCTCGTAGTGCGGGTCCGTCGTGGGGCTCGTAGTGCGGGCCCATCGTGGGGCTGCAGTGCGGGCCCGTCGTGGGGCTCGTGGCCGTGTAGCGCGGTCGGGCGAGGACGGCCGGATCCGCGGGGGCTGACAGCCGCACGGCGCGCTCGCCGGGTGTCCTACGGGCGCTCGCCGAGCGGTCTACAGGCGCTCGCCGGGCGGTCTACAGGCGCTCGCCGGGCGGTCTACAGGCGCTCGCCGGGCGCTCTACTGGCGCTCTACGCCAGGTTCTTCGCGACCGCGAGGGGGGCGGTCCCAGGAACTGTTTCCAGAATCCAAACACCTGGGAAACGCCCCAATCGAGGGGTCATTTTTGGCGATCGGGTAGTTCCCCAGCCACCAGCCGTTGAACGTCCCACACGAGATTTTTGGGCCCTCGATTGGGCTGTTGGGCAGGCAAATTGGTCAGATATATGACCTCCAGGAGGCCACTCGTTGCGTCGCGACTCCCTGCCGCGCCGGATCGAGCGGCCCCACTCCCCCCCGACCATGGCGGCAGGTACCTGCGCCGCGCGGGTGGGCTAAATCTCACTCAACTCCCGATTGATAAGGGGGTGCGTGCGCCAGAGCCCGCTGAGCGGGCCAGAACACGCACACCCCTCCAATCCAACATGGTTGAGTGACATTTTGTTCCACCCACCCGCCACGCCACGCGTCCCCCGCACCCGAATCCGCCCAAAACCCGATGCCGCCACGGTGACCGACGAGTTCCTCCCCCTACACCGCAACAACCGGCCTCACGCAACCGCCGACCTCACGCGACGGCGGCCGGGACCTAGAACAAACCGAGCTGCGCTGCCGGATCCGCGTCTGCGCTCGCAGCACGCGGCTCGGGCTCGGGCTCGGGCTCGGGCTCGGGAATCACTGGCTCGGGCTCAGGGACCTCCTCGACCCACGCCGGCTGTTCGGGTGCGCCGAGCGTGAGCAGCTGCGGGATGCGGTGAAAATCTGACCTCAGGGTCTCGAGCGTGGAGGGGGTGTAGAGCGCCGCGGCCGGGTGGTAGAGCGGATACAGGCGCACCGCGCGCGATCCGATCACGCGCACCTCCTCCTGACCGTGGACCCGAGAGATGCCGGTCGTGTCGGCCCGGAGCAGCTTGGTGGCAAAGTTGCCCAGGGTGCAGATCACGCTGGGCTCGATCAGCTCGACCTGCTGGCTGAGATAGACCTGGCAGGTCTCGATCTCGTTCGGATGCGGATCGCGATTGTCCGGGTGGCCGGCATTTCAAGGTGTTGGCGATGAACACGTCGCCGCGCTCCAGCCCGATCTCCCCGAGCAGCTTTTCGAGCAGTTTGCCCGCCTGACCCACGAACGGAAGCCCCAGTCGGTCCTCGTTGGCCCCGGGTGCCTCGCCGATGAACATCAGGTCGGCATTCGCGTTTCCGGACCCGAACACGACCGTCGTGCGCGTCTGATGCAGGGGACAGCGGACGCAATCCCGCGCCTCCTCGTACACGGCCTTCAGCTGCTCGCGGCGCTCGGCAGCGCTTCTCACAGCGCGTGATGGTAACCCGATGGCCAGACGGGGTATGCTTTTTTAGGAGGCCGTCTACCTTCGCGGGAGTGGACCTCGACCGAGTTGCACCGAAGACAAGATCGCCGACCGGTATCTCTGATGCGAGAACTGGAACGGAACCCTCATCCCGACACCCCTTCCTGTACCGACGCTGCGCTGACATGCGTGGCCATTGTGGGGCGGGGCAAGCTGGGAACAGCACTCGCTGAAGCACTGCGAGACGCTGGCTATGACGTAGAGGGGCCGTTGGGACGAGGCGCCGGGGCCACCGCGGCGCAGGCCGTCCTGTTGTGCGTGCCCGATGGCGAGATCGAGGCGGCCGCCAGCCGCATTCTCGCCGGGCCGGCGGTCGGCCACTGCTCCGGCGCCACGGACCTCGCGGGGCTGGCTCCCCATGAGGCGTTCTCGCTGCATCCCTTGATGACCGTGACCGCGGCCGGCGGCCGCTTCGCCGGCGCCGGAGCGGCGATCGCGGGAAGCACCCCGCGCGCGCTGAGCGTCGCGGCCGAGCTGGCGAATGCGCTGCAGATGCGTGCCGTGCTGATCTCCGACGGCGATCGGGCCGCATACCATGCCGCGGCCTCGATCGCGTCGAACTTTCTCATCACGCTGGAGGCAGCGGCCGAACGGCTGGCCAACAGCGCCGGCGCCGACCGCGCGATGCTCGTGCCGCTGGTCCGGGCGGCGGTCGAGAATTGGGCGACGCTGGGCCCCGAACGCGCGCTGACCGGCCCGGTGGCCCGCGGCGATGAGCTCACCGTGGCGCGCCAGCGCTCGGCGATCGCCGAGCGCGCCGACGACCTGCTGCCACTGTTCGACGCGCTCGTCGACGCGACACGCGCGCTCGCGGGACGCCAGGCGGCGGCATCCGAGCGGCCCACGGGAGCCGACGCGACCCGCGCGCTCCCGGCGACAGACTCCGAGCCCGCCGGACTCGCCCGAGCCGAGGTTGCACTCGCATGAGGACGCTGCGCAAGGTCGCCGAGTTGCGCGTGGCGCTCGCCCGCCCGCGGCAGGCGCGGCGCTCGATCGGCCTGGTTCCGACGATGGGCTACTTCCACGAGGGCCACCTGTCGCTGATGCGGCGCGCGCGCGAGGAGTGCGACGTGGTGGTCGTGTCGCTGTTCGTCAATCCGACCCAGTTCAACGACTCGGGCGACCTGACGGCGTACCCGCGGGATGAGCGCCGGGACGCGGTGCTGGCCGCCGAGGTGGGCGTCGACTACCTGTTCGCGCCGCCGATCGATGAGGTCTACCCCCCGGGCTTCGCCACGAGCGTCTCGGTCGGCGGCGTCACCGACAGCCTGGAGGGCGAGCACCGAGGCCGACAGCACTTCGACGGCGTGACGACAGTGGTCACGAAGCTGTTCAACATGGTGGCACCGGATGTCGCGTACTTCGGCCAGAAGGACGCCCAGCAGGCGGTGGTCATCCGGCGCCTGGTCCGCGACCTCGACATGCCGGTGCGCATCGAGATCTGCCCGACCGTGCGCGCCTCCGACGGGCTGGCGCTGTCAAGTCGGAACGCTCACCTGTCTCCTGATGAGCGCGAGCGCGCGGCCTCGCTCCAGCGCGCACTGCAAGCCGCGCGCAACGCCGTTCTCGACGGGGAGCGCGACCCAGCCACGGTGATCGACGCCGCGCGCTCGGAGCTGGCCGGCGCGAACGTCGAGCCCGACTACTTCGAGCTCGTTTCGGCCGACACGCTGGTGCCCGTCGAGCGAATCGATGGCGACGTACTCGCCGTCGTCGCGGCGCGCGTCGGCGCCACACGACTGATCGACAACCACTGATCGAGTGGCTCCCGGCACGACGGCGGGACACACCACCAATGGGAGGCCCCTGACGTGAATCGGACGATGCTGAAGTCGAAGATCCATCGGGCGACCGTGACCGACTGCGACCTGAACTACGTCGGCTCGATCACGATTGACCCGGATCTGCTCGAAGCAGCCGATATCCGGAGTTCGAGCAGGTCGCGGTCGTCGACGTGGACAACGGCGCGCGCTTGGAGACGTACACGATCGCCGGCGAGCGTGGCTCGGGTGAGATGAAGGTCAACGGCGCCGCGGCGCGACTGGTGAACCGCGGCGACACGATCATCGTCATCTCCTACGGCAGCTACGACACCGCCGATCTGACGCAGTACGATGCCCCGCGTCGTCCACGTCGGCGCACACAACGAGATCCGCAACATCGACAGCGAGGTGGCGACCCTGCTCGGGACGTCAACCGTCGCCTAGAGGAGACGCCGCCGACATGTCCGCAACTCCACGATCCCCAGGTCCCCCACCGCCTGGAAGCCCCGCTGCCGATGACCCTCCCGCGTCTGGCCGAGAAGAAGCGCCTGGCGAGCCGATCGTGATGGTCACCGCCTACGACTATCCCTCCGCCCAGGTCGCGCAGGAGGCCGGAGTGGACGTAGTTCTGGTCGGCGACTCGGGCGCGATGACCGTGCTCGGTTACCCGTCGACGGTTCCGGTGTCGACTGACGAGATGCTGATGTTGGCCTCCGCCGTGCGCCGCGGCCTGAGCACGCCGCTGCTGGTCGGCGACCTCCCGTTCGGCTCCTATGAGGGCTCCGACGAGCAGGCGGTCGCCACCGCTCAGCGGTTCATCAAGGAGGCGGGCTGCGACGCGGTCAAGCTCGAGCGCGGAGGCACCACGGCCGAGCGCGCCCGCGCGATCGTGCAGGCCGGGAATCCCGGTCATGGGTCACGTCGGACTGACGCCTCAGACGGCGACGGCGCTGGGCGGATATCGCGCCCAGGGACGCACGGCGGCAACGAGCGCTCGAGGTGGCGCAGGACGCGGCCGCGTTGGAGGAGGCCGGCTGTTTCTCGATCGTGTTCGAGGCGATTCCTGCCGCGGTCGCCCACGCGCTGATGGAGCAGCTCCAGATACCGGTGATCGGGATCGGCGCCGGCCCCGCCACCGACGGTCAGGTGCTGGTCTTCCACGATCTGCTGGGGATCTATGACGGCCACGCCCCGCGGTTCGCCAAACGCTACGGAGAGGTCAAGGCGCAGATGGTCGCCGGGGTCGCCGAGTACGCGGCCGAGGTCCGCAGCCGCGTATTTCCGGCTCCCGAGCACACGTACTCGATCGACGACGATGAGCTCGAGCAGTTTCTGGCGGGATTGCCGCCCGCGGCGGTGACGCCCGCATAGCGCCCAACTCGCGCCGCGGCCCACCGATCTGAATTGGGCCGTGTCCATGTTGTGAACGCGCCGGGACCAATAGGATCCCTCGATGCCGCGTCTCGCGCACGTGTTCACTCGCCGAGACCGGGTTTACTTCGAGTTGTTCGAGGAAGCTGGCCAGAACGTCCTGCTCGCGGCTGACCTGCTCGATCGTCTGCTGTCGAACTATCCCGACAGTAAGGACCTGGCGGGCGAGATCCTGGTCTGCGAGCACGAGGGCGACCGGATCACGCACGACATCATCGACCGCGTCAATCACAGGGTCGCACTTCGATCGACCGCGAGGACATCCTGGCGCTGGCGCCGGCGCTTGACGATGTCGTCGATTACGCCGAAGAGGTGGCCGACTACCTCGGCCTGTACAAGATCGAGGCCCCGATGGACCAGGCGATCAGGTTGGCCCGCGTGCTGCATGAGTCGGCGGAGCAGCTCGCCAATGCGATCCCCAGACTGCGGGGGTTCAAGGACATCTCGCAGTACACGATCGAGATCACCCGACTCGAGAACGAGGGCGACCGCATCACCCGCGAAGCGGTCGCGTCGCTGTTTGACGGCGGCATCGATCCGATGGTGGTGATCCGCTGGAAGGATCTCTTCGAGGGCCTCGAGGCCGCGATCGACGCCGCCGAGCGGGTCGCCAACATCCTCGCCGGGATCGTGATCAAGCACTCGTAGCCGCCGCCGGGACGGAGGCGGCCGCCGGGCTGTACGGTAGAAATTTGGCGAGTACCTGCCGACTGGTATAGCTTGCGGGCGTGGAGTCGAGGGCGCTCGGGGCTCGGGGTCTGTCCGTGCGCGAGGTCACCGTGTCTTTCGGTGGCATCACCGCGCTCGAACGGGTATCGGTCGAGCTCTCGGCGGGCGAGGTGCTCGGGGTGATCGGCCCGAACGGGGCCGGCAAGACCACACTGTTCAACGTTGTCTGCGGTTTCGTCACGCCGGATTCAGGCGCGCTTGACTGGCGCGGCCAATCACTGGCTCGGGTCCGGCCGGATCGGCTGGCCGCGTTCGGCATCGCCCGGACGCTCCAGGGCGTGGGGCTGTTTCCGCGGCTGACCGTGCTCGAGAACGTGATTGTCGGTGCGGCGCGCTTTCGTCGGGCCGGGGTGGCGAGCGCCATGCTCGGGTTGCCGCGGTCGGACCGGGACGAGCAGGCCCTGCGCGAGCGCGCCCGCGCCGCGCTGGCCAGGCTCGGCTGCGAGGACATCGGCGAGCGGCTGCCGTCGACGCTGCCGTTCGCATTCCAGAAGCGAGTGGCGCTGGCCCGGGCACTGGCCTCCGAGCCCGAGCTGCTGCTGCTCGACGAGCCCGCCGGCGGACTCGACGCCAACGAGCTGTCGGAGCTGGCCACGCTGGTCAGCTCGCTCGGCAGCTCGATCGCCGTGATGCTCGTCGAGCATCACATGGACTTCGTCACCTCGGTCTGCGACCGCGTCGTCGTGCTCGACTTCGGGCGCGTGATCGCCTCCGGCGTGCCATCGGCGGTACGCGAGGACCCTCGCGTGCTGGAGGCCTACCTCGGGCGGGCGGCGGATGGCCCGGGAGCGGGCGCCGGGAGCGCAGCGGACGCCGGGTCGGGACCGGGCGCTGGGACGGTGGGACCGGGCGGCGGGACGGGGCCGGGCGGCGGGACGGGACCGGGCGGCGGGACGCGACCGAGCGGCGGGACGGGACCGAGCGGCGGGACGGGACCGAGCGGCAGGACGGGACCGAGCGGCAGGACGGGACCGAGCGGCAGGACGGGACCGGGCGGCAGGACGGGGGCGGGCGATGCTCACGGTTGAGGGTCTGACCACCGACTACGGCCCGGTGCGCGCGGTCGACGGCGTCTCGCTCGAGGTGCCCGACGGCTCGGTGACCGCCGTGCTCGGGGCGAACGGTGCCGGCAAGACGTCGCTGCTGCGGACGATCACCGGTCTGGTGCAGGCCCCGCGCGGGCACGCGTCAAGCTCGACGGCGAGGACATCACCGGCCTCGCCGTCGAGGAGATCGTCCGCCGCGGCGTGGCCCACGTCCCCGAGGGCCGGGGGGTGATCACCGAGCTGACGGTCGAGGAGAACCTCCGCCTCGGTGGGCTCTGGCGCCGGGGCAGCGCGGCGCCTCCCGAGGAGATCTACGAGCTGTTCCCGCGCTTGCGAGGAGCGCCGCTCGCAGCCGGCGTCGCGGCTGTCGGGCGGCGAGCGGCAGATGCTCTCGATCGGCCGTGCGCTGGTCGGGCGGCCGCACGGTCCTGCTGCTCGACGAGCCCTCGCTCGGGCTGGCGCCGCTGCTCGTCGCGCAGATCATGGGGCTCGTCCGCACGCTGGCCGAGACGCGTGGGCTGGCCGTGCTGCTGGTGGAGCAGAACGCCCGCAGCGCGCTGTCGGTCGCCGACCGCGGCGATCGTGCTCAACCTCGGCCGCGTCGTCGCCGACCAGGCCTCCGATCAGCTCGCCGCCGACGAGCGGCTCCGCCACGCCTACCTCGGGTTCTAGATCGCCATGACCAAGTTCATCGATCTCACGCTCAACGGCATCTCGACCGGGGCGATCTACGCCGCGGTCGCGCTCGCGCTGGTGCTGATCTGGCGCGCGACGCGGATCGTCAACTTCGCCCAGGGCGCGATGCTGATGGTCACGACGTTCATCGCCTCGGCGGTGATCAACGCGACCGGCGTCCTACTGGCTCGGCTTCGCGGTCGCGCTCGTCGTCGGGCTGATCCTCGGCGCGGTGGTCGAGCGCGTGCTGATCCGCCCGGTGGAGTCGGCGCCGCCGCTCAACGCGGTGATCGTCACGCTCGGGTCTGTACACGCTGCTGGTGGCGGTCGCCGGAATGATCTGGGGCAACACGCCGCGCTCGTTTCCGCCCGCGTTCTCGATCCGTGGCTATCGAGGTCGGGGGCACGCGGCTGCTGTTCGCGCCCAACGACATGTTCATCGTGCTCGTGGTGATCGGCGTCGCGCTGGCCCTGGCGCTGCTGTTTCGCGGCACGACGCTCGGCCTGCAGATGCGCGCGGCCGCGTTCGCACCCGAGGTCGCCCGGCTGCTCGGCGTCCGCGTCGGACGGATGTTCACGCTCGGCTGGGCGCTGGCGGCGATGGCCGGCGCGCTCGCCGGGCGTGCTCGTCGCCCCGTCGGTGTTCCTCGGCCCCAACAGCTTCGACCCGATCCTCATCATCGGCTTCGTCGCGGCCGTCATCGGCGGCCTCGACAGCCCGCCGGGCGCGGTCGTCGGCGGCGCTCGTGCTCGGGCCTCGCGCTCTCCTACGTCTCGCGGTTACGAGGGATCCGCGCTGGTACCACTGGCGGCGCTCGCGATCCTCGTGCTGGTGCTGCATGGTGCGGCCCACGGGCCTGTTCTCGGCGACCGCAGGAGCGGCGCGTGTGAGCCGGCTCCCCGGCGCGCGCTCGCGCTACGCCGGAGCACGCTGCTGCGAGTCACTGGCGACTGGTCGCTCGTCTGCGGCGTCGTCCTGCTGCGTGCGTCAGCGAGCAGCTCGGCGCCTACAACGACCTGCAGCTCGCGAACGGCGCCTACTACTTCGCCGCGCTTGCCGGGCCTGACCGTGCTCGCGGGCCTGAGCGGGCAGATCTCGCTCGGCCACGGCGCGCTGATGGCCGTCGGCGCGTACACGGTGGCGCTGCTGATCGGCAACGAGCACTGGGCGCTGGTCCCGGCGCTGGTCGCCGCCGTCGTCGTGACGGCGCTGGTCGGGGTCGCGCTCGGCGCCGCCGGCGAGCCGCCTGCGCGGGCCCTATCTGGCGGGCGCGACGCTCGCCTTCGCGGTCGGGCTGCCGGCACTCGCCGACAAGTTTCCCGGCGACGTTCGGGGGCGAGAACGGGCTCATGATCAATCCACCGATCCCGCCGTCGTGGCTCGGCGCGAACTTCTCGCTCGAACGCTGGGAGGCGTGGATCGCCTGCGCCGGCGCGCTCGTCGTGCTGTTCGTGCTCTACAACCTGATCCACAGCGGCCTGGGACGCTCGCTCCGGGCCGTGCGCGACGACGAGATCGCCGCGTCGCTGTGCGGGCTGCGCGTCGGGCGCACGCAGACGCTCGCGTTCGTCGTCAGCGCGGCCTGCGCCGGGCTCGGCGGCGGCCTGCTGGCCGTCGTGCTGCAGCTCGCCGACCCCGGTGCGTTCCCGCTGCAGCTCTCGCTGTCGCTGCTCACCGGCGTCGTGCTCGGCGGCCTCGGCTCGCTCGCCGGCGCGGTCTGGGGCGCCGCGGTGCTCGTGCTCCTGCCGAGCTGGACGAACGACTTCGCGCACTCGTTCTCGCTGTCCACGAACGTGTCGGCCAACCTGCCGCTCGCGATCTACGGGCTCGTCCTGATCGGCGCGATGCTCGTCTGGCCGAGCGGGATCCAGGGCGGCGTCCGCGCGCTCGCGCGCCGTCGTCACACAGCCTCCGGTCGCGACCGGCGGCTGCGCAGTCCAACCCAGTGAGGAGGGGATGATGCACCACACGTCACACCAGATCGCTGGTGTCCGGCCGCTGCCGTGCTAGCGGCGCGCTGGCGTCGTGGCCGCCTGCGGCTCGTCGAGCTCGTCAAGCTCGCGAGCTCCGCGGGCTCGTCGAGCTCGGCAACTCGGCAGCACCGCGCCGGGCGTCACCGCGACCAGCATCACGTTCGGCACCCACCAGCCGCTGACCGGCCCGGCCGCCCCCGGCTACAGCGAGATCGCGCCGGCCTCGCAGGCGTTCTTCGACTACGTCAACGCCCACGGCGGCGTGTTCGGGCGCAAGATCCACCTGATCTATCAAGGACGACGCCTACAACCCGAGCGAACGACGGTCAACGTCGTGCACCAGCTCGTGCTCCAGAACAACGTGTTCGGCATCTTCGAGGGTCTGGGCACGCCGACGCACACGAAGGTCGTCGGCTTCCTCAACGCCTCGAAGGTGCCCGACATGTTCGTCGCCTCCGGCTGCCCGTGCTGGGACAACGGCACGTCCCAGCCGTACACGTTCGGCTGGCAGCCGAACTACACGATCGAGGGCAAGATCCTCGGCCAGTACATCAAGCAGCACTTCGCCGGCAAGAAGGTCGGCGTGCTCTACCAGGACGACGACTTCGGCCAGGGCGGCCTGGCCGGGATCGAGGACGAGGTGCCGGCGGCCGACATCGTGGCTCGAAGCAGCCCTACCAGCCGGGCGTGACCACGCTCGCGCCGCAGATCACCGCGCATCAAGGCCGCCAAGGCGCAGGTGCTGGTCGAGTTCACGGTGCCGATCTACACCGCGATCGGCCAGCTGACCGTCGTTCACGCTCGGCTACAAGCCGCAGCTGGTCGTCTCGAACGTCGGCATCGACCCGATCACGGTCGGCGGCCTGCTGAAGGCGATCTCGAAGGGCAAGGCGTCGGGCACCGCGCTGATCGAGGGCGCGATCACCGACGGCTACCTGCCGTCCAGCAGCGACACGTCGAACCCGTGGATCCAGCTGTTCATGAAGATCCACGACGCAGTACGACGCCGAGCGCGCCGTTCGACGGCAACGTCGAGTACGGGATGGCCAACGCGTACACGCTCGTGCAGGCGCTCCAGGCGGCCGGCAAGGACCTGACCCGTCAGGACCTCGTCAACGCGGTCAACACCGACGGGGCGAAGTGGACCGGGCCGGGGCTCGTGCCGTTCCGCTACTCGACGACCCAGCACGGCGGCTACGGCGGCGCCGAGATGGGCCAGATCCGGGGCGGCAAGATCGTCCTGTTCGGCGGTCCGCTGACCACCGACCCGACAGCCGGCAGCCCGATCACGCCGTACACCACGCCCCAGCCGGCGCCGCCGGCGAACGGAGTGCCCACCGGCTAGCCCGTCATCGAGGGCCAGGCCCGCGCGACCGCCCGCCCAGCTCGGCGGGCGGTCGCGGGCGGCCGTGGCCCGATCGTCACCGGGCGGGCGGTCGCGGGCGGCCGCGGCCCGATCGTCACCGGGCGGGCGGTCGCGGGCTGCCGCGCTCCGATCGTCACCGCCCACGCACTCGCGCCTTCCGACCGCCTCCGAAGAACGTGCGCACGCCGTCTCCCGGCGCTAGCGATACTCGATCGTCCTGAGTACCCGGGCGGGGACCCCCGCCGCGACCGAGAACGGCGGAATGTCGCTCGTCACCACCGAGTTGGCGCCGATCACGCAGCGTTCGCCGATGGTCACGCCACTGGTGATGACGACGTGGGCGCCGCACCACACGTTGTCGCCGACGCGGGTCGGCCCCTTGCTGGTGAAGCCCTGCCAGGTCACGGGCCGGCCGGGATCGTCGAAGCGGTGATCGGCGTCGGTGATGAAGCAGCCGTTGGCGAACATGCAGTGATCGCCGATCTCGACGAGCTCGGCCGCTGCCACCATCACGCCGAGGTTGAGGAACGTCCCGGAGCCGATGCGGATCCGGGCTGATCCCGGGGCCGTGATCCACACGTCGGGCTCGAACAGCGTGTGAGCGCCGATCTGCAGGCGTCCCTCCCGCAGCGCCTCGAGCACGTTCCCGTGCAGCGGCCAGCGCGCGAACGCGTCGCGGCGCATCAGCTCCCAGTGGATCCGGGCGCGATTCCAGGGCAGTGAGTTGCGCTCGTACCAGCGCCACTTCTGGGCCCAGAGCCTGAGCTGGGCAAAGCTCGCCGGCTCCGGGGGACTCACCGGCGCGCTCTCAGCCCGCTGGCGTCGCCGCCCGGCGCCGTCGGGGGCGGGCCGCGGGCTTCGCCGCTCTCCTCGCCCGTACGGGCAGCATTTCGGACAGGAACCGTCCGGTGTAGGACTCGTGGACCTCGGCCACCTGCTCGGGCGTCCCGACGGCGATCAAGCGGCCGCCCTCATCGCCGCCCTCGGGCCCGAGGTCGATCAGACGGTCAGCCACCTTGATCACATCGAGGTTGTGCTCGATCACGACCACCGAGTTGCCGGCGTCGACGAGTCGCTGCAACACCTCGAGCAGTCGTTGGATATCGGCAAAATGCAGACCGGTGGTCGGCTCGTCCAGGATGTAAAGCGTGCGGCCGGTCGCCACCTTGCTCAGCTCGGCGGCGAGCTTGACCCGTTGCGCCTCGCCCCCGGACAACGTGGTGGCGGGCTGGCCGAGCCGCATGTAGCCGAGGCCGACGTCGACCAGCGCCTGAACCCGTCGCCGGATCTTCGGGATGTGGGTGAAGAACTCGACCGCCTCCTCGATCGGCATCTCGAGCACGTCGGCGATCGTCTTTCCCTTGAAGCGGACCTCGAGCGTCTCGCGGTTGTAGCGCTTGCCGTCGCACTGCTCGCACGGGACGTAGACGTCCGGCAGGAAGTGCATCTCGATCTTGATCTGGCCGTCGCCGCGGCACACCTCGCAGCGCCCACCCTTGACGTTGAACGAGAACCGGCCCGGCTTGTAGCCACGGGCGCGGGCCTCCTGGGTCTTGGAGAACAGCTCCCGGATCTGATCGAACAGCCCGATGTAGGTGGCGGGGTTGGACCGCGGCGTGCGACCGATCGGCGACTGGTCGACGGAGATGATCTTGTCCAGCTGATCCAGACCCGAGATCCGCCGGTGCGCACCAGCGCGCTGCCGGGTCCGGTGCAGGTGGTTGCCCACCGACTTGAGCAGCACCTCGTTGACCAGCGTCGACTTGCCGGAGCCCGACACACCGGTCACGCACACCAGGACCCCGAGCGGAACCTTGACGTCGATCCCCTGCAGATTGTGCTCGGAGGCGCCTTCGATCCCGATGTAGCCCGATGGCTTGCGGCGGCGGGCCGGGGTCTCGATCACGCGCGTGCCGGCCAGGAACTGCCCGGTCAGCGAGTCGGAGACCCGGGCCACCTCCTCCGCGGTGCCCTGCGCCACGACGTGGCCGCCATATTCCCCGGCCCCCGGGCCCATGTCGAGCAGATGGTCCGCGGCGCGCATCATGCCCTCGTCGTGCTCGACGATCAGCACGGTGTTGCCGAGATCGCGCAACCGCTGCAGCGTCCCGATCAGCTTCTCGTTGTCGCGCTGGTGCAAGCCGATCGAGGGCTCGTCGAGGATGTACAGCACGCCGACCAGCGACGACCCGATCTGAGTGGCAAGCCGGATCCGCTGCGCCTCGCCTCCGGACAGCGTCGCCGCGGCGCGATCGATCGAGAGATACCCGACCCCGACGTTGTCCAGGAACTGGAGCCGCTCCTCGATCTCGCGCAGCACGAGCCGGGCGATCCGCCGGTCGTGCTCGGTCAGATCCAGCCGCCGCACCCATTCCAGGGCGCGCTGCGCCGACAGCGCCGTGAACTCGTGGATCGGCGTACCCGCCACCAGCACCGCTCGCGATTCGGGGCGCAACCGCGCACCGCCGCACTCCGGGCACGGCCGCAGGGTCATGTACTCCTCGATCTTCTCGCGTGAGAAGTCCGAATCGGTCTCGCGATAGCGACGCTCGAGATTCGGGACGATCCCCTCGAACTGCGTCGCGTAGGTCCGGCGGCGGCCGAAGCGGTTGCGGTAGGAGACCTGGACCCGATCGCCGCCGGTCCCGAACAGGAAGAAGTCACGCGATTCGGGCGGCAGATCCTGCCACGGCGTGTCGAGGTCGACGTCGTAGCGCTCGGAGATCGCCTGAATCAGCTGGTCGTAGTAGTTGGATGCGCTCACGGCCCACGGCGCGATCGCGCCCTCGCCGATCGACAGCGTCGGATCGGGGACCACGAGGTCGGGGTCGATCTCCATCTGAGAGCCGAGTCCCGTGCAGCGCGGACAGGCGCCGTGGGGCGAGTTGAACGAGAAGACCCGTGGCTCGAGCTCGACCAGGCTCGGTCCGTGCACCGGGCAGGCGAACTTCTCCGAGAACACGAGCGTCCGCGCCTCGGCATCGACGATCTCGATCTCCACCAGCCCGTCGGCCAAGGCGACCGCAGTCTCGATCGAATCGGCCAGCCGTTTGCGCAGGTCCTCCTTCATGACGAGCCGGTCGACCACGATGGCGATGTCGTGCTTGAACTTCTTGTCGAGCACGATCTCCTCGTCCAGACGGCGCAGCTCGCCGTCCACCTTCGCCCGGCCGAACCCCTCCGCGCGAAGCTCCTCGAGCTGCTTGCCGTACTCGCCCTTGCGGCCGCGGACGATCGGGGCGAGCACCATGAAGCGGGTCCCCTCGGGCAGTTCCATGACCTGGTCGATGATCTGCTCGGCCGACTGCCCGCTGATCGGACGGCCGCAGATGTGGCAATGGGGATGACCGACACGTGCCCACAGCAGCCGCAGATAGTCGTAGATCTCGGTCACCGTGCCGACCGTCGAACGCGGGTTGCGCGAGGTCGTCTTCTGGTCGATCGAGATCGCCGGCGAGAGACCCTCGATCGAGTCCACGTCCGGCTTGTCCATCTGCCCGAGGAACTGGCGCGCGTAAGCCGACAGAGATTCGACATACCGACGCTGTCCCTCGGCATAGATCGTGTCGAAGGCGAGCGAGGATTTTCCCGACCCCGAGAGCCCCGTGATCACCGTCAGCGACCCCCGCGGGATCGAGACGGTTATGTCCTTGAGATTGTGCTCTCGGGCACCCGAGACGACGAGCTGATCCACCCACTCGAGTCTATTACGGCGAACAGATGTTCCCTGTGGTTCGGGCGCTCGTGTCGCGTACAGTTTGCCGCAATGAGCGACAAGCCTTCCGGCCCGGATGCGGCCAGCCCGGGCGTCCGCGCGTCGGACGATGACCGCGAGCAGCTCATCACCGAGTTGCACGACAACGCCGTCGCCGGCCGACTGAGCACCGACGAACTCGAGGAGCGGTTGCAGGCCGCGTACGCCGCGCGCACAACCGCCGAGCTCGACGCGCTGCGCCGTGACCTGCCGGCCCCCACGCGCCAAAGCGAGCTCAGCCATGCCGCACGCCGCTCGCACCTCACGCGCCGGCTGATTCAGGAGACGGGCGGGGCGCTGACGCTGTTCATCGTCTGCTGCGCGATCTGGTTCGCGTCGGGGGCCAACGGCTCGTTCTGGCCGGTCTGGGTCCTAATCGTCGTGCTGCTGAGCGCGGCCCGCACCGGTTGGGCGCTGTTCGGCCCAGCCCCCGATCTCGACGCGGTCGAAAGCCACCTCGATCGGCAGCGCCATGACGACCGAGGACGCCGGCAGCGCCACGAGGACCGCCACCGGCGCCGGCTCGACCGCTGACTGTTCCTGAGGGAATAATCCTCTTGGGCAGTTGCCTGAGGTTCCTGGCTCGCGGGATAAAGGGAATCCGAAGAACACCTGGTTAACGTCCCAATGGAGGCCTCATTCTCGGCGTTCGGGTCGTTCCCCAGCCCCCAGCTGTTGAACAGCCCAATCGACTTTTCTCGGCCGTCGAGTGGGACGTTATACAGCTAAATCTGTCAGAAATCTGACCTGAGGAGACCATCCCGTGCGTCAGGACCGCCGCGTGCGTCGGGACCGGCTCGCGCGGCGGACCGACCGGCTCGGTCGCACGCCGACATGAGGTTCGGTCGCAATGACCGCGGTGGCTCGCCACCAGTGTCGTTGCGACAGCCAAGCGCCAGACTGTCCAGCGCTTCTACATTAAATTTATAGATAATTATTTAACTACTTACTAACCCTCGACGCTGGCGTAGACCTCGTCGAGCAGGCCGTGACGGTCGGAGAGCTGGAAGTTCTCCGACAGATATTTGTCGGTGTCCTCGCGCGGGGTGCCGTTGAGGGCCATGTTGAGGGCGATCAGGCGCGCGCCCTCGTCGTCGTCGGCAACTGCGACCGGCCGGGTCTCCAGCGACGACATTCCGCCGGCCGCCGACACCGTGTCGGCGTGAGCTGGCGACTCGTCATGGTGCGGCGCAGGATCGGCGTCCGGGTGGGCGAGAGGCTCGCCGAATGTGGGCGGCGGGGCAACGACGTCTACCCGGGCCACCGGGTCGGCGGCGTAGGCGGCCGGCGCGAACTCGGACTCGGCGCCCGGTGGCTGGACGATGGTCGCCTCCTCGGGGTCGTACATGAGCGGCTCGCCTCGATCAGGCGCCACCAGCTGGACGTCGACCTCCTCGTCCACCAGCTCGATCGCCTGTGGCTCGGGCTCGAAGCGGGGACGGGGTGAGACGGCCTCGCCGACCTCGGTCAGGTTGCCCTCCAGCAGCTGTAGATCAGCGTTGAGCCGGTTCGATCCCGTACGCAGCGACTCGATCAGCGCGCCCAGCTCGCTCTCCATCGCGTCGAGCCGCTGGAGCATCGACGACGTTGATTCCGAGACCTTGCCGACGTAGTCGCGCGCCTGCGCCGTCGCCTGCTCGCGAGTACTCGCGGCTTCGCTATTCGCCTCGTCGCGGATCTCGCGGGCTTCCTCTTCGGCTTGGCGCTGGATGTCGGCAGCGCTCGTCTCGGCCGCCTCGACGATCGCGCGAACCTGCTCACTGGCCGAGGACGCCAGCGTCTCGCTCTTGCGACGCGCCGAGCGCTTGAGCTCGTCGATCTCGTCGGCGAGAGTCTTCAGGTGGGCGTCCACCGCTTCCGGGTCGTAGCCCCTGCGCCCGACCGGGAAGTCCTTCTTCTCGATGCTCTGCCTGTCCAGCGCCACGCGAACTACCTCCCTGTAAATGTTCTGGGGTAAACGCCCCCGCGGGCTTTTACCCTGGGAGAATCTGACGATTCTCCTTTGGGAAACCAGGCTCAGCGTACCGGAAACCCCGGCGTTATCCGGCGGCGACGGCTTGGTCGAGCTCGCGCTTGAGGTCGCGGATCTCGTCGCGGAGCTTGGCGGCGTACTCGAAGCGCAGCTCCTCCGCGGCCGCCAGCATCTCCTCCTCGAGTTCGACGATCGTGCGCTCGATCTCGGCCGGCGCCAGGCTGCCCTCGGCCCGCTGGCGCCGGCGCCGGGAGCGCGGAACCTTGGAGTCCGACTGCAGGAACTCCGCGATGTCTGAGATCCCCTTGACGATCGTCTCCGGCGTGATCCCATGCTCGACGTTGTAGGCGCGCTGGATCTCCCGGCGGCGATCGGTCTCGCCGAGCGCGGCCTGCATCGCGGCGGTTTGCTTGTCGGCATACATCAGGACCTTGCCCTCGATGTTGCGAGCGGCGCGGCCGATGGTCTGGATCAGCGAGGTCTCGCCGCGCAGGAAACCCTCCTTGTCGGCGTCGAGGATCGCGACCAGCGAGACCTCGGGCAGGTCGAGGCCTTCCCGGAGCAGATTGACGCCGACCAGCACGTCGAACTCCCCCAGGCGCAACTGGCGAATGATCTGGATTCGCTCCAGCGTGTCCACCTCGGAGTGCAGGTACCGCACGCGGAAGCCCATCTCGAGCAGATAGTCGGTCAGGTCCTCGGACATCTTCTTGGTGATCGTGGTGATCAGCGTGCGTTCGTTGCGATCGACGCGGGCCCGGATCTCGTTCATCAGATCGTCGATCTGGTTGCGCGTCTCGCGCACCTCGACCTCGGGGTCGACGATCCCGGTTGGGCGCACGATCTGCTCCACGATGCGCGGTGAATGCGAGCGCTCGTACTCGCCCGGCGTGGCCGACACAAACACGAGCTGAGGCGTGATCGACAGGTACTCCTGGAAGGTCTGGGGCCGGTTGTCGAGCGCGCTGGGCAGCCGGAAGCCGTAGTCGATGAGCGTCTGCTTGCGCGAGCGGTCCCCCTCGTACATACCCCCGATCTGAGGGATGGTCTGATGGGACTCATCGACGAAGCAGACAAAGTCATTGGGGAAGTAGTCGAGCAGGCAATACGGCCGGTCGCCGGGCTGGCGGCCGTCGAGGATCCGCGAGTAGTTCTCGATCCCTGAGCAGAAGCCCAGCTCACGCAGCATCTCCATGTCGTATTGCGTGCGCTGGCGCAGGCGGTGCGATTCGAGCAGCTTGCCCTCCCCCTCGAGCTCCGCACAGCGCTGATTCAGCTCGCTGCCGATCGCCGCGACGGCGTCCTCGATCATCCCTTCGCGCACGTTGTAGTGCGAGGCCGGCCAGATCCCGACGTGCTCCAGGTCATCCTCAATCAGCTCTCCGGTGAGCGGATCGAAGTGCTGGAGATGCTCGACCTCGTCACCGAACAGCACGATCCGGAACGCGGTCTCGGCGTAGGCGGGGAAGATCTCCAACGTCTCACCGCGGACCCGAAACGTGCCCCGCGAGAGCGCGGTGTCGTTACGCGTGTACTGGATCGACACGAGCTTGCGCAACAGCGCCTCGCGATCGATGAACTCGCCCTTGCCCAGCGTCTGCAGGTTCTCGTCGTAGACCTCGGGAGAGCCGAGGCCGTAGATGCAGGACACACTCGCGACGATCAGCACGTCCCGCCGGGCGAACAGCGCCGCCGTGGCGGAGTGGCGCAAGCGGTCGATCTCCTGGTTGATTGCGGAGTCCTTCTCGATGTACAGGTCCTTGCTCGGAACGTACGCCTCAGGCTGGTAGTAGTCGTAATACGAGACGAAGTACTCCACCGCATTGCGCGGGAAGTACGTGCGGAACTCGTTGCACAGCTGGGCCGCCAGCGTCTTGTTGTGCGCGATCACCAGCGCCGGCTTCTGCACCGCCTCAATCGTGGCCGCCATCGTCATCGTCTTGCCCGTGCCGGTCGCCCCAAGCAGCGTCAGGTATCGCTCTCCCGCTTCGATCCCCTGCGCCAACGACTCGATCGCCGCCGGCTGATCGGCGGCTGGGCGGTAGGCAGCATCGAGCTCGAATTTCGGCATTGGCGCGACTTTCTAGCGTAGCGTGGCGGTCGGTCGGAACCGCGCGGACTCGTCACACCGGCCGTCGACGCAAACCTTGGCGTTTGAGTTCGGGCGGCCCCTCGGAACCAAAACGCCAAAGTTGAAGGTACAAGGCCGGGCCCAGGCCGCACCACGCAAACCTTGGCGTGTTATGTCCACCCCTCGAACGCCCAGCGCCAAGGTTCGGGGAACCACACAGGTTGGCGGTCGCAACGCGCGAACTTTGGCGCGTTGGGTCCAACCCTCGGACCCAGAACGCCAAGGTTCGGAGAACCACGCGGGTCGGTGGGGGCGACGCGGGTCGGCAGGCGACGCGGGCCGGCGGCTCATGCGGGCGGTCGGCCCGCTTCCTAGGTGTAGCCGAGCTGGCTTGCGTAGGTGTGGCGGTAGTCGCGCTGAGCCTTCAGGACTCGGTCGACGTAGGCTCTCGTCTCCGGGAAGCGGATATCGGCTGAGGTGAATCGTTTCCCGTGGGCCCGGGCGGCGGCGAGCCAATCGTCGACGTTGGCCTCGCCGCCGTTGTAGGCGGCCAGGGCGAGCACCGTGCTGCCCCCGTACTGGTCCAGCAGGAAGCGCAGGTAGTAGCTGCCGTAGGCGATGTTGACCTGGGGTGTGGACAGATCCGCCGTGGTGAACGTCTTGGCTCCCGTACGGTGGGCGAGGAACTCGGCCGTCTGCGGGAGGATCTGCATCAGGCCGAGCGCTCCGGCCGACGACGTCCGGGGGTCGAACTTCGTCTCGGCATAGATGACCGCGGCGATCAGCGCCGGGTCGAGTCGCTTCTCGGCCGCTTGCTGGCGGATCACGCTCTGGTACTGGAGCGGCAGGCCGAACTCGTTGGCCGCCTTGCGGGCCAAGGGCATGAGGAACACCACGGCGCCCACGGCGAAGGCGACGAGCAGGACCGCGAGCAGCCAGCGGCGCCGGCGCGCGGCGGCCCGGCGCCGCGCGGCCGAGGGACGCCGGGCTCGGTCGCGGCGGGTCTGAACCGTGGCGCCGGATGGGCTCACGCCTGCAGCATGTCAAGGATGGCTGACAGCTTCGACTCAAGTTCGTCGATCGTCCCGTCGTTGAGCACGACGTAAGTCGCACGTTGAGCCTTTTCTTGCTGCGAGAGCTGGCGGGCCGAGCGCTCCTCGAGCGCCTGGTGACCGCGAGCGGTGGCGCGCTCGACGCGCACGTCCTCGTCGACGATCACGGCGATCGTCGCGTCGAACCGCCCCTCCGTTCCCGCCTCGAACAGGAGCGGCACTTCGACCACCGCGGCGCGCGGCGGAGGTGCGAGGCCCTCGAGTCCCTCGCGCCAGGCCGCCATCCGAGCCCCGACGCGGGGCCACAACAGGCCCTCGAGCCAGATTCGGTCCTCGGGGGTGGCGAACGCACGCTGCGCCAGGGCCGAGCGGTCGATGACGCCGTCCCGAACCACGCCGGGCCCGAAGCGGCCGGCGACCGTGTCCCGGACATCCGCGCTCTCGTACAGCTCGTGCACGACCCGATCGGTCGACAAGCACGCGGCACCCAGCCGCTGTAGAGCGTCCAGCGCAGTGGACTTGCCGGCGCCGATACCCCCCGTGAGCCCAATGAAGGGGATCACACGTAATCGCCGGGCGGCGATTACGTCGCGGGGTCGGCTGGCGCCGGCTCTGCGGGCTGCGGTCCGACCTCGGGCGCTGCGTTCGCCTCAGGCGCTGGGGCTGCGTTCGCCTCAGGCGCTGGGGCTGCGTCCGCCTCAGGCGCTGGGGCTGCGTCCGCCTCAGGCGCTGGGCTGCGTCCGCCTCGGGCGCTGGCGCTGCGTCCGCGTCCGGCGCTGGGGCGACATTCGCCTCAGGCGCTCGGGCTGCGTCTGCCTCAGGCGCCGGCGCGGCGTCCGCCTCAGGGGCTGGTGCGGCGGCTCGCGCCGGCGCGGCGTCCGCCTCAGGCGCCGGCGCGGCGTTCGCCTCAGGCGCCGGCGCTGCGTCCGCCTCAGGCGCCGGCGCGGCGTTCGCCTCAGGCGCCGGTGCGGCTGGCGCTTCGGGCGCCGCCACGGCAATCGCCGCCGGTGCTGCTTGCGCCTCGGGGGCTGCCAGGGGCTCGGGGGCGGGCACGGGCTCGGGCTCGGCGACCGCCTGGGGCTCCACGACCGCCTCGGGAGCTGCGACGGTCTCGGGCCGTATGACCGTCTCGGTCGCTCCGAGCGCTTCGGGCTGTATGACCGTCTCGGTCGCGGCGAGCGCCTCGGGCTGATCCGACGCCGGTTCGACCCGGTCCGACCCATCCCCCTCGGCAACGTCTACCGCAGCGGCCGCGGGCGGCTCGGCGCTTCCGTCCGTGCCGTCGAACTCGCTCGGCGCCTGGACAGCAGCGCCGGAATCCACGAAGACGTCCTCGGACAGGCCCAGCTCCGGCACGTCGTCGAGGTCGGTTCCGTCGCCCTCGGCGGGAGGCACGATCGGGCGGACCGGCAGGACCTGGCCCTCGACGCGCTTGATCGACAGCGACAGCCGCCGACGCTCAGAATCGATCTCGAGGATCTTGACGCGGACCGGGTCTCCGGGCTGGATGATCTCGCGCGGGTTCTCGACGTGGTGCTGAGCCAGTTCGGAGATGTGCACGAGCCCCTCGACGCCGTCGAGGATCTCCACAAACGCCCCGAAGGTGACCACCTTGGTGACGTTGCCCTCGAGCTCGTCGCCGATGTTGTAAGTGTCGACGACGCGCTGCCAGGGATCCTCCTGGGTCTGCTTGAGGCCCAGCGAGATGCGCTGACGCTGACGGTCGATGTCGAGCACCTTGACGCTGACCGTGTCGCCGATCGAGAGGATCTCGGACGGATGGTTGACGTGCGACCAGGACAACTCGGAGATGTGAATCAGGCCGTCGATCCCGTCGAGGTCGACGAACGCGCCGAAGTCGACGATGTTGGAGATCGTGCCCTCGACCACCTGGCCCGGCTGGAGCCGGTCGAGGATCCGTTCGCGATCCTCCTTGCGCTGCTCCTCGAGCACGGCCCGACGGGACAGCACCACATTGTTGCGGGACCGATTGAGCTCGATCACCTTGCATTCGATCGTCTGGCCCATGTACTCATCGAGGTTCGGCACGCGCCGGATGTCCACCAGCGAGGCGGGGAGGAAACCCCGGACGCCCAAGTCAATGATCAGACCGCCCTTGACGACTTCGATCACGGCACCTTCGACGGGCTCGCCAGATTCAGCGGCGGCTTCGATCCTCCGCCAGGCTTTCTCGAAGCGGGCACGCTTCTTGGACAGGATCAGCCGTCCGTCCTGATCCTCCTTGGTCAGGACGAGTGCGTCGACCTCCTCGCCGAGCTCGACCTCATCGCTGGGGTCCACCGACTTGCGGATCGAGAGCTCGCTGGCGGGGATGACCCCCTCGGACTTGTAGCCGATGTCGACGAGCACCTCGTCGTTATCGATGCGGACGACATTGCCGGTGACGACGTCCCCCTCCTGGAAGGGATGCATCGTGGCGTCGTAGTTGGGAACGATCTGACCGTCAATCTCCAGCAGAAGCCCATCCGAGCCTTCGACGATCTTCACGTTCGGCTCGTCAGTGGGCGCAATCAAAGTTGTAGTCGTGGACATGTACCCGCAGGATAGCCGTACGGTGGCTCCCCTGCCGTCCCTATCGTTTGCCACGGCGGTCGGGGTACCGTCCGTATCATCAGGCGCCGATGCCCCAGCGAGCGACCAAGCGCGGTGAGCAGCGCACCCGGCTGGACCGAGATTGCGACGTACTGATCTGCGGAGCCAGCTTCGCCGGGCTCGCGGTAGCGCGCGAGCTGGCGCGCAGCGGAGCCGATGTGCTGGTCGTCGACCGCTACGAGATCGGCGAGCGCCAGACATCGGCGTGTGGGATCCCGACCACCTGGCTGACCGCTCTCGGTCTCCAGGATTCCCAGCAGCAGACGTTCGGCGAGCTGGTCATCCACACCCCGCACACGACCGTGCGGTTTGACCTGCCGTGGACCTTCTCCACGTTCGACTACCGATCGCTGTGCGGACTGCTCGCCGAGCAGGGATCGTTCGCGTTCGAGACGGCGAAGGTCGAGGGCCGATCCGCCGGCGCGGATCGACTTACACGTTCGCCTGGCGGCGAACTCGGGAGCGGCCACATCGTCCATACGGACCGGGGTGACATCCGGGCACCGCTGATCGTCGACGGGCTTGGGTGGCGTCGGGTGCTCAGTGCCGGCGAGAACGTCCAACCCCCGGATGCCCTGCTCTCGCGCGGTCTGGAGGTGCACCCGCTCGGTTCCGGTGAGGATCTCGAGATCTGGATTGATCGGGCTTATGTACCGGCCGGGTACGGCTGGAGCTTCCCGGCCGGCGGGGAGTTGCGGATCGGCGTCGGCTCGTTCGATCCACGCTTTCACGTGCGCGAGCCGACGGTCAGGCTGGCCGCCGATCTTCACGCCGAGACCGTCCGCTACCAGGGCAACTGGATTCCCCATGCTTTGCGCGACGCGACCGAAGACGGCATCTTCTTCGTCGGGGACTCCGCGGGTCACTGCCTGCCGCTGACCGCGGAGGGGATCCGCACCGCGCTGTACTTTGGCCTGGCCTGCGGGCGCGAGCTGCGGCGGGTGATCGCCGGTGAGCAGAGCCGCGAGCAGGCGCTCGCCCGGTACCACCAGTTCTCAGCCAGTCACGCCACGCCGTTTCGCTGGATGCTGCGGATGCAGCGGCTGGTTCCGCGGGTGGCGCCACGCCTGCTCGCGCCGTCGCTGCAGGCGATGGGGCGCAAGCGGTTCGTCGACTGGTCCTTCGGGCACTACCTGAACATCGCCCACCCGGATTTCGCCGGGGCCGACGGTTCACTCGCCGGCGCCACAGCACGCGCCAAACTCGCGGCCGCCTGACGAACTTTGGCGTTCTGGGTCCACCCCTTGGACCTCAGACGCCAAGGTTCAGCTTTTCGGTAGGGCGGACTCGGTGAGCGCCAAAACGGAGCCGTTCGCGACGGGCGATCGCACGACGGGCGACGGGCGACGGGCGACGGGCGACGGGCGACGGGCGACGGGCGACGGGCGACGGGCGAGGCTACTTCGCCGACAGCCAGTCGGTCCCGACCCCGGCTTCGACGGCGAGGGGCGGGTCGAGTTCGTAGGCGCCCTGCATCTCAGCCATCGCGATCTCCTTGACCTGGTCCGCTTCCTCAGCCGGCCCCTCGAACAGGAGCTCGTCGTGGATCTGGAGAACCAGTCGCGACTGGAGGCCGGCCGCCGCGATTGCGCTGTCACAGCGCACCATCGCGACCTTCATGATGTCGGCGGCGGTGCCCTGGATCACCATGTTGACGGCGAAGCGCTCGCCCTGCTTGCGGATCTCCCAGCGGCGCGCCCGCAGCTCGGGAACCTGACGCCGGCGACCGAACAGGGTCGAGACGTAGCCGTGCTCGGTTCCCTGCGCGATCGTCTCCTCGATGAAGCGCTCGACGGCGGGAAAGCCCGCCAGGTAGCGCTGGATGAACTCGTCGGCCTCGGCTTGGGGGATGTCGAGCCGATCAGCCATCCCGTAGGCGGACAGCCCGTAGACGATTCCGTAGTTGATCATCTTCGCCTTCGACCTCATCCCCGGGTCGATCTCGTCCGGCGTGACCCCGAATACGCGGCACGCGGTGGCGGTGTGGACATCCTCGCCGCGGCGGAAGATCTCCTTCAGCACGTCCTCGCCCGCGATGTGGGCCAGCAGCCGGAGCTCGACCTGTGAGTAATCAGCGGACACGAGCAGGTTCCCGGGCTCGGCCACGAAGCACGCGCGGATCTCTCGCCCCAGCGCGGTCCGAATCGGGATGTTCTGGAGATTCGGGTTGTTCGACGAGAGCCGCCCGGTGGTCGCGGCGGTCTGGTTGAACGTCGTGTGCAGCCGCCCGTCGGCGGCGATCAGCAGCGGCAGCGCGTCGAGGTAGGTCTGGGCCAGCTTGGTCAGCTCGCGCCAGCGCTCGATCCGTCGGGATCACATCGTGCTCGGCCCGGATCGCCTGCAGCACCCGGGCATCGGTCGAGTAACCGGTCTTGCCGCGGCGCTTGCGTGACAGGCCAAGCTTGCCGAACAGGACCTCCTCGAGCTGCTTGGGCGAGCCGAGCGTGAACTCCTCGCCGCACAGGTCGAAGATCTGCAGTTCCAGGGCGTCGGCCTCGGCCTTCACGCGTCCGGAGATCTCGGCCAGGCGCTCGGTGTCGAGCTTGACCCCGGCCTGCTCCATCGCGCGCAGGAGGCGAACGATCGGCAGCTCCACCTGCTGGAGCAGGTCGGTCAAGCCGCGGCCGCGAATCTCCTCGCGCTGCCACTGCGCCAGTGCGGACATGCAGGAGGGCGTCGGCCCCGACCTCGTCGTCGACCGTGGCGGCCAGGCCGCGCTCCTCGCACAGCTCGCGGAACGGATAGGCGCGCCGGGCCGGCTCGAGCAGGTAGGCCGCGACCTCGGTGTCATGCGCGAGCGTCTGGGGCACCTCGCCCAGTGACTTCGCGTCATGGGCGATCACCGGACGGGTGCCCACTGCGCTGACCAGCTCCTCGGGGCGCGGGCTGGTTCCGACCAGCACCTCTGGGGCCCCGTACGCGTAGACGCCGAACCGCCAGGCGTTGTCGGCCGCGAACAGCGCGTCGTCGGGTGTCTCAGGGGGTCGCACAGCAATCGTCAGCTCGGTCTGCGGGAGGCGGGCGAGGTTGGTCAGCGGGACTGTCCGGGCGCGCGCCGTGAGCGCCCGCTCGTCGGCCGTCGCCGGCGGTGCCGGCGCTGCGGCGTCGGCGGATCCGAGCGCCTCCTCGAGCCGGCGCAGCGGTTCACGCAGCTCGAACTTCCGGAACACCTCTCTGAGCCGGGAGCGGTCCGGCGGCGCGGCGACGAACTCCGCCACGTCGAGCTCGAGCGGAATGGTTCGCTGGGCCGTGGCGAGCTGCTTGGACACCCGCGCCGCGTCTGCGTGCTCGATCAGGTTCTGCTTGCGCTTGGCCCCGCTGATGTCATCGACGTGATCGAGCACGGACTCGAGCGATCCGAACCGCTGCAGCAGATCCGCGGCGGTCTTGTCGCCGATGCCCGGCACCCCGGGGATGTTGTCGCTCGTGTCGCCCTTCAGACCGATGAAGTCGGGCACCAGCTCCGGCGGGATCCCGTAGCGGTCGATCACTCCCTGACGGTCGTACACGCGGGTATCGGTGATCCCGCGCGAGGTCGTCATGATCTGCACCCCGTCGTCGACCAGCTGGTAGGCGTCGCGATCGCCGGTTACCACCATCACCGGGATCGGCTCGTCGGCCGACTTCGCCAGCTCGACGATCGAGGCGATCACGTCGTCGGCCTCGTAGCCCTCCACCGCCAGGTTGCGGTACCCGAACGCGTCAACCAGCGGCTCGAACTCGGGCCATTGCTCCTTGAGCAGATCGGGACGGCTGCTGCGCTGGGCCTTGTACTCGGGGTAGACCTGCTTGCGTCCCGAGGAGCCCGCATCCCACACGACCACGGTCGCCTTGGGACCGTAGTCGGTGAGGATCTTGACCAGCATCGACGCGAAGCCGAAGATCGCGTTGGTGGGCACACCGGTCGAGGTCGCGATCGACTCGGGCAGCGCGAAGAACGCGCGATACGCGAGGCTGTTGCCGTCGATCAGGAAGAGTTCATCGGGCATTAATACGAGGCTAGCTTGCGGGCCGGGGGTCGGGGCGCCGAGGGCCGGCGGCTTGCCGCGGGCGGCGGCTCGAGGGGTCGGGATGCTGAGGGCCGGCGGCTTGCCGCGGGCGGCGGCTCGAGGGGTCGGGATGCTGAGGGCCGGCGGCTTGCCGCGGGCGGCGGCTCAAGGGTCCGCGTGCCTGGCGGGTCGTAAGATCCCAGCAGATCGTGTCAACCACGCCCAGCGCCCAGTACAGCCTGACACTGCGGGTCGAGATCGACCATCGCCCGGGCATGCTCGGGAAGGTAGCCAGTGCGATCGGGGGAGCGGGTGGGACGATCGGCGCGGTCGACCTGGTGCAAGTCGAGGGTCCCCACACGATTCGCGACATCACGGTCGAAACCGCCGATGCCGTCGACTGGCCCCGCCTGACTGACGCGGTCAACGCGGTTGCCGGGCGCGCGCGTGCTCGATACCACCGACCGGACGTTCATGTTGCACGTCGGCGGGAAGATCGAGGTACGGAACAAGAGCCCGCTGAAGACGCGTGACGATCTTTCGATGGCCTACACGCCGGGGGTCGCGCGGGTGTGCAGCGCGATCCAAGCCGATCCCGACAAGGCGTTCCAGTACACGATCAAGCGCAACACGGTCGCGGTCGTCTCGGATGGGAGCGCGGTGCTCGGGCTGGGCGACATCGGGCCACGCGCCGCGATGCCCGTGATGGAGGGCAAGGCGATGCTGTTCAAGGAGTTCGCCGGAGTCGACGCGTTCCCGATCTGCCTGGACACCAAGGATCCTGAGGAGATCATCGCCACCGTGACGGCGATCTCGCCGACCTTCGGCGGGATCAATCTCGAGGACATCTCGGCCCCGCGGTGCTTCGAGATCGAGGACCGGCTGAAGGCGTCGCTCGACATTCCCGTGTTTCATGACGACCAGCACGGCACCGCGGTGGTCGCGCTCGCGGCGCTGCTGAACGCGTTGACGGTGACCGACCAGCGGATCGAGGACATCCGCGTGGTGATCGTCGGGCTCGGGGCCGCCGGCGTCGCGGTGGCGAACATCCTGATGGCCGCGGGGGTGCGCCACATCATCGGCTGTGACTCGCGCGGGGCGGTGCATACCGCCCGGGCTGACTACCTCGACGGAAGCATGCACCCGGTCAAGCGGGCGCTGGCGGAGACGACGAACGCCGAGCGCCGGAGTGGCGGACCGGCCGACGTGCTCGAGGGCGCCGACCTGTTCATCGGCCTGAGCGGTGGGCGGGTGATCCCGGCTGAGGCGCTGGCCAGGATGAACCCGGATCCGATCGTGTTCGCGATGGCCAACCCAAACCCGGAGGTGTCGCCCGAGGAGGCAGCCCCGTACGTGCGCATTCTGGCCACCGGGCGCTCGGACTATCCGAACCAGATCAACAACGTGCTCTGCTTCCCGGGCATCTTCCGGGGTGCGCTCGACGTCCGCGCCACCCAGATCACCGAGTCGATGAAGACCGCCGCGGCGCGGGCGATTGCCGACATCGTCTCCATTGACGAGTTGCGCGAGGACTACATCATCCCGTCGGTGTTCAACCGCGATGTCGTGGGGGCGGTCGCGGCCGCCGTCGCCGACGAAGCGCGGGACAGCGGCGCCGCCGAGGCGGGGCCCGAGATGGGCTTCGCCTCGACCGAGGAACTGCGCATCCTGCCCAGCCGTTAGCCGGCTCCCGACTGTCTGCGCCTGGCGCGTTTGTCACGAGGCGGAGGAGTGGAGGATCGTCTCTGTGACTTCTTTGCCAGGAGAGTCGCGCGGGTGGCGGGACCGGGCGGCGGTGTGCGTCAGAGTGGTCGGCATGGCAGGGCGAACGCGAGCGATGAGGCAAAAAGTGGGCTTAATTGCACACAAGAGCGATGATTTGGGCGGGTGCGTGCCTCCGGGCCCGCTGGGCGACACAAATCGTGCTCACCTGGTCCAAGTGCTGGGTTCGAGGGAACTTTTGCCCGTTCGCGGCGGGCGGGACCGCCGGATCGCGGCGATCGCCGCTGCGCAGCGCGGCCGCGTGTCCCGTCGGCAACTGCTGTCCGCCGGTGTGAGCGCCAGCACGATCCATCGCATGGTGGCCAGAGCGATGCTGCATCCGTTGCACGGCGGGGTGTATGCAGTCGGGCACTTGGCGCCGGTTGAGCTCGGGGCGGAGACGGCCGCGCTCCTGGCCTGCGCGGATGGCGCGGTGCTCAGCCATCAGACGGCCGCGGCCCTATGGAAGCTTCGCCCACCCTGCGGGGAAGAGGTTCACGTCACCATGGGCGATAACCGGCGGCGACGCGCCGGCATCCGCACCCATCGGACGCGGAGGCTCGAAGCTCGGGACGTCCGGACCTATGAGCTCCTGCCCGTCACCTCCCCGGCCCGGACGCTGCTGGACCTCGCCACCAGCGTACGACCCCGAGATGTCGAGCGAGCCCTTGAGGAGGGCATCGTGCGCCAGATCCTCCGAATCTCCGACGTCGAGGATGTGCTCCGCCGAGCCAGCAGTCTCCGCGGCGCTCCCCTCCTGGCCGGGATCCTGGAGCGACGTCGGGGGCCGACCGTCACCCGCTCGGAAGCCGAGGAGCGGTTCCTGTCGTTGATCCGGGAGGCGCTCCTCCCCCCTCCAGAGGTCAACGTGTCAATCCACGGCTACGAGGTCGACTTCCTGTGGCGAACGCAGCGGCTCGTAGTCGAAGTCGACGGCTACGCGTATCACGGAAACCGGGGTGCGTTCGAGCGCGATCGGCGCAAAGACGCGAAGCTCCGCGCAGCCGGGCTGAGCAGCATGCGGGTCACGTGGCTGCAGATGCAGGACGAGTCGTATGCGCTGATCGCCCATGTCGCGCAGGCGCTGGTCTGGGCAGAAGCTCGGTCCGCCGCGGCGTAGCGCGTAGGCATCACACGAGCGACCCTCCCGGCCCGGGAATCAGCACAAGCGACCCTCCCCGCCCGGCCGTGAGCAGGCCCTCGGGCGGGTGGCTTGTCACGTTTTGCATGTGACCCCGCGACCGCGCCGCCTGCCCCCGCGCCGCCGGCTTACGGCCCGGCATCGACCTCAGAGCACGTGCGCCGGCGTGATCGTCTTGACGAACGTCGGGTTGCCGGAGGCACCGACCCTGTACAGACCGATCGACTTGAGCGTCGTGTCGCCTACCTTGTCGAAGCCGTAGGTCCCGAGCACCGAGTGGCGGTCGGTGGTGGCGAACAGCGCGCTCAGGACGGCCAACTTGCTGTCGCCGTTGGCGCCGAGGCCGGCGATCGTGCTCAGCCCGAGCTTCATCGCCTCGTACCCGAGAAGCGCGTAAGGCTTCGGGTTCGAACCTGGGTACTTGGCCTTGTAGGCGGCGAGGAACGCCTTCCCCCCGGGGTAGGCCGCGACGCTCTGCGTCACCTGGGTGCACTCGATCAGCGGATCGACCGTGGCCGGCACGCCCCCGTCCTTGGAGTTCGTCCAGGCGCTCGTGCACATGTCGGCCGGCCCGAAGATCTTGGCGGCCGGGAGCTCGGCGTGCACCTCCTTGGTCAGCTCGACGGTGCCCTCGGATGCGACTCCGGCGACCAGGAGGCAGTCGGCTCGGATGTCCTTGAGCATGAGCGCGTATGAGTGCAAGCTCCGTTCGCCCGGATTGATCCCGGCGTCGCTGACGACGTCGGTCCCGTAGTAGCCCTTCTGGACGGCGATCAGCTTGGCCAGGCGGTTACCGTAGGCCTCCTCGTCGCTTGCGACCGCGACCTTGGTACAGCCCGCCTGGCGCATGGCGAGGAGATCGGCGGCAGCCTGGACAGAGTCCGTGGGGACGATCCGCAGATACGTGCGGGTGCCGGTCGGCCAGTAATTCGCTGGTGCGCCTTTGGTCAGCGCGACGTTGGTATTGGCGGGGCTCACCTGCGGGATCCCGGCCTGGTTCAGGATCGGCATCGAGACCTCGCTGGCGTCGTCGTCGAACTCGCCGATGTAGTAGACGGTGCGGGGGTCGGCCGCGGCTTTGCGGGCGTTCGCGGCGGTCTGGCTGGCGTCCCAGCCGCCCGATCTGGCCGAGTCGTCCAACGACTGGTAGGTGACCGTGAACTGACCGGCCTGTCCCCCGGCCTGTGAGAGCGCGAGCCTGATCCCCTTGACGAGTGGGACCGTCTCGGCCGCCGCGGGCCCCCGCATCGGGAGGCTCGAGTAGACCGCGACGGTCTTGCTGGCGGGCCCAGTCGCCTCGGCGCCCCCGCTGCTACTGCTGTTGCCGCCGCCGCCGCACGCGCTCAGCGCTGCCACGGAGACGATGGCAAGGCACCCGGCGATTGCCTTGCTCAGAGCGAGCCTCATTCACTTCCTCGGTGTCGATTCCGGGCGTCCCTTAGGCCCGGTGCGCCCGAATGTACTCGCGGCCCTCAGGCCCGCCAAGCGAATGGCTGGCGGCCTAACGCAACCGCAACGCCGGGCCACGAAGTCTGAGAATCCGTCCGGAGCCCGGCCTACTCGCGTCTGATCAGCACATCATGAGAGCGGGTGAGCGTCACGAGCCATTGCTTCGCGAATCGAAACCCGCGCCTGGGACAGGACACCGATACCGAGCAGATCGTGAGGCCCTCGCCGAGCGTAAAGACGGGTACCGTTCGGCGGCACTCTCCGCGATATTGCTGCGCCACTCGAGCGGCCGTGTGAAGGATTGTCAACTGCAGTGTGTCTCGGCGCCGAACAAGCTCCTCGAGCTCCTCAGCCACGCTTTCCCGCTCCTTGTGTGCGACGGTTCTGTGTCGCTCGAGTTCTTTGATTTGCTGTTCGAGCGCTGAGCGCCAATCATCCGCGTCGGCCTGAAGCGTCCCGGCGAAGGACAGCAGGGTCGCGAGTTCCGCACGTAACGCTCCCGGACCTTCGTTCCGGCTCTCCGCCAGAGCCACCCGTTCGCGTAAGGCTCCGAGCTGACGGCACAGTTCTTTGTGTTCCGTCAGCAGCGAGCGCGGACCGTCGCCTGCGGACGCCGGCGGATGGCCTGCCAGCGAGACATCAGCCGCCGCCGCGGCGCGGTCGATCGAGGCTCTCAGCCGGGTGATGTCGGAGACAACGCTGGTCTGAGGCGCGCCCACGAGCAGATTGTCTCGCCCCACAGAATGGGCGTCAACGGACGGCTTTCGAGATCATGTGCTGCGCCCACGGCCGCGCCGTCCCGGCCGCCAGCCCTGGGTCTTCCATTTCGAGCCTGGGCGTCCGGGCAGGATGAGCACGATCAGCAATCCGACCGCTGACAGGATCAGGCCGAAGGCCAGGCCGACCCGCTCGCCATACCCCTTGCGGTCAGATACCCACGAGCCGATCGCGGCGGACAGCAGCCAGACGAACAGCAGCTACAGCGCCTTGGCCCCGATGACCGCGACGATGATCATGTCCCCAGGTAAGCCCTCTGCACAGCGGGATCGTCTCGCAGCTGGGCTGATTCGTTTGTCAGCGCCACCGCCCCGGTCTCCAGCACGTAGCCCCGCTTCGAGACGTCGAGCGCGTAGTTCGCGTTCTGCTCGACCAGCAGGATCGCCACCCCCTGACGGTTGATCTCGGCGATCGTCTCGTAGATCCGCTGCACCAGAATCGGCGCGATCCCCATCGAGGGCTCGTCGAGCATCAGCAGCTTGGGGCGAGCCATCAGCGCCCGGCCGATCGCCAGCATCTGCTGCTCGCCGCCCGACATCGTGCCCGCCTTCTGGCGCTCGCGCTCCTTCAAGCGCGGAAACAGGTCGAAGACGCGGTCGAGGTCGTCGCCGATACCATCGTCACGGCGGCGATACGCGCCCAGGTCGAGGTTCTCGCGGACCGTCATCCGCGCGAAGCAGTGGCGTCCCTCCGGGGCGAGCGCGATCCCGCAGCTGACGATCTCATGCGCCGGGAGGAGGGTGATCTCCCGCCCCTCGAACACGACCCTGCCCGACCTCGCCGGCGTCAGCCCGGAGATCGAGCGCAGCGTCGTCGATTTGCCCGCGCCATTGGAGCCGATGATCGTCACCACCTCCCCTTCCTCGACCTTCAGCGACACGCCCCGGAGCGCTTGGATCGCGCCGTAGTAGGTGTGGATGTCTTCGACCTGGAGGAGGGTCATCAGCCCTGTTTTCCTAGGTAAGCCTCGATCACGCGCGGATTCCCGCGGACCTCGGCCGGCGCGCCTTCAGCGATCTTCTCCCCGTGATCGAGCACCGTGATCCGCTCCGAGACGCCCATCACGACCTTCATGTCGTGCTCGATGAGCAGGATCGTCAGCTCGAGGTCGTCGCGCAGCTTGCGCATGAACTCGGTCAGCGCCGCTGACTCCTGCGGGTTCATGCCGGCGGTGGGCTCGTCGAGCAGCAGCAGCTTCGGATCGGAGGCCAACGCCCGCGCGATCTCCACCCGGCGCTGATCGCCGTAGGAGAGGTTGCTGGAAAGCTGGCCAAACTGGCTGGGCCGCAATCCCACGTACGAAAGCGTCTCGGCCGCCCGCTCTTGCACCGCTCGCTCCTCGTTACGCACCCACGGCGCACGCACGATCGACCCGAACAACCCGGCTCGCATCCTGCAGTGCCGCCCCACTATCACGTTCTCGAGCGCGGTCATCGCGCCGAACAGCCGGATGTTCTGGAACGTGCGCGCGACCCCGAGCTTCGTGATCACGTCGGGTCGATTGTGGGTGATGTCGCGGCCCGAGAACACGATCCGCCCGCCGGACGGCTTGTAGAGCCCGGTGAGCATGTTGAAGAACGTCGTCTTTCCCGCGCCGTTTGGGCCGATGATCGAGACGATCGACCCGACCAGGGACGTCGATCGAGACCTCGTTGACGGCGACCAGCCCGCCGAACTCCTTCGACACTTCCGCGGCGCTGAGGATCGCTCGACCCTGGAGGTCTGCGCGGTCGCTGGCGCCTCGGCGGTCACCGCCCCGCCTCGCCCGGCTCGACGCTTACCCAGCCCGTCTGCGTCGGGCTCCTCCAGCTCGGTCTCGCCGATTCCCCGGGTGAGCTCGAGTTTTCGCCGCCGCTCGGGGATCAGGCCCTGCGGGCGCAGCACCATCACGAGCACGAGCAGGAACCCGAAGATGCTCACGTTTAGGTCGGTCAGGCTGAAGTTGAGACCGAAATCGCTGGGCAGCGTGTTCAAGACGTCCGGGATCAGGTAGTAGTTGATGTTCGCGAGCAGCAGCGCACCGAGGACGACTCCCCAGATCGAGCCCAGGCCGCCGACGATCACCATCGCAGAGGACGAAGATGGAGAAGCCGAACTGGAACTGGTCGGCGATCGACCAGCGTGCTGTAGGCACCCAGGAATGCGCCGGAGATCCCACCGAACGCGGCGCCCGAGCGCGTACGCATACAGCTTGGTCCGGACGAGCGGGATGCCCATCGACACGGCTGCGACCTCGTCCTCGCGCAGCGCGATCCACGCCCGACCCAGCCGTGAGTCGCGGACTCGAACGTTCACGAACATCGTGAGCAGCACGAGCGCGAAGATCGTCCAGTACCAGGGTCTGACGTTGAGCTCGCTGAACATGCCGACCCCGGGCTCGTAGGGAGCATCGATGCCGCTGATCCCGAGCACGCCGGCGGTCACGGGCATCCCGGCAGATCTTGATGCGACGGTCCGCTTGATCGCGAACACCCGGATGATCTCGCCGAACGCGAGCGTCACGATCGCGATGTAGTCGCCCCGTAGCCGCAGCGTCGGCAACGCCGATGATCGCGCCGGCGTGGCGGTGACGAGCGCCGCGGCGATCAGGATCAGCACGAAGTTGAGGTGGATGCCCGGAAGCGAGCCGGCGTAGGCCGAGACGAGCACGTGGACGTGCGCCTTGAAGAAGAAGTCCGAGCCGAACCAGCCGAGCGTGTACGCGCCGAGCGCAAAGAACGCGACGTAGCCGAGGTCGAGCAGACCGGCGAAGCCGACGACGATGTTCAGACCGAGCGCGAACATCACATACGTGAGGGACAGGATCTCCGTGTTGACGAAGTTGCTGGTCACCGAGAAGAGCTGCGGCAGAATCAGTCCGAATGCGATCAACACGCCTGCCAGGGCGCGCGGCCACCAAGGAGGAAGCCGGCGCTCGATCGCCGCTCTCCATTCCCGCAGCTGGGCGCGCAGCTCGTTCACCCTGCTTCCCGTCGTCTCCTCGCCGAGCAGTCCTTGCGGGCGCAGAACCAGGATGAGGATCAGCAGACCGAACACAAAGAACGGTGTCCACTGGGGTCCGACGCGGGCGTCGATCGTCTGCTGGATGCAGCCGATAATCAACCCGCCGAGCACCGCTCCGCGAATGTTCCCGATTCCTCCCATCACCGCGGCCGTGAACGCGATCAGCCCGGCCTCGAACCCCTGGAGGTACCAGATGGTCGTCTCGTAGAGCGCGTACACAAGTCCGGCGGCGCCGGCCAGGGCCCCCCCGATGAGGAACGTGAGCGAGATCGTCCAGTCGACGTTGATCCCCATCAGTCGCGCAGCCTCAGGGTCCTGCGCGGTGGCGCGCATCGCCCTGCCGTGACGCGTGCGGCTGACGAACCACCCCAGGGCGATCACGAGCGGGATCGTGACCGCGACCGAGAGCACGTCCGCACGATGGATCACCACCCCCGATATCTGAAAGACGGTGTTGTTCTCGTGGATCAGGTCGGACACGCCGACCGTCGATCCCCCGCGCCACAGCAGTCCGACGTTCTGGAGGATGAACGAGAAACCGACCGCGGTGATCAGCGGAGCCAGCCTCGGTGCGCCTCGCAATGGCCGGTAGCCGACCCGTTCGATCAGTACGTTGAGGCTGCCGCACACGAGCATGCGACACGACCAGGCTAGGGGCAGGCCGACGACCAAACCGAGCGGTCGAGGTGGCGAGGCCCAGCCCGATCGCGGCCCAGAAGCCTGACGCCGGTCATCGAGCCGATCATGAACACGTCGCCGTGGGCGAAGTTGATCAGCTCGATGATTCCGTAGACGAGCGTGTACCCGATCGCGATCAGCGACCAGATCGCGCCGTTCGAGATGCCGTGGACGATGTTGGTGCCGAGGTACGTCAGATCGTGGATTCTCGTCGGATGGCCGTGCGCGAATCCGGTGTATCCGGCGAGTGAGGTCGTGGACGGCGAAGTAGATCGGGAACGCCAGAACGCAGCGCCACCAGACCCCATGGCCCGCGGCGCGCCGTATCTTGAGCAGCAACTTCCTGCCAACCGACGGCGCGGTTCTGGGGGCAAGCGATCTTGCTTCCATGGACCCTGGGTCCAGCCTATCCCGGAGCGGGGCCGCTGCAACGGCCCCTCTCCACTTTATTGCTTGTTAGCCGACGGTCTTATCGAACACCGTGGTTGCCGTCCGAGCCGACCTTGTACAGGCCGTAGTGACGTCAGCGTGGTGTCGCCGTTCGCGTCGAACCCGTAGGTGCCGATCACGCCGTTGTAGTTCTTGGTCGCGAACAGCGCCGCTCAACACGGCGGCCTTGCTGTTGCCCTGCGGCGCCGAGGCCGCGATCGTCGCGCAGCCCGAGCTTCATCGCCTCGTAGCCGTAGATCGAGTACGGCTCGGGGTCCGGCGACCCCGTACTTCGCCTTGTACGCGGCCAGGAACGCCTTGCCGCCCGGGTATGACGCGAGGTGGAGGGCCGGTTGCGTGCAGAAGAACAGCGGCGCGATGCTCTTCGGGAACCCGCCCTTCGCCGGGTTGGTCACCGCCGACGAGCAGACGCCGTCGCCGCCAAAGATCTTGGCGGTCGGAATCGCGGCGTTGATGTCCTTGACTAGCTCCACCTCGCCGGTGGGGTTGAAGCCGGTGTACACGCAGTTCGACCCCCTGTCCCTTGATCGACGACGCGTAGGCCCGGAAGTTGGGCGACGTCGGGTCGAGCGGCGGTATCGCCGGTCACCGTGAGCCCGTATCGCCTTCGCGTGCAGCTGGACCTGGGTGGCCAGTCCGGCGCCGTACGCCGTCTTGTCGTTGGCGACCGCGACCCGCGTGCATCCCGGCCGCCTTCATCGCGACGTCAGGCCCGCCTCGGCCTGGATCGAGTCTCGCGGAACGATCCGCAGGTACGTCCGCTTGCCGGTCGGGTAGTACTTCTGCGGCTCGCCCGGGGGCACTGCCCGGGTCGTTCGTGGTCAGGCCGACGTAGGTGTTCGCCGGGCTGATCTGGGGGACGCCCGCCTGGTTGAGGATCGGAATCGTGACCTTGGCGCAGCCCGAGTTGAACTCGCCGATGTAGTAGGACGGCCTTCGGATCGGTCGCAGCCCTGCGGGCGTTCGCCTGCGACTGGTTGACGTCGCAGGTGGTCGCGGCCGAGGTCGCCGTCGAGTCGTCCAGCGAGATGTAGTTGACCTTGAACTGACCCGCTTTGCCACCGGCCTCAGCGAGCGCGAGCTTGATTCCGTTAACCACGGGAATCGTCTGCACGTTCACGGCGCCCTGCAGCGGCAGACTCGAGTAGATGTCGATCGTCTTGCCGCCCGAACTGCCGCCCGAGGCGGCTGCACTGCTGCTGGCACTGCTGCTACTGCTACTGCTGCTGCCGCAGGCGCTGATGGCTACGACAGAGCCCACGACCAGGCAACCCCTCATCGCCTTGCCGAGAAAACTCATAGGTCCTCCTCGAAGTTGATCCGACCCAGTGTCGCGCAGAGTAGACCCGCCACCGGACCGCAGCAAGCGCCACGTGTCCAATCAGCGTCACAATCAACCAGCCCTAACGCAGATGTAAACGCCGCGGGAGGGGTCGGAAAACCCAATTTTGCTGGGCCTGCGTCGAACTTGCCTCATCGATGGCGCGGCCAGATGGACTACACGTCGATCGCCTTCCAGAACCGGAGTCGACCCGCGACCACCGTGTACACGCCGTAACGCCTCAGCGTGGTGTCGCCGTTCCGGTCGATGCTGTAGGTACCCAGCACGCTATGGCGGTCGTGGGTGTCGAAGATGTCGTCCACGACGTTCGAGCGCCGGGCCGTGTCAGTACCACCCTCGGTGGCGCTCCGGATCGCATCCAGCATTAAGCTCATGGCCTCATAGCCGAAGATCGCCGGGGGCTGGGGCTCGCCGTAGCGCTTCGTGTACGTGGCGAAGAACGCGCGCCCGCGCGGCGGGTACTCGCTCGGGGCGAGTGTGGGGTCCGTGATCAGCACCCGCGGATCGATCGCGATCGGGATCCCGCCCTGGGACGGGTCGGCGTAGCTGCTCTCGGCGAGACCCGCCGAGCCGAAGATCCGCGCGTGCGGCAACGCCCGCGCGACCTGCTTGGTGACCAGCGCGGCGTTGCTGTCGGCGATCGCGCTGACCAGCACGCAATCGGCGCCGGTCTTGGCCACGCCGGCGGCCAGCGCTGTGTAGTCCGTGGCCCGCGGCACGAACATCTGGGTGGCCACGACGTGCAGCCCCGCGGCCTTCGCGGTCAGCACGAAGCTGATCGCGGCGTCCAGTCCATCGACCTCGCCGTCGTCGAGCACATATGTCTTCGTGCAACCCGCCTCGCGCTGAAGCTTCACCTGAGCCAGTGACTGAATCGAGTCGTTGGGCACCACTCTGGCGAACGTCCGCATCCCGGTGGGGTAGTACTTGTCCGGCTCGCCCGGCGACACCGCGGGGCCCCCACGCGTTAATCCGATGGCGGTGCTGGCGGAACTGATCTGGGCAATCCCCGCGCGGTTCAAGATCGGGATCGAGATCGCGCTGGCCCCGGAGTTGAACTCTCCGAGATAGCCGATCGTGGTCTTGTTCTCGACCGCCCGGCGAGCATTGACGCTCGTCTGGCCGGGATTCCACTCGCCGGTCTTCGCGGTCGAGTCATCCAGCGCCTTGAGGACCACCTGGTACTTGCCGATCCGGGCCCCGATCTGCCTCAGGGCCAGCCTGGCCCCGTTGAGGACTGCCGTGCCGCTGGCGCTCGAGTCGCCATGGAGCGGGACGCTCGAGTAGATCGTCAGCGTGTCGCCGTCGATCCGGTTGCCGATCGCTTCCGTGCTCCCGCAGCCCGCCAGGCTGACCAGGGCGATCGCGGCGATCGCCAGAAGCACCCCGACGTACGCCCGCCGCGAGCGGATCAACCTTGGACTTGTAGGAACTTGAACGGAACCAGCTGCCCCCCCCGCACGCGGCTGAACACGAATGGCGCCAGATTCGTGTCGCCATGATCGAGCGAGTATGTGCCGAGCACCGAGTAATGCGCCGTGTCCGCCGCCGTGAGCGAGCGGAACCGGCCGACCACCGCCGCGCGCGTGTTGGCGAGCCCTTTCGCGTTCTCCTGACGGATCACGTAGAGCAGCGCGTTCACCGTCTCGTAGCCGAAGATCGCCACCGGGGCGGGGGCGTGTCCATACGCGGTCGTGAAGCTGGCCACGAACGCCTTCCCCTGCGGTGTGAGATCCCGATTCAGGAACCCCGGCGACGAGATGACCAGGTTCGTCTGCGCTCCAGGCGCCAGCGCCGACGCGAAGGTGGCGTCATACAGCGCCGAGGGGCCGAACAGCTTGGCGTTCGGGCTCGACGCGGCCGCGCCGTCGAACAGGCTCTTCGCCGTGGCCTGCGAGTTCGTCCCGGCGAACAGCGCGTCCGCACCGGAGCCGGTGAAGCCGGCCGCCGTGGCCGGGCCCTCTGACGCGGAGATCCCCGCCGCCGCGGCGGCCTGCTTGACCTCGAGCGCGATCGTCGCGCCATACGGCTGGCCGTCGCTGGCGATGTAGAGCTTGGTCACGTGCATCGCCTGCATCTGCTGCACCTGCGCCTTGGCCTCCTGGGCGCTATTCGGGACAACACGGGCAAATGTCTCGCCGGGCGTGTAGGTGCTGTGGGACGGGTAATACTTCTGCGGCGCCCCGGGTACCGCCGCGGTGGGCTGGGTCAGGAAGCTCGCGGTGTCGCTCGGGCTGACCTGGAGCAGGTCCTCCTCGTTGGTGATCTCGACCGACACCCACGAGGTGCCGGGAACCAGCTCGCCCAGGTAGGCGATCGAGCTCTTGTTCTCAATCGCGGTGCGGGCGTTGTCGGACAGCTGCTTGCCGTCCAGCGTGAAGAACCGGATCGTGAACTTGCCGATCCGATCGCCGGCCTGGTTGAGCGGCTGGAGCGCCAGCTTCTCGGCGTCGAGCACGTCGTTGGTCTGCTGACTGCCGGCCCCGTTAGGCGGCTGCGAGGCGTAGATCGACAGCGTGCTGTCCGGGACGGTGACCGTGGCGCTGCTCCCGGTGGTGCCGCAGCCCGCGACCGCCACGGCGACTGCCACGCACGCACCAACGGTGACCGCTCGGCTCCGTGCGAGCAACCCATGGATCATCTTGAGTCGCAGGCTAGACCACTAGTTCCGCCGGCCAGGCAGGAACGGGAGCAGGTTCCGCACCCCCACCGCGATCAGCACCATCACGATCGCGGCAAAGAAGGCATCGAACCCGCTGACGTTGAGCGCCCAAAGGACGATCCAGATGCAGAAGCCGGCGGTGGCGGTGAGAATCACACCCATCGAGCGAATGCTAACTCAGCGGGACGCCAGCAGCGCCGACGAGAAGTCCCGGACCAGGTCCGCCACTGCCCCCACGGGGTCCTCAGCCTCGCCGGCGGCGCGGACCAGCCGACTGCCGACGATCACGCCCTCGGCGCCCGCGGCGGCGGCATCGGCCGCCTGCTCCGGAGTCCCGATCCCGAACCCGACCGCGACCGGGACGTCGGTGTGGGCGGCGGCTCGCGCAACGATCGCCGCCAGTCCTTCACCCAGGCCGGCGCGCTCCCCGGTCGTCCCCGTCAGCGCCACCGTGTAGAGGAATCCGCGGGCGCGGGCCCCAATCCGGCCGAGCCGCTCATCCGGGGTGGTCGGCGCCACCAGTGGCACCAGCGCGACGCCCCGCGCCTCGCACGCGGCGAACAGTGTCCTGCGCTTCCTCCAGCGGTAGGTCGGGCACGATCAGACCGCTCACCGATGCCTCGAGCAGCGCGTCGGCGAACCGTTCGACGCCGCGCGCAAAGATCACGTTCGCGTAGCACATGACGACGACCGGAACGTGTGCGGCGAGCGCCCGGCCCACCTCCAACACTCCCGGCAGCGTGGCGCCCGCCTGCAACGCCGCCGTCCCGGCGGCGTGGATCACCGGGCCGTCGGCCAGCGGATCGGAGAACGGGACGCCCAGCTCCATCAGATCGGCGCCGGCGCGCGCGTAGGCAAGCCCGATCTCGCGCGAGGTGTCGAGGTCGGGGAACCCGCCCATCAGGTAGGGCATCAGCGCGGCGCGAGCCCCGTTGGCTCGGGCCGATGCGAACGCCTCCGCGATCCGCTCGATCCCACTCACGATCAGACTCGGTCGCGCCCGAGGTGGGGTGGAGCCGCCGCCAGATCGGATGTGACCGCGCCCAGATCCGCATCGCTGTGGCCCAAGTGGGCCAGCACCTCAGCCAGATCCTTGTCGCCGCGCCCGGACAGACAGACCAGGTCGAGCTCGCTGTCGGTGTGCTCGAGCGCCCAGGCGATGGCATGAGCGCTCTCGAGTGCGGGGATGATCCCCTCCAGGCGGGCGGTCCGGGCAAACGCGGCCAGCGCCTGCTGATCGGTGATCGCCACGTAGCGGGCCCGTCCGGAGTCGCGTAGCCAGGCATGCTCGGGACCGGTGCCCGGATAGTCGAGGCCGGCGGAGATCGAATGGGCCTCGAGGATCTGGCCGTCCTCGTCCTGCATGATCGCCGAGTAGGCCCCGTGCAGGACCCCGGGCAGCCCGGCGGCGGTGAGCGGCGCGCCGTGTCGGCCGGTCTCGATCCCCTCCCCTGCCGCCTCGACCCCGATCAACTGGACCGCCTCGTCGCCGACGAACGGCACGAACACGCCGATCGAGTTGGAGCCGCCACCCACGCACGCGATCACGCGCTCGGGCAGGCGGCCGGCCTGCGCGAGCACCTGGGCTCGGGCCTCGTCGCCGATCACCCGCTGCAGGTCACGGACCAGCGCCGGGTACGGAGCGGGCCCGACGCACGAGCCGATGATGTAGTGGGTCGTCTCGACATTGGTGACCCAGTCGCGGATCGCCGCTGAGACCGCCTCCTTCAGCGTGCGCGCGCCTGCCTCGACCGGCTCGACGCGAGCGCCCAGCAGTCCCATCCGCTCGACATTGGGCTTCTGGCGGCGCATGTCCTCGGTGCCCATGTAGACGACGCACTCCAGATCGAGCAGCGCACACGCGGTCGCGGCCGCCACCCCGTGCTGACCGGCGCCGGTCTCCGCGATGATCCGCCGCTTGCCCATCCGCCGGGCGAGCAGGGCCTGGCCGAGCGCGTTGTTGATCTTGTGCGCGCCGGTGTGGTTGAGGTCCTCGCGCTTGAGATAGATGGGGTGCCCGGCCGCCTGGCTCAACCGCGAGGCGAGGTACAGCGGCGAGGGGCGCCCGACATAGTCGCGCAGCAGCGCGTCGAGCTCGGCCCGGAACGCGGCGGAGTCGCGAGCCTCGAGCCAGGCGGCTTCGAGCTCGGCGAGCGCCGGCATCAGGGTCTCGGGCACGTATTGGCCGCCGTAGGGGCCGAAGCGGTGCTCGATCGTGCTCATCGCGCGCTCAAGGCGGCGCTCGAGGCCACCGCGGCGGCGAACGCCTGGAGCTGGTCGGGATCCTTGCGCCCCGGGCTCGCCTCCACCCCACTCGCGACGTCGACGGCGAACGGGCGTACGGCCTCGATCGCCTCCGCGACGTTCGCCGAGTTCAGACCGCCCGACAGGATCAAGGGCAGACGCCGGTCGTGGGCCCGGGCCAGATCCCAGGCGAACGTCTCGCCGGTCCCCCCCGGAGTCCCGTGCACGTGGCTGTCGAGCAGGTGGTAATCGGTGTGGAACGGGGCCAGGGCCTGAATGTCAGCCCGACTGCGCACGCGGGCCGCCTTGATCACCTTGCAGCCGGTCCGGCGAGCCACCTCGGCGCAGAACGCCGGGCCCTCGTCGCCGTGCAGCTGGAGCATGGTCAGGCCGACCGCGTCGGCGGTCCGCGCGACCTCCTCCAGCGTGGGGCTGACGAACACGCCCACGATCTCGACCTGTCGTCGGTACGAAGCGCCGATCCCGGCCGCGACATCGAGCTCACAGCGCCGCGGCGAGTGTGGCCAGAAGATCAAGCCGATCGCCCACGCACCGGCGGCGACCGCGTCAGCGGCATCGCGCGGCTGAGTGATCCCGCAGAACTTGATCTTGGGAGCGGCGGCGTCCATGCACACATCCTAGGAGCCGCGAAACTCGCAAGCGAGTTCCGGCGAAACTCGCAAGCGAGTTCCGTGGGGAGAAATCGAAGGGCGCGGCCTCGGGACCGGGCTCGCACGGGAGATACCTTCGATTTCTCCGGCCTGCCCTCTACTGGGGGGCCTGTGAGGGCCGACTGCCGAGCAGCACCGTGAGGGTCATCTGGTGACCCGAGCGGCGGATCTTCAGCCTGATCGTCTGGCCGGGGTCGCGGTCGGTGACCAGCGTCTGGACCTCGTTCATCGTCGTGACGCCGTGGCCGTCGATCGACTCGATCGCGTCGCCCTGGCGCAATCCGGCGGCGGCTGCCGGCCCACCGGAATCCGCGCGCTGGATCACCACGCCCTTGCTCACTCCGGGCTTGGCCACCCCGGTGACACCAAGATAGGCGACCTTCACCTGGGCCCCGTGCTCGAGGCGCTCCAGGACCCGGTTGGCGGTGTCAACCGGAATCGCGAAGGCGATCCCGACGCTGCCGTTGCCGTCATCGCCGGCAGTGGCGATCTGGGAGTTGATCCCGATCACCCGCCCGTCGGCGTCCAGCAACGGCCCGCCGGAGTTACCGGGGTTGATCGGCGCATCGGTCTGGATCACGTTGTTGATGCTGAACCCGTTCGGCGCCTGGATCTGACGTTGCAGGGCGGACACGATCCCGCTGGTCAGCGTGCGGTCGAGTCCGAACGGGTTGCCGATCGCGAGCGTCGGGTCACCCACGCGGACGGTGGTCGAGTCGCCGAGCACCAGCGGTGCCACCTTGGGAACCCCTTCCATGTGGACCCGCAACACGGCGAGATCGTTGTTCTGGTCCTCGCCGACGACGGTCGCGGTGCGCAGCACGTTGTCCTCGAACTGCACCGACACCCCGGTGGACCGGTCGGCGCCCTCGATCACGTGGTAATTGGTCAGGATGTCGCCGTTGTCATCGACGAGAAAGCCAGAGCCGGTGGACGAGCTGCTCTGCTGCTCGGGGAACAGGTCAAATGGATCGCGCACCTGCCGGATCACCTTGGCCTTGACGAACACGACGCCCGGCGCGTCGCGTACGTAGATCTGGTTCATCGTCAGCCCAGAGCTTGTGCTCGACGCCGACTGCGCCGCCACCGGCGCCTCCGATACGACCGTTTGCGTCGTGCGATGGCCCGTCACCCCCAGCGCGAGGAAGGCTCCCGCCACCACCAGACCACCGAGCACCGAGGAGATGAAATGCGAGCGAAGAAGCGATCTCATCCCAGCTCAGTGTTGGCCTGTGCGGTGAAGTGCACCTAAAGCGCCTCTATGTAGTCAGTGCACGACACGCCGCCTCGATGTCGGGCGAGCGCATCAACGCCTCGCCGACGAGCACCGCGTCGACCCCCGCGTCGACCAGCTCGTCGAGCTCAGCGCGAGTGCGGAAACCCGACTCGGCCACGACGACGGTCCCGTTCGGCACGCGCGGGAGCAGGGCGTAGGTGGTGCGGATGTCGACCTGCAATGTGGTCAGGTCGCGGTTGTTGATGCCGATGACTGAGGCCCCGACCGCGACGGCGGCGTCGAGCTCACGTTCGTTGTGCACCTCGACGAGCACGGCGAGGCCGAGCGACTGCGCATCCGCGTGCAGGGCGGCCAGCTCAGCGGCGGACAGGGCCGCGACGATCAGCAGGATCGCGTCGGCGCCGGCGGCGAGCGACTCCGGCACCTGATAGCCGTCGACGATGAAGTCCTTACGCAGAATCGGCAGTGGTGAGGCGGCTCGGGCACGGCGCAGGTCATCGAGCGTGCCGCCGAAGTTCGGCGCCTCGGTGAGGACCGACAGCGCCGCGGCGCCGCCGCGCTCGTAGGCCCCGACGACGTCCTCGAGCGCAACCCCGTCCCGGATCAGCCCGGCCGACGGGGAGCGACGCTTGTGCTCGGCGATCACCGACAGGCCGGGGCGCGCCAGGGCCTGGGCGAAGGGGCGCGTCGCCTCGGAGGCTGCCCGTGCGGCGGCGGCGTGCCGCAGCTCCGCCTCGGGGACGACGCGGCGCCGGTCAACCAGGGCGACGCGCGTCGCCGCGACGATTCGCTCGAGGTGGTTCATCGCCGCGGGAACGTCACGCCGGGGCGAGCTCGTGGGTCGCGGCCAGAAACCGCTCCAGGGCCTCGGCCGTCGCGCCGGAATCGATCGCGTGCTCGGCCGCCCTCACGCCGGCTTGTAGCGACTCCGCCCGACCCCCGGCGTAGATCGCGGCCCCGGCGTTGAGGACCGCCAGGTCACGCGCCGGCGCCGAGCTCGCCGGCGAAGATGCGCCGCGCGATGTCGGCGTTCTGCTGCGGGTCGCCGCCGGGAATCGCGTTGGCCGGGGCTCGCTCCAGCGAGACATCCTCCGGCGTCACGGTGTAACGGCTGAGCTCCCCTCCGGCGACCTCCACGACCGTGTCGGGGCCGAGATGCTCAGCTCGTCCAGCCCGTCCTCGCTCGAGACCAGGAGCGCGTGCTCGGTGCCGAGCAAGCTCAGCGCCCCGGCCATCGTCTCCAGGTAGGCGGGGTCAGACACACCGATCAGCTGCCGACTCGCCCCGGCCGGGTTGGTCAACGGACCGAGGAAGTTGAAGATCGTGCGCACCGCGAGCTCGCGCCGCACGGCGATCACGTAGCGCGTGGCCTGATGGTGGGCGGGGGCGAACATGAAGCCGAAACCGACCTGTTCGATGCAGCGGGCCACCGCCTCGGGCGCGAGGTCGATGCGCGCCCCGAGCGCCTCGAGCACGTCGGCCGACCCCGACAGGCCGGTGGCCGAGCGGTTGCCGTGCTTGGCCACCGTGCAGCCGGCGCCGGCGGCGATCAGCGCCGCGGTGGTCGAGACGTTGAACGTCTGGCGTCCGCCGCCGGTGCCCGCGGTGTCGAGCAGGTCCTCGCACTGCACCCGCACTCGCGCGGCGAGCGTGCGCATCGTCCGCGCCAGCCCGGCCAGCTCGTCCACCGTCTCGCCCTTGGTCCGCAACGCGATCAGGAAGGCCGCGATCTGCACCTCCGAGGCATTGCCCGCCATGATCTCCGACAGCACCGCCGCGGTGTCCTCGAGGCTCAGGTCCCGCCCACTGGCCAGCTCGTCGATCGAGCGCGTGAGCAGATCCACCGTGCGCGTCATGGCTCCACCGGGCGGATCATTGTTCCCGCGCCAGGAAGTTCTGGAGCAGCTCGCGACCCTGCTCGGTGAGCACGGACTCGGGGTGGAACTGCACGCCCTCGGCGGGCAGCTCGCGGTGGCGGACCGCCATCACGACCTCGCCGCCGAACGCGCTGCGCTCGAGCACCGGGGGCAGAGCCGGGTCGGCGACCAGAGAGTGGTAGCGCCCGACCTCGAGCGGCTCGCGCAGCCCGCGGAAGATCGTGCGGCCGTCGTGCTCGATCTTCGTCGTCTTGCCGTGGACCGGCTGGTGCTGGATCACCTTGCCCCCCCACGCCTGGACGAGCGCCTGGTGGCCGAGGCAGACCCCGAGCGTCGGGATCTCGGCCAGCGGAAACCGGCGCACCGCCTCGAACGAGATCCCGGCCTCGTCCGGCGTGCACGGTCCGGGGGAGACGATCACGCGCTCATAGCCACGGATCAGCAGCTCGTCGATCGTCGAGTGGTCGTTGCGCACGACCTCGATCTCCGCACCCAGCTCGCCCAGGTACTGCACGAGGTTGTAGGTGAAGCTGTCGTAGTTGTCGATCACCAGGACCCGCAAGCACACAAAAGTAACGGGGAAGGCTCGCGGGGGCGAGTTTCCCCGTCGGGGAGCGTTCGCCCGTTCATGTCTCCGGCGCGGACATAGGGCACGGCCCTCGGGCCCCGGAGGCATCAGTAGGTATGGTGAACCTTGATGCGCCTGAGACTTGGTCTCATGCTGACGGTCGCACGGAATCGCGGCGCCCAACCACTCGATCAGTGTCGGCGACGGCTGCGAGGCTGAGCATCGCGAGTGCGATCAGGGCGTTGGCGGTCAAGTAGCGTCGGGCGGGTTTGGGTGGCGCAGGGGGGCGCGGCACGGCGCGAGGGTGAACAAAATGTCACTCAACTCGCTTAGATCGGGGGGTGTGCGTGTTCTGGCCCGCTGAGCGGGCTCTGAGGCACGCACCCCCCGTGAAGCCATGGAGTTGGGGGAGATTTGTCCCACCCGCGGTGGGGTGCAGGTGCGTGCGGCCGTACCGCGCTACGCGGCCACAAACCCTCCATCGACCCGCACAAGCAGCATGAGAGCCGTAAAGCCGGCGCGGGGGACTGTGACGCCGTGAGCGGCGAAATCCGCGATCTGCGACGACCGCGAACAGCTCAGATGCTCAGGGCCAGTCGGGCTGCTGGACGGCGAGCTCGATGGCCTGGAGCACCGCCCTCGCCTTGGCCTCGGACTCGCGGAACTCGTAGTCGGGCTTGGCGTCGGCGACCGTGCCACCGCCCGCCTGCACGTGGGCGACGCTGTCCTTGACGACCACGGTGCGGATGTGGATGCAGGTGTCGAGTTCGCCGGTGTAGCTGACGTAGCCGATCGCGCCGCCGTAGCCGCCGCGCTTGACCGGCTCGAGCTCGTCGATGATCTGCATCGCGCGGACCTTGGGCGCGCCGGACAGCGTGCCCGCCGGGAGCACCGCGCGCAGCGCGTCGAGCGCGCGGACGCCGGGACGAAGCGAGCCGGTGACGCTGGAGACGATGTGCATCACATGGCTGTAGTTCTCGACCGCCATGAAGTCCTCGACCTCGACGCTGCCGTACTCGCACACTCGGCCGAGGTCGTTGCGGCCGAGGTCGACGAGCATGACGTGCTCGGCGCGCTCCTTCTCGTCGGCGAGCAGGTCCTTGGCCATCGCCTCGTCGAGCAGGGCCGTGGCCTGGCGCGGGCGCGTGCCGGCGATCGGGCGGGTGGACACCCGCCGGCCGGTGACGGTGATCAGCGGCTCGGGGCTGGCACCGGCGATCTCGAAGTCGCCGAAGTCCAGGAAGTACATGTACGGGCTGGGGTTGACCGCGCGCAGCCCGCGGTAGACGGAGAAGGCCTCGACGGGCACCGGGGCCGACCAGCGCTGGGAGGGCACCACCTGGAAGGCGTCACCGGCGAAGATGTACTCGATGATCCGGCTGACCATGCCCTCGAACTGCTCGCGCGGCATGTTGGACTCGAACACCGGCGCGAGCCGGGCGTCGGGCTTCGGCGGGATCGGCAGCGGGCGCGCGAGCTGCCAGCGGATCTCGGCGATCGTCTCCAGCGCCTCTCGGTAGGACCCCTCGAGGTCGTCGTCGGCGTAGACGTTGGCCACGACCGTCGTCGTGTGCTTGAGGTGGTCGAAGACGACGATCGCGTCGGTGAGCATCAGCGCCAGGTCGGGCAGGCCGACCGGATCCGGGTTGGGCTCGCCGAGCGGCTCGACGGTGCGCACGAGGTCGTAGGCGAACATCCCCACGGCGCCGCCGGAGAACGGCGGCAGCCCCGGCAGCGCCGCGGCCCGGAAGCGGCTGAGCTCCGCGTCCGGCCAGCGCGTACGGGTCGCCGGGATCGCCCAGCGACCAGCGCAGGACCTTGCGGGGACGCAAGCCGATGAACGAGTAGCGGCCGACCCGCCCCTGCTCGGCGGATTCGAGCAGAAACGAGGGCGTCGTCGGATCGCGCAGCTTCAGGAACGCGGAGACCGGCGTCTGGCAGTCGTCGATGAACGTCTCGTGCAGCGGGATCAGGTTGTGATCGCGGGCCAGTTCGCGAACGGCCGCCAGCGACGGCGCCGGACCGGCGCCGGCTCCCGCCGCCCCTCAGCGTTGGCGACGGCCATCGAGGACTCGCTCGGCGTCGGCCAGACCGAGGTCGCGCCCTCGCAGCAGCACGGCGAGGTGGTAGATCACGTCGGCCGCCTCTTCCGCGACGCGCTCGTCGGACTCCTCGCGCGCCGCGCGGACGACCTCCTCGGCCTCCTCCTGGACCTTCGCTCCCGCGCGCGCCGGATCGTCCAGCAGGATGGCGGTGTATGACCCTTCTCGGCGCGAGATCGCCCGCGCGGCGATCGTCCGCTCGAGCGTCGGCAGGGACTCGTACGGCGCGCCCGGCTCCAGGTCGCCACGGTGAAAGCAGGTCCGCTCGCCGGTGTGGCAGGCCGGCCCCGCCGGCTCGACCAGCGCCAGCACCGCATCGCCGTCGCAGTCGTAGCGGATCGCCTTGACCGCCTGCGTGTTGCCAGAGGTCGCGCCCTTGTGCCAGAGCTCCTGGCGCGAACGGCTGAAGAAGTGGATCTGGCCGGTCTGACGCGTGAGGCGCAGCGCCTCGGCGTTCATGTAGGCGAGCGTCAGCACCTCACCCGTGCGCCAGTCCTGCATCACGCACGGGACGAGCCCGCGCTCGTCGAAGGCGATCTCGGAGTCGTCCACGGCAGCCATTCTAGGTCGGCTCCCGATTCGCGACCCTGTGAGCGCCGCCACGGTCTCCCGCCGAGCTACTCGATCCCCAGCCGGTCCAGCAGCCGCTCGTCGCCGCGCCAGTGGCGACGCACGCGCACGGACAGCTGCAGATGGACCTGCGTCCCCAGCTCGCGCTCGATCGCGCGGCGGGCCGCAACCCCGATCGACTTGATCATCCGCCCGCCCGACCCGATCAGGATCCCCTTCTGGGATTCGGTCTCGATCAGCACCACCGCCTCGATCCGCACCAGGTCCGGCCGCGAGTGCTCGATCTGCTCGACCTCGACCTCGACGGCGTGGGGCACCTCGTCGCGCGTGCGCGCCAGCACCGCCTCGCGCACGAGCTCGGCGAGCTGCACCGACTCGGTCTGATCGGAGTGCTGCGTGGCCGAGAAATAGAACGGCCCGGCCGGCAGCAGCGCGACCAGGTGCTCGACCAGCTCCGGCACCCCGGCCCCGGTGCGCGCCGAGATGGGAAAGATCTCCTGGGCCAGGTCCAGCTCAGCCGCGGCCTGCAGCGTGGCGGCGGTCCGCGCCTGATCGGCCCGATCGATCTTGTTGACCGCGATCGTGACGGGCACCGGAGCCCCGCGCAGCAGCCCGGCGATGAAGCGGTCGCCCGGTCCGAGGCCCTGTTCGGCATTGACGACCAGCAGGCAGCCGTCGGCGTCGGCCAGCTCGCGCTCGACGCGTCGCTGCATCCGCTCGGTCAGCGCGTCGCGCGGTCGCTGCACCCCCGGCAGGTCGACCAGCACGAGCTGCCAGTCGGCGCCGGTGGCCACCGCGCGGATCGCCCGGCGAGTGGTCTGCGGCTTCTCCGAGACGATCGCCACCTTGGCGCCGACGATCCCGTTGGCGAGCGTCGACTTGCCCACGTTGGGACGCCCGGCGATCGCGATGAAGCCGGAACGGGTCTCCCCCGCGCTGGTCCGGCCGGCCTGGGGACGCTTGGCCGCGGGGGCGCTCACTTGACCCAGCGCATCAGCTCGGCCTGGAGCGCGAGCATCTCGCCCTCGTCGGACTCGTGGTCCATGCCGCTGAGATGCAGGGCGCCGTGTACGACCGCCTCGCGCAGATCCTCGGTCTGCGTCCGGCAGATGACGATGTCGCCCAGTTCGCGCGGACCGGCGCTGACGCCGTCCTCATCAACCCCGAAGGAGAGCACGTCGGTCGGCTCGTCGATCCGCCGATACTCGCGGTTCAGCTCGCGGATCCGATCCTCGGCGACGAACTCGATCGCCAGGTGCCCGTCCTCGATTCCGGCCGAGGACAGCGCCAGGGCACACAGTTCCTCGACTTCCACTGCGGTCGGGCCGTCACCTACCGCGGCATCGATCCCGATCAGTTCGACCTCGAGCACCGCGGCGCCTACGCGCGCTTACGCGGTCGCAGCTCCGGCGCCATCCGCTGGGAGTGCTCGGTGTAGGCGGCGACGATCTGGCGGACCAGCTTGTGCCGGACGACGTCCTCTTCGCCGAAGCGGACGAACTCGATCCCCTCGACCTCGCTCAGGATGTCGCCGACGACGACCAGGCCGGAATCCTGCTGCGGCGGCAGGTCGATCTGCGTGATGTCGCCGGTGACGACCACCTTCGAGTTGAACCCGAGCCGCGTGAGGAACATCTTCATCTGCTCCGGACTCGTGTTCTGGGCCTCATCGAGGATGATGAAGCTGTCGTTGAGCGTCCGCCCGCGCATGAACGCCAGCGGCGCCACCTCGATCACCCCGCGTTCCAGGTGCTGAGACACGCGCTCGGGGTCGAGCATGTCGTGCAGCGCGTCGAACAGCGGCCGCAGATACGGGTCAACCTTTGCCATCAAGTCGCCGGGCAGGAAGCCGCAGGCGCTCCCCGGCCTCCACGGCCGGGCGGGTGAGAATGATTCGGTTGACCTCGCGGCGACTCAGCGCCGCCGCGGCCAGCGCGACCGCCAGGAACGTCTTGCCGGTCCCCGCGGGGCCGATCCCAAACGTGATCGTGTTGTGGCGAATCGAGTCGACGTAGCGCTTCTGGTTGACCGTCTTGGGCGCGACCTTGGTCGCGCGGTGACGCCAGACCACGTCCTCCAGGATGCGCGACGGCGACTCGTGCTCATCCAACGCGCGCGTGACCGCCTCGATCGTGCCGGGCGCGATCTCGTGACCCTGGGCGATCAGCTCAGACAGCTCGCGGACGACTGCCGCGGCAGCCTCGACCGCCGGTTCGTCGCCCTCGAGCGTGAGCACGTTGCCTCGCAGATAGACGTCGCAGTCGAGGTGACCTTCCAGCGTCCGCAACACGGCATCCTCGCTACCGGCCAGCTCGGCGGCGACCGCGTTGTCGAGCTCGAGAGCCTTACGCACTCAGCGCCTCTCGGACGCGCGCCGAGGCGCGTTTTCCGTCCGCCCGACCGCCGGTCTTGGCCATCACGGCTTTCATCACCTGTCCCATGTCCTTCGGCTGGCTGGCGCCGGTCTCGGTGATCGCCGCCGCGACGATCGCGTCGAGTTCGGAGTCGTCGATCTCCGCCGGGAGATAGGTCTCGATCAGCGTCGCCTCGGACTCCTCCTGCGCGGCCAGCTCGGGTCGGCCGCCATCGCGAAACTGCGTCGCGGCTTCGAGCCGGCGCTTGCGCTCACGCCGGAGCACGGCCAGCTCGTCGTCGCTGCCGTCCTTGGCGGCCTTCTGCAGCTCGCTCAGCACCAGTCGCAGCGCCCCAACCCGGTCCTTCTCCTTAGCCTTCATCGCGCTGGTCATGTCAGCGCGAACCTGTTCGATCAGCGTCATCTACCCTCAGGATACCCCGCCGTCCCGCGGAAGCTCGCACCTGATCCCGTCCGCCTGCAGCTCCACGCAGCGGGCTTCGGCGAGCTCGCCCCGGGCGGCCGCGCGGGCTGGCAGATAGCAGCGCGTGTAGTCGGCCGTGTAGCCCGAACACTGGGTCTCGGCGACCTTGTCCACGAGCACGCGTTCGACGGTCCCGAGCTTGGCCGCCCGGTGGTGACGCGAGCGAACCTCCGCCCGCGCCCGCAGCGTTTGCGAGCGCAGCTTCTTCTCCTGCGGCGAGACGCGGTCACCCAGCGCCTGCGCCGCCGTGCCCGGGCGAGGCGAGTACGGGAACACATGGACGCGGGTGATGCCGGCGGCGTCCACGGCGTCCACCGTGCGTTGAAACGCTCTGTCGTCCTCGCTCGGGAACCCGACGATCACGTCGGTCGTCACGTTCACTCGCGGCAGGGCGGCCCGCAGCCCGGCGATCTGGTCGAGATACTCGCTCGCGCTGTAGTGGCGGCCCATCGCCCGTAGGACCTCGTCATCGCCGGATTGCATGGGCACGTGGAGGTGCGGACACACCTTGGGCTCGGTGGCCAGCGCCTCGAGCAGCGAATCCTTGACGTGGATCACCTCCACACTGGACAGCCGCACGCGCTCCACGCCCGGCACGCGCGCGACCTGCACCATCAGCTCGCCCAGCTCGAGGCCAGCTTCCGGATCGCGGTAGTCCCCGACGCTGATCCCGGTCATGACCATCTCGGGCTGGCCGCTGCGGACCCGCTCTCGCACCTCCCGCAGCACCGCACTCGCCGGGCGCGAGCGAGCGGCGCCCCGAACCGTGGGGATGATGCAGTAGGCGCAGTGGCAGTCACATCCGTCCTGGACCTTGACGAAGCCGCGCGTCCGGGCCGCCGGCTCGGCCAGCGGCGTCCCGACATGCGTCGACTCCGGAGGGCGGTACCAGCCCTGACGCATGTTGTCCGGGCGCCGCAGCGCCTCAAGCGCGCCCACGTCGTCCGGGCGCCGCAGCGCCTCAAGCGCGCCCACGTCGTCCGGGCGCCGCAGCGCCTCAAGCGCGCCCACGTCGTCCGGGCGCCGCAGCGCCGTCAAGCGCGCCCACGTCGTCCGGGCGCCGCAGCGCCTCAAGCGCGTCGTCCGGACGCTGCAGCGCCCCCGGCGCGCGGTCCCGGCCCTGGGGCACGTCGCCCAGGTGCCGCAGCACCTCCGGCGCGCGGTCGCGGCCGCGGCGCCGGTGATTGCGTGGCGTGGCCCACACGGAGTGCTCCACGTCGGCGCAGGCCAAACCCGAAAGCGGGCCCCCGAGCGCGGTCGCGACCTCATCGGCGGTCCCGACCAACGGCGTGACACGGGCATCGATAGCGGCGAACTGCTGGGCGTTCAGGTTGGACGCGCAGCCGGCCACATACACCTGGCCCGCGGTACGGAGTGACCGCCGGACGGACTGGCGGGACTTGGACTCGGCCTCGCCGGTGATGCAGCACGTGTTGACAATGTGCACATCGGCCTCGGATTCCGGCGCCTCGATGTGCCCGGCGGCCAAGAGCGCCTGTCGGGCGAGCATCACGTCGGCCTGGGAGACCTTGCACCCGAGGAACTTGACCGCGAACGTCGCCACGCCGAAAAGTTAGCGGGGAACCGGCGCCAGCCGATTCCCCGCTCGCCCAACCTTCACCCAAAGATGCCTAATGATCTCCGCCGCGCGTACGGCGGCGACCACTATGGGAATCGGCTCCGCCGTTCCCCCCCGATCGCGATCGGCGGACGGTCGTACTCCCTGATGACCGTGGTGCGCCGGGGTGTCCTCGAGGGGGCCCGCTCAGAGAGGAGAGAGGGCTCTTGCGGGAGTCCAGCCCGAGGCTTTGGCCGCGGCGCGACGACATCGAGGAGTAGGCCACCGAGCGTCACACCGATCGCGAACGGGTTTGGCAACTGCTTTCACCTCCTTCACAGAATTTCTGGATCGCAAACGTCTCCGACAGCATGCGTCATGGCGACCGTTCCGGCATGGGCCGCGTGGCCAACATTCGGCGCAGGATGGTTGGCCAAGCGGGACTGGGAAATCGGCTGGCGCCGATTCCCTGGGGAGATTCGGCAGAGCCGGGGAAATCGGCTGGCGCCGATTCCCCCGGGGAGATTCGGCAGAGCCGAATCTCCCGGGTTCCGGCCGCCCGTGGGCAATCGGCTTCGCCGTTGCCCGTGGGGAATCGGCAGAGCCGGGGGAATCGGCTGGCGCCGATTCCCTGGGGAGATTCGGCAGAGCCGAATCTCCGGGGGTTCCGGCTGCCCGGGGAATCGGGTGACGCCGATTGCCCGGGCGCGTGTTTAGGCTGACAGCGCTTCGGCGGCCGTCTTGATGAGACTGACCGTTTCCTCAGGGTGGGAGACCATCGCGACGTGGTTGGATGCAACCTCGACGGTGGTGGCGCCCATGCGAGCGGCGAACTGGCGCTCGGCATCGGGCGGGATCGCCTCGTCGCCCTGGGAGACCAGGAACCAGGTCGGCAGCGCCTTCCAGGCGGGCACACCCATCACGTCCCCCAGAGTGGAGGCGGCCAACGGCTGCTGCACGGCGAACATCACCTTGGCCTTCGTCGGCTCGATGTCACCCGCGAAGTGGTTGACGAAATCGTCCTCCGGGATCCAGGCAAAGCCCAGGTCATCGATGATCAGGTTTGCCAGAGCCGGGGTCGGGGGTCCCTGCTGCAGCAGTGCGCCGATCGACTCTCCCTCGTCCAGTCCAAACGCCGCGATGTAGACCAGGCCCACAACATTCGGCGCGTCCGTGCCGAGCGCGGTCATGATCTGGCCACCGTAGGAGTGCCCGGCCACGACGGTCGGGCCGGTCTGGAGGGTGAGCACGTGGCGCAGTCGCGCCACATCGTCCGCGAGCGAGGTCTCGGGAAACTGCGGCGCGATGACGTGGTACCCGTCAGCCTGCAGACTCTCGATCACAGCGCTCCAGCATGAGCCGTCGGCCCACGCACCATGGACCAGGACGATGTTCGGTTTAGTAGCCAATTTCGTCTTGCCTAACTTTCGGTAGTCGAGGGACCCGGCTCCAGGTAGAGCCACGCCTCGATGTTTCCACACTACCCACTGACCCGCGTCGGCTCGTGAACATTCCCCTTATTCTGAGAGGACAACCTGGAGATCCTCGCTTCACAGACATGCGCGAGTGGGTGGTTGCCTGATGTGCCGCCACGCGAACGTCCACACACACCCTCTTCGCAACCGGCACTTGGTCCCGACGTGTCCCACGTGCGGCGCAGGTTGGACTGGCCTGGGTCGCGGACACCGGTGTGAGAGTCTTGATCTTTCACATGTGAATGGTCAATCTGAACTACCCGTCGGAGAGGCCACCCGCAGCGCCGGTAGGTCATTAGCGGCTGGGGCGGCCTGAGCCAGCAACGCTCGGGCCTCCGGTTTGCCCCCGGGGATGGCCGTGCTGAATTCTTGCGCAGGGCGACGAAGGTTTCAGCACGCTGCGGCCAAACCGACGGATAAACGTCACAGGATCGTGAAACAGGTGGGGAACGCCCCAACGGAGGCCTCGTTTCGGGCGATTGGGATGTTCCCCAGCCCCCAGCTGGGGAACAACCCGATCGACTTTTTCGGGCCCTCGATTGGGTTGTTATACAGCCGAACCTGTCAGAAATCTGACCTTTAGAAGACCCATCCTGTGCGTCGGGACCTCCCAGCGGGTCGGGACCTCCCCATCCGTCGGGAACCGCCCCACACTCCGGACCGACCGGCCCCCAATCCGTCGGAACCGCCCCGACACGCCGGACCGACCGGCCCCCAATCCGTCGGAACCGCCCCGACACGCCGGACCGACCGGCCCCAATCCGTCGGAACCGCCCCACACGCCGGACCGATCGGCCCCCATCCGTCGGAACCGGCCGACACGCCGGACCGACCGTCCCGGCCCGAGTGCCGGCCCTGAGGCGCCGAGGCTTGGGTGATCTACGGCGGCGATGCCCGGGTGAGCAGGATGGCGGCCCACTCTTGACGGACGCGGCGCTCGCGTTCGGTGAGGCCGAGCGGGTGGAAGGCCGCGGCGACGCGGTCGGCCTCGTGGCGGAGCAGCCCGCTCAGGATGAGTTCGTCCGGCAGCTCACGCTGGGACGCGGCCCAAGTACGCAGTGGCGGCGCTAATACGTTTGCCGCCACCAATCTCGCCCTTGGCACCTGGTCCACGCGCATGTCGAAGCGGCGCACGTCGATCGTGACGTCGTTGGCGGTGGCGTTCTCGATGGCGGCGGTCACGCTGGCCGGGTCGTTGTCGAGCGCGAGCACCGGTGCCCAGCCGAGCCGCGCCGCGACGATCGCCAGCACTCCCGATCCGCAGCCTAGGTCCACGAAGGTGAAGTCGAAGTCGAATCGCCCTGGCGGGCGATTCGATGGGGGAATCGCCCGGGGGGCGATTCCCCCGAGCGCGGGATCGCCGGATGGGCGATTCGGGTGACTGGCCCGGGGGGCGATTCCCCCGGGGGGAATGGGGACAGCTCCAGCATGAGCTCCAGGCAGAGGCGCGTGGTCGCGTGGGCGCCGGTGCCGAAGGCCTGCCCGGGGTCGATCACGACGTCGATCGGCGTCTCGCCGAGCGGTTCCCAGGGCGGACGGACGGTGAGCCGGCCCTCGAGCACGAGTGGCTTGTGGAAGCTGCGCCAGCGCTCTGACCAGTCGTCGGCGATCTCCTCGGTGCTGATGTCGACGAGCGCCCCGCCGGCCGCCGCGGTGAGGTCGGGCAGCGCGGGCAGCTCCCCCGGTGCGCCGTAGACGGCGTACTCGATCACCTCGTCGCCGATCGAGACCTCCTCCACGCCGCTGGGGGCGAGCTCGAGCAACTCGGCCAACACGAGCTCGGCCTGCTCGCGCCGGACGCGGACGGCGAGGCGGAGCACAGCGGGGCCGACGTCGGCGGACTAGCCGCCGAAGGCCCGCTTGAGCTTGCTGAACATGCCCTCGTCGCTGCGCAGGTTGTCCTCGGTCAGGCTCTCGGACAGGCGCTCGAGCAGCTCGCGTTGCTCGCGTTTCAGCCTGCGCGGGATGACCACGTTGACCACGACGCGCAGGTCGCCGGTGTGACGCCGGCGGAGCGCCGGCATCCCCTGACCGCGGATGGTCAGCGTCTCGCTGGGCTGAGTCCCGGCAGGAATCTCGAGTTCCACCTCACCGTCGAGGGTCGGGACCCGCACCGTGGTGCCGAGCGCCGCGAGTGGCGCGGCCACGTCGACGACAGTGACCAGGTCGTCCTCGTTGCGCACGAAGCGGGGGTCCTCGCGGCACGCGAACCTGAACGTAGAGGTCGCCCGCAGCGCCGCCGTGCTCGCCGGCGTGACCGCGGCCGGTGACCCGGATCCTCTGTCCGTCGTCGATTCCGGCCGGAACGTCGACGGAGAGCTTGGCCCGCTCGACCCGGCGGCCGCGTCCGCTGCAGACCTTGCATGGGTCGCGAGCGACGCGACCGTCACCACCGCACTGGTCGCACACGGTCGCCCTGACCACCTGGCCGAACGGGGTCCGGGTGACCGCGCGCACCTGGCCGGCACCGGCGCATTGCGGGCAGGTCTCGATCGGCGTGCCCGGCTCGGCGCCGTTGCCGTTGCAGTGCTCACAGCGTGAGATCGCGTCATAGGACACCTCCACGGCGGCGCCGCGGGCCGCCTGCCCGAGGTCGATCTCGACGCTCAAGGCCACGTCGCTGCCCTGGGCGGGCCCGCCGGGCGGCCGCCGCCACCGCCGAACACGCTCCCGAACCCGCCGCCGCCGAAGAAGGCCTCGAAGATGTCACCGACCGAGCCGAAGGAATCGAAGTTCGGCGCGTAGCCCCCGCTGCGCAGTCCGTCGTGTCCGTAGCGGTCGTAGGTCGCGCGGCGCTCGGAATCCGACAGCACCTCGTAGGCCTCCGCGGCCTCCTTGAACTTCCCCTCCGCGAGCGGATCGTGACTGTTGACGTCCGGGTGCAGCTCGCGGGCCAAGCGCCGGAACGCCTTCTTGATCTCGGTGTCACTGGCGCCTCGGTCGACGCCGAGCACCTCGTAGTAGTCCCGCGGCATTTGCGACGCGCTCATTGATCGGTGTCCTGGAAGAATTGCCCCCTAGGCAATTCTCCCAAGGTACGAGCCGCTAGGCGAGTACCCCTCATCGTTCGTCGTACACCTCGGAGACAAACCGCGACAGCTGAGCCGCCGCGTCCTTGACCGAGCGGATCGCGTGGCCGTAATCCATGCGCAGAGGCCCGATCACCGACACCGTGCCGAGGTTACGCTGCGGCAGGCCGTAGCTGGCGGCGACCAGGGCGAGCGAGCGGAGCTCCGGGGTGCTGTTCTCGGCCCCGATCCGCACCAGCACGTCGCGGCCGGTCAAGGCTGTGCGGAGCACCGCGAGCATCGTCACGCGACGCTCGAGCATGTCCATCAACGCATTCAGCTCCGACACCTCGGCGATCCGGTCAAACCGCAGCAGCCGCGCGGTGCCGTCCACGTACAGGGTGGCCTGCGAGGCTTCCTCGAGGTCGGTGAACACCGGCGCCAAGGCGAACAGGAAGGCGGTCTCGCTGCTCGACAGGGTGGGGTCGCTCAGCCGCTGGTGGAGCATCCGCGCCCCGAGCCCGAGTCCGACCAGGCGCTCGTTCAGGTAGCTGGCGGCCCAGTCGCAGAGCCCCGGGTCGACCGGTCGACCGAAGGTGAACAGGCGCTTGGTGACGCCGCCGGTCGAGGTGATCACGACCACCATCAGCACCTGTGGCTGCAGGGCCAGCACCTCGATATGGCGGATCGTCGAGGTTTCGATCGGCGGGGCGGTGACGATCGCCAGCAGGTTGGTGACCTGGGACAGCGCCTCGGTGGTCACCCGCATCGCCTCGTCGAGCTCGCGGCGCACGAGCGACAGCGACAGCCCAGGTCCGGTGTCGGTGGTCGGCAGCAGGCGGTCGACGAAGTAGCGATAGCCGGCCTCGGTGGGGACCCGCCCGGCAGACGTGTAGGGATGGGCGAGCAATCCGAGCTCCTCGAGCACGGCCAGCTCGTGTCTCACCGTCGAGGGGCCCCACTCGACCGCGGCCGAGAGGGACTTGGAACCCACCGGCGCGCCCGCCTCGAGGTGTTCCTCGACGAGCTTGCGTAGGAGGAGCTCCTGACGCTCGGTCAGCATGAGTTTGATTGTAGGTCGGTGGAAATGGGGAAATCGGCTGGCGCCGATTCCCTTAAGAGATTCGGCAGAGCCGAATCTCCCGAATCTCTCGGGGTCTGGCTGGAATCTTGGCGAGTTCAGCTGACGGCGACGTCGGCCTCGGCGTTGCGGATGATGCGCTTGCCGGCCTGGGTGGCCTGGGAATCGACGATCGCCACCCCGTCGCTCAGCTCGCGAACTTCCCCTGAGACGGTGATCTCCTCCCCGAGCACGCCCATCCCGCGGAACTGGACCGACAACCGCTTCAGCGTCTCCGGCCCGCCAAACGCCTCGGTGTGCGCGCGGGCCACCTGCGCCATCGTCCACAGGCCATGGAGGATCCGTCCCGGGAGGCCGACCTGCTGAGCGAACTGCTCATCGATGTGGATAGGGTTGAAGTCGCCCGAGGCGCCGGCGTAGCGCACCGTCACGTAGGGGTCGGGAATGACCGTCAGCTCGAACTTTTCGCCTGCCTCGACGGTCATGAATCTCCCCTGACGATGTGGGTCCAGGTGCCGATGCAGACGGTTTCCCCGCGCTGGTTCTCGGAGTTGGACTCGAACACGTAGAAGCCCATCCCACCCCGCTGGGCGACGTCCTTGACGGTCGTGGTGGTGGTCAATTCATCCCCGGCGACCACCAGCGGTCCCCAGCGAAACTCCTGGCTGCCGTGGACCATCATCGCGAAGTTGATGCCCACCTCGGGATCGAACAGCGCCGGGAAGACCGACCGCCCGGCGTAGACCACCACGAACATCGGAGGGGCGACCACGTCCGCGTAGCCGGCCGCTCGCGCTGCCTCGGGGTCGAGATGGACGGGGAGGGTTTCGCCGACCGCATAGGCGTACTCCTTGATCTTCTCGCGCCCGACCGCGTAGATATCGGGCGGATAGGTCTTGCCAATCGCCTCGGTGTTGACCGACATCGCGCGATGACAATAATCAGATGATGACCGGGACGGCGCCGCCGTCGACCGACCAGGCCGAGCCGGCGACGTTGGAGGCGGCCTCCGAGCACAGGAAGACGATGGCCGCGGCGACCTCCTGCGCGCTCCCGAGCCGGCCCAGCGGCTGGCGAGCGGCCGTCGCTGCCAGCGCCTCGTCGCGGCTGACCCCCTTGGCCTGGGCGTGCTGATCGGCCAGGCCTCCCGGGGCGAGCCATAGCTCGGTGCTGATCGGCCCCGGCGCGACCGCGTTGACCAGGACGCCGCGCGCCGCGTAGAGGTCCGCGAACGCGCGCGAGAGCGACAGCTCCGCTGCCTTGGTGACCGAATAGGCCATGTTCGTCTGGGAGGGGCGCTTGCCCGACGAGGAGCACACGTTCACGATCCGTCCCCACCCGCGCTGCGCCATGACCGGCGCGGCGGCCCGCATCAGGCGCATGGGCGCCATCGCGTGGAGTTCCCATTGCGCTTGCCAGTCCTCGTCGGTGAGCAGTTCGAGCGGGCGCACGAAACTCAGGCCGGCGTTGTTGACGACCACGTCGAGGCGATCGAAGCGCTCCAGGCAGGCCGCGACGAGGCGGTCGCCGGCGTCGGTGCCGGTGACATCGAGTGCGAGTGTCTCGGCCTGTCCGGGGCCAGGGCAGGCTTCGGCGGCTGCGGTGAGCGCGGGTTGATCGCGGCCGACGAGCAGGACGTGGCCTCCCTCGGCCACGAGCAACGCGGCCGTCGCCTGGCCAATGCCACGTGAAGCTCCGGTGACGATGCAGGCGCGATCGCGTAGGCCGAGGTCCACTAATGCCCCGATGCAGAAGTCACTAACTTTGGATTCTCACACGAGACGGGTAAGGTGCGGCGCCTCGGATGAGCCCCGCGGTGGCCCTAGCTCCGGTTCATCAGCAGTATCTCCTGCAGGCGCGGCAGATGCAGGCGCTGTCGTTCGCGGTGCACATACCGCTGGTGGCGTTCGGGATCTCGTTCCCGCTGATGGTGCTGTTCGTCGAGTGGATGTTCATGCGGACCGGCGATCCGCTGTACCGCACGCTGGCCAAGCGCTGGTCGCGGGTGATGGCGGCGCTGTTCGCGGTCGGGGTGATCACGGGCACGATCCTGAGCTTCGAGATGGGGCTGCTGTGGCCCAATTTCACCGCCACATTCGGCAGCGTGTTCGGCCTCGGCTTCGCGATCGAGGGGTTCTCGTTCTTCATGGAGGCGATCTTCATCGGGATCTACCTCTACGGCTGGGACCGTCTGTCCTCGCGCGCCCACATCGCGTGCGGGATCCCGATCGTGATCACCGGGTTCACGGGATCGTTGACCGTGATCGCGGTCAACGCGTGGATGAACCATCCCGGTGGCTTTCGCCTGCAGGCGGGCAAGGTCGTCGACGTCCATCCGCTGACGGCGCTGTTCGCCAACAGCTACCTGTGGCACGAGCTGATCCACATGTACATCGCCGGCTACATCGTCACCGGCTTCCTGGTTGCCGGCGCGTACGCGTTCGGGCGGCTGCGTGGACGCTGGGGGCGCTTCGAGCGGACGGCGATCGCGGTCCCGCTGACGATCGCGGCGCTCGCCGCGCCGGTCGAGGTGCTGGTCGGCGACTGGGCCGCGCGCGCCGTGGCGACCACGCAGCCGATCAAGCTGGCGGCGATCGAGGGACTGGGCAAGACGACCCGCGGTGCCCCCGAGCACCTCCTCGGCTGGTACACGAACGGCCAGGTCAAGTACGGGATCGAGATCCCGCACCTGCTGTCGTTGCTCTCCTTCCACAGCTGGAACGCCAAGGTGACGGGTCTGGACGCGGTCCCCGCCAGCCAGCAGCCACCGGTCAACGTGGTGCGGTTCGCATTCCAGACGATGGTCGGGATCGGCACGCTGCTGGCGTTGCTGGGGATCGTCTACCTGGCCGTGCGGATCAGGCGAAAACGGCTGCCGGAGTCGGTGTGGTTCTACCGCGCGGTGGTGCTGGCGGGGCCGCTGTCGGTGGTCGCGCTGCTCGCCGGCTGGACCGTGACCGAAGTGGGACGCCAGCCGTGGGTGGTCTATCGGGTGATGCCGACCGCTGCGGCCATCACCGGCGCCAAGGGCATACCGATCGGATACGCGACGCTGGTGATCACCTATGTGTTCGTGGCCGGAGCGGTCGCGTGGATCCTGCGCCGCCTGGCCCGCGCGCCGCTCGACCTTCCGCCCGACGGCCCGTCCAGAATCCCGCCCGAGGCCCAGCCCGCCTACTGATGCTGTACGTGCTCCCGCTCGTGTTCGTGCTCGCCGGCCTGGTGCTGTACGCGGTCCTCGGTGGGGCCGACTTCGGCGCGGGCTTCTGGCAGCTGTTCTCCGGCCCCGGTCAGCACGGGGAGCGGATCCGCGAGCACGCCCACCACTCGATGGCCCCGGTGTGGGAGGCCAACCACGTGTGGCTGATCTTCGTCCTGACCGTCTTCTGGACCGGCTACCCGGTGGCGTTCGGGTCGATCGCCTCGACGCTCGCGGTGCCGCTGTTCCTCGCCGGGCTGGGGATCATCTTCCGCGGCGCCGCGTACGCCCTGCGCGCGGGCACCTCGAGCCGGCGGGAGCTGAGGATGGTCGACACCCTGTTCTCGGTCTCGTCGTTGCTGGTCCCGTTCGCGCTCGGCGCGATGATCGGAGCGATCGCGGCGAACCGGGTGCCGGTCGGAAACGCGGCGGGGGCGATGTTCTCCAGCTGGCTGAACCCCACCGCGATCCTGATCGGCGTGTTGGCGGTGGGCAATACGGCGTACCTCGCGGCCGTTTACCTGGCGGGCGATGCGGCGCGCGGTGGAGAGACGGAGCTCGAACGCGAATTCAGGGCCCGCTCGCTCGGGGCCGGAATCGTCACCGGAGCGATCGCCATCGGCGGCCTGTTCGTGCTGCACGCGGACGACCGTGTGCTGTTCCACGAGCTGACTCGCGGCACCCCGCTCGCCGTGCTGATCGTCTCGGTGCTCGCGGGCATCGTCACGCTCGGGCTGGTGTACCAGCGCCGGTTCGAGGCGGCGCGCCTGAGTTCGGCGGTCGCTGTGGCTGCGGTCATCGCGGCGTGGGCGATCGCGCGCTACCCGGTCCTGCTTCCGGGCCTGACGGTGCGCCAAGCGGCGGCGCCGCATGACACGCTGGTCACTCTGGTGGTCGCGGTATTGGCCGGCGGGGTGATTCTCTTCCCCTCGCTCGCGCTGCTGTTCCGCCTCACGCTGACCGGCCGCTTCGATCCCGGGCCCGGGCCCTCGGTTGCGGGGCCGGCGGCGGATGCGAGTCCGGCGGGGGTCGCGGCGGCTCCGAGTGGGGATGCGGAGGTGGCGGGGGTCGCGGCAGCTCCGGGCCCGGGTCGGGCCAAGGAGCCCGCCCGCTTGCGGCCGGTGCCGGTGGCGCCGCCGTCCTTGGCCCGCGTCGCGGTCGCGTGCCTGATCGCAGGGATTGGGTTCTTGAATGCGGCCGATGCGGGCTGGGCGCACGCGCTCGGAGTCATCAGCCTGTTCGGCTTCATGATCGCCGGCTTTCTGACGATCGCGCCCGCCGCGCTGGCTGGAGATAGCTCCGGGTCTTAGGGGGTTAGAGTCTGCGATCGCACGCGCGGCGCACCCAGAAGCGCGGCACTCTGGGATGATCTGGCCGTGCGCAGCCAGGAGCGCCCAGGCGGAACCGCGTTCCTGTTCGACCTTGACGGGACGCTGATCGACAGCGTGTACCAACACGTCCTGGCCTGGCGCGAGGCGCTGGAGCAGGTCGGGATCAGCCTCTCGGTGTGGAAGATTCACCGCCGCATCGGAATGAGTGGTGGGTTGTTCGTCACGGCGCTGGCGCGCGAGTTGGAGACCAGCCTGGACCCGGAGACGCTCGCGCGGCTTCCCGGTCTGCATGCCGACGCGTATATCCGCCATGTCGACAGCGTGGAACCGCTCCCCGGAGCCGTGGAGTTACTGGCCACGCTGACCGAGCATGACGTGCCGTGGGCGATCGCCACCAGCGGGGCGGAGCGCTATGCCCGACTCGGGCTCGAGCTCCTCGGCCTCCCGCCCGACACGCCGATGGTCACGCGTGACCAGGTCCGCTACGCCAAGCCCGATCCGGACCTGTTCCTGACCGCCGCCGACCGGATCGACGTCGACATTCGCGACAGCATCGTCGTGGGTGACAGCGTCTGGGATCTGCTGGCCGCCCGCCGCGCGCGAGCGCTCGGCATCGGGCTGCTGTCGGGCGGCTATGGGCGCGAGGAGCTGATCTACTCCGGCGCCTTTCGCGTGTACGAGGATCCGCGCGACCTGCTCGTGCACCTCGATGAGGTCGGCGTCAGACGCCCGCTGTAACCGCACGGGGGCCGCTGAGAGGCGGGTAATCGATTGCCTCCAGCACGGCCTCGCGCTACGCTCCAGTTGAGGTGGCAAAGCACGGAACCCTCAGAGCGTCGGACGCCGATCGTGAACAGATCATCGATCGGCTGCGCAAGGCGTCGGCCGAAGGCCGGCTCGCGGCCCACGAGCTGGAGCACCGCGTCACCACAGCGCTGAAATCGCGCACCTATGCGGAGCTCGACGCGACGGTGGCTGACCTGCCGTCAGACCGCCGTAACGGGCGGCGCGGGTCCTCCCACTGGGCGGTTTCGACCGTCAAGGCACACCCGGCACTGCTCCTGGTGGCGATTCCGATCGCGATGGTGGTGGTGGCGGCGATCGTGGCCATCACACTGGTGTGGGCCGTGGTGATGATCATCGTCTTGGTGCTCGGCCACCGCGGGCCGATGCGCGGAGGGCCGTTCGGCTACGCCGCGCGGCGTGGGTTCGCCCCGCCTCCCCGCCCCGGCGGACGTCCGCGCGGGTACTCGCCCTACCGCCCTTAGAGCCCTGAGGGTCCGCGGCTGGGGGGCGGAGCGGCCGGCTAGCCCTTCTCGCCCAGCTCCAGCACGGCGAGGAAGGCCTCTTGGGGCACCTCGATCCGGCCGACCTGCTTCATCCGCTGCTTGCCCTTCTTCTGCGCCTCGAGCAGCTTGCGCTTACGCGAGATGTCGCCGCCGTAGCACTTGGCGATCACGTCTTTGCGATAGGCCTTGATCGTCTCGCGGGCGACGATCCGCGAGCCGATCGCCGCCTGGATGGGAACGTCGTACTGCTGGCGGGGAATCTTCTTGCGGAGCTTCTCGGTCAGGACCCGCCCCGCGCTCTGCGCCTTGGAGCGATGCACGAGCATCGAGAGCGCGTCGATCGGGTCGCCGGCGAGCAGAATGTCGAGCTTGACCAGATCGGAGTCGCGCAGCCCGATCAGGTCGTAGTCCAGGGAGGCGTAGCCCCGGGTCCGGGACTTCAGCTGGTCGAAGAAGTCCAGGACGATCTCCGCCAGCGGGAGGTCGTAGGTGAGCTGGACGCGCTCGGCCGACAGGTAGTGCATCCCGACATGCTCGCCGCGACGCTCGCGACACAGCTCCATGATCTGGCCAACGAACTCCTTGGGCGACAGGATCGAGGCGCGGATGAACGGCTCGCGGACCTCAGCGACGCGCGAGGGGTCGGGGAAGTCGTTGGGGCTGTGCACGGGCATCACGGTTCCGTCGGTGAGCGTCACCTCGTACTCGACGCTCGGCATCGTGGTCAGCAGCTCCAGGTCGTACTCCCGCTCCAGCCGTTCGCGGACGATGTCCATGTGCAGCAGGCCGAGGAAGCCGCAGCGGAACCCGAATCCGAGCGCCTCCGAGGTCTCGGGCTCCCAGCTCAGCGCGGCGTCGTTGAGGGTCAGCTTCTCGAGCGCGTCGCGCAGGTCCGGGTAGTCGTCGGTCTCGATCGGGAAGAGGCCGCAGAACACCATCGGCTTCACCTCGCGATAGCCCGGCAGCGGCTCGGTGGCGACACCCGCCCGGCCGTGCATGGTGGTCAGAGTGTCGCCGACCCGAAGCGCGCTGACGTCCTTGATGCCGGTGATCAGGAAGCCGACCTCGCCGGCGTGCAACGCCGGGGCGGGGGTCATCTCCGGGGTGAAGAAGCCGATGTCGTCGATCTCGGCCTCAGTGCCGCCCTGCATCGCGCGGATCGCATCGCCCTTAGTGAATGTGCCGTCAACCACTCGGATGTAGGCGATCACGCCGCGGTACTGGTCGAACTGCGAATCGAAGATCAGCGCTCGGGGCGGGGCGTCCGGGTCGCCCGAGGGCGGCGGCACCCGAGCGATGAGCTCGTCGAGGACGTCGGTCACCCCCTCACCGGTCTTGGCGCTGATCCGGCGCACGGTGTCGGCGGGCTCGCCGAGTAGGTCCGCGACCTCCCCGGCGACACGCTCGGGCTCGGCGCCCGGCAGGTCGACCTTGTTCAGGCACGGGATCAGCTCGAGCCCTGCCTCGATCGCCAGGTAGGTGTTGGCGACGGTCTGCGCCTCGACGCCCTGCGAGGCGTCGACGACCAGCAGCGCGCCCTCGCACGCCGCCAGGGATCGCGAGACCTCGTAGGTGAAGTCGACGTGACCGGGGGTGTCGATCAGCTGGAGCTGGTACGTCTGGCCATCACCGGCCTCGTAGAACACGCGCACGGCCTGCGCCTTGATCGTGATTCCCCGCTCGCGCTCCAGATCCATCGAGTCGAGCATCTGTGCGCGCATCGCGCGGGGATCGACGGTGTGGGTCAACTCGAGGATGCGATCGGCCAGCGTCGACTTGCCGTGGTCGATGTGGGCGATGATGGAGAAGTTGCGGATGAGGGCCTGATCAGCGATGAGCTCTAGGTTAGGCGCTCCCCGGCCGAGTCCAGCCGCGGTGTGCGCGCGGGCGCCTCAGCCAGCCGGAGCGGCGCGCCCGCGCAGCCGCCCCACGACCAGCGACTCGATCTGGCGCGCCTCCGGAACGCGCATCACGAGCACCAACTTGGCGTACAGGATCGACGCGATGGTCAGCGGTACACCGACCGAGATGATCTGCGCCGGCAGCGAGGTGCCGAGCGCACGTGGCCAGCGCCTTCCACAGGACCTAGGCGAGTGCGGCGATGATCGCCGAGGCGATGGCGATGCGCACGGTGATCATCAGGGTCTGAGCTCCCTCGAGGTGGCCGTTGAAGCCGATCCGCAGACGGTGCAGGAGCAAGGCGGTCATGAGGGCGTTGGCCACCGCGGTCCCGATCACCAGCCCGGCGATGCCCAGCGGCTTGTAGAGCGCGACGCTGACGATGATGTCCACGACCATGTTCATCGCCGCCAGCTTGGTGGGGATCCACGGACGCTGGAGCGCGAAGAAGGTGCGGCTGAGGAGCAGGTTCAGGCCGCCGAACGGGAGGCTGAAGGAGAACCAGAACAGCGCGGTCGACACCAGCTCGGTCGAATGGGGGGTGAACTCGCCGCGTTGGTAGACGAGCCGCGTGATCGGCGTCGCGAGCACGAGCAACAGCGCCGCCGACGGGATCAGCAACAGGTTGATCTGGCGCATGCCGTTGCCCAGCGTCCGGCGCATGCCACCGGAATCGCGGCGGGCCGCGAGGCGGCTGAGGGTGGGGAACAGCACCGTCGCCACGGCCACGCTGAAGATCCCCTGCGGGAGCATGTAGATCCGAAACGCCTGGTCGATCGCTCGCGGGGCCTGAGGCGAGACCAGCGCGCCGAAGATCGCGTTGATGAAGATGTCGAGGTTGACGATCCCGATGCTCAGCGTGACGGGCAGGAACAGGATCAGGACCTGGCGGATCCGCGGATCACGCCAGTCGACGTCGAACGAGAGCCGGTAGTCGATCCGGCGCAGCGCCGAAGCGACCATCCCCAACTGCACGACGGTCGCCACGAGCCAGGCGATCGCGTACGCGTAGACCGCGTCAGCGCCGCGATACTTGCCGTGCAGGAAGACCAGGAGGACCAGGATCACCAGGTTCCAGACCGCCGGGGCCAGCGCCGGGATCGTGAACTGGTCGTAGGACTGGAGAATCCCGACCAGCAAGCCGGTCAGGCTGAGCAGCAGCACGACGGGGAACAGGATCTTCGACAGGCCGACGGTCAGCAGGGTGGTCGACTCGCGGAAGCTGCCGGTGAACAGCGGCACGATCGCGCCCGCGAACAGCAGCCAGAACACCGTCAGCCCGCCGAGCGCGATCAGGATGATCCAGAACAGCGTCGAGGCGAGTCGAAAGGCCTCGCGCTTGCGCCCGTGCTGGAGCAGATCGGTGAACACCGGCACGAAGGCGGCCGACAGCGCCGCCTGCGAGAACAGGTTGCTCATCAGGTTCGGGACCTGAGACGCGATCGTGAACGCCGACGCAGCCGGGGTGGTGCCGAAGTAGCTGGCGGCGGCGATCTCGCGCGCCAGCCCGGCGATTCTCGACAGCGCCGTGGCGAGCGCGAAGATCGCGGTGTTGATGGCCAGCCGCCTGCGCGGAGCAGGCGGAGGGCCGACTGGAGCGTCCCCCTCGCCGATGGTCTCTACGGTCACGAGCGCGCTATAGTACGGCCGAGCCGCGGGCGTCCGCGGCTGCTTGCTGTCATGGCCAACATCCAGTCACAAAAGAAGCGGATCCAGCGCGCCGAGCGCGAGCGGCTCGAGAATCGTCGCTACACCTCGACGATCAAGACCTACTTCCGGCGGCTCGAGCGGGCGGTCGCGGGCGGCGATGAAGCCGTCGCCGACAGCGAACACCGCGGACTGGTGCAGACGATCGACAAGGCCATCAAGCGCGGTGCCCTGCATCGGAACACCGGCGCGCGCAAGAAGTCCCGCGCGGCTCGCCTGCGCCGCGGCGCATAGCTCTCGGGCCAGGTTCACGGGCCCCACGCCCGCCCCGTCGGCCCGCGGCCGGTACGAGGATGCGGACACTGGCGCGCTCGGTACCCGAAGGCCGGACATTCAGGCCGCGATTCGCTGGATCGCGACCAACGCGGCGGTGTCCTCGCTGGCGGCGCGCGAGCCTCCCCCGCGCGTGGCGAGCTCGAGGTCGGCGATCTCGACCGTCGCGCGCCGCAGCCGGTCGGCGCCGGCCTGACGAGCGTCCGAGATCAGACGGTCGGCGGCCCGTGAAGGCATGGGCAGGCTTCGTTTGATCTGCGCCGGGGGCTGACCAGCGTCGAGCTCGTCCGCGGCCCGGAGAGCGGTCCGCATGCGCTGGGAGATCCAATAGAGCAGACCGGGAACCCGCTCCCCCTGAGCGCGTAAGGCCAGGTAGACGCGCGTCGCGGCCTGGGCATCTCCGACGACCAGCGCGTCGGCCAGGTCCCACGCCTTGCGCTGGGCCGACGGAGCCGTCAGCTCCTCGACATCGTTGGTGTCGATCCGTGCCACACCCCCCGGCGGGTGGAGCGACGCGGAGCTGCCCGAGGGAGCCGATTCCCCCGCCCCCAGCGCGAGCTTTTCGAGCTCACGCAGCAGGCGCTGCTGGCGCTCGCCGACGTGGCGGACGAGCGCGCGCGCGGCGTCCGGCTCGACCTCCAGGCCGAGCTCGAGGCCGCGAGCGATCACCCACTTGGGGAGCTCCCAGGGTTTGACGCTGTCCTGCGCGCTGATGTCGCCGCCCGCCTTGCGCACCGCCTTGTGCAGCCGGGGCGGGGCCTTGGCCCGGCCCTCCTCGCGCGCGAAGAAGGCGACCGTGGTGTCCGGTGGGACGGCTTTCAGGGCATGCTCGAGCGGCTCGAGCTCCTTGTCCTTCCAGCGTTCGACGCCGTCGACGATGATGAATCGCCGGCCGGTGGCCAATGTCATCGCGACCAGAGCCGCGGCGACCGCGTCGGGGGTGGCCTGCTCGCCCTCGAACAGCTCGAGGCCGTGGGCGCCGCTTTCCGCTTCGGCCAGCGCGCGCAGATGGGCGCGACGCTCGGCGATCCGGCCGTGGTCATCGCCATGGATCAGGTAGGCGGACTTGAACGTGGGCACGGTCAGCCAGTCTAGGCGCGGGCGCCGACGCGTCAGCCGGCGGTCTCGGGCGCCGATGCGTCAGCCGGCAATCTCGGGCGCCGATGCGTCAGCCGGCATCTCGGGCGCCGATGAGTCACCCGGCACCTCGGGCGCCGCGAGCTCCAGCGCCCGCGCGACCGCCGCCTGAGGCGAGGCGGCGGGTTCGATCCCGTCGATGGCCCAGGTGTCGAGCCCCACCACCGGGACGCCCGTCTTGAGCGCCAGCGCCACCTCCGACAGCGTCCCGTAGGCGCCGCCGACAGCGATGACGACGTCGGCCGCCCGCACGATCAGCCCATTGCGAAGCTCGCCGAGGCCGGTCGCCAGCGCCACGCCGACCCACTGGTTGGCCGCGCGCCGGTCGGACCCCGGCAGGATCCCGACGGTCACGCCGCCCGCCGTGGCAGCGCCTCGGCTGGCGGCCGCCATGACTCCCCCGTGCCCACCGGTGAGCACGACCGCTCCGTGGGCGGCGAGCCCGCGACCAACCGCCTCCGCAGACGTGGTTTCGGCCGCGGTGGCCTCCCCCGGTCCGACGACAGCGACGTAGGGCGGCACCGGCGTGACGCCCTAACGGACGACGACGTTGACCAGCTTGTCCGGTACGACGATGACCTTGGCGATCTGGTGGCCGTCCAGGTGGGCCTGAACGCCGCGGGTGTCCAGACACAGCCGCTCGAGCTGCTCGCGCGGGGCGTTGGTGGGGGCGCTGACGCGGTCGCGGACCTTGCCGTTGACCTGGCACACGAGCTCGAACGTGTCCGCCTGGAGCATGTCGGGGTCGACGTCAGGCCACCGCTGCTCCCACACCCGGCGTCCGGTCAGGAGCTCGTAGGCCTCGGCCCCGAGATGAGGGGCGAACGGGAACACCAGCGACGCCGCGGTCGCGGTGGCGAACCGGCGCGCTGCGCGATCGGCGTCGGGATATCGATAGACCTCATTGACCAGCTCCATGATCGCCGCGATCGCCGTGTTGAAGGCAAATCGCCCACCCATGTCGCTGGTCACCTTGTCGATCGCCCAGTTGGCCTTGCGCACCAGGGTCAGGGCATCGCCCTCGGGGCCGGCCGGAGCACCGGCGTCGCTGGGGTCCTGCTCGGGCGGCTCGGCCAGCTCGTCGGCCAGACGCCACAGGCGGGACAGGAACCGGTGCACACCCTCGGCGCCCTTGTCTGACCAGGTGGCGTCCTGGTCGGGCGGGCCCACGAACAGGATGTAGGAGCGAGCGGTGTCGGCGCCATAGCGCTCGATGATCGCGGAGGGCGCGACCACGTTGCCCTTCGAGCTCGACATCTTCTGGCCGTCCGCGCCGAGGATCATGCCTTGCGTGAACAGTGCCTGGAACGGCTCCTGGGCTTCCAGGAGCCCCATGTCCGCGAGCGCCTTGACGAAGAACCGCGCATACATCAGATGCAGGATCGCGTGCTCGACGCCGCCGATGTACTGGTCCACGGGCATCCAGGCATCGACCACGGGCCGATCCCAGGCGGCCGTCTCGTTCCTCGCATCGCAGTAGCGCAGGAAGTACCAGCTCGAATCGACGAACGTGTCCATCGTGTCGGTTTCGCGGCGCCCGGGTCCGCCGCACGACGGGCAGGTCGTGTTGACCCAATCCTCGGCGGCGGCCAGCGGCGAGCGGCCCTTCGGCTGATAGTCCTCGACGTCCGGCAGCTCGATCGGCAGATCCGCTTCGGGCACTGGGACCATGCCGCAGTCCTGGCAATAGACGATCGGGATCGGACAGCCCCAATAGCGCTGGCGGGAGACGAGCCAGTCGCGCAGCCGGTAGTTGACCGAAGCATGACCCTGACCTTCGGACTTCAGCCGAGCCACGATCGCCCGCGTGCCCTCGGCGGCGCTGAGGCCGGAGAACTCGCCCGAGTTGATCAGGTGCTCGCTCTCGGAGTGGGCCACGAAGGCCGCGTCCTGCGACACATCGCCCTCGGCGGGGGCGACCACGTGGCGGATCGGCAACCCGAAGGCCGTGGCGAAGTCGTAATCGCGCTGATCGTGCGCCGGGACGCCCATCACCGCACCGGTTCCGTACTCCATCAGCACGTAATCGGCGACGAACATCGGGATCTGCTCACCGTTGACGGGGTTGGTGACCGTCGGCCCGAGCGGAACGCCGGTCTTCGGCTTATCGGCCGAACCTCGCTCCTCGAAGGACTCCCCCAAGGCGTGGTTGATGTAATCGCGCACCGCAGACTCGTACTCGGTGCCCGCCGCGAGCCGGAGCACATCCGGGTGCTCGGGCGCCATCACGAAGAACGTCGCGCCGAACAGCGTGTCGGGGCGGGTCGTGAACACCGGGTAGTCGATGGCGAACTCCTCGCACCGGAACACCACCTCGGCGCCTTCGCTGCGCCCAATCCAGTTGCGCTGCATCGCCTTCACGCTCTCGGGCCAGTGGATCGTGTCGAGGTCGTCGAGCAACCGGTCGGCGTAATCAGTGATGCGGAAGAACCACTGCTCCAGCTGCCGTACCTCGACCAGCGCCCCGCAGCGCTCGCAGTGCCCGTCGATCACCTGCTCGTTGGCGAGCACCGTCTGATCATGGGGACACCACTTGACCGCGGCCTCCTTGCGATAGGCCAGCCCGCGCTCATACAGCTTCAGGAAGATCCACTGCGTCCAGCGGTAGTAGGACGGTTCGTGGGTGCCGAACTCGCGACTCCAATCGATCGAGATCCCCCAGCGGTGAAACCAGTGCCGATAGGAGGCGATCGAGCGATCGACGGCCTCGCGGGGCGGCACGCCGGTCTTGATCGCGTTGTTCTCGGCCGGAAGCCCGAACGCGTCGTATCCCATCGGGTGCAGGACGCGGTGGCCGGTGCGGCGATGGAAGTGCGCGATCGCGTCGCCGAGCGCGTAGTTCTTCAGGTGGCCGATGTGGGGCTCGCCGCTCGGGTACGGGAGCATCTCGAGCACGTAGGACTTGGGGAGCTCCTCGGCTGGGCTCGAGCCGTCGTGGCCACCACCATCCGGGTGGTTGGACACCTCCCAGGTGTGCTCGCTCGCCCAGACATCCTGCCACTTGGGCTCGATCTGCTTCGGGTCGTAACGCTGCTCGGACATCGCACATCGGAGGTTACTTACGTCCCGGCCGGGGTCGGCCGGCGACGCATTTCTTGCGGGCGCGCGCCGGGGTGCGCTCTACCATTGCGCCGTGTCGGAAAACGACGAACGGGTGGTTGATCCGCCCGCTGATCCGGTGGTGGAGGGCGGGCGCGTGCACGGGCGCCGCGACGTGGCGGCGGCCGGCGGCGCGAGACCCTCGGTCGCGGGCCCCAGACCCTCGGCCGCGGCCGCTGCGGCCCATCAGGTCGCGATGATCGTGGCGGCGGCCGAGCAGGCCGCCGAGCAGCTCCGGCTCGAGACCGAGGAGCGGATGCGCAGCCGGATTGCCGAGGGCGAGCGCGCCGCCGAGTACCGCGTCCAGGCCGCCGAGGAAGAGGCCACCGAGATCATCACCTCGGCGCAGGAGGAGGCGGTGCGCGTACGCGAGGCCGGCCGCGAGGAGTCCGAGCAGGCCAAGACGACCGCCACGAGCCAGGCAGTGGCGATCGTCGCCCAGGCACAGGAGCGCGCCGATAAGGCGATCGAGCAGGCGACGGCGGCGGCCGCTCAGGCGCGGCGAGAGGCTGAGGCCGCGGCCGCTCAGACGCGCCGGGAGGCCGAGGCGGCGATCGAGCAGGCGACCGCCGCGGCCGCTCAGACGCGCCGGGAGGCCGAGGCGGCGATCGAGCAGGCGACCGCCGCCGCCGCGCAGGCCCGCCGACGACGCCGAGACACATGCGCGTGAGCTCTTACGCGCGGCGCAGACCGCGGCCGGCGATGTCCGCAGCGAGGGCATCGAGCTGGCCGGACACCTTCATCAGATGGGAGATTCGCTGCGCGCGAATGCCGAGCTGCTGCTGCGCGACGTCAAGAGCATCCACTCGCGGATGGTGGCCCAGCTCGACCGCGCCGCGGCTGACGTGGGCCGGGCTCCACCGCCGCGACGGCGCGAGCGGGAAAGTGCGTCCCGGGCGCCAGAGCGCGACCTGACCCCCGTTTCCTCAGACGGCGAGGCGCTCGAGGTACCGGAGTTCATCCCGCCCGGGTGAGCGCTCGCCCGGGAGCGGTGGCGGCGCGGTGCGTGCGCAGCCATTCACTGAGTTGCTCGGGCGGTACCGGTCGGCTGAGAAAGTAGCCCTGGGCGGACTTGCAGCCGAGCTGGCCCAGCTTCTCCCACACCTCGCGCGTCTCGACGCCCTCGGCCACGACATCGAGTCCGAGGTTGCGGCCGAGGTCGATCGTGCATTGCACGATCGCCAGCTTGTCGTGATCGTTGCCCATGTCGGTGACGAACGACCGGTCGATCTTGATCTCGTCGATCGGCAGCCGATGCAGATAGGCCAGCGATGAGTAGCCCGTGCCGAAGTCATCCACGGAGAGCTTGATGCCCAGCGCCGAAAGCTCGCGGAGCACGCCGGTCGTCCGCGTGGGGTTGGCGAGCATCGCGGATTCGGTCATCTCGAGCTCGAGCAGTTCCGGCTCCACCTCCCAGCGGGCCAACAGGGCCGCCACCTGGCTGGGGAACTCGAGATCGAGCAGGTTGCGCATCGAGAGGTTCACCGACACGGACAGCCCGAGCTCCTCGTCCCGCCACAGGCGGCACTGACGCAATGCCTCGTCGACCACGTACAGCGTCAGCGGCCGGATCAGGCCGGTCTCCTGCGCCAAGGGAATGAACGAGTCGGGGAAGATCAGCCCGCGCGTGGGATGGCGCCAACGCAAGAGCCCCTCCACCGAGCGAACCTCGCCGTCCGCCAGCACCGCCTTGGGTTGGTAGTAGAGGACGAGCTCGCGCTCCTCCATCGCGCGGCGCAGCTCGGAGACGAGCGTGAGACGGGAGGGATCGCGGGCCTCAGCATGCTCGTCGTAGAAGCAGAACGGCGCGCTCTCGCGCTTGGCGTCGTACATCGCCATGTCGGCGCGCTGGATCAGCAGCTCGGCGGAGCGCCCGTGGTCGGGGAACACGGCGATCCCGATCGACACCTCGATCGCCAGTGGCAGCTCCTGCACTGAGATCGGCCGCTCGAATGCGGCTCGAATCCGCTCGATCACCGGTGCCACGCCGTCGCGCTCGGGCAGGTCGGGGAGGAGCAGGCCGAACTCGTCGCCGCCCAGCCGGGCCGCCGTGTCCGAAGCGCGCAGCGCGCCGCGCAGCCGCTGGCCCACCTCGGTGAGCAGCTCGTCTCCCGCCGTGTGCCCAAGCGAGTCGTTCACCTCCTTGAAGCGATCAAGATCCATCATCACAACCCCCAGCCGGGTTCCGCCCCGCTCCGCCTGGATAATCGCGCGCTCGATGCGGTCGCCGAACAGGAGCCGGTTCGGCAGGTCGGTGAGCGGGTCGTGGAGGGCTTGGCGTTCGCTGAGCCGGGCTTGGCGGATCAGCTCGGCCTCGGCAGACTTGCGATTGGTGATGTTCTCGATCATCGCGACGACGAATGCCGGCGCTCCGTTCGTGTCGCACTCGAGCGCAGCACTGACCTGCCCCCACACCAACTCGCCGTCCCGGCGCACGAGTTGCGCCTCGGTCTGGAACGGTTCACGCCGGCCCTCCATGAGCTCGTCAAACAGCACCTCGGCGCGCTGAGCCTGCACGGGATGCACATAGTCGAACAGGCTCAGCCCTCCGAACTCCGCAGCGCTGTATCCCAACATCTGCTCGAGTGCCGGGTTGACCTCCACCGCGCGCCCGTCGCGACCGAGGCGAAGGATCCCGATCGACACCCCCTCGAACAACGTGCGCAGCCGGGCCAAGGCCTCGGCCTGGCCGCGTCTGGCCTCGAATTCGGCGGCCTGGCTGACGGCCGCGGAGAGCACGACCGAGATCATCTCCATCGTCTCCCGGTGCTCCTCTCGCAGCACATGGCGCTCGGAACGGCTCATCACATTGATGGTCCCGATCACCTTCCCGCTCCCGAACAGGGGCACGCAGATCAGTGACTTGTCTCCCACCCGTCCGCGCATATCCTGGTTGATGCGGGGGTCGGTGAGCGCGTCTTCGATCAGTAGCGGCCGACCGGTCTCAATCGCATACTTGGCCACCGAGCTCGACAGCGGCCTCCGGGCGTTGGCCGCGCCCACGCCGATCCCGCTCACGGCGCGCGTGTGCAACACGTCGCCCTCGATCAGGTTGACCATCGCGCCGTCCGCGCCGGTGAGCGCCTGCGAGCGCTCAGCCACGAGCTGCATGACCGCCTCGAGGTCGTGGCCCGCCTCGGCGATGTCGCGCTGCGTCTCGACGATGAGCGAAAGACGCTCAGAGCTGTCGCGGCTGGCTCCGGGCATCGTCGCTTACGAGAGCCATGTGCCCAGCGCGGCGCGCCAGATCGCGGTGATCGTCGTGCCCATCTTCAAACATCGACCAAAACGCGGCAGCGCTTTAGCCTGACTCCGCTCGAGACGCTGCACATTACGGCGGTCCACAGCGGGCGTCGCGCCACCGCTCTGGGCCGGTGTATTAGCCTTACCGGTACCCTCGAAGTTCGCGGGGCTATAGCTCAGCTGGGAGAGCGCTGCCATGGCATGGCAGAGGTCGTCGGTTCGAGCCCGACTAGCTCCACTGCGGTGGCTCACGATGTCCGGAACCTGCGGTCGACGCAGACGCGATGACCACGGGCGACGAATCGCCACGGTTCGATCTGCAGGCGCACTCCGACCAGTCCGACGGGGCCCTTTCACCCGGCCAGGTCGTTCGGCGGGCGCAGGCCGCGGGCGTGGAACTGCTGGCGCTGAGCGACCATGACACGGTCAGCGGGGTCTCGGAAGCGCTGCAGGCCGGCCGTACAGCGGGCATCTCGGTGGCCACCGCGGTCGAGCTCTCGGCCGTCGACAGCGAAGCCGAGGACCTGCACGTGCTCGGCTACGGGCTCGACCATGATGATCCGGGGCTGGTCGAGTCGCTCGAACGCTTCCGCTCCGACCGGGGGGCGCGGATCTGGCGCATGGCAGCCGCACTCGAGGCGCTGGGCCTGCACGTGGACCGCACGACCCTGGAGGCGCGGTCGGCCAGCGGCCGGTCGCTGGGCCGCCCCCATCTGGCCCGCGCGGTGCTTGACGAACCTCGCAACGAAGCTCGGCTGGCCGATGAGCGGCTGGCGGATGCGACACAGATCCTCCAGGCCTATCTGATCCGGGGGGCGCCGGCCTACCGTGGGCGGACGACACCGACGGTCGAGGAGGCGATCACGGCGATTCACGCCGCCGGCGGCGTGGCCGTGTGGGCGCATCCGTTCTGGGACATCTCCGACGCGGCTCGGGTGGTAGCCACGATCGAGCGCTTCGTCAGGCTCGGCCTGGACGGTGTCGAGGCCTTCTACATCACCCATGATCGCCCCCAGACGCTGCTCCTGGCGGACACGTGTGAACGGCTGGGGTTGCTGAGCACCGGTTCGTCGGACTTTCACGGACCGGAGCACCCGCTGTTCTCTCGGTTCCGGGCGTTCTCGCTCCAGGGCCGCGAACCCCGGCTCGGTCCGATCGCGCCCTAGCCGCAGCCCTTGGCCTTTCGCTACACCGCCTCCTGCTTCGCCGCCTCCAGGGCCGCGGGTGGATCGAGCGCCTTGTCTCCCTGGGCCAGCGCAAGGGCGCGGTCGGCCAGTTCGGCGGCCTGAGCGCCGCCGATCGTGTCGTCGCGCAGGGCCAGCGCCAGCAGTATCTGCCGCATCAGCTCAGGGTTCTGGAGGTCAGGCGGGGGCCCGGCCGGCGGCAGCCCGCGCAGGCTCGCCAGCAGCCGAGCAGCGCTGGCGCCGCCTCCGAGCGACAGCCGACCCGGATGGCGGTCGGGGATCGTGGCCACGATCGCCCCCGTGGCCGGGTTGACCACGTTGACCTTGCTGCGCAGGCCCACGCGCTCGAGCGCGAGGCGGTAGCCGGACAGCCGCAGATATCCGAGTTGCGCGGCGAGCTGGGTGAAGTCCACTCGCTCGCTGTCGTCCTTGAGTCGCCGGTGGTGCAGCGAGATCTGGGTGCCGGCATCCGGCACGGTCGGGTCAGGATCAGACGCGACGAGCAGGAACACCTGCGATCCGAGTCTTCCGGCGCCGACCCCAGCCAGGTCGGCGAGCAGCTGGTAGCCGCCGAGTCCGAGCGCGCCGACGATTCCGGGCGGGAGCGGATGGTCGGCGAGGTACCCGGGTGGATGCGCCATGACCGGTGACCTAGTTGTCGAGCAGCCCGCCGACGAAGCCGGCCAGGCCGCCTCCATCCTTGCCCTGCGACTTGCCGCTGGAACCGTCCGCCGCCGGCGGGTGGAACGAGGCGCTCTGCAGCCCGACCCGACCGGGTCCGGTGAACCGGTTGAACACGAGGTTCCCTCCGCCGCTGAGCATGCCCGTCTTGAACCCGTAGAGCTCCTGCGTCATCTCCACCGAATGGTCCCGGAACACCCAGCCGCCGGGCTCGATGTCAATCGTCTCGCCCGCCTCGAGCTGCTTCTCGAACACGTTCCCGTAGCCATGGACCCAGACCACACCCTCGTTGTCCGCCGCATAGAAATGATCGACAAAGAAGCCGCCGCCGTACAGCATGTTCGAGAACCCCTTGATACGGGCGTAGTCGTACTGGACGTGGCCGGTGGCGGCGAGGAACTGGTGCTCCCGGACGACGATCCCTTCGCCGGCCGGCAGGTGCAGCGCAACGATATGCCCGGGCGCGTCACGGCTGAAGGCGATCTCTCCGGAGGACTGGGCCTCGAGTCAGCAACAACGGCATGCCTCCGAACGCCCGCCGCTTGAGCCCCTTCTTGAGCGGATGCAGGCCGATCTGCATGTTGGGGTATTTCCACAGCAGCACGTGATGCTCGAAGTAGACCGGCACCGTCCCGTCGAGCGCCATGTGCAGAACCGGCACCAGCTCACCCTCGAGGCGATAGTTCAGGCCCGGAGCGACGCCTTGCGCGATCTGCGTCGGAAGGATTCTTGGGGCGGCCGGCATCGTTCTCCGTTCGTTGCAGCTGTGGGGCAGTTGGCGCGCTCCCGCTACCGAACTGATCAGCCCACCGTAGCGCGAGTGGGTACAGCGTGCCGGACTATCGGCATTCGGGCGATAATCGACGCCCATGCCACCGATCTATGTCACCGGTCATCGCAACCCGGACACCGACTCGATCGCCTCCGCCATCGGCTACGCGGAGCTCAAGGGCCGTCTGGACCCGGACAACGATTACACGCCCGTGCGCCTGGGCGACTGCAACGCTCAGACGCGTTGGGTGCTCGAGCGCAGCGGAGCGCCGGAGCCCGAGTTCCTGCCCCACGCGATGCTGCGCGCGCGCGATCTCATGCAGCCGCAGTTTCCCGTCACCGGCCAAGACGAGCCGATCCGCGAGGCGGGCCTGGCCATGGCGCGCGCCGACCTCGACCTGGTGCCGGTGGTCGACGAGGACGGTGCGCTCACCGGAGTGGTCACCGAGCGGGCCCTCGCGCGGCGCTTCATCCGCGAGTCGCGCCAGACCTCGAGCTTGCAGGACGCGCCGACGTACGTCCACGCGGTGGTCTCGGTGCTCGAAGGCGAGCTGGTGGTGGGGGAGAACCGGCGGCTGTCCGGACGGGTGTGGGTCCACTCGATGGACGCCAGCACACCGAGCGGCATCTCGCCCGGGGATGTCGTGGTGGTCGGCAACCGCCCCGACGCGCAACGGCTGGCCATCGAACTGGGGGCGGCGTTGATCGTGACCTCGAACTCGTCGGTGCCATCCGACGAGGTGCTGGCGCTGGCGCGTGAGCACGACACCGCGATGGTCATCTCCCCGCTCGACACCTACGTCTCGGGCCGGATGATCACGCTCGCGGCGCCCTGCCACGCGCTGATGGAAAAGGATCCATTGACCGTCACGACTGAGTACCTGGTGGCCGACGTGTCCGAGCAGATCAAGGAGATCCATTACGGAGCCGCCGTCGCCGTCGACTCCGATCGACGCCCGGTGGGGCTGATCACCCGCTCGGACCTGGTCGCGCCCTCCCGGCGGCGGGTCGTGCTGGTCGACCACGCCGAGCAGGCGCAGAGCGTGCTCGGAGTCGAGCAGGCCGAGATCGTCGAGATTCTCGACCATCACCACATCGGCTCGATCGAGACCCGGGTACCGGTCACGGCCACCTTCGACCCGGTCGGCTCGACGGCAACGCTGGTGGTCGAGCGCTTCCGCCAGAACGGGATGGAGCCGAGCCGCCCGACCGCGATGATGCTGCTGGGCGCGGTCCTGTCGGATACCGTGATCCTCAACTCGCCCACCACGACCGCCCGCGACCACCTGGTGGTTGACTACCTGGAGCGGGCGCTCGCGGTCGACGCCCGGGAACTCGGTCGGGACATGTTCGAGGCCACCGCCGACGTCTCCGGAGTCAGCGCCGAAGAGATCATCACCCGCGACGCCAAGCGCTACCAGGTCGGAGGCGACCAGACGATCGCCATCGCGCAGATCGAGGTCGTGGGAAAGGCGCTGCTCGAGCGCAAGCAGGAGCTGCTCGAGGCGATGCGCCGTGAACGCGAGAACAAGGAGCTGCATCTGTATGCACTGATGGTCACCGACGTCCTGTCCAAGGGCACCGACATGCTCGTCGTCGGCGATGCCGCGGGCGTGGCGCGGAGCTTCGGCGTCACCGCACAGGACAACGTGATCGAACTGCCAGGCGTGATGAGTCGTAAGAAGGAAGTCGCGCCGAAGTTGATGGCCGGCCTGTAAGCCCGGCCCGGCCCGGCCCGGCCCGGCGCGGCCCGGTCCGGCGCGGCCTGACGCGACCGGCCGACGCCGCCGGCGCGGCGTGAGCCGCGGCGCAGCGCGGCGCGGCGCGGCGCGCGGCGCGGCGCGGCTGACGCGGCGCGGCACCTGGGCAACGTCCCAAAGGGGGCCTCGTTTTCGTCGATCGGGTCGTTCCCCAGCCACCAGCCGTTGAACAACCCAAACGAGTTTTCTGAGCCTTCGATTGGGCTGTTACCCAGGTAAATGAGTCAGAAATATGACCTTCACAGGGCCAGCCATCGTGTCGGGGAGCCCCGGCGCCCGGGACCGACCGACCCCATCCGCCCGCCCACTCGCCCGCCGAGCATGGCGGCACGCGACTGCGCCGCGGGAGTGGGACAAATCTTCCCCAATTCGCTGGTTCACCCGGGGTTCGTGCGTCAGAGCCCGCTCAGCGGGCCACATCGCCGCCACCCCTCCGATTCACACCCGGTGGGACGATTTTGTTCGCTCCCGCGCCACGCGACGTCCCCCTCCGCGTACCCACACCCGCCCGAGTCCTATCGCCTCCCCCTCCAGCGACGAGCTCCACCCCTCACACCACGACATCCGACCTCACACCACGACATCCGACCTCACACCACGACATCCGACCTCACACCACGACATCCGACCTCACACCACGACATCCGACCTCACACCACGACATCCGACGCTAACGCAACGCCGGCGGCCTCACCCGACCCACAGAGAGGTCGGCAGAGCCCCTTTTGGGCGGGCGGGAAAACGTGCTTGAATCAATGGCGGTGCGGGACCGATGGGCGGTGTCGATGAGAGGGGGTCGCTAGTGCGGGCACGGGCTCAAGGGCGAGGCTGGTTCGGTTGGTTGGGCCTGCCCGCGACCGTGGTCTGGCTGGTGCTCTGCGCGAGTGGCACCGCGAACGCGCAGCCGTTTCACATCCTCTTCCCCCACCAATTCCACCAGCCTCCGACCGCGTCGCAATGCGAAGCCGGGTTCGGGATCGCCTGTTACGGGCCACCCCAGTTCCAGAAGGCCTACAACATGAAGCCGCTCTACCGTGCCGGTCTCACCGGCCGGGGAAGGACGATCGTGATCGTCGATCCATTCGGCTCGCCGACGATCCGGACCGATCTGGCGACGTTCGACCGCGCGTACGGGTTGCCCGCCCCGCCGTCGTTGCGCATCATCCAGCCCGCGGGGACGGTGCCGCCGTACGATCCGACGAACTCGACCGTCGCGGGGTGGGCGCAGGAGACCTCACTCGATGTCGAGTACTCCCACGCCATGGCCCCCGGGGCAAAGATCCTGCTCGCCGAAACCCCCGTGGCCGAGACCGAAGGCACAGTTGGCTTTCCGCAGATCGTGAAGGCCGAGAACTACGTCATCCGGCACAACCTCGGTGACGTCATCAGCCAGAGCTTCGGGGCGACCGAGCCGACGTTCCCCAGCCCGCGGTCGATTCTCGCCCTCCGCAGCGCCTATGTGACGGCGGCCGCCCACGGCGTCACCGTGCTCGCCGCCTCGGGCGACACCGGTGCCACCGACGCGACCTCCGACGACACCGATCTGTACCCGTTCCGGGTGAACTCATGGCCCTCCAGCGATCCGCTCGTCACGTCGGTCGGCGGCACCCAGCTGCATCTGAACGTGAACGGAAACCGCACCGCGCCGGACAACGTGTGGAACGACACGGTCCTGGTCGGCGGCCCGGCGGCCGGCGGCGGGGGCCTGTCGGCCGTGTTCCCCCGGCCCTACTACCAGACCGACGTGGCGAGGATCGTCGGACGGTCCCGGGGCACGCCGGACGTCAGCATGAGCGCGTCGCTCGACGGAGGCGCCACCGTGTTCCTCGGCTTCAGCGGCCCCGATCAACCGGCGGGCTGGTACGTCGTCAGCGGCACGAGCGAGGCCACACCGCTGTTCTCGGGCCTCGTGGCGATCGCCGACCAGGCCGCCGGCCATCGCCTCGGCCTGCTCAATCCGAGCCTGTACGCGCTCGGAGACCATGCCGGCGCGGGCATCGTCGACGTCACCAGCGGCAACAACACCGTCACGTTCACCAACCTCACCCGCTTTCCGGGCACGTTCACGGTTGGCGGCTTCGCCGCCGTCGACGGCTATGACCTGTCCAGCGGTCTGGGCACGGCCAACGGCACGCGCTTGGTCAAGCAGCTCGCCAAGGGTGGGGCGCGACGATGACGGGCGGCGTGGCTGGGGTGCGGCGAGGCCGCTTGTTGGGCGTACCCCTTTTGGGCTCGCGGGAAACCTGATACAACGGGCCCGTCACCGGGGGGTACAAGATTCCACTACAGGGGAGGCCTGATGCGCGCTAGACGCGTGTGCACTTTGTTGGGCGCGGGCGCAGCAACTATTGCGCTGCTGCTATGCGGAACTGGGACCGCCGTTGCCCGACCGTTCCATGTCCTTTTCCCAGCCCACTTCACGCAACCGCCGACCACGGCCCAATGCGAGGCTGCCTTCGCGATTGCTTGCTACGGGCCAGGGCAGTTTCAGCAGGCCTACAACATGAAGCCGCTCTACCGCGCCGGACTCACCGGTCGCGGCAAGACGATCGTGATCGTCGATGCCTTCGGGTCGCCGACGATTCAGAACGACCTGGCGACCTTTGACCAGGACTACGGGCTGCCCGCGCCGCCGTCGTTGCGGATCATCCAGCCCGCGGGGCCCGTGCCGCCGTTCGATCCGACGAACTCCGACATGGTTGGCTGGGCGGAGGAGACGTCGCTTGATGTCGAGTACTCCCACGCCATGGCCCCCGGGGCGAACATCCTGCTGGTCGAGACGCCGGTCTCCGAAACCGAGGGTACGGTGGGCTTCCCCCAGATCGTCAAGGCCGAGAACTTCGTCATCAACCACAACCTCGGGGACGTCATCAGCCAGAGCTTCGGTGCGACTGAGGAAACGTTCCCCAGCGCGCAGTCGATCTTCGCGCTGCGGGGCGCGTATCTGAACGCCGCGGCCCACGACGTGACCGTTCTTGGAGCCTCCGGTGACGGCGGAGCGACTGACTTGACCTCGGATACCACCGATTACTACCCGTTCCGGGTGAACTCGTGGCCGTCGAGCGACCCGCTCGTAACGTCGGTTGGCGGCACCCAGTTGCACCTGGACGCGAACGGTTTCCGGACCGCCCCCGACAACGTCTGGAACGACCAGGCGTTGTTCCAATCGCCTGCGGCCGGAGGTGGCGGGGTCTCTGCCGTGTTCAGCCGGCCCTTCTACCAGAACGGAGTCGCCGGAATCGTCGGGCGCTCGCGCGGCACTCCGGATGTCAGCATGAGCGCCGCGGTTGACGGCGGTGCGAACGTGTACTGGAGCTTTGCCGGCGCCGGACCGCCCGGCTGGACCCCGTCGGCGGGACGAGTGAGGCCTCGCCGCTGTTCTCAGGCGTCGTGGCGGTGGCCGATCAGGCCGCCGGTCATCGCCTCGGTCTGCTCAATCCGAGCCTGTACGCGCTCGGCGATCGACGTCGATCCGGGCTCACTGACATCACCGGCGGCAACAACACCGTCTCGGGTACCAACGGGACCCAGTTCCCGGGGCCCTTCACGGTCATCGGGTTCGACGCAGTCCCCGGCTATGACCTGTCCAGCGGCCTCGGCACGGCCGACGGCAGGCGTCTGGTCAGTCAGCTCTCCGGCGCGGTTCTTCGACCGCCGCCGCTGAGCTTCGCCGCGGTTGACTCGCCGGGCGGCTTGATGCCGCCCAGCGGGTGCCGCGGGGTCGGTCCGGTGCGCCGGGTGTCCCGCCGATCGGTCCGCCCGGTCTCCGGCAGTGCAGTGGTCCTCGGCTCGGCGCGGCTAGGCTAGGCGACGGTGGCGTCGACGACCCGGGCCGGCGCCTCGCCCCACAGCTGCTCGAGCCGGTAGTACTCGCGCGTCTCGGGCGTGAACACGTGGACCACGACGTCCAGATAGTCCATCAGGATCCAATGGCCTTCGGTCAGCCCTTCGACCCGCCGCGGGAGCGTTGCATGCTTGGACTTCATCCCCGCGTGGATGCCGTCGTGGATCGCCTTGGCCTGGCGGTCGGTCCGCCCGGTGCAGATCACGAAATAGTCGGTGTAGCCGATCATGGCGCGAAGATCGAGCTGCACGATGTCAAGTGCTTTACGGTCCGAGGCGAGCTCGGCGATGTCCAGCGCCATCTGTTCGGGCGTCATTGCTCCCCGGTACCTCCATACAGTCTGTGTCGCGCGATGTACTCCGTCACCTGATCGGGGACGATGTACCGAATCGGCTGCCGGGCGCGAACCCGCTCGCGCACGATCGTCGATGAGACCCCGATCTGCGGCATCGGGAAGAACCGTGCGCGTTCCCCGCCCCGGAGTCCCTGTAACGCCGACTCGACCGATGCCCATGCCGTTCCTCGACGCCGGGCTACGGCCAACGTGGCCAGTGCGAGCACCCTTTCTGGCTCGCGCCACCGAGGCAGCCCCGCCGCGATGTCGCCCCCGACGATCAGGAACAGTTCGTTGTTTGGCTGTGAAGCATTCAGTTCTTCAAGAGTATCGACCGTGTACGACGGGCCCGGTCGGGCCAACTCGAGATCAGAGACGCTGAACCGGTCGTCCCCCTGCACGGCGAGTCGGCACAGCTCAAGCCGGTGAACGACGCCCGGCTCGTGTTCGACGGGCTTGTGCGGCGGTATGCGGGCGGGCATGAGCATCACTCGGTCGAGCTCCAACTGAAGGTACGCCTCCTGCGCACACACGAGGTGACCAAGATGTGGCGGGTTGAACGTCCCGCCCAGAATCCCTACCTGCACGGCGTCAGTATGAGCAGCCGTTGCTCACGGGCGAATGTGGCCGGCGCCCTCGACGAGATACTTTGAGGTACAGAGTTCGCGCAAGCCGATCGGCCCGCGTGCGTGCAGCTTCTGCGTCGAGTTGCCGATCTCGGCACCCATTCCGAACTCGCCGCCGTCAGTGAAGCGGGTCGAGGCGTTCACGTACACACAGGCCGCATCGACGCTGAGCTGGAAGGCGCGCGCCGCTGCGGTGTCGCGGGTCACAATCGCCTCCGAATGTCCACTACCGTGGGCGTTGACGTGCGCGATCGCCTCGTCGGTGGAGTCCACGACCCCGACCGCGAGCTCGAGGGCCAAGTACTCGGTATCCCAATCCTCCTCGCGTGCGGCGTCGATCGGCACGGTGGGGGCAGCGGCGCGGACTGCGTCGCGCGCTCGGTCGTCCCCGTGCAGCGTCACTCCGGCGTCGCTCAACGCCCGCAGCGCTCCGGGCAGGAACGCGGCGGCGATGTCTGCGTGTACAAGCAGCGTCTCCGCGGCGTTGCACGCGCTGGGACGCTGGATCTTGGCGTTGAGGATGATCTCCCGAGCGGCATCGAGCTCGGCGCTGGCGTCGACGTAGACGTGGCAGTTGCCCGACGCCGCGTAGATCACCGGCACCGTCGCGACTCCCTTCAGGGCGGACTTCAACCCCTCCCCGCCGCGCGGAACGATCAGGTCGACGACACCCGTCTGCGTGGCGAGCTCGGCCAGTTCGCCTCGCCCGCCGCCGGCGATGAGCACGATTGCGTGCTCGGGCAGGCCGGCCGCCGCTGCCGCCGCTGAGGCGACGCTCGCCAGCACGGCGTTCGATTGGGCCGCGGAGCTCGATCCACGCAGCACGATCGCATTGCCCGACTTCAGACACAGCGCGGTGGCGTCGATGGTGACGTTCGGGCGGGCCTCGTAGACGACCGCGATCACGCCGAGCGGGACGCGCACCTTGCGCAGTTGCAGTCCGTTGGGCAGCCGCGAACCGTCGACCACCTCGCCCACCGGATCGGGCAGCGCGGCGATCTTGCGCACGCCGGCGGCCATCTCGGCGATCCGTCGCTCGTTCAGCGTGAGCCGATCGACGAGCGCCGGCGAGAGGCCGCTCTCACGCGCCGCCTCCAGGTCGCGAGCGTTGGCGTCGAGAATCTCCGGGGTGCGCTCGATCAGCGCGCCGGCGATCGCCTCAAGGGCGGCGTCCTTGACCCCCGAGCCGAGCGTGGCCAGGGTCTGCGACGCGCGCTTGGCCGCGGCGCAACTGTCGGCGATCGATATCGCGGTGGTGGCCATCGCCGACATAGGTTACCGGCGCGAGTTCCGCGCCAGCGGATTGCATGCTGGCCGGAGGGAGTTCCGCGGCGCGGAGCTCCCAACCGAATTGGCGCCGGCCGATTCGGCCGTTACGCCAGCACGAAGTAATCGCGGTGCACGGCTTCCTGACTGGCGCGGGGCAACAACTCGCGCACGTCGGCTGACTTCAGCCCGCGAACCCGGCGCAACTCGGGCGCAGAGTAGTTGCAGATCCCCTTGCCGACCGATTGGCCGTCGTGGGCGATTTCCACCGCGTCGCCGGCATCGAAATCACCGCTGACCTCGACGATGCCGACCGGCAGCAGACTGGTCCCCTCCTCGCGCAGGGCCCGGGCGGCGCCGGCATCGACGAACACGCTCCCGCGCGAGGGCTTGGCGTACTTGAGCCACAGCTTGAAACTCGAATAGCGCCCCTCTCGTGCGGCAAACCTCGTCCCGACCGGTTGTGCCGCGGCGGAGGCCAGGATGGAGCCGGCCGTCAGCCCGCTGGCGATCACCGTCGGAATGCCCGCCGCCGTCGCCATCTCCGCGGCGACGATCTTCGAGCGCATTCCACCTGACCCGAGCGGGGAGGCGGCGTGGCCGATGTCCAGCCCCTCCAGCTCCTCGAACTCGCTGACCTGCGCCACGAGCCGCGCGTCTGGATGTGACCGGGGGTCGGCGGTGAACACCCCCTCCGCGTCCGTGAGCATGAGCAGCAACTCCGCGCCGAGCAGGATGGCGACCTGGGCGGCGAGGAAGTCGTTGTTACCGAACGAGATCTCGTCGGTCGTGGTGGTGTCGTTCTCGTTGATCACCGGAACCACACGCCATTCGAGCAGCTTGCGCAGCGTCTGCCGCGCGTTGAGATAGTGGGTGCGCGCGCTCATGTCGAAGAACGTCAACAGCACCTGCGCGGTGGGCACGCCCCGCGCGCGCAGCAGCTCGTCGTAGGCCTGGTACAGCTTCCCCTGGCCGACCGCGCTGGCGGCCTGCAACTCGTCCATCGCTCGAGGGCGCAGCGGCATCTGCATGACGCCCATGCCGCGCGCGATCGCGCCGCTCGTCACCACGATGACCGATCGCCCGGCCCGGTGCAGCTCGCTCAGCTCGTCGCAGATCCCGCCGAGGACGTCGGCCCGCACCTCGCCGCGCTCGTCAGCGACGATGCTCGAGCCAAGCTTGACGACCAGGCAGCCCATTGCCCGAGAGGTTAGGCGGTGGACGACACGCTGACCTCTCGTCCGACGTAGGGTGCCGCTGGCTGCCGCTGGGTGACGGACACCACCCCCCGGTCCTCACGCCCCCTACCCCAAACCTGAGTTCCGATCGGTCGTGGGACGCGTCTTGTCAGCGGGCGACGCGCACCAGGGATTGGCGGGAACGCCGGCGCAGGGGTTGGGCATTGAGCGTGACTACGCGTACGCGACGCATTGCGTTTCCCCTCTCCACCAATCCCGGCCGGGACGGCTCGGGGGGCTACAGGTTCGGGTCGAGCTCGAACGCAATACCCGCGATCTCGACTTCATCCCCGGCCTGGAATCCCACGGCCTCGAGCGCCCTGAGCACCCCAATCCCACGCAGCCTGCGCTCGAGATGGGCGAGGGCCTCCTCGTTCTCAAGGTCGTAGCGAGCGACGAGGCGTTCGACGCCGTTGCCGCTGACCTTGAACACGCCCTCCCCGGTCCGCTGCACCCGGTACGCGCGCGCGGCCGCGGGGCGAAAGATCCGGTGCTCGGCGAGCTCCTGGGAAATCTCGACGTCAGGAGGCAGCGCGTCGGCTCGCTCAGTGTCCGGCGGTATCCGCCGTACCAGCTCGGCGGCGAGCTGATCGAGACCGGTCCGGGTGACCGAAGACGTCAGGATCACCGGAACCTCGCCACCCAGTCGTGCGATCCAGGCCTCGCGGGCCGCGGCACCGGTCTCGGCGTCCACCAGGTCAGCCTTTGACAGGGCCAGCACGCGCGGCAGGGCGGCAAGGCGCGCGTCGTAGCGCTCCAGCTCATGTTCGACCGTGATGTGGTTGGTCACCGGATCGGATCCGTCCAGCGGATTCAGATCAAGGACGTGCACGAGCAGGCGCGTGCGCTCGACGTGGGCCAGGAACTCATGGCCCAGCCCCACGCCGGCGCTGGCGCCCTCGATCAGCCCGGGGATGTCGGCGATCACGAGCTGGCGCTGTTCGGACTCCAACGTCCCCAGCACCGGTTGCAGGGTGGTGAACGGATACTCGGCCACCTTGGGATGAGCGCGCGTCAGACGCGCCAGCAGCGAGGACTTGCCGGCGTTGGGAAGCCCCACCAGCCCCACATCCGCGAGCAACTTCAACTGCAGATCAACCCACGTCTCCTCGCCGGGCAGGCCGCGCTCGGCGAAGCGGGGAGTCTGATGCGTCGGACCGGCGAAACGCTTGTTGCCCCGCCCGCCTGAGCCGCCGTGAGCGATCACCGCCCGCTGCCCGGAGCGGATCAGATCGTGGCGTGTCCCATCGGCCTCGACCACCGCTTCGGTACCCGGCGGCACGCGCAGCTCGAGCGTGACCCCGTCGGCGCCGTGGCGCAGCGATCCCTCTCCATGACCACCACGGCCGGCCTTGTAGTGCAGGCGCCGGCGAAAGCTCGCCAAGTCGCGCAGCGAGTCGTCACACACGAGCAGCACGTCTCCGCCCCGCGCCCCGTCGCCCCCATCGGGACCGCCCTTGGGGACATGGGCCTCGCGGCGGAAGCTGAGGCACCCGTCGCCCCCCGCTCCGGCCTGAACGTGGATTCGCGCGCGATCGTGCATCCTTCCAATATGTCCGATCCGGTCTTTCTGGTCACTGGAGCCTCGAGCGGGATCGGCGCGGCGACGGCCCGCGAGGCCAGCCGGGCCGGCTACAGAATGGTCCTGGCCGCCCGTTCGGTCGATCGTCTGGCGGAGCTGGCGCAGGAGCTCGGCGGCGACGAACGAGCCATGACGACACGCTGCGACGTGACCGAATGGTCCGACCAGGAAGCGATGGTCGTCGCGACGCTCGAGCGGTTCGGGCAACTCGACATCGCGTTCGCCAACGCCGGCTTCGGCGCCGCACGAGGATTCTTGAACGAGTCCCCCGAGCACTGGCGGTCGATGGTCCTGACGAACGTATACGGTGCGGCACTCACGATCCGGGCCACGCTCCCGGCGCTCAAGCAGTCTCGCGGGCATCTGCTGCTCACGGGTTCGGTAGCCGGACGCCGCGCACTGCCCGGGTCGCTGTACTCGGCGACCAAATGGGCCGTGACCGCGATGGGCGAGTCGGCCCGCCAGGAGCTGCAGGACACCGGGGTGCGGGTAACCGTCGTCGAGCCCGGGATGGTCGACACGCCCTTCTTCGATAACCCGGTGTCGGACGCCCTCCACCCCGAGGACATCGCGCGGGCGGTCATGTTCGCCGTCTCCCAGCCGCCACACGTCGACGTCAACGAGATCCTTATTCGGCCAACCGCGCAAACCGGCTGACCGTCGGCGCGAGGGCGGCCGGCGCGTCGCGAGGGTGGCCGCGGGCGCACGGGTGGCTACGTGGGGCACGGGTGGCCACGCGGAGCACGGGTGGCTATGGGCGAACGGGTGGCCACGCGGGGCACGGGTGGCTACGGGCGAACGGGGCGCGCGGGCGCCGGGGCGGGGTGGGCCAACTCGTGGGAGTAAAGGCGGGCTCCGGTGGCGACCGCGTCAATCGGATGGGGCGCGGGCGAGCGCGAGCCTCAAGTCTGTGATGACGAGCTTGGGTTCGCGCGTGATCTGATCCCAGGTGTACCGGAGCACGACGAACCCGGCAGCGCGGAGGCGTAGCTCGCGGCGACGGTCTCGCTCGACCTGCGCGCGAGAGTCGTGAGCGTCGTGCCCGTCGAGCTCCACGATCACACGCGGGCCGCGCCAGAGCATGTCGACCATCAGCCCTTCGACCACTGAGTTGCATTCCGGCAGCGGGAGCCGGGCGGATTCGCAGAGGGCCAGGAAACGTTCCTCGAGCACGCTACGGGTGAGCGCGAGTTGGGGCTGATGGCGCATCAGGGCCCGGCGGAGCTTGGCGCTGCCGCGGCGCCCACGACCCAGGAGGGCGTAGACAGAGTCGAGGTTGAGCAGACGGCGGTACTCGGCCTCGGCGAGCACACGGCGCACCCGATCGGGCGGTGCACCGGCGGCGTACTCGAGCAATGCCAGCGCCACCGGTGTGACTGGAAGTTGACGATGCCAGATGCGGTTGGGGTCTGTCCGATCGTTGACGCGCAAGCCTGGGCGCGACGCGCGCCGATTAGGCGTGGTGACCTCGATCACCCGGGGTGCTGCGTCGATGAGAGCGAACCACCACAGCGCCGTGGCGCCGCCGAGCGCCGCGCCGGGGCCCGCGTATAGCAGCGCGGCCGAGAGATCTCCCTCGGTCGTTGGTGCGCGGTGGCCCACCGCATAAACCCCTGGGTGCAGGCGATGCAAATACCCCTCTCGCACCCAACGATGGGCACTCGCCTTGCTGATCTTGAGGGTCGCGAGCTGGGCCCAACTCACGCGCCCGTACTGTCGCTCCGCGAGCTGGCTCACGCGAACTCTGGCGTTTTGGTTCGGGCGTTCGGAACCAGAACGCCAAAGTTCGGGCATCAACCCAGCTTGGCGACCCAAAGGTGACCGAACAAGACGCGTTTGCGTCGGGTCTCTGACGGGAATGTGCCGATTGTGTTTCGTTCCCGGCGCCGCACAGTTCAGCAGGGCTGTAGGCGATCACGACCTGGTTCCAAACGGGACAGTTGAAGGAGGTCGGCTTGCGGCCGGCGAAAAGCGCGACCGGCAGGCCGAGACGCGATGACACTATTCACCGATTTCAAGAAGTTCCTACTGCGTGGCAACGTGATCGATCTGGCCGTGGCCGTCGCGCTTGGGGTCGCGTTCAGCGCGGTGGTGGCGGCCCTGGTGCGCGACCTGCTCACCCCGCTGATCGCGACGATCTTCGGTAAGCATGACTTCTCGTCGCTGACGTTCACGATCAACGGGAGCACGTATCGCTACGGCGACTTCATCAACTATCTGATCTCCTTCGTGACGGTTGCCGCGGCGATGTTCTTCTTCGTTGTCCTGCCCGTCAACCGGCTGATGGCTCACCGCGCCGGAGGACCCGGACACCAAGTCCTGTCCCGAGTGCACGAGCGCGATCCCGATCAAAGCCCGGCGGTGTCCTCAATGCACCGCACAGCTGGTCGCCCCATAGAAGGTCCTCAAGGAATCTCTCGACGCGTCCGTGGCGATCGGCGCCCGCAAGTCGGCCACGGTCCACCGAAGCCGCGAGAGCCGCAACCGTGCGGCCTTTCGTGTCCGGGAGTCCGGCGCTTCCAGCGCCAACCTCCCTGCCCCATTGCGCGGCGGGCGGCGGCTGTCAAGTAGCGCGAACCAGCGACAAAACACCGCAGGGCCCCGCGGACAGCGTCACCCCCCGACGCTACTTGACAGCCGACGACCGACCGCGCTACCTCGCTCCGAGCCCTTATCCCGACCACAGGGTAGGTGAGGAGAGCCTAAAGGCGGCGGGCCCGGAGTGTGCTGAAAGCCCCGTCATCATGGGCAATGTTTCATCACGCCCAGCTCACACGCTTGAGCGCGGGCCGGGCCGGGCCGGGCCGGTCGGGTTATCGGCCGGTCGCCTCCCGGTAGTGAGAGTTGTCGCAGCCGGTGACCCCGACCGCCCGCACACGCGGGTCGGCGCAGCCCACCACGCTGACAGCCGGGAGATGAGGGTCGGCGCAGCCCGACGTCGCTAGGAATCGGTGGATGAGCCGTTGGCGGCGACCGCGACCGGCGCGGGTGCTTCTGCGGTGACCACCGAGATCACGCGTCCGCGTCGATCGCGGGTGAACTGAACGGTGCCGGCGGCGCGGGCGAAGATCGTGTCGTCGCGACCGATTCCCACCCCGTTGCCGGGCCGAAACCGGGTTCCGCGTTGACGCACGATGATCTCGCCGCCGGTTACCGTCTGACCCGCGAACACCTTGACGCCGAGGCGCTTGGCGTTCGAGTCGCGGCCGTTGCGGCTGGATCCGAGACCTTTCTTATGTGCCATTGCCTGCCTCCGTTGGCCGGTCCTGTACGACGGACTCGGGGGCCGTTGGCTCCGCCGCGAGCGCCTCGGGCGAGGTCTCCTCGGCGGCGGTGGCCTCGGGCGTAGTCTGTTCGGTTGGGGCGGCCGGTGCAGCGTCGGCCGTCGTCTCGTGCGCCGCGGGAGCCTCGGGCGTGGTCGGTTCGGACGCTACGGCCACAGCCGCCGGCGTGGCCGGCTCGGCCGTAGCCTCATCCGCCGCGGTTGCGTCGGGCGCGGCCGTTTCGGCGGGAGCCTCGGCCGTCGTCTCGTGCGCCGCGGGAGCCTCGGGCGTCGTCGGTTCGGACGCTATGGCGACCGCCGTCGGCGTCGTCGGTTCGGACGGTGCGTCCGCTACCACCGGTGTGGGCGTCGCTTCTGTTGACGCGCGCTGAGTGCCGGTGCCCGATCCGAGCGTGACCGAGGTCACCTCGATGCGGGTCAGCTCCTGGCGGTGGCCGTTGCGCCGCCGGTAGCCGCGCTTGGGCTTGAATTTGACGATCCGGAGCTTGGGTCCGCGCTCGTGGCCGAGCACCCGTGCCTGCACGGACACGTTCTGAAGGCCCTCGCCGTCCACGACCTCGGCGCCGTCGACGTAGAGCAGAGGCTCGAGCGACACGGTGGCGCCGTCGTCGACGGGCAGCCGTTCGACGAGGAGCCACCGACCCGGCTCCACGTGGTACTGCTTTCCACCTGTCTTGACGATCGCGTACATAGGGAGTTACTCCGAAGAGGACGTTACTGAGGCCGACTCGGCCTTGGCGCCCGAACGGCGTCGCCCGCCCCTGCGGCCACGACGCCGAGGCTTCGATTCTACGTCATCACCGTCCTCGTCGGAGGTGCCGCCGTCTGCGACCGCCGGCACATCGACCAGAGAGGCCACGGCGGAGGAGCGCCCGACCTCCTCGATCCGGACCACGTGCTTCTGGCCCACATACCGGGTTCCACCCCGGATCGAGATGATGTAGCCGTCGACCTTGGCCACCGCGTCGCCGGGGCTGTACATGTGCGGCTCGACGATCTCGACGTGCACCTCCTCGCCCTCGCGGAAGGGCAGCGCGCGTTCGAGGACCTGGTCGCGATCGCCCTCGAGCAGGACGGCGAAGTGGTCGAGGGGCAAGCCCTCGGAGCCCTCGAAGTGAAACCACTTCCCGGTCTCCTCCTCGATCGTGTGGAGCACGCGCGCGTCGTTGCCGGTGAATTCGGCGCTCACCCGCGGGTTCATCTGGATCAGCAACGCATCCGCCGTGGTCTCCTTGGCCAGGTCACGCAGCCGGCGCTCGAACTCGATCGCGATTGTCTCCTCGGACTTGATCACGCCCTCGCCGTCGCAGGTGGGGCAGGGTCGGGTCATGATCTCTCGGACCCCGTCGGTGACGTTCTGGCGCGTCATCTCGACCAGCCCGAGCGGGGAGATCTCGACCACGAAGGTCTTGGTGCGATCCTCGTCGAGGGCCTGGCGCAGCGTCTTCAGCACCGCGTCGCGGTTGCGAGCGCGGGCCATGTCGATGAAGTCGATCACGATGATCCCGCCGATGTCGCGCAACCGCAGTTGGCGCACGACCTCGTCGGCGGCCTCGAGGTTCGTCTTGGTGATCGTGTCCTCGAGCCGGGCGCCCTTGCCGCGGCCGATGAACGAGCCCGAGTTGACGTCGATCACGGTCAGCGCCTCGGCGTAGTCGATCATCAGGTAGCCGCCGCTGGGCAGATCGACTCGCCGCGACAGCGTCGAGGCCAAGACCTCCTCGACCCCAAAGGCCTCGAACAGCGGCGTCTCCTCCTCCCACAGCTCGACTTGATCGACCAGGTCCGGCGCGGTCCGGGAGAAGAACGACAGCAGGCGGTGATGCTGCTTGGGATCGTCGACGATCGCGCGCTCGAAATCCGCCGAGAAGATGTCGCGCACCACGCGGACCGACAGGTCCGCCTCCTGGAACACCAGGGCGGGCGCCGGAGTCTCGGCGACGCGCTTCTGGAGCACCTCTCCGAGCTTGAACAGGTACACCAGCTCGCGCTCCAGGTCGGCTCGCGTGGCCCCCTGGGCGGCGGTGCGGATGATCGCCCCGGCGCCCTTGAGGTCCAGCTTGGAGGCCTCTTTGCGCAGCCGCTCGCGCTCCTTGTCGTCGAGCCGGCGTGACACGCCCACTCCCTCGCCGTACGGCGCGTAGACCATGTAGCGACCGGCGATGGTGAGGTCCATCGACAGGCGGGCGCCCTTGGTCTTGAGCGGGTCCTTGACGACCTGCACGACGATCTCCTGCCCGGGCTTGAGCATGTCGTTGATCTGGCGCCCTTCGCGGGAGCCACCGCGCCCGCGGCGGGGCGCCTCGACTCCCGGCAGCACGATCTCATCGACGTGCAGGAAGCCGTTCTTCTCCAGTCCGATGTCGACGAACGCGGCCTCGAGCCCGCCGAGGACATTGTCGATCCGTCCCTTGTAGATGTTGCCGACGATGGAGCGGGCGCCGCGACGCTCCAGGTACAGCTCGGCTATCTGGTAGCCGGCCGATGGATTTGCCGTCTTACGGCGTCGGCGCGACGCGGTCGAGGCGGGCCTGCGCTCGGCGACGGTTCCACTGGCTTCCAATAGCGCGACCCGGGTCTCCCCACGGTCCACGCTGACCAACACTTGCTTCTTCAATTGCCTTCAGTCCTTTTAGTGAAAGATTGTGGTCGCGCGCGTTCATGAGAAATCGCGGCGACCTTACGAAAGTAGCGCCCGGCTCTTGCCAGCCGCCGCCATCCGTGCCTGGATGTGGATCGACTGGAGGAGTCCGATGGCAATAAATGTGACGATCACCGACGATCCGCCGTAGCTGAGCAGCGGTAACGGGACGCCGGTGATGGGCATGATTCCGATCGTCATACCCACGTTCACGAAGATCTGGAACATCAGCATCGCGAGGATGCCGCCGGCGATCAGGGTGCCGTAGAGGTTCTTGGACATCGTGAGGATTCGCACCGCACGCCAGATCAGCAGGGCGTACAGCGACAGCACGATCGCGGCACCGACGAAGCCGTAGGTCTCCCCCACGGCGGCGAACACGAAGTCGGTGTCGTTGGCGGGCAGGAAGTTCAGCTTGGTCTGAGTCGCGTTGGCTCCGCGACCGGTCTTCTGGCCCGAGCCGATGGCGATCAGGGACTCGGTGATGTTGTAGGTCTGGTTCTGTGGATCGTGCGACGGATTCAGGAACCCGACCAGGCGCTGCACCTGGTAGGGCTTCAGGACATGGACGCCGACCGCCGGCGCTCCGGCCAGCACGATCGCGATCGAGGCGATGAACATCGCGACCAGCCCGGTCGAGCTGCTTCCACGAGGTGCCGGCGAAGAACAGGATCGAGAAGCCGATCGCCACGTAGACCATGCCCGGTCCCGAGGTCCGGCTGAGGGATGACCAGCAGCGCGGGCACCAGCGCCAGCAGCATGATGCGCGCCGTGGTCCGGCGTTCGTGCAATCGGCGTGAACGGTCGACCGCGAACGCCGCCAGGGCGACGATCAGCAGCACCTTGCCGAACTCTGATGACTGAAACTGCAGGAACGGCAGCGGGATCCAGCGGCGCGCACCATTGACCTGTGGCATCGCGAACACCACGATGTTCAGCGCGACCATCACGGCGTACAGGCCGAGCTTGTACTCGCGCAAACGCGAGTAGTCCATCCGCGACAGCAGCAGCGCGACCACCACGCCGATCCCCGCGAAGATCCCCTGGCGCTCGACGTAGTAGAGCGGATGGCCGGGGAACGCGTTGCGGGTGGCGCCGTTCAACGTGATCAGCGAGCACGCCACGAGCCCGAGCGCCGCCAGCAGGAGCAGCGGATCGAACAGCGGCATCGCCCACTGTCGGGGGACGCACCACGTCCTCGCCGGGTTGAATCGGGGTCGCGCTCATAGCGTCTTCGAGCTCCCGGCCACGAACGGCCCCGGCTTGCCGAAGAACCACTGGGAGAGGATCTCCCGTGCCACCGGCGCCGCGGCGACGGCGCCGAAGCCTCCCTGCTCGACCGTCACCACGACGACGATCGGCTTAGTGGTGGCGGTCGCTGGGACGAAGCACGCGTACCAAGAATAGTCCTGCTGGCCGTTGTACTGGGCGGTGCCCGTCTTGCCGTACACCTGCTCGGGGAAGTTGCCAAACACGTCGTCGGAGGTACCGCCCGACGTCTGAGCAGCGTCGTGCAGGCCCTGGCGGATCGTGTCCAGGTAGAGCGGGTTGATGTTGATGTGGCGGGTCGGCGGGCGGGTCGATCCGCTGCAAGCACCGTGCCGGCGGAGTTCTCGATGTCGAGGCCGAGGTGCGGGCGCACGATCTTGCCGCCGTTGGCGATGGCCGAGTAGGCGACCGCGAGCTGCAGCGGCGTGACCTGGACGTCGCCCTGGCCGACCGCCAGGTTGATGTTGTCGCCGATCGACCACGGACGGCCGTCGGCGATCCCGCACGAGGTGTGACGGCCGTGGCCCTTGTACGGCCCGGTGCCGCGCTCGCACTCGAGCTCGAACTGGTCGACGCGGGCGCGCCAGCGGGGCGACGGGAGCGTTGCCGCTCACCTCGCCGCGGAGATCGATGCCGGTCGGCTGACCGATCCCGATACGCGCGGGCCCACTGCTGCAGCGCGCCGCCATTGGGGTGGGTGCTGGGGTCAGCCACGTTGGTCTTCGCGCCGAGGTTGTAGAAGAAGTCGTCGGAGGAGACGCGCAGCGCGTTGACCAGATCCAGGGAGCCGTCGACGGCGTGGCCGGAGTTGTGCCGGCACTGGCCGCTGATGCAGAACTGGCCCGTGTCGTCGAAGATGTCGCTCACGCTCCAGGCGCCGCTCTCCAGCGCCGCGGTGGCGGTGATCGGCTTGAACGTTGAGCCCGTCGGCCCGGCGCTCTGGATCGCCCGGTTGATGCAGCGGGAAATTGCTGGACGGGTTATTGAGCTGTTTGTAGGCGGCCGCCGAGATCGACTTGGTGAAGATGTTGGGATTGAAGGTCGGCAGCGAGCCCATCGCGTAGACCTCCCCGCTATCGGGGTTCAGCGCGACGAATGCGCCCCCGTTGGCCGGCGGGTTGCTGTCGATCGACTCCTGCAACGCCGACTGTCCGACCCTCTGCATCCCGACGTCGAGCGACAGCGTGAGGTTGTGGCCGGGGATCGGGCGTTCTTCCGGGACAGATCCCGGGTGAAGCGGCCGAGCGCGTTGACCTGGACCCGGTCGGCGCCGTCGCGGCCGCGCAGGTAGCGGTCGTAGTAGTACTCGAGCCCCGATTGGCCGATGATCGCGTTCTCGGATACGCCGCGGTAGCGCGGCTGCTTGACCTCGTGCGGCGCTGATCGGCCCGACGGTTCCGAACAGCTGGGCCGCCTCGGTGCCGAGCGGGTAGTTGCGCAGATAGACCTGCTGGACGTTGACTCCCGGAAACTGGTCCTGGCGCTCGGCGAGGTAGTACTGAACGTACTCCGAGACATCGGTCTTGATCGTCACGTCGGCGTAGGGGAGCAGCGCCAGCTGCTGGGCGACGTCGCAGGGGATCGGGGCGAGGCGCAGCACCCCCTGCCCGGACACCTTGCACCTCCCCGGCTTGGTCGAGATATCGAGCACCTGGGCCAGCCGGCGGTAGAGCACGCGGTCCTTGGCGGGCGCTCGCCCGCGATCGGTGGCCTGGATCGGGACGGGCAGATCGGGTGGGGAGATCTGGACCGCCAGCGCCTTGCGGCTGGCCACCAGAACGGCGCCGTTGCGGTCCAGGATCTCGCCCGCGCGGGGCCGGGATCGCGATCTCGCGGACCCGGTTGACTGGCTCGCCTGGGCCAGGTACTGGTGCCCCGAGAGAACCTGCAGGAACCACAGCCGGAAGAAGATGATCGCGAACATGGCCAGCGCGAAGCTGCCGACCACGGCCACGCGCAGCGCGAGCTGTGGCGTCAGCGGTGGGCGGCGCTCCTCGGGGGGCTGGGTCATTGCGGGGAGCGGGAGATCGGCCCGAGCCGCTGGGAGGGGCGCTGCAGCGGGCTGAGACCGCCGGTCGTGTAGGCGCGGCGGCGCCGGCGGCGCGGATCGTCGGGCAGGGCCGGCTGGATGACCCGGCGCACGAGGCGTATAGACCGGCAGCGCGATCAGCGTGTTGACCAGCACGGTGATGAAGATCTGCTGCGCCAGCAGCCAGCTGACCGGGGCGTCGACGCCGAGCAGGAACTGGATCAGCGTCATCCCGATCCCGGCCACGGCGGTCGCGGCCGCGCCCGCGGCGAGCGGCACCAGGCCGTGGGCGGGATCGCGCAGCTCGCGCAGCCGACCGGACCAGTAGCCGATCGCGATGTAGAGCAGCGAGGTGACTCCGAGCGTCTGGACCAGCACCGTGTCGACCAGCAATCCGGTACCGAAGCCCATCGACCGCGCCCGGCATCGAGCCGGCCAGCAGCCCGACCGACATCACGACCAGCGGCGAGAGGTCGGCGCTGACGCCGAAGATCGAGATCTGGGAGACGGCGGCCTGCTGGATGACCACGGTCGCGAACGCCAGCACGATCAGCCGCAGAGGAAGACGGAATTCGCTCATGGCACCTGCGCCCGCTGCGTGCCCGCGTGGGGGCGGGTGAGGACCTGGACCGGTCGAGATGGCGCAGATCGGCGCTCGGCGCGACCTGAACCTGCCCGTTGTTGAGCAGCTCGTTCTGGTTCGCGTTCGAGACCGTACCGATCGGGATTCCCGCCGGATACAGCGAGTCGAGTGCCCCGGAGGTGAACCCGGCGGTCACGACCAGTTGGCCGGGCGCTGGACCGGCCTGCCCGGGACTGGGCGGCTGGAGGTTCTGCAGCAGCAGCTGGTTGGGGTTGCCGACCGCCGGGACGAGCAGCCCGGTGTCGCCGCTGGCGTCCTGCACCTGCGCGGTGACGGCGTAGGAGTGATCGGTGATCAGCGTGACGATCGAGACCGTCGCGTCGACGGTCGTGATCTTGCCGACCAGCGCGCCGTCGCCGAGGACCGGATCCTGCAGCTCTACGCCGTCATCGGAGCCCTTGTCGATCTCGATCGTCTGGTACCAGAGCGTCGGGTCGCGGGCGATCACGTTCGCGCCGACGGCGTGATAGGCGCTGATGCCGATGCTGTCGTCGAGCCCGACCTCCTTGTTCAGCTGGACGTTCTGGATCTCGGCGGCCTTGGCAGCGCCAGCTGAGCCTGTCAGCGTATGGACCTGTTTGCGCAGCTGATCGCGCTGCGACTTGGCGTTGAGCGTGTCCGAGAACCAGCCCGCGACGTCGCGGACCGGCGTGAGGACCTGCTGGCACCCTGCTGGACCGGTGAGAGCACCTCGACGATCCCGCGCTGCACGCTGTGCAGCGGGCTGGTCGGCGACTCGCCGAAGTACGCCGTCAGCAGGATCAGGGAAACGCCGACGAGCAGCGCGAGTACCGCGCGCCGCCGCCGAACCTGTTTGTCATGCACGAGATGCGTGTCTCCAAAGTTCGCCCTAGCTCGCTCGAGGTACTGGGTTTCAACCTAGTACCGACGGCGACGGTTGCGTGAATTCTTGCTTGAACGGTGGATCGCCTCGAACTCCTCCAGCGACCTCCCCGACCCGACCGCGACACACGTCAGCGGAGATTCCGCCAGGTGCGCGGGCATCTGCGTCTCGTGACGCAGGCGCTCCTCGATGCCCTGCAGCAGCGAACCACCTCCAGCCAGCATGATGCCACGATCCATGATGTCGGACGCCAGCTCAGGCGGAGTGCGGTCGAGGGTTTCCTTGACGGCGTCGATGATCTGCGAGACGGGCTCCTCGAGCGCGCCCCGAATCTCCTCACTGGTGAGGATCACCGTCTTGGGGAGTCCCGAGACCATGTCCCGGCCCCGGATCTCGGCCTGGACCTCCTCCGCCAACGGGAACGCCGAGCCGATCTCCAGCTTGACCTCCTCGGCGGTCTGCTGGCCGATCAGCAGCTTGTACTCGCGCTTGACGTAGTTGATGATCGCCTCGTCGAGCTCGTCGCCGCCGACTCGGATCGATTGCGAGACGACGATGCCGCCCAGCGAGATTACCGCCACTTCGCTCGTGCCGCCGCCGATGTCGACGACCATCGATCCGGTCGGCTCGCCGACCGGTAGGCCGGCGCCGATCGCCGCCGCCATCGGCTCCTCGATCAGGTAGGCCTGGCGGGCTCCGGCGGACAGGCACGCCTCCTCCACGGCGCGTTTCTCGACTCCCGTCACGCCGCTGGGCACGCACACGACCACCCGAGGGTGAGCCCACCGGTTCTGGTGGACCTTCTGGATGAAGTGGCGGAGCATCTGCTCGGTGACCTCGAAGTCGGCGATCACCCCGTCCTTGAGCGGCCGAATGGCCGAGATCGTCCCCGGCGTGCGTCCGAGCATCCGCTTGGCCTCGATCCCGACCGCGTGCACTTCGCCGGTCCGCGAGTCGACGGCCACGACGCTCGGCTCAGACAGCACGATGCCGCGCCCGCGAACGTAGACGAGGGTGTTGGCGGTCCCGAGGTCAACCGCCATGTCGCGGCCACCGAAGCCGGTTAGGTACGTGAAAAAACCCATGGGTATATGCAGGTAGCGCGAAGCGGTAGACGGGGCGGGAAGTAACGGAGGGATCCGCACCCGGCTGCCAGCTCCGTCCGGGGCTCAGTGTATCGAACGGTTCTCTGTCCGCAGCCCTGTCTCAAGCATGGCTGCAATCGAAAAATGCTGGAAAACGCCTAAATGCCAGTTAAGTTGCAGTGCGGCGAGGACCCTTGGTCATCCAGTATGGCATCAGCCCGCGGGGGCGGTGTCGGTCAGCAGCCGGGGCACCAGCTCGAGCAGCGTCACCACGGGTAGACCGACGACGTTCGAGTAATCGCCTTCGATCCCCGCGACCAGCGCCGCGCCGCGGCCTTGGATCGCGTAGCCGCCAGCCCGCTGGCGCCACTCATCGCCGGCGAGGTACCACTCGCAGGAGCGCGTCGTCGAGCGCCCGGAAGTCCACCAGCGTGGTGGTGGCCGCCGTCCGCGGCCGTCCGTCCTGGATCACGCACAGGCCACTGACCACCGCGTGCCGGCGTCCGCTGAGCGCGCTCAGCGTGGCGCGAGCCGCGGCCACATCCACGCGGCTTGCCGTACAGCGTCGACCCCAGCGCGACGACCGTGTCGACGCCGAGCACGAGCGCGTCGGACGCCCCCGCCGCGACGGCCGCCGCCTTGCGGTAGGCATTTTCGACCGCGACCTCGTGCGCGGGGCCCGCCGTGAGCTCCTCGACATCGGCGACGACGCACGGAAAACGCGAGCCCCAACTGCTCGAGGATCGCTCGCCGCTGCGGCGATCGGGAGGCGAGAACCAGACCCGCGGCCACGTGCAATCGACTACGTCGATTGCATCGGATGATTTGGCAGAGCCAAAGTGTAATCGACTACGTCGATTACATTGGATGATTTGGCAGAGCCAAATCATCCGGGAGGCGTCGAGAGCCAATCATGCAGCAGGAGCCGCGGTCGAGAGATCGGGGAAGAACAGTCCCACTTCGCGGGACGCCGACTCGGGGGAGTCCGACCCGTGCACCATGTTCTGGCCCACCGCGACCGCATAGTCGCCCCGGATCGAGCCGGTGGTGGCCTCGAGCGGGTTGGTGGCGCCGATCACCTGGCGCCCGGCCGTGACGGCATGCTCGCCCTCCAGCACCATCGCCACCAGCGGACCGGAGGTGATGAAGTCGACCAACTCACCGTAGAACGGCTTGCCGTCGTGCTCGGCGTAGTGGCGCTCAGCGAGGTCGCGGCTCATCGTCATCAGCTTGAGCGCCGCGAGCCGCAGGCCCTTGCGCTCAAACCGGGCGATGATCTCTCCCGTCAGGTCGCGGGCGAAGGCATCGGGCTTGACGAGGATGAGCGTGCGCTCAGCGGACAACTGGACTCTTCCGTACGGCCAGATCAGGTGGTCGTCGGCTGCTCGGCGGGCTGCTCCGAGGTGCTCTCACGCCGGCGGCGGGTGCGGCGGGCCACGGGCGCCGGCGCGGTTCCGACCTCGACCTCGCAGAACGGGCACAGCTTCCACGCCGGGTCGAGCGGCCGGCCGCAGGACTGGCACGGATCCTTGAGCTTGCGCATGCAGTTCGGGCAGCGCAGGTAGTCCTTCTCGACCTCGAAGTCGCAGTGCGGACACAGGTGATAGCCCAGTTCCGCCAGGCGCGCCTCCGCTGCCTGCATCTCGAGCTCGCGCTCGCGGACGTCGTCCAGATACTCGGGCGGCCGGACGATCATGTAGACGATCGTCCCGACGAACGGAAACAGCGACGCCAACGTCGCGCAGCCGATCAGCAGCGGGTCGGCGATCCGCCGGCGGGCGTCCGCGAAGGTCCAGTAGACCAGCGCGAGCCAGATCACCACCAGGAACAGGATCACGAGCTCGACGGCCAGGTTGAGCGCGCTGTTATGGATCCCGAAAACGGCCGGTCTCAACATTACGAAGGCGAGTGTAGTAGGCGCTACGGTCGGAACGCTCTACCAGGACGTGTCGCGAGACCGAGGGGCTCGCGGCGCATCAGGGCTCGTCACCAGGGCGATCCTCACAGAAACGCGCGCCCGAACAGATAGCCGATCCCGAAGAAGACCAGGATCACGACGGCGACGATCACCGCCACGAGCCCGATCATGGTCAGGAAACTGGGCTGATCGTCGCGATCGTTCACAGCATCGAGGCCCGCTCGCCGCGGGCCGGGGCCAACAGGTCGGCGACCAGGTACAGCGAGCCGGTCGCGAGGACGACGCCGCCGGGGCCGGCCAGCTCCCGGGCACGCGCCAGGGCGGCACGCGGATCGCGCACCACCACTGCGGGTGGCCCACCGAGCTGGCGAGTCAGCGATTGGAGCGTGGGAGGCGGCAACGACCGGGGATTCTGACTGCTGGTGAGCACAATCGCATCGCACGCCGGCAGGAGCGCCGTGAGCATGCCGGCGGCGTCCTTGTCATCGAGGATCGAGACGACGGCGACGAAACGGTCGTGACCGCGGACGATCTCCGGCAGCGACTCCGCCAACGCCGACATGGCCTCGGGGTTGTGGGCCCCGTCCAGCAGCGTCAGCGGAGCTTCCCCGATCGACTGCAGCCGGCCCGGAACCCGCACCTCCTGGGCAGCCGCGGCCACCGCGTCGAGATCGAGCTCGCCGAGATAGGCCTGCGCGGCCGCTCGCGCGAGCGCGAAGTTGCGTCGCTGGAATGTCCCCGGTGCACCGACCGGCACCCCGGGATCGACGCCCGCGCGGACGATCCGGGCGCTGCGCTCCCGGGCCAGCGCCTGCGCCACGGCGACGGCGTCCAGCATCCAGACCGGCCCCCAGCACGAGCGTCGCGCCCTCCTGCACCACCGCCAGCTTCTCGCGCGCGATATCGGTGATGGTCGGGCCGAGCCAGCGCGTGTGCTCGAGCCCCACGCTGGTGAGCACCTGCACCTTCGAGGGGATCACGTTGGTGGCGTCATAGCGCCCGCCGAGACCCGCCTCGATCACCGCCACCTCGACCTCGCGACGAGCGAGCTCGGAGTAGGCGGCGGCGGTCAGGGCCTCGAACTGGGTCACGCGATCGTCCCCGTCCAGCGAGCGGTCCACGAGCTCGGCCGCGCGGGCGGCGCGGGCCACCGCGGCCGCGAAGTCAGCCGGCTCGAGGTCGGCATCCTCGACCCGGATCCGCTCCCAGAACGAGACCAGGTGAGGCGAGACGTAGATGCCGGTGCGCAAGCCGTGATGCGACAGAATCGCGGCGATCATGCGCGTGGTCGAGGACTTGCCGTTGGTCCCAACCACGTGGATCGACGCGAACTGCCGCTCCGGATGCCCGAGCGCGGTCATCAGTCGGCGCATGCGGTCCAACCCGAACCGCATCCCGAACAGCTCGAGCGACAGCAGGTAGCGCTCCGCCTGCTCGGGAGTCACGGGAGCCCCAGCTCCGCCGGCCCGGGAGTCACCGGAGCCCCAGCTCCGCCGGCCCGGGAGTCACCGGAGCCCCAGCTCCGCCGGCCCGGGAGTCACCGGAGCCCCAGCTCCGCCGGCCCGGGAGTCACGGGAGCCCCAGCTCGGCCTGCAGGGCAGCGAGCTTGTCGCGCTCGGCCTGGACCACATCCGCCGGCGCCTTGGACACAAAGCCCTGATTGGCCAGCTTGCGTTGCGCGCGCTCGATCTCGGCTTCCAGCTTGACGCGCTTGGCGTCGAGCTTGCGCTGAGCGGCGCCGAGATCGACGTCATCGCTGGCCAGAATCTCGACCGTCCCGCCCGGGATCGGCACCGACGCTGTGAAATCGACTTCGCCGATTCCATTGGGGGATTCGGTGGAATCGACTGCGTCGATTCCATTGGGGGATTCGCCGGGGGCGAATCCCCCGGGGTTGGCTGAGGCTGTGGCTGTGGCCGCGGGCTCGAACGAGAGCCGGGCGAGCCGCTCGATGTGCTCGGCGGTGCCCTCGTAGCCGGATGCCGCCAACCTGGCGGGGACAATCACGCCTGCCTTGACGCCGGTGAGGTCGCGCCAGGCGCGCAGCGCCTGGACTGCCTCGATCATGCGCGACACCGCGACCTCGGCCGGCTCGTCGATGACGGAATCCGCCTCACGGGCGACCCGACCGGCGAGCAGCCCCTCGGCTCCGGGGATGTGCGAGTAGATCTCCTCGGTCACGAAGGGGATGATCGGGTGGGCGAGCGCCACGGTCTCGGTCAGGACGTAGCGCAGGGTCGCCGCCAGCTCCGGCTCACCGGCGCGCAGGCGCGGCTTGACGAGCTCGAGGTACCAGTCGCACAGCTCTCCGTAGATGAAGCCGTACAGCCCGAGTGCCGCGTGCGAGAAGTCGTACCGTTCGATCTGCGCCGCGAACTCGCGTTTGGCGCGCTGCAGCCGAGAGAGGATCCAGCGGTCCTCGATCTGCAATCGACCGGCGTCCGTGGAATCGACTGCGTCGATGTGGAATCGGCTGGCGCCGATTCCATTGGGAGATTCGCCGGGGGCGAATCTCCCGGGGCTGGTTGGGGTTGCGGAGTCGGCCGCGGCTGCGTCGCCGGGCACGCTGAGCAGGATCAGCCGGGAGGCGTTCCAGAGCTTGTTGGTCAGCTGCTGGCCCTGGGCGATCTTGTCCTCGCTGAACTTCACGTCCTGGCCGGAGGACATCGCCAGCAGGCCCCACCGCACGGCGTCCGCCCCGTAGGCCGGGAATTCACTGGGCGGGTCGGATCGGTGTCCAAAAACGGGCGGGCGGAGCCCGCCATTAATCAGATCCAGGGGGTCGATCCCGGTGCCCAGCGACTTCGACATCCGCTGTCCGTCAGGTGCCTGGATGATCGACGTGATGTGGACGTCATCAAACGGGATCTGGCCGGTGAACTCGAGCCCCATCATGATCATCCGCGCCACCCACAGGAAGATGATGTCGCGCCCGGTGACCAGCGCGTCAGTGGGGTAGAAGGCGCGCAGCTCCGGGGTCTGCTCAGGCCACCCGAGGGTCGCGAAGGGCCACAGGGCGCTCGAGAACCACGTGTCGAGCACGTCGGGATCGCGCTGCCAGCCTGCGCCGTCGGGCTCGGTCGCCCCCACGTAGGTTTCCAGGCCCCGGTACCAGACCGGCAGGCGATGGCCCCACCAGAGCTGGCGTGAGATGCACCAGGGGCGGATGTTCTCCATCCAGTCGAGGTAGATCCGGCTGTAGTGCTCAGGGTGAAAGCGCACCCGCCCGCTCTTGACCGCCTCGATCGCGGGCCGGGCGAGCTCGTCCATGCGCATGAACCACTGCAGCGAGATCAGCGGCTCGATGCGCTGGCCCGAGCGGTGTGAGAACGGGACCGTGTGCTCGTAGGGCTCGGTGCGCGCGATCAGCCCCGACTCGCGCAGCTCGGCGACCACGGCACCCTGCGCCTCGGCCACCGACAGGCCGACGAAGCGCTCGGGCGCCTCGCGGGTGATCCGCCCGTCTTCGCCGATCACGGATGGATGGGCGAGGCCGTGGCGGCGGCCGATCTCGAAGTCGTTGGGGTCGTGTCCGGGAGTGATCTTGAGCGCGCCGGTGCCGAATTCGGGCTTGACGTAGTCGTCGGCGAGGATCTTCAGCTTGCGCCCGACCAGCGGCAGGATCGCCTTCTCGCCGATCAGCCGCCGGTAGCGCTCGTCGCTCGGGTGCACGGCGATCGCGGTGTCGGCGAGCATCGTCTCGGGACGCACCGTGGCCACGGTGACCGCGCCGGACCCCGAGGCGAGCGGATAGTCGATGTAGTAGAGGGTGTCGGTCACCTCACGGGCCTCGACCTCGAGGTCGGAGATCGCCGAATGGCTGCCCGGGTCCCAGTTGACCATGTAGCGGTCGCGGTAGATGTAGCCCTTCTGGTAGAGCGCGACGAACACGTCCAGAACCGCACGCGCGTAGGCATCGTCGAGGGTGAAGCGCTCATCCTCGTAGTCGCAGGAGGCCCCGAGTCGTTTGAGCTGCTCGATGATCCTGCCGCCGTACTGATCGCGCCATTGCCACACGCGGGCCACGAACGCCTCCCGGCCCAACTCCTCCCGGCTCGTCCCCGCCTGCACGAGCGCGCGCTCGACCTGGGTCTGGGTGGCGATCCCCGCGTGGTCTGTCCCGAGAATCCACTTGGTGCGCTGCCCGCGCATACGATGCAAACGGACCAGGCAGTCCTGGACCGCGCTGTTGAGCGCGTGCCCCATGTGCAGCGCGCCCGTCACGTTCGGGGGCGGGATCGCGATCGAGTAGTTCTCCGCCGGATTGCCCTCGGGATCGGGGTGGAACAGGCCGGAGTCAAGCCACTTGTGGATGATCCGCGGTTCTACTTCGGATGGTTCGTAGCGCGTCTTTGACTCAAGGTCCGACATGACACCGAGAGTCTAGGTGGACCCGTGGAATCGGCTGGCGCCGATTCCATTGGGGGATTGTGGAATCGGCTGGCGCCGATTCCATTGGGCGAAATCCCCCGGGGTGAGTCTGGTTCGGACGGGGATGGGACGGGGGAGTAATGGCCCCGGTCACTTAGGCATCGGGGCATTTGGCTCTGCCAAATGCCCCCAAGCCTAATTGACGCCAGTCAATTAGATTAGGCCGCCGCCTCGCCCTTCTCCTCTTCGGGAGCGGCGACCGTCACGAGCGTCGGCGAGACGCCGTTGTCGATCGTCTCCCGGGTGACCACGCACTTGCGGACGTCGCGGCGCGAGGGCAGCTCGAACTGGACCTCGAGCAGGACCTCCTCGATGATCGAGCGCAGGCCGCGCGCGCCGGTCTCGCGCTCGAGCGCCTTGTCGGCGATCGAGGACAGCGCGTCGTCGTAGAACACCAACTCGATCCCGTCGAACTGGAAGAAGCGCTGGAACTGCTTGACCAGCGCGTTGCGGGGCTCGGTGAGGATCTGCATCAGCTCGTCGCGGGAGAGCTGGTGGATCGCCGACATCACCGGCAGGCGCCCGATGAACTCGGGGATCAGGCCGTACTGGATCAGATCCTCAGGGAGGCAGTGCTCGAAGATCTCGCCGGTATCGCGCTGCTCCTTGGACTGGATCGCCGCGCTGAAGCCGACCCCCTGATGCCCGATTCTGCGCTCGATCACGCGGTCGAGCTGCGCGAACGCTCCGCCGCAGATGAACAGCACGTTGGTGGTGTCGATCGACAGGAACTCCTGGTGGGGGTGCTTGCGCCCGCCCTGGGGCGGCACCGACGCGGTCGTCCCCTCGAGGATCTTCAGCAGCGCCTGCTGAACCCCCTCGCCCGAGACGTCGCGCGTGATCGACGGGTTGTCGGCCTTGCGCGCGATCTTGTCGACCTCGTCGATGTAGATGATCCCCGTCTCGGCCTTCTTGACGTCGTAGTCGGCCGCCTGGATCAGCTTCAAGAGGATGTTCTCGACGTCCTCGCCGACGTAGCCGGCCTCGGTCAGGGCGGTGGCGTCGGCGATCGCGAAGGGAACGTTGAGGATCTTGGCCAGTGTCTGCGCGAGCAGCGTCTTGCCGCAGCCGGTCGGGCCCAGCAGCAGGATGTTCGATTTCTGCAGCTCGATGTCGTTCTCATCGGACGTCATCATCTGCACGCGCTTGTAGTGGTTGTAGACCGCCACGGAGAGCGAGCGCTTGGCCTGCTCCTGGCCGACCACGTACTCGTTCAGAACGTCGTAGATCTCCCGCGGCTTGGGCAGGTTCTCGATGTCGAAGCTCGGCGGTGCGGTGAGCTCCTCGTCGATGATCTCGTTACAGAGATCGATGCACTCATCGCAGATGTAGACGCCCGGGCCGGCGATCAGCTTCTTGACCTGCCGCTGGGACTTCCCGCAGAAGCTGCAGAGAAGCTGTTCGTTGGAGTCAGTGGGACGTGCCATGAATCCTCTCCCGGAGCTCGGCTCGATCGCCGACCTCGAAACCTAAGACTAGTGCCTCAGTGCTGCGAGATCACCCGATCGATGATTCCGTACTCCTTGGCCTCCTCAGAGCTCATGAAGTAATCCCGCTCGGTATCGCGCCGCACCTTGTCAAGCTCCTGGCCCGTGTGCTTGGCGATGATCTCATCGAGTCGGCGACGCACGTCGATGATCTCCCGGGCGTGAATCTCAATATCGGTCGCTTGGCCCTGAAAGCTGGAGGACACCTGGTGGATGAGGATCTTCGCGTTCGGCAGCGCCATCCGCTTGCCGTTCGCTCCACCGGCCAGGAGCAGGGCGCCCATCGACATGGCAATGCCGACGCAGATCGTGGACACGTCCGGCTTGATGAACTGCATCGTGTCGTAGATCGCGAGCCCCGCGTAGACCGACCCCCCGGGGGAGTTGACGTAGATCGAAATGTCCTTGTCGGGATCCTCGGACTCCAAGTGCAGCAACTGCGCGACGATCAGGTTCGCGATCTGGTCGTCGACCGGCGTGCCGAGGAAGATGATCCGCTCATTGAGCAGACGGCTGTAGATATCGAACGCACGCTCCCCACGGGAGGTTTGCTCGACAACCATGGGTACGAGTGGGCTCATGTTCTCGCTTCTTTCGCGTGCTGCACTGGAATCCTGCCGACTGCTGCCGACTGTAGCAGTGGCCCAACTAGCCCCCGGGGGTCCAGATCTTGCCGGGGCCGCCCTCGGGCTCGTCCTTGCCCGGCGTCCACAGCTTCTCGCGCGCGCTGGCCTGCTCCAGGCTGATCGGGGAAGCCTCGCGCACCAGCAACTCCAGCGCCTGGCGGTTGGCCACGTCCTCGCGCAGCTGTTCCAAGCGACCGTTCTTGCGCAGCTGCTCGATCAGCTCCTCGGGCTGGGCGCCGTCACGCTCGGCGGCCGGCCGCAGCGCTTCGATGAGTTCCTCCTCGCTGGGCGAGATCTGCTCGGCCTCGACGACCGCGGTCAGGACCGCCTCGTTGCGCAGCGCGTTGGCGGCGTCCGGCTCGGCATCGTGGGCAAGGGTCTCCTCGTCCTTGCCGGTGATCCGCAGATAGGCCTCCTTGGAGATCCCCTGACGCGTCAGCGCTGAGAGCGTCTGCTCCAGCAGCTCGTGAGCGCGCGCGTGAATGAGCGGCTCGGGCAGCTCGATCTGAGCCTGCTCGGCGGCGGCGGTGAGCACCGCCTCCTCGAACTCACGGTCGATTGCCAGCGCATCCGCTTCGCTCAGCCGCGTGGCGATGTCGTCGCGCAGCTCGGCGAGGGTGTCGAAGCCGGCCGCCTCGGACGCGAACTCATCGTCGAGCTCGGGGAGACGCTTCGCCTTGACCTCGCTGACCGTCACATCGAACGTCGCCTGCTTCCCACCCAGATCACCGGGATACTCGTCGGGAAAGGTCAGCTCGACCGTGGGTTGATCGCCCGCGCTGGTGCCCGTCAATTGCTCCTCGAACCCGGGGATCAGGCGCCCTGAGCCGAGCTCGATCAGCTGATCGCGGCCCTCTCCGCCCGGGAACGGCTCCTCGCCGATCTTGCCGAGGTAGTCGATCACGACGTGGTCTCCGCTCTCCGCCGGACGCTCGACGGTCTCCAGCGTGGCGAACCGATCGCGGAGCCGGTCGAGCTCCTCGTCGATCTGGGCGGGTTCGACGTGCGGCTCGCGGCGGCCGACCTCGAGACTCTTGTAGTCCCCCAGCTTTGCCTTGGGCAGCACCCCGATCTCAATCGAGAAGGCCAGCGGCTCACCCTGTCCGGGCAGCTCGCCGACATCGAGGTCGGGCTCGCCGACGGTGGCGATACCGGCACCATCGATGGCATCGACGTACCAGGCGCCCAGCGACGTGCGCAGCGCCTCGTCGAGCACGGTCTGGCGTCCCAAACGGCGGATTACGACCGGCGGCGGAACCTTCCCCTTCCGAAAGCCCGGGATCCGCATCTGGCGTCCGAGCTCTCTGGCCGCCTGCTGAACGCGGCGCTCGACCTCCTCGGCGGAAACCTCGGCCTCGACGCGCACGCGCGACTCGGGCAGCTCGGTGACATTTGTCTTGACGGACGCCATTCGCTGCAGACGATAGCTTGGGACGGTGCTCTGGCGGTTGCCAGCCCGACTGATCACCGGCCCCGTGGCCTTCTTTGTCGCCGGCGTACTCGATGTGCTCGAGTTCGCGCTGCGCTCCGCGCGCAGTAGATCGGACTAGGGGTCGGCGATCAGGTTGCGCAGCTCGCGCAGCGCCACCGGCAGGGTCGTCGTGTCGTAGCTGCGAGAGGCCTTGATGTCGGCCAACACCCCGAGGTAACGCTCGACGGATGCGGCTTGGCCCTGCCACCAGGCGTCGATCGCCTGCTCGCTGCCGGCGTCCGGGCCGCCGGCCCGGAGGGCATCCTGAGTCAGGGACCGGTGCAGGCTGTCGAGATCGTCGCGCAGCGCGCCCCGCGCGAGTGCCTGCCAGCGGTCCCCGAGCGGCAGCTCGAGGATCCGGTCGCGCAACCAATCCAATCCGAGCCGCGAGCCGATCGCGAAGTGGACCGCCATCACCGCGTTCTGCTCGCGGCCGGTCGCTGCCATGTCCTCCACGATGTCGAACACGGACAGCAGCGCCGGCATGCTGGCGACGCGGGTCGCCAGCCCCCGGGACACCGCCGCGGCCTGGAGCTCCTCGAAGCGCGCGTCGAACGAGGCGCGATCGGCGCCCGCGAGCACTCCGGGCAACGCATGCGCCAGCGTCCGCGCGCCCGGGAGGAAGCGGCGGATGGTTGCGGCGATGTCGATTACCTCCCCGCGGGCCACGAGCCGGCGAGTGGCGCGCTCGACCAGGCGCCGCGCCTCGATCAGCATCGCGAGCTGCGTGCCGGCCTCGATCTGGTTGTCCAGCGACTCGACGGTGGACCAGAAGGCACGCATCTCGAGCACCTCGCGCGCCGCGGCGTACGCCCGGGCCAGCGAGGAGACCGGCGCGCCGGTCTCCTCGGCGAGCCGGAACGCGAACGTCGTCCCCGTCCGATCGACGAGCTGGTTGGCCACCCCGGTCGCGATGATCTCGCGGCGGAGCCGGTGCTCGCGCATGTGCGCCTCGTAGCGCTCGGAGCCGGCTGACCACGGCGGGGCCTGAGCCGGCGCGGACGCCCGCCGATCCTCTCCGGGGCCCAGAGGGGGCGGGAAGTAACGCTCCAAATCGTGGGCGAGGTAGGGATCCTCGGGCAGGTCGGACTCGAGCAACTCGACGTACAGGTGGATCTTGCAGTACGCCATCACGATCGCCAGCTCGGGCGCGAGCAGGCCCTTGTGCTCGGCTTTGCGGGCCGCGATCGTCCGGTCGCTCGGCAGGTACTCGAGCTCTCGATCCAGCACGCCGGCGCGCTCCAGGTGACGGATCAGCCGCGCGTGAACGTCGAGCATCGGCACGGCCTGGGCCAGCGCGAGGCTCAACGCCTGGGTCTGGGTATAGCTCCCCTGCAACACCTGCTCGGCCACCCCGTCGGTCATCTGGACCAGCAGCTGGTTGCGCTGCGTCTCGGTCATCTCGCCATCGGCGACGAGTCCATCGAGCAGGATCTTGATGTTGACCTCGTGGTCGGAGCAGTTGACGCCGGCCACGTTGTCGATCGCGTCGGTGTTGATCAAGCCGCCGCGGCGGTCTGGGCCTCCGCCGGCCGCGTACTCGATGCGCCCCCGCTGGGTGAAGCCCAGGTTCCCACCCTCGCCGACGACCCGGCAGCGCAGCTCCCCGCCGTCGACCCTGACCACGTCGTTGGCCTTGTCGCCCACCTCGGCCGAGGTCTCGGTCGCCGCTTTGACATAGGTGCCGATGCCGCCGTTGAACAGGAGGTCGACGGGAGCGCGTAGGACCTCTCGGATCAGATCGTCCGGGGCCAGCCGATCCGCCGCGATCCCCAGCGCCGCCTGGACCTGGGGGGAGATCGGGATCGACTTGGCGCTGCGTTCGAACACGCCTCCGCCCTCGGAGATCAGCGTCGCGTCGTAGTCGCTCCACGACGATCGGGGCAGCTCGAACAGGCGCCGCCGCTCGGCGAAGCTCGACTTCGGGTCGGGGTTCGGGTCAAGGAACACGTGCTGGTGGTTGAAGGCGGCGAGCAACCGGATCTGGCGCGAGAGCAGCATCCCGTTGCCGAACACATCGCCGGACATATCGCCGATCCCGACGACGCTGAACTCGACGGTCTGGATGTCGGTGCCGAGCTCGCGGAAGTGGCGCTTGACCGATTCCCACGCGCCGCGAGCCGTGATCCCCATCTGCTTGTGGTCGTAACCGTGCGAGCCCCCGGACGCGAACGCGTCGCCCAGCCAGTAGTCGTAGCCGGCGGAGACCTCGTTGGCGATGTCCGAGAAGCTGGACGTGCCCGTGTCCGCCGCGACGACGAGATACGGATCATCGTCGTCGTAGCGAACGACGCGCGCGGGTGCCACCACCTCGCCGGCCACGATGTTGTCGGTCACGTCGAGTAGGCCGCACAGCAAGGTCCGGTAGCAGCGAATCGCCTCCTGCACCTGTGCCTCGCGGCCGCCCGTGGCGGGTGGGCGCTTGACGACGAAGCCACCCTTCGAGCCGATCGGGACGATCAGCGCGTTCTTGACCATCTGCGCCTTGAGCAACCCGAGGATCTCGGTGCGGAAGTCCTCGCGACGGTTTGACCAACGCAGACCGCCGCGGGCCACCTTGCCGCCGCGCAGATGGACCCCCTCGACCCACGGCGCGTAGACGAAGATCTCAAACCGCGGCCGCGGCAGCGGCAGGATCTCCAATTGGGACGGGTCGAGCTTGAACGACAGGTACGGTCGCGGCTCGCCGGCCGCGTCGACGCGGAAGTGGTTGGTGCGCAGGATCGCGCGCACGACCGAGAGGAAGCTGCGGAGGATCCGGTCCTCGTCGAGACTCTCCACCGCGTCGATGGCCTGCTCGGTCGCGCGTGCCGTGTGCTCGGCGTCGGCGGCGTCGCGCGCGTCGGGGTCGAAGCGGGCGCGGAACAGCCTGACCAGCAGGATGGCGATCTCGGGATGGTCGACCAGCGTGCGCTGCATGTAGCCATCGGAGAACGCGATCCCCGCCTGACGCAGATACCTGGCGATGGCCCGGATCACCGTGATCTCGCGCCCGGTCAGGCCCGCCGCCACCACCAGGGCGTTGAACCGATCGTCCTCGAACTCTCCGCCCCAGATTCCCAGGAACGTCTGCTCGAAGGTGTCGAAGACCGACTCGATGTCCTGCGCGGCGCAGCGCAAGCCGAAGTCGTAGATCCAGACGGAGTCCGAGTCGTGGGGCGTGATCTCGTACGGACGCTCATCGACCACCTCCGCACCCATGTGCTCAAAGGTCGGGACGACGTCGGACAGAGACACGCCGGCGGCGCTGAACAGCTTGCCGCGGATCTCGTCCGGGAGCGCGCGTGGTGGCCGGTAGAGGGAGATGATCGGCTGCTGATCACGCGCCACGGCCCCGATGCGGAGGATGTCGGCCACCGCCGAGCGCGCGCTCCAGTCGGCCCGGTAGGCCGCCGGGAACGCCGACTCGTAGCGCGCATATGAGGCCAGGCCCCCCTCCTGTCCGCCCTCCGCGATCAACGCCGCCCGGAGATCGTCGCTCCACGCGCGGGTCGCCTCGACGATGCGGGCCTCGATCGCGGGCAGGTCATAGTCCGGCACGCCGTCCGGGCAGTGGACGATGTAGTGCACTCGGACGACCACCGACTCCGACAGCTGGAGGTTCCAGTCGACCTGCCGGGCCTGAAACGACTCGGCCAGGATCTGCTCGATGCGCTCACGGTTCTCGGTGTTGAACCGGTCGCGCGGAATGCAGACCAGACACGAGATGAAGCGGTTGAGCTGGTCACGGTGCGCGAACAGCCGGATCCGCTGGCGCTCGCCCAGCCCGAGAATCCCCATCGCGATGGTGAACAGGTCGTCGACGTCGATCTGAAACAGCGAGTCGCGCGGGTAGGACTCGAGGATCTCGATCAGCAGTTTCGCATCGTGACTGGTGGGCGGAAACGCGGCCCGGGCCAGCACGCTCTGCACCTTTCCGCGCAGGAGCGGAATGTTCCGTGGGCTGGTCTGGTACGCCGCGGTCGTGTACAGCCCGAGGAAACGGCGCTCACCGATCACCTGGCCGCCGGGACCGAATCGCTTCACCCCGATGTAGTCGAGGTACGCCGGACGGTGCACCGCGGAGCGTGAATTGGCCTTGGCGAGCAGCAGCAACCGCGGCGCGCGGGCCAGCTCGAGCGCCTCTGGATGAAGCTTCGTGTACGGGATCACGGGTGTGCCGCGAAGGATCCCCAGACCGGACTCCGGCACCGCGTTCAGCCCCGCGTCGCGCTCGCCGGCGACCAGGTCGTACTCCCGGTAACCGAGGAAGGTGAAGTTGTGCTGGGCGAGCCACTCGAGGAAGGCGCTGGCTTCGGCCCGCTCCTCAGGGTCGATCGGAGGCGGCTGGAGCTCGAGCTCGCGCACGAGCGCGTGGGCCTGGCCGCGCATCGCCGGCCAGTCCTCGACCGCCAGCCGCACCTGCTCCAGAACGCGCTCGATGCCCAGGCGGAGCTCCGAGAGCCGCCGCGAGTCGGGCTCACGCGCCACTTCGACGTGGATCACCGACTCCGCCAGCGCGTCCGGGCCACTCGCCCCGGGCTCGAGCACCTCGATGAGCTCGCCGGCTCGGTCGCGCCGCACGCGGATCACCGGGTGGATGACCAGTTCGATGCTGCACCCCTGACGGATCAGCTCCATCGTGACCGAGTCCACGATGAACGGCATGTCGTCACTGATGATCTCGATCACGGTGTGCGGGGACTGCCAACCGTGGTGCTCGAGGTCCGGGTTATAGACCTCGACCGTGGTCGCACCGGCGGAGCGCCGCTTGGCCGCCTGCCAATGGGCCATCGCCGCCCCGTACAGGTCGGACAGGTTGCGGTCAGCCAGGTCCTCGGCGGGGATCCAGTGGTAGTACTGGCGCACGAACGCCGTGCACGGCGCGGCCTGCTCGCGGGGCAGTTGCTCACGCACGCGTACGCACAGCTGCTTGATCAACTCCGCCTCGAGGTTCCCCTCGCTCACCGCCACCAGAACCACCGCCTTCGCTCAAACCTCAGAACTGCTCAGACAAACCTACCCCTCGGCAGCCCTCGGCGGTAGCGCTGCGAGATTTCGCTCAGATCTCAGCACCTGACCTCCTGACGCTCGGCCTGCGGGACTTCACACGGCAGGTCCTGCGGTAAGGGCCGCCTGCACGTTGGCCACGGTCGCCTCCGGATCTGCCACCGAGACGAGCAGTCGCCCGAACGGCGAGTCCTGGGTCAGGTCGACGCGCACGGCCGCGCCGCGGCCGGTCAGCGCCGCGAAGTCGCGGCACACGCCCGGCAGGCGCCTGACCCCGTAGGCGACCACGCCGGGCATTCCCGTGCCGGGCGCGCGCATCCCGCGCAGGGCACTCCACGGGTCCGGCTCGACGACCACCGACTTGACCGCGCTCAGCGGCACGCGGACGTTGCCTCGGAACGCGCCAAACTTCTCCACCGCTGACAGCGTGACCACGAGTTCGTTGCCTTCGACGACGAGCGACGCCACGGCCGATCAGGTTATCCGGGAAGACGTCATTCCTCCAGGCGGACGTCGTCCGTGGGAGAATCGCGGCATGTCGTGCAGCCGTCTGGTCAGTGGCACGTGCTCGTGTGCCAAGGCCGTCACATAGCACCTTGCCCGACTCGATCGGAGGCCCGTTCTTCGAGGATCTGCGGGTGGGGGACCGCAGTGAGGTGGCGCCCGCGCTGACGCTGACCGAGGGCCACGCGGCGCTGCATCAGGCGATCGTCGGCGATCGGTTGCGTTTGGCGCTGGACGCCACGTTATGCCGCCGGGTGGTGGGCACCGCAGCGCCGCTGGCTCATCCGGCGCTGGTGTGTGATGTGGCGATCGGTCAGTCGACGATGCTGACGCAGCGGGTGATCGCAAACCTGTTCTACCGCGGGCTGCTGCTGCGGCGCTGCCCGGCGATCGGCGACACGTTGTCGACCTCGACCGAGGTGGTCGCCCTGCGGCAGAACTCGCTGCGGGCGGGGCGGGCGGCCACCGGCCTGGCCGTGCTGCGAGTGCGCACGACCGACCAGGCGCAGCGGCGGGTGCTGGATTTCTGGCGTTGCGCGATGCTGCCGCTGCGTGACGGGCAGCTGCGCACGGGCCATGCTGATGAGCTCGACGCGTTCTCGAGCGAGCTCGACGCGGACGCCCTGCGCGCGCTCACGGCCGGGTGGCGGTTGGACGCCTACCGCGACGCGCTCGCGCCGCCCCACTTCGCCGATCTGACAGACGGCATGATGTGGAGGATGGAAGGCGGTGATGTGGTCAGCGCGGCGCCCGAGCTCGCGCGGCTGAGCCTCAACGTGGCGATGGCGCATTCCGACCGTGGGGTGGCGTCGTCCGGTCGTCGGCTGGTCTACGGCGGCCACACGATTGGTATCGCGGCGGCCCAGGCGACGCGCGCGCTGCCCAATCTCGTCACGATCGCCGGCTGGCACGGCTGTGATCACCTGGCGCCGGTGTACGAGGGCGACACGCTGTACAGCGAGCTCGAGCTCGAGCGGCGTGAGCCTCTGCCCGGCGGCGGCGGGCTGGTTCATCTGCGCTCACAGGTCCGCGCGCTGCGCGACGACGACACCTCGGATGATGTGCTGGACTGGCGTTTCGTGGGGGTCATGGCGTGAGCGGCGGTGGTGATGGCGCGAGCGGCGGTCGTGATGGCCTGAGCGGCGGTGGTGACGGCGTAAGCGGCGGGGTGCTGGGCGGGCTGCGGGTGGTCGAGGGGTCGGCGTTCGTGGCGGCGCCGCTGGGCGGGATGACGCTGGCCCAACTGGGCGCCGACGTGATCCGCTTTGACCAGATCGGCGGTGGCCTGGACCATCAGCGCTGGCCGCTGGCCGCGGACGGACAGAGCCTGTTCTGGGCGGGACTGAACAAGGGCAAGCGCTCGATCCAGCTCGATCTGCGCTCGCCGGCCGGGCGCGAGCTGGCCGCCGCGCTGGTCACCGCCCCCGGCGAGCAGGCGGGTTTGTTCTTGACCAACTTCCCGGCCCGCGGCTGGCTGGATTACCAGGCGCTGCGGGCCCGGCGCCAGGACCTGATCATGGTCGCGCTGACCGGCAACCCCGACGGCACCAGCGAGGTGGACTACACGGTCAACCCCGCGACGGGGTTTCCGTGGGCCACGGGGCCGCGCAACCTCGCGGTACCGCTGAACAGCGTGCTGCCCGCGTGGGATGTCGCGATGGGCACCCTGGCGGCCGTGGGACTGCTCGCCGCTGACCGCCGCCGGGCGCGAACCGGCGAGGGCCAGCTCGTACGCCTGTCGCTGTCGGACGTCGCCTTCGCGATGGTCGGCAACCTGGGTCGGATCGCCGAGGCCCAGCTCGGGGGCCGGGACCAACCCAAGGACGGCAACTATCTCTACGGCGCGTTCGGGAATGACTTCGAGACCCGCGACCAGCGCCGGCTGATGGTCGTGGCGCTCACCGGCCGGCAATGGAAGGCGCTGCAGGACGTCACGGGGCTGCACGCGGCGTTCCGCGGCATCGAACAGGCCACCGGCCACGATTTCGACACCGAAACCGGGCGCTGGGAGGGTCGCGACTTCATCGCGGCGCTGCTGCGCCCGTGGTTCGCGGCACGCGACCTGGCGAGCATCCGCGAGGCGTTCGCCGGCACCGGAGTCTCATGGGGCCCGTACCAGACGTTCAGCGAGCTGGTCGGCGAGGATCTACGCTGCTCGACCGAGAACCCGATGTTCGCCGAAGTCGAGCATCCCGGCGTCGGCACCTACCTGATGCCCGGCTCCCCACTGCAGTTCTCGGGCCTCGATCGAGTCCCGGTTCGCCGCGCCCCGTTCCTCGGCGAGCACACCGAGGAGATCCTCTCCGACGTCCTCGGGCTGAGCGCGCGGGAGATCGGACGACTGCACGACACCGGGCTGGTCGCCACCGGGACGACGGCCACGGCACCGGCCCACACGGCCGCGCCCTGATCGCGCCGGGCTCTGGCCCCCCGGGGAGGAGGAGTAGGGTTCCTGGGGAGATCAACAACGAGGACTAGGAGTCAGCATGCCGTTTGGACGCCGCCGCCCATTGATGAGGGCTGCTGCCGTCGGGGGCGTCGCCTACACGGCCAGTCGGCGCGGAGCGAGGGCCGGTCAGGAGCAGGCAGCGGAGCAGGAGGAGCAAGCACCCCCCGAGGAGTACGCACCACCGCCCCCGGCGCCGGAGGAGGCACCGCCAGCGGCCGCTGATTCCGCCGACGCCTCGATCGAGCGAGTCGAGCAGTTGGCCAAGCTACACGAGAGCGGAGTGCTCACCGACGAGGAGTTCGCCGCCGCCAAGGCGAAGGCGCTCGGCATCGCTTGATCGGGCCGGCGGTGGTGGCAAAGTCGGCCGAGCCCGCGGTGGAGGGGCCGCTTCGCAGCGCCAAGACGCAGGCCCGCAGGACCCAGGCTACGGTACGCAGGCTCTACGGGGGTTAGCCCCCGCCGGGTCGTTTGTCGGTCTCCCTGACACCCGCCTCGCAGCGGACCGGCCCACTCGTTTCGGTGCTGGTCGGCGTGACGATGGTGGCCGGGATCATCAGCAGCCTGGGCGCCCCGCTGATTCCCTCGGTCGCCCAGTCGCTGCACATCTCGCTCGACAGCGCGCAGTGGTCGCTCACCGTCGCGCTGCTGGCCGCCGCGGTCTCCGCCCCGATCATGGGTCGGCTCGGGGACGGTCCCTACCGGCGTGAGACGATCGTGGGCGGCTTGGGGATTGTGTTCGCGGGCAGCATCATCGCCGGTGCGGCGCAGTCACTGCCGGTGCTGATCGTCGGGCGCACGATGCAGGGCGTCGGTCTCGGACTCGCGCCGACCACGATGGCCGCCGCCCGCGATCATCTGCCGGCGGAACGCTCACCCGCGGTGATCGGGATTCTGTCGGTCTCCGCTGCGGCGGCCGTCGGCGCCGGCTATCCGATCAGCGGCCTGATCGCCAACGACCTCAACGTCCACGCGGCGTTCTTCTTCGGAGCTCTGATCAGCGGGATCGCGCTGATCGCGGCGTTCGCGGTCATTCCGTCGACCCGTGCGTCCAGTCGCGTCCGACTTGACGTGAGGGGGGCGGTGATCATCGCCGCCGGCCTGATCGCGTTGCTGCTCGCGATCGGGCAGGGCCAGCAATGGGGCTGGGGCTCGCCGGTGATCATCGGACTGTTTGTGGCGGCGGGCGTCATCCTCGCGGTCTGGGTGCGCCTGCAACTCACCCAGGACACCCCGCTGGTCGACCTGCGCCAACTCCGGCACCGCGCGGTGCTGACGGCCAACCTCGCCGCGGTCGTGCTCGGGATCGCGATGTACATGTTCCTCACGCTCGTCACGGAGTTCGTCCAGGAGCCGGTCAGCGGTGGCTACGGCTTCGGGTCCTCGACGCTGGTGGCCGGCCTCTGCCTGGTCCCGTTCTCGGTGTTGAGCCTCGTCGCCAGCCGCAGCATGACCCCGATGATGCGGCGGTTCCAGGCCAATGCCGTGCTGGTCGGCGGATCGCTGATCATCGCGGCCGCAGGGGTGTTCTTCGCGCTGCGACACGCGGCACTGTGGGAGGCCTTCGCGACGATGGGGGTGATCGGGATCGGCTTCGGCTATACGTTCGCGGCCATCCCGGGGATGATCACCCGCGCGGTGCCAAACCGCGAAACCGGCAGCGCGATGGGCCTCTATCAGGTAATCCGGTACATCGGCTTCTCGCTCGGCAGCGCACTCGCGGCGTCGATCCTGGCCAGCCACACGGCCCCTGGCTCTTCCCAGGCGGCCGAGCAGGGGTACGTGACGGCGCTGTGGGTGGGCGCGGGCTTCTGTGCCTTGGCCGCTCTGACCTCGTGGGTGCTCTCGCGCGGCCGGCGGACGATCGAACCCGCCGCGATGTCCGACACCGAGCGAGAGCGCCTGATGCTCGAGGAGTCCGAGCTGGCGACTGCCGGCCTCGTGGGAATCGAGACCGAGCAGTCGCGGTAGGGGTGTGCTGCAGGATCGCTCCCGTCGATGGGTCGCACGGAGGGATGGCACGCACCGCGGCGAAGAGCCGGGGATCACAAGCCGCATGAAGGAGTGACGCATGAGCGATCTCGATACACCTGACGCAACGGTTGACGAGCCGGTGAAGCAACGATCAGCCGGTTCACGGTTCGCCGAGTTCGGCGATCGCCTGGCGCGGACGTTCGGCAGCGTCGAGCAAGGCGACGCAGACATGACCAGTTGGGAGTCCAACGGCGATGCTGAGGAACCGGTGCCGGCGCCGGCGCCAGCACCGATGCTGCCGCCGGCCTCGGAAGCCCCCGCGCCTCGGTTCCCGACCGCCCGACACGGTTATGAGCGCGCCGCCGTGGATGAGCACGTCGCTGAGCTCGAGCGCGAGCTGGCCGAGCTCCGGCAAGCGTCGGCCCACGCGGTTGCCGCGGAAATCGAGCGCATCGGCGAGCAGACGGCGGCGATCCTGCGCACCGCGCACGAGCAGGCACAGGAGACCACCCGGCGAGGACAACTCCAAGCCGATCACGTCCTGTCGGCGGCCGCCGCCAACGCCGTGGCGATGACCGAAGACGCGACTCAGCAGCTGCGTCAGCTTGACAGCGATACGGATTCGGTATGGCGCGAACGCGGGCGGCTGATCGATGACGTGCGGATCATCGCCACCGCATTGCTCGCGCTGGCCGAAGATGCCGCCGAGCGTTTCCCGGCCGAGCCCGAGAAGGTCGTCGGGCCCGCTGCCCCTGCGGCAATGGAAACGGGTGGCGAACCGACGTCGAATGGTCGCCATCCCGAGCCCGAGGAGGCCTGAGCCGACCTGTCGGAGTCCTTGGCGCCGGACCGCCCGTTCATCGGGACCCTGCTGGGCCCGGGAGGGCCGTGTGGCCTGTGCTCAATCGAGGTTGTCCAGAATCTCGTTGGCCCGCGACCACTGTTCGGGCGGGACAACGAGGTAGATATCTCCTCGTCCCATCCGGTCGAGCGGGTGATCCGCCGTGCACACCGCATCGACACCCATGCCTCGCAGTTGGTCGCGCCACGCCATCGCAGTTGTCTGCTCCTCAAACACGGTGACGGTCTCCCAGCCCTCCAGGCGCGGGTCGCCGATCGAGACGGCCGGCTCCTTGGCGGGGCGTCGCTTCAGAAAACGCGGCCTGGCCACCCCCCATAGGGTACGCGCGGCCGGGAATCGTGCGGGCCGGTGCCCCGGTCCCCGTGAAGTGATGTGATCGGGCACGGGCCGCTCGTCGACGGACCGTCCCGCTCGCATCACCGAAGAACTCGCACAGTCCAGGTTGCGTTCGCAATTCGCTGCGTGTGCTCGGTGCGGGTGGTGCGCGCCGGGCGGGCGGTGCGGGCCGAGCGCGCGGTGCGGGCCGAGCGCGCGGTGCGGGCCGGGGGGGCGGTTCGCTCAGTGCGCTCACGATCCCGCATTGCTGGAACGACCTCCAGGCGGCGATCGTGCCCACCAGGCGGTGTGTCTTGCACCGACCGTGCGCCCTGAACAAGCACACGATCGGTGTCGGTCGCAGAGCGTCCGTCGGGTCGCCCTGAGCCAGCGTCAGCGCAGGCGCCGCCGCTGCGGCCGAGGCGCCACACAGGCAACCCAACGCCACAATCCGCGCGAGCACACACCGCGTCACGGGCGATCCCGATTAAGGAATAACCCGATAGATCGCCCCGGCCGTGTCGTCGCTGACGTACAGGTCACCGTCGGGGCCTGGCACCACATCGGCCGGTCGGCCCCACCGCGAACCGTCGGGGTTCTGGAAGCCGGAGATCAATGTGACCGCGGCGCCGAGCGTGTGCTGCGACTTGGACCACGGCATCCACAGCACGGCGGGCGGGCGCGGGGGCTGCCGATCCCAGGATCCGTGGACCGCGAGCACGGCTCCCTGCGTCAAGTTGCCGGGCACCGCGGAGCCCTCCAAGAAGTTGAAGCCGAGTGGCGCGCTGTGCGCCGGCAAGCCTCGGTTGATGGGAGCGAGCTTGGCGCAGTTCAGCTGGGAACCGCCCAGGTTGGTCTCGAAGTCGTCATCGAAGCCCAGGTTGCCCATGCTGTTGTTGGGGTCCGGATCGCAGTAGGGCCAGCCCACATTGCGGCCCGGCGTGAGCGCCACGACCTCGTCAGAGGGGTGATCGTTGACGTAGGCGGGGAAGATCTGCCCAAAGGCGTCGGGCAGGCCGTCGGCGGCCTGGTGGAACGGATAGGCGATCTGATCGCGTTCGTTGATGGCGCTCCACAGCACGCCGTTGGGCGCAAACGACAAGCCCTCGCCGTTACGCACCCCGGTGGCGATCACCCGCATGTTGCCGCCGTTCGGCCCGTAGGACACGACCGACGCTCGGGGTGGATTGCCCTGGATGTCGAGTGGACTCGCGTTGTAGGCGCTGCCGATCATCACGTAGATACGGTGGTCGGGACCCACGACGAGGGTCTTGGCCCGGTGGACGTCGTCGCCGTGGGGATCGAGGTCGGGCAGGTTCGGGACGAGCACCGTCCGGGCACCGACGCCGGCCGCGCCGCGCCACACGTAGCGATCAATCTGGTCGGACTCGGCGACGTAGAGCACGGTCCGACCATTGACCTTGTCGAAGGCCAGGCCCTGCGGCACCGTGAGCCCGCTCAGCAGCACCTGCTGGCGCGGCGGGAGGGCCGGATGGGCGTTTGGTTGGCAGCTCGACGACAGTGCCCGCCTGTGTGCTGACGAGCAGCGCGCCCTGGGGTGTCCAGGTCATCCAGCGCGCGGAGGGGACGAGCGCCCAGACCACGACCTTCCAGCCGGGCGGCACCGTGAGCGTCTCCGGGACCGCAAACCCGCCGCCGCCGTTTCCAGCCGGCACCCTCAGGGTGGTGCGCACCCGCTGCCGGGACAGCGGGATGCTCGCCTCCTGAGCCGGCTTCTTCGCCTTGCGCGGCTTCTTCCCGTGGCTCTTGGCCGGTCGCGAGGAGTGCTTGGCCGCAGCGGAGCTGTGCGCCACGGCCGTTCCGGCACCCAGGCCGCAGACCAAAACGACCGCAAGAATCCCTAACGCACTTCGTGTGCTAGCCGCCATCCGTAGCGCCTTACCTTCCGTGGCTTGAACTACTCCGAAAATCCAATGTAACACCTTTTCTGGACGGCCGCGTGACTGGCACGTCGTCGTCCAATTTCCCGCCCCTGCGTCGGAGCGACAACGATCGCGTCGCGCCGCGACGGTCTGCGCACGTAGGATTCCTCGCCCGCTGATGACCGCCCACGACCCCGAAACGCTGGTCGCCGAAACGCGCGCCTTCAATGCGGAACTCGAGCGCTTGCTGGCCACGATGCCCTCGGTCGAGACCGTGCCGCCGCAGGAAACCCGGGCCGCACGGCGTGCAGGTCGCGGCATCTATCCCGCGCCGGTGTTCCTGCCCGAGGCCCGCACGCTCGAGATCGACGGGCCCGGTGGGCCTCTCCCGCTGAGGATCTTCGCGCCCGACGGCGAGCCGCAAGGGACGTTCCTCCACATCCACGGCGGAGGATGGACGCTGGGCGAGAACGACATGCAGGACCCCCGCCTGGACCGGCTGGCCCAGGAGACCGGACTCACGGTCATCAGCGTGGGCTACCGGCTCGCCCCTGAGAATCCCTACCCGGCCGCCGTCGATGACTGCGAAGCCGCCGCACTGTGGCTGCTGGGAGAGAACGGCAAGGCGGCCACCGGTGCCACCCACCGGCTGGCGATTGGTGGCGATTCGGCCGGTGGGCACCTTGCCGCGGTGACGCTCCTGCGGCTGCGTGACCGCCACCGGATCACCGGGGCATTCGGCGCGGCCGTCCTGCAATACGGGGGCTTCGACCTATCGATGACCCCGAGCCAGCGACTGTGGGGCGAGCGCAATCTCGTCCTGTCAGGGCCGATCATCAGCTGGTTCATCGACCAGTTTCTGCCAGGCCACGACCACGAGCAGCGCCGTGATCCCGACATCTCGCCGCTGTTTGCCGACCTCTCCTCGATGCCCCCCGCGATCTTCACTGTCGGCACTCAGGATGCCCTGCTCGACGACACGCTGTTCATGGAGGCCCGTTGGCGCGCGGCCGGGAACGCGGCCGAGTTGCGCATCTGGCCCGAAGCCCCGCACGGCTTTGTCTCGCTGCCGATGACAGTCGCCGAGGCTGCCCTGGACGCCGAGCACGACTTCCTCCGCCGCACGCTCGGCGTCCAGCCAGCCGGCGGCGGCAATGCGGCGGCCTGACCCGAGTGTTCCCGGTCGCTGGGCCCCACCTACCCGTCCAGCGCTCGGTTACGTGCAGTACCTAGCGCGCTCCGGGCTCCCACTCTGGCAGCGCGCGAATCTCCTGTAGCTGCGCCTCGAGCGCATCCGGGCCTCGATCGCGCCGCCACTCACGGACGCCGAGCACGAGCATCCAGGCATTCACCGCGAGCAGGACAGCGGCGCCGAGGTAGCAGAGCACGCCGATCATCACGCGACCTCCGTCGCCCGCAGCCTGGCGACGCGGGCGTCGCCGTGCCGGACACGGGCGAGCGGCGCGGGCGACGGTTGGTGGGTCGCCTCGTCCGGGCGTCCGGCCCACCCAACGCACAGCCTGGTGTTGTCAATCCGCGTGATCACGAGGACGGCGTCTCCTCCTCGGCTTTGCTGACCTGCGCGTTACAGAATATTGAGCGCGCGCCGCATTCGGGCTAGAGGCTTCTGGCACCCGCGACGCTACGCCTCAGGGGTGGCGCTGTGCGCGGCGATCATGTTCGTAACCGCGCCGTCGGTCGCCCACGCCTCAGCTCAATGGTCGGCACCGATGCAAGTCGATTCCTCTCCGTTGGTGTCCGTGTCGTGCCCGTCGGGTTCCTTCTGCGCCACCGTCGACTCGGCCGGGAGCGCGGTGACCTTCAACGGTTCCGCCTGGGGCGCGCCCAACCGCATCGACGGCGTGCTGGCGCTCAGCTCCGTGTCCTGCCCGTCGGCGTCGTTCTGCGTCGCCGTTGACTCAGCGGGGAACGCCGTGACTTTCAACGGCACCGCTTGGAGCGCTCCCGGAAGCATCGACGCGGCGATCACGCTCAGCTCCGTGTCCTGCCCCTCGGCATCGTTCTGCGTCGCCGTTGACAAGAGCGGCAATGCGGTGACCTACAACGGCAGCACGTGGAGCGTTCCCGCCAGCATCGACCCCACACACTCACTCAGCTCGGTGTCCTGCCCCTCGGCATCGTTCTGCCTCGCCGTGGACATCAACGCCTACTTCGTGACCTACGAAGGTGGCTCGTGGTCGTCGCCGGCTCCGCTCGTCATCACACAGCTCAGCTCGGTCTCGTGCCCCTCGGCATCGTTCTGTACGGCGGTCAACAATGGGTTTGGCTGGGCACCGACATACGACGGAAGCACGTGGGGCCCCAACCCGATGAGCAGCCTCGAGATCGGTGCCGGCCTCAGATCGGTGTCGTGTTCATCCGCGGTGTTCTGCGCAACGGTTGACGACGCCGGGGAAGCGTTCATCTACAGCACTCCGCCACCCGTGCCGGTGAGCACGTCGTCGCCCGTCATCTCAGGGAGTGCGGTCCAGGGGGCGCTGCTCACCGAGGCGCACGGGTCGTGGACGCACGATCCCACCGGCTTCAGATATCAGTGGGAGGATTGCGACGCCTCCGGAGGGGCGTGTTCAGCGATCCGGGATGCGACCAGCCAGGCTCACCTGATCTCTGGCTCGGACGTGGGCCACACGATCCGGGTGCAGGAAGTCGCGACAAACGTGAGCGGATCCAGCGGCCCGGCCACCTCCCCCCAGACCTCGGTCGTGGTCCTTCCCGTCGCCACCGCGGTGTCCAGAGTGCTCGTTCCGACCGGAAGAGCCGCGAGGATCGGCGCACTGCTGAGCCACGGCGGCTATTCGGTGTTGTTTGACGCCCCAGGCGCCGGCCGTCTGACCGTCTCCTGGCAGCTCAAGCCCCGCGGAGCGCGGGGCAAGCCGTCTGTGCTGATCGCAAAACTGAGTGTGAGCGTCCGCCATGCTGGTGTCACAAAGGTCAAGATCAAGCTCACTCGACGATACCGGCGGTTGCTCGCTGTCTCGCAGCGAGCAACCGTGGTCGCCAAGGGAAGGTTCACGCCGAGCGGACGGCCGGCAACCAGCGTTACGAAGCGATTCACGCTCAGGCGATAGACGAGGTTACGCTCGGAGAGATCGCCGGCGCATGCGGGCCTACTCAGTAGGCACGAGCGGCGATCGCCACAAGGGGGGAAATCCGATGCCTGCGATGTCAAACCGCCATGCCGTGAGGCTACGCCAGGATCGGCACGGCAGAGGGCCCGACGGACCGACGCGCCCGCCGGCCTCGCGTCAGCTCAGTGCGCCGCTTCCTGCGCTCGTCGCGGCAGTTTCCAGCCCGGACGGACGAAGTGGCACGTGTAGCCGTTGGGGTAGTGCTCGAGGTAGTCCTGGTGCTCGGGCTCCGCCTCCCAGAACGGGCCGGCGGGCGCCACCTCGGTGACCACCTTGCCCGGCCACAGGCCGGAGGCCTCGACGTCGGCGATTGTGTCCTCGGCGATGCGGCGCTGCTCGTCATCGACGTAGTAGATCGCCGAGCGATAGCTCGCCCCAACGTCGTTGCCCTGGCGGTTCTTCGTCGTCGGGTCGTGAATCTGAAAGAAGAATTCCAGCAGGTCCCGGTAGGAGATTCGCTCTGGGTCGAAGAGGATCTCGATCGCCTCCGCATGCGAGCCGTGGTTGCGGTAGGTCGCGTTGGGGGTGTCGCCGCCGGTGTAGCCAACGCGCGTGCCGCTCACACCATCGAGCTTGCGGATCAGATCCTGGACACCCCAGAAGCACCCGCCCGCCAAGATCGCCTTCTCGGTTTCAGCCATCTCTCTGCTCCTTCTCGTCATGGTTCCTTGGTCGCGCTGCACATATGGTGACAACCCGGTGAACGCCGGGGCTCTCCGCCTCTCATCGTAGCCTCGAGACACGGGCTCGGACCATCCTGAGACGACTACGCAATCTGACCCGTCACTCGCCGCGCTGGGACCATGGCACGATCCCCAAAGCTGGCCGAGCTGGACCCTCGAGCATGGCGAGGTACTCGAGCAGGTGCCCATCGACCACAGACCGAGCAGCGCGTGTCCCGCCTCGCCGATCCACAGGAACGCCGCACCGCGCTCCGGCACCTCGAGCGCGACAGGGAATCCCACCACGTCGCGGTAGAGGTGGGTGTAGCCATGCTCGGCGGGCGAGCAGGGGTCGGTCGGTCCGGTGCGCGGCCATCCCGGCGAAAGCGACGATCCCAACGCCCGGTCGGTCCCGACGCGCGGAATGGTCTCCTGAAGGTCAGATTTCTGACAGGTTCGCCTGTATAACTACCCGATCGAGCGCCCGAAAAAGTCGATCGGGACGTTCCACAGCTGGTGGCTGGGGAACAGCCCGACCGCCGAAAATGAGGCCTCGGTTGGGACGTTCCCCAGGACGTCAGCAGCGCCAGTTAAGAGTGGTAAGACGACGGCATCGACTGAGGGGAGTGCTTGTTCCATCCGTGAAATAGCGAGTAGTCGCCCGCATCCCACGCTTCGCGCAGCCCGGGCTTGCTGAGATCCCAGTCGGGGCGGGTCTCGCCGGTCACGGTCCGTAGGTCGTGCCAGAGATCCACGAAGGAGGGACGTCCCCAGAACCAGTAGCCGTTGTAGATGCTGTGGATGACCAGCCCGGGCTTGAGCACGAGGGTGTGGGGGATCATCGGGTCGTGCTCGGGGTCGGTGTACTCCTGGATTTCGAGGTCCTTCTGGACGGTCCGCTCCGGGTCGGAGAGGAAGGGCCACTGGGCGCCGGTCGACGCGCGGAACTCCTGGCTGACGTGATGAGTGTCGGTCGAGATCGTGGCAATCTTCGTGTAAGCCACTGCGATCTTGGGGTAGTTGGCGGCGAGCTCGAGGTGCTGCTGGTGCTCCTTGGGGCAGTAGTTCCCGCGCGCGAGCGTGAGGATCAGCGGGTCGTCGCCTTGGATCTCGCTGAGCTTTCGAGAAACGTTCTCGTGATCGGGCAACTCGTAGTCGGGGAAGGTGGCGCCGGGGGCGATCTCGCTGCGCATACTCTGCTCCTGTCTCGTGGTTGAGGGGTGACGCGAACGATGGCCGCCGTCCCGTCCACTCGCGCCTGGTGGTCTACGGGTCCGGACCCCGGTCCGCGGCACGGGTGTGGACCAGTGGTAACCCCGGCGCCATCGGAGCCTTTTGGATCTAGATTGAGCCTAGTCAACCGGCGCCGCGAGCGCCAGAAAGAAGAGCCATCCCAATGAGTATCCAGACGCCGGTGTGCGAGTTGCTGGGGATTGACTACCCGATTGTTTCGGCGCCGATGGCTGCAGATCCACGGCTCCCCGCCGCGGTCTCAAATGCCGGCGCCCTCGGCACCATGGGGCTGTGGTGGGTCGACGACGCCGGAGATCTGGTCCGTGAAACGGCAGCGCTGACCGATCGTCCGTTTGGCGGCAACTTCGCACTCACCTCCGATCAGCACCGTCGAGTCGATCAGGCCCTGTCTGCCGGCCTGCGGATCGTGTCGTTCATCTTCGGCGATCCCGACAGCTACGTGGACTTGGTGCACGACGCCGGAGGGCTTGTGATGCATACGGTCGGCAGCGCCGAGGAAGCCCGGCGCGCCGTCGGATGTGGAGTGGACGTCATCGTTGCGCAGGGCTGGGAGGCCGGTGGCCACGTCTGGGGTGGTGTGGCGACGCTTCCGTTGGTGCCGGCGGTCGTCGACGCGGTGGCACCCATACCGGTCATTGCGGCCGGTGGGATTGGCGACGCTCGAGGAGTCGCAGCCGTGCTTGCCCTCGGTGCACAGGCCGCCTGGCTCGGCACCCGGTTTCTCCTAGCCGACGAGATGCCGATCCACGAGGAATACCGGCGCCTCCTGATAGCCGCGACCGAGACCGATGCAGAGTGGTACGCCAACCTGTACGAGGTGGGATGGCCGGACGCCCCGCACCGCGCCCTCCACAACTCAACGGCTGAGATGTGGGAGGCCGCGGGCCGGCCGGCGCCGGGTAGTCGACCGGGAGACGGGGAAGTGATCGCGCACTTCCCTTCGGGCGACCCCATCGTTCGATATTCGCCCGCGCCCCCGCTCGTTGGCACAACCGGCGAGATCGAGGCGCTATCGCTGTGGGCCGGACAGAGCGTTGCGCTCGCCAAACAGCCACAGCCCGCTGCGGAGATCGTGGCCGAACTCGTCTCGCTCTTGTAGCGATCCAGAAGCAGTCGCCTCGCCCGAGGCCGGCGCCGCGGACCTGCGAGCCATCGGCGGGTTTGGTGGTGTCAGGTGCCCGTGAAGATTGGCTTCCGTTTCTCGGCGAAGGCCTTGAGACCCTCGAGGTAGTCGCTGCTGTCGTAAACCTCCCGTCGCAGCCCTTGGATGCGTTCGTACACCTGTGCCGCGATGGGCTGGAAATCCGCAAGAACGCGGAGTTGCTCCTTGATGACCGCTATGGCCAGAGGCGACTTCGACGCAATCGTCGCGGCCAGATCGAGCGTGACGCTCTCGAGCTCGGGTGCCCCCACCAAGTGGTTGAGCACCAGCCATTCCTTAGCTTTCTGAGCGTCGATCGGCGTCGCGGTGAAGAACAGCTCTTTGGTGAGGTTGATGGGCAGCCGTCCGAGGAAATGGAGCAAGCCGGTCGTGTTGTACGGCAGTCCCAGGTTTGCCGGAGTGATGGCGAACGTCGCCGTCTCGTCGGCGATGAGCAGGTCGCAGCTGAGCACGAGGTCGAACGCTCCGCCCCACACCGAACCGTGCACCATGGCGATGACCGGAGCCGGAAAGGTGCGGACGGCGCGGAGGAGTTGTTCGAGAGGATCGTTATAAGTCATCGGATCGCGCCTGCCTCGGGGAAGCTCGTCGATGTCTTGGCCAGCCGACCAGACCGGCAACCCCGCCGCGGCACGCAGCACAACGGCACGCACATCCATGGTTCGCAGGCCCTCGAGGGCGGCGACGATACCGTTAGCCATCTGGGCACTGAGAGCATTGCGCCTGCGCTCGTCGTCGAGCGTGATGACGCCAACTTGTCCGAGGACTTCAGTACGGACGACGCCGCCTCCGAGGCCGACCGCCCCGGACGGGGCCGTGCTGCCCCCGGTGCGCGCCTCGAGATCGTGCTCAGTCACCGGCTCTCCTCCTTCGCGTGGACAAAGCTGCTGGTGGGATGATTCTCCTCATGTGAGGACGGTGGGTGGCGGTGACTCAGGCGAGACCGGACGAGCTCAGCGCCGGCGGTTGCCCCGCCCGAACAGGGCCACGATCAGTCCTTCGATGAGCTTGGTCGCACCTTTGGAATACGGGAAGTAGTACAGCTCGCGGTTGAGCCCGAACCGGGTCACCACGAGATTCTGGCGTTTGGCGTACTTCTGAATCCCGATCCTGCCGTGGCGGGCCCCCACACCCGACTCCTTGATGCCTCCGATCGGGATCTCCATGGCGAAGTAGTTGGCCACGGCGTCGTTCACCACCACCGCGCCGGAATGCACTCGCCGCGCGACGCGCTCCGCGTGCGCTGGGTCTTTGGCAAACACGCTCGCGTCGAGCCCCATGTCCGAGTCATTGGCCAGCCGGATGGCGTCCTCTTCGCTCTGCACCCGCATGATCGGCAGCGTTGGGCCAAACGTCTCCTCGCGCATGATCTTCATCGAGTGATCGACGTTGGTCAGCACGGTGGGCTCAAAGAAACAGCCCGAGCCGACGCGACGCTTGCCCCCCACCTCGATCTTGGCGCCCTTCGCGACGGCGTCGCGAAGGTGCTCCTCAATCACGGCCACCTGCTCAGGCGAGGTGACCGCGCCGATCTCGACCTCGCCCGCTCCGCCCGGGGCGCCCTGCCGCAGCCGCGCCACCTTCTCGACCACCCTGGTCACGAACGGCACATAAGCATCGGACTCGACGTAGACGCGCTCGACCGAGATGCAGGTCTGTCCCGCGTTCTGCAGCGCGCCCCACACGGCTGCGTTCGCGGCACGCTCCAGGTTCGCGTCACGCAGCACGATCATCGGATCTTTGCCCCCGAGCTCGAGGGTCAGCGGCAGCAGGCGATTCGCGCTTTGTTCCATCAACCGTTTGCCCACCTCGGTCGAGCCCGTGAAGTGCAGCATGTCCACCGAGTCCACGAGCGCGCTACCCACCGTGCTGCCCGGTCCGTTGGCGACCAGGAAGACACCGTCAGGAACCCCAACCTCCCGTAGGCCCTCCTGCATGAGCATCGAGCTCAGAGGTGTGAGGCTGGCCGGCTTGAGGACAACGCTGTTGCCCGCCACGAGCGCCGGAATCGCGTCGCCAAAGTTATTGATCAACGGATAGTTCCAGGGACCGATGACCCCCACCACCCCGTGGGGCAGATAGCGGTTGAGCACCTTGCGACCCCACAGCAAAGGCGAGTGCGGGCGCTCCCGCTCGTCAGCCAGCCACTTGGGCCCCTTCCTCGCCCAGAACCCCAGCGCGTCCGCGCAGTAGAAGAGCTCGAGCTGAGCATCCTCGTAAGGCTTACCGTTCTCATCGCTGAGCGTCCGAATCACCCGCTTGCGGTTATCGACCAGCCACTTGCGCATGTCGCGCATCAGCGCCCCCCGGCCCCGAAAACCCAGAGCCTCCCACTCAGGCTGCGCCGCGCGGGCGCGACCAACCAACTCCAGGGTCGCATGCCGATCAAGCGACGGAAGCTCGGCGATCAGCTGACCCGTAGCCGGGTTCTCCACCCTCAACGTGTCCCCCGTACCGTCGCCCTGCCCCTCGGGCCGATGCCCAGCGATCGCCATCATCTGCCTCCTCAATCATGTGCAGGCGCGCCGCCGCGCACCAAACAACGAGTCTAGAGGCGGCCGGGTCGACCGTCCGGCGGCCAACACTCCACCCCGTCGTCGCTGCTGGCCAGCGCTCTCCCTCGTGACCTGCTCGGGCTGCCCTGAGCGTCCTGTCGAGATCGGTCCGAAAGCCCCAGTCGAGCTCCCCGTCCGAGACCGTCCGGTAGGCGGGGAGCCCGGCGCGGATGCTCGTGCGGATGCGCTCGATCAACAGTTCACCGTCGGCGATCAGCGCGTCGATGAATACTTCCCATCTCGCTGGTGAGCGACTATCGGAGTCGGAAACCGTCACCCCGGGAGATCATCGAGCGCGATCGGGTGACCGCATTCGAGGGCGTTCCGACGATGTACGCAGCGATGCTCAACGCTCCCGACAGCGACACATACGACACCTCCTCGCTGCGCGTCTGCGTCTCGGGCGGGGCGCGATGCCGGTCGAGGTGATGCGCGGGTTCGAGCAGCACTTCGGCTGCACCGTGCTCGAGGGCTACGGACTGTCGGAGACCTCGCCGATAGCGTCGTTCAACCATCCCGACCGCGAACGCAAGTCAGGATCGATCGGAACCCCCGTCAACGGGGTCGAGATGAAGGTCGTCGACGACAGCGGCGACGAGGTGCCTCCGGGCGAGGCCGGCGAGATCGTGATCCGTGGCCACAACATCATGAAGGGGTACTGGAAGCGCCCCGAGGCGACCGCCGAAGCGATCCGTGACGGCTGGTTCCACAGCGGCGACATCGGCCGCATCGACGATGACGGCTACTTCTACATCGTGGATCGCACGAAGGAGCTCATCATCCGCGGCGGATTCAACGTCTACCCGCGCGAGATCGAGGAGGTCATCTACGAACATCCCGCCGTGCGAGAGGCCGCCGTGATCGGGATCCCACACCCTGAACACGGCGAGGAGGTCGCTGCCGCCATCGCGCTGAAACCGGGCAACACCGCCACCGAGGCGGAGATCCGCGATCACGTGAAGTCGAACGTCGCCGCGTACAAGTACCCACGGCAGGTCTGGTTCGTGGACGAGCTGCCGAAGGGCCCGACGGGCAAGATCCTCAAGCGCGAGATCGTGCCTCCGTCGCCGCAAGCGTGACAGGCTCCGCGTCGTCCGTATCGTTGATCGCTCTTACCGGAGGTTTCCCATGGCCGTGCTGGACCATTTCCGCCTCGATGGCAAGGTGGCCATCGTCACTGGTGCGTCGTCCGGTTTGGGGCTTGCGTTTGCCCTGGCATTGGCGGAGGCCGGTGCCAACGTCGCGCTCGGTGCACGCCGGGTCGACCGCCTGACCGAAACCGCCACGCTGGTTGAGGCTGCCGGTCGGCGCTCACTCGCGGTCGGTACCGACGTGAGCGATCCGGACGCCTGCACCGTCCTGGTCGAGAGCGCGATGAGTGAGTTCGGCCGGGTCGATGTGCTGGTCAATAACGCCGGCGTGGGTACGGCCTATCCGGCGACCCGGGAGACGCCCGAGCAGTTCAGGGAGGTCGTCGATATCAACCTCAACGGGTCGTACTGGATGGCCCAGGCCTGCGCCCGGGTGATGCAGCCGGGCAGCGCGATCATCAACATCGGAAGTGTCATGGGGTTCACGACCGGTGAGTTGCCGCAGGCGGCGTACTGCTCGACGAAGGCGGCAATCGTCGGCCTGACCCGCGACCTGGCCCAGCAGTGGAGCGGTCGCAAGGGTATCCGGGTCAACGCGCTGGCACGCGCCGCACCCGCCTGACCCGCTCCGGCGTCCCAGCCCTCCGGCGGCTGCGCGGACCAGCGGTCGCGCCCAGCAGCGCATCGAGCTCGGTCTGATCGAGGAAGCGGATGTCCTGGTCCCCGTCGACCGCCTCGGGCTTCTCGACCGCCTTGCACGGGTTCGCGACGACCCACCCCTTGCGCAGCGCGAAGTCGAAGACGCTGTGCAGGAAGCCGAGGTAGTTGCGCGTGCTCTTGATCGACTGGTCGTTGTCGAAGCAGACCACGATGAACTCCTCGATGTCCTCCTTCGAGATGTTCGCGATCGGCTTCTCCCCGAAGAACGGGGCCACGCGGACGCGGAGGTAGCTCTGATAGCCGACGGTGGTCGACGCCTTCCGGCCTCGCGTGACCAGATGCTGGATCAGCCTCTCCCCCGCCTCCTCGACCGTCATCCGCTCATACACCGGCGCCACCGTGACCTGAGACGTCAGCCTTCGCAGCCGGGCCTCGGGCCATCTTCCGGGTCAGGCCGTCGCGGCCGCCCGGAGTGCGGATCGGCCCGAGCTTGCGGGTGACCGTCCGGTTCCGGACGCGCCACTGGCCATACCAGGCGTTGCGCTTCTCGAACACGCTGCCGGTGCCGTGTTGGCGCTTGCCGGCGCTGGACGGCTTGGGCTCGGGGTCCCCTCAGCAGGCGGACTCGCCTCTCGCGCGAAACTATTCGGGCTAGTTGGGCTGGCCTGGCGGCCGGTCGCGGGCAGATGAAGATGGTTTGCTGCCTGGGTCGCCCACGAGGCCGACGTTTTCTTGGTGCTTGCGAGCCCGAGGCTAGTTTGGCGCGCGCCGGCGGCCTGGGTGAGCGGCAGCCAGCCATCGGGGGCGTGCTCGCGGACGCGGGCGCGGAGCTCGGGGGTGAGCCGGATCTGCCATGGCGCGCCGGGGGTGATCTGCTCGCCGGTGATGAACCCCTCGCGCAGCCACCGGTGCACGGTCGCAGTGGACACGTCGAGGTCGTCGGCGGCTTGTGCGATCGTGACCACCTCGCCATCGTGAGGGGTGGGTCGGACGTTTTCGATCAGGCCGTCCGCGCCGTTCTATCGGCCATGTCCGAGCCCGCTGGCCGAGCGCCGTTAGGAACGCTTGCCCGGTGTCACGGTGGGGCCGCGCCTTCCGCGCGGGCGAGCCCACCCACAAGGAGCGGCAGACTGCGCGCAACAGGACGAGCGCGCGAGTGCGGGATGTTGATCCACGACTCGGACCGGTTGCCGAGCGCGAGCTGTCCGCACCAAGGCTGGCATCCGGTTCGGTCCCGCGACGACTTCTCTTTCCGGCGGGAGTTCAGTTAGCGTGGTCGAGGCCCGGACAGTACGGCTCGCCGTCTGATCCAATCGCGGGGCGCCGTGGCGGCTCTCCCCCATGTCTCGGGCACGTTCGCTGCCGCCCCTTATCGCCCGGCATGGCGAGCTGGTTGTCGAGCGCGCTCCGCGGCTGGCTAACTAAAGACCCGGACCGTTACGTTCAGCTCGGGTCGGGGATGGCGTCTGGGGCGAGGCAGCCGAGATGCCAGAGCCGTGCGCGCTCCTGGCCCTGTCGGATTTCCGGCTCGAGATTCAGGAAGGAGGCGGTGCGGATGCTGCCATCGCTGTGTTCCAGCCAGGCGGGCTCGTAGACGCCGATGCGGTCACCGCAGTGTGCGCAGAGCAAGAATCCTGGGCCGCTCATTAACGCCTCAAGACGTCGAGTTCGTGACGCGTGGACGAGTCACCTCCAAGACGCTACGGCGGCTGCATTCACGCCGACAACCGGACTGATCCGTCGGTCCGTTGCGGCCGATTACTTACTCAGGGCCATGGATCGACTATGGACCCGGCTGATGGTTCGAGGGCGTGGTCAGCCGTGGGAGTGGCGACCGAGAAACGCCAGGTCGTCGGATGGGCGCTCGTGACCGCGCCGAGCAGCCGGGAGCTCGGCTTTGATCGTTGCTCCCTGAGCTGGGGCGGACTCGATGCTGAGCGCGCCGTCGAGCAGCTCAGCGCGCTCGCGCATGCCGAGCAGTCCAAATCCTGTGGTCTGCCGCCCGGGATCAAAGCCCGTGCCGTCGTCGCGGATGGTCACGCACACGGTGCTCTGGTCCTCGGTGACCTCGACCACCGCGCGCCGCGCGTGACCGTGCTTGGTCGCGTTGCTCAGCGCCTCCTGGACGATGCGATATATCGCCGTCTCCAGCTCAGCGGTGTGACGCTCGCCCGCGCGGCCGTGCTCGTAGGCGAGATCGAGGCTCACATCCAGCTCAAGGCCGGCGCCTCGCAGCCGCTCCGCGAGCGCGTTGATCGCCGCTTCGGTGCCCAACTGGTCCAGCGCCGCCGGTCGCAAATCACTGATCAGCGCACGGAGATTCGCGATATCGGACTCCAACTGGCCGATCGCCTGGCGGTTGGCCCCGAACATCGCTTCGGTGTTCCCAGCCCGCTGCGCGGCCGCCAGCACGAGACGGAGGTTGGCCAGACTCTGCAACGTCTCATCGTGGAGTTCACGCGCCCAGCGCGTACGCTCAGCCTCGGCGACCGCCAACCGCTGATGGCGACGCTCATCGGCGGCCGACTGCGCGGTCGCCACCGCCGTCGCTGCACTCGCCGCAAACGCCTCCAACAGCCGCTGATGCTCGCCGCTGAACTCACCGCTATCGAGAGGATCCACGGCGACAAGCACTCCATAGGCGCGGTTGCGGCGGTCGGCACGGTAGATCGGATCCCGGTCGGGCGCTGAGGCTGGACTCGCCGCCGTGCTCGGACGGCGACGGCGAGGCCCGAACCGGTGCGTTCGGACCGCCAGTCCGGGGCTTGGGCCGCCGCTGTGCCCCGGACAATGAGGGTTTCCATTCAGCCTTCCGATGGCTTCGGCTCGCGAACGCCGGCGTAGGATGCTCTACATTTCCTTCACCGTGCTTGTGGCGCGATTTCGCGCGGTATGCCGCTCGACGCACGCCGAGCGGCGACCTCACGGAGTTATCGTCTCTCGCGACGGTCAGTCGTCTCCATAGAGCAGTCGGACGCCGCAACGGTGCTCCGCGTCGAACGGGAGGACATCATGAAAGCACTCGTGTACCACGGTCCCGGCGAGAAGTCATGGACCGATGCGCCTGAGCCACAGATCCAGAATCCGACCGACATCATCGTGAGGATCGACACGACGACGATCTGCGGCACCGACCTGCACATCCTAAAGGGCGACGTGCCGGCGGTCACCCCCGGCCGCATTCTCGGTCACGAGGGCGTCGGTGTCATCACGGAGGTCGGCAGCTCGGTGACCCAGCTCGCCGTCGGCGACAACGTGATCATCTCCTGCATCAAGTCGTGCGGCCGCTGCAGTTTCTGCCAGCAGGGCATTTTCGCGCACTGCCTGGGAGACGAGGGGGCGTCCGGCATCGGCTGGGTGTTCGGCCACCTGATCGATGGCACCCAGGCCGAGTACGTGCGGGTCCCGTATGCCGAGACCTCCGTGCACAAAGTGCCCGAGGGCGTTACGAACCACCAAGCGGTGCTCCTCAGCGACATCCTGCCGACGGGATTCGAGATTGGGGTCCAGTACGGGCAGGTGAAGCCCGGAGACGTGGTCGCCGTGATCGGCGCCGGTCCAGTCGGACTCGCCGTGATCGCGACGGCGGGCCTGTACGGGGCGGCGAGGATCATCGCGGTCGACTTGGACGCTAACCGGGTCGAGCAGGCAAAGAAGTTTGGGGCCACAGATGGCGTGAACTCCGGCGACGCCGATTGGAAGGAACAGATCATGGCGTTGACCGACGGCTGGGGTGTGGACGTCGCGGTCGAAGCAGTCGGCATTCCGCAGACGTTCCAGATGACGACCGAGATCGTCCGCCCGGGTGGGCACGTGGCCAACGTGGGGGTGCACGGTACGTCGGTCGACCTGCAACTGCAGAAGCTCTGGATTCACAACATCTCGATCTCGATGGGGCTGGTTAACACCAACACCACCCCTCTGCTGTTGAAGCTGGTCGCGAGCGGCAACCTGAACGTTGACAACTTCGAAACCCATCACTTCGCGCTGCACGACATGATGGCCGCCTACGATACGTTCGGCCGAGCCGCGGAGACCTACGCGCTTAAGGTCATCATCGATCGCTAGGCCCCCATCCAGCGGCCTGGTATTCAGGTTGCACTTTACGTATCAAGGGCTCGTTGCGCCCGACCGTCGCACGGTACGCGATCGCGGCGAGGTCAGCCCCGTCGCAGCGGCCGGACCTCGCTCACCCGGGCTGGCGCTGGACTTCACACTCGGACCGGACTACTCAAGCCTAAAGCCGATCTTCACCGTGACTTGGCTGTTCAATCTTGCCGGCGTCGATGCTGCCGCGGACCGTCACCAGCTCGCCCGAGTGCGCGCGGCGTCTCGAAGCCGAGCTCGGCATGTCGCTCATGGGCGAAGTGTGGGCGTGGTGAGCTCGGCCGCCGCGGGGCTATCTCGGGCGGCGAGCAGTTCCTCGTTCGGTGGGTTGGCACGTCCCCCCACGAGGGATATGATCGCCGGCAATGGCCGCGCTCTCCCACGTGCCGGTCGGTGCGCTGAACTTGGAGCGCTTCGGGTCGGTGCTCGCGCCCGGGGACTACGAGCGTTTCTTGGGTGTGGTGCAGCGCGGTCGCGAGGCGTTCGACGGGCGGGTAGTGTGGAACGTGAACTCGACCGCTCAGGGCGGTGGCGTTGCTGAGATGCTGGTGTCGTTGCTCGCGTACGCGCGGGGGGCGGGTATCGACGCGCGGTGGGTGGTGATCGCGGGCAATGAGGACTTCTTCCTGCTCACCAAGCGAATCCACAATTTCCTGCACGGATCCACGGGGGACGGCGGCGACCTTGGCGATGAGGCGCGCCGCGTGTTCGACGAGGTCACCGAGGCCAACGCGGCAGAGTTCCGGGAGCTGATCAAGCCCGAGGACGTGGTGATCATTCATGACCCGCAGCCCGCCGGCCTGATTCCGGCGATCCGTGAGATCGGCTGCTCGACGGTGTGGCGCTGTCACGTCGGCCTGGACCGGCCCGAGCCGCTTGCCCGCAGCGCGTGGGATTTCCTGATCCCCTACGTCCGCGGCGCAGACGCGTACGTCTTCTCCCGCGCGGCCTTCACGTGGGAGGGGCTCGATAAGCCGGTGACGATCATCCAGCCCTCGATCGACGCCTTCGCACCCAAGAACCAGGAGCTCGACCGCGAGCGCGTCCTCTCCATTCTCACCGCCTCGGGACTCAACCAGGATGGCGCGGGCGCCCCGCCGACCTTCACGCGCTTGGACGGCAGTCCGGGTCGCGTCGATCGCCCTGCTCAGCGCTGGGAGCGACGCCAGCTGCGCTCCACTGACCGCGTCGTGATCCAGGTCTCCCGCTGGGATGCGCTCAAGGATCCAATCGGAGTGATCCGGGGCTTCGCGGCGTCCTCACCGCCTGGATCGCGCTGCTCTGCGGCCGAGTGCGCTCCGCGCTCGCGGCCACCACAGGAGTCGAAGACCCCGCCGACGTCGCCAAATACCTGCTCGCGGGCGCGGATGTGGTCATGACCGCCTCGGCCTTGCTGCGCCACGGACCCGAGTACGCAACGGTGCTGATCGACGGCACCGGCACCGGCCCGCTGAACATATTCGCGACGCGCGGCCAACACCCGCGACTGTCCCGCGCCTGGCTGCGCTACTCGGCAGCGCTGATGCCCTTCGGCACGCTGCCGCGGCGCGACACCGAGCTGGTCATCCTCCGCGTCGCGTGGCGGTGTGGCTGCGCGCACGAATGGCAGCAGCATGTGCCGGCACGACTAATGGCCGCGGCGCTCGAGGCTCGACGGCAAGACCGGAACGGCAGGCGCATTCAGCTGCCCTCGACCCGCCGCTTGAGTTCGCCCGGCCGTCCGTTGACCAGCATCGCCCGCGCCGCCCCCTCCACCGGCCCCCGGATGACCAGCCCCATCATTCGACCCGGATCCGCGTCCAGCGTGTAGCTCGCTCGCGTTCGCCCGTGCCCAAGATCCTCGAGCTCCCACACACCTTCAACGGCCTTCATGTCGCCCTTCTCCTGCGTGAAGGAAAGCCGGGTCGGCCCGTCGTAGCGGATCCGGACACGTGACTTGATCCGCCGGACCTTGATGTCATTCTCGGTCTCGACGAGCGTCGGGCGACCGTCCGCGTCGCGCTCCAGCGCGGTCATCTTGTCAAGACCGCCCTGCCACTCCGGTGACGAAATCACGTCCTCGATCACCGCCCAGACCTCCTGCAGCGGCGCGTCGATCTCAGCGCTGGCGTTGCCGCGCAGACGTCCCATCAGGATGCTCCACGTCGTGGGTGGCGACTGTTCAGCGTGTCGCGCAGCGCCTCGATGCTGCTGTACTGCCGGCGCCAGCCGAGTTTCCGCCTGGCTTTCCTCATCAGATGGACGACGACCTCGGCGCCCTGAAACGCCCACTCCAACGCAGCGACATCATGGACGTCGCTCTGCCGATTGTCGTCTTCGCCCAGCTCAGCTTGCTGGGATCAAGCGGCCGGCGGGCGATCCCAACGACCCTGGCGATCCGCTCATCGGCCTCCAGCAACGGGATGAGCCGGAAGGTAACCGTTACGGTGAGGTTGAAGTCGGGAATTGGCGCTTCCTGTCTGAGTGACGCACCAGTGGTATACCCCCTGAGGGGACTACAGCGCGCGTTCGACAGTCATGATGATGACCCCTCCTTGGCACGCATGCATTTACCCCGGGGCCACATGCCGGTTGAACCCTGGGTTACGCGTTGAGGCCGTGGGCCGAGGCCCAGGCGATCGCCGACGGCTCGTCGTTCCTGAGCTTCGTTCGCGAGACTGCCTGGTCGATGGCAGGCCGGCATCGGGGACAATCCAGCTCGGGATGGTGGTCGCAAGGGACATGGATCCGGAACCCGGCATCTCGGAAGGCTTCTCGTTTTCCCGGGGTCCGCGGCGCAGTCTTGTTGAGCGCGGATGACTCCCGCGCGGGCTTCACGGCATTTCGGTTCGCACTTCCCCGACTGATCCGAGCGTGAACCACCGTCGCCCTCGTCAAGGCGTCTCACCGCTGTCTACTCAGCGAGAAACGCCGCGAGCGCCTCGTAGGTCTGCCGGGGCCGCTCCATCTGCGGCACGTGCCCGCAATCCAATTCAAGCTGACGGGCCTGAGGAAGAGCCTCAGCGACGTGGCGCGCGAACCCGATGGGCACCAGCGTGTCACGGCGACCCCAGACGAAGAGGGACTCCGGCTGGAGCCCGCGCAGCCTGATCCAGAAACCGTTCTTGCCGTCCGGCGCCTCGAGGTAGATCTGGCGCGCAGCGGCATAGAACGCCGTGCGCCCGGCAGGGGTGAGATAGGAGCGCAGAAACTCGTCGACACCCGCAGCCGTCCAGCCTTCACTCGCGCCAGGGATGACACGTGCAAGATCGCCTGCACGACCGCGCGTGGCGCGAGTTGGACCAGCCCCAGCTCCGGTCGCACGAGCCGCAACGCCGCGCCGATCGGCTTGTCGGAATCACCGAATCCTGGAAGGTCCGCGGCGATGACCCGACTGCGAGCAGCCGGAACGCATCGGTCACAGTCAGTTTCGTGTGGTGATCTGCGTGCAAGCAACGCCGCGTCGGCCAACGTCAGCGCTGATCCAGATGTGGGCGCTCAGCGGCCGCGCTGCCGGTGCTTGCGCTGGGCTTGCACAACACGCTCGATTGTCAGTCGACGGTGCTCGCGCTGCGTTGCGAGCAGTCGCGCGATCCGAGCTCGACGCTCGTTCCGCTTTCGCAAGTCCCCGAAGGGCTCAAGCGGCTCACTCGCGTGTGTGTCGGCGGTCCCAGTGTCGGTCTGAGGATCCATGCCGCAAACCTAGACAGGCGGCGGCGGCTCGACATCCGTGGATATTGGAACCTGGATGAGTAGTTATCCGCTGGTCGGGGTCCAGCCCGCGTCGAGGCGCCGTCGTCGGTTACGGACACACCGCTCCGTCGCGCAGCGGCAGCTCCGCTCTGGCGTGTCGCGGATCGCGGTCGCCGACGCATAGGCGCGTGGGCGGTCGAATCGTGGCAGCGTGCGCCGCGAGGGGTTGTGGGCGAGCGAGGGGCTCGTGATCGGTAGTCATTCGCTTGGGGCGTGTGGTTTCTCGCAGTTGACGGTGTCGGCTAGACCCTTCAGGCTTGCGTGTGCACTTGGAGTGTGCGAGAGAGCGGTCTGCGATCGTCGAGGAGCTTTGCCATGCCTGCTTCTGTCGTTGGGTCTGCTGGTGGGGGCGGTCGTGGCCGCCGCAGGCGGTTCCAGGAGGTGTATCGTCGTTCGTTGGAGGCGCCGGAAGAGTTCTGGGCGCAGGCGGCCGCTGAGATTGACTGGATCGACCCATGGGAGCGGGTGCTGGATGATTCTCGCGCGCCGTTCTATCGGTGGTTCGCCGGGGGGAGGCTGAACACGTGCTACAACGCGCTTGACCGTCAATGTCGAGGGTGGCCGAGCCGATCAGCTGGCGCTCATCTATGACTCTCCGGTGACCGGCGGGTCGTGACGTTCACCTATCGCGAGTTGCGCGATGAGGTGGCGAAGTTCGCCGGTGCGCTCGCCGCCCGGGGCGTGGATCGCGGCGATCGAGTGGTGATCTACATGCGCCCGGTGCCTGGCTGGAATCTCAGAGTGCTCGACGTCGACGGGCGCGAGCTCCCGGCGGGTCAGACGGGCGCGTTGGCGGTCAAGCTGCCGATGCCGCCCGGCGCCTCCCCGACGCTGTGGAACGCCGATGAGCGCTTCCGGGACACCTACCTCTCGACGTTCCCTGGCTATTACGAGACCGCTGACGCTGGGTATATCGATGATGCGGGCTATGTGTTCGTGATGGCCCGCACTGATGACATCATCAATGTCGCTGGCCATCGCCTGTCGACCGGAGCGATCGAGGAGGTGATGGCCGCGCACCCCGATGTTGCCGAGTGCGCCGTGATCGGGCCCGCGGATCAGCTCAAGGGACAGCTGCCCGTCGGATTCCTGGTCCTGAAGGCCGGGGTCGAGCGTCCGCACGAGGAGATCGTCGCGGAGGTCGTGCAGATGGTCCGCGCCCGGATCGGCCCCGTCGCGGCGTTCAAGACCGCCACCGTTGTTGATCGGCTGCCCAAGACACGGTCCGGGAAGATCCTGCGAGCGACGATGCGCAAGATCGCCGACGGCGAGCCGTACACCACCCCGGCCACGATCGACGACCCCGCGATCCTCAGCGAGATCGACGACGCGCTCCAGCGGATCGGGTACGCGCGCACAGCGACCGAGTAGCACCCCGCATGCCCTGATCGACTTCGGGCGATCTCCTCAAGGTGGCTGCGTTCCCTCCGAGGTACCCCGCGACGCGCCGCCTGACGATTCGCCGCGCCGTGGCGGGAAGCGATCAGATCGCTCCACACGCCGAAGACGGCGAGCCGTAGCGGGCTCGGGCACCCGCCGGGCCGTCTGCATATGGTTCTCAGCTTCTGGTCTAAGCGGCGGCTCTGAGGATGTTCTCCGTACTGAAGGAGCAACCGTGCCGGCGGATGAGAATAATGCGCTCCGTTCCCGCACTCTCAGGCGGACGATCTCGTATTGACCTCGAGACAGTACGCAAAAGCGCCGGGCATCCGAGAGCTCTCCGGCTCTTGTTCAGGCGGGAACCCGAGGGGCGGGACTACGGACGCCGGTCCGTAGTCCTTGCCGATTCTTATTGCCTTATGACCTCTTAAGGTATGGAGCCGGTCGCCCACCCGTATCAGGAGAACAGGCATGACACCTCCCTCGAACACCCTCCCAGTGCACTCACCAAGCCTCTCCCAGGGGCTGCTGGACAGCTGGGTTGACGGCTGGTCGATCGCGCTACGCGGCGCGGCCGACTGCTTCCTGGCGGTGGCCACGCGCGGGCCCGGAGCGCTCAACGTCCCGCGCTGGCTGGAGCTGACGATGGTGCGGACGCCGCCCACTTGGACCACGCCGCACGAGATCGTCTTCGAAGCGCCGCTCGCCCGTCTGCGTGACTTCTCGACCTCGCGGACGCCTGGGCTGGTGCCGACACTGGTGCTGCCGCCGCAGGCCGGTCACGATTCGTGCGTGGTTGACTACTCATCCGAACAGAGCCAGATGCAGGCGATTCTGGCCTCGGGTCTGCAGCGCGCGTTGTCGTTGGACTGGATCGGCGCGACCCAGGAGACCAAAGACGCGTCGATCGAGGACTATCTCGAGGTCATCCACCGCGCGGTCGAGCACTGCGGTGGGCGGGTGAACATGATCGGAGACTGTCAGGGAGGCTGGCTGGCGACCATCTACGCGGCGCTGTATCCCGAGCAGATCAACACGCTCACGCTCGCTGGAGCCCCGATCGACTTCCATGCCGGCGAACCGGTGGTTCACGAGGTGCTGAGGCGCATGGCTCCGGGTGGAGATCTGCGCTTCTACGAGGCCTTGGTCAAGGCCGACGGAGGGATCCTGAAGGGCGAGCACATGGTCGCCGGATTCGTGATGATCGAGCCCGGCGCTGAGATCTCCAGACAGATCGACTTGCTGTTGAACCTCGATGACGCCGCCCACGTCGCCCGCTACCGCCAGTTCGAAGACTGGTTCAAGCACACGCAGGACGTCCCCGGCGGGTTCTACCTGTGGATCATCACCCATCTGTTCCGCGACAACGGCCTCATCGACGCAGCGATCACGATCCGCGGACGCCGGGTCGACCTCGCGAACATCTCCATGCCGCTCAACTTGCTCGCCGGCGCGACCGATCACATCACCCCACCCGACCAAGTATTCGCAATCGCAGGGGTCGCTTCGACTCCGCCCGAGCTGGTACGCCGCCACGTCAGCACAGGCGGTCATCTCGGACTGTTCATGGGCCACGAGGCACTCCGCGAGCACTGGCCGCCGATCTTGGCCGAGGTGCTGCGGCATTCGGCCGTTCCCCGCCGCCCGCACGCACAACCACGCAAGCGGCAAGTTGGTGAGCGCACCGATGCAGCGCGCGGCTCCGCGCCCTCGAGGAGGGCAGACGAAGATTGATCGATCGCACATCAATCTTCAGCGGCGTAGCGTGGATACCCTTACAGCCGCTAGAGGCAAGCTGCACGCGCGGTCGGGCTGCCACCGGTCTGGCCCGCCCACAGGCTGAGGCGCGCGACCGCAGCCCAGCGTTGACTACCGGGCGTCCGGCCCTCGTCCGTCGTCACGGGCGCCCCGGGTGAACGCCCACGCGGATCGATGTCAGAAACCACAAGCTGTGGGCTCCGGCATCTCGGATTTGAAGTCACAGCGACGGTGCCGCCGTGATGCCTGAGGGCTCAAGGTTCCGCGGCGATCAGTGCTGGTCTGACCGTGCTTCGCGATAACGCTTCGCGTGACATGCCCCGCCAGCCGCGAACCGCGTGCGGCATGATTCAGCTGACTGTCACACACAACGAGAGGAACGCCTCAAATGTCGCCGGTTCGGGTTGGTATCAACGGTTTCGGGCGCATCGGACGCTGCGTCGTACGCGCCGCGATCAAGCATCAGGCCAATATCGAGTTTGTCGCCGTAAACGACATCGTCGAACCGGCAACGCTCGCGCACCTGCTCGCCTACGACTCCGTCTACGGGCCCCTGGATGACGTCAGCGTCGACGGCCAGGACATCATCGTCGGTGCTCTGGCCAAGCCAATTCGAGCGCTTGCGGTCATGGACCCGGCGGCGCTGCCGTGGGCGGAGCTCGGAGCCGACGTCGTGATCGAGTCAACCGGGCGTTTCGCCTCGCGCGAGGCCGCGGCCGCGCACCTCGACGCTGGCGCGCGCAAGGTCATCAACTCCGCGCCGGGCAAGGACGCGGACGCCACGGTCGTGTTGGGCGTGAACTTCGACGAGGTCTATGACCCGAAGTCCACCACGTCATCTCCAACGCGTCGTGCACGACCAACTGTCTGGCGCCGGTCGCGAAGGTGCTCCACGATACGGTCGGCATCCGCGCCGGCCTGATGACAACGATTCACGCGTACACCGGCGACCAGAACCTGATCGACGGCCCGCATAAGGACCTCCGTCGGGCGCGCGCCGCAACGATCAACCTGGTGCCGTCATCGACCGGGGCAGCAAAAGCGCTGGGCTTGGTGATACCGGAGCTCAACGGCAAGCTGAACGGCTTTGCGGTGCGGGTGCCGACTCCGACCGGGTCGCTGGTCGATCTGACCGTCGAGGTGCAGCGCGCGACGAGCGCGCAGGAGATCAACGACGCGTTCGCCGCCGCCGCCGCAGGCGCACTTGAGGGCATTCTCGCCTATACGCAGGCGCCGATTGTCTCATCGGATATCGTCGGCTCGCCGTACTCATCGATCTTCGATTCGGCGCTGACCATCGTCATCGAGGACACGGTGGTCAAAGTGCTCGCCTGGTATGACAACGAGTGGGGCTACTCAAACCGGCTCGTTGACCTCACCGCGCGCGTTTAGAGATCCCTCCCACAGACTTGGTCCGGGCTCCGCCGATGACCCGGGGCCCTGGAACCACGTTCACCCCGCCTGACTGCTGCGCGCTCGCCGCGGACGGCGCCGTCGTCGCCGCCGGCTACTCCTCAAACCAGGCGCGCGCCGACGAGCTACAACAGTCGATCGAGGCGGAAAAAGGCACGCTGTCGCTACATCAGGGCAACATTGGCGACGCCGAGGACTGCGCGCGCGTTGTCAAGGACGTGATCGACCAGCACGGCCGGCTCGACATCCTGATCAACAACGCGGGCATCACCGTCGACAAGGCATTCCTGAAGTAGTCCGCCGCCGATTGGGACAAGGTAGTCCCAGGTCGACCTGTCGAGGGCCTTTTACATGGCCAGGTCAACTACTCGGCTGCGAAGGCGGGGATGTTCGGACTGACCAAGACGCTCGCCAAAGAGTCGGCACTCACGCTCCGCCTGGCGCAAGCTCGAAAAGGGAATCGGGGTCACGGTCAACTGGCCGCGGGGCTGACCGACACCGACGGTCGCGCGTTACCGGCTGTCAAGTGACACCCGAACTATTCTCAGCCTGCTCCTGGCCGGCTGCGGCCGCGTCTGGCGAGGACCCGGTGTCATGGCGGGCGGCTGCCGGCTCGACCAGCGGCGGCATCATCCGCCCATCGCCGGATGGGTCGGCGACACCGTCCTCTAGCCAGGCGTATCGGCCGGTCAGGACGCGCTGGGCGGCGGCGTAATTGGCGTCGTCGTCGTTGGCCCACAGTTCGTGGAACAGTTTGTCGGCGCGGCGCTTGGCCTGCTGGCAGAACAATGTGGCGAGCTCGAGTGCCTCGGTCCTGCGCTCGGGATGCTCGCGCCCGATTGTGTCGGCGTAGCACACGGCTGCGGCGATCGCGAATAGTTCGGCGCCGATATCGACGATGCGGCCGAGGAACGACTGCTTTTGCTCGAGCTTTGCCTGCCAGCGGGCCATGCCGTAGAAGGTCGAGCGTGCGAGCTTGCGTGAGGAGCGCTCGACGTAACGCAGGTACGCCGCGAGCGGACCGAACCCTTCGTAGGAACGAGGGTTCTGGCCCTTGCCGACGGCCAACTGGGGCAGCCATTTGGAGTAGAACATTCCGGCCTTCAGCGCAGCATCGGCGTTCGCCTTCACATTGCTCCCCGGAGTGAGAAGGTCCCCTGCGGCCTGCAGGTGCTGATCGACAGCCTCGTGCGCGATCAGCAAGTGCATGATCTCGCTGGAGCCCTCGAAGATGCGGTTCACGCGTACGTCCCGCATCATCTGCTCCACCGGTACGGGCTTCTCGCCGCGCGCCTTCAGCGCAGCGGTCTCATAGCCACGCCCGCCGCGTATCTGGAGCAGGTCGTCGGCCACCCGCCAGGCCAGCTCCGAGCCGTAGGCGACGGGAGATCGCCCATCGCCCCATCGACCGCCTCCTTCACCGGGTCCGAGTCGTCGAGAACCGTCGTGAACGGCTCATCCCGATGCAACGCTCGGGCCTGCTCCGCCCAGAACGTGTCGGCGTCGCGGTCCGCCCGCGCCCGTACCTGGCACCCGTACTGGCTGAGAACCCGCGCGGCCCCGTTCGCGTTTTTCCAGCCGAGTTTGTGCAATGGATGGCAGGACCGGACTTCATCACCCCACGAGCCTATGCCGATCAACGACAGATTGAAAGCGCCGGATACCGGCGTGCGGCGGCCTAGGCACGGCACACACGAGCTCGCGGCCTCAGATCGGAGCGACTCAGAGCTCGTCGCGCGGCGCGCATCGACGGTTTAATCAACCAGTCACGTGAGTCATCGGCCCGGCGCGGATACCGACCGAATCGTGCAGCGACCCCGACCCAGCACACGAACAGCGGCTGCGTCGTTGCTCACGGGCCATCGTGTTGGCAGTCGACCGCCGCCAGGATAGCGGCAAGACGTTTGTCCCCAGGTTGCGTGCAGGCGATGCACATGTGAGGCAAGAGCAGGCAGGCTGACTGAATCGCCCCTGTGGGTCCCGATGGATCGGTCAGCGTGTGAGGGAGATCGCGGACGGTCAATCCGGGCGCGGCGAGTGCAGCGCGTGGACTTCGATGCTACCGGCGGCAAGTCCGACGCACTGCAGCGCTTCGAACAGATCGTCGCGGTGGGCGGCGAAGTGCTCATGTGATTCCCACGTTTCGAACATGCGGATCTCGTCGTCGCCATAAGCCATGTGGGAAAGGCGGCCCGTCGGCTCATCCACGCCTGACGCCTTGAGTTCGGCGATCAAGCGGACGTAGTCCTCTTTTGACATGTGGTGGGGGCTGATGTGAACGGCGACCGGAATGTGCATACGGTCAGTTCTTCGGCCCAGGAGAATCGCTCATCTCGTGGCGCGGCTCATGCGCGACCCAACGAGTCGTTTGCTGAGAGATCCCGTCCGATGTCGTCCCGACGCCTGTATCTGCGTTCCATCGGATCGATAGTGCGCGTGGCCGAATGCGAACGCCATGAGTGCGTCGGAGTCGACAGTAGTGACCTTTCGCAGAACGCCAGATCCTCGATGCCGTGTCTACCGCTCAACGCCGTGAGTCTACGTGACGTCGCAACTCTCGAGCATTTTGTTTCTGGGTCCCGGTCGCGCGGTCCTGTCCCTTGGCTGGTCGCGGCCCAGTTTCGCATCACCCGTTCGCTACGCGCTGCTCGACCGGTGCACGGGATGGCCCCCTCACGGGATAGCTAGAGGGCGCCGACACTGTGGCCACGACAAAAGCGCATGTGATCGAGCATGCGCGACTAACACGCAGACGCTCTGCTTCGTGGTGCTGTCGTGGTCCTCGGTCCGCAGCGTCCTGCCGCTCGCCGCCGTGGTGGCGCTGGTGGTGGTCCGGTCGGCTGCCACCGCCTAGTCGTGGTACGCGTCACCGGCTGGGAGCCATTCAGAGCCGACCGCCAGCAGATCGAGGTCAAGGGCGTGCTCGTCGTGCTCTACGCCACCGCTGTACTTCGCCAACGCGGCCCACTTCCGCGCCGAGATCGACAAAGCCCTCGGCCACCTCTCCAGCCGCCCACGGGTGTTCGTGCTCGACGTCGTCGGGATGCACAACATCGACTTCACGGGCGCGCGCGCCCTCAACGACGTCCTCAACGAACTCGACCGCCAGCAGATCGCCTTCGCCCTGACCCGGGCCGGCCGCCACCTACGCGAGACCCTCGCTCGCAGCGGCCTGCTCGAACGGATCGGCACAGACCGCTGCTTCCGCAGCGTCGACGACGCGGTGACAGCACTCGACCCCCAAAACATCACCTCGTGAGCGACGACGAACAAGTGGAGCATCGGCACTCCCAGCCCGCTAGCCTGTACCCAACTCCAGGCTAGAGTGGCAGCGTGATTGACGTTGCCTTCACCCGGGACGGCTTGCGAGCAGCGGATGTCGCAGTCGTAATCGACGTGCTGCGCGCCACCTCGACCGCGACGCAGGCTCTTGCCGCTGGCTACCGCAAGGTGCTGTGCGTCGGGAGTATCGAGTCCGCGATGGAGTTGCGCTCACCGGGTCGCGTCTTGGCGGGTGAGCGCCATTGCGTCAAGCCGCCCGGTTTTGACCAGGGCAACTCCCCGACAGAGGCGCGGGATCGACGGGGAGAAGAGCTCGTGCTGGCGACGACCAACGGCGCTCCGACGATCGTCGCCGCGGCGGCGTGCGCGCCGACCGTATGGCTGGCCTGTCTGCTCAACCTCGATGCCGTGCTCGTGGAGTTGGTCGATCGCGAGGCTCGGCACGGCGCGGACCTGCAGATCGTCTGCTCGGGAACCGATGGAGCGGTAGCACTCGAGGACGTGTACGTCGCCGGGCGCCTGATCGCGCCGCTGCATGGACCTCGTACCGATGCTGCGCTGGTAGCGCAAGCGGTGGCACGGGCATTTCCCACCGCGCTTGACGCGCTCGCCGCCAGCGCAGACGCCGCCGCGTTACGGGCAGCGGGCCTCACAGCCGACATTGCCGACTGTGCACGGGAATCGCAGCTCGACCTGTTACCGGCAGTCGTAAGCACGAGCGCCGGGGTTGCGATCGTGGCACGCGCTGACTAGAACTCATCGCGCAGCCCATTCCTCGCAGTCGAGCCGCTGATCTCCTGCAAGCTCGCGATCAGTCAGCGGCGCGGTCAGCGTGACAGGCCCAACCGTGGTAATGCCAAGGCCGCGCGGCCCTGGTTTCTGCCACCGGCGGGATTCCGGCGATGCTCAGGTCGTCGCCGGCTAAGTGCTAGCGTCCACGACGCTCCACTTCCTTCTCATGTGCTCGCCTCGGAGCCGACTCCGGCAGGGGCGGAGTGGTGCCGCGGGCATTATTGGGCTCGGGGGCGGCGGGTGCGAGGCTGCGGCGTCAGCTCGCGTTCGGCCTTGAGCCAGTCAGAGACCGGGTCGCCGGTGGGCTCGGTCTGAGAGATCTCATAGGCGCGCTGGGCAATCGCGTCGTGACCGGGCTTCGCCGTGGCACTGCGTGCGCGGGAGGTTGGCTTCGCAGGCTTTGAGCTTGGCTTCGCAGGCTTGGCTGGCTTGGCGGTCTTTGAGGGCATGTGCTGTTCTGCTTTCTGTGTCGGTGGGACGGTCGGGGACATCGGGCGAGCCGGCCGGGCGCCTGGTCGAAGCGCTCCAGGGCGCAGCCGAGGCACGGGTGGCGACGGTGCGCCCACGCGTCGGCTCGGTCGAAGTCGCAGCTCGGTTCGGCTCGCACCATCGATCGTGTCGTGAGCTGGACGACGGTCAAGCTCTGGCTGCCCGGCGGCTGCATCCCGATGCCTCACATAGTCGTAGACGTTGAGGTATTCCCGACCCGGGTGCGCCCACGAGCGGTCCGCGCGCATCCCGTTTAGCCTCAACTGGCGGAACTGACCGGGGTATCGGTGCCATAGCTCGATCGCGCGTGCCATCGCCGACTCCAGCGCGGCGTCGTCTACGTGGTGAAAGACGAAGCCGTTGCGCTGCTCGGGCGGAACGTCGGAATAGTCGCGATCAAAGACGGTGTCCACCACACCACCGATCGCTCGGACGACTGGCACCGTCCCGTATTTGATGGCGACCTGCTGCACGAGTCCGCATGGCTCAAACAGGCTCGGCATCACCACCAGATCCGCGCCCGCGTACACGAGATGTGCAAGCTCGTGGTCGAATCGCAGTTCGAGGTGGACGTCGGGATGGTCGTTCAGACGGTGCTTCAGGTCCGAGAAGCGACCCGCGATCTCGGCGTCTGAGCCCGCCCCCAGCAGCACAAACTGGGCATCCTGCGCCAGCGCGTAAAAGATCGCGTGACAGATCAGGCCCACACCCTTCTGATGATCGAGTCGACCGACGTAAGCGACAATCGGCTTGGACTCCTCGCGCAACATGAAGCGCTCGCGCAGCACACGCGTATTGAGTTGTTTCTCGTCGATCGTCGCGGCGGAATACTGCTGCGGAATCGATTGGTCGACCTCCGGGTTCCACGTGGCGTAGTCGACGCCGTTGAGGATCCCGCGGAACTTGCCGCCATGCACGTGCAGCGTGTGTCCAAGGCCGGCGCCCTGATCGGTGTAGCGCGCCTCCCACGCGTGCCGGGGCGACACGGTAGTCACGAAGTTCGAATAGACGATCCCGCCCTTGAGCAGGTTGAGCGTCCCCGGATTGACGTCATCCTGCAACCGTGCCTGGTCGAAGAACCGTGCGCGGTCGGTCAGCCCAACCGCCTCCAGGACCCACTCCGACGTGACGCCCTGATGGCGAAAGTTGTGAACGGTCAGACAGACACGCTGATCCTGCATCCCCAGCGACTGATAGATCTCGAACAGCAACACCGGGACCAGGGCAGTCTCCCAGTCGTGGCAATGAATGATCTCTGGCCGCTTGCCGGACCTGAACAAGAACTCCAGCGCCGCCTTGCTAAAGAACGCATACCGCGCAACATCGTCAGCAGAGCCATACAGATGGCCGCGCGCGAAGAAACGCTCCTCCGAATGCGGCTCGATGAAAAAGCACTTGCGGCCGTCGACCCAACCGAACCAGACCGTGCAATGGATCGCACCGCCAAACCACGGCACCCACAGATCGTCGTAGGCGACTGTCAGCCCGTTGATCCGGTCATAGCGCAAACAGTCGTACTTAGGTAAGACGATCTCCACCGAGTTCCCCCGCAGCTCGAGCTCCCGACTGAGCCCGAACACAACATCACCAAGCCCCCCGGCATGGGCGACCGGTGCGCACTCAGCGGCCACCATCACGACAAACACTGACTACCTCGACCACAAGAACCCGCATCAGTTTGTTCGACCACTGGCCTCTCCCGTAGAGGCTGGTCCGATGAGCCAAATCCGGGTCTTCTCACCCAGCCGCGCCCACCAGCTAAACGCGACGCTGAGGCCACCCCGCAGAGCACGCCAACGCCGGTCGCGGACTCTATACAGCGACGCCGGGAGAATCAATCCCATTCGCCGCCGTAGCCGTAGGCTCTAGACTGAGCGTCCTATTGCGGGGTCTGTTGACGGCTCACTCTGATTCCTCCGCGCAGCCGCGTGGAACTGAGACGCCGGAGCGGAGCGCCGAACGTGGCAAGCAAAGATCATTTGACAGGTGGCGAGCTGAACGGTGCTCTAACTGACGAACTCGTCGGCGTGCAGACCGCGTACCTGGGTCGTGGACCCCAGACCGCGTTTACGTTCCACCGTGGCAACGTCGTCGTAACACTGATGCACGACGTGCTCACCAAGGCGGAGAAGGTTCTCGTGCAGACCGGCAGACACGCCGACGTCAGCGCAGCGCACGGCCTCTTCCGCCAAGAGATGGAAACCGACTTTCGCGCGGTCGTCGAGCGGCTGACCGGTAAGAAAGTGCTCGCTTTTCTCAGCGTCAGCCACATCGAACCCGACGTCGCCGCCGCGATCTTCATCCTCGATGACGCCGTCTGACGAAACCTGTCTCGGCGGGCCTGGTGCTACGTTGCCCTCGCGCAGGCGCGCTTCCATGAAGGACCGGTTCTCGTGCGGCGCGGATCGTGCCAAGTAATGCCCGAGCCACGGCAGCTCACCGGCGGGGAGCTGAACGCTGCGATCACGAGCGCGCTGGTCGGGATCCACACGGAATACCTCGGCCGCGGGCCAGCTAACGCCTCGACGTTTCACCACGGCAACGTCGTGGTAACCCTCATGCACGGAGTCCTCACCAACGCCGAGAAGTCTCTCGCGAAAACCGATCGGGCTCCGGTCGTGAAGAGCATCCGCCAACTGCTGAACCAAACCTTGGAAGCCGATGCTCGCGCGGCCGTGGAACGGCTCACCGGCCACAAAGTCGTGGCGTTCATCAGCGGCAACCACCTCGACCCTGATATCGCCGCGGACCTGTTCATCCTCGACGCGCCCATTTGACCCGAAAGGCTCCCGACTGGCGGTGCGCGACGGCGCGAGCTGCTGGTAACGGGAGATTCGCTCGGCGGATGGTGCGGCCGGCGGTCATGCCCTATCGTGCAGCGTCATGGACATCGTCATCGCTGGCGGTGGCGTCGCCGGACTGGAAGCCCTGCTTGGGTTGCACGCCATGGCAGGTGACAGCGTTCGTCTCAGCGTGGTCGCCCCTGATCCTGATTTCTCCTACCGGCCGTTGGCGGTGGCCGAGCCGTTCGCGTTGGGGCACGCGCATCGCGTGCCGTTGTCACGGTTTGCCGAGGAGACGAGCGCAGAGCTGGTCATCGGCGCCGTCGTGGAGGTCGATGACGGGGGCGGGGAGGTCCGGCTGCGCGACGGTCGTACGCTTCGGTTCGACGCGCTGCTGCTCGCGCCGGGTGGCCGCCCGGCCGCTGGGCTGGAGGGCGCCATGACGTGGTGGCCCGGCGGCGACTCGGACGGCTACGCCGCGCTGTTGCGCGACATCGACGAGGGATACATCAAGCGGCTGGCGATCGTCGTGCCGCCGGGCGCGGTGTGGCCGCTGCCCGCCTATGAGCTGGCGCTCATGACCGCCGGCGAGGCTCGACAGAAGGGCCACGACGACGTCCAGGTGATCGTCGTGACGCCGGAGCGTGAGCCGTTGTCGTTGTTCGGTCAGGAGGGGAGCCAGGGCATCGCCATGCTGCTCGAGCGCGACTGACGGCCGCCGGCATCGACGCGAGAAGCGAGCCTCGAGAGCGACGAGAGATGTCCTCGCGCCGGCTCAGGCCATCGCTGCGGATCCGATCTCGGGGTGGTGTTGCATGAATTCGACGAGGCGATCGACGTAACTGGCGAAGGGGGGTAGAGCTATCCCGCTGCCGGCGAGATCGGCTTGCGTGTGGTCGGTGAGATAGTGGGTGGGATGGGCGTAATAATCAACCGCCTCGGGTGGGATCCGCAGCAGCCCCTGCGCGCCCGGGACGTGGGCGAGCACTCCCTTGGCAACTTGTCTTGGTAGCCCTATCTTGATGACAGTGCGGCCGGTGGCGTGGGCTAATGTGTCGACCATCTCCGCGACCGTCAGGGGGTGCGGATCGGCGAGTTGATATGTGCGCCCTGCCGACTGGGGGTGGCCGCTGAGGTAGCCGACAGCGTCGATGACAAAGTCGCGCGGCACAACGTTGATGCGTGTCACGGTGGGGTCCCCGGCCAGAGGGAGAACGGCGAACTTCGGGAGGACGGCGAGCGTGGGTTGGCGCAGCAGCCACTGCATGACGAAGTAGGGGCCGTCGAACTTCTGTGTCTCGCCCGTGCGGCTATCGCCGACGACGATCGAGGGACGATAGATCGTCGCTGGCAACCCGGCCGCCATCTGCCGGCGGACCTCCGCCTCGGCGTCGTGCTTGGTCTCCTCGTAGTAGTTGTTGAATGGCGCTCCGACCTCGAGATCGTCCTCGCCGAAGGGGCCGGCGTAGCGACCGCTGACATAGCAGGTGCTGAAATAGTGCAGTCGCTCCAGGCCGGGACATCGGGTGATCGCGTCCAGCACATTGCGGGTTCCTTCGACGTTGACCCGGGTCGCCAGCTCGCGCCGCACCGCCAGGTCGTACACGGCAGCGAGATGCCAGACCTCGGTCACATCGGCCAGGCCGCGTCCGGTGAGACCAAGCCCGGGTTGGGTGATGTCGCCTTCCACCAGGTTGACGCGACCGGCCAGAGATGCATCAGCGGCAGCCAGCTCATCTGTGCGTCGCGCCGCCAGGCCAGCGTATTTCGGCTGCACGAGGCAGGTCGCATCGCCGCGGGATCGGCGCAGGATTCCCGGCAGCAGCGCGCTGGCCAGAAACCCGGGAAATCCCGTCATCAGCACCGTCATCTGGTCACCTCTTCAGCGAGCACCGAAACGTCACGCGCGTTCAACCTCACGACCACGACCCGGTTCTCACCAACCACAGCTCGTGGATCGCGTCCAGGAACAACAGATGAGAGATCCCCGAACGGGCCCATGAGCTCCCGAGTCCCTCACCAATATATAGGGACTCTCACGGCCTCGGTTTTGTCAACACTGCTCCCGCACGAACCATCAGAGCCAGGAAGTCACCGCCGGATCGCACTCAGGATCGGCCTGTGGAGGGCTTGTGAAAGTCTTGTGAAGCGACCTTCGCGTACCCGACACCAGCTGCTTTGCCACTCAAGCTATGAAGCATGCGCGCGGTCTTCGATCGACGGCCGATCGGGAAAGCGGTCGTGTGGCCTGGTTGGGATCGAGCGCTTTGTTGGCCTCAAAGGGTCGCCGGACGGGTCGCCTACCCGAGTGGCGACGCAGCGGGCGACGCCATCCTTTCCCCGGACTGCTCAGGCGCGCCATAGGCTCTTGTCAGGTCCGAATGTCGCACTCTCCTGTCGACTCAAGCGAGCGAGCCACCCCCGAATGAAGGAGAACCTTTGCCCGACAGAATCACCCTTGAGCGTGACGGCCATGTCCTGCTGGTCGGCGTCAACCGGCCGGAGAAGCGCAACGCTTTTGACCTGTCCACGATCGAGCAGCTTGCCGCCGCGTACGACCGGTTGGGAGCCGATCGAGAGCTTCGTGCTGGCGTGCTGTTCGGGCACGGTGATGACTTCTCGGCGGGGCTTGACCTCGGCAAGGTGGGGCCGGCCGTGGCGGAACGTGGACCGCAGGCGCTTGCGGGCCCAGGGCGGTATGACCCCTTCGGCGTCTGGGGCGAGCAGGTACCCAAGCCGGTCGTGATGGCGGTTCAGGGGATCGCGTTTACGCTGTCGATCGAGCTCGCGCTCGCATCCGACATCGTCATCGCGGCGGACGACGTGCGTTTCGGCCAGCTGGAGATCGCCCGGGGCATCATGCCGTTCGGAGGGGCGACGTTTCGCGCACCGGCCCAGCTCGGCTGGGGGAACGCGATGCGGTTCCTGCTGACCGCGGAGGAGTTTGGAGCCGAGGTGGCGAGGAGGATCGGCCTAGTGCAGGAGGTCGTTCCGGCCCCCGCGCAGCTCGAGCGAGCGACCGAGATCGCTGCCATGATCGCCGCGCAGGCACCGCTCGGGGTGCAAGCGACCCTCGCGAACGCCCGGGTGGCGCGAGCAGCGGCGGAGCGCGAGGCGGTCAAGCATCTCGGTGAGAACGTGCCACGGGTTCTCCGCAGCGCGGACGCTGCGGAGGGGGTGCGCAGCTTTCTTGAGCGTCGCGCCGGCCACTTCACCGGTGAGTAGGACGTGCGACAGGGCAGGCTGGCGGCAGTCCGCAGCACGCTCCGCAGGACATCGCCGAGTCGCGCCAGGACGGGAGCTCCGAGATCCGCAGGCCGAAGGCCTCACCCCCAAGGAGCAGTATCGAAGGCCAGGCCGAGCGTGACAAGGTCGCCGACGCGATCGCCGCGGATCGCACGCCTGCGTCCACGTCACCCGGAACGAGGTGACCGGGTACGGCGTCAACTGCACGAACTAGCGGCTGGCTGGGGCGGGCGCCGACGTCCTCGAGGACGCGGCGCTCGCCGCCACCCTCACACTGATCGAGAACATCCTCGATCTCGCCACACACGAAACCAGCCTGCAACCGCTCGGGCTGATCGCATTCGCAACCGTCAACATCTGGATCCGCGGCACCGCACTCACCGGAATCCGGGCCCCCAGAACCCACACCGCCATCGCAGGCCGCCACCGCTGGCGCCCCACAGGGTCCGCTAACCAAGGACCAGCGGACGTCCGAGGTCGGGCTCGACCACGATTGTGTAGCCCGGTGGCCTGATGTGAGCCTGAGACGCGCATCCGCTCAACGCAGTCACTGGCACCGTAGTCAGGCTGCACTCTGGGACAACGAAGGCAGCCCCGGTTTCCCGGTACGGTCGCGCTCGGCGGCGAGGAGGTCCATCTAGCTCCAGCCTGGGCGCGCAGGACCTGCGTGTCGTTGCCGTATCCGACCTCCCCAGACACCCTCAGCAGGTCCCGGTGTGTCATCAGCCGTCCGCGGTTGCGCGCCACCAGCCTGAGGAGGTCGAGCTCGACATCGCCAACCTCAGGCGCAAAATTGAGCCCGACGGAGGGGCCGGCGGGCACAGGTATGTACGCACCCATCCTGAGGTCGGCTATCCGTTTGCCGGGAGGTCGGAGCCGATTTCCCGTGGTGACGCCCATAATCCACCGACGAGTTGTCCGGTACCCGCCCCCGTGATCGAACATACTCCCCGGTCGATGTCTCCGGAGCGTGATCCAACGCTCGAGGACGGGCCGGCGGTGACGCGGTGTGGGCGGGGGATGAGATGACGGATCCGGGCCGCAGGGGGCCGGGAGCGGCGAGCGAGGTCGAGGCCGAGCCCCGTCCGGACGGCAAGCCGGACGAGGCCCCGCCGAAGGCCAAGCGCAGCTTCAACGAGGCGGCGCACAAGCTCGGCTACTGGCCGGTGCGCCCGGCGCCGCGCGCAAACGACGACGCCCCGTCGGAGGCACTCCGGGCCGCTACCGACGACGATCGCGACGTCGTCGCACACGCCGGCAAGGCGGTGCTGGCGCTCGGCGCGCTCGGGATCGTCTACGGGGACATCGGCACGAGCCCGCTCTACACCGAGCAGTTCATCTTCACCGCCCACGCCAACGCCGCCCACCCGGACGTGGCCGGCGTCTACGGGATCGCGTCGCTGATCTTCTGGGCGTTGATGATCGAGGTCTCGATCAAGTACGCCGGATTCATCATGCGCGCCCACAACCGTGGCGACGGCGGGATCATGGCGCTCACGTCGTTGATCCAGCGCAAGCAGCTCGGCCGGACCGCCATCCTGGTGACGCTCGGGATCTTCGGCGCGGGGCTGTTCTTCGGCGATGGCATGATCACGCCGGCGATCTCGGTGACCTCGGCGATCGGCGGCCTCAACGTCCTCAGCCCCAGCCTGTCACGTCTCATCGTGCCGCTCTCGGTGGCGATCCTGGTCGGCCTGTTCACCGTCCAGCGCTACGGAACCGGCACCGTCGGCTGGCTGTTCGGGCCGGTGATGCTCGTCTTCTTCACGGCGATCGCCGGCTTCGGGCTCCACGACATCGTGATGCATCCCGGAGTCCTCAAGGGCCTCTCGCCCGTCTACGGGGCGCGGTTCATGATCGACCACGGCGTCGATGGCTGGCTGACGCTCGGCGGCGTCGTGCTGTGCTGCACGGGCGCCGAGGCGCTGTACGCCGATCGCGGACACTTCGGGGCCCCCCCGATCCGGATGACCTGGTTCGCGATCGTCCTGCCCGCCGTCGTCTGCTCCTACCTCGGCCAGGCGGCGCTCATCCTCGCGCATCCCGCCAGCGTCAAGAGCCCCAACTTCAACCCCTTCTTCCAGCTCGTGCCGCACGGCCTGCTCGTGCCGATGGTCGTCCTCGCCACGATGGCGACGATCATCGCCTCCCAGGCGGCGCTCACCGGATCGTTCTCGGTCGCCCGCCAGGCGGTGGCACTCGGCTTCCTGCCGCGCCTGAAGCTCGTCCACACCTCCAACAGCCTGGAGGGGCAGATCTACGTGCCGCTCATCAACTGGGCCCTGTGTGTCGGCGTCGTGACGCTCGTGCTCGTGTTCAAGAGCGCCAATCGCCTGGGGAACATCTACGGCGTCGCGGTCACCGGCACGTTCATCCTCAACACGCTCCTGTTCCTCGCCGTCTCCCGCGGTCTGTGGCACACCCCGAAGTGGCGGCTGGCGATCCTCGCGACTCTGTTTCTGCCGATGGAAGTGGCGTTCTTCACCTCCAACCTGGCCAAGATCGCCGACGGCGCCTATCTGTCGCTGGCCGTCGGTCTGGTGATCGCGAGCGTCATGATCATCTGGCGGCGCGGCAATGAGGCGGCGACCCGCAATCGCCACGCGCAGGCCGGCTCGCTCCAGGATTTCCTGGAGCGGATGGGCAACACCAAGCCCCCGATCATCCGGCTCCCGGGGACCGCCATCTTCCTCAGCCCGACGATGCAGACGACGCCGCTGGCGCTGCGGGCGATGGTCGAGAACACGCACGCCTTCCACGAGAAGGTCGTCATCGTCTCGCTGCTCAACATCAGCATCCCCAACGTCGAGCTGTCCGACCGGTTCGCCGTCGAACGCGTCGGCAAGGGCCTGTTCAAGGTCACGCATCTGACGATCAGGCTCGGCTACCGCGCCAAATCGAATCTCCCGGACCTGCTCGCGCTGGCCCGCAAGCGTGGACTGCTGGACCGCAACCTGGACCTCGAGCACGCGTCGTACTTCGCCTCGCGCGCGAGGCTCGTGCCGACCGAGTCCTCACGCGGCCTCGCGCTGTGGCGCAAGAAACTGTTCATCGCGATGGCGCGCAACGGGGCCAGCCCGATCGAGGCGTTCGGACTGCCGAGCCAGCGGACCGTGCTGGCGGGCACCGAGATCGCGATCTGACGGTTGTAGAAGGTCGGTCGAACGACATCAGGGCCGTGGCACCGAACAGGCGTTTGCTCGACCGGTCCGCACACAGCTCAACGAGGCGGTCGACCGTTAGTCGAACCTCTTGCGTACACGATTGAGAGACGCGCATCTTCGGCCGCGGGTTTAGTCGGCCGCCAGATACGCCTCGACAGCCGCTGCCTCGCGCGCAAGCGCGTCGGTCGTGGCTCTGCTCTGCTGCCCCCACAAGCCGAGTTCGACGTGGCGCCCTGGCATTGTCCAGGTGCCCGCCGCGCGTCCGCGGACGAGCGCGATCGCCTTGATGATCCCGTTGGTCGTGACGACCTCCGGCGCGCCGTCGAGCACTAATCCTCGGGAGCGCCAGCCGAGCAGCAACGGGTCGAACGGTCCCAGCAGGCGGGGCGGCGGGAGCGGTACCACTTCATCTCGGGGAAGGTCGACGAGCCCGTCGGGACGGTAGTCGAGCTCCGACGCGATCGCCTCCAGGCCGGCACGGACGTCGCGGAGCGGGAGCTGTGCCCACTTGGCGAGATCGCGGTCCTCGGCCGGCCCGTGGCCCACGAGGTAGCGGCGAGCAAGCTCAGCCAACGCGCGATCGCGGTCGATCTTCGGACGCTCGCCCAACCAGTCGGCAACCAGCGCGAACGCGTGCTCGCGTCCGATCATCGGCCCGCGGACGATCAGCCCGTCCAGCGTCGCGCGGAACAGGACGTGCACCATCGCCTGTCGCGCTGTAGGCACGCCCGCTGTTTCGAGAACCGCGCGGAGCTGCGCACGCGTCATCGGCCCATCGTTACCCAGCGCCTTGACGATCGCGGTGATCCCGCGGCGTGCGGCCATCGCGCTCACGCCCTCCTGCCTCAGCCGACGGTCGCTATTGCTGAGCAGCTGGGGCGTGGTCAGCGCGTGCAGAAGCGGCTCGTCCTCGGCGGCGATCAGATGCAACGTCCCGCGATTGACCCACGTGATGATCAGCGAGCGCTCATCGGTCAGTGCGCGGTCTACCGCCGAGGCATGCCCGCCCGCCGTGCGAGCCCGGAGCGCGAGACGCGCCGCCCGCGGGTCTTGGCCCTGCACGGCGAGCAAGTGGCGCGTCGCGTCGACCACGTCGACAGCCGGCGCCCCCGAAAGCCGCTGCGCCGCCAGGCGCGCCGCCAGCAGGGAGCGGTCCGCGGAGCGGCTTGAGGCCATCTCCTCACCGTAGCGCCAGCACCACACGGCCAAAGCACGACCGCACAGCAGGACGGCCACCCAGCGACGTCCACCGACCCGGGCGCCGTCGGCGATCGTTCGCCAGATCCGATCGCGCGAATCAGCATCGACACCGACCCTGCATCCTGCCAGCCCGCGCGCGGCCACCTTCTGCCTTCAGGTCGGTCGTCGGGAGGCGGCTGCCTGGCGGACTTGCGTTACAGCAGCTGCGCCGAGTGGGCTGTCAATCAAAGCGGCACCTGGCGGCCAGTTGATCGGCGGTAGGTTGCTCCCGTGAGCGATGCGATCCGGATTCGGGAGATCGAAGTGAGAAGGCTCGGCGGAGGGCGGCGCGGGAGCTGATCGGCCGGTATCACGACGAACAGCTGAGACCGCTTCTTGATCATGTGCGGGAGGGGTTCGAGAAGCTGGATGGCGGCGAGCTCGATCCGTTTGAGCTTCACGAGCCTGATCCACCGCTACGAAGCGCTCGGCGCAGACACCTGGAGACTCTTGCGATCGAGCGGTTCCGCGTGGGAGCAGGCCGCGTTGACGGTCGAGCGGTGGCGCGAGCTCGGCGAGGAGGAGCCGGACTGGTGGGCGGCGGCGCGAGCCACGCCGCTGTGGCGACTAAGGCTGCTCGGCGTTCGGACCGACCGGATCACGCGCCAAACGATGTGAGAGACCAAGCGCAACGGTCTTGGTTAGCTTCCGTGAGTCCGGTCATCCCCAGCCCGATCCCGCTGCTTGCCCCAACGCGTGTCGGTAGAGAAATCCCGTCATCGAGTCTGCTGGCAACCCGGAACCCCGGCTGGCCGCGCTTCTCGACCACGTATCGGACGTGAGACGTGAACCGGGCCCCGTTGCTGCAGGGATGCGATGCGCAACCCGCGCTTGAACTGTCCTGGCCCTTCGCGCGCAAGACCCAAGCGCGCGATCCGGAGCGCCCCATGTCCTTGAGACCAGGACGCCCAGTTGCGCGCATGCCACCGGGGCTAGGGCTGGCGTCGCCGCGCGCAAGGTCGGCCTCGGTTAGCCGACTTGGTGAGGGTAACCGCGGCCTCCACATTCGTGCAACAGAAACTGGGTGCTCCTCGGCGGGGACCGAAGCTAAGGTTGGATTTCGTTTCGGGTTGCGTTCAGGCCACGTGTGCTCCTCTTTTAGCCCGTTACTTATGTCCGTGGTCGGGTGTAGAAGCTGTGATGAGCATGCAGGAGCACCCATTGGACGCCGGACGCAAAGCGGGTCGCGCAGTTGCTGCCGATCGGAGGCGTCGTGGGGTGCCGGAGGGGTCTGTGGAACTGCCGCCGGAGCAGATGCGGGCTGTCCTAGCCGAGAATGGCGTGACGGCGGGTCAGAGCGTCGCGTTTTTGCGCGCGTTCTGGCAGGGCGTGACGACGGCTTGAGCCTCGCTGGCGTCTTGCTGACCCCATGTAAATGACTCAAGGGTTACGCGGACGCGTTAGATCGCCGGGCAGCGATGCCGTCCGTCGTGCTGGTGGTCGAGCTTGCCGCAGGCCCCGCGCTGGAGGCGGCGATCGAGGAGTTCGGGCTCTGGCTCAGGCTGGGAATTCGAGGAGACGCTGCGCCGCTTTCGTGGTCCTGGCGCTCGAGGTCGAGTGGGAGCGTTTGAGCTCGATGTTCCTCGACCCGTACCGTCGATCTCGGTGGTGCTGGTGTAGTCTGGGGAAGGTGATGTCGCGGGCGGCGGATGTCGATTGGGTCGTGTGCGGCTCGGGTTTCGGCGGCAGCGTCGCTGCGCTGCGGCTGGCAGAGAAGGGCTATTCGGTGCGGGTGCTGGAGAGCGGGTCGCGCTTTCGCGATGAGGATTTTGCGCGCAGCACTTGGGACGCGCGGCGCTACTTTTTCGCGCCGCGGCTTGGGCTGCGCGGCATCATGCGGATCACGCTGTTCCCGGACGTCCTGATCGTGTCGGGCGCGGGCGTCGGCGGCGGCAGTCTCGGTTACGCCAACACGCTGTATCGCGCTCGCGATACGTTCTTCGAGGACGCGCGCTGGCGCGAGCTGGCCGACTGGAAGGCCGAGCTTGCCCCGCATTACGACACTGCAGAGCGGATGCTCGGCGTGACCGATGTGACGTTTGACTCCGACGGCGACATCCTGTTGCGCGAGCTCGCCGCGGCGTTGGGCGTGGAGCAGACCTACAGCCACACGCGCGTGGGCGTCTATCTTGGTGAGCCCGACGTTGAGCACCCCGATCCGTATTTCGACGGGGAGGGTCCGGCCCGCACCGGCTGCATCCGCTGCGGCGAGTGCATGGTCGGCTGTCGCCATGGGGCCAAGAACACGCTGGTGAAGAACTATCTGTGGTTCGCCGAGCGCTTGGGGGTGAGGATCGACGCGGAGCGGACGGTCACTGACGTGCGGCCGCTGGGCACCGCCGACGGCTCTGAGGGGTACGCCGTCACGCACGTGCGCAGCGGGGCGCTGCGCCGCGCCGGCGGCGAGACGATCACCGCCGGTGGCGTCGTCCTCGCCGCCGGTGCTCTGGGCACCAACCGGCTGTTGGCCGACTGCCGGCACCGCGGTTCGCTGCCGCGGGTCTCTGAGCGCCTCGGCCATTTGGTCCGCACCAACAGCGAGTCGATCGTTGCCGTCACCGCGCCCGATGACGCGCGCGACTTCACCGCCTCGGTGGCGATCAGCTCCAGCATCTACCCCGATCCCGACACGCACATCGAGCTGGTGACCTACGGCGCCGGCGGCGGCGCGATGAAAACGCTGTTCACCGCGCTGGTGGGCGATGGCACGCGGGTCACCCGCCCGCTGCGCTGGCTGGCCGCGATCGCCCGCGATCCCGTGAGCTTCGCGCGTCTGCTCGCTACCCCCAACTGGTCGCGCCGGACGGTGATCGTGCTCGTGATGCAGACGGTCGACAGCGCGCTGCGGTTCAGACCGCGGCCACGGCGCTTCGGCGGCGGCGTGCGGATCACGACCGAGCAGGACGCCGCGAACCCCAACCCCACGTTCATCCCCGCCGCCAACCGCGCGGCGCAGTGGCTGGCCGAGCGCATCGGAGGCACCCCGCAGAGCGGAACCAGCGAGGCGCTGTTCAACGTGCCATCAACCGCGCACATCCTCGGCGGCGCGGTCATCGCCGGCGACCCCTCCCACGGCGTCATCGACGCGCACGGCCAGGTGTTCGGCTACCAGAACCTGCTGATCACCGACGGCTCGGCGCTGCCCGCGAACCCGGGTGTGAACCCAAGCCTCACGATCACCGCGCTAGCCGAGCACACCATCGCCCAAGTGCCAGCCACCCGCGCCGCCGGCCCCGTACCCTAAAGACGCCGATCGCGGAGAGAGTTCGCCAAGCCAGATGGGGTTTGTGCGGTGATCGGAACACCGGTGTCTCCTCGCGGTTGGCGTGTAGCTGACAGAGGCGGCGGGACGCGTTCGCGTCGAGCCGGATCGTAGGTTCCGCCGCGGACTCACGGTTGCGCGTCTCCTTCGGATGCCAGCGGATGACGAGAATCCCCGCTGGCTCAGCCGCCGGACGCGGGCCTCACGGCTGGCCTGCCGAGACGGGTGTCAGTAGCCGGTGGGCGTCGATTACCGCGGTCGCGACATCGAGGAGTTTGCGGTTGTCGGTGCGTGAGTGTTCGCGGAGCATTGCGAAAGCGGCCACTTCGTCGAAACTGTGGCGCTCCATCAGGATGCCTTTCGCTCGCTCGATGGTGGCACGGCGTGCGAACGCGCCTTGAAGGTCGTGGTATTCAGCGAAGCGGCGCAGCACGATGTCGATCGCGCTCTGCCAGTCCTCGACGTCGGCGTCGCTGATGTGGGCGAACACGCCGCGCTTGGATGCTTCTTAACGAAGTTGTGGTCTGGCGAGTGGAGCAGGACGATGACTGGGCAGGCGGCTTCGCGGACGATCGTGTCGATCAGATCGAGCGCGTGCTCAGAGCTTTCGCCGAGTCCGACGAGCGCGACATCAGGTCGCTCTCGCGCGGTGACAGCACCGACGTCTTCGACCTCGATCTCGCGCGCGATCACTTCGTGGCCGAGCGCGACGACGATCGGTGCGACGAGCGCGAGGCGATCCTTGCGCTCGTTCGCAATCAGAACGCGGAGGTGGTCGGTCTCGAGATAGCTCATCGACGGTCTCGGCACCATTGAGTGTAGAACTCGCGTTCGGGTTATGCGTGTTTGACTTACCGCCGGCGGCGCGTATTGTAGATGTTGCGTCGCTTCAGATCTCGGCACGCGGATGTCCCGGCTCCAATCCTTGGCCGGCGTTCAGGATGCTTCCAAGACGGCCGCATCTCAGCGCGCACGGCAGGAGCCAAGCCATCTCTTCCTTTAGTAGCGGTACGGGTTCGCCAGATCGATCGATGCGATGCCGATCGCGTCGTTCAGCGGCTCCGGCGTCTCGATGTCGCCCGACGGTGATCTCCTCCGCGGTGAAGGCGCGTGCAGCTGGCGAGAGCCGTGTTGTTCTCGGGGCCGTCGCGACGGCCCGCCACAGGCGGATTGTGCTCGCCGCTCTCGAGGGGATCGCCGGCGCGCGGTGATGGAGTCATGACTTCCCCGGCCCTTCAGATCGCCAGCCAGATACGGCCGGCGACAGCTCCGAGCCAGCCTGCGGGGTTGGACCGCGTGGCGACGACGATGGCGGTTGCCCTGCCCGACGGCCGGCGTCTGGGCGTGGAGTACTGGCCCGGGAATGGCGCGCCGCTCGTGCTGCTGCACGGCCTGCTGGACTGCGCGGCGGGCTGGAAGCACTTGGCCGGGGTGATAGATCGTCCCTGCTATGCGGTCGACCTGCCCGGCTTCGGCGACTCTGACTGCCCGACGCGCAACCGCATCTCGGCCTACGCGCAGGACGTGCAGGCCGCCTTGGCGGCGATGGAGGTTCACGACTTCACGCTGGTCGGCCATTCGCTTGGCGGCGCGGTCGCCGCCGGGCTGGCCGAACGGCTGCGTGATGATGTGGTCGGGCTGGTCCTGATCGCGCCCGTCGGCTTTGGGCGCATTCGTCTGGCCGAGGCGATGCAACTGCCGGGGGTGCGCAGTCTGGTCCACCTTGGGCTGCCGTTGGCGTTGCGGAACCCCGTGACTGCGTTCGGCGTGTACATGGCGGTGGTCGGCAACGGGCATCTGCCAGACCCCGAGCTGATCGCGCGGCTGCGTAAGAACGCTTCCCGCTGGGCGCCGGGCACCGAGTGCGCCAACCAGGCGATCACCGCGTCAGGGCTCTCGCCCCGCGCGTTTTACCGCCGCCAGCTCGACTACCGCGGGCCGGTACTGGCGCTGTGGGGCGATCGCGACCGAGTCGTTCCGCTCGCTCACCGCGCCGGTGTCATGACCGCATTCCCGCACGCGCAGATCAGCGTCTGGAAAAAGATGGGCCACCACCCCCAGCGCGAGCGTCCAAGCGAGCTCGCGCGGTTCATCGAAGCCGCCTGCGGCAGCGCCCGTGTGAGTGTGCTCGTCACCGCAGCGGGCTCGAAGCCCCGGCGTAAACTTGTGGCCGTGCCCGCGCCTACTTCGCAGGCGTTGACAGACAGCGGCGCAGGCGGATTGCCGGCCGTCGCCTAGCCGCCACGAGCACGGACGGATGCGAGTGGAGGGCGTCTTCGATCTCCTTCGGTTAGATGTTCTCACCACCGCGGATGATCATGTCCTTGAGCCGGTCAACGAGGACCAGGTAGCCGTCCTCGTCAAACCGTCCGAGATCGCCGCTGTGCAGCCAGCCTCCACGCAGCGTCTTCTCCGTTTCCTCGGGCTTGCCGAGATACCCGTGCGTCACGGCCCCGCACCGTCACCTCGCCCACCTGTCCGGACGGCAAGGCTCAGCGCGCGCCGGACCGGCGCACCTCGACTCGTGCGACGCCAATGTCGTTCTCCACGGCCACCGGCTCCCAGGTCATCCAGAAGACCTCGTCAGAGCCCTCGCGCTCGGTCTCCCGGAACGAGCCGAGCGCCGCCCGACCGCTAACCTCGATCCTCGGGAGAGTAGGGGCGGGCGGTGTCGGGCCGGGCGGGACGTGGTTTTGCCGTTGTTTTGGGGGTTTGGCGGTCATCTTCGTCCCCGACCTCAGCGGAACTATCTGAACTATCGCCTAGCTGATGGCGAGTCGTCGATGACTGTTTGCTGACGGCGAGGACCGGCGAGAAGCCGAAGACGTACTGATTGATGGGTCGGCGAGGCGGTGACGGGTGCCGGACTTGCCATTCTGTCCGATAACCGCTCTACCCTGGCATGATGCTGTTCAGGAAGATCAGTTGAGGTATGCGAGGCGGCGCGGCGTATTTCCTTGAGCCGTCCGAACCGGTGCGGCGGGGCAGGCGCTCGATCCCCTCGGCGTGCAGGATCGTCCAGACCGTCTGTGCGGAGACCGGGCTGCCGGCGAGTGTGCACTCGGCTGCGATCTCCTGGACCGAGCGGTCCAGAGCGCGCAGCTCGAGCACGCGGTCACGCACACGATCAGCCTTGCGTGCCGAGCGGGGCCCGGGCTTGGAGGAACGGAAGTACTGGGCGCTGCCGGCGCGCAGCTCGCTGGCCATCTGATGGACGCTGGCCGGTGAGTAGCCGAACCGCTCAGCGACCTCGCTGGCCGTGAGCCCGTCAACGAAGTACGCGCGCATCGCCTCGTAGCGACGCTGCGCCGCTAGGGCGCGTTCTCGCGCGGCGGCGGTCTCGCGGTGCTCCTGGGAGGAGTGGACGCACGCGACCCGGAAGCGGCGCGCCGCACCGATCTCGAGACCTCTCAGCTCCCATTCTCTGAGCGCCCCGCGGAAGCGGGTGAGCAGCGCGGGCGGGAGTGTCTCCTCGCACTGGGAGACATAGCGCAGCGCGCTCAGTCCGGCATGGCCAACGTCGGTGATGAACCGCTCGCGGAAGCCGGTCTGAGCGCGCACCGGGACGACGAACTGAAGCTCTGCGCGGGCGATCTCACACAGCGCTTGGGATGCCCGCGCGCGGAGTCCAGGATCAACACGCCGCCGGCCCTGAGAGCTCTCGCAGACCCTCCAGGCTCCGTGCGATCAGCGACACCTCGGCCGCGTTGCCCGGCTCCGGGCGCACACACAGCGACCCCCGTCGGCGGTCGCGGCCGCCAACGCCCGCACCTGGCGTCCAACGCCCTGCCCTTGGGCCCAGCCGCTGGGGACCCGCGCCCGACCTCGATGTGATCAGAAACGGCTGCCGCAGCGTCGACTGGCGCACATACAGAAACGCGGTTCGCGCGAGATGCGCGGCGGTCACCTTCCCCGCCGTGTTCAAACCCAGAGCGCTCATCGTTGTGTCTCCTCTCGGATCGGTGGTTACTGGTCACGCTGCTGCTGCTGTGCACGCCAACGCCATGCTCGCCAGCGCACGGACGATCTCCCGCTCGCCGACCGGCACGCCGACGGACGCAGCGGCCGTCGGCGAGACGGGCGGCCCGGGCGCGGTGCTCTGCCACGCCCGTGTCCACGCGGTGACGCCGCGATGCTGCAATAGCGCGAGCCCGAGTCGCGAGCAGCCCGGCGCGCGCGAGCGCCCGCCCGCGCAGTTGCTCATAGCGATCGACATCGCTGGATCCACCGGTGGGGTCATCGATCGCCCTCCTGTCGCGAACGATCAGCCCGCGCGAGCGCCCGCGCGATCGAGCGGCGGTGGACCCTGATCCCGAACCGCTCGGCGATCAACTCGACAAGATCCGCCGAGCGCAACCCGGGATCGGTCGCGCGCCGCTCACGTGCGAACGCGAGGACCTCGTCGGTCAGCTTGTGCGCTCGCCGCGGGCCCGGGCGCGCCGGCACCAGCCCGGCCAGTCCGCCCGCGTCCAGCGCGGCGGCCGCTTCATAGAACGACGGGCGCGAGAACCCGAACTCCTGAGCTGAGCGCGTGACCGCCTCGCCCTCGACCCGCACGCGGCGGACCATCTCGTACTTCACCTGAACCAGATCACGTGGGTCGAGGAACTCGGAGGCAGCGAACCGCGCGTCGCTGACCGCCTCGGGCCGCGGGTTCAAGCTCCGCCCCGCCCGCAACGCCGCGACCTTCGGATCCTCGCCCTCACGAGCCATCGCATCCTCCTCTCAACAGTGTCAAGACCATTATGCCGCCTTCGTCAGACAGAACGGCCGTTACAGACCATCGAAGCCCGCAGCTACCGGAGTTCTTGGGGGGAGCTACGCGGATCGGCGGGCGGCCTATCGCCGTCACGGCATAATGGCCTTTACGTCTGCGGCGGAATTTGCCTTACAGTCCTCGCCCGCCGACCGAACCGCGAAGACCGTCCAACAGCGCACCGAGCGTCAACAGGTCCGCGACGCGGAACGCGCTGCACCCGCCCGACAGCGCGACGAACGCGTCCGGGGCGACAGCGTCCGTCCACTTGGCTGGCAACGATCGCTGGACCCCGTCCTCGTCGAACAAGAACACACGGTCCTCGCCCCACGCCGGACGAATCGCGACGAACCCGAACTCCCGCCCCACCCACGGATGGAACGGATGCGTTACACGAACTTATCGCTCAACAACCGCACCAAGCGCAGTCGACAGCGATCGACAACGCCGTCGCCGAAACATTCTTCGCGACCCTCAAAAAAGAACTCATCAACCGCCGCGCTTGAGCGCCGAGTCGGTGACGGGGTAGACGACACCGGCCGCGATCATCGACACCGCGAGGATCGGCGAGACGGGCTGCCGCCTATGTGACGCCCTGGAGTGCTCCTGCATCCAGGCTCAGCCTATGCCCGCGAGATCGCGCACGGGGAACTTGCCGCCGGCCCTTTCGGGCAGTCAGTTCAGAGGCTTGCGCGCGCGGATGATCGCCGCAGCGGCGTGCTCGTGGACCTGATGGCCGGTCGTTGAGCGTGCTGCAGCCGCACGACGCCGGCTCATCGGCCCTCAGCGCGAGTGCGGCGTGGGCCTAACGCGCCCGCACGGTCTGGCGGATGTCGGCCTCGGGCGCCTGCCCGGCCGAGCAGCAGCCTGAGCCCAACGGCGCTCTGCTCGCAGCACGCCGCCTTCTCAGACGGTTCGCAGCACGTCTGCTGCGCCTCAGCGGAGCAGCAGGATGACGTCTGGGTGGGTTTGGTGGTCAGATCAGCCATTGCGATAGCTCCTTCAGCGCGTCGTTGATCACGTAGTAGTAGGCCCACAGTCCTTCGCGCTCAGAGCCGACGATCCCGGCTTCGCGTAACACCTTGAGGTGGTGGGAGACGGTCGGCTGGGAGAGATCGAACAGCGGCACCAGCTCGCACACGCAGACCTTCCCCGCGTGCCTTCTCAGCACGTCGACGAGCTGGAGGCGGACGAGGTCGCCGAGCGCCTTGGCGATGCTCGCCATCCGCTGGGCGTGCTCGCGCTCGACGTCCGGATAGACGACCGGCTCACAGCACGGCTCCCCAGGCGGGCGCTTGGTCTTCGGGGTCAACTCCAGATCGACGCTCATCAATATACATATATCGATTGAAGTGATGCCTGTCAATGGATAAGCTCCGTGCCGTGCACGTGCTGTTCGTCTGCTTGCATAACGCCGGGCGCTCGCAGATGAGCGAGGCGCTGTTTGACCGGGCCACCGCCGGGCGCCACCAGGCGCGCTCGGCCGGAACGACCCCCGCCGAATCTGTCCACCCCGCCGTTGTCGTTGTCATGAACGAGATCGGGATCGATCTCTCGGCGCGGACCCCCCAGCTCCTCACCCGCGAGCTCGCCCAGTGGGCAGACGTCGTGGTGACCATGGGCTGCGGGGATCAGTGCCCGTTCGTGCCCGGGGTGCGCTATATCGATTGGGAGCTGCCCGACCCCGCCGGGCGACCCATAGAAGAAGTCCGTGACACCCGCGACGAAATCGACCGCCGCGTTCACGCTCTAATAGTCGAACTCGATACCACCGCCAGCCGATGAGCGCATCAAGCGGGACATGCCCCCACGTTCGCCGAGTCGCTCGGCTCCACGTTCCGCGCCGCGAACCATCGGCATCGTCACCAATCAGATCCTCCAGACCACGCAAGCCGGCGCGATCGCCCCATCGGGCGCGTTCCTCAGAGCGTGTGGGTTTCATGGCAGCTACCGCGGCGCGCGACTACAGACCCGACTCCCGAACGCCCTCTACGAGGGTTGCTCGGAACGATCGAGCGTCGCCCCGGCCGTCACATTCAGACCGCCGTCGCGCCGCCGCAAAGCCCTTCAACCGCCACACATTTACAGCTCGATGACGGCCCCACGCTGCCGGTTCGGTCATGACGCAAGCGCTACGACGAGGGCTGATTCCGGGCGCTGCAGACGCCCCCGTCTACCGAAGGCGGCTCCGAAGCCGGCACTCTGCTCTCACAGCTCCCTGGCGTAAATCCGCCAGCGGGGGCCCGTTAGAGGATCGACCACGGACGGATTTGCCGGGCACCGCCGCCGACGGTCTGTGGTGATCACGTCGCAACTCCCGAACGATCAACGAACGCAGCCGAGGGGGTGAAATCCTACCGCTCGGCGAGTCGAAAACCGAGGCATTGGGGCGGGTTTCGCGGGCCGAGAGACGCGAAAGCCTCCAAGGTGAGGAACCGGGCCCTTGGGGGCTTCGCGAGGGGGTTGAAGTCAGCCGTCCTGTTGGGTGGAACGGCTGAAACCCTTATCGGCAGGCAGCGGGGAATCTTGAGCTGGTCGGGCAACGGGACGCTCGGCCCCCGAAACCCGAGGCCGGGGGAGGGTTTCGAGGGCCGTCGCGTACAACCTGCGCCCCGCCAGACCATCATCGGCCTGCCGGACGCGACCGTGATGTTCATGCCCGTCTGATCGGTCATCCGTCCACGCGCTCGGGAAGCGGGGCTGGACGCTCATCGGGTAGGCATGCCCACGGTGCACTCGTGGCCTGGCACGCCGAGCTTTGGGTCGGCCGTTCGAGCGTTCGTTTACGACGCGCCGGCTCGTTTGTGTGGCGCTCATCGCCGCTTCTTGGGTCTGCCTCGAGGAGGGGTGGCTCGCGTCCACATCCCAACGCTGACTGCGACGAATCGAGGCTGACTGGCGGCGTGTCGTTCCGAACGATGAGCCTGTCTCCGGTAAGCGCTGACGGCCGGATTCGGCCGGGGGTGTGCCTTCCTCGTTCGCGGCGTCGGAATGCCTTGTTCGTTCAACCAGCGGCCAGCGGTTAGCGCCGGGGTTCCCTAGACGCTGGAGTCTGGGTGGATCCGGTAGCGTGGTTCGGCGCGCCTGACTGGCCAGGTCGGGACGATCGCAACGTCGCGGAGGCAGCCCGGCGGCGATTCGGGCCAGCCGCGATTGATAAGGCTTCGGCTGCGACACGTCAGATCGAGCGGCCTTGTCTTCCCAGCGCCTTGTCCACTGCGCCCCAGCCGTTGAGCACTCCTGATCCACCGCAGCGGGCTTGACGGGGCAGCTGGCGCGTTCTAGGCTGTGCCAGCGTTGCTGGTCGAGAGGTTTGGGCGCGGGCAGGGCCGCGCTCGGATTGCAACGACAAAAGCAGAAGGTGATCAGCCCAATGCCGTGGGACCCCACGACAGTTGACTCTCAGATCCTCGCGGTGCACGCGTCGATCCTTGATCACAACCAGATCATCTTCTTCGGAGGCGATCAGCACGATCCCCAACTGTCCGCACAGCATCAGTTCGACGCAACGCGCCTGTTCGACTGCAAGACCGGCGCAGTCACGAAAATCTCCTCGCCAGTTTTCGATGTGTTCTGCAGCGGCCATGCCCTGACGGTCGGGGGCACGCTGCTGGTCGCGGGCGGGACCGCATCGTTCCCAGCGCCCGCTTTGGCACTCCACCATGACCACTTTCCGGGGCTTCGCGACAGTGCGATCTGTCGCTTCGACGGGCCGGGCACATTCCGCTGGGTCAAGACCGCGCCGTTCAATTTGGGACCGAATGCCCCAGTCTGCCGCCCGGGACAGAACCCCGATACCGAGCAGTGCTGTGCGGCTGACAACGCCGGTAAGAGCGGCGGCCGCTGGTACCCGACGTTACTTACTCTCGCGACTGGAGAGGTTATGGCGATCGGTGGCCATCCAGGCGCGGGTGACCTTAACCATGACAACTACATTCCGGAGGTGTTCACCCCAGAACCAACGCCGGGTGGACAATGGAACCGCTTGGGAGCCTTCGACGCATCGGGCCAGAATCACCTGTTCTTGACGCATAGCGTTCCGTACTACGCACGGGCACACCTCCTCCCGACCGGTGACGTGCTCCTCGCGAGCCCGGGCGCCTTCAAGACGAACACCATGATGATCAACCGCTCACCGTGGTCGGCCAGCTTCAGTGAGGTCTGCGACTTCACCCCGGGCCAGGACGGCATCGAGGGGGAGTACATGGGCTGGTCGGAGCAATCAGTCCTGCTGCCGCTCCTGTTTGAGAGGGAATACGCCCCGCGCGTCCTGCTGTGCGGCGGGCGTCAGCCGTGGCTTCTTGACCTGACCACCTGGACGCCGAACCAAACCCCACCGGGGCAAATCACCTGGCAGAAGTCGAACCCGCGCGAGCTGGACAATTCGCCCCGTCGCGCCAACGGACTCGCCGTGGTGCTCCCCACCGGAGAGGTGCTGGTGATCGGCGGGGTCGCGGCCTTCGAGGCCGGGGGCGTGTTCCAGCAGCTCGACGTCAATGCCGTCAAGACTCCCGAGATCTTCAACCCCGACACGAATAAATGGTCTGCCCTGACCGCGTCTCGCGAGATCGAGCCGCTCGCGCGCAATTACCACTCGGTCGCACTGTTGATGGCCGACGGACGCGTCTGGGTGGCCGGTTCGGACCTCAACGCCCAGCCAGGCATCGCCGCTGCCGACAAGAAGATCGAACTCTACGAGCCCTGGTACTACCGCATGCCGGATCGTCCGGCCATCACCGGCGTGCCGAACCGCTTCCTCGCCGGTGAGACGTTCGACCTTCACACCACGCAGGCGGACCGCATCAAGCGGGTCGCCATCGTCCGCTGCAGTACCTGCACGCACGCATTCAACCCCGACCAGCGCTATGTCACGATGGCCTTTGAGCGATCCGGCGGCGATCTCCTCCGAGTGGTCGCACCCCCGAACAACAACATCATGCCTCCCGGGATGTACTTCATCTACACGATCAACGATCAAGGGCTCCCATCGACCGGGATCATCACCTACGTCAGCGCCGACCCCGAGACAAAGGGGGAGGCGGCTTGGAACTCGCTCTGGCATTCCTGACGGCGCGACCACATGCCGCGCTATCCAAGAGGCAGCCGCGATCGCAGACCCGCCGGCGGTGCCGCCCGACCCACACGCTGCGACACACCTGCTCGACGCCGATTCGAGACCCGTCCGTTGGGGATGGCTCAGCGCACGCTGACGACGTCTGATCGGGTCCGGAATCGCCCGCAGCGTCGTTGCACAAGCCAACGATCATTGCGACGTGGTTGGCGGTCCTTACCGCGTTCCTCGGGGTGCGTAACGGCTTTGCGTCGCCGGCGTCGATCTGGGGACGGGATGCTGTCGTCCAGGTTTGAATCGGTGCCGATGTTCGCGACCGGATACCGCGGACTCCGGTTCCATCCTACGTGCGACAGTTACTCCCGCGGGGTGGCAAGCTCGCGGCGGCGCTCAGCGCACGTAGTCCCGGAACTCGGCCTCAAACAAAGACCAGTGGAGGTCCTCCGGGCCAGGGGCTTTCGGCGGCCGCGGCCGGTCCGGATCGCCACGACCCCAGTGATCAGCGCCGTCGAAGCCGCTGTCGTCTGGACGGTGAGGCTCGGTCCAAAGTGCGAGCGCAAACGCACCCAAGATGATGACCGACGCTGTCCCGCCGATCAGCCACGGACTTATCGTGCTTCTGGTCGCAGAACGCGCGGTTGGTGCCGCGTAGTGGTGGCGGGGCTGCATGGCCGCCAGGGAACCCGCGGGTACGCCCATCGCGCTCGCGCTCGCGGCCCCCCCCAATCGTGACGGCGAGCACAACGAGAACAAGCAGCGTGCGCGTCGACGCTTTACCGTAACGACGAATCAGCTGCCAACGGAACTGTGCACCGGGGGTCGCCATCCTTCCCATCCCATCGACCAATAGGACCGCCGACCTTAGGACCGAAAACCGGACAAACCAAACTCCATACCCCGCGCGCCCGTCTGCAACCCATCCATTCGCGACTCTAACTGTGGGCCAGCCTAATCCCACCTATCTGCCGCGGCCCGGATCCGCGAGCCGTCGCAGTAGCGATGGACGAGCGGACGGTCTGACGTTGGACACGACGCTCGAAGACGGCGCGTACAGATCGTCCGCAAACCAACGCTCACCGAACACCCAACAGCCAGCCAGCTGACCTCGGTTTTGGCGAATAGGACGTGCACGGCGACGCGCGGGCCGGGACTCGCTTTCCCTCCCGCACGGGTACCACGAGCGTGGTGGCGATCGCATCGGGTGGCTCGACTTCCGGCATTCAACATTGATGCGAGCGGGGGCCATACGTCCGCCGGGCGCAGACGGGGAAGTCGTAGACCCAGACGCTGTATGCCGTGCTGGATCGCGTGCGTGCGACCGCTCTCACCGCGCTGGGCTTAGGTGCGAGAGAGTTAAGGGACCGAGGGCAGCTAGCGCGAGTGAGAATGAGACTCACACCACCGGGCGACCAGCGAGACCGCATACGAATTCTGGAGGACGCTTGCTCATGACTGACACTGCTGCCAGCCGCTGGAACCGGGTCATTCCCCATTACGCGCTGACGGCAGACCTCCTGCCCGAGCCCGGTGCCAATTGGGATGAGTTGGTCTACTTCGCCGGCTGCTTCGACGGCTACGTTGTCTTCCCAGGGGTGAACGCGCTCGGTGAATACCTGGAGCGGGTCCGCGTGGCGTTCGCCGCCGACGGCGGCATGCCCGAGGGTCTGACAATGCTGCGGACGGCCCTGCACCGCGAGCAGCGCGCTGACTACTTCTCAGATGGTGAGGGCCCGAACCCAGAGCATCTTCGCCTTATCCATGCGCTGGTTGAGCGCATCCGCGAGCTCGTCGCCGCTGGGGCTCACGTCGCGCCCTCGCCTTGGAGTGACGCCGGTATCGCTGACAAGGTCATGAATGCCTATGACCGCTTGCTCGTCGGCTATGCGTCTTGGGGCGGGTACCGCCATCACGGCTGGGCTCTCCTATGAGGACGAGGCGAACTTTCTGGGGCCGCGGATCTGGTCAGAGCGCAACTGCGACCTGCGGATGTGTCTGGAGCTGGAGAAGGAATGGCCGGGGGCTGTGCATCAGGAGTTCGCGATTTCGAAGTCCTCGCGTGCTGACTTCGATCCGGTCACCGAGAAGGCCTCTCGCGTGGACGTCGCTGTCTCGGACCTCTCGGGCTTCATTTAGGATGCGAGCTCGGCAGCGCGCTTTCTGCGCCATCGCCATGAGGCGTTCATCGAAGCCAAGTGGTTCGTCAAGGGCTTCGGCAACGGCCGCGATGCCAAGACCCGCCGTGAGCAGGTCGCCACTGACCTCGAGAAGCTGGCTTTTCGTATGAGAAGCGAACGCTGCGTGGTGGCGGGCGCGCTGATCTTCGACGACGAGGGCTACTTCCACCGGGAAGGCATCGAACGTGAATGGCCAGCCGGCGTGTGGCGGCTGTATGTCGGACGCTGTGCGCTGGAGCGGCGCGGGCTTATTGTTCCCGCGACATGGGCAACGAGTTTGACGGCCTCGACGACGTTCAGTTGCTGAGACTGTGGGCGCGGGTGATGGCGGAGCTACGCGAACGTGACATCGTCCGCTCCTCCAACAGTCCCCTCGGTGACTACTGCGAGCTTTTGGTCGCGGCGCATTTCGGTGTCAAGCCCGTCGGCGGGTCCAACCCCGGCTATGACCTCATCACCAACGACGGCGTCCGCGTACAGGTCAAAAGCAGGAGACTGACCTCGAGATCGCCGAGGGTCGGGCACTTCTCGGTCATGCACAAGCTTGACGAGCACGGCTTCGATGATCTCATCGCCGTCGTGCTAAACGAGGACTTCTCGGTCAAGGAGGCATGGCTGGTTCCGTGGGACGCCGCCAAGCGTCTGGGCCGCTTCAACAACGCCAACAACGGCCATGTCCTGCCCTATACGCAAGCGTTCCTCAACGCGCCCGACATCGTGGCGTGCGATATCACCGACCCGGGCGGCGCGTCCGGATAGGGGGCGAGCTTGCGACGTCGCAGTGCGCCTGCGTCGAGGAGCCCTCCGGACGCGCCGATTCTGAGGGTCCGTTTCGCGTACTCCGTCGATGTATGTCACACGATCCGCAGTTCGAGATGACGATGAAGACCAATCGGTCCGCTTGAGGTATGTCTGGTCGTGGTGATAGTGCTGAGCTCGAGCCGGTGGGAAAACCGCGTAGAAATGCGGGGTGACGGCATGGGGTTCACACAGATGCCGGTCTCGGGCCGCCAACGAGATCGGAATTGCACACTCAAACCTCGACGCGTTCTAACATCCTCCAGGCTGGGCCGACTCCCTTGGTGCTGAGTGGTGCTCGCCGGGTTGCGCGATAATCAGCGACGATGGCGGGTGCCCCACAGTCGCTGGTCGCGACGGTCTGGCGCGCTAACTAAGCGCGAGCACCGCCTCACCGACCTCCTCATCCTCGTATTGGAGACGCATCTTGGGTTTGCGAACACCCTGCTTGGTCAGGCCGGGTTACCGCCCGCCGACGAGGTTCGCGGCCAGCACGAGGTTCGGACGCGCCAAGGCAGGCCTGTAGACCTTGAGCTCCTCGGACTCAACGCGCGAGGCGGGTGCATAGGCCGCTTGTGGTCCGAGAACAAAACGGGCGCCGACTACCAGCCGAACCAGCTACCGGACTACGCGGACGCCCTTGCGGAGTTTCCCGAGGCGCACCAGCTCATCACGGTGGTAGACCGCCTCTCGGAGGTGCCTGTTGATCGGCTTCACCCCGATGCGCCAAGGTGGCGCGGTTTCACCTGGCGTGACGTCGCCGTGATGGCGTGGAAGGCTGGCCGCGATGCGGCTACGCGCGATGAGCGGCCAGTCTGGCAAGAGGCTGCGCGTCGTCCGAACTCGCCAGCATCCCCGCGCATCCTATTAGAGCTTCTGAACTACCTGGAGGAGGAACACGGAGTGGTGCTCAATCCCCTCGGCTACGAGAACGTGGCCGCGTTCGCTCACATGACCGACACCGGCACCATCCTGGAAGAACTGCTCAAGCGCGCGGCCGAGCTCGCCCACGCGGACATCGACGGCGGTGTCAAGTGGTCAAACGACGCTGCGTGGCTCACGCAGAGTTTCTCATCGACGGGCACCTGGGCGGAGCCGCTGGGCGGCGCGCCAAAGCTGCACGTAGCCGATGACGACCGTTGGAGTCGTAGCCGCATTGGAGAGCCGGCATTAGGAGCTGGCCACAGCCTGCCCAAAGGGCCGGCCGACGCGCTTCTCTTGGACGCCAAGGGTCCGTGGAGAAACGCCATCGAAACCAAAGGGTTCTTCGTATCCGTCTTCGACGGCTGGGTGCGCGTCTGGCGGACGAAGTACCTCGCAGAGCAGATACCCGCCGGCGTGACGCTGGATACGCAGGCCCATGAGGTCACGCAGTGGCTGGACGAATCATTTGCAATCCTCGCGAGTAACGACCCCAGCGTCACGCCCTGATTTAATTTAAGTTCACCTCTGTTGGCGACTACCGGACTCTTGCCTCGCGGCGCGTCCCACATTTTCCGACCGGACTAAGGCCGAACCGAGCCGCGCCTTCGGGCGACGAGTCCGCTCTGGGCGACGTGGGTCGCTAAAACAACGCCGTATCAGAATGAAGGCTCTACGAACAATCGGCCGGTCCGTGTGGGCCCTGAGTTTGGCGAGTTGCAGGGGCGCGCCGCTCCAGGCGGATCGCAGACCCGCAATCGCGTTCACGCGGGCATGGAGGTCCGTGGTCTCATAGCCGGTAGTCCTCAAGTGCAAGCCGCTCCTGCTGCGTGGCTCCTTTGGTCGCCGAGCACGTGCGGGGCGACTCCTGCCAGACACCGGCATCAGTGTTGAGCCGAGGTCGCTGCTGTCCCCTCGGCTCTTTCCGGAAGCGCCGAGCGCATCCCGTAACGGCTGGGTTCGTAGCTGTCCGCCGTCGTCCAGCGTGATCAGCGTCTGCCGCGGCTACTCCTCCCGCAGGGGAGCGAGGCGCGGCGCTCTGCTTCTGAGCCAGGGAGTGGGTACGACGGTCTGAGGGGCGGCCTGCTGTTGATCGCGAACGGATTCCCGGCCCGGGCGGCTCTGTCCGTGCTCAGCGCCCGGCGACGCTGCGTTTCTGGCCGCAGTACTTGCTTGCTAGAGCGGCCAGCCCCGGCTGCTACATTCACCGTCGGATCTCCTGCGCGGGCCTGTATCAGAGCCCGCGCTGCCGCCCTCGTCGAACTTGGTGCGAGGGATTCGCGGCGGCGCATGAGCCTGACAGGAGGCCCACATGCAGAAGACCGCGATCGGTGCCCTTGGCACCCTTGACCGGTGGTACCTGAGGAAGTGCGCCCTCGCAGCCGGTCCCGACCACGAGCGTCGGATGGTTCACCTGCGCGGAACGGCGTACTCGGCGACGTGCGATCAGATCGTCCGCGCGGCGCACCTGACCTACTGCGAGCTCATATGCCAGAACCTCAGGGACGTCGGCGTCGTCGCGCTGGCTGATCACCGAATGCGCAATCGGCTCGTCGACATCTTCGACCACGACCGGAGGCAAGTCCCCGTCGCTGACCGTGCCGATGTTGAGCTGGGCGCCGATGGTGGCTTCGGCGGACGAGAGGAGGTCATCGACATCGTCGCGGCCATCAACACCGCCTCGCCGAACCATGCACGTGCTTTGGTCTACCACCTCGTCGGCTTCAAGCACGCCGAGATCGCCGCGATTGAAGACATCTCGGAGCAGAACGCAGGCCAGCGGGTGACGCGAGGGCGGGCGCACGTCCGGCTCGCGGCCGCGGGCAGCCTGCGGGGGCTGCGACGCCTTGCTCTGCCCGCGCCGTAGCTGGCGCTCCGTTTGTAGCGGCCGCGATCCACGGCGGGGAAGAAGCCCGTCGGGCCCATCCGGGCAACTCGAGTGCCAAGAATCGGCCGTGAGGCCGCATAAGACCAACAGATCGGTCGTCCGGCGTCCGGACGGCCACAGCCCGTTGACCTTGGGAGGTCTGCATGCCGGCGTTTCTTGCAGGAATTCTCGTCCGTACCGCTGAGGCGGTCACGGTCACCGTGGCGCTCAAGATCGTCGAAGTCATCTTCGACGACTGACCCACGACCTCTGCCCCCGCTCGCGGGGGCAGAGGTCCCAGCTTCCTTCAACATCAACCGAACACGAGGCCAACGATGGCCCAGAAGCAACCCAGCAGTCCGAGCCGGGTCGGCGCGGATTCCCATGATCAGACTCGTGCGGTTCGCTGTTCGACAAGCTCCTGAATCGGACCTTGACGCGCGACGCGCCGCCCTAGTCGTCGAAAGCAACGATCTGCGCCCTCAGATTGACGAACTGGAGCGTCGCTTCCGTCGCGTGAAGGATCACGGGGAACGAGTCCTGCTCCAGATGCGCAAACAGCAGGAGGACGACCACGCGCGCAACGAACAACTCCTCTTGAAAGCTCGCGACGGAGATGAGGAATCGAAGTCTCTACTGGACACCTGGATCCAGACCGCAGACGAGAGGCAGCGAGATCTCGACGTCCAGTTTTCCGCGGTCACGACCGAGGCCGAGGCCCTCGACGCTGAAGCCAAGGTGGTCGCGGCGGATCAGGCACGCATAAACAAGGACTTCGACACCGTCGCCGCGACCGAAACGCGAAGGATCGCAAGGGTCGCGAAGGTCTTGCTCATGCTCCAGTTCGTAACGGCGGCGCTCGGCCTGATTCCAAGGGGCCATGCAAGCGCACGGTCGGCGCGCGCGATCCATCTTGACTACTACGCGGCAGTCGCCGGGATCACGCCGCTCCTTCTAATTGCTGGTTTCGTGGAGTTGGCGGTCCTCTCCATCCGCCCAGCGATATGGGCGGTTCTCACCTTCGCAATTCCCGCGATTGGCGGTGGAGCCGCAGCGCTCTATGCTCTGGCCTCATACGACAGCACGCCGTATACGCGGTTCCTCACAATATGGGGACTCGTCGCCACCCTGGCGTCGCTAATAGGGTACGTCGTCATCCACACGACTTCGGCGAACCAGACCTAGTCGACTGACAAACCCGGTCCAGATCGCACAAAACGCCGGTCCTTGCACGAGCGACCGGCGCCAGTAGTGCGGTGCTTGACCAGCAACGCGGCTTCGCAGCGCGGGCCGTGAGTTGTTGCACAGTTAGCCCGCACGCAATTACCCTGCAAGCCGCAGACACCGATGTCATCGGCTCGTCGTTGGGTCCGTCTCGGAACGTGATCGTTTGGAACTGCTCGGCGTCGAGCGCGGCGATCAACGCGCCGATCGCCTCGGGCTTGCGGTCCGGCCGCGGACGGGTCTTCTGCCGGCCGCTGCCGCCACCGCGCGGCTCAGGCACCTCGAAGATCGTCTCGGGCGCGAACACGGTCGTGTCCGGCGAGACCGCGAGCACGTACTCGCGCCCGGCAACGTCAAGCCTCGCGCGCAGCTCGGTCTTATCGCCATACGCACAGTCGCCCAGCACCGGCGCCTCGCCGATCTCCCAACCCGCCGCGCGCTCGATCAGCTCAACCCCGAGCTCCGGCTTGGTCTTGAACTCGACCTCGTCAGGGATCTTCGCCTTGCGTCGTCGCTCGGGGTCCTCACACCAATCCTCGGGCAGATACAGAGCCCAGCCCAGCGGCACCGTCCCCTTGCTCCCAACCGCATGGACCGACACGCCGATCTGGCAGTTCCCGATCTTCATTAGGTGACTGCGGCCTGATAATATTCACGCCGTGCTCGAACCGACAACGCCACTCGTCACAGTATTTCCGCACGAGCGTTCCATGTGGACATCGACCAAGCGTGAGAGTGTCCGCGTGCGTGCAAACGGTAAGCGTGTTCACGTACTCCGCGTCACTCTGAGGCCTGTCCAGGGTCACTCCCCTCTCAAGGTTCGCACCAGTCGTTGACATGCGCGTCCGCGTGCCAGGCGCCCTGTCAGGCGTAGGCCCGTACGTCGTGCGCTCGCGCTGGACCATCAGACTTAGACGCGCCTCCTAAACCGGCTCTCCTGCCGAGTTGGGGGTGAATGGGCGTCGCGGTTCCGTGGAATCGCCTGCTGTGGGCCGCATTCGTGGCGTTGTAGGGCTGGGTCGGAGGTTGCGCACGATGTAGCGACCCGCCGCCGCCCTTCTGCGGCAGGCTGCTGGATGTCTGAAGTTCAGCTGCCTGCGAAGGAGGGCGACGTGCGAGTCACGACTGCATTCAACCGGATGCTCAGGCTTCCGAGAGCGTCGGTTCAGGACGTCGCGTTCAGCGGCGAGGGAGTAGTCGTGACCGTCCGGTTGCGGCGCAAGCGGACGGTGTGCTCGGGCTGCGGGAGGGCTGCCGATCAAGGAGCATCGGATCAAGAGTTGGCGGCATCTGGACCTTGGAGCTGGACGCTGCCATGTCGAGTGCCTGCTCAGGCGGCTGTACTGCCCGGGTTGCGGCGACGTATACGAGCAGGTGCCGTGGGCGCGCGCGGGCTCCCCGTACACGCGCGACTTCGAGGATGTGGTCGCGTTCCTGGCGCAGCAGATGGCCAAGACGCCACTGACGAAGTTGATGCGGATCGGGTGGCGGTCGGTCGGGAAGATCCTCGCCCGGGTCGTCGCTGACAAGCTCGATCGCGGCCGTCTCGACGGGCTCGTGATGATCGGCGTGGACGAGGTCAGCCACGGCGCCGACCACAGGTTCCTGACCTGTGTCGCCGACCATCACAGCGGCGGCGTGGTGTGGGCCGCGCCGGGCCGCAACGCCCAGACCCTGCAAGGGTTCTTCGCCGAACTGACCGACGCGCAGAAGCAGTCGATCACCGCAGTGTCGATCGACATGTCCGCCGGCTACGAGAAAGCGATCCGTGCGCCCGAGGGGCTCCCGCACGCCGAGGTGTGCTTCGATCCGTTCCACGTGATGCCAGTTCGGCGGCCGGGCAGCCGACCAGGTCCGCCGCGATGAGTACAACCGGCACGGCCGGTCCTCGACCGGCGAGGGGAAGTGGATCAAGGGCACCCGCTACACGCCTGCTCAAGGACACCGCCAACCAGACCGCCAAGCGGCTGCGCAAGCTCGCCGAGGTCGTGCTGACCAACAAGAGCATGTACCGCGCGTTCCTGCTGCTCGGCGAGCTCCGCTACATCTACCGGCTCCCCAAAGAACGAGGCCGCCGAGCGACTCGACGCGTGGCTCGCGTGGGCATCCCGCTCGAAGCTCAAACCGTTCATCAAGCTCGCCCGCACGATCCGAAAACACAAGTCCGGCGTGCTGGCCGCGGATCGGCTGGGAATCAGCAACGGACGCCTGGAGGCCCTCAACAGCCGCGTCCGGCTGATCAGCCACCGCGCTCACGGGTTCCACTCACCCGACGCACTGATCGCGATGGTCTACCTCTGCTGCGCCGGCATCCAGATCGACCTCCCTCACCGATGAGTCACCCCCAACTCGACAGGAGAGCCCCTAAACCGGGGCCTACTGACGACGTAGACGTAGCGAGCACTTGCGGGAGGCGACCGTGAGTTAGCTCACTGACGCCTTAAGTGACGCGAGCGCACACTGGACCTCGTCTTCCGAGCGCGCACCCACACGAGCGCGACCCGCGAGTTCGAGCCAGTGCCGCGCGTAGAGGCCGAGCCCGACCGCGGCGGCGAGCAGCAGCGAGCCGATCAGAGCAGAGCAGAGCAGCTCCTGCGCCGAGGATCAGCAGCCCGAGCAACCCCGTCGCCACGCTGCCGGCCGCCGCCTGCCCGCACCGGGAGAGCCGACGGAGCTGCTGGCACCGCGCGTAGTTCAACGTGCGGCCTCCTCGCCTGTCGCAAGCATGCCGCTGATCGTCGCACCGGCGTCCGATGTCTCCGCAGCCCCGGCTCCTCGCGAACCCTCCCCGGCTGCGGAACCGACGGACGACCGGCGCGCCCGATTCCGGGCCCCGGCGTGCGCCGTTATCCTTGCTTCGTGCCCTCCCGGAGAGAATTTGTGCCCTCGGCTCGTTCGCGGGCACATATTCACCGGTATTGCCGGGTTTCTGCCCCCGGCAACGGCATCGGCGCCAGTTCCGTCGGTTACGGAAAAGGTGTCGTTTGCAGGCAGAAAACAACTAAGCGCCCGTAGCTCAGCTGGATAGAGCGTCGGTCTACGGAAGCTCACACGTTTCCGCTGCTGACCGAGTGGTCTCAGGATCGGGCTCGCGAGGAGCTTGAGAACATCATCTACCAGGTCAAGCGCGGCGTCTGGGTGCCTCCGGAGAGCAGGCCGACGCCGCCGGGCCCCGGCGTCGCGGTGCCCAGGCTGAGCATCGGGCAGCTCTCGCACGCCTACCTGCAGCACCGCGAGGCGCTCGGCAAGGGCAACAAGGCCGGGCAGCAGAAGGAGCTGCTCGAGCAGCATGTGATCCCCGACTGGGGTGACCGATCACCCGAGCACGCCACGCCGGAGAACGTGCGCCGCTGGGTCGCGGCGAAGGTTCGCCATTCACAGGATCTGCGGGAGCTGTGGAACCAGGGTAGGCGCCTCGATGGTCGGGGTCGACGCCTGCCCCGGCCCTACGGCCCGCGCCGGCTGAACCGCGCGATCAACGCCCTGTACGGCGTGCTCGACTATGCCCACGTCTTCCACGACGCTCCGAAGATGACCGATAAGCTGCGCCATTCCGGACTGCTGCTGGAGGTGCCGGGTCCCGTCAAGGCGCACTTCACGATCGGCCAGGTGGCTCTGATCATCGAGGCCGCGGGAGTGCTGGACGCTCGCGCGTTTCCCGGGCACAAGCACGTCGGACGCCAGGCACTCGTGGCCACACTGCTGCTTACTTGTCTCGGTCCGGGGTTGTCAAACGTGATGTTCGTGGTTTGACTGGCGGTGGCTGTATGGGGGGGGCGTGGGCGCGTTTGAGGGATGGGATGTGTCCGCGGACGCCCAGGCTTACTTCGGTCCTCGACGCGGGTTGGCTACCGCGGTCGGGTACATGATGTGTGATGGGGTGTTCCGGCAGATGGTGTTGCGGCCGCTCAGTCTTTCTAGGCCGTCCCCGGAGTCGGGTCGGCAGCAGCATGGCGGGAGCTGGCCGCGGTTTCATCGGTTGATCTTGGGCTTGCCGCGCGACAGTTTGGGGGATCGAGCGCTCAGGTGGCGACGGGCTCCAGGGCGGGCTCGCCGAGCGCTTTGAGGATGTGGTAGCTGCGTTTGAGCAGCTTGCGCGCGAGCGCGAGACAGGCGCGGTTACCGCCGATCCGCTCGGCGGCCTGCAGGTAATAGGCGCGGTCGGGGCTGGCCGGGAACCGGGCGCGTTGTGCGGCTTCATAGAGCGCCCAGCGCAGCGCCGGGGGTCCTTGGCGTGAGAGGTGCCCGGGAGCGCGGTGCTGATCGGATTGGTAGACGGTGATGTCCAGGCCGCTGTAGCGCACGACATCCCGGGAGTTCTGGAACCGGCGGGCGTCGCCGAGCTCGGCGAGGATGGTGACCGCGATCAGCCCACCGACGCCGTAGATCTGATCGACCAGCGCCCCGCAGCCGGGCTGCTTGCGCGCATACGCGCGCAGGTCCAGGTCCAGCGGGACCAGCTGCAGATCGAGCGCGTCGATCATATGCAGCGCGATCGTGAGCTGCTCGCGGGCCGCGGCCGGGAGCTCCAGCCCGGCCAGCCACGCGCGCTTCTCCAGGCTCAGCAGCCCCCGACGTTGCGGGATCCCGTGGTGATAGAGCACCGCCTGCATCCGCTGCTGCCACTCGGTCCGCTGCTCAGACAGCGTGTGCCGGCAGCGCACCCGGGCGCGGAGATCGAGCAGGTGCGCCGGCGGGATCCACGACTCTGGCAGCCGGCCGATCAGCAGCAGCTCGCGCTGATGGCGAGCGTCGGCCCAGTCGGTCTTCGCGCGCTGCTTCTTGCCCTTCAGCGCGCTCGTCTCGGCCGGCTCAGCGAGATGCACATCAGCGCCGACCCGACGCAGCTCCTCGACCACGAACCGCCAGCCCGTCGTCGCCTCCAACGCCACCTCGAGATCCTCACCCGCAAACCGCCCCAGGAACGTCCGGACCCCGTCGCGGTCCGCCGGCGCGACCCTCGCGCGCGAGACCTCCCCCGTGATCGTGTCGATCCACTCCGCGGAGATCTGCGCGCGGTGCTGATCCAAACCCATCACCAACGACACGCGATCACCTCCCCCTTCGATAGCCAGAACGTCAACCAACACGCGCACGCCAACCAGCCCAGCGCGCAGCACATCGCATACCGTCAACCACGGTCGGTACCTCCTCTTCGAATTGGCCGGCCGCGTGGACTGCAACCACGCGCGCCTTCCTATGCCCTTCGACGCGGAGGGCCGACCACCTTCACCGCCGCCTCACGCCAACCGGGACATACCATCTTTCGGGGCTGCGGATCGACGAGGCGTGCTCGCTGCTGGTCGGTGGCGTGCGTCGGGGCGAGCACATCCTCAATATCCCTGATGCCAAGACTCCGACGGGAGTGCGCGAGGTCAACGTCGTCTATGGCCTGCGACCGACCCTGTACGCGCACCTGGACGACTTCCGCTCCGACGCGCCCGGCGACGCGCCGGTCTTCGCAACCCGCAACAACACCCCGCAGAGTCCGAACAACATGCGCGAGGACGTGTGGTACGGGGCGCTCCAGCTCGCCCAAGAGCTCGCGACGACGCGCAAGCTGACCGATAACTGGCCGGCGAAGCTCAACCCGCACGTCACGCGCAGGACGTTCATCACCCATCTGTTCGAGATCGGCGAGAGCCCGCCCTATGTGCAAAAGCAGGTCGGGCACGCCGACTCGGCGCTCACGCTCGAGGTCTACGCTGATGTCAGCTCGCGCCGGGGTCCGGTGCCCAATCTCAGCCATGACCTCTATGGGACCGACCGCACTCGCAGGCTGGGGCCAGGGCCCGTTACCAGTCAATGACGGCCTGGCCGGTGGCGGGCAGAGATGGTGCGCTGCCGCGAGCAGGGCGCGAGGCTTTCGGCCTGCGCATCGGCTGTTCCTCGGAGTTCACCCTCGCGCCCACCTGGCGTGCGGCGAGGTAGGCGTCGATGGCCGCGCGCGGGAAGCGTAGGCGCGCCTTGGGGCCGTCGCCGAGCTTGACCGCACCGAGCGCCACGCGATGTGCCCGCACCCACTCGGCGTCTACTCCGAGAAGTCGCGCGGCTTCCTCGGTCTTGAGCAAGCCGCGATTGATCGGGCGCTCCTGCTCGCGCAGAACCTCGACCACCCGGCGGGCGATGAGGTCGGCGTCAACGCTGTCGGGCGCGTGGTCCACGACAGGACATCAGGAGGTTTCGCCCCACGTGCTGCTCAATCTCACGTACATGAAGTACAGCGCGGACCACGACGAATCCCGCGCCGGCGAGACGGCGAGCCTGGTCGTCAGACGAGCACCCGCGCTGCGCGAGACGACCGAAGGGTTGGCGCGCCCGCGTTTGCGCCGACGAGCCGAACAAGGTCCGCCCTGGCGTCAACCTCGCAGACCCCTCGACGGACAGCGAGCTTCTTATTCGGCAGCAGCGCGTGCCGCGGCCCAGCTCCCAAAGGTCTCGGAAACCACGCTCGCCGATGGCCAGTCACCGTCGCTCAATCGCCGAAGCGCCTCACCGGCGCGGCGCTCTGCGTGGGTATGGGACCAGTCATAGGAGGAGGGCAAGCCACCGTGGCGGTCGCGCCACTCGCGCATCGCGTCGAGCACCCGCTCTGGCGTCCATCGCCGCTCGATCGCACCTGGGTGGCAGGCCTTGCAGTACGCGTAGGCGTCGCCCTTGCCGTTACGCGGCTGCGTGTCGGCGCCGCAGCCGCGGCACACCCACCGGTAGCGGACCTTGACCGCCCGGGCCTTCTCCCCAGTTGGATCGTAGAAGTACGCCTTGATCGTCGGCGAAGAGCGACCCAGCCGATCCGCGATCCGCACGATTGACAGCCCCTCTGCCTCTCGATAGTGGCGCGCGAGCGCAACCGCGCGGCGACGCTCAACCACCCGATCCGCCACTGACGGATGAGGGTTCGACGCCATCCTCGTGACGCTACCGCGGTCGAGTGGACTTCTCGACGAGGTGCCGCGCGTCCTCGATCACGCGGCCTTCCTGCACTCACGACTTCGCTGCCTGCGCCGGCGGACTCGCCTCTCGCGCGAAACTATTCGGGGTAGATGCGCCGAGTGCAGCTACGAGATTCCTGTGAGCGAGGAACGTCTCGACGCTGCCGACTTGCGGCCGGGGCGGCGCTCGTCAGCAGATCGCCGTCGCAGTTACCAAGCGGTGGATTCTGGCGGTGGTCGCAACAGTTGGGTGAACTAAATATCTGCGGGTGTCACTCTGTGTGCGCATCATCCTTGATAGGTGAATTGTACCTGTCGGGTGACAGCTGGGTTGCGATCGCGGTAGGGACGGCCATTGCTGGCCGCCCCCCGCACAGATCCCAGCGAGCGGGACTACCGCACTGGGCTCCTCCCTTGGGTTCTGGCGTCGAAGCGCTGCAGAGGGCTTGGGTGCGTCAAGCGGGCCGCTGGTAGCCATCGTTGGGCGATGCGGTGCATGCGTTCCCAGTTCAACCGGTGGCGCTGGCTGCGGCGCCTGAGCGCCCAGTACCAGTGCCGGGTTGCCTGATCGCGGAACGCGGTGATCGCTTCGCTGTTCCCGGGCACGGCGTAGTAGTTGCAGTGCCCGCGGATGACGCTGGCAAGCCAGCGCCCCTGGTCGGGGACAGGCAGATGCTGACGTCGGCGCAGCTCGGCCTTGACCTCGCTGAGCTTGGCCCGCATCCGCTGTTTGCTGGTGTGACGCCGCAGCACGAACCATCCAGTGCTCGTGTTCGCGCAGATGTGCGTGAACCCGAGGAACTCGAACGGTTCGGGTTTTCCCGCCCCGCGCGCCTTTCGGTCACGGGCGGCAAATCGCCCGAACTCGATCAGCCGCGTCTTGCCGGGGTGCAACTCCAAGCCGAACTTCGCGAACCTGTCGCGAAGATCTGCGAGGAATCGCTCGGCGTCCTCACGGTGCTGGAACCCGGCGATGTAGTCGTCGGCGAACCGCGTGAGGATCACGTCCCCGCGCGCGTTACGCCGGCGCCACTGGTGGGCCCAGAGATCGAACACGTAGTCGAGTAGCCGGGGGGAATCTCACCCCCCGGCGCTCACAGAACCGTACGTGACAGTCTCCCGTCATACGGCTCTTACAAGCCGACCCTTGGGTGATGATGACGCGCTCTGCCAGTGCACGAACAGGCCAGGCTCTCGCTGTTTGACGGCGGCGAGCAAGGCCCAGGCACGGACAGGGCTGTACCTGAGTCGCTTGAACTTGTGCCGCATCCATCGAACGATGTGCTGATCGATGCGCCACTTCAGGAAGTGCAGCTCGGAGCGATAGAAGGCTCCGTAGTAGCCGATCCAGCCGCCAACTTGCGGGTTGATCTCCGCGGCGATGCTGGACAGGTCCGATTCGCTGCGACGCCGTAGGTGCCAGTCCCTGATCGTGTGGCTGATCGCACTCTTAGCCGCGGTCGAGATGGCCGGGGCGAAGCTCACGAAATAGCCTCGCGGACCACTCGCCTCACGTCCCCGAAAGGTATAGCCCAAGTAGTCGAAGCTGGTGTGCTCCGCATTCCCCGGACGGTTCGTGTCTTTGCAGTACACGACCTTCGTCTTCTCAGGATGTAACTCAAGACCAAGGGTCTTGAGCCGCTTGGCGATCTCAACCCACAAACGACGGGCCTGCATCTCAGTACTGCAGTGAACAACAATATCATCAGCGTACCGTTCAAACGGGGAGCCCGGGTACTCCCGGGACATCCACCAATCGAACGCGTAGTTCATGAACAGGTTAGCCAGCAGAGGAGAGATTGGCGACCCTTGCGGGGTACCTCGCTCCCGAGCGACAAGCGTTCCATCGGGCATCTGCATCGGCGCTTTCAGCCACCGCTCGACGTACAATAGAACCCATCGCTCCTGGGTGTGGTGAGCTACCGCTTTGAGCAGCAGATCATGAGGAACGCTGTCGAAAAAGGACCGAATGTCAAGGTCTAACAGCCAGTCCTGCTTCCAGCAACGTCGGCGTGTCACCGCCAGCGCGTCATGGGCGCTACGCCCCGGACGGTAGCCGTAACTGTCGGGATGGAAGATCGGCTCAAGCTTCTCTTCCAAACGCATCGCCACCGCGGTCTGGGCCACTCGGTCGGCCGTAGTCGGCACGCCGAGCACTCTGACCCCGTTCCCGTGATCCTTCGGTATCTCCACCGCGCGCACCGGCGAGGGCATGTAACTGCCCGCGCTCATCCTGTTCCAGAGCTTGTAGAGGAGATCCCCTTCTCGGCTCTGGAACATCGCGATGCTCACGCGATCCACCCCCGGCGCTCCGTCCTTGGCCCGGACCTTCTCCCACGCCTCAGCCACGAGACGCTTGGGAATCTCAAACGACTTCACCTTCGGGTTTGCTCGGCCCATCAACTCCTCCCCAAACAACGGGTTGGCGTCCGGGTGAGCTGACCTGCCCGGCCCCTTGGCTCCAGCCCCATTACAGGACCTTCATCGCTACTACGAGCCGGTCCGCCCCTGCGCCTCGCGGTACTCTGCCCCGAACGGTTTCTGCCGCCCAAGGTCCTCCCTCTCGCAGCCCAAGGACAACCAACACCCTTCCAATCCAGGCCGACGGTATCGAGACACAGGTTCTCCTCTTCCATGCCAGCGCCCACGACGAGCTCACGCCACCTTTAACACCGAGCACCGCCAGAGCGACACGCAGGCCGTCCTCTGGCTACACCACGCCCAATCGCATGATGCTCTCCCGGAGATATGCACCAACCCCGGTTGCGATGCTGTCATTGTTTTACGATGCGTCAGCAGTGGTTCAACCACGTTCGTCTTCTCGTCGAACACCTGACCCGCTGTTAGCGAGCCGTTTCCGTAATCGCTTCCCACCCCGGCTTTTGACCGGCATGACATCACGGTGGTTTGGGCTCCCCGCCTGCACGGCGAGCCCGGAGGGCCTACCTCCATCACTGGCACAGCACAGATCACAAAACGACCTTCTACATCGCCTCGCTTTCCTTGAGGACACACGTGCAGGAAGAGGTTCGCCAGGGAGCGGCGAAACTGACGCTCCCTGCGCGGTCCCCGGCTCGGTGGTTCGACCATTCCCGTCCTGGATGACACCTGCGGTCAGCCATTTCTGGATCAGCCGCAGGATCCGTCGGTCCGCGATTCGGTGCCGGAGGAACTCTCACCAGCCAGACTACGATCGAGGCCGGCTGAAGAAGTCGCGGATGTCCGCGTCCAGCACCCAGTTCACCTTGTTACGTCGATCCCCACCGCGAGCGCGTCCAACGCGTCATGCGGTGAGCGCCCCGGCCGAAACCCGTAGGAGAAACCCAGAAATCCGCCTCGTAGATGCCGTTCAGCACCTCCACCACCGCCCGCTGCAGGATCTTGTCCTCCAGCGCGGTTGCGACGCGAGGTCGCACGCTGACGAGCGAATACGTAGATAGGAGGTTCGACTGATGTCGAGTACGTAGCTCCAGGTCCGTGCTCATGGCCTGTCCCCCACCCGGACGTACGTCCGTCCGGCTCCTGGTCGGGCGGGGTTCGGAGCTGGGGCGGAAGCCCAAGGACGCCTGTTCCATCCGGGGTCACAGGGCGAGGGGAAGAGCCGGGGACGGGTGAATTGCTTGAACCTCCGTTGATGCCCGGTAATGAGGGCCCCGCTGATGGATGCTGGGTAGCGGGGTGCAGGGACTGCCGCCGCTGAGAAGCGGCAGGCGCCGGTTGAGGACTGCGCTCGACCGGGGATGAGCGCACTTCCTCGGGGTAGAGGAGGCACCCACCCCGGCTGTAGCTCGTGCGTGCGAAACGCGGGTAACCCCGTCGAGGTCCGGGCTTTGGCCCGGTAAGCCCGACCGTGAGGAGGGCCCAATCCCTCGGCGGGAATCGGATGGCCGAGAAGCGAAAGCCGGCAGCCGAAAGGAAACGGGAAACCGGGTGAGGCAACACGGCACCTCCGCTGACTACCCGGATAACCGGCCGGATACAGGCGTTCTACCTGACCCGAAAGGGAGCCCACGCGGGTCTGGTGAGTCTGTGAAGCAGACGATGACAAAGGCTCCTGCACCCAGGGGCAAGTTAGACGTCGGGAAATCTCGATCGAACGGACCCGAGGACGAACTCTTCGACTGGAAGTCAGTTGACTGGAATGGTGGAGAGGGACGTACGGCGCCTGCGTCAGCGAATCTTCACGGCATCGCAAGAGGGGATCTGAAACAGGTCCGCAACTTGCAGAAGCTGATGCTCCGCTCCCGCTCGAATGCCCTGGTAGCAGTGCGGCGGGTGGCGGAGATCAACGCAGGGCGCAAAACCCCAGGAGTTGATGGATTCACCGCTCTACAGGACGGGTCCAAGGCCGCGCTGGCCAAATGGACTCAGTCCCGGGCAAGAAGCTGGAAACCGACGGCGGCCAAGCGTGTGTACATTCCGAAGAGGGAGTAGTGGGAAGCAGCGCCCATTAGGTATTCCAGTCATCCGGGACCGAGCCGTGCAGGCTCTTGTCTTGAACGCACTGGAACCTGAATGGGAGGCACGGTTCGAGCCGAGGTCATATGGCTTTCGGCCCGGCCGTGGTTGCCATGACGCGATCGAAGCTATCTACCGCGTGACGAGAGGGCGCCTCTCCAAACGCCGATGGGTGCTCGACGCCGATCTGGCAGCAGCGTTCGACCGGATTGACCACCGACGCCTTGTCGCCGCGCTTGGCACCTTCCCAGCCAGGGAACTGGTGCAAGCTTGGCTTGAGGCTGGCGTGATCGAGAATGGGAAGTTCGCTCCAACAACGGAAGGAACCCCGCAAGGGGGAGTCATTAGTCCGTTGCTGCTGAATATCGCGCTTCACGGATTGGAAGAGGCCGCGGGAGTCAGGTACCGCACCGACGGCGTTCATGCCGGGAAGACGGCGCCTGATAGCCCGGCGTTGATCAGATACGCTGACGACTATGTTGCCCTGTGTCATTCTCAAGACCAGGCGCAGGAAGTCAAAGCCCGGCTTGTGGACTGGCTGGCGCCGAGAGGGCTGGCCTTCAACGAGGACAAGACACGTATCGTCCATATCGACGAAGGCTTCGACTTTCTCGGATATAACGTTCGCCGATACAAGGGAAGCAAGCTGCTGATCAAGCCAAGTCCTGCGGCGGTGGCCCGGTTCCGAGACAGGCTACGCACTGAACTACGTAGACTTCGCGGGACCAACGCGCTCGAAGTGATCACCACGCTGAATCCGATCCTGAGAGGCTGGGCCGCCTATTACCGGGGAGTGGTGTCCAGCGAGACGTTCACGTTGCTGGACAGATACATGTGGGCGCTCACTTATAAATGGGCGACCTTCAGCCACTCGAACAAACCGAGGCACTGGGTCGTCAACCGGTACTTCGGCGCGTTCCACAAGTCCAGGAACGACCGCTGGGTGTTCGGCGACCGCGCAAGCGGCGCCTACCTCCAGAAGTTCACCTGGACCAGGATCTACCGACACCAGATGGTCAAGAGCGGCGCGTCC
>CAWIRN010000017.1:0-24923 GCA_963838535.1 uncultured Solirubrobacterales bacterium
CCGCGGCACTAGCGGGGGCCCTGGTGGCCGTGTTCGTGGCGGCGATCGCGAGCCCGTATCTGCTCATACGTCATCTCCAGGCGCACAGCACCGTCCGCCTGCAGCCGCCCGCATCCGTGCACCCGTTCCCAACCCACCGGGTCAGCTGTGGCCGACTCGGCTCACCACAACCGAAAGGCGTGTCATGAAGATCGTCGTTATCGGCGGAACCGGCCTGATCGGCTCAAAGCTCGTCACCAAACTTGATGAGCACGGCCACCAAGCGGTCCCAGCAGCACCCAACACGGGAGTCAACACACTCACCGGTGAAGGCCTCTCCGAAGTCCTCGAGGCCGCCCAGATCGTCGTCGACGTCTCCAACTCGCCCGACTGGGACGACGACGCGGTGATGCACTTCTTCCAGACCTCATCTCGCAACCTCCTCGCGGCGGAGGCGGCCGCCGGCGTAGGCCACCACATCGCGCTGTCAGTCGTCGGCACCGACCGCCTAACCGAGAGCGGCTACTTCCGCGCGAAGCTCGCCCAGGAGGAGCTGATCGAGGGCTCGTCGATCCCCTACTCGATCGTCCACGCGACGCAGTTCTTCGAGTTCATCAACGGCATCGCCGACCAGGCCACCGACGGCAACACGGTGAGGCTCCCGTCCGCGCTCATCCAGCCTATGGCCGCCGAAGACGTCGCGAGCGCAGTCGCTCAGGTCGCCGTCGCCCCGCCGCTGAACGGGATGGTGGAGATCGCAGGACCCCAACAGTTCCGCCTCGACGAACTCATCCGCGGCGCGCTGACCGCGGGCAACGATCCGCGCGAGGTGATCACCGACCCGCACGCGCCCTACTACGGCATCGCGGTGAGCCAGCGCACCCTCCTCCCCGGCGATGACGCGCGCATCGGCAACACCCGCTTTGACGACTGGCTCAGCAACAGCCAGGCCCAGCCGCGCGCCTCGCACCCCGTCACGGAGAGCAGCCATGCATGAGATCCGCGTGAGCATCGTCAGCCCCGAGGCTGCCGCACACGGAGTCGCTGAACTCTGGGCCGCGAACGAGCAGATCGGCTACACCATCCTCGAGGACAGCGACCTGATGCTGCGCATCGAGCCCCGCCGCGACCGAACGCCCATCGTCGTCGGCGCGCACAACCTCGCGCAAGCCATCAGTCGAGCCGAGCACCTACTCGAGCGGTACTGACCCCCCCGTCCTCGCCCAAGCAGCAACGCACGAGCGCGACCCGCCCTTAGCCGCCCTGCGACCGCCGATCCCAGTAGTCGCTCGGCGAACGAAGGCGGGCCGTCGCTCGACCGGGTGCCGCCGTGCTGTCTTGATGGGCGTTTGAGCATGACGCGGTCACGGGGCGTGCGTCGGTGATGGAATGGGCGTATGTCCGATGGTTGGGGTGAGGTCGTCGCTGAGCTAGACGTGGACGTGCGCTCGTGCCGGATTCACGCCGAGGGCTGGCAGTCCTGGACGCCGACCACCGCGTATCGGATCACCGATACGCAGTGGGCGCCGGTGCGCCCGGAAACGTGGACCTCGGGCTATGGCGGCTCTCGACCGCGGCCACCCCAGCGACCGGGGGTGTTCCAAGGCGACGGGCTGCTGATCATCGATCCGGGCACCGGTGATGACATCCTCACGATAGGAGGCATCTCGGCTGACCGCGAGGTTCCAGTCGTTCGCTGCGAGCAGCGCGATGCGCGGCGCGTCGTGGTGAGCGCGGATGGACCGGCGTCGACGATCCGTACGGTCGCCGCGCTGGGCATGGACGCGGCCAAGGCGGCGTTCGCGGACGGCTTTGCCGCGGCCAGCGGCGTCGGGCCGATCCGGCCGGCGCCGACGATCTGGAGCTCGTGGTATCAGTACTTCAACGCGGTGACCGAGACCGACATCGACGAGAACCTCCTCGCCATCGCCGACCGCGAGCTCCCCGTCGACGTGATTCAGCTCGACGACGGCTATCAACGCGAGCTCGGTGACTGGCTGACCCTGTCATCACGGTTCGAATCCCTGGGTGCGATGGTGACGCGGATCCGCGACAGCGGACGCCGAGCCGGTATCTGGATCGCGCCGTTCCTGGTCGGAGCCCGATCAACAATCGCTGCCGAACACCCCAACTGGCTCGTCCGCGACCCCTCGGGGAGGCCCGTGCACGCCCTGCACAACTGGGGCCAAGACACCCATCCGCTCGATGTGACCCACCCGGGCGCGCATGACTACCTCACCTCGGTGTTTTGCGCGCTCGTCGCGATGGGCATCGACTTCTTCAAGATCGACTTTGTCTACGCGGCGGCCCTGGAGGGCCGCCGCTACGACGCGTCGCTGACCAGCACTCAGGCCTACCGGCACGGACTGGCCCACCTGCGCTCGGTGCTGGGCCCCGAACCGTATCTGCTGGGCTGCGGCGCGCCACTGCTGCCCTCGGTCGGCATGGTCGACGCGATGAGAATCAGCGCGGACACGGGGCCGCTCTGGGGCCCCGAACACGGCGACATGAGCCTCGCCGGCGGCCAGTCCGCAGAACTGTCGACGCACGCGCGCGCCTACCAGCACGGTCGCTACTGGGTCAACGACCCCGACTGCCTGCTGTTGCGACCCAGCGTCGAACAGCGCGAACGCCGGGCGCGGATGGTCAAACAGCACGGCGGGCTGCGCGGCTTCTCTGACCGAGTCGCAGACCTCGACGACTGGGCCTTGAACACCACAGCCGAACTGCTCACGACCGTCCCCCCGCCGACCCCCTTCCGCTGAACCCCAGCGACGGCAAGGCAACCCGACCGGGCGGTCAAGGGGTGATAGCCGAGGCGCTCGGGGGTCGGACGCGTCGTCGCGGTACTCGCAAGCGCGACCTGACTGGTGGTGGCCGATCAGACCTTCCGCTGGTGACTTAGCGCCTACCGTGTAACACGAGGGATTATTGGCGACCGCAGCGATTTGTGCAATCGCTCAACCGGGCGATGGCACTCGCCCGCATCCATTTGCGCTGCACTGGCGGAGTGTGCCGCGACCAACTGCTAGTGGATGAGTCCTTGGCGTAGCGCCTCTGCGATCGCCGACGCCCGATCGGGGACGCCAAGCTTCCTGTAGATGTGTTCGAAGTGAGTCTTGACGGTTGCTTCGCTCAGCTCGATCTCCTCGGCGATCTGTCGTCGTGCGTACCCAGAGATCACCGAAACCTCGCTGGTCAGCGACGAGCCGGCCGCGCGCGCCTTCGCCGAGAGCCTGCACGCACTCGGCTGCAAAATAGCCCTCGACGATTTCGGGACCCGAGCAACAGGCGCCACTCGACCATGCTGCCAACGCGACTACGATCATCCATGAAGCGCCCTCAGCCGCCGCGCAGGAACGCGACCGAGCCCTCCACCGCCGAGCCGTCGCGGCCGTCGCTCGCGCCGAGCAAGCGCACCAGCGCGCCAGCGAAGCGCTCCAGCGCGTGGAAGCGTATGAGCGCCGACAGGAAACCCGCACGTAAACGGTCCCGCGCGCGTGAAACGTTCTCGACGTGTAGCTGCTCGATGAGAGTTCGGCTTTCACCCAGGCGAGCCTACGGCGCCGAGGGTGAGCATCGCGCCCACGCTACCCCCTGGCCACGCGCCGCAGACCTCCTTGCGCTCGGCGACGAGCATCTGACCACGTCTCGGATTACGGTGAAGGGGGAGTCCGTCGCAGTTGCCCATCTTGGGTCGCGCGGTGATCGCAACACCCGCCCAGTTGGAGGGACGTTTCGAGGTCGTCTGAGCTCCGTGGTTGAGTAGCGCGCCTAGCCAATCGACACGCCAAAGCCTGCGGCGGCACGGGCTCGGGGCGGCAGCGGCCCGACCGGGTCCGCCTAGCGAGCCGACCAGGACCTCGAGCGACGTGAGGTCGGATAGGTCACCGTCCAGCCGCTCCTCGTAGGCAGGCCAAGCCGGCCGAGCCGGGAGGCTGGGTGCCTCGACGCCGTTTGTCGCGGAGAAGCGCCATGATGGACACGATTGGCATCGGCGCCCGCACCTCACCCCACTGAAACGTAAGGAGTCCCGATGCGGACGCTGGTAACGGCCGGCAACGGCACCGCCCATATCAACCTGGCTCTCGCGGACCTCGCCGAGGGCGAGGACGTGGAGCTCGGAGATGGCGGCGAAACGGCGGCGGTAGTGTTGACGGGCCGGGTAGATGTCCGCGTCGATGGAGCGCGACTGGGAACGGCCGGCGGGCGCCGGTCCGTGTTCGAGGCGCCTGGCGATGCCGTCTACGCGCCTCCGGAGAGCCAGATGCGCCTCCAGGCGATCGGCGGCCCGGCGCAAGTGGCCGTCACCTCGGCGCAGGCGTCCGCAGCACCAGCAGCGCCGGCGAGGGTGATCACCCCTGCTGGCCAGCGGATCGCCGAGGTCGGCACGGGCAACTGGGCGCGCACCGTGAGGACAATCATCGGACCGGAGGATCCGGCCGGAAGGCTGCTGCTCGGCGAGACGATCAATCCCCCGGGGAACTGGTCGTCCTATCCGCCGCACCGGCATGACCGCCACGACCCGCCGCGCGAGGTGGACCTCGAGGAGGTCTATCTGTTCAAGGTCGACCCGCCCGGCGGCTTTGGCGTACAGATCCGCTACGACGAGGGCGGCGAGGAGGAGGCCTTTCTGGTCCGAGACGACGACATCGCGGTGATCGCCGGCGGGTTTCATCCGGTGGTGGCCGCGGCGGGCTATTCGCTGTATTACCTGTGGGTGCTGGCCGGGCAGGGCCGGACGATGATCCCCTACGTGGACCCGGCCCACGCCTGGGTGCAGCAGGGGGCGTGAGCACGCGATGGGTGCCGTGACCTCGCCCGGCGTCGTGATGCAGTTGCATGCCGACGATCCCGTCGCCGTCGCCCGCCGTGATCTGGAGGTGGGTACCGAGTTTGCCAGCGGCGGGCACCGCGTGGTGGTGCGCGATGCGGTGCCGCGTGGTCACAAAGTGGCGTTGACGGACATACCGCAGGGGGCCGCGGTCCGTAAGTACGGGCAGCTGATCGGGGTCGCTCAGTCCCCGATTGCCTCCGGTGAGCACGTTCACGGGCACAACCTCGTTTCTGCTTCCCGCGGCCGAGGCTCCGCGCCTGCGTCGTCGGCGCCGAACCCTGAGCGCGAGCCGGCCGCGCGTCGGGACTTCGCCACGCCGACGTCCGCGGCGCCGTCCGGCGTGGTCGATGACACCCGGACGTTTGCCGGCATCGTCAGGCCGGATGGGCGAGTTGGCACTCGTAACTACCTGGCGGTGCTCAGCTCGGTGAACTGTTCGTCGACCGTGGTGAAGCGGATCGCGGCGGCCTTCTCTGCGCCGGGGGCGCTCGACGACTATCCGGAGGTCGACGGTGTGATGGCGATCACCCACGGCGGAGGCTGTGGCCTGGCCGGGGACGGTGAGGGCCTGGACCTTCTGCGCCGCACGCTGGCCGGCTACGCCGCTCACCCCAACGTGGCGGGCGTCGTCGTGGTGGGTCTCGGATGCGAGGTCAACCAGGTGTCAGCGCTGGTGGATCAGTTTCATTTACCGCCGGGCACGCCGGTTGAGAACCTGACGATTCAGCACCTCGGCGGATCGGTGGCCACCGTGCGCGAGGGGATCGCCCGGGTCCGCGAACTGCTCCCGGTGGCCGACGCCGCGCGACGCCGTCCGGTGCCGGCCAGCACTCTGACCCTGGGGCTCAATTGCGGGGGCTCCGACGCCTGGTCGGGGGTGACGGCTAACCCGGTGCTGGGCATCGCCGTCGATCGGTTGATCGCCTGCGGCGGGACGGCCGTGCTGGGTGAGACCCCGGAGATCCACGGGGCCGAGCATCTGCTGACCAGCCGCGCCGCATCTCCGGAGGTGGCCCAGGCGCTGATGGAGCGCGTGGCGTGGTGGGAGAGATATGCCGGCGCCGACGGCGGCAGCTTGGACAACAATCCCTCGCCGGGCAATCGGAGTGGCGGGGTGACCACGATCGAGGAGAAGTCGCTCGGCGCGGTGGCCAAGGGCGGTTCCAGCCCGCTTCGGGCCGTCTACGGTTACTCCGAGCGGGTGACCTCCCCGGGGCTGGTGTTCATGGATACACCTGGATATGACCCGGTGTCGGTGACGGGAATCGTCGCTGGCGGGGCCAACGTCGTGTGCTTCACCACTGGTCGCGGATCGGTGTTCGGCTGCAAACCGGCGCCCAGTCTCAAGCTCTCGACCACGACCGAGCTCTACCGCCGGATGGGCGACGACATGGACTTCAACTGCGGGGCGGTGCTCGACGGTGACGCGAGCGTCAGTGAACTCGGACATGCCCTGTTCGAAGCGATCCTGGCCGTTGCCTCTGGCCGTCAGACCAAGAGCGAGGAGCTGGGTTTCGGCGACGAGGAATTCGCCCCCTGGCAGCTCGGCGCGGTGATGTGACCGTCAGCCCGGGTGCCCACCGCAGACCCGGCGGTCGACTTGGACTTCACACGCTGTCGAGCCTGCCCCGGGAAGTCCGGCCCCGGGTTGATCCGCGGTCGCTGCGGATCGGCATCGTCCATTTGGGGATCGGTGCATTTCACCGCGCTCACCAGGCGGTGTTCACCGAAGACGCCATCGCGGCGGCGGGCGGGGACTGGGGAATCTGCGGCGTGACCCAGCGCAGCGCCACCGTGGTCGACCAGCTCGCACCGCAGGACGGGCTCTACACCGTTGCCGTGCGCAGCGGCGCAGAGCAGAGCCTGCGGGTGGTGGGAAGCGTGCGGGAGCTGAGGTGGGCCCGTGCCTGTTACCGACGGGTTGCGCGACCGGATCGCGGCGCCGGCGACGACCGTGATCACGCTCACCGTCACAGAGAAGGCCTATCACCACGATCCCGCTACCAACCGCCTGCGACTGGACAGTCCCGAGATCGCCGCCGATCTGGACGATGGCCAGGGTCGCACCGTGGTCGGCCAACTGGTGGAAGGACTGCACCGGCGCCGGCAGAGCAGCGGGGCGCCGCTGACCGTCGTCTGCTGCGACAACCTGCCCCGCAACGGACACATGCTTGGACAGATGGTTCGCGAGTTCGCCGCCTGCCGGGATCGCGGCGATGGTCTCGTGACCTGGATCGAGGCGAACGTCCGTTTCCCTTCGACGATGGTGGACCGGATCGTTCCCGCCACCACCCCCGAGGACCGAGCCGACATCGCCGCTGCGCTCGGCGTGGAGGACCACGGGCCGGTGGTCACCGAGCCGTTCGCCCAATGGATCATCGAGGACGACTTTGCCGCGGCACGTCCGGCGTGGGAACGTGCCGGAGCGATCCTCACCCCGGACGTAGGACCCTACGAGCGGATCAAGCTGCGCATGCTCAACGGTAGCCATTCCACCATCGCCTACCTCGGTGCTTTGGCCGATTACGCGTTCGTGGCCGACGCCATGCAGCCCGACGGACCACTGCTCGCAGCCGTGCGCGCCCTGATGGCCGATGACGTAGCGCCAACCCTCGATGTGCCCGGCGGATTCGACCTCGGCCACTATCAGCAGGACCTGTTGGACCGCTTCGCCAACCCGGCGCTGCACCACCGGACGCTGCAGATCGCCATGGACGGAAGCCAGAAGCTCCCGCAACGCCTGCTCGGGACAGTGCTCGACCGGCGACGCGCCGGTGCCGAGCCCACCGTGGCGGCGCTCGGCGTCGCGGCCTGGATGCGCTTCGTCAGCGCCCGACGCTCAGATGGTGGGCGGGAACTACCCGTCGATGACCCGCTCGCCGACGCAATCGCGCAACGGTTGCGCGGTCGCCAGGATCCCCGCCAGATCGTCAACGCGCTGCTCTCCATGCCCCAGGTCTTCGATCCGCAACTGGCCGCTGACGCGGTGTTCGGTGACCTGCTGGTCGAGCACCTGGGTAGGCTTATCCGGGACGGCGCCGAGCAGACCGCCGACCACGTGGCCGCCCAAGCCCGACCGCCCGCCGCCACCGCCTCGGCGGGGGAGGAGCTCCTCCAGGCGCAGGAGCGTCGTGATCCGGCGGCACCGCCGCGGGTCGAGAGACACACGAGCACGCGCTGAAGCTCGGCGACCTCGCGCGCGGGCCCACGCCGCTGTGCTCGACTGAGCGAACGTCCCGGGCGAGCACTCAAGCTTCCGGATCCGGTGGAGACCCGCGTCGCACATAGGAACGTCTCGGCTCAGCGCCGCGCTCGGGGTCTCGGTGCGGGCTTTCGGGGCTTGACGGTGAGGACGAGTGATCGCGCGGCCGCGTCGGCCGGGTGGGCGTCGTCCCTGACCGTGATGCGGAAGTGCGCGGTCATCCGTCGGCGCGGAGTGCCCGAGAGGACGCCGGTGCGGGTGTTCAGCGCGAGTCCGCGGGGGAGCCGTCCGCGGACGGTCTTCCACCGGTAGGGCGCGATTCCGAGCGCTGCCCACAGACGGGTGCGGTAGTGACGGCCGACGCGGGCCGCGGGCAGCGCGCGGGTGAGGATCGTCAACGGCGGGGTGACCGCCAGCAGTCCGGGTGCGGCAAGGCCGGTCGCGGCGCCGCTGATCGTCCTGATCGGCGGAGTGTCGCCGCGAGCGCCTGGTCGGTAGACGGTGATCTTGTTGTCGAACGTGTTCGAGACGTAGAGGTTGCCCTGGTTGTCGAGATCGATGCCGACGGGGAAGCTCAGCCCGGTGTCGGCGCCGGCGATCGCGAACACGGGCGCGACGTCGCCGGTTGCGGCCGGGTCATATGCGGTGATCATGTGCGAGAACTCGTCGGCGACGAGGATCTCACCGGCGCTGTTCACGGTCAGGCCATGCGGACCGTTGAGCCCAGTGCTGGCGCCGCTGATTTTCGCCAGAGGCGTCGCGGCGCCGTTCGCGGTGGGGTTGTAGCGGGTGATCGCGTTGGTCTGGGAGCTGTCGACCCACAGGTTCCCGGCGTGGTCGAAGGTCAGCGCGGTCGGCCCCAGCAGGCCGGTGATCGTCCGGATCGGAGCGGTGTCGCCGGTGGCTCCCGGCGGGTACACGGTGACGGTCCCGGCGGGGCCGTTGACGACGTACAGATCGCCCTGCGGACCGAGTGCGACGGCGGCGGGGAAGGCGAGCCCGGTGTCCGGTCCGGCCAGGATCGCGATCGGGTGCGCGTCGCCGGACGCGCCCGGCTCGTACTCGGTGACCGAGTCGGCGTCGGCGTTGGCGACATAGAGTCCGCCGATGCTCGAGATCGCGACGGCGGAGGTTCCGTCGAGCTGCGTGTCGGCGCCGGCGAGCGTGGTCAGCGGCGCCGCGTTGCCCGTCGCGGTCAGCGCGAAGTCACGCACGGAGCTGTTGGCGCCGTTGACGACGTAGAACGCAGCGGGCACCGGCGGGGCGATGCGCAGCGCGATCAACCCGGTCGTCGTCTGCGGGGCTGTGGTGGCGGAGTCGGTGACCTTGACGGTCGCCTGGAAGCGTCCTGGGGTCGTGGGCGTTCCGGTCAGCGCGCCGGTCGCGGCATTGAGTGACAGGCCGGCGGGGAGCGCGCCCTGCACAAGCGACCAGTGGTAGGGGGGAATGCCACCGTGGGCGGTCAGCGTGCTGGTGTAGGCGACCCCGACGGCTCCCTCGGGGAGCACGGTATTCGAGAGCGTGAGTTGTGCGGGGGGGATGCCCACTCCGAGTAGCGTCGCGGTCTGAAGCGGCGCGCCCGCGGGATCGCTGAGCGTCAGCAGGGTCTTGAACGGGCCGGTTGTCGTCGGGGCGAAGCGGATCGTGACAACACACTGTGCCGCGGGCACGACGTTGGTCTGCGTGCAGGTGGTGCTCACGAGTTTGTATGCGGCGTTGCCGAGCGTGACCGAGCCGACGGGGAACGGGATCACGCCGGTGTTCGTCAACCTGACGGACAGCTGCGCGCGACCGCCGTGGATCGGTACCGAGCCGAAGTCGAGCGCCGGGGGACTGAGGCTCGAGGCCGGCACTGGGCTGGTGACGTGGATGAGAGCTGCCGGTACCCAGTTCGGTGTCCCGTTCGTGAGACTGAGCGTGACGATGCCGATCGGGCCCTGCGTCAGGTCTCCGTTCGGGAGAAACGCGATCGGCCCGTCCGCGCCGGTGAACGTGACCTGCGGGAGCTTGGACAGAACCGCCGCGCGGAACGCGGTCGCGCTCGCCGTCGCGCCCGCGGGCACCCTCGCGCCGCCGGCGATGGCCGCCTTGATCGCCCGCAGCAGCGCTTCCGCGGCGTCATAGCCGCGCGCGGCATCCTCGCTCGGCGCTCCGAAACGCGCCTGGTACTGCGCGGCGAACGTCGCGGTGGAGGGGAGTTGGGCGAGCGCCGGTTCGGTCGCGGGAGCCCACACCGGGCCGCCGAGCACCCCCACGGCCTGAGCGAATGCCGCGGTGTCGAGGGCGGAGCTGACCGCAAACGCCGTCTGCGCCAGACCGGGGACCATGAGCATCTGCCGGCGCAACGCGATCCCGGTGGCGACGTTGTTCCCGGCGTAGAGAAGGACGTCCGGTCTGACAGCGGCGATCTGGGTCAGCAGGTTGATGAACGAGGGGGCGCTGAGGTTCGCCGAGACGTGGCCGACGACCGCACCGCCGTCGAGCTGCCACCGGCTGATGAACACGTCGGCCTGGCCGATCCCGCGCGGCGTCTGGTCGTCGACGATGTACACAGTGTGCAACCCGCGGGGCGCCTGAAGATAGTCGGCCAGGGCCTGTTGACCGAGGAAATCGGCCGGCGCGACGCGGAAGAACGTGGTCCGTCCCGTCGGCTGCACATTCGCGAGCTCCGCGGCGTCCCCGGTGCAACCCAAGGCTGCCGTGATCGTCAGGCACGTGTCGGTCGCGGACGGCGAGACGGTCGCGATCGGCACCCGGTTGATGACCGGAAGCTCGCCCATCGCGGTCGTCGTGTCGAACGGCGCGAGGAGCCCGGCCACGCGCCCATCGGCGCTGAGGCTGCGGATCTGGCTCGCACCCGCTGTGCCGTCGGGGGCGCCGGCCGTTCCGACATCGTTCCTGGCCACGAAGCTGAACGTGACGCCTGCCACGAGATGCGCGCTGTTGGCCTGCTCGATCGCCAGTTGCGCGCCGTTCGCCGACGCCTGCCCGGCGGTCGCGGAGGTGCCGGTCAGGGGCAGCACGGCCCCGATCGTCACGTTAGCGGCAAACGCGTCCGTCGCCACGACTCCCGATCCCAGGCCCAGAGCGATGATCGCTATGACGGCACGACCGAACACACGTCGTCTCATAACCCAGCCTTTCTCGTGACCCCTTCACAGCGCGCCCGGGATGCGGGCGCCACGTCTACGTGATCGATCTAGACAGCGCGACCTGCCATCGGCCAGACGACCATGTGTCATCGCCGATCTTAACGATGCAACGCAGATGCTGGGCCGAAGGTGGCGTCGCCGTCGCCGCGGTCCGATCTGATCAAGCAGTACCAAGCGCCACCTGCGTCGCGCGCCCGCTCTGCCTACGTCGCTCTGCGCAGGATGCCCGGGTGCGATGGTCGCCTCGCGCGGCCCCTTTTCACCCGGGGTGGTGTCCAACGAAGACAATGACCCCCACTGTGACCACGTCCGTGATCGAGCGAGCATCGCGCGGGGACGAGGCGGCCTTCCGCGAGCTGACCGAACCGCTGCGCGGTGAGCTCGAGTTCCACTGTTACCGGATGCTCGGTTCGCTCCACGACGCCGAGGACGTTCTGCAGGAGACGATGCTGGCCGCGTGGCGCAGCCTCCCCAGCTTCGAGCACCGCTCGAGCCTGCGGACCTGGCTGTATCGGATCGCCACCAACCGCTGCCTCAACGCGCTGCGCGACGCGTCTCGCCGACCGCCAACCCCGCCGATTCCCCCGTTCCCGATCCCGACGCCGACGCGGACGGCGGACCCCCACTGGCTTGAGACCTATCCCGAGGACCGGCTCGGCTGGCTGGCCGACCACGCCCCCGGGCCCGGCGGCCCGCTACGAGACCCGCGAGGCGGTCGAGATCACCTTTATCGCCGCGCTGCAGCGTCTGTCCGGGCGTCAGCGGGCGGTGCTGGTCCTCCGCGATGTGCTCGGCTTCCACGCCGATGAGACGGCGGCGATGCTCGACACCTCCGTCGACGCGGTCAAGAGCGCGCTCAAGCGCGCCCGCACCGTGCTCGCGGCGGAGCAGCCCGAGCGGCTCACGCCCCCGGCACCGCGATCCGCCGCGGAGACGGCACTGCTGGCGCGCTTTGCCGAGGCGTTCCTCGCCGACGACGTCGACGGGATGGTCAAGCTGGTGACCGAGCACGCGTGGTTCCGGATGCCGCCGTCGAACCTCGAGTACCAGGGCAGGACGAAGATCCGCGGGCTGCTCACGGCGGTCGCCACCTTCCGCACCGGCCAGCCGAGCCGGCTGCTGCCGACCCGCGCCAACGGCCAGCCGGCCTACGGCGTGTACCGGCTCGATCCCGCCTCGGGCCTGGCCCGCCCGGCCGGTCTGCTCCTGCTCAGCCTGACGGGCAGGCGGATCGCCGCGCTGACCTGGTTCATCGGCCCGAGCCCGCTGGCGCAGCTCGGGCTGCCGACCGCCCCCTCGGCGGCGCCAGTGGTGTCAAAAGCGCAAGTAACCAGAAACCGCCGGCCCTGGCCGGCAGACACAGGAGAACCAGATGCCCAGCTATCTGCTCAGCTTCCGCACACCCAACGACTACTCCTCGACGCCCGACAGCCAGGCCGACTGGAACACGTTCTTCGCAGGGATCAGCACCCATCTGGAAGACATCGGCAACCCGATCTTCAGCCGCCAGTCCGTGGGCGAGACCGGCCCGGGTACCCTGCTCGGCGGCTACAGCCTGATCAACGCCGACAGCCTGGAGCAAGCGCGCGGACTGGCGGCCGGTTGCCCGCTCGTCAAGCGCGGCGGCGGTGTCGAGATCGGCGAGGTCACGCCCCTGAGCGAGATCAACGCCCCCCTGCAAGCCAGCGGGCAGCCGACGGTCGCCTGAGCCGTCCATCTGGGAGCCGGTCCAAACGGATCGGCTCCCGGCCGCGGGGGCGGCGGTCGCACGCGCCGAGCCCCCGGCCGCCGCGCCGCGGTGAGCCGTCGTGGTTGTCAGTGTTAGCGCCAGCGGTCACGTCGATTCGGCGAACACCGTGCCTGAGCGACCGACCCTGCCGGTCGCGAAGACCGATCCGCTCGAGCTGAAGGTGATAGCGCCCACCGGCTCCAATGATCGGCCTTACGCCGAGCGCCTTTGGGTGCCGCTGAGGGGTGCCCTGCCCTGGCTTTCATCGGCTGCGGGCTGCGAAAACGTTCGCGCGGGAATGAGTTTCCGGATCGGTCCCGGTCGACGCGGGAGTTCTTGTGGATGAACGGCGCGAATGGGTCGAAGATCGTGACGGTGCAGACGCCGAACGGCGAGATCGAGGTCGCTCGCCTCCGGCAGCGCTCGGACCGTCCCGCCAGCGAATGGGAGTGGGTGTGGATCGCCCGTCGTGGTGGAGAGACGGACTGGCGACGTGGTGCCAGCGCGCGTGAGGCGATCGGTCTCGCGACCGGGCTGGAGGCAGGCGCTTGGCCTGAGTGGCTCGCCGAAGCGGCCGGGAGGGCCGAGCGGGAGTTGACTCGGTGAGGATCCTGCCCATTCCCACCCCAACGGCGGCGCGTGGTAGCGCGCCCGCCCGGTCGTGGGTGTAGGGTCGGCCCCGGACCAGGACGAAGCTGCATGCCTTCGAGATGAAGCGTGCGGACACGATCAGACGAGAAGGATGCGAGGGCGCGCGTCCGGGTCCGCGTACACATCAACGCAGGACGGATTCGAGGGCATTCATGAGAGTTGGCAAGCTCGCTTTGGCGGTCGGCGTGACCGCCTGCCTGCTGGGTGCTGGGTCCGCCGCGCTGGCGGCCTCAACCCCGAAGGGCGGCAAGATCCGCGTTTTCGTCACCAACACGTCGGCGACGAAGGCCAAGATCCTCGTCACCGGGGCGATCGGCGACTACGGCACCACCGTCTCGCAAGACGCCAACGGCAAGGTCGACCCCAACGGCGACTTCCAGAAGGTGACCCTCGAAGCACGGCGGCTTCATCGTCGACGCCACAGCGCTGAACAAGAAGCTCAACAGCGCCAAGCCGACGGTCAACACGACCAACTGCTCGGTCGTGTTCACCGGCACCGGTCCGACGATTGTCGAAGACGGCACCGGCGCCTACAAGGGCATCACCGGCAAGGTGGCGATCACCATCACCTTTGCGGGCATGGCCCCGAAGACCGCGAAGGGGTGCAATCTGGCCAACAACGCACCGACCTTCGGCCAGTATCAGTCGATCACGGGCGCTGGGAGCGTCAGCTTCAAGTAGCCCGGCCGCGGCGGCACCGGCGGCGCCCAACCAGTACGGGCGCCGCCGCGCCGACCCTCCGGGGTGGATCGACTCTGTTGAGCAGCTGCTTGATCGTCACGCGCCGCCAAGCCGAGTACTGCGGCAGCCATCTCCCGAGCGTGTCGTCGATCGACAGTTTGTGCTCGGCCTCGAGCTGCAGCAGCATGACCGACGTGAACGCCTTGGTGTTGCTGCCGATCTGCCACAGGCGCTTGGCGGAGATCCGCGGACCGCCACCGTACCGGGCGGTTCCCACCGCCAGATGCCCCCAAGTGATAACACGTGTTGCGCATCGGGGGCTCCGGTCTCCGGGTCCAGTGTCCGTGCATTATCGGGGCCCGCACAACTCCACCGCACGAACCGTCGCTCGGCCTACGAGCAGGCGCGTCGCTCGCCACGATCCGGGGAGCCGGAATCACGGACCAGCAGCGCCCCCGGGTATCTTGCGTGAATGAGCCAGAAGCCCGTGATCGTCGCCGAGAGCGACCGCGAATGGGAGGAGTGGGCCGAACCGCACGTTGCCGAGCGCGGCGACATTCAATGGAAGACTCTGATCAGCGCCGGTCTCACACCGAGCCGCGCTCTGACGGCGGGCGTGGCCCGGGTGCCGGCAAACGGCACGCTTCGTGCCCACCGCCACGAGCAGGTCGAGGTCTACTTCATTCTCGAAGGAACCGGCGTCGTGACGATCGATGGATCGCCCGCGAACGTCGGTCCAGGTAGACCGTATTCATCCCCGGAAACGCCGTCCACTCGATCGAGTCAAGCGAACAAACAGGTCTGCGTCTCGCGTACGTGCTCGCTGCTGATGCCTTTGAGGATGTCGAGTACGTGTTCGGCGCCGCCGCCCAGCACCGCGACCCGTGACCTAGAGCCAGGGGATCGGTGCGGGCTGGGTCGTGCCTGGTCCGGTCAGCTTCGCGTGAGGCGCAAAGCATCCACCGGCTGTGGTTGGGCCGCGTCCCATGCGAGGGTGTGTGGCCAGTCTGCCAGCAGGGTCTCTCATTCGTGGGGCCAGAGCGGCTTGGAGAACAGGGTGCCCTGGCCATACTCGCAGCCCAGCGTGCGCAGACGTCGAAGCTGCCGGGGATCCTCGATGCCCTCGGCGATGACCGGCAGGTCGAGGCTGTGGGCGAGCGCCACCGTCGAGCGCACGATCACGTCGTTGCGGTTTACCGCCACGATCGAGGCCACGAAGCTGCGGTCGATCTTGAGCGCATCGACCGGGAGCTGGTGCAGCGCCGTCAGTGACGAGTAGCCGGTTCCGAAATCGTCGAGGTGCAACGCGACGCCGGTGGCGCTGAGCTCGGAGAAGACCTGCTCGGTCCGTTCGACCTCCTGCATCAGCGTGCTCTCGGTGATCTCGAGCTTCAGCGCCCCCGGCAGCCCGGCGTCCGCCAGCGGGCTCGGACCAGATCGGCCAGCCGGGATCATCGAGCTGACGCAGGGACAGGTTCACGCTCACGGAGATGTCATCGCCGACCCGTCACTGCGCCAGCCGGCCAGCGTCCGCAGGGCGTCGCGCATCACCTGCTGTCCCAGCGAGCTGATCATCCCCGTCTCCTCGGCGATCGCGATGAACTCCGAGGGTTCGAGCGGCGGCAGGTCGATCGGGTAGCGAGCCAGCGCCTCGAAGCCGATCAGGCGACCGGTGGCGAGTTCGATGATCGGCTGGTAATGGGTTCGCAGCAGTGAGCCCTCGACGAGCTGGCGGACCTCGTTCTGGCGGGCGAGGCGCTCCACCACGCGCTGGTGCATGGTCTCGTCGAACACCGCGCTGCGAGCCCGGCCGCGCCGCTTGGCCTCATACATGGCGATGTCGGCGTTGCGGATCAGATCCTCGGCTCCGAGTCCGTCGCCGCTCAGCGAGATCCCGATGCTCGCGCTCACGAACAGCTCGTGGCCGTCGACCACGAATGGCTCGCCGAGTGAGTGCAGGATGCGCTCGGCGATGATGGTGGCGTCGACGGGATCGACGATCGTCGGTCCAGCAGCACGGTGAATTCGTCGCCGCCGAGCCGGGCCACGGTGTCGCCGGGCCGAACCGCGGCCACGACGCGGTCGGCGCAGCGCCACCAGAAGCTGGTCGCCGACGGCATGGCTGAGGCTGTCGTTGACGAGCTTGAAGCGATCGAGGTCCAGAAACAGGACGCCGCAGCCGGTCTCGGGTCCCGGGTGGCGCGCCGCAGGATCTGGTTGATGCGATCCATGAACAGCGTCCGGTTGGGCAGGCCGGTGAGAGTGTCGTGCAGCGCCTCGTGCTCGAGTTGCAGCTGGGCGATGCGGCGATCGGTCATGTCCGACAGCGAGCCGGCCATCCGGGTCGGCAGTGCCGTCGACGTCGCGGGTGGCCACGCCCCGGGTCATCACCCAGCGCCAGCTGCCGTCGGCGTGGCGCATCCGGTGCTCGCATTCGAGGTACGGGGTGCGCCCGTCCAGGTGCGCGTCGATGGCGTCGCGCAGATGGGCAGGTCCTCGGGTGCGACGAGGTCGAACCAGGCTGACGGCTGGTCGTCGCGAGCCTCGCTCGGGCCGGCCGAGGATCGCGTGCCAGCGAGGGGAGAAGTAGATCCGATCGGACTCGTGAGGTTCCAGTCCCAGATGCCGTCGTTGGCGGCCCGGACGGCCAGGGCATAGCGTCCTCGCTCGGGCAGGTCCGTGATCGTGCGCTGGTGGCTGATCGCATAGCGGATCGAGCGCTCAGCGTCGTGCGGGTCGAGTTCCTGCTTGACGAGGAAGTCGGTGACCCCGAGGGCGGTGGCCTCGAGGTCGATCTCGTAGGTGGCGCTGGCCGGTGAGCATGATGACCGGCGCGGAGGGGCGCGCGGCGAAGCCCTCGCGCACGAGCTCCAGCCCGGTGCGCTCGCCCGAGTCGGTAGTCGACCAGGTAGACGTCGTGACGCTGTTCGCGGATCGCGGCCAGGCGCGTCGTGGTAGCTCGGCCGCCACTCGATGGTGAAGCGCACCCGGTCCTGGCGCGGTCGAGCATGTCGCGGGTGATCAGGTAGTCGTCCTCGTCGTCCTCGACGAGGAGCACTCGGGTTCATCCCGTTTAGTCGTGCTCACCGTCAGCGCCGTTCGGGAGCTCCACGATCTCGAACCAGTAGTGCGTCCACGTCCGCATCACCTCGACGAGGCCGACGAACGTGACCGGCTTGGTGATGAACGAGTTGACCCCGAGGTCGTAGGTGCTGCAACACGTCCTCCTCGTCCTTGGAGGTCGTCAGCACGACCACCGGGATACGGCGCAGCGACTCGTCGGCCTTGATCTCGGCCAGCGCCTCGCGGCCGTCCTTACTTGGGCATGTTGAGGTCGAGCAGGATGATCCCGGGCCGTGGCGCGTCCACCGCCGGATCGGCATACTGCCGCTCGCGATGCAGGTAGTCCATCAGGTCCTGACCGTCGACGACGAACTTCATCTCGTTGCGCCAGGCGCGCGATCCTGGAGCGCGTCGCGGGTCATCTCGCGGTCCTCCTCGTCGTCGTCGGCGATCAGGATCGTGACCGGGCTGCGGTGCGCGTCAGGCCGGGACATAGGCTCCTCCTTTTCGGGGCGCGCTCGTGGTCGCGGGCGTGATCCGGTCGGTAGGCGGCTTCTTCGCGCTGCTCGATCGGCATCGTCACGGTGAAGATCGATCCGACGTCCGGGGCACCGTCGGCGACGACCGTGCCGCCGTGGCGTTCGGCGATCTTGCGGCACAGGGCGAGACCGATCCCGGTTCCGGGGTATTGCGACGCGACCGTGGAGACGCTCGAAGACACGGAAGATGCGCTGGCTGTACTGCGGGTCAAAGCCGATCCCGTTGTCACGAACAGTGATCTCGGCGATGCCGTTGAGCACTCTGCCGTCGATGGAGACCTCGCTGCGCGACGCCCTCGCGACGGAACTTCAGCGCGTTGGAGATAAGGTTCTGCATCAGCTGGCGCATCTGCAACTCGTCGGCGTTGATGGTCGGCAGCGCGCCGACTCGCACGATCCCCTCCGAGCGCTCGACCAACGCCTCGAGGTCGACGAGCACGTCTCGAGTGATTCGCGCCAGATCGACCGGAGCGAACGCGCGGCCATGCGTCCCGAGACGTGAGAACTTGAGCAGATCCTCGATCAGGCATTGCATTCGCTCGGCGGCTGCGTTGACCCGCTGCAGATAGTCCCGGCCCTTGTCGGAAAGGTGGTCGGCCTCCATGACCGTGACCCGCTCGGCGAATGTGCGCACCTTGCGCAGCGGCTCCTGCAGGTCGTGCGACGCGATCGAGGCGAACTGCTCGAGCTCAGCGTTTGAGCGAGCGAGCTCCGCGGCCCGCCATTTGCGCAACCTGATGTCCTCGACCAGCGCGACAAAGTGCAATGGAAGCCCGCCGCCATCCCGGATCAGACTCAGCCCCACTGACACGTCGATCGTGTCGGCGGTGGCGTTGACGTAGCGCGTCTCGCCTTGGTGGTGCTCAATGTCACCGTGCAACAGCCGGGCCATCGTCTCCATGTCGGCCTCCAGCGAGTCGGCATGGGTCAGCGACTGCACGTTCATCGTGAGCAGACGGTCGCTGTCATAGCCCGCCAGGTCACACAAGCCCTGGTTCACATCCAGGATTCGACCGAGCTCCTCAGGGCTTGCCGCGAGGATCGCCATCCCCATCGGCGCGTTATGAAACGTCTGGCGGAAACGCTGCTCGCTGGCAGCCAGCGCAAGTTGAGCCATCTGGGCCTCGGTCATATCACGCGTGACCTTGCCGTAGCCCTGCAGGCCGCCGGCGGGGTCTCGCAGCGCGGTGATCACGACGTTGGCCCAGAACTGCGTGCCGTCCTTGCGCACCCGCCAGCCCTCGTCCTGCATCCGGCCCTCAGCGGAGGCGATCTCGAGCTCGTGCGCCGGTTTACCTGCCGCGACATCCTGCGGCGGGTAGAAGGCGGAGAAATGCCGGCCGATGATCTCCTCAGCCCGATAGCCCTTGATCCGCTCCGCGCCGGCGTTCCATGTCGTCACGTAGCCTTCCGGACTGAGCATCAGGATCGCGTAATCCTGGACGCTGTCCACCATCAGCCGAAAACGCTCCTCGCTCGCGCGCAGCGCCAGCTCAGCACCACGACCACGCTCAGCGTCCACCTCGGTGCGATCCGTAACAGGTGGCTCGGGGAGACGCGAGCTCGCCTCAGTAGCGTCACGCACCGTCAGACCACCGCTGGACGGTTCCCACACGACTTTCGGGTTCGAGTCTCTAGGCACGATGTCGATTCATGCGAGCCCCGACGTCACCTCGATGGCCACGAATCGACGACCCGCACTACCGTCCTATCGGCAAGACGCTCAAATCCATGAGCGACCCCCCGGCTCCGATCCTGCGAATCGCACGCCCGAGAGCCGCGGCGCTGACCGTCACAAGAGCGAAACGTGCGTGCCGCGCGACGGCCCCGCCGCAGATCGCCTACATCGGCCTCGTCGGCCTGCGTTGTGATGGCTTCTGCTATGCAGCATGGGTCCGCCTCAGCCTGGCCAGTGCTTCGCCCGGTAGCGGAAACCAGCGGATCTGTTCGAACTCTTCGCTGATCACCGGGTCGGCTGCTGGTTGGTACGGCGGCGCCGCCTCGACGGTTCGCACGAGCAGTCGTGCCTCGTCGAGGTACCGCGTGAGCGCGCGGTCCGGCTCGGCGCTCGCGCGCGGGATCACGGCATCGGCAAGAGTGGGCGCGGGCGGCGCGTTGCGGTGGCGCCACAGACCACTCGCCGGGTCGAACTTGTAGAGCGGCAGCAGCTTCCAGCCATGGTCGGCGACGAAGTGGACCGCCTCGAGGATGTAATCGAACACTTCGTCGCTGATGAAGTAGTTGAAGCCGAGGCGAACGAACCCGAGCTTCGCGCCGATCTGCCCGCGCAGGCACTCGGCCTCCATCCGATCCGACCACCACTTCTCGACACCGTAGGTCCGGTGCAGGTACGGGCCGGCGCAGAAGCAGCCGCTGCGCGCCTGGATCCCAAACAGATCGCTGAGCAACGCGACGACGAAGTTCGAGTGCACAAGGCGGGGTGGGTGACGCACCCCGAACGAGATGATCGGCAACCGCTCAGTGATGGTGTCGCCGAGGATCTCGATGTTCGGGTTCGTGCTCCACGACGACAGCGCACGCCGCGCGAACCGCCACTCGCGACGGCGGATCTCCTCGATCCCTACCTCCCCCTTTAGTGCAAACACCAGCCCTGCGCGGATCGACCCGATGATCGCGGGTGTCCCGCCCTCTTCGCGGACGGCAGGATCCGGATCGTACGTGTGGCCGTCGGGGCTCACGAACAGCACCGTGCCTCCGCCCGGCACCGACGGGACACGGTTTCGGAACAGCGCGCGCTTTGCGACGAGCACCCCCGCAGTACCCGGTCCGCCCACGAACTTGTGCGGCGACAGGAACACCGCGTCCTTGCCCGCCATGTCGATCGGCAGATACGGCCCGGCCGTCGCGTAGTCCCAAAACGACAGCGCGCCGTAGCGCCGCAGCACCGCCGAGACCCCCTCGACGTCGGTGATGATTCCGGTCACGTTGGACGCGGCCGAGAAGCTGCCGATCATCAGCGACCGGCCAGCGTGTCGCCGCACCTCGTGCTCGAGGTGTGCGATATCGATCCGCCCGTCCGGGGACTCGCGGATCGTGACTACCTCAGCGGGCGACTCGCGCCACGGCAGCTCGTTGGAGTGGTGCTCGTAGGGGCCGATGAACACCACCGGCCGCCGGCGGCGGTCGAGCTCGAGGACGCGGATCAGCGTGTCGATCGCGCCGGTCGACCCAGACCCGCAGAACAGGACCGCGTCCTCATCTGTGCCGCCGACCGCGCGGTGGATGGTCCGCCGCGCGTCCTCCCGCAACGCCGTCGTATGCAATCCCGTCGCGGACGCCTCGGTATGGGTGTTCGCGTACAACGGCAGCACCCGCTCGCGGATGAAGTCCTCGATGAACGACAACGCGCGGCCTGACGCCGTGTAATCCGCGTACACCAACCGCCGCGGACCGAACGGGCCATTCAGCAGGGCGTCATCACCGATCACCGAGTCGCGGATGCGGTCGATCAGGGCCCCCGGGACGGTGTGTCGCGGGGTGCGGTTCTCGCGGGGTGCGGTTGCGACGATCATCGCGCACCCCACTGCCCTACGTGCTCGTTTTCAGCCAGTGAGACTGTGCCTGTGGACGGCGTTCGCGTGGTTATAGGTGGCTTGCAGGCGCCGTTCGCGCATACCTCGATGCCGCGGTCGGCGGTCCTCCAGCCGCGCCGGATGAGTAATCCGTAGATCTGACAGCCGAGGCACAAACCCAGCGCTGACTCCATCCACATCAGCGTCAGACAGATCACGCATATCGTCCGGGGTAGCGTCCCGCGAATGCCGCTGTTGGTGATGATCGTCATCGCGAAGGCCATCGCCAAGCCGAGTGTCCAGGCGAAGCGCTTCGGCTTCGCCGACACCCACTCCGGTGGCTGGTGGGCCGTCATCGCTCGTGCGAGCAGGCCGACCGGGCTGTAGCGGAGTCCGATCACCACGCGGGTCAGGAACTCGACAAAGAACAGGGTCGCGACGACCTGCAGCGGGATGTACTGCCGGGTGAAGTATGCATAGCTGAATGCGACCGCTCCGAGCACCATCGTCACCCCTGCGGCGGCGCGCACCTCGTTCTCGTTCACGACAGCGACACGCCGGTTCCTCTGCCTCGGCGCCACTCCAGCGATGGGCTGGTCAAAGCTTCGTTCCATGTGTGTTACCCCTCAAAGATCGAGCCCGCGGTCAGGTGGCGGTGCGGATGAGTTCCCCCGCAGGGTGTTCACGGTTCTGTAGTCCAGTACGTACGAGTGAGCGGAATGGTTCGCCGACTCGCGTCGTTTGCGTTGCGCCGGCGCAACCACCGACGATGCGCGCCGGCGCCCCCGAACGCCCGGGCGCGAGGGACGGCACCCCATCGGCTCACTCAATGGCCGGCTCGGCGTTGGCCAGATTGGGTTTACGCTTCCAGGCGCCGATCAGCAGCGGCCACAGTGTCGGTCGAGCTGGGAAGCGCTCGACGTCGCGTGCGACGTCGGACAGCGTTGCTGCGCCACGCTGCTCGGTGGTGATGCCGTGCGCGATCGCGGTCGACAGGATGCTTCGATAAACGGCGGTAAGCACCGGCTGGGCATCGGCGAACGGCTCGAGGCGTCCGGCCACGTCGGTGCCGTCCGGAGCGCCGATCTCTGCCTGCGCGAACAGCTCGGGAAGCCGCGCGCCGATCTGCACATCGCACCCGGTGGCGGAGAATGCGTCGACGACCACGCGCCTGAGCTCCTCGAGGCTGTCGAGCGTGGGCAGGATGCTGACGCTGCGCACGTCGTAGTCCTGAACGAGCAGATGGCCGCCGGGAGCGACGACGTCCCATAGCCGCCGCAGCACCCTCACCCGATCGGGTAGGTGGTAAAGCAGCAGCCGTGCGTACACCAGGTCGAAGGGCGCGCCGGGGATCGGCTCGTCGGCCGTGACGTCGAGGAGGACGAACCGGCACTGGCGATGGCCGGCGTTGTGCAACATCGTCAGCGCCTGCGCGCCCAGAGGTGCGTCGATGTCGATTCCGGTCACACGCCCCCCCGGTCCTACCCGCTGGGCCATCAGGCGCATCGTCTCGCCGGGCCCACACCCGGCGTCCAGGCAGTTCGCGCCGGCGGCGAGGGCCACCTGGTCGAGCAGCCGACTGGTGGCGGGTTCCCATGCCCGCGACTGAGCGCGCAGCCGCTCGTATTCCTGCGGCGTGCGCGCCAGCGCGTAAGCATCGGTTGCACGCTGTGCCTCGAGTGTGCTCATCGTTGTCCTTTCCGGTCGACCATCGAGCCGCGATGATCAATGCCGGCGAGCGTGAGCGCATCGTGGAGGTCACCACGATCTTTTCTGTGACCCTGGTATTGATTGGGTGCGGTAGGTAAAGTACCTACCGATGGCGCTGTTGTTGGATCGCGATGCAGAGTTGGGGGAGCTGGATCGACGAATCGCGAACGCGCGCTGCGGGTCCGGGCGAGTGATCGTGGTTGAGGGGCCGGCCGGCATTGGTAAGTCGACACTGCTGGTGGCCGCCGGCCGGGCCGCGCGCGCGGATGGGACGACGGTTCTGTCCGCACGCTGCAGCCCGCTGGAGCAACACGCTGCTTGGGGGATGGCACGGCAACTGTTCGAGCCGCTGCGAGTCCGGCCCGAGTGGGACGAGCTCACGATCGGGGCAGCCGCGCTGGCGGACCGCGCGCTCGCGCCCGAGGGAGGCGGGCCCGCGTCCGCCGGCGACGCAATGCACGCAGCCGCCCGGGGTCTGGTGTGGCTGGTCTGCAACATCGGGGAGCGCGGTCCCGCAGTCCTGGTCGTCGACGATGTCCACTGGGCTGATGCGCCGTCGCTGCGGTGGCTGGCGTTGCTGGCGGGCTCGCTGGAGGAGCTCCGAATCGGGGTGCTGTGCGCGGTCCGGGTGGGCGAGCCGGTGGCGGCGCCTGAGCTGTTGGCGGAGTTGCTGGCGAGCGCGCCCGAGCCGCCCGTGCGACCGCGGGCGCTCGGGCCGGTGGCCACCGAGACGCTGATCAGACAGCGGCTGCCGGCAGCAAGCGCCGGGTTCACCCACGCCTGCCACGCCGTCACTGGCGGCAATCCGTTTCTGCTCGGCGCGCTGCTCGCCCAGCTCATCGCCGACGGCGTCGTGCCCGACGACGACACCGCTGCGAGGCTCGGGACGTTCGGATCCGAGCAGGTCGCGCGCGTGATCGAGCGTTTGCTCGCGCGCCTCCCCGGCGGGGCCGGCTTGGCGCAGGCGGTCGCCGTGCTCGGTCCTGGCGCTCCCCTGCGCCACGCCGCCGCGCTCGCTGGGCTGGAGTTCTCCCAAGCGGCCCGCGCCGCCGACGCGCTCCGGGCCGCAGGCGTGCTGGACGCCAAGCCGGAGCTGGCGCTCGCGCATCCCCTGATCGCTGGAACCCTCTACACCCGCATGCTGGCCGGTGCGCGAGCCCGACAGCATGCAGAGGCTGCGGCGCTGCTCGTGCGCGAGCGTGCCGAGCCGGAGCGAGTCGCCCTCCACCTGCTCCGCACCGAACCGGCGGGCGAGCCGGCCACGGTGGCGACGCTGCGCGATGCGGCGAGGCGCGCCGCTGCGCGGGGGGCGCCGCAGACGGCGGCAACGTATTTGCGGCGGGCGCTCATCGAGCCGCCGGCGACTGCAGGCGAGGAGGCCGCCGTGCAGCTGGAGCTCGCGCTCATGCTCGCCGCCTTCATGCACTCGGACGCGTTCGAGCTGCTGCACAAGGCTGTCGCCACCGCGGACACGCCGGTTCAGCGGGGCAACATCGCCCTCGCCGGCGCACGCGCGTGCGGCCTCGCCGGGCACTTCGAGACCGCGATCGCGCTCAGCCGCAGCGGGCTCGAGGCCGGTGCGGCCATTCCGCCCGATCTGCAAGCACGGCTGGAGGCCGAGCTCATCGCCGATGCGTGGCTTCAGGCGGAGACCGTGCCCGAGGCCCGCGAGCGCCTGCGTCACGTAGCCGCGTCGCCTCCACACCTCCAGCTTTGGCGCATCAACGCGGCGATGGAGCCAGCCGGCGACGCGCGCCCCGCCAGCGAAGCGCTGGAGCTCCTCACGCCGGTCCTGGACGCCGGGGCGCTCGTGGACGACCCCGACTCAATCCTGGGCACCGTCGCGA
>CAWIRN010000018.1:0-77421 GCA_963838535.1 uncultured Solirubrobacterales bacterium
GGCTCGCGTGCGCGCGTCGATGCGCACGCTGGCTCCTGCCTTTGGGGCGGGACGCATGCTCCAGGACTACGTCGAGCGGATCTATGCGCCGACGAGACGGTTGACGTGAGCCGCTTTGGTGCTGTGCTCGATCGCGTCAGCGCGGCCCTCAGCACGAGCGTCGCGGGGTAGCGGTTCGAGCGATGCGTCTCCGGGCCAGCCCGACGATCTACGAGATCAACACAGCAGCGTGGTTGCAACGGCTGGGCGCTAGGTACGGGCGCCCGGTTGGGTTGGGGGACGTGCCGGGATCCGAGTGGGACGCGCTGGCGGCGTGGCCCGTCCACGCGGTGTGGCTGATGGGGCGTCTGGCAGCGCAGCCCGATCGGCCGCGCGGTCGCTCTCGGCATGCCGCAGTCCGCGCGGCGTACCGTTCTGCGCTACCCGATGTGCAGGATGACGATGTCCTGGGCTCGCCGTACTGCGTGCGTGACTACATGGTCGACGAGCGGTTCGGCGGACCGGACGGCCTGGCGGGCGCGCGGCAGGAACTTGCGGAACGGGATCTCGCGCTGATCCTCGATTACGTACCAAACCACGTCGCTGGCGACCATCCCTGGGTCACGGATCGTCGGGACTACTTCCTTGCCGGCAGCGACGCGGAGCTCGCGGCGCATCCCGAGGAGTTCATGGAGATCGATGGCGTCGTATTCGCCAAAGGGCGCGACCCGTACTTTGAGCCTTGGCAGGACGTTCTCGGCAGCTGAACGCGTTCTCGCCGGCCCTGCGCGAAGCAGCCGCCGACACAGTGACCGCGATTGGAAATCAATGCGACGGAGTGCGCTGCGACATGGCGATGCTGATGACCAACGAGGTGTTCGCCCGCACCTGGGGCGAGCGCGCTGGCGCCGCCCCCGAGGCCGACTTCTGGCCGATGCTGATCGCCCGCTGCAAACAGGCGCACGCCGATTTCCTGTTCATGGCCGAGGTGTATTGGGACATGGAGTGGACCCTGCAACAGCAGGGCTTTGACCTGTGCTACGACAAACGCCTATACGACCGGCTCGGTACAGCGCCACGAGCCCGCCGCGGTGCGCGGCCACCTCCAGGCCGACGGCGCCTACCAGCAGCGCCTGATCCGATTCATCGAGAACCACGACGAACCTCGGGCGGCGCCCACCTTCGGCTCTGCACGAGGGCGCGCCGCCGCGATCGTGATGTCCACGCTACCAGGGGCGCGCCTCTACCACGACGGGCAACTGGAAGGATTCCGGACGCACCTCCCGATACAGCTCGGACGCCAGCCGGACGAGCCATCGGACCCCGACCTACGCACCTTCTACCGGCGGCTGCTCCGCGCCACCGCCGGATCGCGATCGGGGTGCGGCGATTGGCGCCTATGCGACTGCACAACCTACTCGGAGGATCCACACCCCCAGCTCGTCGCGTGGTGCTGGTCGAACCCGCAGGCGCGCCATCTGGTCGTGGTCAACCTCTCACCCGCCGACGCCGAGGGCCGGGTCCGACTGCCGTGGCGAGATCTCTCCGGACGGACCTGGGGCCTCGCCGACCAGCTGAGCGAGGACCGCTTCACATGCTCGGGCGACGAACTGGCCCGCGACGGCTTGCGCGTCACACTCGACGGCTGGGGATCCCGGTTCCTAGCGCTTGAGACCTAACCGGGCGTCTGGCGAGACGCGAGACGCGAGGCCGGCCGCCGTCGTGTCAGCGTGACCTGTTCTCGCACCGGCGCGGGTCTCAGCTCGGCGTGATCTCGAGCTCGGATCGCTGATGGTTTGGAACGCCACCAGCCACGCCGACCGACACGGCCACGGCTGCCCGTCCGCCCCGGCGATGCAGGACTCTGGCGGCGCCGACCTGACGGCCGCCCTCCACCGTTAGCCACGAACTCCTGAGTAGCAAGCACAAGAGCAGCAGCCTCGCTGGCATCGCCCGGACTGCTGCATCAGGCGTGATGCAGCCGTCGGCCATTGGTGCCGGTGACGACTGCTGTGATCGCGGCCGGTCGCGGAGCTCACGAGCTCTTTGGCGACGGGCCGCGCGTCAGGCGGCGCCCGGTGCTCACGATGGCTCCCCCACTGGTTGCGATAGTCGCGCTCACGGCGTGGCCGTGACCGCCGGCGGCCCGGAATTTGGGCTTCCGTACGACGGACGGCTGCTGACAGACGACCGCGGGCTCGCGGCGTCGCGCCTCCCCGACGGACGCGATGGCGGAAGCGTCGCGGCGACCTTAGCCGCTCCCGTTCACAGGCGGTCAATGCCAGCCCGCGTTCGTATGTCAACGACATTGACCCCGAACGCTCAGGCACCGCCGAAGGCGTCCTCGACGGCCACCGCAGCTCCCGTACAGATCAATGACAGTGGACGGCGCGGGCCATTCTCCGGCCTGTACTCGTTTGATCGCCTCGGCGCCGCGCCGGCGTGCGTGCGTGCGCGACCACTCGTAGGACGACGGCGCAGCGCCGTAGCGCGCTCGCCATCCGCGCATCGCTTCGCGAACCCGTTCCCGCGTCCATTCCGGCGCAATCGCGCCGGGATGGCAGCGTTTGCAATACGCGTAGGCGTCGCCCTTGCCGTTCCGCGGCGCGGTGGGCGCCCCGCAGCCGCGACACACTCCCCTGTAGCGCGCCTTGACCGCGCGTGCCTTATCGCCGGTTGGATCGTAGAGATACGCCTTAATGGTTGCTTCTTCGCGTCCCAACCGACGAGCGATCTCCGCGATCGACAGACCCTCCTGGTCCCGGTAGTGGCGGGCGAGTTGCGCCGCGCGGCGCCGTTCCGTGACCCGGTCGAGCATCAGAACCCCAAGCCTACCGGCGGTGCTGGACAGCCAGCCGAGCGCAGAACAACGTCCGTCCGCGAAGGACGTCTCCTCGTGATGCCGCGGCGGGCGGGTGACTCCGGAGCTCGCGACCTCCTAGCTCGGCCTCCCGTTCCCAGCTGGGCCCTTTGTTAGCATCAGACGGATCGGCTGAGGTAGGGCCTCGACAGGACGGCCACGATTATGTTGGAACGCATCCACCCCACCAAACCGCGCTGGGAAGGGGAAACGCCGCCAGTCTAGCCCGTGCTCAACATAACCATTCGCGGGGCATACAACCCGGCGTGAACCTTTCAGCTCACCGGGCTCTCCAGCGATGTTCCGGTGACCCACCGAACGTGGCGACCAACGACTGCTTTCCCTCGCCGCTATTCACGCGTTCGTCCCTGTTGCACGTCCTAGCGTGACGTAGGCGTCCCACTCATCTCCTTGATTGCCCTCACTGGGCAACGCTCCACACCCCGAAGGTTGCGACAACCGACGAAGAAAGCCGTCGCAGAGCATGGTGCCGGTCACAAGCGTCTTTCCGGCAGACGGATCGTTGCATCGTCTGGAGATTGGGATTCAGGCAATCCAGCTTTCGCCATATCACGCGGGTCCCGCGACACCCCAGCCCAGACGCCTCGGCTGACCATCGCTTCATTGGCACGCTGTCGTCCCGTTCACCTTTCAGATCCGGGTAAGCCATTGGACCCAAGAACCTCCCTTCGAGTTCCTCCCGGCTGAACCGGGGATACAACAAGGCGCCTCGCGGCGCATTTCGTCTCAATGACAATGCCGACGCCGGTGGGGGCGATCGCGACCGAATCGATGTCGCCCCGACCTCGCCAAGGCAGCGAGTGCCGCAGTCGCCAGCCCTCCGCCTGGAGAGGCGCGAGCGCGCCCTGGACCTCGTCCTCCGAGCGAGCGCCAACCCGGCTGCGACGCGCGAGCGACAGCCAGTAGCGAGCGTAGAAGCCCAACCCGCCGGCGGTGAGGAACAACAGCCCGCGAGCGCCGGCGCTCCGGCGCTCGCGACCACCAGCCCGAGCAGCCCAGCAACAACGCTTCCCAGCGCCGCCCTCCCGGCGCGAGAGAGCCGGCGGTACCGCTGGCGACGCGCGTAGTTCACGCGGCGACTGCCTCGAGCCCGCAGCCACCGCCAAGCGCGCTCTCGCTCTCTCGGTTCGCTCAACCATTGCTCGATCGTCCCACCGGTGCCAGACAATCCTGGCAGCGTCCGGTATCGGGCCGAGGTACGACCTTTCGTGTCCCCTCTCTCGCGAGATTGGTCCGTAATCGGACCAGGTTGCCAGCCATTTTCTGCCTATTTGCTGACGTTTTGTCGATACCGCTACCGGGATTCGAACCCGGAGTTCCGCCGTGGAAGCAGCGTCGTTGTGCGCCGTCACCCCTTGACGCACCCCGACGCCGACGTCAGCTCCAGGCCGTCGAGCTCTGCTCGCGAACGAATCTCGACACGACTCAGGGACTTGATCCTCCCGATCCGGTACCTGGTCGGTATCCCCGCAATTTGCGAGCGTCTCGCCTGATGTCGTCGACCCCATCCCTCCTTCGTTCGCGTCGCCGCAGTCGCTGCTCTTCCACCGCGGCAGCCCAGCGTCAAGGCACTCTGCCGCCTCCGCGTCGCGACAACCTCGACCCGGCGAATGTACTCTGCCGTCGAACGGGATACGACGGCCGGAGGCCCAGCCCGCGGACCAATCACCGACTGCCGTTGTTGGTCGGGCAAACGCCGAGCAGTGTGCCGTGGATCGACTGCTGACCGCTGAGGAGATCGCTGAGCGGCTCGGCGTTAGACCCTAACGGGGTCTGGGCCCAAGCCCGCGCCGGCCGGATCCCACACGTCCGGCTCGGGCGCTACCAGCGCTTTCGCGAATCGGCCGTAGAAGCCTGGGGTGTGTGGCCTCGAGGCCGAGAGCACCACGGCGATGCCTGCAACCGCCGCCCCGCCCCGTTCCGCTGCGCCGACGAGCGTAACCAGCAACTCTCGCCGGAGGTAGTCGGGCACCCTCCCCCGTGACGCCGTCCGCCCACGAAGCGGGTGATGGCGGACGATGAAATGCCGGCTTCTGAGCTCCGGGGGGCGAGAGCTCTGAGCGCGCGCTCCGGAACTCCCGTAAAAGTTGGTTCCCCGTTGGTTCCCCGTGAGGGGTTATGAGGACCGAGGTCAGGCCGTACAAAATAGCCGATTTGCAGGCTTTCTCTTAATCGGGGAGACAGGATTTGAACCTGCGACCGCCCGGCCCCCAGCCGGGTGCGCTACCAGACTGCGCCACTCCCCGTGGTTAGGCGATGATAACCCTCCAGGAGCGGGCGACGGGAATCGAACCCGCCCTAGAAGCTTGGAAGGCTTCTGTGCAACCACAACACTTCGCCCGCGGGTAGCCGGGATGGTACCCAGCGCTCGCGGCGCGGACGCTTAGCGTCGTGGGTCTTCAGCGCCTACTCCCCCATCACCTTGATCACGAGCCGCTTCGACCTGCCGCCGTCGAACTCGCAGTAGAACACCTGCTGCCACGGCCCGAGGTCGAGCCGGCCGTCGGTGACCGGGACGATCACCTGGTGGTGCACCAGCAGGTTCTTCAGGTGGGCGTCGCCGTTGTCCTCGCCGCCCCGATGGTGGCGGTAGTCCCCTGGGTTGGGCGATAGCTCGCGAGCGACTTCCCCGTCGGGCTCGCTCCAGCTCGGCGGCGCGAGCTTGTCGAGCCATTCCAGCGCGTCGGCCTGGATCCCCGGCTCGTCGTCGTTGATCCAGACGCCGGCGGTGATGTGCATCGCCGACACCAGTGCCATCCCGTCGCTGATGCCGGCCGCTCGAACCGCCGCCTCAACGTCCTCGGTGATCCGGATGAACTCGCGGCGGTGCTCGGTCCTGAAGGTGAGATAGACGGTGTGGGACTTCACGGTGGGCGATCGTATGCGAATCCCACCGCGCGGGCGGCGGGGGCGAGTTCAGAGCACAACCGCAGCGGGGGACCGAGGAATCGAACCTCGAGCCAGGGTTTTGGAGACCCCGATGTTAGCCGTTACACCAGTCCCCCCGAGCGGTGCAATCGTAGCGATCTGCGGGCCGGAGGCCGGGGGGAGCGACTGATGCGGGCGGAGGGACTCGAACCCCCAAGGGCGTTAGCCCACCGGCACCTAAAGCCGGCGCGTCTACCAATTTCGCCACGCCCGCGGAGCGCGTGGGGGCGAGCGCGATTCTAGGCCCCGATGGCTCTCGATGCCCCGGGAAACGGCTGCACGCAGCGGTTTCAGAATGTAATGTCCGCCGGGTGCCTCCGGTTCGGAACCTCCCGCCCGGCTACACGGTCATCCATCCCAACCGGGATAAGACCGCCTGCAAGGTGACGAAGTTGGTCGTGGTTCTGCTCCTGATCGTGTCGGTGGTCCTGATGCTGATCGTGACGATCGGCGGGTGGAGCAAGCTTCAGGGGCTCAAGCCGGTCAACTTCGCGTGGTGCATCGCCTACCTGATCCTGGCGTTCTACATCTGGCGGTGGGCGCGCGGTCTGCTCCCGATCGCGGCAGCGGCGGCGATCTTGCTCTTGATCGTCGCACTGATCGCGGGGACGGGGCTGTCGGGGACGAGCTGGTTCGATCGCAGCGAGGCGGGATTCGCTCCCGCGCTGTCGCTGTTCGGGGGTCAGGGCCTGAGCTCGAACACCCTCGGGATCGTGACGTTGCTCATCGCGCCGGTGCAGGTCCTGCTCGTATTCTTTGCCATGCAGGGGTTCAGGCAGGGATGGAACGTCGAGCTCGAGGTCCCGATCGAAGAGGCCCGGCGCCGGGGGAGCACACCAATCGTGCCGCCCGCAGAACCCGCCGCCGCCTAGGCGCCAATGTCAGAGGCCCGAGGCCCGTGGCGTCGGCGCCATCCCGGATCCAAGTGCGGCGAGTGGGATTCGAACCCACACGTCCCTAAGGACAATGCCTTTTGAGGGCATCGTGTCTACCGTTCCACCACCGCCGCGGGGCGCTAAGTGTAGGGAGCCAGTCCCAGAGCGCCGAGCCGCCTACGCAAAGGGACTCGGTCCTGCATAACCGCGGTCGCGCGGACTCAATCACACACAACCCCAGCCTCAGGACCGGTGGCCACGATCAGGCCCGCTGGGCGGGCCAAAACTCGCCCACCCCCTCCACAACACGGACTTGGGTGACATTGAGCCCACACCGACCCGTCCAAGCACACTCGTGGAACCAGTCAGCCGCCGGTGACCAGCCCCCACAGCTCCTCGCTCAGGGCGCTCGGAGCGACCAGGACTCCCGCGGGGTCCTCCCCGTGCGCCTCCAGCTCACGCACCTCCAGGCCGGCTCGTGAGGCGATCAGCACGCCGGCTGCGCGATCCCACTCGTGCAGTCCTCGCTCGTAGTAGGCGTCGTAACGCGAGCACGCGCACCACGCGAGGTCGATGGCGGCGGCTCCGGCGCGGCGGATGTCCCTCACGCGCGGGAGCACCCGGGTGGCCACCTCGGCCTGGCGGGCGCGTACCCGTGCCTCGTAGCCGAATCCGGTCGCCACCAGCGCGGTAGCCAGCTCGTCGCAGCCGGATGCCGTGATCGGCGCGCCGTTGAGGGTCGGATCGCCCGACCGGGTGGCTGCGAAGCACTCGTCGCGGACCGGATCCAACACGACGCCGGCCAGGACCCCTTGATCGTCCTGGCAGGCGATGCTGACCGCGAACACGGGGATCCCGAACAGAAAATTGATCGTGCCGTCGAGGGGATCGACAATCCACCGCAACGCGCCGGCGCCGCTGGCACCACTCTCCTCGGCGAGGATCGAGTCGTCGGGCCGTCGGTCGGCCAGCACGCTGCGGATCGCGGACTCGGCCGCCAGGTCCGCGTCGGACACGAGATCTGTGGGGCTGCTCTTGCTCCGAATGCCCCGTTGCTGGTGGCCGAACCGGGTCATGAGCTCGGCGGCGGCGGCGCGTGCGGCCGTCTCGGCGACGGCGAGCAGTTCACTCTCCTGCTCGGGTTCGGTCATTTGCCTGGTTCTACAGGATCGCGGCGGCGGCGGGGGCGCCCAGCGCACCACTTGGGATCATCCGACACCGATGCGCACGGCCGAGACAGTCTCGCGACTCGCCGCGTTCACGCGCCGTGGGGCGGGCACCGACGCCGAGCGACGCGCGGCGATGTGGCTGCGCTCCGAGCTCGACGGGGAACGACGCCACGCCGAGCTGGAGCCGTTCTGGTGTCGTCCGAACTGGGCCCTCGCCCAGGCCTGGCATGTCGCGCTGGGCCTGGCCGGCAGCCTGGTCTCGGTCTCCTCGCCGTGGCTCGGCAGCGCGCTCGTGCTGATCGCGATGCTGTCGGTGATCACCGATACGCGCTTCGGCATGTCGCCGGGACGCCGGCTGACGCCCGAGCGGGCGAGCCAGAACGTCGTCAGCCGAGTCGGGCCGGACGGTCCCGGCGTCCGGCTGATCGTGACCGCCAACTATGACGCCGGGCGAATGGGCCTGGTGCATCGCGCCGCCGCCCGCTCGACCGTGGCCCGGCTCAAACACCTGGTCGGCGGCGCAGTCTGTCCCGGGTGGACGGGCTGGCTGGTGCTTGCGCTCGCCTGGGTGCTCGTGGTCGCGATCGTGCGAGTGGGCGGCACACGCGGGATCACGGTGGGAATCGTGCAGCTGATTCCGACCACGGCGCTGGCGGTTGGGCTGGCCCTTCTGCTCGATCTCGCCAGCGGGGAATACGGCCCCTCGGCCGGCGACAACGCGAGCGGGGTGGCCGTCGCCCTCGCGCTGGTGCGCGCGCTCGACGTCGGGCCGCCCCGGCACCTGGCCGTCGAGGTCGTCCTGCAGGGCGCGGGCGACGGCGCCATGCTCGGCCTGCGCAGGCACCTGCGGGCGCGGCGACGCGAGCTCGGGCCGAGCACGGTGGTGGTACTCGGGATCGCGCCGTGCGGTGCCGGGCAACCGCGCTGGTGGGTGAGCGACGGCGCGCTGGTGCCCCTGCGCTACGCCCGGCGCCTGACCGCGCTGTGCGCGGGCGTCGCCCGCTCGGAATCGCACCTCGCTGCCGCCCCGCACCGCGGCCGGGGCAGCGCGCCGGCACTGCCCGCACGGGTTCGAGGACTGCCGTCTATCGCGATCGGCTGCCTCGATGCGCGCGGGCTCGTGCCACGCGGACACCAACCCGGTGACACACCGGGCCAGCTCGATCAGACGGCGACCGACCTGACGCTGGAGCTGGCGCTCGCGCTCGTCGACGCGATCGACGCCGACCTGGCGCCCACCGCGCTGGCCGCCCCTACGACATCGGCCTCACCGGCGGCACCGGTGGTTAGACAGGCGTGATCGGGTTGCGCTTGGCCGGCCATTCGCGTTGTTGGCCAGCCGCGAGGTAGCCGAGCGCTCACCCGGGCGCAATATCGACGCCGGGAGCCATACACTCCCCGCTCGTGGCAGATCCACTGTGCATCGTCGGCGCGACGGGAGCGCTGGGTTTCGGGTTGGCGCTGCGGCTCGGCCAGGCCGGCGTCCCGATTGTGATCGGGTCCCGTGACGGCGCTCGCGCGCAGGAAGCGGCGCAGCGAGCCGCCGGGCTGGTCCCCCAGGGATCCTTCACGGGGCTGCAGAACGCCGAGGCGGTCCTGGGCGCCGAGGTCGTCGTGCTCAGCGTGCCGTTTGCCAGCCAGGCCGAGACGCTGACCAGCCTGAAGCGAAGCACTGCGCGAAGGTCAGCTCCTCGTCGACGCGACGGTGCCGCTGGCGACGGCAGTCGGCGGCAAGGCGACGCGCGTGCTGGGGGTCTGGCAGGGGTCGGCCGCCCAGCAGGCCAAGGAGATGGCGCCCGACGGCGTGCGAGTCGTGTCGGCGTTTCACACCGTCAGCGCGGCGGCGCTCACCGATCTTGCCCATGAGCTCCACGAGGACGTGCTGATCTGCGGCGACCGGCGCGAGGACAAGCAGCGGGTAGTCGACCTGGTGGATCTGATCCCCGGTCTGCGGCCAGTCGACTGCGGTCGGCTCGAGATGGCCCGGATCGTCGAGCCGCTCACCGCACTGATCATCTCGATCAACGTGCGTAACAAGGTGACGGCGGGGATCAAGATCACCGGCCTGCCGGAGTGAGTGGGCCGGTCGTCGTCCTGGCCGGCGGTACCGGCGGCGCGAAGCTCGCCCGCGGAATGCTTGACGTCGTCGGTCCCGACCAGCTGGTGGTGATCGCCAACACCGGCGATGACGTCGAGATCTACGGCGCCTACGTCTCGCCCGACCCCGATCTGGTCACGTTCTGGCTCGCGGATCGGATCGACGAACGCGGCTGGGGCCTGGCGAACGACACGTTTGCCGTGATGGACGGACTACGCGAGCTCGGGGTCGAGGTGTGGTTCAACCTCGGCGACCGAGACCTCGCCGTGGGCATCGAGCGGGCCCGGGCGCTCGACGAGGGTGCGCGGCTGACCGATGCCCAGGCGGCGATCACCTCGGCGCTGCAGGTCCGAGCCAGGGTGCTCCCGATGACCGACCAGCCCGGTGCGCACCCGCGTCATGGCGAACGACCGCTGGTGGCCGTTTCAGGAGTTCATGATCAAGCTGGACGATCGCGTGCGGGTGCAGGACGTCGACTTCCGCGGTCTGCGCGCGGCACCGCCGACCCCCGAGGTTCTGGAGGCGATCGCCACCGCGCGCGCGATCGTGATCGGCCCCTCCAATCCGGTCATCTCGATCGGGCCGATCCTCGGCGCTCGCCGGTCTCCGCGCCGCGCTGCGCGACAGTCCCGCGCCGGTGGTCGCCGTCAGCCCACTCGTGCACGGCACCGTCATGAAGGGGCCCACCGATGCGTTCATGCAGTGGTCCCAGCAGCCCCTGAGCAGCGCCGGGATCGCCGCCGCCTATGCGGACGTGATCGACGGACTGGTCGCCGACGAGCCCACCGACTCGTTACCGGTGTGCGAAGCCGACGTCCTGATGGACAGTGCCCAGGCGCGGCGCCGAGTGGCCGATGAGACGCTCCGCTTCGCGTTGAGTCTGGCTCGGGGGTCGGCACTGAGCGACCCCGGAACGATGCACTAGCGTTCTCCCCTCGATGAAGACATTCGCGATCCTCCCGATGAAGACGTTTGGCGAGGCCAAGCAGCGCTTGGACGAGGAGCTGCAGCCCGGGCCCCGGCGGGCGCTGGCCGAGGCGATGTTCTGCGACGTGCTGGTGGCGCTGCGGCGCGCGACGGCGGTCGACCAGGTGCTCGTGGTGAGCAGCGACCATGGCGCCCAGAGGATCGCCGGCGGCTACGGCGCGACGGTTCTGGAGGAGCCGGATAGCGGCCACAACGACGCGGCCGGTCAAGGCGTCAGGGAGGCGCTGGACTTGGGCGCGGACCGCGCCCTGCTCGTCCCCGGCGACTGCCCGCTCCTCGACCCGGAGGAGTTGGACGAGCTGATCGGACGGTCGGCGCCGGCTCGCTCGGTGCTGATCATCCCGGATCGGCACGGCACCGGCACCAACGCGCTGCTGCTCACGCCCCCGGATGCGCTGGCGCCGTCGTTTGGGCCGGGCAGCTGCCAGCGCCATTCCGCCGAGGCGCAGGCGGCGGGAATCCCCAGCGAGGTGGTGGCCGTGCCCTCGCTGGGGCTCGACGTCGACACCCCCGATGATCTGGCCACGGTGCAGACGACGCTCGCCGCCACGCGAGGTAACGCAGCCCACACCCGCGGCATGCTCAGCCAGCTGCAGCGCAGCCAGGCCAGGTAACCGCGGCGGTGATCAGTGCCGTGGCGCTCGAAGGGTTGCCCGAGGTGGACGCGGGCGCCGATCTGGCTGTGCTGATCGCCGAGGCGCTGTCGCCGCACGAGCCGACCGCGCATGACGTGCTCACGGTCGCCCATAAGGTCGTCTCCAAAGCCGAGGGCCGGACGCGGCGGTTGTCGTCGGTCATCCCGGACCAGCGCGCGGTCGCGCTCGCCGCCGAGCTGGACAAGGATCCGCGCCACGTGCAGGTCGTCCTGGATGAGACGCGCGAGCTGCGACGCGCCTCGCATGGAGTGATGATCTGCGTCACCCATCACGGCTTCGTGTGCGCCAACGCCGGCGTGGACGCATCAAACGCGCCCGACGCTGACACGCTCATCCTGCTCCCCAGCGACCCCGACGGATCGGCCCGCGCTCTGCGCGCGCGCCTGCGCGAGCTGCTGGGGGTAGGCCCCGCGGTCCTGATCACGGACTCCTTCGGCCGGGCCTGGCGTCACGGGCAGTGCGACATGACGATCGGATGCGCGGGGATCGCGCCGCTGGAGGACTGGCGCGGGCGGACCGACGCGCACGGCCGCGAACTGAAGGTGACGTGGATTGCCGCCGCCGACGAGCTCGCCGCCGCGGCGGACCTGGCGCGAGCCAAGGACGCGATGCAGCCGGTCATCCTGGTGCGCGGCGCGGAACGGTACGTGACGGCCGAGGACGGTCCGGGCGCGCTGGCGCTGATCCGGCCGCAGGCCGAGGATCTGTTCAGGTGAGCGCCGGGGAGTACGGCTCCGTGGGAGCCCCGAGCGCGTGGAATCCCCCATCCACGTGGACGATCTCGCCCGTGATCGCCTGGGCATAGTCCGACAGCAGGAAGCAAATCGCGCGGGCCACCGGCAGCGGATCCTCCACATCCCACCCGAGCGGCGCCTGCGCCCGCCACAGCTCCGCCAGCCGCTCGAAGCCGGGGATTCCGCGGGCGGCGACCGTGCCCAGCGGCCCGGCGCTGACCAGGTTCACCCTGATCCCGCTCGGCCCCAGGTCTCGGGCCAGGTAGCGCGAAACCGACTCCAGCGCCGCCTTGGCGACCCCCATCCAGTCGTACACCGGCCACGCCACGCTGGCGTCGAAGTCGAGGCCGACGATGCTCGAGCCGGAGGGCATCTGCGGCGCCAGCGCGGCGCCGAGCGCCTTGAGCGAGAACGCGCTGGTCTGGAAGGCCTGCATCGCGCTCTCGGCGGGCGCGGTCATGAAGTTGCCCCCGATCGCATCCTGGGGTGCGAAGGCGATCGCGTGCAGCGCTCCGTCGACCCCTCCCCAGCGCTCCTGCAGCGAGGCGGCCAGAGCCTCCAGATCTCCGGCTCGTTCACGTCGAGCTCGAGCACATCGGCCGGCTCGGGCAGCCGCTGCGCCGCTCGCTCGGTCATCCGGCGCACGCGGCCGAAGCTGGTCAGCACCACTGAGGCGCCCTCCTTCTGTGCCTGCTCAGCCGCGTGGAAAGCGATCGAATCCTTGGTGATGACGCCCGTGATCAGCAGCCGCTTGCCCGCGAGGATCACGCTCGCCCTCCCGCGAGCGTGCGCAGCGCCCAGGCGAGCCGCGTGCGCGTCTCGGACGGCTCGATGATCTCATCGACGAAGCCGGCGGCGGCGGCGGTCTCGGCGCGCAGATGTTCCTGTGCGTAGACGTCAGCCAGCCGGACGCGCTCGGCCTCCGGGTCGACCGCGACGCGCAGCTCGCGGCGATGGACGATGCCGACCGCCGCCCGGGCGCCCATGATCCCCAGCTGGGCGTCGGGCCACGCGAGCACCAGGTCGGCGCCGAGGTCGCGTGAGTTCATCGTGATGAAGGCACCGCCGTAGGACTTGCGCAGGACCACGGTGAGCTTGGGCACGCGGGCCGCGGCGAACGCTCGTACGAGCGAAGCGCCATGCCGGATCACGCCGGCCCGCTCCTGCTTGGAGCCCGGCATGAAGCCGGGCGTGTCGACCACCGCGATCAGCGGCACCCCGAACGAGTCGCAGAAGTTGACGAACCGGGCGGCCTTCTCGGACCCCTCGGCGTCCAGCACGCCGCCGAGAAAATGGGGCTGATTGGCGACGATCCCGACCGGTCGGCCGTCGATCCGGGCCAAGGCGGTGACGATGTTCCGAGCCCAGCGCGGGCACAGCTCGAGCAGCGACTCGCCGTCGACAATCGCCTGTAGGGCGTCGCGGACGTCATAGGCGCGTCGCGGGTTGGCCGGGACCACCGGCCCGGGATCAGCCAGCGTCGGCGCAACTGAGTCGGCCCGCGGCAACGGCTGACCCGCGGCCGAGGGAAGGTATCCGAGCAGCTCGCGTACGCGAGCTGCCGCGCTGATTTCGTCGTGCTCGACCAGATGACAGACGCCGTTTCGATCGTGCACGTGCGGACCACCGAGCCCGGCCGCATCGATCTCCTCGCCGAGCGCCTCGCGCACGACCTCCGGGCCGGTCAGGAACATGGCCGCGTCCTTGGTCATGACGATCAGATCGGTCAGCGCGGGCGAGTAGGCACCGCCACCCGCCGAGGCGCCGGACACGATGGAAATCTGCGGGACCACCCCGGTCAGCCCCACCGTGTGGCGGAAGATCCGTCCGTAGCCCGCCAGCGCCGCGGTTCCCTCCTGCATCCGCGCGCCGCCCGACTCGACGAACGCGACGACGGGGATCCGCCCGCGGGCCGCCAGCTCCAGCACGCGGACGATCGTGTCGGCATGGCGCTCGCCGAGCGATCCGCCCAGAAACCCTCCGTCCTGGGCGTAGCAGACGATCGGCCGCCCCGCCACCTCGCCGGTCGCGCCGACGACGCCGTCGCCCTCCACCGCGCGCTCGCCCAGCCGCGTGGACCGCGCGAGCGACCGTACCACCTGGACGCTGCCCGGATCGCAGAGCGCCTCGAGCCGCTCCAGCGGGCGCAGCCGCTGGATCGCGGGACTCAGCGCGGCGGCGCTCATACGGGAGCCCCGCGCAGCACCAGGGCGACGTTGTGGCCGCCGAACGCGAACGAATTCGAGAGCGCCACCGGCGGGTGCCCGTTGGACGTGAGCAGCGGTCGGGCCTCGCCCGGGACGTAGTCGAGGTCGAGCTCGGGTCCGGCACCTCGTAGCCGAGCGTCGGGGCGACCACCCTGGTGCAGAGCGTGCGCACCGTGGCAACGGCCTCGACCGCGCCCGCGGCGCCGAGCAGGTGCCCGATCGCCGACTTGGTCGAGGAGACCGGAATCTTCATCGCGCTGTCGCCCAGCGCACGCTTGATCGCCCGTGTCTCGGCGGCGTCGTTGAGCTGTGTCGAGGTGCCGTGGGCGTTGACGTAGCTGACGTCCTCGGCGGTCACGCCGGCGTCGTTCAGCGCGAGCTCGATCGCCCGTGCGGCGGGCTCGCCGCTGGGCTGGGGCGCGGTCAGGTGGTAGGCGTCTGAGGTCGATCCGTAGCCCGCCAGCTCCCCGACGATCGTCGCGCCGCGCGCCTGGGCGGCGGACAGCTCCTCCAGCACCAGAACGCCGGCTCCCTCCCCCATCACGAATCCATCCCGGCGCAGATCGAACGGGCGCGAGATGCCGGTCGGCGACAGTGCCTGCATCGCGTTGAAGCAGGCAAAGCCGAACTCGGTCAGCGTCGCCTCGGCCCCGCCGCAGACGACCGCATCCGCATCGCCGTATTGGAGCATCCGCAGGGCCGAGCCGATCGCGTGCGCGCCACCCGAGCAGGCGGAGACCACGCCGTACATCTGGCCCTGGAGCCGGTGCCGCATCGACACCGCGGCGGCCGGAGCGTTGGGCATGTACTGCGGCACCCCGAGCGGAGAGACCATCTTGGCCCCCCGGTCGCGCATCACGTCGTGCTGAATCTCGACCGTCTCAATGCCACCGATCCCGGTCCCGATGACGCATCCGATCCGCATCGGGTCATACGGGAAGCTCCTCACCCCAGCCGGCATGGGACACCGCCTCGGCGGACGCAACCAGGGCAAGCTGTGAGACGCGATCGAGCCGCCGGGCCTCCTTGATGGAGAGGAACTCCGTTGGCTCGTAGTCTCGGCATACGCCCTTGCCGTCTTCGATCCCGCACACGCCCGCCGCCCAGCGATCATGCAGCGTGGACGCGCCGAGGCCCAGCGGCGTGACCGCTCCCATGCCGGTGATGACGATCCTGCGCTTTGCGTGCGTAGCGGTCACTACTCGGCCCGTGCCACGATCAGATCGATCGACTCGCCGACCGTCTTGAGCTCTTTCATGTCCTCGCCCTTGAGCACGACGCCGTATTCGTCCTCGACGACCTGCGCCAGCTCGACGAGGTCGAGCGAGTCGATGTCGAGCTCCTCAAAGGTGGCCTCACGGGTGATCTGGCTGGCATCGGGACCGAAGCTGGCGAGCGTCTCGATCACTCGGCTTTCGACCTGTTCACTGGTTACTGCTGGCATCTGGGATTGCTCCTCTTGATTGTCGGTTGTCAGGCGGCGAGTCCGCCGTCGACGGTCAGTACGGCACCGGTGACGTAACTCGCCTCATCGGAGACTAGGAAGCGAACACAGGCCGCCACTTCCTCCGGAGTTCCCGCTCGCCGGGCTGGCACCTGCGCGAGCAGGTCCTGCGACACCTCCGCCGTCATGTCGGTATCGATCCAGCCGGGGGCCACCGCGTTGATCGTGATGCCCCGCCGCGCGACCTCGACCGCGGCGGTCTTCGTCAGCGCGATCAGCCCGGCTTTGGCCGCCGCATAGTTCGCCTGACCCGGATTGGCGCGGAGCGCGACGACCGACGAGATGTTCACGATCCGGCCCGCGCGGGCGCGCAGCATCGGCTTCAGCGCGCGTCGGGTGAGCCGGAACGCGGCGGTCAGGTTCGTGTCGAGCACGGCCGCCCACTCGTCGTCACGCAGCGAGGGCGTGAGGTTGTCCGCGGCGATCCCGGCGTTGTTGACCAGCGCCAGCACCGGACACTCGCAGTGGGTCTCGAGCGCCTCGAACAGCTGGTCCGCAGCGGTCGGATCGGCCACGTCGGCGCCGAGCGCGACCGCGCGCCCGCCCCCACGCTCGATCTCCGCGACCACCGCCTCCGCGCCCGCCTGGTCGGCCCGGTAGTTGACGCCGACCGGCCAGCCGTCGCGGGCCAGCGTCCGGGCGATCGCCGCCCCGATCCCGCGCGAGGCGCCAGTGACCAGAGCACAGCCGTCACGCCGAAGCGCTGCGTCAGACATTGTCAACCCCTCCCCACTCGATGGCGCCGCGGCCCCGCGTGAGTCCCCCACCGAACGCAGTCAATACGACGTTAGCACCCGGTGTCACCCGTCCATCAAGCATTGACCAACTCCACGTCCCTGAGCGTCCGCTTGGCCAGGCCAGTGAGCACCCGCCCGGGCCCGACCTCGACGAAGCGATCGGCGCCCAGTTCGTGCAGCGCCAGCATCGTCTCACGCCAGCGGACCGGCATCGTGAGCGCGTCGAGCAGGCCGCGGCGCACGTCGTCGAACGGCTCAGCGGTGACCGCCGAGAACACCGGAACCCGGGGCTCCGTGATCTCCGCGCGCTCGAGCGCGGCCGCAAACTCAGGCACCGCCGTGGCCATCATCGGCGAGTGAAACGCGCCGGTGACCGGAAGCGCCATCGCCCGCAGCCCGAGCGACTTGGCGTGTTCGGCAGCGTCGGGTAGGGCCGCCCGGGAACCGGACAGGACGACCTGCTGGGGGGAGTTGTCGTTGGCGACCGCCAGACCACGGGCGTCCGCGATCTCGGCCGCGTGTTCCGCGGCGCCGGGGCCCAGCAGGGCCACCATCCCGCCGTCGCCGGCTCGCTCGCCGGCTTCCTGCATCAGGCGGCCACGCAGGGCGACCAGTTCCAGCCCCTCGCGCTCGCCGAGGCTTCCGGCCGCGACCAGCGCGGCGAGCTCGCCGAGCGAGTGACCCGCCATCACCTGGCCCTCGGGGTGACCGAGCGCCGCCCAGCCGGCCAGGCTTGCGCAGAAGATCGCGGGCTGGGCGAAGTTGGTTCCCTCGCCGGCGCGCGGGAACGGATCCTCGCCGACGACCTCGACGGCGATCGACAGCAGTTCGGGGGCCACCTCCGCCACGAGGTCTCGCATCTCGGGCGTCTGGCTGCCCTGTCCAGGGAACAGGATTGCGGTAAGTGAGCTCATGCGTCTGTAGCTACTCAGAAGACGCGGCGCAGATACAGCCCTCCCACGTAGTTCCCCCCGATCGGGGGGAGCGGAACCGACGCGGTGCAGCGCCGTAGTCCCCACGAGTTCGGGGGGAGCGGGTCAGCCCAGCAGGCCCATCCGCTGCGCCCGCTGGACGGCCTCAGCCCGGTTGCGGGCCGTCAGCTTCCGGTACAGCACGCTCGTGTGCTCCTTGACGGTATGCGGAGACAGGAACAGCCGTTGCGGCGATCTCGCGATTGGTCGAACCCGCGGCGATCAGCTCCAGCACCTCGTGCTCGCGCTCGGTCAGCAGCGGCGCCGGCTGCTCGGCCTTGGGGGCGAACATGGTCATTCCGAGCCCGACCATGTGCACCGCCCGGGCGACGTCGTTGGCGTCCCAGTCCTTGGAGACGAACCCGGAAGCGCCCGCGGCCCGGGCGGCCGCCGGCGACATCCGGCCCGCGCCCGAGATCAACAGCACGCGCGTGGCGGGCGAGGCCTCGCGAATCGACTCGCACACGTCGGCGCCCGACTCGCCGACCAGGAACAGGTCGACGAGCGCCACATCCGGCTCGAACTTGCGCACGAGCTCCAGCGCCTCGGCGCCGGTGCGCGCGGCGAGGCACCGCTCGACCCACGGCTGCTCTCCGAGCAGGACCCGAAAGCCCCAGTGCACGACGTCGTGGTCGTCGACGACCAGCACGCACAGGCGCCGCTCGGAGACGGGATCGTTCGGCAGCGCCCGGGCCATCACGCCGCCTCTCGCTTCAGCGGGACGACCAGCCGCACGCGCCAGAGACCCGGCCCCGGGGCGCCGAACTCGACCACGCCCTCGTGCTGAAGCGCCTCGAAGGCGGCCAGCCGGAGCCCCATCCCGGCCCCGCGGGCGCCCGCACGCACCCCGTCGTTGCGCACCTCCAGCATCAGCGTGTCCTCGTCGCGCGAGACCGCGACCTCGACGCGCTCGGCAGCGGCGTGCTTGGCGATGTTGCGCAACGCCTCGGCAAGCACCGACTGGGCCAGCGGCTCGACATCCGCGGGGACGGACACGTCCGGCGGCCACTCCACCACCACCGATGAGCCGGGGGCGCCGGCCACCCGTTCAAGCTCTGCGGCGAGCGTCGTCCCGGTCTCCGGCGGGAGCGGGGCCAGCGGCCGCTCGAGCGCCCGGCGCAGGTCGCTCAGCGCCTGCTGCATCTCAACGCGACACCGTTCGCGCTCCTGCGGGCCCAGCGGCTTCTCCGCGCTGAGCGCCAGCGACACCCCGAACAGCCGCTGCATGACCCGCTCGTGGATCTCGCGCGCCAGCTCGAGCCGCTCGCCGAGCCGCCGCGTGCGCTCCTGCTGACGCGTCGCGTTGCGCGCCGTGGCGACCAGCGCCGCGGTCTTGCCCAGCGTCCACAGCAGGTGGCGCTCGCCGTCGGAGAGCTCGAAGCGCCCGCCGCCGCGATCCGCGCAGATCACACCGTAGGAGCGCCCGGCGGCGCTGAGCGGCGTGCAGACGAGCGTGGTGATGCCCAGCAGCTCCGCGTACTCGGGGGGCACCGCCTCCCCGATCCGATCCGAGACCACCACCACCTCGTCCTCCACCAACGCGCGCTGGGCGATCGGCGTGTTGAACAGCGTTGGGCGCAGGGCGGCGAGCTGCGAGAACGACGTGCCGTGCGCCCCCACCGCGCGCACCCGCCGGCGCGCCGTGTCGGCCATGAAGATCGCCGCGCGCCGCATCGTGGTCAGCCGGCAGATGGCCTCGCAGATCCGGTCGTAGAACTCGGTCGACGAGGTGTCGGTGTCGAGCTCGGCCAGCAACTCGACGAACACCTCGAGCGGCTCGACCCCGGCGAACAGCGACGGCCGCTCGGCGGTGGCGCCGGAGCGCCCGGCGCTCCCGGCGCCTCGCTCGACGCTCACCCCGTCCGCACCGGCAGCTCGTAGCGCCGGCGAATGTCGTACAGGGTCGTCCGCTCCGCGGCCGGACGGCCGGCGCGGTGGGCAGCGGCGATCAGATCCTCGGGCTCGAGCATGACACCGTGGTAGCTACCGGCCATGCGGGAGATCGACTCCTCCATCAACGTGCCGCCGAGATCGTTGACTCCCCACCGCAGCGCCTCGGTGGCGGCGTCGAGGCCCATCTTCACCCAGCTGGCCTGGAGGTTGCGCACCGTCGTGCCGAGCGCGAGCCGGAACGCGGCGGTGTGCTTGAGGTTCTCGGCCTCGGAGATCTCCTCGACGCCGTGGGTGCGACCGAGCAGGGTGTGGAAGGGGATGAACGACAGCGGCACGAACTCGGTGAAGCCGCCGGTGCGCTCCTGCAGCTGACGGACCACCCGCATGTGCTCGGCCAGCTCCCACGGCTCCTCGATGTGGCCGAACATCACCGTCACGGTCGACCGGATGCCCTCGGCGTGGGAGGCCTCGATGATCTCCACCCACCGCGCCACCGGCAGCTTGTTCGGGGAGATGCGCTCGCGCACCCCGTCGTGGAGCACCTCGGCGGCGGTCCCGGGGGTCGAGCCGAGCCCGGCCTCCTTCAGGCGGCCGAAGACCGTCCGCGGGGGCAGCCCGCTGACGTCGCACATGTGCGCGATCTCCATCGGCGAGTACGCGTGCAGGTGCAGCCCCGGGGCGAGCTGCTTGGCGAAGCGCAGCCACTTCTCGTAATCCTCCAGCCCCCAGTCCGGATGAATCCCGGACTGCATGCAGATCTCGGTCGCTCCCGCGTCGATCGCCTCGCCGACCCGGCGCGCGAATTCCTCCTCGGAGTGCACGTAGGCGTCGGGCGAGCGGCGGGCCTGGCCAAAGCCGCAGAAGGCGCAGCCGACGATGCAGATGTTCGAGACGTTGATGTTGCGGTTGACCACGAACGTCACGGTGTCACCCGCGAGCCGCCGGCGCAGCTCATCCGCGGCGCTGCGCATCTCCTCGATCACCTCGGGGCGCTGCTCGGCAAACAGGGCGGTCAGCTCGGTCGGGCTGAGTGTCTGGCCGTCGGCTGCCTTGGCCACGGCGCGCGGTGCCGCGTCGTCACTGACCGTCACCTCGGCCCGCCGACCGCTGCCGCGGCGGGGGATGAACGACCAATAGCAGCGCTTGATCACGTCCAGCACGGCTGGGGCGATCCACTCCTGGTCGATGTACTCGGGATACACGCACAGCCGTTCGGTCAGCGCGACACCGTCTTGCAGCAGTCGCTTGCGGACCTGGTTGGGAGACGGGAACGGGTGCTCGGGGGAGATGTGATCGCCGTTGGCGCTCAGTCCGCCCAGGTCGGTGGCGCCGGCGCCCACCAGCTCGGGCCACCAGTCCGACAGGTTCGGCGGCACCTGGATGCCGATCTCCGGCATCAGCCGCCGCGCCTGCGCGATCAGGCGCTTGAGGTCATCGATCGTCACCTCGCAGGCCCATGCGGGCGCATCGACCTGAGGCCCGTCTCCGACCCCGGTGCGCCAGTAATCGCGCGCCGCGGCGTCGGCGATCTGCGCCGGCTCACGGCCGTAATAGCTCTGGTGGGGAACAAAGTTCTGGAGGATCACCTCCTGGATGTGGCCGTAGCGCCCGTGCAGCTCGGCCAGCTTGGCCAGCGACGCCATGCGCTCCTCCTCGGTCTCGCCGATCCCCACCAGGATCCCGCTGGTAAACGGGATCTTCAGCTCACCGGCGGCCGCGATGGTGGCGATCCGCCGCGCCGGATGCTTGCTCGGAGACCCGGCGTGGACGGTGTCCATCAGCCGCTCGGAGATCGACTCGAGCATCAGGCCCTGCGACGCGGTGACCTCGCGCAGCGTCGCGAGATCCTCGTGATCCAGGACACCGAGGTTGGTGTGCGGGAGCAGTCCCCGATCCAACGCCTGCTGGCAGGTCCACGCGACGTAAGCGGTGAAGTCCGCGAACCCGTACTCGGCCAGGCGCGCGGCGACCCCGGCATTGACCTCGGGCTTCTCGCCCGTCAGCACCAACAGCTCCTTGACGTGGTGGCGCTTGACCGCCCGGTCCAGGATCTCCCCGACCTCGGTCGGGGAATACAGGTGGGGCTGGTGCGTCGCAAACGCGCAGTACTTGCAGTAGCAGCGGCAAGTCCGCGAGAGCGACAGCGTGATATTGCGACTGAACGTGACGCGGCGGCGCATGCTCGTGCCGGGAAGTCTACGGAGAAGGCTCGGCCGCCTATCCTCAGGCGCCTGACGCGACGCGCTCAGCCCGCATTCCTGGCCTTCCTCGCCCTGCTCGCCGCGGCCGCCCTGGTGGCCGGTGCGGTTCCGGTCGAGCCGCCGGCAGACCCGCCGCGACCCGGCACGCCACGCTCGTCCTCGACTTCACCCCCAACGCGATTCACGCCGGCATCTACACGGCGCTGGCCCGGGGGTTCGACAGGGCGGAGGGAGTGCATTTGCACGTCGTCGCCCCGTCCGCGTCGACCGACTCGATCAAGCTGCTGGAGGCCGGCCGGGCGAACTTCGCGATCCTCGACATCCACGACCTGGCGATCGCCCGCGAGCGCGGCGTGGACATCGTCGGGATCATGGCGATCGTCCAGCGCCCGCTGGCGGCGGTGATCGCGGCGCCGCAGATCCACAACCCGCGCGAGCTGGAGGGCAAGACCGTCGGCGTCACCGGCGTGCCGAGCGACACCGCGGTGCTGCACTCGATCGTGGCCGGCGCGGGCGGGAACCCGGCCAAGGTCAAGACGATCACGATCGGCTTCAATGCCGTCCCGGACCTGCTCTCAGGCCGCGTCGCGGCAGCGACCGCGTTCTGGAACGACGAGGGCGTGACGTTGCAGCGCCGGCGCCCCGGGTTCCACGTGTTTCGCGTCGAGCGCTACGGCGCGCCTGCCTACCCTGAACTCGTGCTGTCGGCCACCCGATCGAGCCTGCGCGCCGATCCCCAGCTGGCCCAGTCGGTCGTGCGCGCGCTGGTGCGCGGCTACGGCGTGACCGTGAGCGACCCCACCGCCAGCGCGGCCAACCTCGAGTCGCGCGTGTCCGGTCTCGATCCTCAGCTGGTCAACGCCGAACTGGCGGCCATCACACCCGCCTTCCGGGCCGCGGACGGTCGCGTCGGCGAGCTCGACCCGGGCACTCTGAAGGCCTGGGCGGCCTGGGAGGCCCGCTTCGGGATCGTCCGCCATCCGCCCGACGTCGGCAGGATGTTCGATCCGAGTTTCGTCAACAACGCTCGCTGAGTTCATCCCGGCACGGCCCCGAACCTCAACCCCGGGGTTAGCCGCGAACCTTGGCGCTCTGGGTCCGAGGGGTGGACCCAGAACGCCAAAGTTGGCTGCCGGCGCTCGCTCGACCCCGCCACCCCGGCGAACCTTGGCGCTTGGGGTCCGCGGGGTCGGACCCAGAACGCCAAAGTTGGCTGCCGGCGCTCGCTCACCCCACCCACCTCGAACCTTGGCGCTTGGGGTCCGCGGGGCGGACCCAAAACGCCAAAGTTGGCCTTGGTCGCGGGCGCGGTGCCGCCCGGACGCAGCGCTTACCCGGCCAACAGGCGGTCGACCAGCGCCGGGCCCTCGCGCGCCATCCGCGACCGGGGGATCACCAGATCGAAACCCGCCTGCTCGGCCTGCGCGCGCACGTCAGCCTCCACGTGCGAGTAGAACGCCAGCGTCGGTGGCCCGTCGGCGCCAAGCGCGCGCGTCGTCAGCTCGATCCGGGGCCCCGCGTCGTCGGTCAAGTCGATGACGACAACCTCGGCGCCCGCGAGCTCGCCGCGCAGGCCGGGCTCATCGCTGACCAGGATCGCGTCGTGGCCACCCGCGCGCAGGGCGCCCAGCACGTTGGAGCCGAACAGCAGGTCGGGGACGAACGCGACGACGCGCGCCATCAGCGATCCGACGGGGCAGCGCGGACTGCCGGCGCGAACGCGAACGCGAAGGGACGTGCGGCGGTCAGCACCTACTGGGCTCGCAGCCGCCTGAAGTCCGCGCGCACCGACTCCGGTCGTCCCCACAGCTGGGTCACTTCGACGCGCCCGGTGCGGACCTGGCGCAGGGCCAGCTCCCCCTCGATCCCGGCGTCGTCGAGCAGCTTCAGGGCGAGATGGACCGACGGCACCGCGGCGGCGTGACCGAAACGATGCGCGACCAGCAGCCGCCAGTGCCAGTCATGCTTGGAATACGGCTGGGCGTTGCAGGTGACGAGCATGATCGCGGCCTCGACGTAGCGGCGCTCCTCGAAGATGCGCAGATCGAACTCGAGGTCGGTCCAGTCATCGGCCAGCGAGTCGACGATCTCCTGAAAGTGCTCCGCGAGCGCCATCGGCTGCAAGCGTACCGACCGTCACCTGCGTTAGCTGAGCACCTGCTGGTAGATCAGGAATCCGTTCATCAGCGTGATCAACCCCGCCACGCCGAACGCGAGCACGGAGGTCACGCGGTGATTGACGTGGGCGCCCATCACGTCGCGCCGCCCAGTCAGGATGACCAGCGGGAGCAGCGCCAACGGGATCCCGAACGAGAGCACGACCTGGCTCAGCACCAGCGCGCTCGTCGGGCTGACCCCGAGCCCCAGGATCACCAGCGCCGGCAACATCGTCACCGCCCGGCGTGCCAGCACCGGGATCCGGACCTTGATGAAGCCCGCCATGACCACCTGGCCGGCGTATGTGCCGACACTCGAGGATGAGATGCCGGAGGCCAGCAGCGCGACCGCGAACGCCACCGCCGCACCACCGCCCACCAGACGCCCGAGTTCGGTATGGGCGCCCTGGATCGTGCTGATCCCGGACAGTGCCGGGGTGTGGAACAGCTTGGCCGCGGCGGCCAGCATGGCCAGATTGACCGCGCCGGCGAAGCCGAGCGCAATGATCACGTCAAGCCGCTCAAAGCGCAGCACCCGCCGGCGCTCGGAATCATTCCGGACCGGCATTCGCCCGTTGGTCAGCGCCGAGTGCAGATAGATCACGTGCGGCATCACGGTGGCGCCGACGATCCCGACGGCCAGATACAGGGCCCCGGTGCCTTCCAGTCCGGGCAGCAGGCCGCGCAGCGACTCGTGGACGGACGGCCCGATCCGCAGCGTCTCGTACAGGAAGCCGGCGAACACGAGCCCCAACAACGCCGTAATTGCCAGCTCGAAGCGCCGAAAGCCGCGCGTCTGCAGCTCCAGGACCGCGAAGGCGATCACGCCCGTGATCAGTCCCGCGGTGAACAGCGGGACGCCGAACAGCAGGTTCAGCCCCAGCGCGGCGCCGATGAACTCTGCGATGTCGGTCGACATCGCCATCAGTTCTGCCTGCACCCACAGTCCCCAGCTCACCCCTCTGGGAAAGCGCTCGCGGCACAGCTCGGGCAGGTTGCGCTCCGTCACCACGCCGAGCTTCGCGGACAGGTACTGGACCAGCATCGCCATCAGGTTCGCCAGCAGCACGACCCACAGCAGCAGATAGCCGTACTTCGCGCCGGCTGTGATGTTGGTCGCGAAGTTCCCCGGATCGACGTACGCGACCGCGGCCACGAAGGCCGGCCCGAGCATCGCCAGCGTGGCCCGCAGCCTCCCGCGCGCCAGCAGCCGCTCGAGCGGGCTCGGGAGCGCGTCGGGCAGCGCGGCGATGTTCCCGTCGGCGGTGGCACCCTCCAGCGCCGCGGTGGGGATCGGGGGCGGCGTCAAGCCGTGACCTCGACGCGCATCGCCAAGGCCAGATCACCGCCGAGCACGTGCACGTCCTCCCCGAAGCGGACGAACAGCGGCCCGCCGAAGGGCTGCTTGTCGATCACTTCGAGCTCGCTGCCGGGAGCAATCCCGCGCTGGGCCAGGAATCGCAACATGTCCGGGTGGGAGTCCGAGACGCGGGCGAATATGCCTCGCGCGCCCGGCTCGAGCGCCTGCAGGCTCTGGGTCGCGGGCTCCTCGAGCTCCAATTCGCGGGTGGGGATGGGATCGCCGTGCGGATCGAGGGTGGGATCGCCGAGCTTGGCGGCAATCAGCTCTTCGAGCTCCTCGGAGAGGACGTGCTCGAGCACCTCGGCCTCCTCGTGGACGCGGTCCCAGGACACGCCGAGGCTCGTCACCAAGTACAGCTCCAGCAGCCGATGGTGGCGGATCACCTCGAGCGCCAGGCGCGTGCCGTCCTCGGTCAGCGAGACACCGTGGTAGCGCTGGTGCTCGACCAGGCCGAGCTCTCCCAAACGCTTGACCATGCCCGACGCGGATGCCGCGGTGACGCCCATACGCTCGGCCAGCGCGTTGGTGGTCACCGTCTCGCCGCCCCGACGCTCGAGCGCGTAGATCGCCTTCGCATAGTCCTCGATCGCCGTCGAGCGGACAAACATTGGATGATGGTCGGCCTCCACGGACTTTATGGTAAGCCTAAATCATGATTTTGGCAAGTGTGGGCGGCCCGGCGCGGCGGGCGCACTGTCGCCCCCCGGAACCCGGGTCCTATCCTTTCCTGCTGTGACGTCGTTGAGCTCCCCCACCCTCGAGTACCGCACGCTCACCGAGGCCTGTGGGCTGCTGGATCGCTCTGCGCGGGGCAAGCTGGCCTTGCGCGGATCCGACGCCAAGAGCTTTCTCCAGGGACAGGTGACCAACGACGTCGAGGCGCTCACACCGGGGACCGGCTGCTACGCCGCCTTCCTCACGCCGAAGGGCAAGATGCTCGGCGACCTGCGGATCCTCGACGCCGGAGACGAGCTGCTGCTCGACACCGAACGCACGGCACTGCAGGAGCTGTTCAACCTGATCCGCCGTTTCAGCATCGGCTACGACGTGGAGCTGCACAAGCGGACGCTGCAGCGTGGCCTGCTGTCGCTGATCGGCCCCGCGTCGGCATCGATCATCGCGGCCGACGATCTGGGCGACGCGGAGCACGCGCACGTCTCCACGGCCGTCGCTGGCGTGAGCGTCCGCGCGATCCGCACGGACCTCGGGATCGATCTGCTGTGCGAGGCGGATGACTCCGCGGCCCTGACCGGCGCGCTCGGAGAACGTGGCGTCCCGCTGGTCTCCGACGCGGCCGCGGATGGCTTGCGCGTCGAGCGTGGGCGGCCGCGCTACGGCGTTGATCTCGACAACACGGTGATCCCGCAGGAGGCCGGCCTGAACGCCCGCGCGGTGTCGTTCACCAAGGGCTGCTACGTGGGTCAGGAGACCGTCGCGCGCCTGTACTACCGCGGCAAGCCGAACCGGCAGTTGCGGGGCCTGCGGCTGGCTGCTCCGGCCAGCCACCGGCGCCGAGATCATGTTCGACGGCCGACGCGTCGGGCGCCTGGGCAGCGTGGCCGAGTCGCCTGAGCTGGGCCCGATCGCCCTCGCACTGGTGCGCCGCGAAGCACCCCCCGGCTCACGGGTCTCCGTCGACCCCGACGGCACGAGCGCCGAGGTCGTCGAGCTTCCGTTCGAGCGCTGAGTCGCGGCCCCCGGCTCGCGCCTCTCCGTCGACCCCAACGGGATCAGCGCCGAGGTCGTCGAGCTCCCGTTCGAGCGCTGAGTTGCGGCCGGCGAACGCCTGCAGGGCCGTCCGATCCGGTGCCGGCGCTAGGGCCAGCTGAGGCGCATCGGGATGCGCGGCGAGCCATCGGCCAACGATCCGCAGCTCGTCCACCTCGTCGGGTGGCACGTGCGCCCCGAGCTCGCCGGCCCGCCCGGCCGCCGTGAGCGCGGCCGCGGTCCGGCGTTCCAGCTCGTCGAGATCGCCGCTCAGGGGGCCCCAGTCGCGCAACCGCCCACCAGCCAGCCAGAAGGCGTCGAAGCTCCGCCGGTTGGGATGCGCGGCGAGCACCAGTCGCGGCCGTGCGTGGGTGGCCTCGAGCATCCCGTCGAGCCCGGCCAAGATCGAGCGTAACCGCTGTGCCCGCCGCCGCAGCCACGCGGCCCGTTCGAAATGCTGCTGGGCCGCGGCGTCGCGCATCTGCGCCCCGACGTGATCGAGCAGTCGCTGCCCGGCTCCGGGCTCCCCGGGACCACACACGAACAGCCGCAGCGCCTGGTCCAGCCGGCGCCGATAGAGGTTGGGATCGAGGTCGCCCAGACAGGGCGAGAGACATCGACCCATCTGTCCGTAGGCCGAGGGATGTTCTCGACGCGGCAGGCGGCGCCCACAGTGGCGCAGCCCGAACAGCGAATCGAGCTGCTCGATCAGCTCCACGGCCAGGCGCCGGCCCCGCAACGGCCCGATCGTGACCGCATGACCGGCCGCGGGGTCCGGCGCCACCTCGAGGATGGGAAATGAGATATCCAATCGGCAGCGGATGTAGACCAGACGATCGTCGCGCCCGACCAGGCGCACGTTGCCCGGCGGACGGAGCTGCTTGATCAGCCGGTTCTCGAGCACCAGCGCTCCGAGCTCCGAGCGGGTCGCGCGGTAGTCGACGATCGACGCGTGCGAGGTCCATTGCGCCGGTGCCACCGAGGGCGCGAAATGAGCCCGGGCCCGTGAGCGAATCGAGACCGACTTGCCGACGTACAACGCGCGACCCGCCTCGTCGCGGAACAGATACACGCCAGGATCGCGCGGGAGCTCTCCGAACTCCAGCTGGGGGCGCTCCAGCACGGAGGGGGTGCGGCGGCGCGTCGGGGCGCGTCGGCGGCGTGGGGCGAGCAGTGCGAGCGCGTCGGCGATCGTCGTCGCATGCGCGCACAGCCGCGGGAACAGCGCGCAGAGAACCCGCGCGCACGTCTCGGCATCCGGGAGCGCCCGGTGAGCCAACTCGACGTCGATCCCGAGCGCATCGGCGACCGCCCCCAACCGCCGCTCGCGCTGCAGCGGGAGCATCGCCCGCGCGAGCGCGGCGGTGCAGATCACGGGCGGGTCGGGCCACGGCAACTGGGCGCGCGCGAATGCCTGGACGAGCACGCGACGGTCAAACGGGGCGTTGTGAGCGACCATCACGCGCCCGTGCAGCCGTTGCGCCAGCAGCGGCAGGACGGACTCCGGTGGCGGGGCGCGGTCCACCATCGCCTGCGAGATCCCGGTGAAGCGCTGGATGCCGCGCCGCAGCGGCGCGCTGGTGGCGACCAGAGACGCCCACCGGTCGTGGAGCTCCCCACCGCCCACCAGCACGGCGCCGACCTCCGTCACCTCACAGCTCTCACCACCGAGCCCATTGGTCTCCGTGTCGATGACCAGGAACTCCGCCGTCCGGATCGGTTGCACGAGCAACTCCACAGCAGCGGTGATACGCCCGAGGTCGGACGGCGTGCACGGCGGCTTGCAATCAAAACCCCGGCCGCGTGCGCGTCGGCTAGGGTTTCTCACGGATCGAGCCCCGGGTGTCCACCGCGGTCGTCGGGGCCTCGGAGAGGAGAACCGACCCAGGAATGCGCCGGACGACGATCGTGATTCTCGCCGCTAGCGTCGTTGCGCTGTCAGCGTGCGGGTCCGGAAGCGAAGTGCCGGCCAGCAAGCCCAGACCTCCCGCTCCAGTCAACCTCGCGGTCTACGTCAATGATGCCAAGGTGTCGGTGTCCCCGGCCTCAGTCGGCGCCGGGCCGATCGTGTTTGTCGTCACCAACCAGGCCAGTCACGCCGAGTCGCTGGCGATCTCCGCGGCGGGCCAGATGCACCCGCTGGCCAGCACCGCCCCCATCAACCCTCAGGCCACCACGCAGGTGGCGGTCAACTTCCGACCCGGCGTCTACACGATCGCCACTGCGCCCGGGCATCGCACCGACGCATCGGCTCTGCGCCCGCCCTTGATCGCCTCCGCATCGATTCACATCGGCCCCCCGCGCGCCAGCTCCAACAACGCTCTGCTGTTGCCATAGGTCAGGCCCGGTCTGGGCCGACCCACGGACCGGAGTCGGCTGTCAGCAGCGCCAGGCCCGGGAGCGGGTTCGTGGCGGGGTAGCGCGGGATGGTCGTCGGCGGTCAAGCAGGGTTGGCCGGTGGAGCGGGTTCGTGGCGGGGTAGCACGGCCAATCGTCGGCCTGTCACCTGGCGTCGGGCCGCTGGAGCGGGTTCATGGCGGGGTAGCGCGGTCGGTCGTCGGCGTTCAAGCAGGGTCGGCCGTTGGGGCGGGTTCGTGGCGGGGTAGCACGGCCGGTCGTCGTCTGTCAAGTAGCGTCGGCCGGCTGGTTTTGTTCGCGGGGCGGTGCGGTGTTGTGGAGAGTGGTGTGCGCTACTTGACAGCCGCCGCCCGCCGCGCTGGGTGGCCAGGAGGTCGGGGCGCTGAACCGCCCGACCTCCGGGCAGGAGGCGACGCCTGGTGTGGCTCTCAGGGTTCCGGGGACGGTTGGATCAGCTGGGCTGGCGGATCGCGCTGAGCGCTCCGGCTCAGGCCGCCCGAGCCGCGTCACAGGGCTCTGACCGCCCCGGCCGGCCTCTCCGACCCGAGATCAAGCACAGGCTCACACACATCACCATGAACACCGACCGACCAGACCGGCAAATTGCGCGTGTGGCGCTGAGTCCCTGAGGTCAAGCTGGGGAACGTCCCAACGGAGGCCTCATTTCCGGCGTTTGGGTCGTTCCCCAGCCCCCAGCTGTGGAACAGCCCGATCGATCTTTTTCGGCCCTCGATTGGGTTGTTATACAGGCGGATCGGTCAGAAATCCGACTCTGAGGACAGCATTCCGTGCCGAAACCGGCCCGCGCCCCGGCCGGGCCGGACCGGCCGGCCCCAGCCCGCCCGCAGAGAATTCCTCCACGCGCCTCCGCGGCGCGAAAGTGGGACAAATCGCACCCAACCGCCCGATCCGGGGTGGGTGTGTGTGGCAGGGCCCGCTGAGCGGCACACATCGCTCACAGCCCCCGATCTGAGGGGATTGTGTGCACTTTTGTTCGCGGCAGCCCCCCACGAGCACCACGGCGTCCGCCCTTCTCCTGCCCGGAGTCGGGCGCTCCCAGCGCCCGACATCCTGGCCAACCAGCGCGGCGGGCGGCGGCTGTCAAGTAGCGCCAACCACTCACCACAACACCGCACCGCCCCGCGCACACCGCAGCCGCCCGCCGCTACTTGACAGACGACGACCGACCGCGCTACCCCGCCACGATCCCTCTCTCACCGCCCGAAGCCACTCGACCGCCCACGACCGACCGCGCTACCCCCGGCCGACGTCGCCGAGACCGACCGCGCTACCCCGGGCCCGACGGGTACCCGGCAGGCGACGAGCGACCGCGCTACCCCCACCGCGAACCGCTCCACCCCGACCCAAGGACAGCACGGACCCCTGAATGACGAGGTGTCGCGACACGTCCTGCCCGGCGGGCCTGGGCGCGCACGCCGGCGGAGCGAGGAGATTGCGCCACGCGTTTCGCGCAACGGCTTTGTTTCTGATTATGGAACTGTTGTGGATCGCGTAATCACAACTTGTGTGCAATAATTGCATGCGTGCAACTAACTACTCCTGAGGAGACGTATCTGGCGGGCGATCTGTATGCGCTCGTTGTGTTCCTGCACAAGAACTGCAACTCGGACCTGTTCGCGGCGGTCGGGGAACTGGAGCTCACGCTGACCCAGATCAAGCTGCTGCACCACCTCGAAGACGCATCGCGTGAACTGACGCTGAAGGAAGCTGCGGAGCTCGTGCTCGTATCGCTGCCGGCGGCCAGCCGGACGGTGGACGATCTGGTTCGTCGCGGATTTGTGGCGCGCCACGAGGACGTTGAGGACCGCCGCATGAAGCGCGTCAGCCTGACCGAGGCCGGACGTGCGGTCATCCGCCGACTGAACGCGGCACGTCTGAGCGGCCTGGAGCAGTTCACCGAGACATTGACCGACGCCGAACGACGCGCGCTCGCGCAAGCGCTGTTGACGCTGCTGGAGCGCAAGGACGTCGCGGTTGCCGACCGGAAGGACTTCAATCTTGACTCAACGCATCTTGGCCCACCGACACCGCCTCGTGAACGATGAGAACAGCCGCTGGTGGACGCTCGCCGCGATGTGCTTCGCGCTGTTCATGGTCATGCTGGACAACACGGTCGTGAACGTGGCGCTGCCGTCGATCCAACGCGACCTGCACGCCAGCCTCTCGGCCCTCGAATGGACGGTCAACGCCTACACGCTCACCTTCGCCGTGCTGATGGTCACCGGCGGGCGCCTCGGCGACATCTTCGGACGCCGTCGGATGTTCGTCTTCGGCGTGATCGTGTTCGGCCTGTCCAGCCTGGCCATCGGTTTCGCGCCCAGCGACACCGCGCTGGTCGGCTTTCGCGCCGTGCAGGGCATCGGCGCGGCGTTCATGATGCCCGCGACCCTGTCGATCATCACCCAGGCCTTCCCCCCGCACCAGCGCGGCATGGCGATCGGCACCTGGGCCGGGGTCAGCGCGCTGGCGCTCGCGATCGGGCCCGTGGTCGGAGGCTTTCTCACCGAGCAGGTGAGCTGGCGAGCCATCTTCTTCATCAACCCGCCCATCGCCATCGTCGCGGTTGCCGTGACGTTATTCGCGACCCGAGAATCGCGCGACGAGACGGTCGGCAAGGCCGTCGACTACCCGGGCATCGCGGCGATCACGGTCGGCCTGACCGCATTCGTGCTGGCGCTGGTGGAGGGCAACTCGTGGCAGTGGGGCTCGGCGCGGGTCATCTCCCTGTTCGCGATCGCCGTGGTGGCGCTGGGCTCGTTCATCCCGATCGAACTGCGCGTCAAGGCCCCGATGATCGACTTCAGGTTCTTCCGGTCGCGCTCGTTCTGGGGCGCCAATCTGGTCGCGTTCATCATCTCGTTCGCCATGCTCGCCCAGTTCTTCTTCCTCGCGCTGTACATGCAGAACATCCTCGGCTACTCGCCGCTGCAGGCGGGCGTGCGATTCCTCCCCGCGACGCTGGTCATCATCGTGATGGGGCCGATCGCCGGTCGCCTGACCGACCGCATCGGCCCGCGTCCGCTGATGACGACCGGGCTGGTGATCGTCGCCAGCGCCCTGTTCATCCAGTCTCGGCTGACGATCCACACCGGATATGGCCTCCTGCTCCCGGGGTTCGTGCTCATGGGGCTGGGGATGGGCCTGGTGATGTCCCCGATGAGCACGGCGGCCATGAACTCCGTCGATCGCACCAAGGCGGGAGCCGCATCCGGCATCCTGTCGATGAGTCGGATGGTCGGGGGAACCTTTGGCGTCGCCGTGATGGGTGCGCTGGTGGCGACGCTGGGCCGCTCGACGATCAACGAGCGCCTCCCCCACCTGCCCGCCGCCACGCGCGCCGCGATCGCCAACTCGATCGGCGGCGGCGGAGTGGTCGGCCAGCACGCATCCGCCCAAATCGTGGCGACCGTGCGCGAGGCGTTCGTATCGGCGCTCGGCACCGGACTGACGATCGGGGCGGTGGTGACCCTGTGCGGCGCCGGACTCGCGTGGGCATTGATTCAAAAAGCCCCCACGAAGGCTGACCCGCAGCCCGAACCGGCGCTCGAGGCGCTGCCCCACGAGGACGCGCCGGCCGAGCTCAGCCTGGTCTGAATCAGCCCCCCAAACCGAGAGCCGGGTACGATTGCGACGGTCCGGATCCCGATTAGGAAGGTGCATCGCGAGTGGCCGTCGATCTGAGCCAAGTCGGACACGTCGATACCGAGCCGGGCGAGCTCCCGCGCACGATGTCGGCATGGGTGATTCGCGAAGAGCGCTTTGGCGAGCCGATCGACGCGTTCCAGCTCGAGGAGATCGACGTGCCCGAGCCGGGCGCGTTCGAGGTGATCGTCCGCGTGATGGCCGCCGGGGTGAACTTCAACAACGTGTGGGCCGCGCTCGGCGAGCCCGTCTCAGTGTTTCGCTACCACCCGAACGAGGACCATCACATCGGCGGGTCCGACGCGTCGGGGATCGTGTGGCAGGTCGGCGCGGGCGTCACGCGCTGGAAGCCCGGCGACGAGGTCGTGATCCACTGCAACCAGGCCTCCTACGAGGACCCTGAGGTCCACGGGCTCGATCCACTGGCTGCGCCGAGTCAGCGGATCTGGGGCTACGAGACGAGCTGGGGGTCCTTCGCCCAGTTCTGCAAGGTCCAGGCGCAGCAGTTGCTGCACAAGCCCAAGCACCTTGCCTGGGAGGAGGCCGCCGCCTATGGGCTGACCTACTTCACCGCCTACCGGATGCTGATCGACCGCTGCAAGCTCCAGGCGGGCCACCGAGTGCTGATCTGGGGCGCCGCGGGCGGCCTCGGCGTGTTCGCGACCCAGCTATGCGCGATCAGCGGAGCCGACGCGCTGGGCGTCGTCTCCAGTGAGGAGAAGGGCAGGCTGATCGAACAGCTCGGCGCGGTCGGCCACCTCAATCGCTCCGAGTTCACCGGGATGATGCGCCGCGGCGGCGAGACGGCGGACGAGGAGAAGGCGCGCTTCAAGGAGTCGCGGCGGTTCTGCAAGGCGGTCGAAGCGGTACTGGGCGGTCCGCCCGACATCGTCTTCGAGCACGTCGGCCAGGCCACCTTCCCCACCTCCGTGCTGGCCGTCAAGCCGTTCGGCAAGGTGGTGATCTGCGGCGCCACGTCCGGCTATCAGCTCGACTTCGACGTTCGCTACCTGTGGATGCGCCAGAAGGAGATCATCGGCTCGCACTTCGCCAACGCGTGGGAGGCCACCAAGGCCAACGAGCTGATCGAGGAGTCCAAGGTCCGGCCGGTGCTGTGGAAGACGATGGGCTTCGAGAGCGTGGCCGATGCGCACCAACTGCTGCGCGACAACAAGCATCTCGGCAAGATCGCGATCCTCGTCGGAGCGGACGAGGAGGGTCAGGGCAAGACGGCCGACGGTCCGGGCGCGATCCGCGCCCAGGTGGGAGCGTAATCGTGGCCGGCGTCGTCTGGGTCCCCTGGTACGCAACGGTCCTGCGCCACGAGACCTTTGCCGTGAGCGTGGCCCGGATCGCCCCGATCGCGCTGCGCTACGGCGCCACTCAGTACTCGGTCCAGCGCTCCCGCGACGACCGCTACAAGATCACCCAGATGTCGTGGTTCGAGTCCTCGCACGACTGGTACCGGTATTGGGACGGACCGGAGATGATCGAGTTCCGCCGCCGCAACGCGGGCCACTTCCAGAACCCGATCACCTACACCTGGACCGACGAGCTGATCGCCGGCACCCTCGGCCCAGAAGTCACTGCCGAGCCCGAGCCCGAGCCAGCACCACAGGCCGCGGGGTAATCAGCACGTCTGGTTGAGCGCGATTGGGCCGGTGGAGCCTGCTGATTGAGCTCATTCGGGAATTAGCACGCGGTACCGACAGCCGTGCGGATTCCCAAATTGCTAATTCGAAGCGGGCTTACTTCAACGGCTCGCTCATCGCACCAGTCCATCCCGTAGAGCGAGCTCGAGCCAGAAGCGCTCGTCGGGATCGTCGAGCCGCTCGCCGAACAGCTCCCGTAGCCGCCCCAGGCGATAGCGCGCGGTCTGGGGGTGGATGCCGAGCCGCTCGGCGACGGGACCGAGGCGACCCTGCTCGGCCAGCCAGACGCGCAGCGTATCGGTGAGGCGCTGGCGCGAACCGGGCGAGAGCTCGGCGAGCGGCTCGAGCCGATCGGCGGCCAGTTCGGCCGCCAGACCGGGATCGCTGGCCAGCAGCAGCGGCCCCGCGTTTTCCCGCGCGGCGATCAGCGCCACCGAATCCCCAGCCAGCGCCAGCGCGGCGCGCGCGCGGGCAAAGCTCACCCGGGCCTGGGACCAGTCGACCGTCGTCCCCAAGCCGCCCCGCGCGCCCACGGCCACGATCGCGCGCTCGATCGCGGCGCGTCTGCCCGGTCCATCGGGGTCGGGCACGATCGCGCAGGTGAGCTCGCCGATCGAGTCGGCGATCGCATCTGGGGGCAACCGCCCCGCGGCGGCCTCACGCCGGTCACCGGCGATGGCGATTGCGGCCAGCGTCCTGGGCAACTGCCAACCCGCCTCGCGGGCCACGACCTCCACCGCTCCCGGATCGGCGGGGGCATCGCGCACGAGCATGCGCACCAGCCGGCGCCGGCGGAGCTCCGCCGCGCTGGCGGCCGCGGATTGCTCCATGGCGTGCCCCTCGGCCGACTCGGCGGAGAGCACATCGATGTAGGCAAAGATCGACTCGGCCAGCAGGTAGAGCGTGTCGGGCTCGAGCCCGGCGTGCACTCCCGCCGCCGCAAACCGTCGCCAGGCCACGCGAGCACCGATCCGGTACGCGCTGAGCAGTGAGTCAAGGCTGCGTCCGGCCCGCATCTCGCCCCGACCGAGGGCGGTGTAGACCTCAGAGCGCTCGACCGGACCACCCGCCTCGACCTCGGCCAGGAAGTGAGTCAGCGCCTCCTGGACGCCGGCGCGGATGCCGACCCCGAAGGCTCCCTCCAGCGGGCGCCCGTAGGCCGGAACCGTACGAACGGCCTCGATCATCTCGTCCGTCACGTCGGCGAGTATCGGCCGCAGGACGCCGACGATCGCCGGCGGGAGCTCGTGCCAGGGCTGATCGGCCAGCTAACCGGCCTCGAGTGGCCCCAGGGTCAAGCCCGCGTCGGCGAGCTCGTCCCAGTACTCCTCGGCATCCTCGCGGGGCCCGCTCCACACGATCGCGCAACCGGTGTTGTGAATCCGGTCGGCCAACCGGTACCCATCGGCGAGCCGGATCCCGGGAATGACCCGGGCAAGCGTCTCCGCCACGTGGTCAAACGTGTTGTGGTGATCATTGAGTACCACCACTCGCCACGGACCGCCCAGGCCGGACCCTGGCCCGCCCACGCGGGGCAGCTCGACCGTCGTCGACATCGCCTCGCAGCATAGCGAGGCCGGCCCGCCGTCGGCGGCTAATTGTCCTCCTGCATGCGCCAATAGCGCTCGAGTCCCGCGTACAGCTGCTCAGGCGCTGCCGCCTGCCGATAGGTTGCCGCGAGCTCAGAACCCGCGTCGGCCTCGATCTCGGCCTGGATGCCGGCCACGAACGTCTCCAGATCCTGCGTCCGTACCCGCTCCGCCCACTTGTCGAGGCGGCTGCTCAGCTCGGCAATCTGCTCCGCCACGTCCTCGCTGGACCCGAAGTGAGTCATCGCGAGGCGCTGAGGTTCCCACGCCGCCACCGTGGCAAGCGATTCGTGCCACGCCTCGAGGTCGATGTCGGGGGGCGGCGTGGGCGGGACGGTCGGCGAGGACGGCGTGATCCGAACCCCCCCGACGTCGCCCACGAACGCGGTCCCCTCGTGCAGGTAGGAGACGTGATGCCACGCGTGGCCAGGCGTATAGGCAACCTCGAACCGGCCTCCGAGCAGCCGCTCCCCGCCGCGCAGCACCTTCAGGTTCTGCTCCGGAACCGGGAGCATCTCCCCCCACAGGCGGTCCATGTCATCGCCATACAGCCGGCGGGCGCTCTGCACCAGCCGCGTCGGGTCGACCATGTGGCGCGCACCGAACTGGTGGACATAGATCTCGAGATCGGGCCACCGCTGCGCCAGCGATCCACTGGCGCCCGCGTGGTCCAGATGAATGTGCGTCAGCAGTACGGCGCGGGGGCGCTCATCGCCCAGCGCTTCCAGCAGCGTCGGCAGGCACGACGCGGGCCCCGGATCGATCAGGACGTCGCCGACCTGCCAGCAACCGATCACGCGCTCGCGACCGAGGTGCATGAGATCGATTACGCGCATGGTGACTCGTCTCCAGCGCGGCTCAATGCTGCTGCCTGCCCCGAGGAAGCCCGGCGGACACGCTCAGACATGCCCAGTCACTCGCCCGACCAGCACAGGCCATGTGGAAAGGTGCACTAGCGCTTCGGCGCGCGCGGTGCCGGGGAGAGCCCGGTGGCGGAGTCGTCGTCTTCGCCGGCCCCGGGGCTCGCTGGCGAGTCGCCCTCGACGTCGGATTCGGAGGCACGAAAGGCCAGAGTGGACTGGGTCTGCCAATCCGGAGGATCGTCCGGAGGCTGATCGGCGAGGTCCGACCGCGCAGCCGCCGCCGACTCGACGTCGTACGCCACCGTCGACCCGGTCTCCTCGTCGGGGTCCGCCTCGCCCGGATCGGCCGGCGCGGCGGCTGTCGCCTCGACGTCATACGGAGCCGGCGCTCCCTCGGGCGCGTCCGGGACCGCGTCCTCAGCCGGCGGGAAGCGCTCGGCGGCCGCCTCGGCCAGCGCGAGCAGCTCGGCCGCCAGACCACGCGCGTCATCGACGATCCGATGGCGCTCAGCCCAGATCCGGTCCGTGTCGACATCCAGGTCCTTGACCCGCTGCTCGGCCTCCTGCGTGATCTGGCTGGCCTCGCGCCGCGACTGCTCGAGCCTGTCCTCAGCCTCCGAGCGCGACTGCGCGGTGATCTGGCCGGCCGCTTCGTGGGCTCGCTGGAGGATGCCCGAGATCTGCTCCCCGACCCGCTCCAGCGCCCGGCGTACGGCAGCCTCGGGCGACCGCGTGGCCTGAATCTCTGCGACCAACTGGCTGGTCTGCTTGACGTACTCGTCCACAGCGAGGCGGTCATAGCCCCGCAGCGCAAGCGGGAAGTCGACGTTCAGGACCGCCACCGGATCATCCGGCAGCGTCGCCAGCGGCGCGGTGATCTCCGACAGGATTGCGTGCTCGGTGGCGGCTGAGCTTTGATCAGGCATGAGGGGCTCCGTCGGTCATTGTCGCACGCTCTGAACTCGGATCGGGCTCCTGTGCATGCGGGGTCTCGCTCAACCCCGCTCGGCGTCCGGCCAGCTCGTACGCGCCCGGCGTGAGTTGCGCGGTGCGGCGGCGGTATGCGCTCCACAGCCACGGCCATTGGTTGGGGTCATTGCCCTGCTCGTCGAGGTACCAGTTCGTGCAGCCGGTATGCCAGACCGTGTCGCTCAGCGCCCCGCGCAATCTCCGGTCAAACGCCTCCGCGGCCGCTCGGCGCACCTCGATCGTGCGGGCCTGCGCGCGGTCGAGCTCGCCCAGCGCGGCGATCACGTGGCCGATCCCCGACTCGAGCGTGTAGATGACCGAGCCGCTGCCGCCGTTCGTGTTCGGCCCATAGAGGAGGAACATGTTCGGGAAGCCGGGCACGCTCAGACCGAGATAGGCGCGCGGCAGCGGCGACCAGTCGTCCGCGAGTGCACGCCCATCGGCACCGAAGATCTCCATCGGCGCGACGAAGCCGTGGGTCTGAAAACCGGTGGCCAGCACGAGCACGTCGGTGGCGCGCTCGCGACCGTCGGCCGTGCGGACCCCACCCTCGGTGATCTCGACGATCCGCTCGCTGACCAGCTCGACGTTCGGCTGGGCGAGGGCCGGATACCAGTCATCGGTGACCATCACCCGCTTGCAGCCGACCTCATCGACCGGCGTCACCTGGCGCCGGAGCTCCGGGTCCTTGATCGCCGCGTTGATCTGGTAACGACCCACGGCTCTGAACGCGCGGAGGATCCAGAGCTGAGATGTCATGGCCAGAGCGGCGAACTCGTGGAAGGCGAAGTTGGCCCTGCGGTCAAGGCGCTGGAGCGCCGGAAAGCGCTCGAACACGCGCTGCGCCCGTTCGCTGTAGGCGAAGTCCATCCGCGGAATCGTCCACCCGGGCGAGCGCTGGTAGACGTCGAGGTGCTCGACCATGGGCTGGATCGCGGGCACGACCTGAATCGCGCTGCATCCGGTCCCCACCACCCCCACCCGCCGTCCGGACAGCTCAACGTCGTGGCGCCAGCGCGCGGTGTGAAACAACGGGCCGGCAAACCGCTCGAGTCCCGGGATCGACGGGACGCTCGGGACCGCGAGTTGCCCGCAGGCGGTGATCAGCACATCTGCCTCGTGCGGGCCGGCGCTCGTCTCGAGCCGCCACGTGCCACGCTCGTCGTCCCAACGGGCGTTCCGCACCTCGGTCCCGGTGCGGATGCGCTCACGCACCCCGTAGCGCCGTGCGACATCCTCCAGGTAGGCCTGGATCTCGGCTTGGGAGGCGAAGCGGCGTGACCAGTGCGGGTTCGGCGCGAACGAGAACTCGTACATGTGGGAGGGGACATCGCAGGCGGCACCGGGATAGGTGTTGTGATGCCACACGCCGCCGATGCGCTCGCCGCGCTCGAAAACCTGCACGTCGGTGTAGCCGGCCCGAGCCAGCATCGCCGCTGCCCCGACCCCCCCGAAGCCTGCCCCGACCACCGCGACAGAGATCACCGGCAGAGCATATCCGTCGCGTCCCGGCTCATACAATGCTCCATATGTCGGAGACATCCCCACCGCGCCTGCCTGAGCCCGACCGCCCGTGGATGATGCGGACCTACGCAGGCCATTCCGACGCCCGGCGCTCGAACGAGCTCTACCGCGGCAACCTGGAGAAGGGGCAGACCGGGCTGTCGGTCGCCTTCGATCTGCCGACCCAGACCGGCTATGACCCCGATCACGAGCTCGCCCGCGGCGAGGTGGGGAAGGTGGGCGTCTCGATCGCGCACGAGGGCGACATGCGGACGCTGCTGGACGGCATCCCGCTCGACCACATGAACACGTCGATGACGATCAACGCCACCGCCGCCTGGCTGCTGGCGCTCTATATCGTCGCGGCGGAGGGTCAGGGCGTGGCGCAGGACAAGCTTCAGGGCACGACCCAGAACGACATCCTCAAGGAGTACCTGAGCCGCGGCACGTACGCGTTCCCGCCCGCGCCGAGCATGCGGCTGATCGCGGACACGATCGCCTACACGGTCGAGCACGTCCCGAAGTGGAACCCGATCAACATCTGCTCGTATCACCTGCAGGAGGCGGGCGCGACGCCGGTGCAGGAGATCGCGTATTCGATGAGCAACGCGATCGCCGTGCTCGACGCGGTTCGCGAGCGTGTCCCGCAGGCCTTGATGAGCAGCGTGTTCGGGCGGATCTCGTTTTTCGTCAACGCGGGCGTCCGGTTCATCGAGGAACACGCCAAGCTCCGGGCCATGTCACAGCTGTGGGAGCAGCTCGGCCGGGAGCGCTACGGCGTGGAGGACGAGAAGTACCGCCGCTTCCGCTACGGCGTGCAGGTCAACTCGCTGGGCCTGACCGAGGCTCAGCCGGAGAACAACGTCTACCGGATTGCCCTGGAAGCGCTCGCCGTGACCCTGGGCCGGAGCGCTCGCGCCCGCGCGGTTCAGCTGCCGGCGTGGAACGAGGCGCTCGGCCTGCCCCGGCCCTGGGACCAGCAATGGTCGCTGCGCCTGCAGCAGGTCCTGGCCTATGAGACCGACCTGCTCGAGTATCCGGACGTGTTCGAGGGCTCGAAGGTGATGGAGGGACTGGTCGCTGAGCTCGTGGAGGGTTCACGGGCCGAGATGCAACGGATCGCGGAGCTCGGCGGGGCTGTCGAGGCGGTCGGTTACATGAAGGCGGGGCTCGTGGAGTCCCACCGTGAACGCTGGCGCCGGATCGAGGCGCGCGAGTTGACGATCGTCGGGATGAACCGCTTCACGACGACCGAGCCCTCGCCCCTGACCGCCGATGCCGACGGCGGCATTCTGGTCGTCGATCCGGAGGTCGAGGCCGAGCAGCGCCACGCCCTGGAGCAGTGGCGCTCGACCCGTGACCAGGCGGCCGTCGACGCCGCGCTGCACGCGCTGGCCCGGGTCGCGCGCAGCGACGCGGAGAACATCATGCCGGCGACGATCGCCGCCGCGCGCGCCGGCGTCACCACCGGCGAATGGGCGCAGACGCTACGCGATGTGTTCGGTGAATACCGAGCTCCCACGGGCGTCGGCGAGGCCGCGGCGGTGTCGACGCAGGACGTGTCCGAACTGCGCGAGGAGGTCGACCGCGTCAGCGACGCGCTCGGGCGCCGCCTCAAATTTCTCGTCGGCAAGCCGGGCTTGGACGGACATTCCAACGGGGCCGAGCAGATCGCGGTGCGCGCGCGCGATGCCGGGATGGACGTGGTCTACGAAGGGATCCGGCTCACGCCCGCGCACATCGCGAATTCGGCCGCGCAGGAGGGTGTCCACGTGATCGGGCTGTCGATCCTGTCGGGGTCGCACGCCGAGTTGATCCCCTCCGTGCTGGAGGCGCTGCGCGAGGCGGGGGTGGGAGACGTTCCCGTGGTCGTCGGCGGGATCATCCCCGAGGCCGACGCAGCCGTATTGCGCGAGGCCGGCGTAGCGGCCGTGTACACGCCCAAGGACTGGGACCTGAACCGGATGATGCGCGACATCATCGCGCTGGTGGCCGAGCGCTCCGTCGCGGACACAGCCGCGCGGGCTTGATCGGTCGCCCAGCCGACGGTGGTGAGCTTGGCGCCCGGTTGCGGGAGCACGATCTGAGCGCGGCCCCGGCGGTGCTGAACCTGGTCGAGAACCGGAGCGCGGACGCGCGCAGGCAAACCGAGGCCCTGCTGGCCGCTGTCTCGCCAGCCGCGCTCGGCGGCGAGGCGCCGGCCCACATCATCGGCATCACCGGCCCGCCGGGGGTCGGGAAGTCCTCGCTGCTCTCGCGGCTGGTGGGCATGTGGCGTGCGCGGGAGCGCTCGGTCGCGGTGCTCGCCGTCGATCCGACCTCACGGAGATCTGGTGGCGCGCTCCTCGGCGACCGCGCTCGCATCGAGGTGGATCCGGCTGATCGCCGGCTCTTCATCCGCTCGACGGCGGCGGGCGACCGTCTCGGCGGGCTGGCCCCGGCGACCCGAGCGGCGGCGGGTGCGCTCGCGGCGGCGTTCGATGTCGTGGTGATCGAGACCGTCGGGGTTGGCCAGTCAGAGACCGAGGTGGCGGACGTCGCGGACACGGTGGCGGTGGTCGTGCAGCCGGGTTCCGGAGACGTCCTGCAGTTCCTGAAGTCCGGGATCATGGAGGTTCCTGACGTGCTCGTGGTCAGCAAGGCGGACCTGGGCGGCGTGGCCGAGCGAGCGCTGGCGGACCTGCGCGCCGCGCTCCGCTCGCTGGGGTCGGCCGACATCCCAGTGGTGGCGGTCTCCTCGATCGCGCCTGTGCGTGGGGATCGGTGAGCTGATCGATGCGCTGGATGGCCATCGGGCAGCACTCGACCTTCCCGCTCGGCGCCTGCGCGCGCGCCGCCTGCATGCGCTGGCCGACTTCGTCGCCGAGCACGGCGAGCGGGGTCTGCGGGGGTTAGGGGGTCGACGGGCCGCCGAGACGTGGCTGGGGCATCAGGACCCGGGCTTAGACGTACCCGCGCTCGAGCGGGCGCTCGAGGCTTCGCAGACGGACCGCTCCGATTGACAGGGATGCCCATCCGGGCAGAATCCGGACGGTGCTCGTGAGCGGCAGGCGCACATGACGCGGATCGTCCTACCCGGCGAACCACTGCTCGACGGCCCGACGGCGCTGCGCCCGTGGCGAGACTCGGACATCGGGGAGCTGGTGGCCGCGTGCCAGGACCCCGAGATCGTCCGCTGGACGCGCGTGAGCCCGGACTACGGCCCGTCCGATGCCCGCGCCTACCTGATGCAGCGCTACGACGCGGTCCGAGCCGGTGCCACCGCACCGTTTGCGATCGTCCGGGCACCCGACGGTCCGCTGCTCGGCTCGATCTCGCTGATGCGCATCGCCTGGGAGCACGCGCGCGCCGAGGTCGGCTACTGGCTGGCGCGGGAGGCCCGCGGCGCCGGGCACGCGACCCGCGCTGTGGGCCTGATCTGCGCGTGGGGGTTCAGCTCACTGGCGCTCGAGCGGATCGACCTGCTCGCGGCCACCGGCAACCTGACCTCACAGAGCGTCGCGCAGCGGGCCGGATTCACACGCGAGACCGTCCTGCGCTCGTATATGCGCGGGAACTACGAGCGTCAGGACATGGTCGCGTACGGTCTGCTCAGGGACGAGGTCGGCGGCTGATCGCTGACGGTGACGCGGCTCAGGCTCAGAGTCGGATCGCGGACGCTGTCGGCGAAGATCCGCACTGATCGGACTCTTCGGATCCGTTATCCGGCCGTTGAGCGGACTCTTCATATCCGTTAATCCCAACGCAATCCGGACGCGGCATGATCTAGCTCTCAGATGATCCTGCTGATGTTGTTCGCCTTCGTTGCCGGCATTGGCACCGCGATCACGCCCTGCGTTCTGCCCGTGCTACCCGCGCTGCTGTCCGCGAGTGCGCTCGGGGGGCGCCGGCGCCCGTTCGGAATCGTGCTCGGGCTGGCGATCACGTTCACGATCGCGATCGTCGCGCTGGCCACGATCGCCAAGGGCGTCGGGCTGGCCAGCGGGGCGACTCGGACGCTGGCCGTGGTCGTGCTGATCTCGTTCGGCCTCGTCATGCTGATCCCGGGTCTCGCGGTTCGGGTCCAGGCGCCGCTGTCGCGCCTGGCCCGGTTCGGACCGAAGTCGCGGGGCAGCGGGTTCTGGTCCGGGTTGGGGGTCGGCGGGGCGCTCGGGTTCATCTGCGCCCCCTGTGCCGGCCCGATCCTTGCGGCCGTGATCTCGGTCAGCGCGTCGGGCGGCACCTCGGCGCGCGTGGTCGCGGTCGCGATCGCCTACGTGGCCGGCTTGAGCCTGATGCTGCTGCTCTACGCGACAGGCGGCCGCCGCGTGATCGAGGTGATCAAGCGAAAGGCCGGCGGCCACACGGTCGAGCGTGTGCTCGGGGTGGTCCTGGTCGTGACCGGGCTTCTGATCGCGACCAACCTCGACGTCCAGTTCGAGGACACGCTGGCCAAGGCGACGAGCGGCGGCTCGGGCTCCGGTCTGCTCGCCTTCCTCGTGGACCCGACACGCTCGCTGGAGAACTCGGGTGCGGTGCAGCACCGGCTCAATTCACTGCGGCCGGAGTCGCGTTTTGTCGTCCGCCAGAAGGAGGCGGCCACCGCGCCCGTCGCGGCGACGGCGGTCGGCGTGGCGATTCCGGGAGTCAAGACCCCCGCGCTGCCCGATCTCGGCCCGGCGGCCGAGTTCACGCACAACCAGGACTGGTTCAACACCCCCGGCGGCAAGCCGCTGACCCTCGCGAGCATGCGCGGACACGTCGTGATCGTCGACTTCTGGACCTACACGTGCATCAACTGCATCCGCACGCTCCCCTTCCTGAAGGGCCTTTACGCCACCTACCATCGGTACGGGCTCGACGTGGTCGGCGTCGAAACCCCCGAGTTCACGTTCGAGCAGGAGGCGAGCAACGTGGCGCAGGCGATCAAGTCGGATGGGATCCGCTATCCGGTCGTGCAGGACAACGACTACGGCACCTGGAACGCCTACCAGAACCAGTACTGGCCGGCGGAGTACCTGATCGATGCTCACGGCAGGGTCAGGCACACCCAATTCGGTGAGGGCAACTACAAGGAGGACGAGGCGGCCGTCCGGGCCCTGCTCTATGAGTCGGGCGCACATCATCTCCCCGCGCCGACGACGGCCAAGGCGATGATGCCGTCAGCCGAGCTGGGAACCCCGGAGACCTACCTGAACCCGATGCGGGCGCAGGGGTTCGCGATGCCACTGAAGAGCGGCGTGCATCACTACACCGGCGTCTCCAGCCTGGCCGTCAACGAGTTCGCGCTCCAGGGCACGTGGAACGTCACCTCGCAATCGGCGACCCCCGTGACCTCGGGCGCTTCGATCGAGGCCGGCGTGCAGGCCCAGCACGTCTACCTGGTCCTCACCTCACACGGCAACGTCCCCCGTCAGGGGCATGTCCTGATCGACAATCACCCGATCCCCGCCGCCGACGCCGGCTCCGACGTCCACAACGGTACCGTCACGATCACCGGACAGCGGCTGTACTCGCTGGCGTCCTTCCCCTCCGCCGAGCAGGCCGCCGTGACCATCCAGCTCCCGCCGGGCGTGTCCGCGTACGACTTCACGTTCGGCTGAGGGTCGGAAGGGTCAGGACTTCGTGCCCGCGCGCATGCGGTCGAACATCGCCGCCGCCTGCAGCAGGTCGTCGGGCGCGTTGACGTTGAACAGCGCCTGCGGATCCTGGAGCTCGAACAGGCGTGGGCCGATGGCGGCCACCGCCTGGCGAACCGGCAGCTTCCCCTCGCGCGCCACCCGGGCGAGGAGCGGCCCGGCGCGCGGCTGGTAGCAACCGAGCAGCGGCTGCAGGGCGCCGCGGTGGGCGACGATCACCGCCGGAGCAGAGCCCGGTTCGGCGCGGGCCAGCCGCCTGAGGAGATCGGCCGTGATGAAGGGCAGGTCGACCGGGCAGACGAGCACCGGGCGACCGTCGGCCAACCCGAGCGCCTGCACGAGTCCGATCAGAGGATGTCGCGGGTACTCCGGCTCGATCCACACCGTCAGGCCCGGGAGGCTCGGCAGCTCGGTATCCGCCTTGGCGACGATCCTGACCTCGCTGACCGCCTCGCTCATCGCCGCGAGCGGGTAGTAGATCAGCGGCCTGCCGCGCAGGGCGACGACCGCCTTTGACCCACCCATCCGCCGGCCCACGCCGCCAGCCAGGATGACCCCGATCGGCTCGCGGCGCGGTGCCATCAGCCTGCCCTGACGCGGTTACTCACTCCCACGAGCATAAGGCCCGATCACGTTGCGAACCGCTGCCCCTAGAATCAATCTCATGGAGGGCTCAACCGAAGTACGGAGCTGGCTGCGCTGCTACCGCTGCTGGTCGCAGAACCTCGAGGTGCAGGTGCATTACGAGGGAATCCATCGCATCGACCCCGAGAGCGGCGAGCGCGGCGAGGTGGTCGACGAGATGCAGGAAGCCGTGGTCCAGTGCTTGGAGTGCATGCACGATCAACCGCATCTCGGGTTCCACAACGGTCGGGTCGAGCCGATCGAGGACCGCTGGGAGCGGATGATTGCCGGCACGCCCTGGGTCGCCTCGTGCACGGTGACGGTCGATGCCGAGGATGTCGAGACCTGCTCGGGCCCGGAGGCCGGCGATGCCCTGTCCTACGCGGCGTTCGGCGACCACGGCACACGCGAGTTCTTCACCCATGTGCGTTTTCACAAGCATGACGAGGACCGGATCGTCGTTCACCTGCTGGTCGAGCTGTATGCCCGTTCGGCCGAGGAGGCGACCGAGGTGCTGGAGGATGCGGCGCGCGGAACCCTGGCCATCACCTCGCTGGCCGAGGAGTCGCGTCCGCCCGCCTCGACCGGCGACGACCAGCACTAGGGCGCTCGGGTCCCGAACCCGCTCGTGGCCCACGGGCCCACACCCGCTCGGGGCCGAGGGCCTAACCAGTTGCGGGGGCTCCGGCGGCGAGCCGGGTCCGGCGCGCCGAGAAGCGATACCAGCCTTCCTCGACCAACAGCGCGAGGGCGACCGGAACCGTCGCCGGGAGCTCGCTGACGGCGAAGAACAGCAGATCGAACAGGCCCGCGAGCACGAGTGTGAGCAGCGCGGTTCCCCACTGGCGCCGCCGGTCGGCGGCGAGCACGGCTCCCAGCAACGCCGCGACGAACAGATCGCCATAGCCCATCGACACCGACCCGAACAGCTCGCTCTGGAGTTGCGGAAGTCCGCCCCCGGGGGCCGCGGCGACCAGCGTCGCGTTCGGTGCCTGGAGCAGGTCGGTCACCACCAGCCACACGTCGGCCGCGGCCATCAGCACGATCCCGAGCTTGAGCCAGATGGCCGGGGTGACCGCCGCCAGCAGGACGCCGAGCGTCACGCAGCTGAGTGCCGCCAGCAGCGCTGCGGCGGCCTCCCCGGCCAGCGAGGTCCGGGTCGTCCAGGCGATCGCGAACAGCCCGACGGCGCCGAGCGCAGCGATCGGTCGGGCTCCGCGAGCGGCCCACCCCAGCGCGCCGGCGGCCAGCGGCGGCACCGCGATGAGCGCGAGGTAGGTGAGCCCGGTCGCCGTGTCCGATACGTAGCGGATCGCGAATACCACGACCACGATCGAGGCCAGCGGGATCACCGCCCATCCCCGGCCCGACAGTCGCTTCAGCCGCGAGACCCCCGGGGCGACGCGCGGCATGGCGACCACACCGGCCTGCAGCGCGAGCAGAGCCGCGTCGGATGCAACGAATGGAAGCGCCACGCGTCCAGGTTACGGTGGGCGCGGGCGCCCGCGCCCCGATTAGGCGCCGAGTCGCTTCTCCAAGGCGTCGAGCTGGGCCTGGAGCTCGGCGGGCAGCTTCTCGCCAAACCCACGGAAATGCTCTCGCATCTGAGGCAGCTGCTGCTCCCAGCCCTCAGCATCGACCTCGAGCAAGCTGCCCATGGCCTCCGCAGAGACCTCGAGGCCTGCCGTCTCGATGCCACCCTGGCCGACCGGCGGAACCAGACCGATCGCCGTTTCGATCGCGTCGGCACTGCCCTCGCAGCGACGGAAGATCCACGCCAGGACGCGTGAGTTCTCGCCGAAGCCCGGCCACAGGAACGTGCCGTCCTGCGCCTTGCGGAACCAGTTGACGTAGAAGACCCGGGGCAGCTTCACGTCCTGGCGACGCCCCAGTTCCAGCCAGTAGGTGAAGTAGTCGGCCATGTTGTAGCCACAGAACGGGAGCATGGCCATCGGGTCGAAGCGCAGCTTGCCGACGTCGCCGGCTTGCGCGGCGGTCGTCTCCGAGGACATGATCGAGCCCATGAACACGCCGTGCTCCCAATCCATTGCCTCGTGCACCAGCGGCACGACCGTCGCGCGACGCCCGCCAAACAGCACCGCATCGATGGGCACTCCGGCCGGGTCGTCCCACTCGGGCGCGATCGACGGACACTGGGCGATCGGCGTCGTGAAGCGGGCGTTCGGATGCGCCGCGGGTGTCTCGGACTCGGGCGTCCAGTCGTTGCCGCGCCAGTCGATCAGGTGGCCCGGGGGGCGTCCGGTCAGCCCCTCCCACCAGATATCGCCATCGTCGGTCTTGGCGCAGTTGGTGAACACCGAATTGCGGCGAAAGGTCTCGAGGGCGTTGGGGTTGGTGCGCTCGCCGGTGCCGGGCGCCACGCCGAAGAAGCCGGCCTCCGGGTTGACCGCGTACAGGCGGCCGTCGGGGCCGAACTTCATCCACGCGATGTCGTCCCCGATCGTCTCGACCGTCCAGCCGGGCAAGGTCGGGATCATCATCGACAGGTTCGTCTTGCCGCAAGCGCTGGGAAACGCGCCGGCGATGTACTTGGAATCGCCCTCGGGCGAGGTGAGCTTCAGGATCAGCATGTGCTCGGCCAGCCAGCCCTCGTCGCGGGCCATCACCGAGGCGATCCGCAGCGCGAAGCACTTCTTGCCGAGCAGGGCATTGCCGCCGTACCCCGACCCAAACGACCAGATCTCGCGCGTCTCCGGGAAGTGAACGATGTATTTGTTCTCCGCGTTGCACGGCCACGGGACGTCGTGCACACCGTCCACGAGCGGCATCCCGACCGAGTGCACACAGGGGACGAACGGACCGTCCTCTCCCAGCACCTCGAGCGCTGCCTGCCCCATCCGGGTCATGATCCCCATCGACGCCACCACGTAGGCCGAATCGGTCAGCTGGACACCGATATGCGAGATCGGCGACCCCAACGGGCCCATCGAGAAGGGCACCACGTACATCGTGCGACCGCGCATCGAGCCTTCAAACAAGCCGGCCAGGAAATCGCGCATCTCAGCGGGCTCGCGCCAATTGTTCGTCGGGCCGGCGTCCGGTTGCTGCTCGGAGCAGATGAACGTGCGATCCTCGACCCGCGCCACGTCGGCCGGATCGGACAACGCCAGGTAGGAATTCGGCCGCTTGGCGTCAGACAGCCGCTCGAACGCGCCGGTCTCGACCAGCGTTTGGGCCAGCTGGTCGTACTCCTCTGCGGACCCGTCGCACCAGTGGATATCGTCGGGTTGGGTAAGGGCGGCGACCTCCTCTACCCAGGCCTGCAGACCCGAGTGTTTGGTGGTCGCCTGATGCTTCGGTGCGGTGTGAGCCATAGCGGTTTAAAGACTCCTTGACGCGTTCGGTGTCCGAACAAGCCTACCCGCGAGCGCGATCGGGTGACCGCAAAGTGGACGGCGCCCATCGCTCGCAGGTGGGGATTTGTCCCTTGACTGGTGTGATCGGCCACTGCCCCTGGCCTCGGCTGAAAGGCTACTCGACGTTGGATTCGGCGCTGCGCAGCGAGGTGCCCGGCTCCTTGCGCGGCACCAGCACCAGTCGCTTGAACTCGGCCACCAGGACTCCGTCCTGGTTCAGGACGCGGGTCTGCACCCGGACGGTGCCCCGGTCGGGCTTGGACTGGGACGGCTTGACCTCGAGCACCTCGGACTCGCAGAACAGCGTGTCCCCGTGGAACACGGGCGCCGGGTGCTTGAGCTCCTCGGTGGCCAGGTTGGCGATCGCCTTGCCGCTGATGTCCGAGACGCTCATCCCGAGCGCGAGCGAGTACACGAGCGGCCCGACGACGACGTTGCGGCCCTGCTGGGACTGCTTGGCGTAGACGTCGTTGATGTGCAGCGGATGATGGTTCATGGTGATCAGGCAGAACAGATGGTCGTCTGCCTCGGTCACCGTCTTGGCCGGCCAATGCTTGTAGACCGCGCCGACCTCGAACTCCTCGAGGTAGCGGCCGTAGGGGTGCGCACCCGTCGCCTCTCTCGCCGCCTGGTCGGTATCCACTTCGGTCATTCAATCTCCTGAGTCGATAAACACCGGCCTGAGAGCATGGCAGCCGGCCGGCGATGAGCGCCTCCGGAGCACGCGCGCCGCGTCGTACCGCTAGCGTTTCAGCCGAACCGATCATGAGAACCAGCCTTGCGTAACCCCCGCGACTTCGGAAAGCCCCTTGCCATCGGCGCCCCTGCGCCGCTCCTGGAGATCCCGTTCACGCCCTCGCGGATGATCCACTTCTTCGATCCCAGCAACGAGAAGATGGCGGCCAAGCTGCCCGAGCTCGCCGCCCAGGCGGACATCCTGCTCGGCAACCTCGAGGACGCGGTGGCGGTCGATCGCAAGCTCCCGGCACGCGAGGGGCTGGTCAAGATCGGCAAGGCGATCGACTTCGGCGAGACCGCGTTGTGGACCCGAGTCAACAGCCTCGAATCTCCCTGGGCGCTGGACGACCTGACGACGTTGGTCACCGAGATCGGAGACAAGCTCGAGGTCGTGATGGTCCCGAAGGTCGAGGGCCCGTGGGACATCCACTACGTCGACCGCCTGCTCGCCCAACTCGAGGCGAAGGTCGGGCTGGAGCGGCCGATCCTCGTCCACGCGATCCTCGAGACGGGCCTCGGGGTGGTCAATCTGGAGGAAATCGCCACCGCGAGCCCGCGGATGCAGGGCATGAGCTTCGGCCCGGCCGACCTGGCCGCGTCGCGGCGGATGAAGACCACGCGGGTCGGCGGAGGGCACCCCGGCTACCGCGTGATCAACGACCCGGACCCCGCGCACCCCGAGGCCCCCCGTCCGACCGCCCAGCAGGACCCCTGGCATTACTCGATCGCGCGCATGGTCGACGCCTGCACCTCGGCCGGGATCCTGCCGTTCTACGGTCCCTACGGTGACATCAGGGACGTCGAAGGCTGCGAGACACAGTTTCGCGCGGCGTTCCTGCTCGGCTGCGTCGGCGCGTGGTCGCTGCACCCGGTGCAGATCGACATCGCCAAGCGGGTGTTCAGCCCCGATCCCGACGAGGTACGGTTCGCCAAGCGGGTGCTCGAGGCGATCCCGGACGGGCGCGGCGTGCACATGATCGACGGCAAGATGCAGGACGACGCCACCTGGAAGCAGTGCAAGGTGATGGTCTCACTGGCCGAGATGCTCGCTCACAAGGATCCTGAGCTGGCCGAGGCGTACGGGTTCAAGCCCGTGGCGGCCTAGAGGACGAGGACGGGGACGTGCGGATCTCGGCCAAGGCTGACTACGCCGTCCGCGCGGTGGTGGAGCTCGCCGCGGCGACGGGCGAGAAGCCGGTCAAGGCCGAGCGGCTGGCCACCGCCCAGGGGATTCCGCTCAACTTCCTCGAGAACATCCTCGGCGAGCTGCGCCACGCCGGCATCGTCCGCAGTCATCGCGGAGCCGAGGGCGGTTTTCGGCTGGCCAAGCCGGCCGACCAGCTGACGGTCGCGGACGTGATCCGGGCGGTGGAGGGGCCATTGGCCAGTGTCCGCGGCGGGCCCCCGGAAGATGCCTCCTACGCCGGCGCGGCGACCGCCCTGCCCCGGGTATGGATCGCGGTACGCCAGAACCTGCGCAACGTGGTCGAGCGGGTCACGATCGCCGATGTGGCCAGCGGCGAGCTCCCGTCGGTGATCGACAAGCTCGCCGAGGACCCGGAGGCCTGGGTCACGCGCTGAGGGCCCGCCCCCCGGGCGGCACCGGAGTTAGGTTTCGGCGGCGTCGATCGCCGCGAGATCAGCAGCGAGCGCGGCTGAGCTCGATGGACCGCCGGGCGCGCCCTCCAGGCGGGCTCGATCGGGACCCCGGCGGGAGGGCGCGCGTACACGATGTCTCCCGTCGTCGAGCTCGAGCTCCTCGGCCTGAGCCCGGGTCAGCTGGGCCCCGGCGATCGACCCGTCCGGCAGCTCGAGCTCGATCCGCACCTCGAAGCCCAGATGCACGACCCGGGCGACCATCGCCTCGATCACCTCGCCGTCCGGCGGAGTGAGTCAGCGTGACGTCGTGCGGGCGCACCAGGCTGCGTCCCAGACGGCTGACCGGGCCCAGGAAGCCCATCACGAAATCGCTCGCCGGGTGGTCGTAGACCTCGCGCGGCCCGCCAACCTGCTCGATCCGGCCCTCGTGCATGACGGCGATCCGATCGGCGACCTCCATCGCCTCCTCCTGGTCGTGGGTGACCAGCACGGTCGTCACGCCCTGTTCGTCGTGCAGCCGGCGCAGCCATCGGCGCAGCTCCGCGCGGACGTTGGCGTCCAGCGCGCCGAACGGCTCGTCGAGCAGCAACACGCGCGGCTGGACGGCGAGCGCGCGGGCAAGCGCCATCCGCTGGCGCTGGCCGCCCGAGAGCTGGGCGGGACGCTGGCCCGCCCAGGTGGTCAGGCCCACCAGCTCCAGCAGCTCATCCACCCGCGCCTTGACGACGTCCTTGGGTCGCTTGCGGATCCGCAGACCGAAGGCGACGTTGTCGCGGACCGTCATGTGCGCAAACGCCGCGTAGTGCTGGAAGACAAAGCCGATGCCGCGCTCCTGCGGGCGCGGCGGCGGTGACGTCGGCGCCGTCGATCAACACGGCGCCGGTGTCCGGAGTCTCGAGTCCGGCGATGATCCGCAGCAGCGTCGACTTGCCCGAGCCGCTCGGCCCGAGCAACGCGGTCAGCGAGCCTTCGGGCACCTCGAGCGTCACGTCTTCGAGCGCCGTGTAGTCGCCAAACCGCTTCGCGATCCCCTGCGACGTCGATCCTCATCTGGTCTCCTCCCGTCTGGGCCCGAGTACGGTCATGGCGAGCAGCACAATCAGCGACATCACGGCAAGCTCGGTGGCGGCGGCATAGGCGCCGGTGATCTGCCCGGCGCCGATATCCGCGTCGCGCTGGTAGACGAGCAGCGGCAGCGTCAACGTCGATCCCGCGACATTCGAGGAGACGACCAGGACCGCGCCGATCTCGCCGAGCGCCCTGGCGGTCGTCAGTACGACGCCGTAGGCCACGCCCCACCGAATCGAGGGCAGCGTCACCCGCCAGAATGTCTGCCAGCCCGTGGCACCGAGGGTCGCGGCCGCCTGCTCCTGCTCGTCGCCGACCTCGATCAGGACCGGCGCGACCTCGCGCACGACGAACGGCAGCGACACGAAGATCGTCGCCAGGACGATTCCCGTCGGCGCGTAGATGATCCTCAGGCCGTGATCGGCGAACCACTTCCCGAACCAGCCGTCCGCCCCGTACACGAGCAGCAACGCGAGGCCGACGATCACCGGCGAAACGGCGAACGGGAGGTCGATCAGCGCGTCGAGGAGCTTGCGGCCGCGCGCCTTGCTGCGCACGAGCACGAGCGCGCAGCCGACGCCGAAGATCGTGTTGAGCGGGACCGCGATCGCCGCGACGATCACCGACAGCCAGAACGCGCTGATCGCCGCCGGCGTGGTGATCCAGTCCCAGGCCGTGCCGAAGCCGTGCTGGAAGGTCCGCCCGAACACGACGCCGAGCGGCAGCAGCAGCAGCAGCGTCAGGTAGAGCAGCACGACCGCTCGCGCCGACAGCGCTCGCTCGGCGACTAATGTGCACCGCGGGTTCCCCCGGCCCAGCGCAGCGACGAACAGGACCAACAGCGAGATCACCAGCAGCACCACCGAAATTGAGGCGGCGGCGGTCGGGGCGTCGCTCTCGATGTCGGCGAAGATGACGATGCTGGCGATCTGAACCTTGCCGACGATCAGCACCAGCGCCCCGATCTCGCCCACCGAGCGCGCGAACGCCAGCGCCGCTCCGGACATGATCGCCGGGCGCAGCGCCGGCAGGACGATGCGCCGGAGGGTGACCGCGTTGGACGCGCCGAGCGAGGCGGCCGCCTCCTCGACCTCCCGATCGAGCTCGATCAGGACCGGCTGCACCGAGCGCACGACGAACGGCAGCGTCACGAACAACAGTGCCACGATCACCGCCGCCCGCGTGTAGGCGAGGTGGACGCCGAACGGGCTGTCCGGCCCATACAGCGCCAGCAGGGTGAGGCCGGCGACGATCGTGGGCAGGGCGAACGGCAGATCGATCAGCGCGTTGACGAACCGCTTGCCCGGGAACTGGTCGCGCACCAGGACCCACGCGACCAGCGTGCCCATCACCGCCCCGATCGCCGCGGTCAGCAGCGACACAACGAGCGTGACGGCGATCGCCTTGAGCGCCACCGGGCTGGTCACCGCATCCCAGAAGACGCTCGGGCCCTGGGAGAACGCCTTGGCCACGACCGCGGCGAGCGGGATCAGGACGATCACGCTCAGGTAGAGCGTGGCCAGTCCCAATCCCACGCCCCCGCCACGCGGCGCCGCGCGAACCCGGCGGCGTGGCGTCGAGGGCGCCGTCGGCGCCGCGTAGGTGCTAGCTGGAGGCAGTGGGCACCCCGGCTTCCTGCTCGATCTTGATGATCGATCCCGTCGAGGGGTCGAAGAAGGTGCTCTTGGCCTTCGTCCAGCCACCGAGGTAATCGATCGTGAACAGCTGCGGCGGGGTCGGGAACTGACTCGTGAACTGCTTGGCCACCGACGCGAGTACGGGGCGATAGCCCTGCTGCGCCCAGATCGTCTGCCCGGCTGATGACCATTGGTAGGTGAGGAACGCCTGCGCCTGGGCGGCGTGGGAGCTCTTGACGGTGACCGCGATCGGCGTCTGGATCAGGATCGTCTGCGCGGGAATCACGATCTGGATCGCGTCTCCGGCCTTCTCCGCCGCGAGCGCGTCACTCTCGTAATCGAGCAGCACATCGCCCTTGCCGCCGGTGAACGTCTGCAGCGCCGCGCTGGCGCTCGAGTCCTGCACGCTGACGTTCTTGGTCAGCAGCGTCTTGATATAGGCGAGCGCCTGGGCCGGGGTCTTGCCCTGCTTGAGCTGGGCGCCGTAGCCGGCCAGGATGTTCCACTGGGCGCTACCCGAGGTCGCCGGGTTGGGGGTGATCACGTCGACGCCCGGTTTGACCAGGTCGTTCCAGCCGGTGATGTGCTTGGGGTTGCCCTTGCGCACGACGAGCACCACCACCGAGTCGCTCGAGAATCCCTTTTCGGGGTTGGCATTCCAGTCCTTGGCGACGATCCCGCTCTTGACCAGGCGCGTCATGTCCGGCGTGGTCGAGAATGCGACGATGTCCGCGGGCTGCCCGGTGTCGACCGCCCGGCTCTGAGAGCCCGAGGCGCCAAACGACTGGCCGAACGAGACGCCCTTGCCCGCGGATGTCTGGGCAAACGCCGAGGTCAGTGCGGCGTAGGCCTTCTTGGGCGTCGAATAGCCGACCAGCTGCAGCTGCGTGCTCCCGCTGGAGCCGCCGCTGGAGCAGCGGCGGTGCTCGAGCCGGTCCCGCTCGCCACGTCGGACGAGCCGCCGCACGCGGCCAATCCGCCCACGCACAGCGCCGCCACCAAACCCACCGCTCCCGTCTGCCAGCTACTGAATCGTCGTTTCATGTGCTCCTCATCGAAATCATAGTTTGTCGATCGGGTTTCAGGATTGCATATTCTCTTCAACTATGTAGAGCAGCTTTGTGGGGAATTGGTTAGGCCGGGTCGCTCACCCCTGATCCCGTTTCGGGGGCCGGCTCGCTAGGCTCGCCGGCACCATGCGCTTCTTCGAATACGAATCGCGGGCGATCGTGGCCAAGGCCGGGATCCCCGTCACCGAGCACGGCTTCGCCACGTCAGCGGCGCAGGCCAGAGCGATCGCGGAGCAGATCGGTGGGCCGGTGGTGATCAAGTCGCAGGTGCTGACCGGCGGGCGGATGAAGGCCGGCGGCGTGCAGTTCGCCGATACTCCCGAGGAGGCCGCGCGGCAGGCCGAGCACGTGCTGGGTCTCGAGATCGGCGGTCACATGCCCCGCGGCGTGCTGGTTGATTCGCGGGCCTCGGTCGCGCACGAGTACTACGCCGGCGTGGTGTGGGACGGGATCCGCAAGCGCCCCGTGATGCTGTTCTCCGACATGGGCGGAATCGACATCGAGGAGGTCGCCGAGCAGCACCCCGATCACGTGGCGCGCGGTCACTTCTCGACGCTGCGCCCGTTCTCCGAATGGCAGGCCAAGCAGGTGATCGCCTCGCTCGGGATCACCGGCTCGACGTTGAACCGCCTCACACCGATCCTGGCTCGGCTCGCCCGCCTGTTCCTGGAATACGACATGACGCTGGCCGAGATCAATCCGCTCGGAGCGCTGCAGGATGGCTCGATCGTCGCGCTGGACGCCCACATGGACATGGAGAACGAGGCGCGGCCGCGCCAGCAGGCCCTCCTGCACGAGCTGGGCGTCGGCGAGGAGGAGACACGGCAGGCGCGCGAGGCGACTCCATTCGAGCTGGCGGGTGAGGCAGTCGACGCTCAGGACCACCGCGGTGTGGCCGGCAACGTAACCGAGTTCGACGGCAACCTGGGCCTGGTGATCGGGGCCGGCGGGGGATCGCTGACGCTGTTCGACGCCGTCCGCGCCCATGGCGGTGACCCAGCCAACTATTGCGAGATCGGCGGCAACCCCTCGGTGCGCAAGGCCTGCGGCCTGGCCAAGCTCGTGCTGCAGAAGCCCGGCGTGGACAAGATCGCCGTGATGATGTCGATCGTGTCGAACACGCGGGTGGATATCGTCGCGCGCGGGGTGATCAAGGCGTGCGTCGAGCTCGGGTATGACCCGGCGGAGAAGATCGCCATCTTCCGTATCCCGGGCGCCTGGGAGGAGGAGGGGTTCAAGATCCTCGACCACTACGGCGTCGAGTACGCAGACCGCTCGGTATCGCTGCATGAGGCGGCGAGGCGCGCGGTGGAGAAGATCGGGCCGTGAGCATCCTGATCGACGCCGAGACGACGTTCATCGTCCAGGGGATCACCGGCCGCGAGGCGGTGAACCTGACCCGCGAATGCCTCGGCTATGGCGCGGGAGCCAAGATCGTCGGCGGAGTCACCCCCGGCCGCCTGGGCCGGGACATCCACGGCGTGCCCGTATTCGACACGGTCGCCCAGGCCGTGGCGCACCATGGCGCGCCGATCGACGGATCGGTCGTCACCGTCCCCCCCGAGTTCACCAAGGATGCCGTGTTCGAGGCGCTCGAGAACGACGTCAAGCTCGTGGTGATCGTGACCGAGCGGATCCCGCGCGGCGACGTCGCCCAGATGGTCGAGCTGGCCACCGAGCGCGACGCGCGGATCATCGGACCGAACTGTCTCGGGATCATCGTCCCGGGGGTGATCAAGATGGGCGGCATCGGTGGCCCCGCGCGTGACGCGGCCAAGTCCTACACGCCGGGGAGCGTCGGCGTGATCTCGCGATCGGGCGGCATGACCACCGAGATGTCCTCGACCCTCACGGCCGCCGGTCTCGGCCAGTCGACCGCGGTCTCGATCGGTGGCGATGCGATCATCGGCTCGAGCTATGCCGAGCTGATGCCACTGTTCGAGGCCGACCCGGACACCGAGGCGATCGTCATCTACACCGAGCCGGGCGGGCGGATGGAGGCCGAGTTGGCCCGCTGGGTGACCGAGAACGACTCGCGACTGCCGATCGTCGCGTTCATGGCGGGCCGGTTCATGGACGAGATGCCGGGGATGAGCTTCGGACACGCCGGCACGATCGTCGAGGGCAAGGAGGACACGGCCACCGAGAAGATCGCGCGCCTCGCCGATGCGGGGATCGTGGTGGCCGAGGAGATCTCGGAGATCCCGGCGATCGTCAAGCAGAAGCTCGCCGGCGCGCCATGAGCGACGGGATGTTCATCAACGTCGAGGTCGACGAGCGGGTCGCTCGCGACCCCGTGCTGGCCGCCAAGCTGGCCGAGGTCTGCCCCGTTGACATCTTCCGCGCGGGCCAGAACGGGGTCGAGATCGTGACCGAGAACCTCGACGAATGCGTGCTCTGCGAGCTGTGCATGAACGCGGCGCCGGCCGGCAGCGTTCGGGTGATCAAGCTGTACGACGGCGGTGCGGTGCTGGGAGCTGAGGGCACCCACGCGGTTTAGAACCACGCGGTCGCGATCGGGCGCAGCGCGATCTGACCGCTGTGGGGCGGGCTGACGTAGATCATCCAGGCCGAGGCCGAGCGCTGGACGTTCCCGTACAGGCCGACGCCACCCGTGCACTCGTAGTTCAGCCGCTGATTGGCGATCACGTTCGACGCCCCGGTGATCGACAGACATTGCGAGCCGTCGGCCAGCTGGATCGCCCACGGCTGGCCGCTGGTGCCCTGATCCTTGATCCCGGCCGGGCTCGGGAGCGACGGGACATTGACCAGCGTCCCCCGGTTCGTCCACGGCCCACCAGCGGGGCACAGCACCTGCGTCTGGTTGACCCCGAAGCAGGGATCTTCGATGTCGTTGCCGACTGTGCAGCGGAACGCGTCCGAGCGCTGGATGGCGATCGAGCTGCCGAAGCACGAGCCGCTCCGATGCCCGATCACCGAGACCGCCAGCCCACCGCTCGGGTTCACCGGGCTGAAGATCTGTGCCGAGGTCGGCTTCAGGGCGGGCGTGAACGTCGCTCGTGGACGTCGTCGATGTCGCGGTTGAGCTCGAGGTGGGCGGCGTGGTGGACGTGGTGGGGGTCGGACCGGACCCTCCCGCCGCGACCGCGACCGCCACGCCGATCACCGCCACCAGCAGCACCGCCCCGGCCGCGAAGGCCCATGGCCGCGCGCTCCAGCGCCGCGCGTCGTGCCAGCCGGGCTGCTGCGGGGCGGCGGATCACCCGCGGCCGAGTCTGCCTGGGTGAGCTCGACCGGCACCCGCCCGGCGATCTCGGTCGGCGCGCGCGCGTCGGCGCTCGCCGCGGCTCCCGTGGCGACCGTCCGATCGTCGCCCGCCTCGGTGCGACCGGCGGCGCCGGCGCTCACCGCGCGGCCAAAGTCGCCCGCCGACTGGAATCGGTCTGCGGGGCGCTTGGCCATGGCCCGCGACACCGCTGCGGCGAGCGGCGGCGGAATATCGCGCAACGGGGGCGGCGGGTCGTTGACGTGCGCGAAGATCTTGGCGATGTCCGAGTCGCGCGGAAACGGCACGGTGCCCGACAGCACCTCGTAGGTCACGCAGCCCAGTGCGTAGACGTCGGTGCGCGCGTCGACGCGACGACCCTCGACCTGCTCGGGAGCGATGTAATCGACCGTGCCGACGAACATCCCGGTCTTGGTCATCCCACCCGAATCGGAGGCTCGCTTGGTCAGCCCGAAGTCGGTCAGGTAGACGTGATCGGCCGCGGCGACGAGAATGTTGCCGGGCTTGATGTCGCGATGCACGAGCCCGCGTGCGTGGGCCGCGTCGAGCGCGTCCGCCACCTGCGAGATCAGATGTGCCGCGCGCTGCGGGGGGAGCCGGCCGGTCTGGCGCAGCAACCCACCCAGATCCACGCCCTGCACGAAGCGCATCGCGATGAACAACAGCCCGTCGTCCTCGCCGACCTCGTAGACGGGAATCACGTTGGGATGCTCGATCTCTGCGGCCGTCGCCGACTCCTGCTCGAAGCGGGCCCGGAAGTCGGGGTTGGCAGCGAGCTCGGGGGCAATCACCTTGATCGCGACGACTCGATCCGGCCGCCGCTGGCGCGCCCGATAGACCAAGCCCATGCCCCCGCGCCCCGCCATCGCCTCGATGCGGTAGCTGCCAATTTCATCGCCCGGCCCCAGCTGTCGCACGCGCGGCACACTACGGCGCGGTCGCGGGAGTTGTCCAGCCCCGCCGAGCGACCCGCCGATCGTCGCTTTTTTGGTACGCGGCGGCTAGCATCGATGACGATGGCGCTGCGCACGTGCGAGAACTGTGGCAACGAGGTGCCGGCCAGCCCGTTCTGCATCCGCTGCGGGCACGAGCATGAGGGTGGCCGGACGGCGCTGACGCGGTTCGGCCGGGTGCCCGGCGCCTCGGCGGTGGGACGCGGGCTGTCCGGCGTGATGCGGATCGATCCCACCTCGCTGTCCGGCGTTCGGCGGGCCTTCGCCGCGGCTCCCAACGAGAGCGTGCTGCGCCCGTCGATCGTCTCCAGCCTGTTTCCGCAGCTTCCCCGCCCGTCGATGGCCGTGTTTCGCACCTGCCTGGCCCTCGGCGTGGCCACGGTGCTGGTGCTGGGCGTGGCCAAGCTCTACCCCGTGGCACTGATCGCCGGCGCGCTCCTGCTTCCGATGCTGGTCGTGCTGTACATGGTCGACGTCAACGTGTTCGAGGAGCAGTCCCTGCCGGTGATCGGCGGCACCCTCGCCTGGGGTGCCGTCATGGGCGCCCTGACCGCGCTGATCGCCAAGGGCCTGTCCCCGTCGGGCACCCAGGTGTTCGTCGGCGGCGGCGACGGGAGCCTCGTGCTCACGCGGGGCGTGCTGATACCCCTGCTGAGCGTGGCGTTGATCCTGCTCGGTCCACTCGCGTTGTTGCGCTACCCCCGCTTCTCAACGGTGCTCGACGGAGCCACGTTCGCGGCCGCCAGCGCGTCCGCGTTCGTGGGCGCCGAGGTGATCGTGCAGGCACTGTCGGCCCTGAGCTACGGGCTTCGCCCTCCTGGATCGGTCGTGCCGTGGCTGGTGCAACTGGCGATCATCGCGATCGCGCTGCCGCTGGTGACGATGGCCGCGATGGCCGCCACCGCGGGCGTGGTGTGGTTGAAGTTCCGGGCGCCGATCAGGGATCGCAGCGCGTTCGGACGGCTTGGATCGCTGTTCCTGGCCGTGCCGCTGGGTTGTGCCTTCCTCGTCATCCCGGCCCTCGTGCAGCTCACGCTGCCCAGCGGCGTATCGCTCGCGATCATCGCGGTGCTCGCCGTGTTGGCGCTGTTGTGGCTGAGGCAGGTGATTCACGTCGGACTCCTCGAGGAGGCGCTGGAGATCGAGGACGCGCCGATCGTCACGTGCGCCAACTGCGGTAATCGCACGCGCTTGGGCGCGTTCTGCGAGAGCTGCGGCATCTCACTCGCCGCGCTGCCGGCCAGCCGCTCGTCGGTCCGCCCGTCCCCGTTTGCCTCCACCGCAGACCGGCATCACTGAAGCCAGGGAATGGTGCCGCGGGTGGGGGTAACGGGGTGAACGTGCGGGGGGCCGCGTGAGCGTGACGTTGCGCTGCACTGCGGGACCGTTGGCCGGCGAGAGCCTGACCATCGAATCCGAACTCGTGCTCGGCCGTGACCAGTCCGAGGTGGGCCGGCTCCGAGGAGATCCGCGGCTATCCCGCCGCCACGCTCGCGTGTTCCTTGACGACACGGGCCGTCCCACGGTCGAGGATCTCGGATCCACCAACGGGACGTGGGTCAACGGAGAGCGGCTGACCGGTCCCCGGATGCTGTCCACGGGCGACGAGTTGCGGGCCGGGCAGACGACGTTCGCAGTGGAGGTGCCGCCGGCCGCGGTGGCCACCCTGCTGAACACCGCGCCCCCCGTCGCCGTGCCTCCGGCGCCCGAGAGTCCGCCCCCGGCGCCGCGGTTGATGGTCCTCGCCGGGCCACAGCAGGGCGAGGAGATACCGCTCGGGGATGAGCTGCTGATCGGCCGCGGCTACGGCGAGCCCGGGGCACTCGGCGGCGACCGGCTGCTGTCGCGTAGCCACGCGCGGATCGCGCGCGGCCCAGGCGGGGTGTTCTTCGTGCAGGACACGGGATCAACCAACGGGACTAGGCTCAACGGTGTCCCGCTGCGCCGGGTGCAGGCGCTGAAGGACGGGGACGAGATCTCGGTCGGCACCAGCCGGCTGGAGGCGCGCGGATTGCCCGCGAGGTCGTTCGGCGACTGGCTCGACGAGGATGTGGGCGCGGCGCCGGGATTCGATCCATCGCCACCTGTCCACGCGGCCGGCCCGGTGGCGGCGGGGTCGGGGCCTGCCGGCAACGCGGTTCCGGCCGGCCCGGCCGCCGGCCATCCAGCTCCAGAGCCTGCCCCCTCCCGCGAGTTCATGCCCCGCGGCGCAGCCGGCACACGACTCTCCTCGCGGCGCGTGATCGGCGTGTTCGTCGGCGTGTTCGTCGCCTCCGCGATCATCGCGGCGGCAGTGGTGCTGCTCGCCGCTCCGCTGGGCAGCCGTAGCTGCCCGCAAGGCTTCATCTGCCACAAGCCACCCACCGCCCCGCCGCTGCGCGAGCTCACGAGGTTCACCGGCGCGCTGCGTTGGCAGGTCGAGTACGACAGCCAGGTCGCGACCCCGACATCAGCCAATGTGCGCTCCAATCAGCTGGTGCTCAGCGAGAGCAATGCGCAGGACAAGCTCTGGGGTGCGACCCCGGGCAGCGAGCTCATCGCGGTCGTGCTCAGGGCCGCTCCGTCGAGTCAGACCTCGCCGCGCGCGGCGATGCAGAGCCTGGCCAGCAGCATCGCGTCGCATCTGGTGGGCGCCGCGAACGCTCCGAACTCCGATCAGATGTTCGGCCAGCCGGTCCTGGGCTTCCACGCCGCCCAGGGTGAGGTGCTGGAAGGCAGTCAGCAGACCCCCCAGGGCCCTGGCGGCCTGACGAAGGTGGCGGTGCTGGCCGCGGCCTCAGGCGGCGTCACGATCGCCGCCGCCGTCGTGTTCCCCGTGCAAAAGGGCCAGACCCAGCAGAACAATCCCGACCGACCACTCGACCAGTTCGGTGATCAGATCCTCGAGACGGTCCGCTTCCCGAGCGACGGGACGACCTGAGATGGCGCGTGACGATCACGACCGCGAGCGAGCGTTGAGTCGGAGCCGACGCCTGAGCGACCGGAGCCGGCGCTTGACCCACCGGGGTCCCCGCAGACTGGTCGCGCTCGCGCTGGCCTCGCTGACGCTGGTGCTCGTGGGTGTCGCCGCCGTCGCGGTGGGGTCCGGCGCGCATCGAGGGCAGCCGGCCCATCAGCCTGCCCTGGCCGCCGGCCGTGCACGACGAGTCGGCGTGCTCGCACACGGAACGATCCGCTTTGCCTTCAACCTGCGGTTGCGCGAGCGGGAGCTCGACGCCTATCTCCGGCACGTCAACCCCGGCGTCGGTTCGAGCGGCCGGCTGACCGCGGCGCAGTTCGGGGACCGTTTCGGCCCCAGCCAGGCCGACCTGGCCCAGCTGCGCCGACTCTTGCGCCAGCTCGGAATCACCGTCGCTCAGGTGTACCCCCAGCGCACGGCGATGCTGGTCAGCTCGACCGTTGCCCGGATCGACCGGTTGTTCTCGCTGCGCTTCGGACGCTACGTCACGGCCGACGGGCGGCCGTACTTCGCTCCGGAGGGGACGCCGCGCATCCCGGCCGCGCTCACCCCGTACGTCACCGGGCTCGCGGACCTGTCCGACCGCCCGATCCCGGCCGACGACATCCCGAGCAGTGGCCTGACCCCGGCCCTGACCGCGCAGGCCTACGACATCCGCCCGCTGTTGAGCGCCGGGATCCGCGGGCAGGGCCAGACGATCGCTGTGGCCACGTTGGACGGCGCGATCAACCCCGCCGACCTGCAGGCGTTCACCCAGCGCTTCGGGATCCCGGCCCCGCAGATCGGTCTTGTGCAGATCGACGGCGGCAGTACCTTCAACGCAACCACGGGGTCTGACAGCGAGGTCGACCTCGATCTCCAGGTCATTCTGGGGGTGGCCCCACAGGCCCACATCATTGACTACCAGGGTTCGGACGGATCCAAGGGCCCGCAGCTGAGCTTGGGGCACTCGCTGGCCGACATCTACAACCGGATCGAGCAGGACGGGCTGGCCAGGATCGTCACCACCAGCTACGGCCTCTGCGAGGGCTTCCTGGCCAGCCAGAACCCCGGCGATCAGCAGCTGATCGACAATGCGCTGAAGGCGCTTGAGGCGAGCAGCGTGACGGTGTTTGTCGCCACCGGCGACTCGGGGGCGTACGCGTGTCTGCAGGCGGCGCAGGTCCAGCCGGCCAGCACGCTCGCATCGGGGTTCACGGCTCTGTCCGTGCAGACTCCCGCCAGTAGCCCGTTCGCGGTCTCGGTCGGCGGCACCCGGCTCGAACTGCGCTCCGACGGCAGTTACCTGACCGAGTCGGCGTGGGCGGATCCACTCGAGCGCGAGGGCAGCGGAGGTGGCATCTCGGCCGACGAGCCCCGGCCTCCGTGGCAGCAGGGGCCCGGCGTGAACCAGCCGTCGGTCAACCCGCGGGGTGCGCGCCAGGTGCCGGACGTCGTCGGCCCCGCCGATCCCAGCAGCGGGTTTGCCATCTGCGACACGCAGCCCGGCGCCTCAGCGCCGACCTGCGCGGGAGGTAACGGGGGCACGAGCGCGGCGGCGCCGTTCTGGGCCGCTTCGCTGCTGCTCGTGCAACAGTACGCCGCCACTCACGGCGCCGGCTCGCTCGCCCGTTGCTTCGCGGGCCCGATCCTCTACGACCTGGCGGCCAAGGCCCAGCCGGTGCCGCCGTTCCACCAGGTCGCGCGGGGCAACAACGGTTTCTACGACGCGGCGCCGGCCTGGAACTTCGCGACCGGTCTCGGCAGCCCGGATGTGTTCAACCTCGCGCAGGACTACGTCGCGTTCCTGCGCAAACTGCCTTCGCGCAGCTGCCCGTTCTGAACCCCCGTCCCCGTACCGTCAGGATCGGCGGAGCTTCGTCGCCGGTCCGCCCGCCGCTCACCCGGACGCAGCGACCTGCGCTGGGCCGACGAGCCGCTATTGTGCTGCGCCCTACCATGAGCGCCTTGGAACTGGAAACGGTCGAAGTGAGAATCGCCGAGCGCGTGGCGTGGATCGTGCTCAATCGCCCGGACGCGCTCAACGCGTGGACCAAACAGCTGGGCGAGGAGATGATCGCGGCCCTCGATCAGGTCGCCGCGGACCCCGACGTGCGCGCGATCGTGGTGACCGGGGCGGGCCGGGCGTTCTCCTCCGGCGCGGACCTCAAGGCGGGTGGGGAGTTGGGTCTCGACGGGTCGCCCGATGTCCTGACCCCGCTGCGGACCCTTTACAACCCGCTCATCTTGCGCGTGCGGACGATTGACAAGCCCGTGATCGCCGCCGTGAACGGGCCGGCGGTCGGGATCGGCTGCTCGCTCGCGCTGGCGGCGGATTTGATCGTGGCGGCCGAGTCCGCCTACTTCCTGCTCGCCTTCGTGAACATCGGATTGGGTCTCGACGGTGGCGCGTCGCTGACGCTGCCCGCGCGGGTCGGCCAAGCGCGCGCGTTCGAGGTCGCATACCTCGGCGAACGGATATCGGCGGCCCAGGCGCTCGACTGGGGCATGATCAACCGCGTGGTCCCCGACGCCGATCTCGACGCCAGTGTGGCAGCGCTCGGCGGGCGGCTGGCGGCCGGCCCCCCCGGCTCGTACGCGGCGATCAAGCGCACGATCAACGATCGCGCCTACGGGAGTTTCGACGAACTGCTCGACCTCGAGGCGGTGGTGCAGCAGGAACGGGCCGAGTCAGCCGACTTCAAGGAAGGCGTGCTGGCCTTCACGCAGAAGCGCCCGGCTCAGTTCACGGGCGGCTGATCCGCCGAGCGGCCGTGGCGTACACCGGCAGAGACCAATGAACCTCGCGCAGATCCTCACCGACTCGGCCGCACGTGACCCTGAGCACGTGGCGCTCAAGCTCGACGACGCCGAGCTCAGCTACGGGCGGCTGGACGAGGGCTCCGCGCGGGTGGCCGGCCTGCTGCGCGACAAAGGCCTGACCCGCGGGGATCGGGTCGGGATCATGCTCCCGAACGTTCCCTATTTCGCCGTCTGCTACTACGGCGTGCTGCGCGCAGGCGGCCGTCGTGGTGCCGATGAACGTGCTGCTCAAGCGGCGCGAGGTGGCGTTCTACCTGGGGGACTCCGGGGCGCGGCTGATGTTCGCCTGGGAGGGATTTGCGCAGGAGGCGCAGGCGGGCGCCGATGAGGCCGGCGCCGAGTGCGTGCTCGTCGTGCCCGGAGAGTTCGAGCGCATGCTGCAGGGCATCGAGCCGGTCCACGAGCTCGCCGACACGGCGGACAGCGACACGGCGGTGATCCTCTACACGTCGGGCACGACGGGTACACCGAAGGGCGCCGAGCTGACCAACGCGAGCTTGACCCGCAACTGCACCGCCATCGGCGCGCTGTTGGACCTGGGCCTCGGCGCGGTCACACTCGGCGCGCTGCCGCTGTTTCACTCCTTCGGTCAGACCTGCGCGATGAACGCCACGATCGCGGCGGGCGGCACGCTGACGCTGGTCCCGCGCTTCGATCCAGGGCAAGGTGCTCGAGGTCATCCAACGCGACAGCGTCAACGTCTTCCAGGGCGTCCCGACGATGTACGGCGCGATGCTCCACCACCCCGGGCGCGAGCAGTACGACCTCTCGAGGCTGCAACTCTGTGCGTCCGGCGGCTCGGCGATGCCGGTGGAGCTGATGCGCGGCTTCGAAGCGGCGTTCGGCTGCAAGGTGCTGGAAGGCTACGGGCTATCGGAAACCTCGCCGGTCGCGTCGTTCAACCATCCCGATCGCGAGCGCAAACCGGGCTCGATCGGAACCCCGATCGAGGGCGTCGAGATGAAGGTGGTCGACGACGACGACCACGAGGTGCCGCAGGGCGAGGTCGGCGAGATCGTGATCCGCGGCCACAACGTGATGAAGGGCTACTGGGGTCGCCCCGACGCGACCGCCGAGGCGATCCGCGACGGCTGGTTCCACACCGGCGACATGGCGCTGGTCGACGAGGACGGCTACTTCTTCATCGTCGACCGCAAGAAGGACCTGATCATCCGCGGCGGCTACAACGTCTATCCGCGCGAGATCGAGGAAGTGCTCTACGAGCACCCAGCGGTCCGCGAGGCCGCGGTGGTCGGCGTGCCCCACGACCAGTACGGCGAGGAGGTCGGCGCCGCGGTCGCGCTGAAGGACGGCGCGAGCGTCAGCGCCGAGGAGCTCCGGGACTTCGTCAAGGATCACGTCGCCGCCTACAAGTACCCGCGGCACGTGTGGTTCGTCGACGAGCTGCCCAAGGGCCCGACCGGGAAGATCCTCAAACGCGAGATCAAGCGGCCAGACACGGCTTGAGCGCTGGGCTACACATCCGGGCGGCCGCCCCGGCAGATGTCGAGTTGATCTTCGCGCTGATCCTTCAGCTGGCCGAGTACGAGCGCGCCGAAGAGCAGGTCACCGGCAGCGCCGAGCTGCTTCAGTCCGCGCTGTTCGGCTCAGCGCCTCACGCGGAGGCGGTGATCGCCGAGCTCGGTGGCGAGCCGGCTGGATTTGCGCTGTTCTACGGCACCTTCTCGACCTGGGAGTGCCGCCCCGGCATCTGGCTTGAGGATCTCTACGTTCCGCCGCAGCATCGCCGCGCCGGGGTGGGCGGGGCGCTGCTGTCACACCTCGCGCGGGTCGCGGTGGAGCGTGGATGTGCGCGACTGGAGTGGGCGGCGCTCGACTGGAACGCGCTCGCGCTCGACTTCTACCAGCGGCTCGGCGCCAGCCGCCTGCACGAGTGGCAACTCCACCGTCTCGACGGGGCGCTGCTCACGCTGGTAGCCCGTGATGGCGCGGGGATGTGACACTGGAGCGTCCTCTCTCCGAGGTCAGTCCGTCGAGCCTCCATGATGGGCGTGCGACCGGAGGCGGGCCGCTTGTAGAAGAATGGACGCGCCCGACGTCGCAGCGCCCCGCAGACACGATGCATACCGGTTCATCTCTTGACACCACGACCGATGTGACGGCGAACCGGTGACCGGGGTCCTGTACGCGGTGGGACGCTTTTCCGTTCGCCGTCGGTTCGTGGTGCTCGGCGTCTGGTTCGTGGTCACCGTCGCGCTCGTCGCGGTCTCCCACCAGCTCGGCGACAACACCAACGACAACCTGTCGCTGCCCGGGACGGACAGCCAGAAGGCGACTGACACGCTCGCCAAGTCCTTCCCCGATCAGGCCAACGGCACGAGCCCGATCGTCCTGCATGCCTCGAGCGGCAAGCTGACCGACTCCAAGTACGCCGAGCGCCGTCAATCAGGCCGCCGCGGACGTGGCGAAGAATCCGAACGTCGCGTCGGTGATCAACCCGCTGACGCCGCAGGGCGCCGCGGCGCTGAGCAAGGACCAGGCGACCGGGTACCTGTCGGTGACGCTCGCGGTCAGTCCCGGCAAGCTGTCGGAAGCAGACGCCCAGAAGATCATCGACGGCAGCGGATCCCGCCAAGGCGGCCGGGCTGCAGGTCGAGACGGGAGGGCAGCTCGGCCAGAAGGTCTCCAAGCCCGTCGACCGAGTCCAGCGAGCTGATCGGGATCATCGCGGCGATGGTGATCCTGACCTTCACGTTCGGAACGGTCGTGTCGATGTTGATGCCGATCCTGACCGCGATCCTCGGCGCTGGCGTCCTCGCTGGCGATCATCCGCCTGCTCAGCCACGTCGCGACCGTGCCGACGCGTGGCACCGACACTCGCCACGATGATCGGGCTCGGCGTCGGGATCGACTACGCGCTGTTCATCGTGACGCGGCACTTCCGCGGGCTGAAGCGACGGGCTCGAGCTGCGTGAGTCGATCGCGCGCGCGGCGGCGACATCGGGTGGCGCCGTGTTCTTCGCCGGCGGCACGGTGACGATCGCGCTCGTGTCGCTGGCGGTCGCCGGCATCCCCCTGGTCACGACGATGGGCCTGATGGCGGGGATCGCGGTGGTCGTCGCCGTGCTGCGCCGCGCTGACGCTGTTGCCGGCCCTGCTGGCGATCATCGGTCCGCACATCAACTCGCTGCGAGTCCGCAGCGCCCCGCGAGGACCACGGACGCCAAAGCGGGTCTGTGGGCGAAGCTGGGCCCACGACGATCGCAGCACATCCAGCGATCGCCGGCTGGCGGCGCTGGCGATCCTGATCCCGCTGACGATTCCGCTGCTCTCGCTGAACCTCGGCCAGCAGGACGTGGCCGCGTTGTCGACCTCGACCACGGCTCGCCGCGCCTATGACCTGATCTCGGAGAACTTCGGCCCGGGCGTCAACGGCCCGCTGCTGATCGCCGTGTCACTGAAGTCGCCGGCGCAGGCGTCGTCCTCCTCCTCCTCGAGCGGCTCGAGCTCGTCGGGCTCGAGCTCTCGAGCGGGTCGAGCTCGTCGAGCGGCTCGAGCGGCTCGCAGAGCGATCGCGCGCGCCACCGATCCGCGCCTGCAGACACTGCAGAAGGACGTCGCCTCCACCCCGGGCGTCGCGTCGATCACGCCGATCCAGATCGACAAAGCCGGAACCACCGCCTACTTCAACGCGATCGCCAAGACGGGGCCGGCGGAGACGGCCACCGCCGATCTCGTCGACCACGCTGCGCTCGACCGTGATTCCCAGCGCCGAGAAGGGCACCGACATGCGGCCGACGTGGGTGGCAGCACCGCCGGCTACGTCGACCTGGCCGCCGAGATCTCGAGCAAGCTTCCGCTGCAGATCGTGGTCGTGATCGCGCTCAGCTTCGTGCTGCTGATCCTGGCCTTCCGCACGGTGGTGATCCCACCGCAGGCCGCGGTGATGAACCTGCTCTCGATCGGTGCCTCGTACGGAGTGCTCACCGCGATCTTCCAGTACGGATGGCTCAGCGGCCTGATCGGGCTGAGCGGAGCCGGTTCCGATCGTCTCCTATGTGCCGCTGTTCATGTTCGCGATCCTGTTCGGGCTCTCGATGGATTACGAGGTGTTCCTGGTCAGCCAGATCGAGGAGCACGTCCACGCCGGCGAGGACAACCAGCAGCTCGGTGGTCTCCGGGCTCGTCACGAGCGCCCGCGTGATCACCGCGGCGGCTCTGATCATGGTGTTCGTGTTCGGCAGCTTCGTGCTCAACGGGGACCCGACGATCAAGCAGTTCGGCGTCGGGCTGGCGGTCGCGGTGATCCTCGACGCGACCGTCGTTCGCTGCCTGCTGGTCCCGGCGCTGATGGTCCTGATGGGCAAACTGAACTGGTGGATGCCGCGGTGGCTCGATCGGCCCTGGTCCCGCACATGAGCATCGAGGGTGCCGAGTTCTTCGACGCAGCGCGACCAGCCTGCGGCGGCTCAACCGGAGCCGGTGGCCGAAGGCACTGCCGCGTCGGCAGAGCGTTAGGCGAGCGGCTGCACCGGACCCGGTGGCCGAAGGCACTGCCGCCTGGCAGAGCGTTCGTTAGGCGAAGCCACGGCCGGTTGGTCACCGCGGACATGGAGAAGCCCCGCCGGGGCGGGGCTTCTCGGTAGCAGGCCTGTAAGCCGGATCTTGTCGAGAGCAGTCATCCATCTGAGCGGCCTACCCGGACCTTGGCGGGTCACCTACAAACGGTCCTGCTTGGCCTAGCATCGGGTGGGGTTTACCTGGCCGCCGCGTCACCGCGACGCCGGTGCGCTCTTACCGCACCATTTCACCCTTACCGGCCTGGAGCTCTGCAGCGGCCCCAGGCTTAGGCGGTGTCATTTCTGTGGCACTTTCCCGCGGGTTTCCCCGGGTCGGCGTTACCGACCACCCTGCCCTGTGATGTCCGGACTTTCCTCGAAGGCACTTCACCTCCGCGACTGCTCAGCCTGCGCAGCCAGGATAGCGGTCGGAGACCGTGCGGCGCGGGCTCGGGGAACGTCGCGCGTGCTCGCGGAACGTCGGTTGGCTACTAGCTGAGCATCGCAGCGCAGCCGTGGCAGCGACCACCGATCGGCAGCGCGTGCGCGCCGTACTCGGGCCTCATGTCTGCGCCGCACACCGGGCAGGCCACGACGCGATGGGCGGCGAGCCCCTCCCACACCCCGGCGAGCAGCTCGTCCAGGGTCGGCTCGCCGCCCACGCCGTCGAACAGCGACGGTGCCGATCCCAGCCGGCTCCGCCGGCTCGCCCCGCGGCGATACGAGCGTCAGCGCTGGTCACGAGATGTTCCTCATCAGTCCGACGACCCGCCCCAGCACGCGCACGTCGCGGCTGCGGATCGGCTCCATCGACTCGTTCTCGGGCTGCAGCCGCACGTGGTCGGACTCCTGGAAGAAGCGCTTCACGGTCGCCTCCTCGCCGACCAGCGCGACGACGATGTCGCCGTCGTTGGCCGTCTCCTGCGGCCGGACGACGACGAGGTCACCCTCGAGGATCCCGACGTCCTTCATCGACTCGCCCCGCACTCGCAGCAGGTACTCGCCGTCCTCGCCGCCGGCGAACGCGGGCGTCTGGATGTACTCCTCGATGTTCTCCTCGGCCAGCACCGGCTGGCCGGCCGCCACCTGGCCGACCAGCGGCAGCCCCGGACGCACGAACCCCGCACCCCGGCGGCGGCACGGTCGAGCAGCTCGATCGCCCGCGGCTTGGTCGGATCGCGGCGCAGCAGCCCGATCCGCTCGAGGTTGGCCAGGTGCGCGTGCACCGTCGACGACGACGCCAGGCCGACCGCCTTGCCGATGTCGCGCACGGTCGGCGGATAGCCGTACTTCGCCGAGTAGCGCTTGATGAAGTCGAAGATCTCCTGCTGGCGCTTGGTCAGGTCCATCCGTCTGCTCCTTGATCGTTCAGCCCGGCGGGCCGACAGTCGAACATGTGTTCGGTAATCTAGCGCGGCCCGCGGACGGACTCAAGCCGCCGGGCGTCACCGCGCACGACGCTCCGCCACCCCCAGCGTCCCACCGGTCCCGCGCGTCGCAGGCGCGGCACCCGGGGCTATACTGGCCGCCCACGCGCCTGTGGCGGAATTGGTAGACGCGCAAGGTTGAGGGCCTTGTGGACTGAATGGTCCGTGGAGGTTCGAGTCCTCTCGGGCGCACTGGGAAAGCCCCGCATAGCGGGGCTTTTTCCTTGTCTCAGGTCGCTCGGTGGCTTCCGTCCGGGGGTGGACGTACTGTTGTCACGTGACAAATACGTCACCCGGTACGTCCACAATGCACTCGTGACAACGGGCTGGACGTACCCGTGAGCGTGAGCTTCCACCGGGGTGGCTGGGAAGTCCGCTGGCGGGATGCATCGGGCCGTCGCCGTGCCCGTCGCTTCGGCTCGGAAGACGCGGCACGCGCCTTCGACGAAGTACTCGCCGAGGTCTCCCCCTCCGCGCGCCGCGCCGACACGGCTCGCCACGGTCGCAGCGGTGGCGTCTACTCCTACAAGACCGCAACCGCGTCGCGCTGGCGGTTCGTCTACCGGCGCAGCGACGGGACCCAGACGACCAAGCGCGGCTTTCGCCAGTGAGCGTGCGGCGCGCGACGCCAGACGCCGGCTAATCGAGCAGGTCGAGCGCGGCGAGGTGCGGCACACGAAGGAGACATTCGGGGCGTATTGGGAGCGCTGGCTTACACGGCGGCGCCCGTATCTCGAAGCCGGCACCTGGGCCGGATACGAGATCGCCGGGCGCAAGCGGCTGGTACCGGCTTTTGGGGCTCGCTCCCTCGGCACGCTGTCCGTCGACGACATCCGCGAGTTCGTCGCCGAGCTGGCCGAAGACGTCGAGGCCGGCGAGCTGGCGGCCAAGACCGTCAACAACGCGCTGGGGACCCTCGTCGTATGTCTCAACTCCGCGGTCGACGACGGCCTGCTCTCGGTCAACCCGGCGCTTCGCGTTCAGCGGCTCCCACCAGCCCACATCGAGCGTGACTACCTGCGGCTGGACGAGATCCCACGCTACCTCGACGCCTGCTCCGGCGTGTACCGCCCGCTTGCCGAGCTGCTGATCGGAAGCGGCCTGCGGATCTCGGAGGCGTTGGCATTGCGCGTCGGCGACCTGGAGCTAGAGGACTCCAGCGGAACGATCGTCGTTTATCGTTCGCGCAAGAGTGATGCGGTCGGTTCGACCAAGTCGGATCGGTTCCGCGCCGTCGAGATCGGCCCCGGCCTCAGCTCCGTCTTGTGCGATCAGGTCGCCCTTCGCGCGCGAGCTGGCGGCCGGTGACCGCGCCGGGGCGGTCCTGTTCGTCATGCCGGTCCGGACGGTCAAGCTGAGCACGGGCCGGTGGGAGAGCGCAGGTGTCAGACAGCCGCTCGACCGCAACACGGTCTCGCGCGACTGGCACAAGGACGCCCTCGAGGACGCAGCCCTGCGCGACATGCCGCTGCACGCGCTGCGCCACACCGCGGCGGCTGCGTGGCTCGCGTCGGGAAACTCACTGATGTACGTGCAGCGCCAACTCGGCCATTATGCGGGTGATCCTGTCAAGCGACGCGAGCGCGCTCGCGTTCGCGAACGTTGCGACGCTGAGTTGAGGCGACCAGCGAGCGAACGATCGGGGGGTCCACGACCGGGTCGCAAAACGCGACGAGCTGATGTGGCTCAGGCAGCTCGTGGGAGCCGTGTGAGCCTCACCATGCCGTGGAACGCGAGCCCGAGCCCGATGCGGGTGAGCACGCCGATGGCCGTGTTCGCGGCGCCGAGCGCGGCGGCAAGCGGGAGATTGCCGAGGTCAATCGGAATGGCAGCCACGAGCAGCACTGTCCATCCGAGCGCGCCGAGCGGGATCGCCCACCACCGGCCGATGGCGAATCCGAACAGCAGCATCGTCGAATCACCTGCGTAGTGTTCCACCGCGTTGCACGACGGTCGAGCCGCTCGTGCGTCACTGGCCTCACGACGCGGCGTGGGCGTAGGCGAGCGCGGCGCCGAGGAACCGGTAGGTCCATTCCTCGGCGAGGGGCCGTGTCTCGGCGAAGTGGATCGGCACGGTCGGGTAGCGGACGGTGAGCGCGGCGAGCATCTCGGTGACGAATCCGGGCTGGGTGTGCTCGAGCTTGAACAGGTTGGAGTACCGGTCTTCGATCACGACCGCGGCGCGCGGGATCGTGGTCATGTCGGCGAGCGCGTAGGTGAGTTGACCGTCGATCAGGCGGTGGACGAGGTCGGCGAGGCTTTTGCGTTCCACGACAGCGACGATCTTGCCGTCGTGCTGGACGGCGTAGTCGCCGGTGGGGAGGCTTTGGCGTTCGGTGGTGGCTTGTTGTTGGCCGAACTTGTAGGGGTAGCGCTCGCGGGTATCGACGAGGATCGTCAGTGCAGCTTGTCCGGCGGCGAGACGCCGGGGGACGCGGATCCCAGGGCGGGCTTGGCGGGTCGTGCGTGCGGTCTGCCAGAAGATCCCCTCGCGGCCGCCCTGGATACGGGTGAAGACCAGCTGCGAGCGGTTCTCCCGCGGGCGGTCGAGCACCAGGTCGATCGCGACGCCGCGTCGTTGGCAGGAGCGGATCGGGACGCGCTCGATGATCTGCGGCTGATCGGGCCAGCGCTCGGCGCGGTGGCAGTAGACCTTCGCGGTTCGTGGCCAGCTGTCTCGGGCTTTGAGCACGAGTTCGCCGGTGGGCAGCGGCAGCCGGATCAGGAACGGCAGCGTCGAGTCGGAGTCGGGGTTGGTCGCGACCTCGAACAGGACGGGGTCGAGCATCGGTGCGGTCATGATGCCTGCTGCTCGAGGCGGGTGAGCAGCCCGTCGAAGATCTTCAGTCGCCCGACCTGGCCCTTCTCAGCGGCGTCGTCGCGCTGACGCTCGAGCGTCGGCCGGAACTCGTGGGTGGTTTGGAAGTAGGTGCATGATTCGCAGATCGATTCGAAGTGGCAGTCCAGCCCGATCGGGCGCGCGCAGTAGCCGTTGCCGAGCATCCGCCGGTGCATCTCTGAGCGGAGCTTGCGCATCTCGGTGCCCTCCGCGGCCGCCGGGAGTTCCTTCGGGGCATCGTAGAGCGCCTCGACCTGCTCTGAGACCTTGAAGTACTCATCGGCGACGGTGCGGTTGGAGATCTTCGCGTAGACCATCGTCATCCGCATCGACTTGTGCCCCAGCAGCGCGGCGATCGCCTCCAGCGACATGCCGCGGTTGATCGCCTGCGTCGCCAGGGTGTGGCGCAGCTGATGCGGGGTCACCGGCCCGAGCCCGGCCTCCTCGGCGACCCTGAGCAGCGCCTTGCGGACGCTCTCGGGACCGAGCCGGCGGCCGTGGTCCATGAACAGCCACGGCTCTCGGAGGTTTCCCGGGCGGCCTGCGACCCAGGTGTCCAGCAGCTCCTTGAGTTGCGGATGCAACGGGATGTAACGGTCGGTGCGGAGCTTCCCGAGCGGCACGTGCAGCCAGTACGCGGCGCCGATCTGCACGACCGAGTCGACCTTCAAGTCCAGAAACTCGCCGCGGCGCAATCCAGTGCGGGCGAGGAACTCGACGGCGAGGCGCGCGAACGGGTCATCGGTGGCGCGCGCCGCCTGGATTAGCTTCTTCGCGGCGCCGTCGTCGATGAACCGCGGCAGCGGGTCATCGAGCTTCGGCACGTCACCGGGGAACATCAACGTGCGCGCCGGGGCGTCTTCGGCGTCCCACTCGCCGAGGCGCTCTAGGCAGATCCGCAGCGTCGAGAGCTCACCGGCGAGCGTCCGCTTCGACAGCCGCCCACCGCGGAGATTGGGCTTCTGCGCCAGGTGGCGCTTGTAACGCTCGATGTGCGCCCGCCGCAGGTCGCGGACCGCGCTGACCTCAGGCGCCTGGTCTCGCAGCCAGAGCGCGAACTCGCGCAGCGTGCGCTCGATGTGCGGCATCGAGTTCGGGCGCAGCGTGACGCGCATCTGCTCCACATAGCCCTGCAGGGTCTCCGCCAGCCGGGACGGCACGCTCGCCCACTCCCGGGCGCGCAGGTCGGACTGATTCGCCGCGCGTTTGCGCGGCGGGCCGTCGATCACACCAGCGTGATAGAGCGTCGCCTCCGCCCCGTAGAGCCTGGTGCTCAACGTGATCCGCCCCGAACGTGCGCCGAACAGCTTGACCGCGTCGATCAGCTCCCGGCTTGCCCGATCGAACCTCGCGCGGGTGAGCTTGTCCGGCGCCACGCCCGCGACCGCCGCGACCTTCGCGACCGCCCACCACTGCAGTTCGGCCACCTTCGGCGAGAAGCCAAGCCCGGCGGCGGTCGCCATGAACCGCCCGTGGAACTCGCGGTGCACCCACGCCGAAACCTTCCCGATCGGCTGACAGCCGCGCACCAGGAACGCCGGCCTCGGCCGCACATGACCAGCAGCGATCATCCACATCACCACAGCGCTCTCACGCGCCTGCGAGACTCGCCACTGCTCCTGCACCGACAGACGCGACCAACCAGCCGCGCCGCCGACCCGCAGCAGGAACGCCCGCGCCGGCGAGGTCACCTCGTTCTGCGCGAAATGACCGGCCGCGATCAGGTCCGCCCTGTAGGCGTCGATCAGCGCCTCGACCTCAGGATCGCGCGCCAGCCGGGCCACTATGCCGCCTCCCCCTCGGTCTCGGTCGGGTCGATCTGCGCCTCGATCGCCTCCACCGCCCGCAGATACTCGCCCACCAGCCAATCGTTCGCGAGATGCAGATAGATGCGGGTCGAGTCGATCGACGCGTGCCCCGCCTGCGCCTGCAACGCCTCAAGCGACATCCCCTGCTCCCGCAGCCTGGTCAAGCATGTATGCCTGAGCATGTGGCACGTCAACCGTGGGACCCCGGCGCGCTGTCGAGCGCCGTCGATCACCTCATCAAGCCCGGCCGCCGACAGCGGCATCCCACGCCGCGGGCCCTTCAGCACCACGAACACAGCGTCGGTCGACACGTCCTCCGGACGCTCAGACTGCAGGTACACGCCGAGCGCCTCGAAGAACCGGCCCGAGACCGGGACGATCCGCTCCCGGCCGCCCTTCCCCGAGGCGACGAACAGCCGCTGCTCACCCGGGTTGACGTCCTGCAGCCGTAGCCCCAGCACCTCGCATCGACGCAGTCCGGCCAGCAACATCGCCAGCACGATCGCCCGATCGCGCTGCGTCCGCAACGCGCCCAGCAGCACGTCGACCTCGACCGGCGAGAGCACCCGCGGCAGCGTCTGCGGACGGCGCACCAGCCGCACACCGCCGCGGCCGCGCTGACCCGCCCGCCGGCCCGCCAGACCCCGCGGCACCGGGTTCTTGTCGACGCCAGCGTCGCCGCGGACGATCAGATACTCGAACAGGCCAGCCACGCTCGACAAGCGCCGCGCGATCGTCCGCGCCGACAGCCCCGCCTCGCCATCCTCGATCCGGACCACCTTCTCATGCCGCGGCGTGCGCTGCTGCCCAAGGAACGCGAACACGTCAGCCGAGGTGACGTCGGCCGGCTCCTTGCCGACCACCTCGAAGAACACCTTCAAGTCATACGCGGTCGCCAGCCACGTGTTCACCGCGCCGCGAGCGCCGACGAACTCCAGGTAGGCGTCGACCAGCGGATGCCCCAGCGTGATCGACCCAGACTCAGTCCGTCCATCACGCGCTCCATGCTCGGCACGAACGTCATCGCACAACTCCTTCCACGGGACGACAGGACGGAGCGGAACGATCGACCCCCCGCCGGACGCGCGCACGCGGTAGGCGCTCCGCTCCGGCCGCCCTCCGGGCGACCTCCGCTCCGCGCCCACCGCGTATCCACAGCCCACGGGCTAACCCGTCCTCGACGCGGTCCACGGGATCCTCGACGGGCCTGCCATGCCATCCAACGCGGACCTGGTCACGACCGGGCGCTACATCAAGAATCTGCCGGTTCCGCGCGGCACTACCGCGCGCGAGAAGCTGGAGGCCTACCTGGCTGCCGAGCTCGGCGAGCTCGAGCCCTGAAATGTGGACGGGAATGTGGACGCAGATGTCATCGCCGTTGTCGTTCGTAGGGGTCCGTTGGGCACCGGCTGCATTGGCGTGTAGATCGGCACACTCCCTGATTTCCAGGGATTTGCCTGAAACGATTGCATGAATGCCGGAGGAGGGACTC